>JAJDAL010000038.1 GCA_029261875.1 Deltaproteobacteria bacterium
TCAAGGATCACGACAACACGGACCTGGCCGCGCTCCACGTTGCACTCGACCCGAAGACCTTGCTGCTGATCCGGTCCTAGGCGGCTGCCGACCGCTTCTCGCCCATCAAGGTTTCTTCATCACCGATAGTTTGTCGCGATATTGAACGCGCAGGGCCGCGGCCTCGGGCCGCGTGAACCCCAACTCCTCGCCAATCGCCGTCAGCTCCGAACTCTCTACACCGGAGATCGTCCCGTCGGCCGCCGCCACGGCGTAGAGACACTGGAGCAGTTCTCCTCGTTGCTCGCGCGTGGTGGCATTGCGAAATTCGCGCGTGACGACGTAATTCTCGGTGCCGCCGAGCATGCGCGCCTGGGACTTCGCGATCTCGACCACCAGGACGCCTTCTTCCTCGGTGAGGTGGGCGAGTTCGCGCACGATGCGCTCCATCTCCTGGGTTTCCGAGCTGTCGATTTCGAGATCCGCGTGGGCGACCCGGGCCAACACGTAGGCAAATCCGGCGAGGAACTTGGCTTGATCCGCGGGCAAGCGTTCCAGGCGCCCCGCGATCTTTCGCACGGTGTCACTTTCGTCCCGGGAGTTCCCCTCCCGATTCCCGATTCCAAGAAAACGCAGCAACGACATGGCGCCAAGCTTGCCCCAAGGTCGGATTTCGGGCCAGGTGCAGGGCCGTTTTGCTTGTAGTGGAACCTCGACTCCGGATAGCCTCTCCAGCATGGAAGGATGCTTGTGACCGATTCGACCTCCGCGGCATCACAGACCCAAGCGGAGAAGGTCTTCGTCGAAGCCCTGCGCAAGGGCGACGAGGCCGCCTACGAACGGCTCGTGCGCACCTATGTGGGGCCCCTGCAGTCCGTGGCGAGGCGGTATCTCCGCAACGAGGAGGATGCCCGCGACGTGGTCCAGGACGCCTTTGCCTCGGTCGTGCGATCGATCGATCGCTTCGAAGGCGAGAGCAAACTCTCGACCTGGCTGCACCGCATCGTGGTCAATGCGGCGCTGATGAAGCTGCGGACCCAACGCAGAAAACCCGAGGAGTCCATCGACGATCTGCTTCCGGGCTTCCTGGAAGACGGGCACCAGCGTGAACCCGCGAGCGAATGGGCGCAATCTGCCTCTCGCGCTCTCGAGCGCAAGGAGATTCGCGAACGGGTGCGCGATTCGATCGGGCAATTGCCCGAGGGTTATCGCATGGTCCTGATGCTGCGGGACATGGATGGGTACGACACGGATCAGACCGCGGAGCTGCTCGGGATCCAACGCGGCGCGGTGAAGACTCGACTGCATCGGGCACGGCAGGCTCTACGGGGACTCCTCGATCCCCACATGCGCGATGAGGTGGCATGATGGTCGATCTCACCTGTCGCGAATTGATCGAATTTCTCGGCGAGTACTTCGAAGGCGGGCTGCCGAGTGAGAACCGTGCGGTCTTCGAGGCGCACATAGGAATCTGTCCGCCCTGCAAGGCGTATCTCGAGAATTATCGCGACACCGTGGACCTGGTGAGTGGGGCCTGCGAGGACCTCGAGGCGAGTGTTCCCGAGGAAGTTCCCGAAGCGCTGGTGCAGGCGATCTTGAAGGCCCGCAAGGCGGCGTCGCGCCCGTAGCGTCTATTGCTTGTTGATGCGCTTGTCGTATTCGAAGAATTCGACGCGGTAGTCGCGCGGGATCTTTTCGCCCGTCCGGTAGCGATTCACGTAGTCGATCAAGGCGGGATCTTGCGTTCCCTGGCGTTGCTCCCAAGCCAGGAAGTCGTCTTCGAACCAATCGAAAATCTTCGAAAGGGAAACGGTCTTCGATTCGCGGTCGAGGGTGCAATTGCGGGGTTCGTCCACGAACTCCCGGATCGCTGCATCCAGTTGGGCTTCGAGTCGTTCGGGAACGAAGGCTTCTTGGGGAAGTCGCGGGCAACCGATGGAAGCGCAGTTGAGCGCGGCGTGAATGCGCGGGTCTTCGAAGCCTTCGCGCACAACCTCGTTCTCGAGCGTCCGCAGGTTCATGGAGCGCCCGCCAATTTCGATGTCGTAGCCGATGAAGAACCGATAGCCCGAAATCAGTCCCGTCCACACGCTCTTTTCTTCCGGGCCGCGCGCCAATACGCCCTTGAAGACCTGGGCGTTGTAGGCGTTCAGGTAATAGGCGAGTTCGTGGTTGCGGGTCGGGAACTGGGCGGGGTGCGATTCCGGGCTGATGGCTTCGACCCGCTGGATGTAGCGATCGAAGGTCTCCCGGTCGCCTGCGAGTCCGCGGTAATCGACGCGGCCGCGCGTATCGACGAAGCGCGCGAGGACGTCACTCCATGCCTGGTGGGAGAACGCGGAGTTGTTGGCGCCCATTGCAACGTTGGAGAAAAGGAGCAACGCCGCGAGGACGGCGCCGGGGAGGGAGCGGTGCACCGGGTCAGTCTCGTTTCCCGAGGGCGCGATCGAGATTGAAGGCGGCGCTGATGAGCGCCAGGTGGGTGAATGCCTGCGGAAAATTTCCCAACGCTTCACCGTGTTGACCGGTTTCCTCGGCATACAGGCCCAGGTGATTGGCGTATCCCAGCATCTGCTCGAACAGCAAACGCGCTTCGTCCAGGCGCTTTTGATCGCTGCGTCCGGCGCGGGTCAACGCTTCCACCAGCCAGAAGGTGCAGATGTTGAAGGTTCCTTCGTGCCCCGTCAGTCCGTCCTCGGCGGCGTTCAGGTCGTAGCGGTACACCAGGCCGTTCGACACCAAGCCGCCGCGCTCGGGCGACTGATTGATCGCGTCGAGGGTTTTCAGCATGCGGGGATCCGTGGGAGAGACGAAGAACACCAGCGGCAGCATGAGGTTGGCCGCGTCGAGTGTGTCACTGCCGTAATACTGGACGAAGGCCTGTCGCTCGGGGCTCCAGCCTTTCTCCATGATTTCTTCGTAGATTTCGTCGCGCACGGCTTGCCAGCGTTCCCGGTCGGCGGGGAAGGATCGTTTGTCTGCCAAACGGATGCCCCGGTCCACGGCGACCCAGCACATCAATTTCGAATACACGAAGTGCTGTTGACCGCTGCGGACTTCCCAGATGCCCTCGTCCGTGCGCTTCCAGTTGTCGCAAACCCAATTCACCATGCGGCGCAGGGCGGTCCACAGATCGTAGGAGATCGGGGCGCCGTACTTGTTGAACAGGTAAACCGAATCGAGCAGCTCGCCGTAGATGTCGAGCTGCAATTGATCGTAGGCCCCGTTGCCGACGCGAACCGGTGACGAACCGTTGTAGCCCTCGAGGTGGTCGAGGGTTTCCTCTTCGAGTTTGTGCCGGCCGTCGATGCCGTACATGATCTGCAGGGACCCATCGGGATTGAGCTCGTGGCAGCGTGCTTCCAGCCAATTCATGAAGCTCGCGGCCTCTTCGGTAAATCCGATGCGCATGAGGCCATACAGGGTGAAGGCTGCGTCGCGAATCCAGGTGTACCGGTAATCCCAATTCCGAACGCCGCCCATGTCCTCGGGCAGGGAGCAGGTCGGAGCCGCCACGATGGCGCCCGTGGGTTCGTAGGTGAGGAGCTTGAGGGCCAGGGCCGAGCGCTGGACCGTCTCGCGCCAACGTCCTCGGTACGTGCATTGCGATAGCCAATGGCGCCAATAGTCGACGGTGCTCTTGAAGAGGTCGCGCGCCTGGTCCCCGAAGAGCGGCACCTTGCATTCCGAGTCCGGCGAGATTTCCGAGAAGGTGAAGACCTGGCATTCCCCTTCGGCCAAGGTGAATTTGGCCGCGATGCCGCGGTCGCCGCGCTCGAGGGGAACGCGGGTCGCCAGCGCCATACTGAGATCCGGCGTTCGGAAGCAGGCCCCTGCGTTCGAGATCGTGATGTCGGGTGCGGTGCGTCCGTAGTCGAAGGCCGGTTCGCAATCGAGTTGAAACGTCATGCTCCCGCGCACGGTGGAAACCTGTCGCACGATGGCGTGATAGCCCGCTTGGTTCTTCGTAATCCCCACGGGCATGTAGTCGATGACTTCGCCGACGCCGTCCTCGGTGTAGAAACGGGTCACGAGCACGTTGGTATCGGGCCAATAGAATTGTTTGTGCTTCGCCGAGGTGCCCGCGGCACGGATGCGGAACTGCCCACCCTTTCCGTCATCGAGAATGGCGGCAAACAGACTCGGCGAGTCGAAACGCGGATAGCAGTACCAATCGATCGAACCGTCGTTCCCGACCAGGGCCGCGGTCCGCATGTTGCCGATGATTCCGTAATTCTCGATAGGTTTGTAGGGCATATTCACCACACTGTTCGGGCGACGGGCGGTCGGGATGCCCTTCGCGAAGACCCTACCTTATCGGCTCCAAGCCAGGAATCGTTTGAACAGTTTCGCGACCCCTGGGGTGAGGCGAGTGCGGGTATAAGCGCCCGCCGCGCGCTTGATGCCTTCGGCTTGGGTGGGATAGGGGTGGATCACGTTCCCGATCGTCGCCAGGCCCAGTTTTCCGACGATGGCGAGGGTGATCTCGCTGATCATTTCGCCCGCATGGGCGGCGACGATCGTGGCGCCGACGATCTCGTCGCTTCCCTTCTTGACGTGGACCTTCACGAAGCCTTCGTCTTCGCCGTCCGTCACGGCCCGATTCACCTGCTCGAGGGGAATCGCGTAGGAGTCGAGTTCGATGCCCTGGGCCTTCGCATCCTTCGGATACAGGCCCACATGGGCGACTTCCGGGTCTGTGTAGGTGCACCAGGGCATGACGAGATCCGATCGCTTCTTGCGTCCGAAGAAGAGTGCGTTCTGCACGACGATCTTGGCGGCCGCGTCCGCGGCGTGGGTGAACTTCCAATCCATGCACACGTCCCCGGCGGCGAAGATGCGCGGGTTGGTCGTGCGTAGGCGATCGTCCACCGCAACGCCTTTGCGCGCGTCGAATTCGACGCCCACGCGGTCGAGATTGAGTCCCTCGACATTCGGTGCGCGGCCGGCGCCGACCAGGATCGCGTCGACCGGGAATTCCCGCCGGTTTCCATCGGAACAAGTGACTTGGAGAAGCTTGCTTTCGCCGTCGACCCGGACCGCTTCGAGGCGGCAGCCGAGCACGCATTCGATCCCTTCTTCCCGGAAGCGATTCTGCACGATTTCCGCCGCATCCGCGTCTTCGCGGCTCAAGATGTGTTCCGCCGCATCGAACAGGACGACCTCGCTCCCCAAACGCCGAAACGCCTGGGCGAGTTCGCAACCGATGGGGCCACCGCCGATGACGCCGAGCCGCTTCGGTCGTTGGGTGAGATTGAAGACGGTTTCGTTCGTGAGAAAACCCGCCTCGGCGAGGCCGGGAATCGGCGGCGAAATCGCACGGGCGCCGGTCGCGATCACGGCTTTCTTGAAGCGAAGCCGCTTCCCGTCGACGTCGACGGTGTTCGGACCCGAGAACTCGGCCTGCCCGAGGAAGACGTCGACGCCCAATTCGTCGCGGTAGCGCCGCGCCGAGTCCTCGTGACTGATCTTGGCGCGGATCCCGCGCATGCGTTCCATGGCGGCGCCGAAATCCAACTGGGCGTCTTCGGCCAGGGGAAGCCCCAGGGCAGCGGCGCGGCGGCTCTCGGCCATCAGACGCGAGGCGCGAATCAAGCCCTTCGAGGGAACGCAGCCGACGTTGAGGCAATCCCCGCCCATCAGGTGGCGTTCGATCAGTGCCACGCGTGCGCCCAACCCGGCCGCGATCGCGGCGGTGATGAGTCCCGCCGTACCGGCACCGAGCACGACGAGGTTGTAGCGATCGGCGGGTTCGGGATTCTTCCAATCCTCGGGATGCACGTTATCGAGCAGGGTCCGGTTGTGGACATCCTTCGGCAGCACATCAAACATCGGCTGGTTCTCCGGTCGCTTCGTTCAGGGCGCGTCGCGCCGTGCGGGTGATTACGGCGGTGACGAGAATCGTCGCCACCAGTCCGAGGATGCGAACCGCCCAGGTCTGCCAACCGGCGTCGGGTGCGGCTCCGCCGGCGGCGGCAGCGGCGTCGCCCGCGATCTTCCCCAGGTAGACGTACAACAGCGTGCCGGGCAGCATTCCCACGCACGCGATCGCGTAGTGGGAAAAATGGACGCGGGTCAAACCGAGGGCATAGTTGAGCAGGTTGAAGGGAAAGATGGGGGATAGGCGCAAGAGGAAGGCGATCTTCAATCCCTCGGCCCCGATGGCCCGGTCGATGGAAGCGAAGCGGGCATCGTGGGCGAGTTTGCTCTCGATCCAACTTCGCGCGCCGTAGCGCGCCACGAGAAATGCCGCGATGGCGCCGAGGCTGGCGGCGACGAAGACGTAGGCCACACCCGCGCCCAGTCCGAAGATGGGACCCGCGGCGAGGGTCAGAGGCGCCCCGGGAACGAAGGCCACGGTGGCGACGACGTAGCCCGCAATGAAGACGATCGGTCCCCACACGCCCAGGCCCTCGACCCAGGCAATGAAACTCTCGAGGGAAGACGCGGCTTGCTCGCGCAATAGGAACAGGGCTCCAAGCAACAGGAGCCCGATGACGAGCTTTCCCAGCGGGAAGCGCTTGGGAGCGGAAGTGTGGCTCGGATCGAGATCGGTGCTGGGATTCGTCATGGCTACCCCCTGTACGGTTTCCGCTCTCCCCCGGTTACGGATGCCGGGCCGACGAAGAGGGTTCAGCCCGCGAGTGCGCCTCCGCAACTCGACCCCGCCCCCGCGGTGCAACCGAAGCAGTGGGGGGCCGTGGCAATGGGCTCTCCGACGAGCTCCGCCAGGTCTCGCACATCGAAGATCGTGCGCGGTCGGTTTCCGAGCGGGATTTCGAGCATTTGATTGAAGTCGCAATCGTAGAGGGAGCCGTCGTATCCGACGGAGAGGGTGTGGTTGCACATGAGGTTCGGAACCGAAGCGGGATTGAAGTGGTGGACCAGGAGGCTCTGGTATTCCGCTGTGCGGTGGGTGCGCGCCAGCTCGTCGGCGAAGCGTTTGATGGGCATGTTGGTGATCGTGAGCAAATGGTGGAACGAGATATCGAAAAGCGCGTCGAGTTCTTTGCGGTAGCGCTCTTGCAACTGGGATTGTTCCGGCGGCAGGGTCGCGCCCAATGGGTTGTAGACGAGGTCCAAGCGCAGGGCGGAACCGGGAAGTCCGTACCCCATGCGATTGAGGAGCTGCAGCGCCTCGATGCTTTTTCCGAAGACGCCGCGGCCGCGCTGGGCGTCGACGTTGTCGGCCGTATAGCAGGGGAGGGAGGCCACGATCCCCACTTCGTTTTCGGCCAGGAACGCGGCGGTGTCTTCCTGGCCGGGTTCGTACAGCACCGTCAGGTTGCAGCGATCGAGGACGCGGCGTCCCAGGCTGCGCGCGCCCTCGACGAGCGGCCGGAATTGGGGATTCAGTTCCGGAGCCCCGCCGGTGATGTCGATCAGTTGAATTCCCGGGTTCGCCGCCAGTACTTCGAGGACGCGGTCGGAAGTTCGGGGAACCATTTGTTCCGTGCGTTTGGGACCGGCTTCGACATGACAATGGTGACAAGCCTGGTTGCAGCGCTTGCCGACGTTGACCTGCAGGATCGACACCGCGTCCCGGTGCAATCGGCCCAGGTCATGCTGCGCGAGGACGGACTCGAAAACGGCGTTGCTCACGCGCCGCTTCCGCAGGATCCTTGGGGCGGACAACAGCCGGATCCGTCGGCCGGGGCGCCCAGCGCCACTTCGCGGTACGCGGTCACGGTGATCGAATGGAACTCGATGCCACCCACGATGGCGAAGGGTTTCTCCTCGCGCTTGTCGACGCTTACGCCCAGAAAGCCCGCGCGTTCCAATTCTCCGAGCAGGTCCGCTTCGAGAAAGGCACCGGACACGCATCCACTCCAGAGTTCCGGATCGGCTTTCAGATCCGCTGGAACCGGCTGGTTGCTCACGATGTCGGAGATTGCGATGCGACCGCCTCTGCGCAGCACGCGATAGATCTCGCCGATCAACTGGCGCTTGGATTCTTCGCGCACCAGATTCAGCACGCAATTGGAGACCACCAGGTCGACACTGGCGTCGTCCACGATCGGTTTCAAGTCCTCGATGTGCCCGCGCCGGAATTCCACGTTGGAATAGCCCAGGGTGGCTCCAACACGGGGCGCTGCGCGCTGGGCCAGCTCGAGCATCTCGTCGTTGATGTCGACGCCGATGACGCGGCCTTCGGGGCCGGCGATCTGTGCGGCGATGAAACAGATCTTGCCCCCACCACTGCCGAGGTCGAGAACCGTGTCGCCGGCTCTTACGTAGCGCGATGGATCGCCGCACCCGTAGTCGCGTTCGAGCACTTCCTGGGGGATGGCTTCGAGGTAGCGCGCGTCGTAGTCGATGGGGCAGCACAGGGCTTCTTCGCGCTGGCTGGCGGCGGCGGCGTAGCGGTCTCGGACGGCTTGCTCGACATCCATTGGGGTCCCCCTCGTGGCATACGCGGTTCCGTGCGTGAAACCCATGGCTTGGATGCCGCCAAACCTAGCGGGTTTCCCGCCAACCTGTGCAATCCTTGAGCCTCGAAATGGAGGTCCCCCCTTGCCGGATCAAACGTCTTTCGAAGCTCCCGACTCGGGCGGTCCGCGCCGCCGGGCCCTGGTTACCGGTGCCTCGTCGGGCATCGGCCGCGCGTTTGCGCAACGCCTGGCGCGCGATCAACACAACCTCATTCTCGTGGCGCGGCGTCAACCGGAACTCGAGAAACTGGCCGCGGAACTTCGCGCGCAACAGCGGATCGAGGTGGAGGTCTGGGCCGCGGATCTCACGAAGGAAAAGGAGCTTCACGAGATCGAAGCGCGTCTGCGGGAAACTTCCCTGGATCTCTTGATCAACAACGCGGGCTTCGGAACGGCGGGCAATTTTTGGGAGCTCGACGTCGAACGCGAACACAACGAGGTCAAGCTGAACGTGGTCGCCCTCATGCGTCTCACGCACGCGGTGTTGCCCGCCATGGCGGCACGGGGACGCGGAGAGCTGATCAACGTCTCCTCCATGGCGGCTTTTCAGCCGGGGCCCGGGATGGCGACCTACGCGGCCACCAAGGCCTTCGTGAACAGTTTCAGTGAAGCGCTCGCGGAGGAATTCAGCGGGCGGGGTGTCCGGGTCATGGTTCTGTGTCCGGGGATGACGCGTACGGAGTTTCAGGAACGCGCAGGCGTCGAGAGTTCGAAGATCCCCGACTTCACCTGGATGACGGCGGAGGAAGTCGTCGAGGCGGCGCTCGAGGGATTGCGCAGCGGGGATGTGATCTGCGTGCCGGGCTTTGCCAATCGGGTCGCGACCCAACTGACGAGCTGGTTGCCGCGCAGCGCAAACCGCAAGCTCGCGGCGGGCGTGATCCGACGCGCCATGGAGTGATTTTCCGGGTTCCGTCGGATCCGTTTGGGCCGCGCGACTTTTCGGATATGCTGCGGACCGACTGAGGAATCAATACGGGCGCGAGCCGCCGCTCCGCAATCCGTAATTCACTTGAATATCTCGATTTAACCTAATGAATCTGAAGGAGTTTTTTAAATGAGTGACGTTCGATTCGACGGCCGCGTGGCCATCATCACCGGTGCCGGCGGAGGCCTCGGTAAGACCTACGCGCTGGAACTCGGCAAGCGCGGCGCCAAGGTCGTGGTCAACGATCTCGGCGGTTCCGCCGACGGCTCCGGATCCGGTTCCAGCATGGCGGACGCTGTCGTGAAGGAAATCACCGAAGCCGGCGGCGAGGCCGTGGCCAACTACGACTCCGTGGCGACGCCCGAAGGCGGCGAAGCGATTACCCAGTCCGCCCTCGACAACTTCGGTCAGGTCGACATCGTGATCAACAACGCGGGCATCTTGCGCGACAAGACCTTTGCGAAACTCTCGCCGGAAGATCTTCAGCTCGTGATCGACGTGCACTTGAAGGGCGCCTTCTTCGTGAGCCAGCCCGCGTTCCGCGCCATGAAGGATCGCGGCTATGGCCGCTTCCTCTTTACGGCGTCGGCCGCGGGAATCTTCGGCAACTTCGGTCAGACCAATTACGGCGCGGCCAAGATGGGCCTGGTCGGGCTCTCCAACGTGCTGGCGGTGGAAGGTGCGAAGTACAACATCAAATCCAACGTCATCGCTCCCATCGCCAAGACGCGTTTGACCGAGAGTCTGCTCGGACCGGCAGCGGACGCCCTGGCGGCCGAGCAGGTGACGCCGATTTCGGTGTACCTGGTTTCGGAAGAATGCGAGCACACCCATGAGATCTATTCCGTGGGCGGCGGGCGTTTCGCCCGCATCTTCGTCGGATTGGCTCCGGGCTGGTTTGCGGGCAAGGGCGTGCAACCGAGCGTCGAAGACGTTCGCGACAACATGGACCAGATTCGAAACCCCGAGGACTACACGATCCCGTCGAGCATCGCGGACGAGACCAAGCTCCTCTTCGAACTCTTCAAGGATTAGGAGGTCAGCATGCCGATCGATCCCGAAAAGGCACTGGGCGCGGAGATCTCTTCCGGCAGCGGTGCTTGGACCCAAGACCAAGTCATCCTCTACCACCTGGGTGTGGGGGCCGGTGTTCCGGCCACGGATCCCAGCGAACTCGAATACACCTACGAGAAGAACCTCAAGGTGTTGCCGAGTTTCGGTGTGATTCCCGTGTTCGGAGCCCTCGGTGGCCTCGCCAACGTACCCGGACTCCAGTTCAACTTCGCCATGCTGCTGCACGGCGAGCAGGACCTGGAAATCAAGAAGACCCTGCCCACGAACGCAAAGGTGAAGAGCAGCGGCAAAGTCGCGGGGCTCTACGACAAGGGCAAGGCGGCGTTGGTCGTGCTCGAGGTCGAGACTTCGGACGAGGAGTCCGGTGACCTGTTGTTCGTGAATCGCTTCTCGTTGTTCCTGCGCGGCGAGGGCGGCTTCGGCGGCGAGTCCGGCCCCAAGGCGGGGAACAAGCCGCCGGAACGCGAACCCGACAAGGTGGTCGAAGTGAAGACCTTGCCCCAGCAGGCGCTCCTGTATCGCTTGTCGGGCGACAAGAACCCGCTCCATGCGGATCCGGAGTTCGCGAAGCTCGGCGGATTCGATACGCCGATCATTCACGGACTGTGTTCCTACGGTGTGGTGTGCAAGGCGGTGGTGGACAACATGCTCGGTGGCGATACCACCAAGGTGGGTCGCTATCAGGCGCGCTTCGCCGGCGTCGGGTATCCGGGCGAGACCTACGTGATCTCCATGTGGAAGGAAGGCGACAAGATTCTGGTCGCCGCCAACAGCAAGGATCGCGATGGGGCGCCCATCATCTCGAACGCCGCGGTTACGCTGCGCTGACTTCGAGCTGCTGATCGAGCTCGGGCCAATCGATGGCGCTCTGTGCCGCGAAGGCCTGAAGCAACAGCTCGACATCGGGGTCGTCTTTGCCGCGCAAGGTCGCGATGGCGGCCGAGAGCTTTTCTGCAGGCGGGCATTCCGGATTGTCCGCCTGCAGAATTCCATCCTCGTGCTCGAGCCCGAGGATATCGAGCCACTCGGTGAGGAGAGACTTCCGGCAATCCAGGAAGTAGGTGGCGAGCAGTTCTTCGGCCAACGCGTTGCCCGCGACCCGCGAAAGGCAACGCCGCACGGCTTCCGCGCGACGCTCGAAGGGCTGTCGCTTCAGATACACCGGGCGCGCCTTCATCACCGCGCTGGCCGCCTGCAAGGCCTGGGCAAAGGCGCCGGGCGCCTTGTCCTTCATGACACCCATGAACTCGACGGATTGTGCCGCGTCCATGCGCGCGAAAATCTGATAAGCCTTCATTTCGATTCCTCTCCCTTGGTCCAAGTCGAGTGCGCGATGCGCGTCATGGTGAGCACGAGCGCGGCCGCCAGCGCGGAATGGATCGCCGTGATTTCCACCGGGAGGGCGAGCACGACGTTCGCGATCCCCACCAGAATCTGCGCGCTGCAGAGCAAGCCTGCGAACAGCGCCCAACTCGCCAGCCCAGGGCTGTTCCGGGCCCGCCACACGAAAGCGCACAGCACCGCGAACAGCGCATAGGCGTTCAAGCGGTGAAGCACGTGGAGTCCCACGCTTCCCCCCCAGGCGGGGAACCAGACGCCTCCATTGCAGGCGGGCCATTCCGTGCAGGCCAGGCCCGCGTAGGTGGAGGAAACCAGGCCCCCCAGCACGATCTGGAATCCCAACAGGACCCCCGTCGTCGCGACCCAGGGCTTGAGGCTGGCATCGCCCGGCGCGAGATGTCCCGACACGCCGCGCAAACCCAGTGCGATCAGGAGCAGGGTGACGGCGAAGGCATTCGCGGTCACGAGATGGCTCACGACGGTCCACGAGGCCAATAAATTCCAAACCGTGAAGGCGCCCAGCAGAATCTGCAGCAGCAATAGACCTGCGGCGGCGCTCACGCGCCGCGCTACGGCCTGGCGCAGGGTCGGACTGCGGAGGGTGAGGAACGCGAGGGTCGCGAAGATCACGGAGACGCTGCCTGCGACGACGCGGTGCGTCCATTCGAACCCCACGCGCAGGTCGAAGCGCGGCACGAACTCCCCGAAACACAGCGGCCAATCTGGACAGGCGAGGCCCGCGCCGTGGGCGCGCACGAGGGCGCCCAAGACCATCAATCCGAAGGTCAGGAATACCAGTGCGATGTATGCTGCGGAGAGTCGGGAAGCCATCCTGCTAAGCTGCAAAGTACGAGATGGGGGGCCTTGCAACAACCGACAGCGTCGATGCCGTACGGATCGAACGCCTTGCGAAACGCTACGGCGACGCGGTGGCACTCGATGGCCTCGATTTGCGCGTGGCGCGGGGCTGCATGTTCGGGTTACTGGGGCCCAACGGTGCCGGCAAGACCTCGGCGGTTTCGATTCTCACGACACTGGCGAGAGCGACCTCGGGAAACGCCTGGCTGTTGGGGCACGACGTGGCTTTGGAGCCGGCGGCGGTGCGGGCCTCGCTCGGGATCGTGTTTCAGGAAGCCAGCCTCGATCCGGAATTGACAGGCCGCGAGCACCTCGATCTGCAAGCGCGTCTCTACCACCTGCCGGATCGCCGTCCGCGCGTGGCGGAAATGCTCGCCCTGGCGGGTTTGGAGGACCGCGCGGACCGCATCGTGCGCACCTATTCCGGGGGCATGCGGCGGCGACTCGAAATCGCGCGGGGGCTGCTTCACCGCCCACCGGTGCTGTTTCTCGACGAACCCACTCTGGGGCTCGACGTGCGCGCGCGGGCCCGCATCTGGGAGCACATCCGCATCCTGCATCGCGAGGAGGGGACGACGGTCTTCCTCACCACCCACTCCATGGAAGAGGCGGATCGTCTGTGCGAACGCGTGGCGGTGATCGATCGCGGGCGCTGCGTCGTGACGGGGACGCCCGCGGAGTTGAAGGCGGATCTGGGCGGGGACGTGATCGGACTGGTGGTGGAGCGTCCGGAGGACGCGCGGCGCGCCCTCGAAGCGACGCCGTGGGTTCGAAACCCGGAAATCGACGGTCCCCGGATTCGTATCGCGTTGCGCGACGCCGCCCAGCGTCTGCCGGCACTGGTCGATGCGCTGCGGGACAGCGGAATCGTCGAGCTGACCTTGCATCGTCCCACCCTGGAGGACGTCTTCCTCCACCACACGGGGCATTCCTTCGAGCCCGATTCGGCATCCGAGTGATGTGGTTTCGCGACGCGGCGGTGATCTTTCAGCGCGAAGTTCTGCGGTATCGAAGGGATCGCGCGTATTGGGTCGGGCAACTCGTTTTTCCGCTGGTGGTGGTGGGGTTCATCGGCTTCGGGCTCAACGACGTGGTGCGCCTGCCGAGCGAGACCGACTACGTGGGTCACCTGGCGTCGGGCATGCTGGCGCTCCTCTTGGGATCCGGCGGCGTGGGCGCCGGCGTGACCTTGATCCAGGATCGCACCTCGGGCTTTCTGCGGACGTTGCTCGTGGCTCCGGTCGCCCGCGGCAGCATCGTGGCGGGGAAGATCGCCGCGCGCTTGCTCGCCTCGGCGCTGTTGGTCGTCGTGCTGATCGCGCTGTTGTCTACGTTCACGGAACTGCGCGCCCCGCACCCCTGGGCGATCGCGATCGCGGCCCTCTCGATCACCACCGCATTTCTCGCCCTGGGGATCGTCTTGGCCAGCTATCTCCACAACCTCGAATCGTTTCGACTGTTGGCGGCGCTCGTCACGGTTCCGCTGTACTTCCTGTCGGGGATCTTCTATCCGCTTGCGACGTTGCCCGGGGTCTTGCGCGGGTTGTCCCTGGCCAATCCCCTGAGTTATGGCGTCGATCTCCTGCGTTACGGATTACTCGATGTTCACGAGATCCCCATCGTTCTCTCCGCATCCGCATTGCTGACTCTTTCGGCCGTGGCGGTGGTGGGATCCGTCTGGGTTTTCGAACGGACGGCCCGCGCGTGAACGGGATGGCGAACTCTCAACAGTGTGAGACACTTAAGCGGTCCGGCGCGCACCGCCTGTGCGGCAACTGGCCCTCGCCGGAAGGCAGCCGATGTGCAAAGAATCAGGTTGTCGGAGCAAAACGTCGATATGCGCGACTATATGTTTTCAACAAACCCCTCCAATCTCGACCCCAGCGATCCGCGGCGACTGCGCGACCTGTTGGGAAAACTGACGCGCCTCGCCGAGGAGAAGCAACTCCGCTCGGTGGTCGTGGGAATGGTCGGATCCGACTCCGACGCGCTGATGCCCGAAATGGTGGACTTCATCGAAAGCGCCTTACGGGTGGAAGATTCGATCTTCCGCATCACACGCGATCGGGCCGCTCTATTCCTGGCCGACGTGGACCGCGTCTCCGCGCAGCAGATCGTCGAACGACTGCTGGCCGACTTTGCGGCGCGTTTCCCGACCCGCAGATCGCCCGAGGTGAGCCTCGGGTATTTCGAAGTCGGACCCGCTACCTCTGTGGCTACACTCAAAGACGTGCTACCCGCGGTGTTCAGCCGGAACTAACCCGGGTCCGCTTTTGGGGCTGGGTTGGGCTCCCTGCGGGGGGTGAAACCCGGTCTCGAAGTGGAGCGTCGCTTGTGGAACGAAATGCTGCCGGTGGCATCGAAGTGATCCGATGAAAACCCCGGGATCCTCGCAGAACCGCGCGTCTGGCCGCCTTGTCGGGGCGCTGGGCCTCGCCGTCGTGGCCCTTGGGGCCATGGGGGCCAGCGAGGTCCGCGAGGACGCGAGCTTCCGTTTCGAGCCCGGCCACGTCCTGGGCCACAAAGAGCTCGAGACGCTGCGGGACTGGTTCCCGCCGCCGTTTTGGGCGCATCGCCAGCATTTCTTCTTCGAGGGCATCCGCATGGAGGTGGGGCCGCCGCATCGCGACTACTCGCCTCCGGCCGCCTACCGGGACGCGACGCAGCGAAATCGCGGCAAGGCGAGTGTGGGGCCCGATGGCACCCTGCTCGGATACGTATCCGGGCAGCCTTTTCCCATGGCCGAGATTCAATGCAAAGCGGACCCGCAGGCGGGTACCAAGATCATCTGGAACTTCGTGCACCGTTGGCAGGGCGCCGGGGTGCAGGCGGATTTCCGGTACACCTATTGGGACCGGGGCGAGCAACTTCCGTTGCGCTACCGGGGAACGACCTCGGCCTGGTTGTTGAAGCACCGGCCGGAGCCCCAGTTCGAAGCCACCGGGGGCGACGTCTTCGAGGACGAGTTGCGCTACGCGGTGGTGGGTTTCGAAATCGATGATCCGCCGGAATACGCGGGCACGCGAACCCTCACATACCGCTACGCGAAATCCTTCGGGACGCTCGACGAATTTCAGCCCGAAGATACCTGGGTCTACCTGCGCGAGATCCGGCGCATTCGCAAGGTCTCCCAGACCCAGCGCCATTCTGCGATCTCGGGAACGGATTTCAGCTTCGACGACCTGATGACGTTTTCGGGCTTACCCGCCCAATACGAGTGGAAGTGTCTCGGTAACACGAACGTTCTCGCACCCATGAACACCACGGTTGCGGGCTATCCCTACGACGAGAACGGTCAGTTCGGTCCTTCGGGGCTTTCCTACGGGAGTGATCGCTGGGAGCTGCGGCGTGCGATTCGCTTGGAGATGACACCCAAGGACGACGAGCATCCCTATTCGAAGAAAGAAATCTGGATCGACTCCCAAACGCTTCAACCCCTCTATTCCTTCGCCTACGACCGCAAAGGTGCGCTTTGGAAGATCATCTACCACAACCACCGCTGGAGCGAAGACGATCTCGGTCCCGTGAAGGCGCGGGATTGGTATCCCGGTTGGGAGAACGTTCCGGAGCCGCGCGACCTGCGCATCGTGTCCGAAGCGATCTTCAACGTGCAGACGGGCACCGGGAACCGTCTCGATTTCTGGAACTCGCGCGGGACGCCCCTCAACCCGCGATCCCTGCGCCGCTACGTCGATATCCAGCGACTGCGCCGCGGCCGCTAGAGCGCGTCGGCGAGCGCCGCGTCCACGGTCGGGTAAACGAACGAAAACCCGTTTTCGGTGGCGGCGCGCGGAATCGCGCGGCGGCTTCCCAGCAGTTCGCCCGACAGTTCTCCCAGGGCGGTGCGCAATACGAAAGCGGGAACGTGAAAGAAAGCCGGGCGCCCGACCGCGCTGGCCAGGCTGCGCGTGAAATCCCGATTGCGAACCGGGTTGGGGGCGACGGCATTGATGCCGCCCTCGAAGCGGTCGTCTTCGAGTGCTGCCACGATGAGACGAATCAGGTCGTCTACATGGATCCAGGGGAACCACTGTTGCCCGTCGCCCAAGCGGCCCCCGAGGCCCAAGCGGAACAAGCGCGCGAGCGGGATCAGGGCGCCTCCGTCGCGCGACAACACGACGCCGATGCGGAGCGAAACGACGCGCACGCCCCACTGCGTGGCGCGCGCGGCCTCGCGCTCCCAGTCTCGACACAGGTCCGCGAGAAAGCCCTCTCCGGGGTCCGATTCCTCCGTGAGTTCCGCATCGCCATGGGATCCGTAGAAGCCCACCGCAGAGGCGCAAACCAGAGTGCGCGGCCGACGCTCGCTCGCGAGCGATTCGAGGGAGGTCACCAGGGAACGTGTGGAGTCGATGCGACTCGCGTACGCCTTCTCGCGCCGCGCGCGCGTGAGGGGCCCTCCGAAGATCGGTTCTCCCGCGAGGTGGACCACGGCCTGGGTGTCGGCCACGAGATCCGGTGTGGCGCGCACCCCGTCCCAGGTACACACCTCGCAGCCCGATCCGAGGCGCGCGATCGCCGAGTCGCGGGACCGCGAGAGCGCGCGAACCTCGTAGCGCGCGTCCATCAGCTTTCGCGCTACGCCCTGGCCCACGGTACCCGTGGCGCCGGTCAGTAGGATCCGCTCTCCCGGTTTCAACATCGCAGGGACTCCCGATCTATTCGTTTGCGTTCAGGGCGCGCACGAGTTTGTTCGTTCCGGGACCCGCTGTGCCCGAGCCGATGCGAGCGCCGTCGAGGGTTCCGATCGGTGTGGCGCCGCGCACGGCATTGACGGCGATCAACTCCGCGCAGTGTAGGATTTCTTCGCGCCCGAGATCCCTCTCCTGGATTTCGTGGATCCGCGCTAGTGCAACATCGCGTGCGATCCCACGCACCGCGCCGCGTTCGAGAGGGGGCGTGCAAAGGGAACCGTCCGCGGCGACGAAGAAGATGTTCGTGCGGCAGCCTTCCACCAGCCGTCCCACGGGATCGAACAGGAGGGCCTCGTCGACGCCGGCCGCTTTCGCGTCCGCGCGTCCGCGTTCGTACAATGGTCGATCCGCGAGCTTGGCTCCCGCGCTTGCGGTGGGGCCTTCGTGATCGAAGGAGGCCCGCAGGGCGGTCCAGATGCGGGGCTCCGCACCGAGAACCCGGGCGCGGGCGATCACGTGAAGTCCGTCGTCTTTGCCCCGGGCGGCTTCGACGCGCACGATGCCGGTCGCTTTCCCGAAGATCGCCTGTCCGAGTTCTTCGAGGGCGCGCACGCACAGACCCGCGGGAAGCGCTCCCAAGCCTTGCTGCGCGGCATCCCGGCGCAGGCGGCGCTCGTGGTATTCCGCGAATCGAACGCGTCCGGCGACGATTCGACCCGTGGTGATGCAGCGTGGGTGCGGAGCGAGTTCCAGTAGGCGATCGGCATCGAGCGCGATGCGCCCGTCGCACCAAACGGGAAAGTCCCCGTTTGCGCTCGGATCAGTCACGTTCGGCGATGTCGACGTAGCGCCTTCCGGTTTCGCCCACGTAGATCTGGCGCGGGCGATAGATCTTGTGCTTGTCCTGGTGCATCTCGACCCATTGCGCGATCCAGCCCGGCAAACGACCGATGGCGAACATCGCCGTGAACATGTTCATCGGCGTCCCGATGGCGTTGTAGATGACGCCGGAATAGAAGTCGACGTTGGGATACAGCTTGCGCTCGACGAAGTAGTCGTCCTTCAACGCGATCTCTTCGAGTTCGACCGCGATCTCCACCAGCTTGTTCTGAACGCCCAGCTTTTCGAGCACGTCGAAGCAGGCCTTCTTGATGATCGTCATGCGCGGATCGAAGTTCTTGTAGACGCGGTGGCCGAAGCCCATCAGGCGTGAAGTGTCATCGCTGCTCTTGGCGCGCTCGACGAACTCGCTCGCGGTGAGGCCTTCGTCGCGGATGGCGGCCAACATCTCGATCACTTCCTGGTTGGCACCGCCGTGTCGCGAACCCCAGAGTGCGTTGATGCCCGCGGCGATGGCGGCAAACAGATTGACGTGGGACGAGCCCACCAAACGCACGGTACTGGCGGAGCAGTTTTGTTCGTGGTCTGCGTGCAGGATCAGCAGTAGATCGATCGCCTTCTTGACGACGGGATCGACTTCGAAGTCCTCGCACGGTGTGGCGAACATCAAATGCAGGAAGTTCCCGACGTAGTCCAAGCGGTTGTCGGGATACATGAACGGTTGCCCGATGGAGTGCTTGTACGCGTAGGCCGCGATCGTGGGCAGTTTCGCGAGCAGGCGGTGAACGGAGATCTCGACCTGCCGCGGGTCCCGGGGATCGAGGGAATCCGGGTAGAAGGTGGCGAGTGCACCCACCACCGCCGAACAGGCAGCCATCGGGTGCGCGTCTTTCGGAAGCGCACCGTAGAACGCCTTGAAGTCCTCGTGGAGCATGGTGTGCCGGCTGATGGATTCGGTGAAATAGTTGAACTGATCTTTGTTGGGGAGTTTTCCGTAGATCAGCAGGTAGGCGGTTTCCAGGAACGAGCCCTTGTCCGCCAGGTCGTCGATGGGGATGCCCCGGTAGTGGAGCACGCCGTTTTCGCCGTCGACGAAGGTGATGCGGCTCGTGCAGGAACCGGTGTTCGCGTAGCCGGGATCCATCGTGATGTAGCCGGTCTTGCTGCGCAGGCTGGTGATGTCGACCGCGCGTTCCCCCTCAGAGCCCACAACGATGGGAAGTTCGATTGTCTGGTCGTCCAGGCGAAGTTGTGCCGTCTTGTCAGCCATTGAAAACCCTTTCGCGCGATCTTTCGCGCAGCCGTGGACGCGGAGTGCCGCGCCGTGAGTCCCGCCGCTTCGAGGAATTGGGGACAAAAAGACGCACCCAGTTTAGCGGAGACCCGGCCTTCCTGCTCTTCGCGTTTTCCTCGCGGGGGACACCGGTTACCGACGGAAAATGCACAGCATTTCTGCGGTCGATTCCACCCGAGAGCTTCATCGGTGCAAGGCTTGTCGGGCTTTACTCGGAGGGGGCGGCCTGGGCGGCCGGCGTGACGACCAATAGCTCGCGTCGACCGCTGCGCGCGCGGGCGGCGATGCGGACTGCGGTGTGGCGCTGGACCCGATCGAGTTGCCGCGCGCGAACGATGAGCGCCTGGCCTCCCGCGTCGATGAACCCTTGCACGCTTTCCGGGGAGTCGAGCTCCGCCACCCGGCGTTCACCGTAATACGCCAGTCCTCCCGCCATGGCGCGGTTGCCCACCAGCCCGATGGCGACGCCGGGCGGCGTGAGTTCGGCGGCCGCCAGGGCGATGGGACGCGGCGACTTGGATTCGTCGAGCGCGGGATAGAGGATCGTGAACACCGAGAGTTCGATGCAGAAGGCGGCGACCCACAGGGCGCCGAAGCGCGCGAGCGGGCGTTCGAAGCGTCGCCACAGGAAGACCGTCCCGGCGATGACTGCGAGCCAAGCCGCGCCCATGCCGCGCGGCAACTCCGAACCGGAAACTTCGCGACCCGAAAGAAAGGCCGCGCTGGCGGCGAGTCCAACAACCAAGAGTGCGAGCGCTACCACGCGCATTTCGCGCAGCGCTGTGGCGCGCGTCTTCAGGGTCCACAGCGCTGCGTCCGCGCACAGCAAAGCGGCGGCCGGGAAGGCGGGCAGTAGGTACAGCCCGCGTTTGCCTGCGGAGATCGAAAAGAAAACGAGCGGCACCGCGACACACAGCAGGGCAAAGCGATGGGGGAGCGACGGCTCGGGGAGGGAACGGATTCGCAACCAGACCCAGGGCAACAGCAGCGTCCAGGGGAGGAAGTCGACCGGAAACTGGTAGGCGTAGTAGTAGAACGGGCGCACGTGGGAGCTGCCGGAAAAGAAGCGGGCGAACAGGTTCGTACCGACGGTTTCGTCGAGGTATCCCGTGGGCGCGAGTGCCGAGGCTCCCCACAACCACAGGCAACCGGGAACGATCGACAAGCCCAGGGCCCAGACGGGAAAGACTGCGCGCAGGGTGTTCCAGCGTCGCCCGAGGGCGAGATACACCGCGACCGTGAGCGACGGAATCAGGAACCCGACGGGACCTTTGGTGAGCACCGCCAGGCCCATGGCGCCGTGAAATACCGCGACCCAGCGTCGCCGCTGTTCGGGGCGATGGTCGGCGCGCCAAAACGCGAGCAATGCAATGCCTTCGAACAGGGCCAGCAATACGTCGAGCTGTGCGCGACGCGCGAGGTGCGAGAACTCGAACACGGTCAGGAGCAATGCGGCGCCGAGAATCCCGGCGCGGGGGCCGAAGGCCCGGGCTCCCGCGAGGGCGGTGAGGGCGATGATCGCGCATCCCGCCAGAGCCGAGGGCATGCGCGCGGCGACTTCCGTGACGCGATCGTGGGCCGAGCCCAGGGCGGCGGCGGCCCAGTAGTAGAGCGGGGGCTTCTGGGTGTACACCGCGCCATTCAAGTGCAGCAGGATCAGCCCCTCGGCGCCGTGTTCCATGGAACGCAACTCATCGGCAATTTGGGCGTAGCGGGGCTCGTCGGGCGCCCATAAATCCGTCGCGCCCAAGCGGGCGAATAGGAGCAGGGCCGCGGCGGTGAGCAGGAGCGCGCCGAGGCGCCGAAAGTCCCGTGTTTTCATCGAATCGTCGATCACAGCTAAGATCCTCGTGGCGGGAACGTTATCCTTCTCGCCGAGGAGGTGCCGCATGGCCGCCCAGGAAGATTCCACCGGATCCGCGACCGAGGAGTTCCGCGCTCGTCTGCACGAGTCGCCCCGCAAGCCCCTGGAGATCGCCCGCTTCCTCGACGGCCTCAGCCACGACGAACGGGTCGGTGCCACGCGCAGCCTGGACCGCGCACAACAGCGCGCGCTGTACAAAATGGCGGATGGCTTTGCCCCGCTGACGCTCGCGGAAATGGTGCCACCGGAGGTCGCGACCCTCGAACCGGTTCGCCATTACGGAAAGAACAGCCTGCCGCTCTTCTCGCAGTTCGAGAAGCGTTTTTGTCGCGCTTCGGAGGTCGATCCCAATGCACCGGCTTGGCTGCTCGGATACAACTTCCAGACCCTGTCTCCCCTGACCGGGCCGGGTTATTTCGTGGCCCGCGAGGACACCGAGCGGGGCGAAGTGGTGATCGATTACCGGGAGTTGCCCCCGGAGAAGCCGCCCCATTGGCCGGCCATCCAACCGAACGATCGGGGACTCTCGCAATTCATCTACGGGAACATGGTCGACACCCTGCGGCGCGTTTCCCAGCATGTGACGATCGGGTCCGCGGCCCGCGGTGGCAAGGACCTGGGCAGCTGGTTCGTTCTGTGCCGGGAGAGCTAACGGGGTCATGACCGCAATCGAATCCAGCCTGCGTGTGTCGATCGTCGTCCCCGTCTACAACGAAGAAGGGTCGCTCGATCCGCTGTACCGCGAACTCGATGCGGCCCTGGGTGGCGTCGAAGGCGGCTGCGAGTTCATTTTCGTCGATGACGGAAGTGTCGACGGCAGCGCGCAAAAGATTGCCGAGCTGGCGGAGAAGGATCCGCGCGTTCGTCCCATCGCCCTCGAGGGCAATCACGGACAATCCGCCGCGTTCGATGCGGGTTTCCGCGCGGCGCGCGGCGAGTTCACCGTCACCCTCGACGCCGATCTTCAAAACGACCCGCAAGACATTCCGCGGCTGCTGGCGGAAACCGATCATGCGGATGTCGTCAACGGCGTGCGGGTCAATCGGCGCGATACCTGGGTGCGGCGGATTTCCTCGAAGCTCGCCAACGGCTTTCGCAATCGCATGACCGGAGAAACCGTGACCGACGTGGGGTGCTCACTCCGGGCGATTCGGACGTCCTATCTGCGGCGACTCAAACTGTACGACGGCATGCACCGCTTCCTGCCGACCTTGCTCAAGATGGAAGGAGCCCGGCTGGTCGAGATCCCGGTATCCCATCGGCCCCGGCGTTTCGGGGAGTCGAAATACGGGATCCGCAATCGACTCTTCGTGGGTTTCGTCGACGTCTTCGCCGTGCGCTGGATGCAGCGCCGGGCCATTCGCTACCGCCTGCGCGAAAAACCGTAGCCGGACTCCGCGGCCGCCCTCAGCCCCCGGCTCGCTTGACCGTGTAGCCCCGCGCTTCGAGTTCTCCCACCACAACATCGCGGTGGTCGCCCTGGATTTCGATCACGCCGTCTTTGGCGGATCCGCCGCTGCCGCATTTGCGCTTGAGTTCGCCCGCCAGTTCCTTCAGGTCATCGCTGGGAAGGGGGACGCCGGCGATGGTGGTCACCGGCTTGCCGCGTCGCCCTTTGACTTCGCGCCGTACACGCACGACACCATCGCCCTGGGGCGCGCGCGGCGAGGCGCGACACACGCAGCGTTTGATGGGATTCCCGCAATGCGGGCAAACGCGACCCTGCAGGGAGCTGTACACCGTGCGCGGCCCATCGCGTCGACTCACGCTCGAGCCCCCAGCAGGCGTTCGTGTTCCACCATCAGGCAGCGGTCTTCCACCACCTGTATCCCGGCGGCCGCCAGACGTTGCGCGGCGGCCGGATGCGAGATCCCGAGCTGCATCCACACCGCGCGCGGCGCATCGGGCAGAGCGAGGATTTCGTCTACGTGGGCGGGGATGTGGGCGGGGGCTCGAAACAGGTTCACGAGGTCGACCGGGCCCTCGATCTCGCCGAGGGCCCCGTAGGCGGGTTCGTCCAGGATTCGCTCGAGCTTCGGGTTCACGGGAAGGATCCGGTAGCCCTGCCGTTGCATGTAGCGCGGCACCCGAAACGCAGCTTCGTCGTCTCGGGCCTTGATGCCCACCACCGCGATGGTCCGGACCTCGACGAGGAGTTTTCTGAGATCTGAATCTTCCACCGGCCTCACTGTAAATCGGGTCGCGACTCGACACGAGGGTTAGGGCCCGATAGGGTACGCCGCCATGCAAATTCACACCGGCCCGGGGGGGGTTGGCGTCTTTTTGGGGATCGCGCTGGTCGCGGCGTTTGCGCAATCGTCGCGCGCCATCGAAGACCCCGCGCTCGCGACGCAGGTCGCAACCCTCGACAACGGATTGACGGTCCTGCTGCTCGAAGACCACACGACGCCCGTGGCGTCCTTCCAGATGTGGGTTCGGGCGGGCTCGCGGGACGAAAGTCGCTACACGGGGATCGCCCACCTGTTCGAACACATGATGTTCAAAGGCTCGGACAACATCGGGCCCGAGGAACACGCCCATCGCATCGAAGCGCGGGGCGGACGCCTCAACGCCTACACCTCCCGAGACGTCACGGTCTATTTCGAGGATGTGACGGCCGAGAGCTTGCCCCTCGTGATCGACCTGGAAGCCGAACGCGTCGCCCACCTGGACATCAGCGAAGAAACGCTCGCGTCCGAGCGCGAGGTGGTGCTCGAAGAGCGGCGCATGCGCACGGAAGATCGGCCCGAAGGACGCGCCTGGGAGGCGATCCTGTCCCTGGCGTTCCAAGCGCATCCGTACCGCTGGCCCGTGATCGGTTGGCGCAGCGACGTCGAAAACGTCCGCGTCCAAGATTGCCGCGCGTTCTTCGACGCCTATTACGCGCCCAACAATCTGGTGATCGTCGTGGCGGGAGACTTCGACGCAGCCTCGACGCTCGAGCGGATCCGCCGCCGTTTCGGCGGCCTCGAGCCCGCGCCCGAGATTCCCCGCAACCCGACCGTCGAGCCCGAGCAGCGCGGGGAACGGCGCACGGAAGTGCATTTCGAACTCCGCAGCCCGATCTTCCTCGCCGCCTGGCACGCCCCGCCCACGGGTCACAAGGACGCCGAAGCCCTCGATGTGTTGAGCCAGATCCTCTCCGGCGGTCGCTCGAGCCGCCTGTACCGCAAGCTCGTCTACGAGGAACAACAGGCCCTCTACGCCAGTGGCGGGTATTGGGAACTTCGGGATGCCGGACTCTTCAACGCCATGGCGGCGGTGCGCCCGGACGCCACCATCGAACGCGTGGAAGCGCTGTTCGAAGGCGAGATCGCACGCGTGCGCGAGGCACCGGTCAGCGAAGCGGAACTCGACAAGGCGAAGCGCCGGCTCGAGGTGTCGCTCGTCAACGAACTCGGCACCGCCCACGCGTTGGCGTCTCGCATCGGCCAGGACTTCGTGTTTCACGGCCGCATCCGCCCCCTGGACGAACGCCTCGAGAAAATCCGCAAAGTGACGATCGCCGACGTCCAGCGCGTTGCGAAGACCTACCTGCAGCCGGAGCAGCGCAGCGTCGTGCACGTTGTGGCTCCGCCCGCCGCGGAGACCACACCGTGAGTGCCTCCGGCGTTGTAGGGCGTCTGGGCGCTGCCGCGGCTCTCGCTGGACTTTCGCTCGGTTGTGCGTTCTTCGGACCGGCGCCGGCCTGGGAGCAACCGGCGCCAGAAGTACACGAAGGGCCGGTGGTGAAAGCTGGAACGCTGCACCGCAGCGTACTCCCCAACGGGATGAAGATCCTGGTGCTCGAAGATCACCGCTTGCCCCGCATTTCGCTTGGGGTCGTCGTGCGACGCGGCGCGTTGCTCGAAGACAATCGCCTCGCGGGCCAGGCTGCCTTCATGACGGAGTTGATGGAGCGCGGCGCCGGTGGCCGCGATGCCCTCGAGCTTGCCGAAGCGGTCGACGCCATGGGGGCGAGCCTGGGCGTGGGATCCGATTGGGATTCCAGTAGCGTCAGTGTGTCGGGCCTGTCGCGCGATATCGATGCATTGTTCGAGATCCTGGCCGACGTCACCCTGCGCCCGACGTTTGCGGAAGCCGAAGTCAAGAAGACGCGAAACGAAACCCTCGCGTCCCTCGAACGCGCCAAGGACAATCCGCGAACCCTCGCGGGCTGGGAGTTCGCGAAGCAGTTGTACGGGACGCACCGCTTCGGGCTACCCATGGGGGGCAATCCCGAAACCGTCGCACGACTCGACCGCAAGGCCGCCCAAGCGATTCACAAGCAACTCTTCGTTGCGAGCGACGCCATTTTCGTGGCCTCCGGCGATGTCACGGCTGCGGAGATCGAAGCCAAAGCCGCGACAGCGTTCGGGGCCTGGGAATCCGGGACCGCTGCCCAGGTGCCGCCGCCACCGCAGGCCTCGGATGCCGAGCGCCGGGTGGTGATCGTGGATCGTCCCGACTTGGGTCAGGCGACGCTCCTCCTCGGGCACGCCGGGATTTCGCGCACGGAGCCCGAGCGCATTCCCATCGCGCTGATGAACAACGCATTGGGGAGCGGTGGCTTTTCCTCGCGCTTGATGACGCGGATTCGAGAAGACGAAGGACTCGCCTATTCGGTGTACTCGAACTTCTCCCTGCGCCGCTATCCTGGACCCTTCGTGGTTTCGACCGCCACGCGGGCCGCCGAAGTGGGGCGGACCGTGGAGATCGTGATCGAAGAACTCGAGCGCATGCGCGCCGAAGGTCCGACCGCCGAAGAGCTTCGCAACGCCCAGACCTACAGCGTGGGGCGCTTCGGGTTGAGTCTCGAAACCTCGGGCGCGGTGGCGGGTTCCCTGGTCGATCTCGACGTCTTTGGACTTCCCGAAGATTCTCTCGATACCTACCGTGCGCGCGTTCGCGCGGTGGGGCCCGCAGACGTGGCGCGCGCGAGCCAGCGGTTGCATCCCGATCGCCTGGCCATCATCGCCGTGGGGCCCGCCCAGGCCATGAAGTCCCAGCTCGAAGCCTTCGGGCCGGTGGAAGTCGTCACCCCCTAGCTACGCGTTTGGGGTCGGGGGCGGTGGTTCGCCCGGGCCGGTGGTCTCGCGCGGTCTCGCATCGATGGGGTCGAGTCCGCGGGGACTGGGGCGATTCGTATCCCCGAGATCGCGAAGTCGATCGACCTGGGGCACGAGACGCGTGGTGTAGGAACCGACCGCCGCGTTGTAGTGCTCGACGCTCTTTCGCACGGCGCTTCCCACGCGCTCCAAATGCCCGACGAAATTCGCCAGACGCCCGTGGAGTTCCTCCGCGACGCTGTGGATTTCTTTCGCGCGCGACGCGACTTGAGATTCGCTCCAACCTCGTGCCACCGCGAACAGCAATGTGAACAGCGTCATCGGCGTGGCAATTGCGATGCGCTTTTGCAACGCGTACTCGATCAATTGCGGATCGCCCTCGGCCGCGGCGGCGAAGAAACTGTCGTTGGGGAGGTAGAGGACCGTCAGTTCCAGGGCGTCGCCCAGTAGCGCGGGGTATTCGCGCGCCGCCAATTGATCGATGTGGCGCCGTACGCCCGCCGCATAGCGGGTGAGGGCGGCTTGACGGTCTTCGCGGCGCGCCGCATCGAGGGCTTCCGCGTACCCACCCAGGGGCGCCTTGGCGTCGACGGCGATCTGGCGATCGCCGGGCAAATGCACCACCAGGTCGGGTCGCGCGCGACCGTCGCCCACGGTCGGTTGCTCGGAAAAATCACAGTGACGCGCCAAGCCCGCCAACTCCACGCTGCGCCGCAAGGTCAACTCTCCCCAGCGTCCGCGCAGGTTGGGGGAGGCGAAGACGCGCTCCATCTTCTGGGTTTGCTCCGCCAGGCTGCGCAATTGCTCGCCGATGCGACCGCTCTCGGACATGCGGCGGCTTTCGAGATGACGAAGCTCTTCGCGTTGGTTCTGCAGGAGCGTCTCGATCGGGCCGAGCAACCCCAGTAGATCCGCCTCCGCGGATCGGCGCGCCCGTGACAACCGGACCCCGAAACCCACGAGAAGCGCGGTCCCGACCCCTCCCAGAAAAAGACCGAGCAGGAACGGGAGCATCCATTCCGGGGAAAGAGTCGGTGTAAGGGCTTCCCACCCGTCGAAAGGCATCGCGGAATCCGGCACGGCAGCGCTCCGGAGGATTGGGTGCATGGGGGAGGGGAGCGCAAGAGTAGGCGAAGTGGCCCCCGGCTTGCTCCCGACCGATCGGTCGGGTACCGTCAAGCCGCCCGACCGATCGGTCGATTCATCCCGGATCGAGGGAACGGGATTCGAGAGGAAGGATTCGAGCCATGGCGGATCCGAACACGCGCGACAAGATCCTGGACGTGGGCGAGGTTCTGTTTGCCCGGCGCGGCTTTGCAGGCGTGGGAATGCGCGAAGTCGCGGATCGCGTGGGTCTCGGCAAGTCCTCCCTCTTTCACCACTTTCGCAGCAAGGTTCAGCTCTACCTCGCCGTGCTCGAGCGCGTATTGGCGCGGATCCAAGAACGCGTGGCGCCGGCCCTCAAGGACACGGGCGATCCCTGCGAGCGCCTCGATCGTTACCTCGACGCTTTCATCGACGCTCTGGCGGAACACCCCACCACCGCGCGCCTGCTCCTGCGCGGGATTTTCGAAGACGACGATTTCGATGCGGGCACGTTTCCCGAACACCACGTGGAACATCGGCTCGAAGTGATCTTGAGCGATGCCCGGCGTCTGATCGAAGCCGGCGTGGAAGCGGGCGCGTTTCGCGACGTGTCGCCGCCTCACATGATGCAGACGTTGATCGGCGCCACGGTCTACCACTTCGCTTCCGGGGAATTCGGCGAGGGTCTATTGGGCCGACCGCTGTTGTCCGCGGAAGCCGTCGCGCGCCGCAAAGACGAATTGAAAGCTCTTTTGCATAACGGACTCTGGGTGAAGGCCCAGTAAGGAGAAGTCTCTCGTGGAGAAGCTCATCGCAGATCACCGCAAGCGTTTTGCCGATTTCGAAGTCATCGAGTTCGTGGACACGAACGAAATCGAACGGCTGCGCGGACAACTCGACGTCGAAGCGCCTTTGGAGCTGCAGTGGACCTGGGAGTACGGCAGCGAGGTCGAGGAGCTTCGAAACCTCTACGAGAAGGGCAAGACCAATCAATGGAATGCGGAAACGGACCTCGATTGGTCGATTCCGGTTTCCAACGGCGAATGGCTCCTGCCCCCGGAGGCGTCGATCCTCGCCATCGGCTGCGCGCTCGCTGGAAAAGATGAAGCGACCCAGAAGGCCGCCGCCTTCGACGAGCAGGCCTACCTGTTTTCCCAGCTGCTACACGGGGAACAGGCTGCGTTGCAACTGTGCGGTCAGCTCACCAACGCGTGCGGAAAGATGGACGAGAAGTGGTACGCGGCCAGCCAGGTCGCCGACGAAGCGCGCCACATCGAAGCGCTTTCGAAATTCCTCTCGCGCAAGATGGGCACCATCTACCCGATCGGCGCCACCCTCAAGATTCTGCTCGACCGCCTGCTCCAGGCGGACCGTCCGGAAACCAAGATGCTGGGTATGCAGTGTCTGTTCGAAGGCGTGGCCGTGGGAATCTTCGACGCGATCCGCCAGGAATCCCGCAATCCGTTGATGACGGACATGATTCGCCGCATCGAGCAGGACGAAGCCCGACACGCGGCCTTCGGCGTGCTTTCCATGCGGCGTTTGGTGCGCGAAGCCCCGCCCGAGCAAATGGAGATGATGGAAGATTGGGCCTTCGGCATCCTCGAAGCCCTCAACGCCAACCAGCAACTCGACATGCTCCACCACCTGGCGCCCAAGTACGATCTCGACCCCCAGGCGCTCACGGAAGGCTTCCTCCGCCTGCCGAACTTTGCGGAAATCAACAGCCTGGCGTTCATGCACACGGTGATCCCGAACCTGCGAAGCCTCGGGTTCATCACGGAACGCACCATCGACGACTACCGCAAGCTGGGCCTGCTCTACGAACGCAACCCGGTCGCCGAGGCGAGCTGATCCGATTTCGCTAGATGCGCGCTGCCGGCTGGCGCCGCGCTGTAGGCTTGCGCTCGGGGCGGTAGCGCGAAAGCGCGCGTTGATGTTCCGCCGCCACAACGGCTCGCAATTCTTCCGGTTCGAGGACCAGGGCTCCGGATCCGAAGGATAGGATCCAGCTTCGCAATTCCGGTGTACCGCCCACGTCCAGCGTCAGGTCTACGGAACCGTCTTTGCGTTTGACGATGGATTGGCTCGGGTGCCAGGTGCGCTCTTCGATGTAGATCGCCCATTCGGCGGTGAAGCGGAGGCGCACGCGCGTGGCCGGTTCGGTCATGACGCCGAACGACGCGGCCGTGTAGGTGTCGAAGTCGAAGTCCTCGGGAATCTCGAAATGCAGATCCGTTCGGTCGAGGCGCTGGATGCGTTCCACGGCGAAGGTGCGGATTTCGTCGGATTTGTGGTCGCGTCCGATCACGTAGAGGCCGCCGCTGCGGTACCAGACGCGGTAGGGATCGAGGTCGCGGGTGGCGACGGTGCCCGTGCGGCCGGTCCGGTAGCGCATGCGCAGCGTCCGCCGATCCAAGACCGCGTCGCTCAGCTGCGCGATCACGTCGCGGAATTGCGCGTATTGCTTGTGGGGACCGGGCATGACGCGAAAGGTCTCTCCGAGGCGTTCGACGTAGCCCGCGAGTTCGGGACCCAGGCCCGCGCGGATCTTGGCCTGGGCGGAGAGGATCGAATCGTGGAAAACGGTTCCCTCGAGCACCCGCAACAAATCTTCCGACAGCACCATGGCGAGGAGTTCGTCCGGCGAGAAGGGAACGTCGCCCATGCGGAAGGTTTCGATGAAGCGGTAGAGAACCCGGCCGTCGCGTTTTTCGCTCACGACCGGGAAGCCCGCGAGCATGAGTGCGTCGAGATCGCGGTAGACCGTGCGCCGTACGCAATCGAGTTCGTCCGCGAGGGCGTCGAGGTCGACCCCCACCCGGCTATGGGCCAGTCGTTGGATCAAACGCCACTGACGAGCGAGCTGCTCTCCGCGCAACTAGGGCTGCCTCCCGCGAACCGAGCGGGTTCGGACCGTTCGCGTCAGTTGACGCGCTCGATGTAGTCGCCGGTTCGCGTGTCGACGCGAATCTTTTCGCCTTCTTTGATGAAAAGCGGGACGTTGACGACGGCGCCGGTTTCGATGGTGGCGGGTTTCGTGGCTCCCGAGGCGGTGTCGCCCTTCAATCCGGGCTCGCACTCGGAGACGGTGGCGACGATGAACTGCGGGAGTTCGATGTTGATGGGATTGCCGCGCCAGAAGAGCACGTCGACGTCGAGGTTCTCCTGGAGAAACTGCTTGGCGTCGCCCACTTGTTCCACGGAAAACGGGATCTGGTCGTAGGTCTTCGTGTCCATGAAGACCAACTGTTCGCCGTCCGCGTACAGAAACTGCATTTTGGTTTCCGAAACGTCGGGTTCTTGAACCTTCTCGCCGGAGCGGAAGGTCTTTTCGAAGATCCGCCCGGTCCGCAGGTTCTTGAGCTTGGTGCGCACGAAGGCGCCGCCCTTGCCGGGTTTCACGTGTTGGAAGTAGACGATGGTGAACGGATCGTCGTCGATCTCGATCTTGAGCCCGTTTTTGAATTGCGATGTGTCGATTGCCATGGGACGCGGAATCTACACTACGCCGGTGAAGTTTCCAGGCGCAATCCCCCGTCGCCGGCCCGCGACAGCCCGATTTGATATTGGGGACGAAATCCCAGTTCGCGTTCTGCCCGCGTAGTGTCCAGGGTGAAGCCGTAGCGGAGCTGGGGGCAGTCCCGGGTGCGCGGGGTGTCGGCGCCGAGCCAGTGGCTGGCGGAGGAGGCGGCGCGCAGGAACCCGCGGGGTACGGAGAGGCTCGGCCGCCCGGTCCAGCGCCCCAGGACCGACAGGGGAATCGCCTGGGCGCCCGCCACGTTGAAGATTCCCGGGTGTTCCGTGTGGACAGCGGATTGAATGGCTTTGGCGACATCCTTGTCGGACACGAGCGCGCACAGGGGGTCGAAGCCCAGGGGGCGCAATCGCAACCCGGGAGAGCCGGATAGCCAGGGGTTCATGTAGATGAACCCGCCTGTGGCGACGACCGTGGGTGCGCGCAACAGCACCACGCGGATGCGTTGGTTGCCGATCTCGCTGTGGAACAGCATGTCCGAATCGATCCAACTGCGGACTTCGGGCTGGACTTCGGGATCGAGGTCCAGCTCGCTCTCCTCGTCCAGTCGGTTGGCGTTGCCCGGTTGCAGGCGATACACGAACGCGCTCCCGAGGGCGATCACGCTGCGGATCGAACTCGCTTCGAGGCAATTCTGGAGCACCAGGCGCGCTTCGGCGGTGCGGGGCGGCAGGCCCGCCACCATGGGGAGCGAGGCTCCATCGGACACACCGTGCTGGGGGACGTAGATCAGCGTGTCGATGCTCGCTTCGCGAAAGCGGCTCGAATGAAAGAAGTCGGACACCGGACGGTGCTTTGCCATGTCGATGCGCACGTAACTGAGCTTGGGCGGGTTCCCGGACAGGAAACGATCGAAGGCGCGCGGCGGCGTTCCGGAACCCAGTGCGAGGATGCTCTCGACGTCTTCGTCGTGGACCAGGGTCTTGACGACGCGTCGACCGATGGGTTCGTCCGAGTGGGTGACGAGGACGTGGGCCATCTAGCGGTTGCGATCGATCAACAATTGCACCGAGCGGCGCACTTGTTTGGCGAGGTAGCGAACCAAGCGGCTGTCGTCGGCACCCTCCGGGCCGAAGCGTTCGTGGAAGTGCAGCGGTTCGCCGTACACGATCTTGTAGGAAACCGGGTAAGGGAGCAGCCCCGCGGGCCCGAACCACGGGAAGGTTGGCGTGATGGGAAGCATGGGCAGGCCGAGGCGCTTGGCCAGCGGCTTCATGTCGTAGAGGATGGGTGCCTGGTCGTCGCTGCCCAGGAACGCCATGGGGACGATCGGGGTCTGGGTCCGAAGCGCATGCTCGATGAAGCCCACGCGAAAAGGCTGGACGCGGTAGCGCTGGGTCACGTTCTTCGTGATGCCATCCATGCCTTCGGGAAATACCAACACGAATTGGCCGTCGGCGAGTAGCTCGTTGAAGTTCTCGCGCGTGCCGACGATCTGCCCGACCCGGGCGTAGAAGACGTTCACCCACGGCAAGCTTCCCGCCCAGCGATCGACGATGGTGCGCAGCAAGCGCGGGGGATCCGTGTGCATCAAGATGTCGATGATCCCCATGGCGCCGTCGAAGGGCAGCAAGCCGCCGTGGTTGCCCGCCAGAATGGCCGCACCTTCCTTGGGAAGGTTCTCGTGCCCCTGGCTCTTGACCCGGAAGTAAAACCGGTAGAGCGCGTAGAAGAGCGGGAACACGTTGCGCGTGACTTCGGGAGAAAATCCGAAGCGATCGTACGGGGCTCCCCGGGACACGAGTTCCTGGAGCGCGACCAGGCGTTTGCGTTCGTCGGGTCCCAGCAGCCGATCGATCAAGCCCGCCGGCGCAGGGAGCTCGACCTCGGCCAGATTCGGTGTTCGCGAATGTTTGCGGCGCGGAGGCGCTCCGGCGATGTGGGGGCGAGGCCGCTCGCGTTCGCGCGGCCGCGGCCGCGCGGGTTCCGGGAGCGGTTCGAACCCCAGACGTTCGAGGTGTTCGACGAAGTTATCCGTGGAATCGCCCAGGTCGAAGGGGTCGCGAACCAAAGCGACGTTCTTGTCGCCGCGTTGCACCGTGACGAGCTCTTCATCGGGATCGGCATCGAGCAACAAACGCGGGATTTGTTCCGTCATACTTCGTCCCCTCGCCAGGGCGGTACGCGGGCCTCGAGTTCCTCCGCCAGAGCCGCCATGGCTCGCGCGCCCCGATCCTTGGCCGCGTACTCGAAAATCGAAAGCCCGCGCGCCTGGGCTTCGTCGATCTTGACGTGAAACCCGACGACCGTGTGGGCGATTTCCTTGGGGAAGCGTTGCTTGAGGCGTTCCAATACTTCGTGGGCGAGTTTCGTGCGTCGGTAGAACGTGGGAACCACCATGCTGATGCGCAGATCGCGGTGTGCATAGCGGCTGCGCACCATCGCGATGGTGCGGTTCAACTCCGCGCAACCGTCGAGGGCCAGGTAGGTCAACGGCACGGGAATCACCACTTCGTCGCAGGCGCGCAACAAACTGAGGGTGAGGGGGCCGAACGACGGCGGCGCGTCGAAGAAGACGTAGTGGTAGTTGTTGACGGTCTTCGAGCGGCGCAAGGTGCGGGAGAGGCGTCCCGTGGGATCGCCGCCGGCGTCGCCCCCCCAGGTGGGGAACAGGGCGAGCGACTTGTTGGCGACCACCAGATCCAGGTCCGGAATTCGCGTGTGGACAATGGGGAGCGGTGAGTTCGAATCGACCGGTGCGTTCACTTCGGGCGTGGGACGGTCCAGGGACTCGTCATCGAGCAACGTGTCGACCAACAGTTCCACGGCGGAGCGCCGCGTGGTGGAGACGTCGATGCCGAGAACTTTGCCGAGCTGACCCTGGGGGTCGAGATCGATGGCGAGCACGCGTTGGCCGCGGTGCAGCGCCAGGTAGGCACTCAAATTAGCGACCAGGGTGGTTTTCGCGCTGCCACCCTTTTCGTTGATGAAGGCAATTCGTCGCGGAATCGCCGGCCCCCCTTTGCCTTCCGAAGAAACAAACCCGGGGGTACAACACTGTTCGATTCAGCTTGGACGCAACGCTTGGAAGGCGACTCTAAGTGCTACCTACGCCCGACGCGCAGCGGTGTCAATCGAGATTCGTCGCGCTTCGCGTCGGAAACGCCGAATCCCATGCCACCGCTACCCGCGGGCATAAAAAACGCCCGGAGATCGCATTCACCCCCGGGCGTTAGTGTAGCCTTGTCTCGGCCGTGAAGCCGGGCGGTCAGCCGCCCTTGGCTTCCGAGATCGCCTTGGTGAGGGCCGGGACCACCTCGAAGAGGTCTCCAACGACGCCTACATCTGCGACCTCGAAGATGGGCGCATCTCCGTCCTTGTTGATGGCGACGATGAAGTTCGAAGCCTTCATGCCCACCAGGTGCTGGATCGCACCCGAGATGCCGCACGCGATGTACAGCTTGGGTGTGACGACCTGACCCGAGGATCCAACTTGATATTCGTGGGGAAGCCATCCCGCATCGACCACCGGTCGCGACGCTCCCATGGCTCCCCCCAGGGCATCCGCCAAGGGCTGAATGGTCTCGGTGAACTTCTCCGGGGCACCGACACCGCGCCCACCGGACACGATGATGTCGGCTTTCGTGAGATCTACGCCCTTGGATTCCGCGACTTTGGTCTCGATGAACTTGGCCCGCACGGCAGCGGCGTCGATCCCCGCATCGAGGTTCGTCACCTTTCCGTCCGTGGCACCTTCGAAGGCTGCCGTGGCGCCGGGCTGAACCGTAGCGACCACCACATCGGTTTGCGGAAGCAACCGCGCATCGAGCTTGCCGTTGAAGACCCGGCGCACGAAGACGGGCTTGCCACCCTCTTCCTCGATGTTGAAGCAGTCGCTTACGAAGCCCGCATCGAGTCCCGCAGCCAAGCGGGGCGCGAAGTCCCAACCTGACGGCGTATTGGAGACCAGAATCAAATCCGCTCCCGCTGCCTCGATGGCCGTTCGCGTCGCCTGGGTGAACGCATCGACGTTGTAGTTGGCGAGTAGCTCGTGGTCCGCGGCGAAGACTTCGCCGCCTCCCTTCTTCGAGAGCTCTTCGGCCGCGGCGCCAATGTCTTTGCCCAACACGACGCTCTTGACCTCTTTGCCCAGGGGGCCGGCCAGTTTTTGCGCAATGGCCGCCATCTCGAGGGTGGCCTCGCGAATCTTGCCCTTTTGAATTTCTGCGACGATGAGAATGTTGCCCATCGGATATTGTCCTCCGCGGGGCTAGAGAAGCCCCAGCTCCTTGATCTTGCTGACCAGCTTGGCGACCACTTCGTCCGTCGAACCCTCGATCATTTCGGCCCCGTCGCCCTTGGGCGGCGTGTAGACCTTCTCGATCTTCATCTTGGGGGCGATCTGACCGGCGAGCCCGAGATCACCGGCCGTCTTGACGTCGATGGGCTTCTTCTTTGCGGCCATGATGCCTTTGAGGGACGCGTAGCGAACCTGATTGATGCCGGTCTGCACCGCAATCAGGCACGGCCGCGGCAGCTCGACCACTTCCAGGGCACCGCCCTCGAGCTCGCGCTCGAGTTTGAGCCCACTGTCCGTGTGCTCGACCTTCATCACCGCCGTCGTGTGCGGGATGCCGACCAGTTCCGCCAGCATGGCGCCCACGGCGGAGAAGTTTCCGTCGTCGGACATCAGGCCCGTCATGATGAGATCCGGATTCTCTTCTTTGGCGATCGACGCGAGGATCTTCGCAATCCCGAGTGCATCGGAGTTTTCGGCTTCGGCGTCATTCACATGGATGGCGCGATCGGCCCCCATGCCCAGTGCCGTGCGCAGTGCCTGCGAGACGCGGTCGGGTCCGATGGAAACCACGACGACTTCGGCCTCGCCGGAGTCCTTGACGCGCAGGGCTTCTTCGAGCGCGTAGGTGTCGTAGCTGTTGATCTCGAACTTGATGTTGTCTTCCTGGATCCAAGTGCCGTCGGAGCGCACGTCGAGTCGTGCGTCCTGGTGCGGCACCTGCTTGAGGCAGACCATGATCTTCATGGGGGAGCGGGCCTCCAATGTTATGGCCGTTGTTTGGGCCGTGGTGTCTGCGGCCGTTTGTTGTCTGGGCCGGTTCGTGTGGCGACAGTCGCCGTCAACCTTCTTTCGCGAGTGCGAAGGCGGGAAAACCTACCTGAGGAGGGCTCGGATTTCAACTGGCCCAAGCTGGAAAAGTCACTGTGATTCAAGGCGTTAGGGCCAATCCGCCCCGCTGGGACCCGTCTGCTATACACTCCCGCCCCAGCGGGCTCTAGAGCCCGAAGGAGGGCCCCCGAAATGACGAAATTCCGCCTGATTCCGCGCATTGGCACCCTGGTCGCGATCCTGCTGATCGCCGCGCCAGGAAGCTTTGCAGACGACGAGCGTCCCGCGGAGGTCCCCTACGAAACCGGTGGCGGGATCCCGACCCTGAGTCCGGATTATCAGATGACCACCCACAAGGTCGTCTTGATCACCGACCAGGCGTTGAACCCCCGGCGTGTGGAACTCGAAAACGGTCAGCTGGTGGCCTGGGCGAGCTATTCGAAGCTTCCGACGGTGATCGTGTTCGAGCGCGAAGTGGCCCGCGACATGGTTTGTCACAGCCTGGTGAATTTCAAGATCGAGGAAGACGAGCTGCGCTCGGCGCCGATCCACGCCGGGGAGTTTGCGAGCTTTTGTCAGCTGAAGCCGGGGCGGTACAAGTACAAGGTGGTGCGGCCGAATCCCGGGGATCGGTCGGGGGCGGCTCGCAAGCGGCTCGAGGGGGAGATTGTTGTTGCGGAGGCGAAGGAGGAGTAGTCCTTGCTTCGTGCTGCTTCGCGGTAGCTAGGACGCGCGCGCGGGGGGGGGGGGGGGGTGGCGGGTGGGTCGCGCGGCGGGGTGGTGGGTGGGTGGTGGGGGTTTTTTGGTTGGGTGGATAGTGGTG
>JAJDAL010000039.1 GCA_029261875.1 Deltaproteobacteria bacterium
TCCCGAACGCGCCCCCCCTCCCGCGTTACATGAAAATGAAGCACTTCACACACACTGGTATCAATATGTAGGGGGGCTACCCTCACTTTGACACTCAGCCACCCCTTCCCAGGCCGAGAAGTCAATCCTCCGCGGTTCCGAGCGGGCCTTTGTGACCGAACACGCGGATCTGAAATCGAAGCATTCGAGTGCGACCCATTCTTTGGCCGCCGCCGTCGCCACGGCTGTCGGCCACGGTCGCGCATGGCCCTCGCGCGGCTCCTCGCCGTCGCGATCTCCGGAGTCCGCGCCACGGGCACCGGGGCGGCCGCGGATCGATTCAAATCGGGTTTTGGGTGATCCCGCAGGGATTTGGGGAAAATGAAAGCCGAAATTCTCACGATCGGAGACGAACTGCTGCGCGGCGAGATCGTCGATTCGAACAAAGCGCGAATCGCCGATCGCCTGCTCTCCCTCGACATCGAAACCCATTTTCACGCCACCGTACGCGACAACCCGGCGGACATGCGCGAGGTGTTCCTGCGCGCATCCGGGCGCAGCGATCTGGTCCTGGTTTCCGGTGGGCTCGGACCGACCCGGGACGATCTGACCGCTCAGGTGCTCGCGGACACGTTTGGCCGCAAGCTCGTCCTCGACGAACCCTCGTTGGCCACCCTCCGCGGTTTCTTCTCGCGTCTCGGTCGCGAGATGTCGGAGAACAACGCCAAGCAGGCTTACTTTCCCGAAGGGTCCGACATTCTCGCGAACCCGTTGGGGACGGCCCCGGGCTTCGGCATCGAGGCCGGAAAAGCGGTCATCTATTGCATGCCCGGCGTTCCCCGGGAGCTCGAGCGCATGCTCGACGAAGAAATTCTGCCGCGGGTTCGCAAACGACTCGGGGGCGGAACCGTCGTGCGCGCCACGCTGCTGCGCACGTTCGGCTTGGGCGAGTCGACGCTCGACGACGAATTGAAAGACATTGCCGCCGACGGCGAAGTCACCCTGGGTTTCCGCACGGCGTTTCCCGACAACTATTTGCGTCCGTTGGCGCGCGCTGCGAGTCTCGAGGAAGCGGATGCCAAGCTCGCCACCGTATGCGAGACGATTCGCAACCGCTTGGGGGCGCTGGTTTACGCCGAGGGCGACCAAACCATGGAGGCGGTGGTGGGGGAACTCCTGCGCGCTCAGGGCAAGACCGTGGCGGTGGCGGAATCCTGCAGCGGTGGCCTGTTGGCCGAACGCATTACGTCCGTGCCCGGGGCATCGCACTATTTCCTCGGCGGCGTCGTCGCCTACGCGAACGCGGCCAAACGCGAATTGCTGGGTGTTCCGGCAGAAGTTCTCGATTCCGACGGCGCGGTTTCGGACCGGACGGTCCGCGCCATGGCGGAAGGCGTGCGGCGGCGTTTGGGAGCGGACTACGGCATCGCGACCACGGGCATTTCCGGGCCCGACGGCGGCAGCGAAGAAAAACCCCTGGGACTCGTCCACGTGGCTTTGGCCCAAGCAGGGGATACCCACGCCGAGAGTTTCGTGTTCCCGCTGGATCGCATTCGCCACCGCCAGCTCGTCGCGCAGGTGGCCCTCGATTGGCTGCGCCGCGCACTGCTGGGCGTCGAACTCCTGGCGCCGTCCATCGTTCGGGGCCGACGATGACGCGCGCTGCGGAGTCCACCTGCGTGCGGGCATTCTTCGGCTTGGAGGTCGGAGAGGCGGTGCGTCAGCGCGCTTTGGAAATTCGCGAGAGCGTGTGCGCCCAGGGTGAGCTCAAGGGCGTGCACTGGGTGCGCGCGGAATCCATTCATTTGACGCTGCGTTTTCTCGGCGAGATTGCCGAGACGCGCACGGCGGAACTCCTCGAGCGGGCCGGCGAAGTCCTGGACCGGGTTCGTCCGTTCGAAGCCGTCGCCCGGATGGCGCGCTACTTCCCGAGCGCGAGGCGTCCGCGCGTGCTGATCCTCGGAGTCGAGCCGCGCGCTGCGTTCGTGGGGCTAGCGCGTGCCGTCGATGAAGCCTGTGTGAAAGCGGGCTTCCCCAGCGACGAACGCAGCTTTCGTCCCCACGTCACGCTGGCACGCTTGCGCGGCGGACCGCCGCCGGCCATCCCTGCGCTCGAAGGCGCTGCGCCGGCCGAGTTTTCGGTGCGCGAAGTGGTGCTGTTTCGCAGCCAACTCGGCCGCGGCGGATCGATCTACACCCCCGTTGGGCGGAACCCATTGCAGGGCTCCGCGAGGACTCAACCCCAGTTTCAACAGGAGAACTGAAACGATATGGCGACTAAAACGACGGTGAAGCGAGAAGAGGGAGTGGACAATCGGCGCAAGGCGATGGACCTGGCGGTTTCGACGATCGAGAAACAATTCGGCAAAGGCTCGATTCTGACCATGAACGAAGACGCCATCGATCGCGAGATCGGGGCATTTTCGAGTGGTTCGCCGAGTCTCGATATTGCCCTGGGCATCGGTGGGTTTCCGCGGGGGCGTGTGGTCGAGATCTACGGACCGGAATCCAGTGGGAAGACGACGCTCGCACTGCACGCCGTGGCCGAAGTGCAGAAGACCGGCGGCGTTGCGGCGTTCATCGATGCGGAACACGCCCTCGACGTCGGGTATGCCCGGCGTCTGGGTGTTCACGTCGAAGACTTGCTGGTTTCCCAGCCCGATACGGGCGAGCAGGCCCTGGAGATCACCGACATGTTGTTGCGCTCGGGTGCCATCGACGTGGTGGTGGTGGATTCCGTGGCGGCGTTGGTCCCCAAAGCGGAGATCGAGGGCGAAATGGGGGACCACCATGTGGGCCTCCAGGCGCGCTTGATGAGCCAGGCCCTTCGCAAGCTGACGGGGACGGTGTCGAAGTCGAACGCCACGGTGATCTTCATCAATCAGATTCGCATGAAGATCGGTGTGATGTTCGGGAATCCTGAAACCACGACCGGTGGCAATGCGCTCAAGTTCTACTCTTCCGTGCGCCTGGACGTGCGGCGGATTGGGGCCATCAAGGACAGTGAGCAGGTGGTGGGAAGTCGCACGCGGGTCAAGGTGGTGAAGAACAAGGTGGCGCCGCCGTTCCGCCAGGCGGAGTTCGACATCCTCTACAACCACGGCATCTCCGTCGAAGGCGACTTGCTCGACCTGGCGAGCGAATCCGGCATCGTGGAAAAGAGCGGTGCTTGGTATTCCTATGAAGGCGAGCGGATTGGGCAGGGGCGTGAAAATGCGCGTCGCCTTCTGGTGGAAAACCCCGACATTCGCGAGAGCATCGCGGACAAGGTGTACGCGGAGAAGGGATTGAAGCGCCAGGCGCCCGCCCGCGTGGAAGAAAAGGCCGAAAAAGTCGAGGCCGGGGACGCCAAAGAAGCCTGAATCTATCCTCAGGAACCGGCAAGAAACGCTCGAGTGCGGCGCCAACGCTCGAAGCGGGTCCGGTCGAGGGGCAGTTCAAGAGGGCTTCGCAGACGGTCGAAACACCCGGAGGGTGAGTGTGCATTCCCGCCACTCCCTTTCGGGTGTCGACCATGGCGTTTGATCTGAACGAGCTGCTGAAGATTGCGGTCAAGGGTGGGGCTTCGGACATCCATCTGAAGGCCGGCTTGCCGCCGATGTTTCGCGTCGACGGTCTGTTGGTCCCGTTGAAGACCGGCGAGCGCATGTCACCCGATGAAGTCAGTCGGCTTGGCTTCGATCTCATGAATCCCGCCCAGCGCCAGAAATTCGAAGCGCAGCACGAATGCGACCTCGCCTACGGGATCTCCGGCATCGGCCGCTTCCGCGTCAACGTGTTTCAACAGCGCGGGACCATCGGCGTTGTGTTCCGCGTCATCCCCTTCGTGGTGAAGACCATCGAACAGCTCACGCTTCCCAAGGTGATCGAGACCATCGCCATGGAACAGCGGGGTCTCGTGTTGGTCACCGGTACCACGGGTTCCGGTAAGTCGACCTCCTTGGCCGCCATGGTGGACCACATCAACGCCAACCGAACCTGTCACATCATGACGATCGAGGATCCCATCGAGTTCCTGATTCGAGATCGCCGTTCGCTGATCAATCAACGCGAGATCGGTGTCGACACCGACAGCTTCGCCCACGCCCTGCGGGCCGCCCTGCGCCAGGACCCGGACGTGATTCTGGTGGGTGAGATGCGGGATTTCGAGACGATCCAAACGGCGCTGGTCGCGGCCGAAACCGGCCACCTGGTCATGAGTACGCTCCATACGCTGGATGCCGCCGAGACCGTGAATCGCATCATCTCGGTCTTTCCGCCCCACCAGCAGAAGCAGATTCGGCTGCAAATCACCGCCGTGCTGAAAGCGGTGGTTTCCCAGCGGCTGGTGCCCCGGGCAGACGGCAAAGGCCGGGTTCCCGCCCTCGAGATTCTGCGCACCACGGCGCGGGTGCGCGAATGCATTGCGGACAAGGAACGCACCAAGGAACTCCACGACGCCATCGCCAAGGGCTTCACCACCTACGGGATGCAGACCTTCGACCAATCGCTCATGCATCTCGTGAAGCAGGGGCTCGTCACCTACGAAGAGGCGATGAAGCAAGTCTCCAACCCCGACGATTTCGCCCTGCGATTCCGCGGCATTTCGTCCACGTCCGACGGCACCTGGGACGACTTCGACGGGGACGGCGAACCGGCCGAGGCCGAGGAAGTCGAGCTCGAGGAGAGCACGCCGTTGAAAGTCGATCGCTTCTAGGGGGCTGCACCCCCACTCTCCTCGCTATAGTCTTCTCCGATGACAGCACCCCAATCCGGACGCGACATCCGTGAAGCGTTTCTGAACTATTTCGAGAAACGCGACCACCGCCGGGTGGCGAGTTCGTCCCTCGTGACCGAGGGCGACCCGACCCTGTTGTTCACCAACGCGGGAATGGTCCAATTCAAACGCACGTTTCTCGGCGAAGAAGCCCGCGATTACAAGCGTGCATGCACTTCCCAGAAGTGCATGCGGGTATCGGGCAAGCACAACGATCTCGAGAACGTAGGTCGCACCCCGCGCCATCACACCTTCTTCGAGATGCTCGGCAATTTTTCCTTTGGCGATTATTTCAAGGAAGAAGCAGTCGAGATGGCTTGGGAGCTCGTGACCGACACACTCGGTATTGCGCCGGAACGGCTGGTGGCCAGTGTCTTCCGGGAAGACGACGAAGCCTTCGGGATTTGGCGCGATCGCATCGGACTACCGGAGTCGAAGATCTATCGCCTGGACGAGAAGGAGAACTTCTGGTCCATGGGCGACACGGGTCCTTGTGGGCCGTGCTCGGAAATCCATGTGGATTTCGGCGCCAAAGGCGATCACGACACATGCGATCCCTCCTGCGATTGCGGCCGCTGGCTCGAAATCTGGAATCTCGTGTTCATGCAATTCAGCCGCGACGCCAACGGCAAGATGGATCCCCTACCCAAACCCTCCATCGATACCGGCGCCGGACTCGAACGATTGACCTGCGTTCTGCAAGGCGCCACTTCCAACTACGGAACCGACTTGTTCATTCCGATCTTGGCGCGGGCCCAGGAACTCTCCGGCGTGTCCTTGGGGCAGGAACCGGAGAAAGACGTTTCGCTTCAGGTGGTCGCCGATCACGCGCGCGCCTGTACGTTTCTGATTGGAGACGGGGTCCTGCCCGCCAATGAGGGGCGGGGCTATGTGCTGCGCCGCATCCTGCGGCGGGCGGCACGCCACGGCGTTCTGTTGGGTCTGGAGCGGCCGTTCCTCCACCAGGTGGCGGATGTGGTGATCGACGAAATGTGCGGTGCCTATCCCGAGATCGCCGAGCGCCGCGCCTTCATCACCGGGCGCATCGAACGCGAAGAAGAGCGTTTTCTCGAGACGCTCTCCAAGGGCCTGGCGCTTCTCGAAGAGGAAATCCGCCAACGCCAAGACAAGCGCGATGCCAGTCTTCCGGGCGACGTGGCGTTCCGCTTGTACGACACGTTCGGTTTTCCCCTGGATCTGACCGAAGACATCTTGCGCGATCGCGGAATGGGGATCGACCGCGCGGGCTTCGACGCCTCCATGGAGGAACAGCGCACGCGTGCGCGGGCCGCATGGAAGGGCAGCGGGGACGCGCGCGTGGACGTGGTTTACGGGGAGTTGGACGCCCAACTCGCCAGCGAATTTCGCGGCTACGAAAGCCTGACGGAAACCTCGACCGTCGATGCTTTGCTCGTGGATGGTGCGCGCGCAAAGACGGCGTCCGAAGGACAGCCGGTCGAAATCGTGACGGCCGTGACTCCCTTCTACCCCGAAGGCGGCGGTCAGGTGGGGGACCGCGGGCGCGCGACGACGGAGTCCGGCGAGATCGAGATCGAGTCGGCCCAGAAACCGCTCGGCAACCTCATCGTGCATCGCGGGCGCGTCGTGCGCGGAGAGGTGAGCGAAGGCGAAACCGTCGAACTGGAAGTCGACGCGCGTGCGCGCGCTGCGACCGTGCGCAATCACTCCGGGACCCATCTCCTGCACGCGGCTCTGCGCAAAGTGCTCGGCCCCCAGGCGGTACAGAAGGGATCGCTCGTCGCCCCGGATCGCCTGCGCTTCGACTTTACCCACGACTCGCCGCTCACCCGAGACGAGATTGCCCAGATCGAAGATTTTTCGAACGAGTGGATCGAGGAGAACGCCGCCGCGGAGATCCGACAACTCCCCTACGCCGAGGCCATTGCGGCCGGTGCCATGGCGATGTTCGAAGAGAAGTACGGCGACCAGGTGCGTGTGGTTTCTTTCGGCGAAGCCTCGACGGAACTCTGCGGAGGGACCCACGCCAAGGCCGCCGGTGACATCGGCTTCTTGAAAATCTTGTCGGAGACGGGAATCGCGGCCGGGGTACGGCGCATCGAGGCGCTTACCGGGATGGGGGCGCTCGCCCATGTGCGGCAGCAGGAGCAGGCCCTCGACGACGTGGCGCAGAAGTTGAAGTCCGCGCCTTCCGAAATTCCCGAGCGCATCGAGAAGCTGCTCGAGGAACGTCGCGCCCAGGATCGCGAGATCGAGAAGCTGCGCGCGGCGGCGCGCGGTGCAGCTTCCGGTGGCTTGCTCGACCAGGTCCGGGAGATTGGTGGCGTTCGCGCGCTCGCGGCGCGTGCCGAAGGCGCCCAAGCGAAGGAGCTTCGCAATCTCGTCGACGACCTCCGCGCCAAGCTCGAGAGTGGGGTCGTGTTGCTGGTGGCCGAATCCGAGGGACGCGTTTCGCTCGCGCTGGGGGTCACGCCGGATTTGACGAAATCGCACCCGGCCGGAGAACTCGTGCGCGAGGTGGCGGGAATCGTCGGAGGCAAAGGCGGTGGGCGCCCGGATTTCGCCCAGGCGGGTGGCAAGGATGCCGCGAAGATCGATGCGGCCATCGCGCGTTTCTACGAGCTACTCGAAGAAAAATCTTCATGAAACCCTACGTCGCCGACCCTTTTCGGCCGGTGCGTCGGCGCACGCGTGAAGTTCGGGTCGGCGATGTCGGGCTCGGGGGGGCGAATCCCATCCGCGTCCAGTCCATGACGACGACCGACACCCGCGACGTGGTGGCGACCGCGGCGCAGATCGAACGCCTTGCGGACGCGGGCTGTGAGATCGCGCGCATCACGGTTCCCTCGATCCGCGAGGCGGAATGTTTGCCGGCCCTGCGCGCAGAACTCGAGCGGTTGGGCGTCTCGATTCCGCTGGTCGCCGATATCCACTTCACCCCCAATGCCGCGCTGATCGCGGCGGACCACGTGGAGAAAGTCCGAATCAACCCGGGGAACTACGCGGACAAGAAACGTTTCGAAGTGCGTGAATACAGCGACGCCGAGTACGGCGAAGAACTCGCGCGCGTGGCCGAACGCTTCCTTCCGTTGGTGGAGCGGTGTCGCGAGAATGGCCGCGCCATGCGGATCGGAACCAATCACGGATCGCTTTCGGATCGCATCCTCAATCGCTTCGGCGACACACCGCGGGGTATGGTGGAAAGCGCCTTGGAATTTCTGGATGTGTGCGAAGCCCACGACTTTCGCGACATCGTGTTCAGCATGAAGGCCAGCAATCCCCAAGTCGCCATCCAGGCCTACCGCCTGTTGGCGGCGCGCTTGGAAGAGCGGGCGCCGGGAGCGCCCAGCTATCCCTTCCACGTGGGCGTGACCGAGGCCGGCGACGGGGTCGACGGTCGCGTCAAGTCGGCGATCGGGATCGGCGCGCTGCTCGAAGACGGTCTCGGCGACACCGTACGCGTGTCGTTGACCGAAGACCCGGTGCGCGAGATTCCCGTGGCACAGGCCTTGGCGCGGCCCTACGCGGAGTTTCCCGAGAACGCGCACGGCGTCGCGTTCGGCACTCCCTTCGTTGCGAACTTCTACGAGCACGCGCGTCGGGAAACGCTGCCTGTGCGCTGTGGAGACATCGAACTGGGTGGGGAGCATCCGGTTCGCGCGGAGATCGATCTCGGCGCGATGCCCGAGAACCCCCAGCTGGCGGCTGAAGAGTGGAAGAACGCACTGGCGCGCGTGGATTCGCTGGCCTGCGAAGGCATACACGTGAGCGCCCGGGACGTGCACGACCTCGCGCGAGCCGAGCGACTTCGCGCTGCGCTCGCGCCGCTGCCCTTGATCGTACGCGCGACTGCGGAGTGGGTGTTGGCGTCGGAGCCCGCGGCGGATCGGCTCGCGATTGCGGTGGAGGAGCCGAGCACGGCTTTGCGGCGCGTGGCGGAATTCGCGGCTTCGCGGAAAATCCTCGTCGAGTGGAGCGTGCGGGTCGACAACGTCAACCAGATGGCCGGGCGAGTCGATGCGGTTCTCGAAGCCGTCGAGGGTTTGGAAGTCGCTCAACTCTTCTCCGTCCAAGCCCCCCAGCCCGTTCACGCCACGCGCGCTCTGGTGAGCTGTCTGCGGGCCCGGTCGTGCGCGGCGCCGATCCTTTTGCGCGGCGCCTGGCCAAGCGGGCTCGACGAAGATGAACGGGTGACGCGGGCCGCAACGACGGTAGGGGCGCTCTTGTGCGACGGTATCGGGGACGCGGTCGTGCTCGGACCCATCGATGCGCCCGCGCGCGGAATCGATTGCGTCTACCGAATCTTGCAGGGCGCGCGACAGCGAACCTCCTGGACGGAATTCATCTCCTGCCCGTCTTGCGGGCGCACGCTGTTCGACCTCGAAGAAACCACCGAGCGCATCAAGAGCCGCACCGGCCACCTGAAGGGTGTGAAGATCGCCATCATGGGCTGCATCGTGAATGGACCCGGCGAGATGGCGGATGCGGACTTCGGTTACGTGGGATCCGGTCCGGGGCGCGTCAACCTCTACGTCGGCAAGGACGTGGTGTTGCGCAACGTCGCCGAAGCCGAGGCCGACGATCGCCTCGTGGATTTGATTCGCGACCACGATCGCTGGATCGATCCGGTCTGACGCGAAACTATCCGTTCTGAAAAATTTGCAGCCAGCGCAAGGCTTCGGACCCGGCGAAGAGCGAATGGTCCGCACCGAGGAAGGTCGTCCCCAGGCTCAGCAAGAGGGTCGCCGCCAGGGCGCCTTCGGCGGCTCCGAGAATTCCCCCGGCGAGGCGGTCGGCGAAACCCAGGCCCGCGGCCTTCACCCCGCGTTGCATCATCCGGCTCACTAGCGTGACGGCGATGATCACCCCCACCACGATGGCCGCACCCGACAACCCACGGGCGACCAGGGGATTGAGGTCGCTTCCGGCGGGACCGTTGACCCAACCCGCCAGGCTGTCGGTGTAGAGCCAGGCGAGAATGCACGCGCCGCCCAGGGCCAGGATCGAGAACGCCTCGCGGACCAGGCCCAGGAAGAGCCCGCGCAAGATCGCGATCGCCAAGATGGCGATCACGACCCAATCCACTCCGGTCAATTGGGGCACTTCTTCCAACAGAACCTCCCGCCGGTCTCCGAATTCCCGCGCGAGTCGATAAAGTAACGATCGTGCACAGCGATGCGATTGTTATTGGCGCCGGCCACAACGGACTCACTACCGCCGCCTACCTGGCCCGCGCCGGGGTCCGGACCACGGTGCTGGAGCGCCGGCACGTCCTCGGCGGTGCCTGCGTGACCGAGGAGCTCTGGCCGGGATACCGCGTCTCCCGAGCCGCCTATGTGGCGGGGCTGCTTCGACCCGATCTGATTCGCGAATTGGACTTGAAGGCCAAAGGGCTGGAGCTGCTGCGTCGCGATCCCGCGTCCTTTACCGCGCTGCCCGAGGGGCCCGGGCTGCTCTTGGGGAGCGACCGCGCGGCGTCCTGCGCGGAGATCGGTCGGTTTTCGGAGCGCGATGCGCGCCGCTACCCGGAATACGAAGCCTTCGTGGATCGCGTGGCGCGCGCGCTCGAATCGCTCCTCGACGTACCGCCCCCGGATCCGGCTCGCCTCTACGCCCGGGACCTGGTTCCCTTGCTGCGTGCGGCGGCGGGCGGATTGCGCCTACGCGCCGAATTGCCCGAGGCGCTGTCGTTCCTGCTCGGCCCCGCGCGGCCGACCCTCGAAGCCTGGTTCGAAAGCGAACCCCTGCGCGGCACCCTCGCCACCGATGCACTGATCGGTGCCTGGGCCGCACCCTCGACACCGGGAACCGGCTACGTGCTCTTCCATCACGTAATGGGCGAGACCGGTGGCGCGCGCGGTGTTTGGGCCTACGTGAAAGGGGGGATGGGGGCACTGTCCGGCGCTTTGGCGCGCGCCGCGGAAGAAGCCGGTGCCCGCGTTTGCCTCGAAAAACCGGTCCGCTCGATTCGCGTGGAGGAAAACCGCGCCCGGGGCGTGGAACTCGAAGACGGTTCCGTTCTCGAAGCGGACCTCGTGATCTCCAACGCGGATCCCCACCGCACGTTCCTCGGGCTGGTGGGGGAGGAACGGCTGCCGGAAGAATTTGCGGCTCGCGTCCACGCGCTGGACTTTCGCAGTCCCGCCATGAAGATCAATCTCGCCCTGGATGCGCTTCCCCAGTTTCGCGGGCGTCCGGGCGCGGAGGCGGGGCCCCACCACCGGGGCACGATTCACATCGGTGCCACCGGCTTGGACGAACTCGAAACGTCCCACGAGGCCGCGTGCAACGGCGCCCTGCCCGAGCGCCCGATGGTGGAACTGACACTGCCCTCGGTCCTCGATCCGACCCTGGCGCCCCAAGGCCACCACGTGGCGTCGATGTTCATCCAACACGTCCCCTACGCGCTGCGGGAGGGGAGCTGGGACGACCATCGCGATGCCTTCGCGGATCGGGTCATGGCCTGCGTGGACGAGGTCGCGCCGGGGTTTTCGAGCAGCGTCCTGCAGCGCGACGTCTTGGCTCCGCCGGATCTGGAAAGTGTGTTCGGCTTGACGGGAGGGAATCTGTTTCACGGTGCCATGTCGTTGGACCGACTGCTCTTCATGCGGCCGTTCCCGGGTTGGTCGCGCTACCGAACGCCCATCCAGGGGCTCTATCTATGTGGCGCGGGCACCCATCCGGGCGGGGGCGTGATGGGAGCGTGCGGACGCAACGCGGCCGGCGAAATCCTGCGCGATCTGGGGAAGAAGCGCCGCTAGAGCGGTTGCTGGTGGAGATACTCGCGTAGACTGCGGATCTCTTCCTGCTTCTCGTCGATCTCGTCGCGCAGCAGGTCCCGCATGGACAACATGGAGATCGCTCGGCCCTGCACCATGATGGGCAAGTGACGACATCCCGCGCGTTGCATCTTTTGCAACGACGCCTCGCGCGATTCGTCGATCGCCGAGGTGATGACATCTCCCGTCATCACGTCCCCTACGCGGGTGTTGGCCGCGTCGAGTTCCGGCGCGACGACGCGCGTCAGCAGGTCGCGCTCCGAGAAGACGCCAACGAGTTGATCGTCTTCCACGACTGCGACTGCACCGACGTGGGCGGCGGTCATCAGTTTGGAAACGGTCAGGACACTGGCGTCGGGTTTGACTGCGACGAGATCGCGTCGCCGAAGGACATGTTCAATGGTGTGCATCGCCTTTCCTCCCGGTCTGGCAGACACCCAATGGGCTGACCCATTATAGCGCTCAGCGCCTCGAAAAAGGGGGTGTCGACGCAATTCAAGGTTATAAATATCTGTTTTTAAAGGGAAATGTCGGTTTTCCGCGGTCGCGGGCGCGGACTAATTGTCCTCGGGGATCGTCTCGGCCGCGATGTCGGCCAGTTCGCTCTCGCTGTAGTTCCGGAGCACGACTTCGAAGATGTAGGCCGCTTCATCCTGGCGGTGGAGGGCTTGGTAACACGTCCCGAGCCGGTAGAGGGCGTCGGCATCGAGCCCCAGGCCGGGATACTCGTTGAGGACGCGGCGATAGCGCTCCGCCGCGGACTGATACTCCTCGCGCGTCATGTAGTAGTCCGCGACTTCCATCACATGCTCGGCGAGTCGCCGCCGCATGGCGCGCCACAGCACTTCGGCTTCATTGGCTTCCGGGGTTCCCGGATAGCGCGACAGCAAGTGATCCAAGTACACGAGCGTCTGACGCGTCGGGGTTTGATCGCGGCCGGGGTCGCGGGTTTGGTTGTAGTGGCTCAGGGCCGTTCGATAGACCGTGTAGGGGACGAGATCGTGGGACGGGTGGAGGTCGCCGAACTCGCGGTAATAGGTGAGGGCTTCTTCGTAGCGCTCTTGTTCGAAATAGGCGTCGGCGATCTTGATCTCCGCCAGCACCGCGTATTCGCTGTAGGGATAGTTGTCGATGATGGCCTGAAAGGTCTCGATCGCTTTGTCGTAGTCCACGGTCTTGAACAGGAGAACGCGGCGGCGGCCGGCGAGTTCCGTGAGTCCTTCGTCGTAGAGGGCTTCGGCCGAGGGAACGTCTTCGAGCAGGGGAACGGGGTCCGACGAACACGCGCCGAGTGCGAGAAAGAGGATGCACAGCGGAGCGATGGCGGCTTGCGTGCGATGTCGGCGCGCGCTTCTCATCGTCCAGCTCCCAGCTAAGTGCCCCTAAGGAAAGGGGAATTCCGACTCACGCAGGCTATCTCATCGACCGTGCCGGCGCCAATCCGAGATATGCTAGGTTCCTCGCCCCAGCGCACCCGATCCTCCGTGGTCGGGGTCTCGCGGGATAGGAACTCCACCCATGCAGAACGTCAAAGAACAATTTCGCCTCGACAAGCGCTTGCTGAACCGGCGCGGTTGGATCTCCACGGCCGAACTCGACAAAGAACTGGCGGCGTTGCCCGACGTCGCCGACAAAGCGGAAGCGACCGAAGTCGATCCGCCCGCAACGACCGAACAAGAAGGTTAGGCGGCCGGGGACTCTCTCCTCGATCGGCCCACCTCCTGGGCGCGGGAGGTTCCTGAAATGATCAAAGCGAAATTCGGAAAAGACCTGGATCCGTTCATCCATCGGGTCTTTCCATTCTTGTTCAAGCGCGCCGTCAATCCGAATCTGCTCACGGTGCTGGGCGCTTTCGTCTCCTTCGCGGCCGGCACGGCTTTCGCCCTGGGCCATTTCTTCGTCGGCGGCCTGCTGATCCTGTTCGGGGGATTGTTCGACCTGGTCGACGGCGTGGTCGCGCGCCATTTCGGAATTTCCACCACCTTCGGCGCGTTCCTGGACTCGACCCTCGACCGACTCGTCGACATGATGCTGATGTTGGGCATCATTCTGTACTTCGCTTCGGCCGGGGCGATGGGGGTCGCTGTGTTGGCAGCGTTGACCCTGGTGCTTACGGTTCTCGTCTCGTACGCGAAGGCGCGAGCCGAACGCTACGTCGAGGACTTCGAAGGGGGGTTGATGGAGCGCGGCGAACGGGTCGTCGTGCTCGCCCTGGGTGGCCTTACGGGACTGATGGTTCCCGCGCTTTGCATCGTCGCCGTGGGTTCGTTGGTGACGGTCACCCAGCGTTTTTCCAGAGCGTATCGCGAGATGGCTCGTCTCGATGCCGAGCGCGCGACGAATCCCGGAGGAGACTGAAATGCCGGACGAAAATCAGGAACGAGGGTTTACGGTCGTCGATCGTCGAGGGGAGGAGGACGCGCCGGCGCAGCCGGAGGCGTCGAAGCAAGCCGAGGCGCCCGCCCAGGATAAGCCGAAGGCCGTGCGCGAAATGCCCGCCATCGATTTTTCGACCTTCGTGCTGTCGCTCTCCACATCGGCCTTGTTCCACATGGGCCTGGTCGAGGATCCGGAAACCGGCAAGCCCGCCGAGCCCAACTTGCCGATCGCGCGGCAGACCATCGACACGCTGGAAATGTTGCAGGAGAAGACGCGCGGAAATCTCGACGAGGAGGAGGCGCGTCTGCTCACGGGGCTGCTCTACGAATTGCGCATGCGCTTCGTCGAGAGCCGTAAAGGCTGAGTTCTCGGCTGTGGGTGAGCTGCGCCGCATCGAGCTACGCGCTCCGGCCAAGATCAATTTCGGCCTGCGGGTCGTGGGGCGCCGCCCGGATGGCTACCACGAACTCGAGAGCCTGTTTCTGCCCCTCGACCTGTCGGACCGCGTAACGCTCGAAGTCGGTCCCGGCCGCGGTGTCGATTTCACGCTTCGGGCGCCCGTGGCCGGGGTTCCCGCCGACGCGACGAATCTGGCGGTTCGCGCCGCCCGGGGCTTCCTCGAACGCGTCCCCGAGGCATGCCGGGTTGCGATCCAGCTGGAGAAGGAGATCCCCGCCGGAGCGGGGCTCGGCGGTGGTTCGAGCGATGCCGCGACGGTGCTACGCGGTCTGTCCGAGCTGTTTCCCGGATGCGTTGGCGAGCAGGAACTGTCCTCCCTGGCCCTCTCGCTCGGCGCGGACGTGCCGTATTTCCTGGACCCGAGGCCCGCACGGGTCTCGGGGATCGGGGAGAAAATCGAGGCGTTGGGTGGAATCCAGCCCCTACACCTGCTCCTGGTCAATCCCGGAACTCCATTGGCGACCGCCGAGGTCTTCCGTGCCTACGACGCCCTCACAGCCGCGTTGACGCCTTCGGAGTCAAGATCTACGCTGCCAGCGCTTTCCGGTGCGGGCACGGCGAGGTACCCGGCCGAGGATCGGAAAGCGTTAGGAATATCGTTGGGTTCCGTGGGGGCTCCGCTCGAGAACGATCTCGAGCCCGCCGCCGTTCGTCTCTGTCCCTCGATTGCGCGTTTGCGCGTGGCCCTCGGGGCGGCAGGAGTCGAGATCGTGGGCATGTCCGGGAGCGGACCGACGCTCTTTGGCGTGTTCGAAGATGCCGATGGATTGGATGCGGCACTTGCCCGGGCCGATCTCCGCGACCCGGTATGGGTGCGGAGAGCCCAAAGCTTGGGGTCGCCGGGATGAGTTCGACGCAGGACTCGCGGGAGTGTGCCAGCGAGTCTGGTTTCGTGGGACGCTGACTGGGGCGTCGCCAAATGGTAAGGCAGCGGCCTTTGGAGCCGCCATTTGTAGGTTCGAGTCCTACCGCCCCAACCATCGCACGTCCCAGGATGGGCGAACCGATGTGGTCGAGGAAGCGCAGTATGCAAAATTTGAAGCTCTTCCCCGGGAACTCCAACGTGAAGTTGGCGGGCGATATCGCGGGCTACCTCGACATCGCCATGGGGTCTGCGGAGGTGGGAACGTTCAGCGACGGTGAAGTCTGTGTGGAGATCACCGAGAACGTACGCGGGTCCGATTGCTTCGTGATCCAATCGACTTCTCCGCCGGCCACCAACACCTATCTCATGGAACTCCTGATCATGATCGACGCCCTACGCCGCGCCTCGGCGAAGCGCGTCACGGCCGTGCTCCCCTATTACGGATATGCGCGTCAGGACCGAAAGGTCCAGGCGCGAGCCCCCATCAGCGCCAAGTTGGTGGCGGACCTGATCTGCACTTCGGGCGCGGACCGCGTGCTGTGCGTGGAACTCCATGCGGGACAGATTCAGGGCTTCTTCAATGTTCCCGTCGACAACTTGTACGCCACGCCGGTCATGCTCGAAGCGATTCGCTCGCGCTTTCCCGGTGACGTCGCGATCATTTCGCCGGACGCCGGCGGTGTGGAACGCGCCCGCGCCTACGCGAAGCGCCTGGGCGCCCCCATCGCAATCGTGGACAAACGCCGCGACGGACCCAACGTGTCGGAAGTCATGAATATCGTGGGTAACGTGCGCGGGCAGAACTGCTTGATCGTCGACGATATGGCGGACACGGCGGGCACGCTCTGCGAGGCCGCACGTGCCCTCGACAAGGCGGGGGCTTCGGAAGTCAACGCCATCATCACACACCCGGTGCTTTCGGGGCCGGCGGTCAAACGCATCGACGAATCTCCCCTGCGCGAGATGATCGTGAGCGACACGATTGGGCTCAGCGATCAAGCCCGCGAATGTGCGAAGATCAAAGTGGTTTCCATCGCATCCCTGTTGGGCGAGGCGATTCGACGAATCAACAACGAAGAGAGTGTAAGCTCGCTCTTCGTTTGACGAAGAAATTCATGGGAGGGCCCTGACGTGGCCGACAACGCACTGGCATCGGAACTTCGAGAAGGCATTGGCAAAGGCGTAGCGCGAAAACTGCGCGCCGCAGGCCGCGTGCCCGGCACACTGTATGGACCGGGCAAGACGCCGACCTCCATCGCACTCGACCCGAGGGCGCTCGAGCGCATTCTCAAGAAGAGCGCCCAGGGGCGGAACACCTTGATCGATCTGACCGTCAGCGCGAATGGCAGTGGATCCTCGAATCAAGTGGTGCTCATCAAAGACATGCAGCGTGAACCGCTCAGCGGATCGCTGATCCACGTCGACCTCTACGCCCTGGATCTCTCCCAGATGATTTCCGTGGAAGTTCCGATCCACGTGATCGGGACCCCCGTGGGCGTGCAAGTGGGCGGCGGTATTCTCGATCACCCCTTGCGAACCCTCGAAATCGAATGTCTTCCCCACGCGATTCCGGAGGCCTTGGAAGTCGAAGCCGGGCAACTCGATCTGGGTGACTCGATTCACGTTCGCGACGTTCCGCTGCCGACCGGCGTCACCCTCAAGACCGACGAGGACCTGACCGTGATCTCCGTCGTGGCTCCGAAGGCCGAGGTCGAAGAGACCCCGGTCGTCGAAGGCGAAGGCGAAGAAGGGGCCGAAGTGGCCGAAGGCGCTGCGGCGCCGACCGAAGGGGCCGGCGCCGAAGGCGGGGGCGACGACTCCTAGGGCGGCGTGAAGCTCCTCGTCGGGCTCGGCAATCCCGGGCCCGAGTACGCGGAAACCCGTCACAACGTGGGGTTCGCGGTGCTCGAGCGCCTCGCGGCTTCGCACGGCATCGCCCTCGATGCATTTCGCTTCGACGGCGTTTTCGGCCAGGGGGCGATTTCCCGCCACCCCGTATCCTTGCTGCTCCCCCAGACCTTCATGAACCGCTCGGGTGGGCCCACCGCGGCGGCGGTTCGCGGCCTCGGGGTCGATCCCGAGACCGAAGTCATGATCGTCTACGACGATCTCGATCTTCCGTTCGGGCGTCTGCGGATTCGGGCCGTCGGTGGCGCCGGAGGTCACCGCGGACTCGGCAACATCCAGGAAATCCTCGAAACCGAAGAGCTGGCGCGCCTGCGCTTCGGAATCGGTCGTCCGCCCGCGGATCGCGATACCGTGGAATATGTTCTCAGCGGTTTTGGGGCCGACGAGTCGGCGCGCCTGGAGGACCTGCTCGAGCGCGCCGCAAACGCGCTCGCCAGCTACGTCGAGCACGGGGTCGTCGAGGCGGCCAACCGCTTCAATCGCGACGCCGAGGCCGATTGATTGTCTGGATTGTCTGGTCAGTAATCTCATAAAAAATACAAAATTGTCCCGATATTGGATTATTGACCCCTGATTGACCCCCCGATAGGCTGTCTCCCATGCAGATCCCGCTCTTGCGCGACATGCGCCGCGAAGGCCGGCCCGTCTACGGTCAGATCGCCGACCACATCCGCCGGGAAGTGGAAGCCGGGCGCATCGAGCCCGGCGATCGCTTGCCCCCCATCCGCAGCTTGGCGGAGAAGCTCGGCGTCAATCGCGACACGGTTTCGCTCGCGTACGAGAATTTGGCCAACGAGGGTGTCGTGGAGTCCACCGTCGGCCGCGGCACTTTCGTGCGGACCGCGCTGTCTCGCCGCAACGGCCACGCGACCGCTTTCGCACCGCCCCTCACGCCCGTGGTCGAGCGTCTGCTCGACTTCGAGCGCGCGCGCCCGGAATACGATCCGGCCAGCGGTGCCGTGCCGCTTCACTCGTTGGTTCCGGATCCGGCCACGTACCCCCTGGACGCGTTTCGCCGCACCCTGAACCGGGTCATGACCCGCGACGGAGCGGACCTCTTGCTCTATGGGCCGCCTCAGGGCCATCGCGGACTGCGCGAGGTCTTGTCCAATCGCTTCGGCGCCATGGGGATCGACGCCGGCGTCGACGAGATCGTGCTGTGTCAGGGCGCGAGCCAGGGCATCGCGTTGGCGATGCGCTTGTTCGCTGCGCCCGGAGATTGCGTTGCGGTCGAGGAACCGACCTACCACAACGTGCTGGCCGCCATGTCGGGTCAGGGGATCCACGCCGCGCCGGTTCCCATGTCCGGAGAAGGAGTCGATCTCGACGTACTCGAGCGAACCCTGAAGCGCCCGGAGGTGAAGGCCTTCTACACGATTCCGACCTTCCACAATCCGCTGGGCACTTCCACGCGCCTCGAACACCGCAAGGCGTTGCTCGACATCGCCGAGCGCTGCGCCAAGCCGGTCGTGGAGGACGCCTACGAGATGGACCTGCGTTATCTCGGGCGGCCGGTTCCCTCCCTCGCCGCCCTGGATGCCACCGGGCTCGTGGTGCAGCTGTTCTCGTTTTCCAAGGCGCTGTTTCCCGGCGCGCGAGTGGGCTCGATCCTCGCGCGCGGTCGCAGTGTGGATGCGCTCCTGGCGCTCAAGCACGCCACGGACCTCGGCGGTCCCTTGGCGCTGCAAGCCGCGTTGGCGGACTTCGTCTCCAACGGAGATTACGACCGCCACCTCGTGAAGCTCCGCAAGCTGCTGTTGGTGCGGCGCGCCGCCATGCTCGAAGCCCTCGAGCGCGAGATGCCCGCGGGCAGCCGCTGGAGTTCCCCGGAAGGGGGCTATCAGGTTTGGGTCGATTTGCCGGAGCCGCTCGATTCCAGTGCCCTCATGGCCCCCGCCGCACGCGCGGGTGTGCTGTTTGCTCCGGGGTATCAGTTTCATCACGATGGCCGCCCATCGGGTGGCCTGCGCTTGACCATGTCGATGGCGGATGAGCCGGCAATCCGCCGCGGGATCGCGGCCCTGGGCCGCGCCGTTCGCGATGCGCTGGCGAACGGGCAATACAAGAGCCCGCCCGCCAGCGTGCAAGTTTGAACCACTGAAGTTTCGAGGAGGGAACCATGCAAGATCAAAACAACGGGAACGGCGAAGCGCGCACCGGTGCGCAGGCGTTCGAAATCAAAGTGGGTCTGGCGGAGATGCTCAAAGGCGGCGTCATCATGGACGTCACCACGCCCGACCAGGCGAAGCTCGCCGAAGATTCCGGAGCGGCCGCCGTGATGGCCCTCGAGCGGGTTCCCTCGGACATCCGCAAGGATGGCGGCGTGGCGCGCATGTGCGCCATCGAGATCATCGAAGGCATCCAGCGTTCGGTCTCCATCCCGGTGATGGCCAAGGTGCGGATCGGACATTTCAGCGAGGCCCAGGTACTCGAGTCTCTGGGGGTCGACTTCATCGACGAAAGTGAAGTATTGACTCCGGCCGATGACGCACACCACATCGACAAAGCTCCCTTCCGATCGCCTTTCGTTTGCGGTGCGCGGGACCTGGGCGAGGCCCTGCGACGCATCGGTGAAGGTGCCGCGATGATTCGCACCAAGGGCGAGGCGGGCAGCGGAAACATCGTGGAAGCCGTGCGCCACCTGCGGCAGGTGATCGGCGACATCCGGACGTTGGCCGCGGCGCGCGGCGACGAAATCTTCGCCCGCGCCAAGGAGCTGCGCGCGCCGGTGGACCTGGTGCGATACGTGGCAGAACACGGCGCGCTACCGGTTCCGAACTTCGCGGCCGGCGGAATCGCGACGCCCGCAGACGCGGCGTTGTGCATGTCCCTCGGTGCCGAGGCGGTCTTCGTGGGCTCGGGCATCTTCAAGAGTGAGGATCCGGCGGCGCGTGCGCGGTCCGTGGTGCACGCCACCACCCACTGGCGCGAGCCCGGAGAAGTCCTGAATGCCAGCCGCGGACTCGGGGCTGCCATGGAGGGCATCGAACTCGAAACGCTCGCGGAATCCGAGCGGCTCGCGAATCGAGGCTGGTAGTCGCGTGGGGAGCCCTCGCGTCGGCATCCTCGCCATTCAAGGCGACGTCGAAGCCCACGCCGCGGCGGTCCGCGGTGTGGGGGCCATACCCGTGCGGGTATTGCGCGAGAAGGATCTCGATGGGCTGGCGGCGTTGATTCTCCCCGGTGGGGAGAGCACTACGATCACCAAAGGCATGGATCGCCTGGGCCTTTGGCAGCCGCTTGCGGAATTCGCCAACGGGGGACGCCCGATTCTCGGGACCTGTGCCGGGGCGATCCTGATGGCGCGCGAGGTGGAGCACCACCCGGTCCAGACCCTATCGCTGATCGACGTGACGGCTCGCCGCAACGCCTATGGGACGCAGGTGGATTCGTTTGCGGCGCAGGTCGACCCCGGGGGAGCGGACCGGCTGTCGGGTTTCCGCTGTGTCTTCATTCGCGCCCCTCAACTGCGCCGACCGGGACCCGAGGTCGAAGTCCTGGCCCGGGTGGCGGGGGAGGCGGTCCTCGTCCAGCAAGGCCGCTGTCTGGCGGCGACCTTCCACCCGGAACTTTCGGAAGATCGACGCGTTCATCGCCTGTTGCTGGAATTGGCCGACTAGGCGCCAGGCCCACACCAGCAGGCGTTCAGCGCAGATCTGTGGTACCCATGCGCCCCTTGGGAGGAGATCCACCGGGGATCTCCGTCGCCCCTCAGCTTCCGCGTTCAAGGCCGTCCTTACCCGCCGGCCAACGATCTTGCGGGGAAGCTCAGTGCCGCGAGGCACTTGCCCACGAGGAGGTTTCATGCGGGAGTACGAAACCACTTTCATCGTACAACCCGAGATTTCGGACGAAGGCCGGCAAGCGGTCTGCGATCGACTCGGGACTATTCTGGAAGGCAAAGGCTCCGTCCGCCTGATGGTGGACGACGTCGGCAAGCGCCGGCTCGCCTATCCGATCAAGAACTTCCAAAAGGGTCACTACCTGACTCTCTACTATTTGGACGAAGGCGAAGTCGTCTCCGACGTCGAACGTCAGCTTCGCCTCGACGAATCGATCCTGCGTTTTCTCACCGTGAAGTCCGACGAGGAAGTCGCGGACATCGAAGCCCGCAAGGCCGAGGCGGCCGAGATGGAGCGCGTGCAGGAGCAGAAGGCTGCGGAACGCGCGGCGCGTGAGGCGGAGGAAGAAAAAGCCCGTCAGGTCGCCGCCGAAGAGGCCGCCGCCCAGGCCGCGGAATTGGCCGCCAATGCCAGTGCGGAGGCCGCGGCCGCCGCGCCCGCCGAGGGAGCGGAAGCCGCGGAATCGGGCGAAGCCGCACCGACCGCTGCACCCGAAGCGGAGGCCGCTGCTCCTGAAGCGAAGGCCGAAAGCCCGGCAACGGATTCGGCCGAGAGCAAAGCTTCGGACGAGAGTGAGGTGAAGGAATGAGCTCTGGATACGGCGGTGGGAACGCGGGACTGAAATCCCGCTTGCGTGCGAAAGCGCGCAAAAAGGCGCGCAAGACAGGTCGACTCTCCTTCAATCGGCGCAAGGTTTGTCGCTTCTGCGCGGACTCCAATCTCAAACTCGATTACAAAGATGCCAAGGGATTGCGGTTCTTCGTGACCGAGACCGGGAAATTGATTCCGCGGCGAATCTCCGGGAATTGTGCGCGCCACCAGCGTCAGGTCACCCTGGCGATCAAGCGGGCCCGCCAACTCGCCCTCATGCCCTTCGCGGTTTCGGGCGCGTAACATGGCCCAAACCAAACTCATCCTCACGGAAGACGTTCCCAGTCTGGGGAATGCGGGCGACCTGGTCGGCGTGAAGCCCGGTTACGCGCGCAATTATCTCCTGCCCCAGGGCAAGGCGATTGCCGCCACCAAGGCCAAGGTCAAGGAACTCGAACATCATCAGCGGGTGGTGGCGGAAAAAGTGGCGAGGCATCTGAAGACGGTGCACGCCGAGCGCGACCGCTTGCAGCAGGTTTCCCTCGAAGTCTCGGTTCAGGTGGGCGAAGAGGGCAAGCTGTTCGGATCCGTGACGGCCCAGAACGTCGCGGACTTGCTCAAGGAAAAAGGCTTCGAGATCGATCGCAAGAAGATTGCCATGGACGGGCCGATCAAAGAAGTGGGCGAACACGAGATCCCGATTCGCCTGCACCGAGAACTCGACGCGAAAATTGTATTGAAAGTCACCGCGGCCGAGGGGTAAAAGGATTCTTCATACGCGACCCGAAGGGGGCTAGGGTGGCGTCAACCGTCGGACCTGAAAACCAACAAAGTCAGTCGCCGAGAAATTCCTCGCGGCGCCAAGCGTCGGCTGAACCGCGCGTTCCCGCGGGGCGCGTTCCGCCCCACGATCTCGAAGCCGAGAAGGCGGTGCTCTCGGCGGTCTTGATCGACAACGAAGCCCTGCACGCCGTCGCATCCGAACTCAAAGTCGAAGACTTCTATCATCCCGCGCACCAGATCCTGTTCAACGCCATGGTGCATCTGCGCGACGACAATCAACCCGTCGACCTCCACACCCTCGCGGATTATCTCTCGACGCGGAAGATGCTCGACGGTGTGGGGGGGCACGTCACGCTCGGGGAAATTGCAGACTACGAAGCGACCGCGGCCAACTGCGCCTTCCACGCCCGCATCGTGCGCGACAAGGCGATCAAACGCAGTCTGATCTCGGCCGCGACCGCCATCGCGGAGGCGGGTTACGAAGCCGAAGGCGATGCCGACGAGTTGCTCGATACGGCGGAATCGAAAATCTTCGAGCTTTCCCAGATCAAGAGCCGCAGCACGTTCCGAAGCTTGCACGACGAGATGCCCGGAACCTTCGATTACGTCGAAGCCATCATGAAGCGCGGCGGAGAGCTGACGGGGATCCCTTCGGGATACGCGGATCTCGATGAGATGACGGGCGGTTTGCAACCGGGAGAGCTGATCATCATCGCCGCGCGACCCAGCATGGGGAAAACCGCGTTGGCACTCAACATTGCGCGCAATGCGGCGGTCGATCACGGCAAGAAGGCGGCGGTCTTCTCGCTGGAAATGACCACGCGTGCGCTGGTGCTGCGTCTGTTGGCCGCCGAAGCGCGCATCGATTTTTCGACCCTGCGCAAGGGGTTCCTTGCGGCTTCGGATTTTCGCCGCTTGAGCGATTCCGCCGGGCGCATCGAGCGCGCGGATGTCTGGATCGACGACAGCGGATCGCTCACGATTCTGGAAATGAAGGCAAAGAGTCGGCGCCTCCACGCGGAACGCGGCCTCGACCTGCTGGTGGTGGATTACCTGCAGCTCGCCAAGGGAGACGAAAAATCCGGTCGCAAAGATCTGGAGATCGCCGACGTGAGTCGCGGTCTCAAGGCCCTCGCCAAGGAACTGGAGATTCCCGTCATCGCACTCTCGCAGCTCAATCGCGGTCCGGAGCAACGCGATCCCGATAAACGGCGTCCGATCCTCGGAGACTTGCGGGAATCCGGCGCCATCGAGCAGGACGCGGATCTGATTGGCTTCATCTACCGGGACATCGTCTACAACAAGGACACCGAAGATCCGAACCTGGCCGAACTCATCATCGCCAAGCAGCGAAACGGTCCCACGGGAACCGTCAAGCTTCACTTCGACGGTCGTTACGCCCGGTTCGAGAACCGTGCGAACACCGACGAGGGGGCTTCCAACGCGCTGCCGGGCAATGACGGATTCAGCGGCTTCCCGGCTCCCGACGAAGAAGCGCCGTTCTGAGCATCGAGAAACCGCACGCGCTTCCCGCGGGCGGGCGGGTTGCGGTGGTGGCTCCCGCCGGTCCGATCGATGTCGACGTGCTCGAAGCGGGTATCGAGGATTGGCGACGCGCCGGTTTCGCGATCGAGATGCGCGACGACCTGCTCGCGCGCCGCGGATATCTGGCAGGAGATGACGAGCGCCGCAGCGCAGAGTTGATGGACGCGGTTCGAAACCCCGCGGTCGATGCCATTCTTTGCGCCCGCGGCGGCTACGGCTGCCACCGCATCATTTCGCGACTCGACCCGCGCGCGTTCCATCGGGCCCGAAAGCCGCTGGTCGGATACAGCGACATCGCGACCCTGTTGCTCTGGCAGCAACGCGTGGCGGGTTTGTCGGGGTTCCACGGTCCCATGCTCGAACGCGGCGGCGACCTGGCGGGGGAAGATTTCGAAACCCTCGTAGCGTCCCTGGAGGGTGCGCTTGCGCCGCCCTTGCGGGGAAAGCCGGGCGCTGGCGGTCGCGGAGAGGGTGTTCTGATCGGCGGGGCGCTGGCGGTTTTGGTCGCCAGCCTCGGTACCCCCTGGGAAATCGATTGCCGGGGTGCGATCTTGCTCGTGGAAGAGATCCACGAACCTCCGTACCGGATCGACCGCATGTTGGCGCAGCTCGATGCGGCAGGAAAACTTCGCGAGCTCGCGGGTTTTGGCTTGGGTTCGCTCGAGGGATGCGAGGATCGCAAGTACGAGGGGACTGATGCCTGGGCGGTGATCGAGGAGTTCGTCGCACCGCTGGGGATTCCCTGGGTGACCGAGCTGCCCATGGGGCACGGGGCGCGCAATCAGGCGTGGCCGTTCGGTCTACCGGGAACGATCGATGGGGAACGCGGAGAAGTCGTGATACTCGAATCCGGCGTAGCGGTGAGGTGAGATGAAGCGAGCGGTCGTTGTAAAGAAACTGCAGAAGGTGGATCGCGTTCTCGATAAGTCGATCGAGAAAGCCGAGATTCCCGGTGCCGTGGTGTTGGCGCGGATGCCCCTGGAGGGGGAGTTGCTCGAACACACCTCGGTGCGCGGCATGGCGGTCATGCGGCCCGAGCGGATTCCCATGGCGCGCGAGACGGTCTTCGATCTGGCATCGCTCACGAAGCCCATGGCGACCACCACCGCGATCCTCGACCTGGTGCACCGCGGTCTGGTGGACCTCGACGACCCGGTCGCCAAACACCTGCCCGCTTTCGCGGATCACGACAAGGAAGCGGTCACGATCCGCCATCTCTTGACCCACTCCTCGGGCCTCAAACCCTGGCGTGCGTTTCACAAGGATTTGATTCAACGCGAGCGCAAAACCGGAGAACGGCTGCTCGGGACCGCCGAAGCGCGCGCGTGGATCATCGAACGCGTTTGCCGCTCGCGCCCGGTCCACGATCCCGGCGCGGCGGCGGTCTACGGAGACCTCGATTTCATTGCCTTGGGTGCGTTGGTGGAAGCGGTGACCCAGGAACCCTTCGACGCCTTCTGTGAAGGATTGCTGCGCAACCTCGGGCTCGACGCCACGCGCTTCTATCCGCTGCCCGACGGCGGCGGCGCGCCCGCGGAAGCGTTTCGGCGCCGTTTTGCCGCCACGGAGAATTGTCCCTGGCGCGATCGCATCCTCTGGGCCGAAGTCCACGATCCCAACGCGTGGTCCATGGGGGGCGTGGCGGGTCACGCGGGGTTGTTCTCGACGGCAGACGATGTGATGGCGTTCGCGGTCGTGCTGCTCGACGTTTGGCACGGTCGCAGCGACGCTTTGCCCAGGGAATTGCTCCACACTTTCTTTACGCGCCAGGGTTTGCCCTCGACGTCGGATTGGGCTCTCGGGTGGGATACGCCGACCGCCGGGTCGTCGACCTCGGGCAAACACTTCTCCGCGAATTCGGTCGGGCACCTGGGCTTTACCGGTACATCACTTTGGGTCGATCTCGAGCGCGAAGCGGTGGTGGTGATGCTCACCAACCGCGTCCATCTCGTGGCCAAGCGCAGCCAGTTCAGTCTGCGGCCCGTGGTCCACGATCTGATTCTCGAGGCGTTTCTCTCGGGGTAGCGGTTGCACGTTCATTTCATCGCCATCGGCGGAACGGGTATGGGGACCCTCGCCGGCCTGTTGAAGAGTCGGGGTCACGACGTCACGGGTTCGGACGGGACTCTGTATCCGCCCATGAGCACGGCGCTCGCGGATTGGGGAATTCCGGTTTTTCGCGGTTTCGCGGCGGACCACGTCACCGTGCGTGCGCCCGATCTCGTGGTGATCGGCAATGTGGTTCGCGCGGACAACGAAGAAGCGCGCGCCGCCATCGACAGCGAGATCCCCTACCGATCCTTCTCGGACGCCCTGTACGAACTGGCCATCGAAGGCAAACATTCGGTGGTCGTCAGCGGGACCCACGGCAAGACGACCGTGACGAGCGCCATCGCGGCGCTGCTCACCGAGGCGGGACGCGACCCTTCGGCCCTGGTGGGAGGCTTCGTGCACGACCTCGAGGGCGGTTTTCGAGACGGTGCCGGACCGCATTTCATCGTCGAAGGCGACGAGTACGACACCGCATTCTTCGATAAGACACCCAAGTTTCTCCACTACGGCGCGCGCACGCTGGTGCTGACTTCCGTCGAGTTCGATCACGCCGACATCTACCGCGACCTCGATCACGTGAAGGAGGCCTTTCGTCAATTGGTGGCCGGCCTTCCGTCCACGGGGCACTTGATCGCGTTTGGCGATGATCCCAACGTGGTCGCCGTCATCGCCCAGGCGCGCTGCCCGGTTGTCCGTTACGGCTTCGCGGAGGATTCCGAATTCCAAGCGGAGGTGCTGGAGATCGACAAGGGGGGGACTCGCTTTCTGCTACGGCGCAACCGCGCGTCCCTGGGCGAAGCCCAGGTCCGTCTCTTCGGTCGCCACAACGTCGCCAACGCCACCGCGGCTTTGGCGACAGCCATCGTGTTGGGCGTACCGTTCGAAGAAGCGGCGCGCGCCCTCGGGCGCTTCCGGGGCGTGCGACGTCGGCAAGAGGTTCGGGGCATCGTCGGTGGCGTCACGCTGATCGACGACTTTGCCCACCATCCGACCGCCGTGCGCGAGACCCTTACTGCCTTGCGGGCGCGCTACCCGGACCAAAGACTCTGGGCGGTCTTCGAGCCGCGCACGAACACCAGTCGGCGGCGCGTGTTCCAATCCGCCTACGCGGAAGCGTTCGATTCCGCGGACCGGGCCGTCATCGCGATCGTGCCCGATACACCGATCTACAGCGCGACCGGCGTGGTCGAAGAGCGTTTCTCCGCCACCGAACTGACGAAGAGCCTGGAGGCCCGCGGCGTTTCCGCATGCGCGATGGCGGACGTCGGTGGCATCGCGGATCGGTTGGTGGGCGAAGTCGCGGACGGCGACGTGGTGGTGGTGATGAGCAATGGTGGCTTCGGCGGCTTGTGCGAGAAGCTGCTCGAAGGCTTCGCGCGGAAGACGTCCGAGGGCGCGAAATAGCGACTCGAGACGACCGGGTTCTAGAAGCCCAACACCCGCGCGCCCTTCCCAATGGTGCCCGCTCGCTCGATTCCATCGCGCACGAATTGTCGTGCGCGTTCGATCGACGTGTCGAGGCATTCGCCCTGGGCGAGAAGGGCGGTGACCGCCGACGCCAGAGCACAACCGGTTCCGTGGACCGGGTCGCCTTCGATGCGTTCGCCCTCGAGCCAGCGCAGGGATACCCCCCCCCCCGACTTTTCCGCCAATAGATCGCGTGGCGCGCCGGGCCAGTGCCCCCCGGTGAGGAGCACCGCTTGCGCGCCGAATTCCTCGAGCCAGATCCCCGCGGCCCGTTGCGCGTCTTCGGGCGAATCGATGGCTTGGCCGCTCAAGGTGCTGGCTTCGGAAAGATTCGGCAGCGCGAGGCGGGATCGACCGATCAGCTCGATCAAGGTCGGATACGCGCGTCGTTCGAGAAGCGCGGATCCGTCGCTGGCGGCAATCACCGGGTCGATGACGATCGGGACCGATTCCGGGAGCTCGTAGAGGGCGTGTGCGACGGCGCGCGCCACGTCGTCGGTGCCCAACATGCCGATCTTGACCGCATCCGGGGTGCAATCCCGGAGCAGCACGCGAATCATGTCCAGGATCGCGCTGCCGAACACCGGCAGGACTTTGTGGACCTTCGCGGTATCCTGCACGGTGAGCGCGGTCGGAATGGCGGCGCCGTGGACCCCAAGGGTCCGAAACACCTGTACGTCGAGTTGGAGACCGGCACCCCCGGTCGGATCGGAACCGGAGATGCTGAGTGCCATGGGCATGAAATCGGATGGTAAAGCGCGGCGACCCTGGGTGCACGCCTTCGCGCGGGGTTTTGCGCTGGCGTTCGGATCGGTGCTGTTGTTGTTGCCGGAAGCTCCTACGCACGCCGCGGAAGCACCGGGTCCCGACACCTGGACCGCGGAAGCGATCATTCACGGGGACGAGGGCGTCAACGTCACGCAATATTGGTCCCAGGGGCGAAAGCTTCGCGCCGAAACCCTCGTGGGGGGGCATCGGGTTCTCACCATCGTCAATGGCTCGACCTACTACGCCCTCGATCCCGTGGCCGGCGTGGGCGTGGCGATCGAACGCAGTCCCAAGGCCCTCGCGGAGGACAAACCCAATACGCGCCCGTTTGCGCGCGAGTTGAACCAGGTGATTCGCGACGGCGCGGAGCAGATTGGGACGGAGAAATTGTTTGGCCAGGATTGCGACGTCTATCGACTCACGGATGAGCGCGGACGGCAGGAGGTGTGGGCTACCCGCGGGGCCCTGCGCGTTCCGCTGCGCGTCGAGACCTACGCGCGGCGTCGAGCCAAAACCGTTCGCACGGACTACGTGGCATGGGATCGCGGTTTGACGATTGCACCGTCCTTCTTCGAACCGGACCCACGTCTCAGTTTGGAAACGGTGACCTATGATGCCTACCGGGAACGAACCGCGAAAGGCGAAGCGGTGGGGCCCGTGCCGGTCATGTACGCGGATCTGTTACACGGGATCCGTCGCTAGGACGGCGGCCCGCTAGCTGGGATCTGCCACCCACGTGATGTTTCCATCCGCAACCGTCGAATCGGACGCGAGCACCGCGAGTCTGCGCGCGATGGTCCCGGCGATTTCGCGAAATGCACCGGCGGCGTCGGAATCGGGTGCATAGGAGATGATCGGCTTGCCTTTGTCGCCGCCCTCGACCACTCGCGGGTCGATGGGGATCTCCCCGAGGAATTCCACTCCCAGCTCCGCGGCCGTGCGCTTGCCGCCGCCTTCGCCGAAGATGTAATAACGCCGATCCGGTAGCTCGGGCGGCGTGAAGTAGGACATGTTCTCGACGATGCCCAGGACCGGGACGTTGACCTTCTCGAACATCTTGAGTCCCTTGCGGGCGTCGATCAGAGAGAGGTCGTTCGCGGTGGTGACGATCACCGCACCCGAGAGCGGCGCCTGTTGGGTCAAGGTCAGTGCCGCATCGCCGGTACCCGGCGGCAGATCGATGATGAGATAGTCGAGTTCGCCCCAATCGACGTCGGCGAGAAACTGGCGAATGAGCCCGTGCACCATGGGGCCGCGCCAAATGACCGGCGAGTTGTCGTCCACGAAGAAACCGATCGACATCACCTTGAGCCCGTAGGCTTCGAGGGGGTCGATGACTTTGTTCTCCGAATGCGGGCGCCCTTGAACGCCCAGCAACAGCGGAAGGGACGGTCCGTAGACGTCTGCGTCCAACAGACCCACGCTGGCGCCGGTTTCGCGCAGGGCCAGGGCGAGATTCGTCGCGGTGGTGCTCTTCCCGACACCGCCCTTGCCCGAGGCGACGGCGATCGTGTTCTTGACCCCGGGCAGGAGGTTCTTGGTTTCCGGTGTCTCCCCGCTGCGTCCGGAGCCGCGGGTTTGGGACGTCATGCTGACATCGACCTGGTCCACACCCGCTATGGCGCTCACCCGTTCCCGGGCGGCTTTTTGAAACTCTTCCTTCACCGGGCAGGCGGGGGTGGTGAGCTCGATCGCGAAAGCGACGCGGCCTCCGTCGATCGCGACATTCTTCACGAATCCGAGATCGACGATGCTTTTGCCGAAGTCGGGGTCGATGATCGGGCGCAGGGCTTCTAGAACGTCTTGCTCGGAAATCGTTGCAGGGGCCATGGATCCTCCAGGCACGGAAGTCTAGCGCAGGGCGAACTCGGCGGCGGAACCGTACAATGAGCCGCCGCGCCACGGGGACTCGGGCGGCAGATGAAGGGGAGAGAACATGGACGCGTATTGGGAGGCTTTCCTGGCCGATCCCTATTGGACTCTATTCGGTCTCACGGGCAACGCCGCTTTCTTTTCGCGCTTCCTCGTGCAGTGGGTGATTTCCGAGCGTCGCGGCGAGAGTGTGGTGCCACCGATCTTCTGGTATTTCAGCCTGGTGGGGTCGGTGATTCTTCTCTTCTACGCCATCCACAAGCAGGATCCGATCTTCACCCTGGCCTACCTCCCCAATTCCGTCGTCTACGTGCGAAATCTGATGCTCGTGCGGCGCAAGGAAAAACGCGACGCTTTGGAACGGGGAGAAACGGGTTAGGCGCTAGGCGTCCTCGGACCAGCTTTCGTCCTGGAACACCGCCTCCAGGCGCTCGGCGCGACGGCGGATGAACTCGCGATGAGAGAGATGGGTCAGGATGTAGAGGTCGCGCCGCTCGATTCCCCGCACGACCCGCGCCGCGACTTCGTCGGCACGTAGAAAGCCCCCCTTCATTTCGCCGGCCGGAACCGAAGGCGGTGCTTCTTTGGGCAGTTCGATGCCGCGCGTGCGCGCGGAGTTGGGTCCGATGTTGGTCTCCACCATGCCCGGGCAGAGGACGCTGACGCCGATGTCGTGCTCTTTCATTTCTCGGAACATGGCCTCGCTGAGCCCCACGACGGCAAACTTCGACGCGCAGTAGACCCCGAGCCAGCTCATTCCCACCAGGCCCGCCATGGACGCGGTATTGACGATGTGGCCGCCTTGTTCTTGCTCGACCAAGAGCGGTGCAAATGTTTCGACGCCGTGCACGACGCCCCAGAAGTTCACCCCCATGGTGAGCTCCCAATCTTTGTGGGGCGCTTCGGCAATTTTTCCCACCAGTGCGATTCCCGCGTTGTTGCACACGATGTGAACCGCGCCGAAGCGGTCGACGCTCGCGTCGCGCAGGGCTTGGACCTGGGCGAGCTTCGTGACGTCGGTTTGAACCGGGAGGACTTCGTAACCCGCGCTCTCGAATTCCGCCGCCTTGGCTTGGAGGCTCGGCTTGTCGATGTCCGCCAGGACGAGTTTTGCGCCGCGCGCGCCAAAGGCTCCCGCCATGGCGGCCCCGATGCCACTGGCTCCGCCGGTAATCACTGCCACTCGGTCGCGAAAGGGATCCATCGGATTGCCTCCTCTGCGGGTTCAGCTGTCCAGGGTTTGAATGACCTGGGTGGCAGTGGCCTTCCCGGCCACCTTGTCGTCATCGCGCGTAAACACCACTTCGACGTGCGCCATGCGACGTCCGCGGTTGACCACCGAGGCTTCGCAATGCAGAACCCCCGAGACCACGGGCCGGAAGAAGTTCAAGCGCAGGTCGGCGGTCGTGAAGTTTTCGTTGTCGTCGAGCACGGTCATCATGGCCAGGCTCGCAAACGCATCCGCCAGGGCGGCGAGGTAGCCGCCGAACACCGCGCCCTGGCCGTGGTACATAACCGGGTTCACGGTCCAATCGCCCCAAACCCGCGTTTCGTCCCAGCCTTGAATGCCCGGGAGATCCAGGGCCTCGACGTGGGGCGGTTTTTCGCCCGCGGTACCGGCGATGATTTGATCGAGTAGTTCGTGGTAGCGGCCCATGGCGCGCAGCGTAGCGCAGCCGCGCACGCGCGTGGCTGCGGGCCTCAGAGGGTCAGGGTGAAGTCGTCGATCAGGGCACCGGGCAGATGGGCACTGCGCGTACTGCGTTCACAGTAGGTGCCCGGGTCGAAGATGCGTTCGCGTTCGCGGGTGAGACCCAGCAGGTTCTCACCCAACATGCGGTAGAGGGTTTCGTCGAAACGCATGGCGGGAATCGGCGCCTGCAGGTGACCGTCTTCGACCCAGAACGTCGCGAAGCGCGTCATGCCCGTGGTGCGGCAGGCGTTGCGATCCGAGTAGTTGAGATACCACAAGTTGCTCACGTAGATCCCGCGTCCGAGTTCGCGCGACACGTTTTCGGTGGCCAGGCTTCCGGCGCTCATGCCGAGGGAGTTCGGTGCCTCCGAGCCCGACGCGCCGTTGGTCGCCACATCGAATTCGACCGCCGAGCGCGGAGAGACCAGACATTCGCGGTAGCGACCGCCCTCGATCAGTGGAACCTGGTCCGGCCGGTGGAAACCCGAACTTTCGAAAGGCGGGGCGACGCCGTGGGCCGTATCCTCGCGCAGGTCGAGACTCGGATGCAGGTGCGCGCCTTGCTCCACCATGCGCAGAAGCGGCGTCGCTTTGGTGCGGTGGGCCCGCAAACTGAATCCCCCCCAACCGAGTAGCTCCACGATTTCCCACAACGCGCCCGGAGACAGGTAGACGCGGTAGCGACCCGGGTCGAGGTTTCGGATCGGACGTTCGAGGACGCGCAAGCGTTCACCGGCTGCGGCCAGCTTGGCTTCGAACGTTCCCGGGTCCCACTCGAAGCCCGCGTAGCTCTCTTTGACCGCCTTGTCGGCCTGGGCGAAGAAGCTCCAGTCGAAATTGTAACTGTGATGGGTGATCCAATTGCGCTGGCCCAGGGAATTGGCGAAGCCCGCGTGGGTCGCACCGGATGCGTAGATTCCCACGAGGTCGCGCCCGGAGCCGGCTTCCGCAACGGCGTCGAGTGCATCCGCGGCTCGGGGAATTCGATTGGTCCCGATTTCTTCGCTCGAGTGGGGTTCCGTGGCGTACAGGAAATGCGGATCTTCGGGTGAGGCGTCGCGGCGAATGCGCAGATCCGCGAGCGCCTGGCGAAACATCGGCTCGTCCTCGGCGAGGGAACCCGCCAGGCTGTAGCGCGCCTGGGCATGGCGACGACCGCGGATCAATTCGAGACGCAGGCTGCGTTGTTCGACGTTGCCCGCCTGGCGCACCGCGCTCTTGTTCATCCGTACGAAGTCCGACTCTTCTCCGGAGAAGCTGCACAGCAGAACTTCATCCGCGTGAATCTGTCCGCAGAGCCGTTCCGCCAGGTTGAAGAAGTAATCCCGCACGCTACTCGCCCCCGAATACGTCGACGTTTTCGAATCGACAGGTGGGAGAGGCGTGTCCGACCCGGGCGAGCTGGTTGGGTTCGCCCTTCCCGCAAGTGGGGGTTCCCAGGGTCTCCGCGGTCGAGGCGTCTCCCACGCCCGCCAGGCTGCGCCAGAAGGTCGCCGAAACGCCGCGGTAGTTGGGGTTCTTGACCACCTGGGTGAGTTCGCCGTCTTCGATCAATTGCGCGCGCTCGCAACCGAACTGGAACTTGTTGCGGGAATCGTCGATCGACCAGGAACAATTGGTTTGCATGAAAACGCCGCGCTCGATGCCGGCGATCAGGCGATCGAAGGAGTCGTGGCCCAGCTCGAGGTTGAGGTTGGCCATGCGGTCGATCGGCGGGCGATTCCAACTGCTCGCGCGCGCATTGGCGACGCCTTCGATTCCCGCCCGATTCTGGGAAGTCGTTCCGCCGAGTGGGCGCTCGAGGATGCCGTCGCGGATGATGTACTGCCGCTCTGCGGGTGTGCCCTCATCATCGAACGCGTACCCCGCGAGCTCCGATGCATGATTGGGATCGAACACCACATTGAGCAGCGGGGATCCGTAGCGATAGCTCCCAAACATGTCGAGGCGGACGAAACTCGTGCCCGCGTAGTTGCGTTCGTCTCCCAGGATCCGATCGAGTTCCAGGGGATGTCCGATGGATTCGTGGATCTGGAGAATCATCTGGTCCGGCGCGAGGACGAGGTCCAGGGTTTCCGTCGGACAGTTGGGGGCATCGAGTAGTTGGAGGGCTTCTTCGGCGACGCGTGGCGCGGCGCTCGTGAAGCCCGTCTGTTCGAGAATCTCGAGCCCCCCCTGGCGCGCGAAAGCGTCGCCGCCGAAGCTGCGCCGCTGCGTGTGGGAGCCCGAATTCGCGACCACCGAAAGCATCGGCATCACGATCTCGGTGCGCTGAGCGATGTGGCCCCCGGCCGAAGTCGCGAGCAGGGAATCGATGCGCTCGCCGTAGAGTGCGGCGCTCCAGTCGAGAATGCGCGGGTCCGGATGGAGGGCGTGGGACAGCTCCATCAAGAGATCGAGTTTTTCGGCGACGGATGTGGAATCCCACGGGCGCAAGACGTTCGATGCGTATTCGCCGGACGCGGTGGCGATCGGTTGCGTCCCGGCCTCCGCCACCGTGCGCCCGCGGGTGGCGCGGGCCCAATCGCTGGCGCGTTCACATGCCCGCCGAAGTCCCTCGTTGGAAAGGTCCGAAGTCGCCGCGTAGCCCGTTGCTCCGCCATCCCAGATCTGAATCATCGCGCCCCGGTCCTGGCGCAAGCTGCAGGGCATCGGGACGTCGCGGCGCGTGGCGACGGATTCCATGCGTTCCTCGACGATCCGCAGGGACCACCCTTCGACGGACGGTGCGATCGCGCGAAACCGAGCGAGAAACTCTTCGTGCATAACCCCCCCAGGACACGCGACACTAACGGATCGGCCGGGAAGGCCGCGAGCTTGTGGGGCGAGCGGTCCGATTGGCTCCGCGGGGCGGGCGGCCTACGCTTACACCATCCCGGAGGTCCCATGCATTTCGAGATTCCCGAGCACATCCTGCCGATTCGGGCCCGCGTCCGCGAATTCGTCGAGCAGGAGATCTATCCCCTCGAACCGGTTCTCGACCGTGGCGACGAAGAATCCCGCGAGGCCCTGCGCGGCTTGATGGACCGAGCCAAATCCGCCGGGCTTTGGGCCCTGGGGCATCCCAAGGAGATCGGGGGTCACGGGCTGCCTTTTCTCGACTACGTCTACGTCAACGAAATCTTGGGCCGGTCGGAATACGCGATGGTCGCCCTGGGGACGCACTCCCTTCAGGATTCGATCATGCTCGATCTTCACGCCTCGCCGGATTGGCGGGATCGATACCTGAAGCCCCTGGTGGAAGGGGAGGTGTTTCCGAGTTTCGCCATGACGGAACCCGATGTGGCGAGTTCGGATCCCACGCAACTCCAGACCCGAGCGGAGCTGGAAGACGGTCATTGGGTCATCAACGGTCGCAAGTGGTTTACGACCGGAGCCAATCGCGCCGCCTATACGACCGTCATGGTGCGCACGGAAACGGATGTGGAGGACCACCGCGCCTTCAGCATGATCGTGGTTCCGACGGACACGCCGGGCTATCGCATCGTTCGCGAAACACCCGTCATGGGCATGCGGGGCGGGCATTGCGAGGTCGCGTACGAGAGCGTGCGCGTGCCGGAAAACCACTTGTTGGGTCCGCGCGGCGGCGGTTTCGTGATTGCCCAACAACGGCTCGGCCCCGGTCGGATCTTTCACTGCATGCGCTGGCTCGGGCAGGCCCAACGCGCCTTCGATTTGATGTGTGAGCGCGCAAATTCGCGCAGCGCCTTCGGCTCGAGTCTGGCGGACAAACAACAGGTTCAAGTGATGGTCTTCGAGAGCGCGGCGCAGATTCAAGCTTGCCGCCTCTTGACCCTCGAGGCGGCGGCGAAGATCGACCGCGGCGACGCCGCGCGTGTGGAGATCGGTCTGATCAAGGTTGTGGGGGCGAAGATGCTCCACGACGTGATCGATTGCGCGATTCAGGTGCACGGCGCCTGCGGGGTCACGGACGATACGCCCCTCGAGCGGATGTACCGACACGCGCGCTTCGCGCGCATCTACGATGGACCCGACGAAGTGCACCGCGCGACCGTCGCGCGCTTGTTGCTTCGGAGCTATCGCCGCGGTGACGGGTGGGATTTCGGGACGTCCTGACGTCGTCCCTACTCACCGGAATGGATTCGCCCGGGCGTACTGGGCCGACATGAACGCAACATCGGTTCGAGGAGGATCAGTCTTGGCACGTTTCGACGGTAAAGTGGCTTTGATCAGTGGAGCGGCATCGGGCATCGGTGCGGCGACCGCCCGGCGCTTCGCAGCGGAAGGGGCCGCGGTGATGCTCGGCGACATCAACGACGTCGATGGGTCTTCCCTGGCGAAAGAGCTGCGGGAGGGTGGGGCGAAGGCCGAGTTCCAGCGCGTGGACGTCGCGGATCTCGAGCAGGTGGAGAGTTTCACCCAGGCGGCCGTCGATCAGTTCGGCCGGCTCGACATCGTGTTCAACAACGCGGGCATCGGGGCCTACGGACGCACGCCCGACCTCGAGCCCGAAGTGTGGCACAAGGTGATCGACGTCGATCTCCATTCGGTCTTCTACGGTTGCCGCGCAGCGATTCCGCGTCTGCGGGAGAACGGCGGCGGCGCAATCATCAACACGGCATCGATTTCCGGCCTGTTTGGCGACTATGGTCTCGCGGCCTACAACGCGGCCAAAGGAGCGGTGATGAACTACACCCGCGCCGCAGCCGCCGACCACGCAGCGGAGAACATCCGCATCAATGCCGTGTGCCCGGGGCCGGTCGAGACCGCGTTGACCCAGGCGATTCTCGCGCTTCCCGATGCCGAAGCGCGTTGGTCCGCTGCGATTCCCATGGGGCGGCTCGGGAAAGCCGAAGAGATTGCGGGCGTCGTGGCGTTCCTGGCTTCCGACGACGCATCTTTCGTCACGGGAACCTCCATCGTTGCGGATGGTGGCGTGACGGCGGTGACGGGCCAGGTGAACTTCCACCAGCTCTTTTCGCCCGTGTTGGGCGACAAGGGGACGGTGGGTTAGCTGGAGCGTTCGCCCGTCGGGTTGGCGCCGCCGCGCACGTCGATGCCGCGAAACAGAAACTCCGAAATCCGACGCGTGGCCTCGGCGGTGGCGCAGAGCGGCGCCAGCATCCGGGGCAAGCGCACGTGGCGGCGGTTGTTCTCGATGGCGTCGACGATGGCGTCCGCCACGGTTTCGCGCGGAACCCGATCGCGATCCGGGTCGAAACGGGGATTGCGTTTCTCGCGAAACTCGACGTAGGGCGCGTAATCCTGGGTCGAATCGTCCATCTCCGTCGGAACGCTCCCGAGTTCGACGAGGGTGGTCCCGATCGGCAAGCCCTGAAGTTCGTTGCGCAGGCACGCGGTGTAGTGGGAGAGACCGGCCTTGCTGGCGCCGTAATGGACCAGGCCCGGGGGGCACAACACTCCGGCGATCGACGAAATGTTCACGATGTGTCCCTCGCCGCGTTTCAACATGGGGGGGATGGCCTGGCGACAGATCTCCACCGGGGCGAGCAGATTGGTGCGAAAGATGGCCTCGACGTCGTCCGCGCTGTGGTGCAGGAAGTAATCGATCAGCGAAACGCCGGCGTTGTTGATCACGATGTCGACGGGGCCCGCCTCGGCTTCGACTCGTTCGATCAAGCCCGCCACGGCGCTGGAATCACACAGGTCCAACGGGTGTGGGGTACCGCCCAGGCGCGCGGCCAGTTCCTTCAATGGGCCTTCGCTTCGCGCCACCAGCGCGAGGCTGGCGCCGGCGCGAGCGAAACGTTCGGCCAGGGTTTCCCCGATGCCCCGGGAGGCTCCGGTGAGGAGGACGCGCTTTCCGGAAATCTGCATGGCTATTGGGCTCCAAACCGGACCGGCAGTTTTCGCGGTGAGCGAAACGCCTGGCCCGTGATGTGAATGTCGACCGCCGCGGGATCGAGTCGCAAGCCGGGCAAGCGATCGAGCACCGATCCCAAGACGACTTCGGTTTCCATGGTCGCCAGATGCATCCCCAAACAGCGATGGGGGCCAAAGGCGAACGCCATGTGTTGGCGAGCCGGACGGAAAATGTCGAAGCGCTCCGGGTCTTCGTAGCGGGTGTCGTCGTGGTTCGCCGCGCCGAGGTTGACGCCGATCGTCGAGCCGGCGGGGATCTGCACGCCGGCGAGCTCCACGTCCCGCGTGCACACCCGGGCGATGCCGGTCAAGGGCGGCTCCCAACGCAGGCCTTCCTCCATGGCCTGGGGAATCAGGGACCGGTCGTTGCGCACGGCCTCGAGCTGATCGGTGTTCGAGAGCAGACCGAACAGTAGATTGCTCGTGGAGCGATAGGTGGTCTCCGCACCGGCCGGAAGGAGTAGGCGTAGAAAGGCGAGGATCTCTTCGTCCGTGAGGCGTTGCCCATCGAGCTCCGCGTGGGCGAGCACGCTGATCAGGTCATCGGTCGGATCCGCGCGCCGTTGGTCGAGAAAGGGCTGCAGATACTTCGCCAGATGCTGGGAGGCCCGCACGCCGGTTTCCCAATCGAAACCGACACTGATCAACTCGACGGTCCAGCGGTGAAATTGCGGCAAGTCCGCGTGGGGGAGGCCCAGCATGCCGGCGATCACGTGGACCGGGAAGGGGAACGTGAGCTCCCGCACGAGATCCGCGCGGCCGCGCTCGACGAAGCGGTCGATGAAGCCGTTTACGATCGGACGCACGAGTTCGTCTTCCCAACGTTCGAGCGCCTTCTTGGAGAACGCTTTCTGAATCAGCCCGCGGTAGCGCCCGTGCTCGGGTGCGTCCATCTCGAGGATGCTGTGTCCCATGACGGCGCCCATGGTGTTGCTGTAGAAGCTCGAGGAGAACGTCTGCCCGTCGCGCAGCACCTGGGAGACGAGATCGTGACTCAATACCTGATACACGTTCGGGAGGGCCTGGGCCTGCTCTTCGGAAATTCCCTTCGCCATGGCGCGGAGGTCTACTTTTTGAACCGGGCAGCGGCGGCGCTGTTCGGCGAATTCCGGATAGGGATTGCGGACGGTGTCCGCGCCGGTGGCGCGGTCGAAGTAGTCGAAGGGATCCGAATCGTCGGACATGGGGCTCGGCGGTCCTTAGCGTTTGGGCTCGATCAGCTCGATGATGTTTCCATCGGGGTCGCGAATCCACATTTGTCCGAGTTGGGCGTTGGTCTGCATGACTTCGATGCCCCGTTGCTGCATCACGTCGAGCACCTTGCTGTAGTCGTCGATGCGGAACGCCACGTGATTGGCGAGCGGATTGATGGTGTCGGGCGGTTGACCGAGGCGCGCGCCGGGCGGAGTTTCGATCAGGTGAACCTGGGAGGGTCCTGCGCCATACCAGACGCCGCCCAGCGAACCCATGTTGGGGCGCTCGATTTCCGGCAGCCCCAGAAATTCCCCATAGAACTGCTTGGCCAGGGCGAGATCGCGGACGGCAAACGAAACGTGGTGGACAGCGTCGGTAATCATGGGGGCTCCTCGCTGATTTTCCGGTCGGGAATTCCCGGTCGTGCGTAGTATAGGGGCAATGAGTTCGGCGCTCCTGATTTCCGAAGAAGTGGAGTCGCGCTTCGGTGCGGCACTCGACCGGATCGCGCCCGGGCGAGACCGCGTGGTGCTCACGGAATCGGGCGCCGTGGGGGATCCCAAGGCCATCGAGGTGGCCTACTTCTCCGGCGACGTATTCCCGGAGCGCGCCAGGCACTTCGCCCGTACGCTTCGCGAGAGCGAGCACCTGCGCTGGCTCCACGCGTTCGGCGCGGGGGTCGACGATCCCTGGTTTCAGCGCATGCTGGAGCGGGGCGTGGTCGTCACGACGTCTTCGGGAGCATCAGCGGTTCCGATCGCGCATTCGGTGTTGGGTTTCATCCTTTCGCTTTCGCGCGACTCTCCGGCCTGGATGCGCGATCAGGACCAACGCAGGTGGAATCCGCGCCCGGTCGCAGACCTGCAAGGGAAGACCCTGATCGTCGTCGGACTGGGTCCGATCGGACTCGAGGTGGCGCGCCTCGGCGGCGAATTCGGGATGACGGTCGTGGGCCTGCGGCGTACGCCGAAAGGGGACGAACCGTGTCGGGTCGCGACCCTGGAACGACTCGGCGAGTTTCTCCCGCAAGCGGATTTTCTCGTGCTCGCGCTGCCCCTTGCGGCCGAGACCCGCCACATCCTCGACGCCGCCGCGCTGGCGCGCATGAAATCCGACGCCTTCGTCATCAACGTCGGGCGCGGTGCGCTCGTGGACGAAGCGGCGCTGATCCAGGCGCTCGAAAGCCATGCCATCGCCGGGGCGGCACTCGACGTGTTCGAAACGGAGCCGCTCCCCGAAGACAGCCCGTTGTGGTCGCTGCCCCGGGTGATCATCACACCCCACAGCCTGGGACAGAGCCCGGGGAACTACGACCGTGCGACGGAGATCTTCCTGGAAAACCTGGGTTGCTATCTCGCGGGGCAACCCTTGCGCAATCAGGCGCGCGTCGAAGCGCCCAGATCGGAGGACCGGTGAGTCGAATCTTCGGAGAGGTGCGACAGAACGGATACGTGGTTCGCGATATCGAAGCCGCCATGCGCCATTGGACCGAAGTGTTGGGCGTTGGACCGTTCTTCTATTTCGAGCGCGTTCCGATCGAGAATTTCCGCTACCGGGGAGATCCGTCCGCTTTGGACGTCAGCATCGCGCTCGCGAATTCCGGAAGTCTCCAGATCGAGCTGATCGAGCAGCGCAACGACGCGCCTTCCATGTATCGGGATTTTCTCCAGAGCGGAAACGAAGGCCTTCAACACGTGGCCTATTGGACCGAAGCCATGGCCGCGGATCTCGCCCGCTTCGAATCCGCGGGCTTCGAGATCGGCCAATCCGGTGAGATCGGTGCGAACGGACGCTTCGTGTACTTCGACACGGAAGCGCACCCGGGTACGGTGATCGAACTCTCGGAAATCAGCGGCGCCAAGGGCAAGTTCTTTCAGCACATCGCGGACGTGTCCCGGTCGTGGGACGGTAGTAATCCGATTCGTCCGATGTAGTCCGACACTGTCCGACTACGCGAAACGCGGATTTCGTGGATACTCGGCTGCCCGATCTTCGATCGGGTTCGTTTCTTTCCGGTCGCAATCTCCGTGCTACTCCCCGGCACGATTGTTCCCCGAAAACGCACGCGTGAGAGGTGGACGCGCGCGCAGCAGCGCGCGGAACGTGGAGTTCGAGATTCAGGCGGAGGAAAGCGCATCGCGCGGGTTACCCCGGTGCAATCAGCTACAGCGCATCTTGCACCGGCGCAGCGTCAGCGGCTGAGTCGGGAGCGGAACGCGACGCGGATCCACTCTCACTCCGATGGGGAACAGGCGGACCCGGGTTGCCGCTGGCGCTGACTCTTCTGCGCCAGCCCGGGGCGACGCTATTCGAGGGAGTCCACCACGGCGGTTCCGGCGGGAGCATCGATATCGACCGCCAGCGTTTCCGTGACTCGCGCCACGGTCATGTAGAACCCGATGGCGAGCACCAATTCGACGATCTCCTGGGGCGAGAAGTGTTTGGCCATGGCGGCGAAGGTCGTATCGCTGGCTTTTACGTTATCGACGACTTCATCGGTAAAGCGCAGCACGATGGTTTCGACTTCGTCGAAGCACTCGCCACTGGCGAGACCTTGTTCGAGGGCCTCGATCTGCGCATCCGTTACCCCTGTGTGCTTGGCGATGGGGACGTGCTGCGTCCATTCGTAGGGGGCTTTCTCGATCTGGGCGATGCGCAGAATGGCGAGTTCGCGCAGCTTCGACGAAAGGGACTGTCGACCGAGAATGCTCGCGCCCAATCGAAGCCAAGGGCGGAAATTCGTTTCCGCGTGGGCAACGGTCTTGAAGATGTTCAGGAGAACCGGAGACTGCGCAAGCGTTTCGCGCACGGCTTCCGGCGCCGTTTCGGGATCGACATAGGGGATTCTCGCCATGGGGCCTCCCTTTGAGTGCCCAAAGCATACCCTACTTAGAGAAACGGAAACTCCGTCGGGTGGGTGACGGGCGGGCCGTCGGCGGGCTGGGCCGAGGAGGCGCGTTCGAGAACGGACCAATATCCGTTGGCCACGCAGGCCCCCTCCAGCGCGCCGCGCTCACGCAGCATGCGGTGCATTCGCGGCAGGTTGTAATGGGGAACCATGAATGCCAGGTGATGCTCCAAGTGATAGTTCACACGGTTGGGCGCGATCAGAAAGCGCTCCCAGAGACTGGCCAGCGTGGTTCGCGTGTTGCGCAGCAGACTGCCGGTGTCGGGCACCATGGTGTGTTCCGCAATGGCGCGAATGCGCGTCATCAGGGCATTGGTCGTAAACCATGCGGCGACCCACACGAGATACAGTGCCGGATACCCCGCAGCGGTCAGAATTCCCAGCAGCACGAGATTCGTAATCACCACGCCGCGCAGGTTCCGCCAGCTTCCCCCGCCGTCGCGCATGACTTTGCCGCGCGTCCGTCCCAGGTCGCGCTTGAGCGTTACCTTGGCGCGCTTCCAACCGGTTTGTCCCGACAGGTCGCGCCAGATCTTTCGCCGCAGGCTCTCGCGCGTGATGGGGAACGGGGTTGCGAGGCCCAAGTCCGGGTCTTCGTGGGTCCAGGTCTTCAAGTGATGTTGCAGGTGGTAATTGCGGTAGGGACGCAGGTCGCTCCAAACCGGAAAGGCGCACAGCCAGTTGCCCACCCAATCGTTGAGTTTGCGGTTCTTGAGCAAGGTGCGGTGGGCGGCTTCGTGCATGAGGACCGCCATTCCGAGTTGACGCGCGCCGATGATGACGATGGCGGCCAGGACCGTCAGCGGATTGGGCCAAACGCCCACCAGAGCCAACGCGCCGAATACCACCGCCCAGTTGAGTGCGATGGACGCCCAACCCTTGAGGTCGTTCATCTGCAACAGGTCCCGGTATTCGGCCTCGGTCAGCGTTTCACGCCATTCCCAACGCGGACAGGTGTCCGCCGGTTGCGGTGCAGCGCTCATCGGGTTCCTCCCGCGGCGACGGCCAATCCCCGTGCCGCTTCTTCACTTCTCAAATCCGACGGAACCTGGGCGTCCAACACGCCAAAGCCCCGCATGAAATCCGCCCAGCGCGCGCGACCGCGACGTTCGTAGGCCCGCATGGCCCGCACGAGTTCGTCGCGTGCGGCGCCGGGTGCAATCGCGTCCGGGAGGAGCGGGTCCGCGCGCAATTGGCGGATCACGGCCCCACCGACGCAGAAACTTTCGACCATGGCTTCGGTTGCGGGGAGTCGATCCAGGCGCGCTTCGCTGGCGGCGAGGGTTGCGAGGGAGTTTTCGTATCCCCGTTGCAGTTCCGCCTGGTCCCACAGCGCTCGCGCTCGCGTGTCACTCGCGGAATCGAGTCCCGAGAGCGCGAAGACGAGAGCGTCGGACGGCAATCCCAGGGCGCGCAAAGTAGTGCGCGCTTCTTCCACGCCTCCCACGCGGTTGTCCGGGCGCAGGGCGAGGCCCGGTCGCAGGTTTCGAAATCCCACCAGGCGCAGGGCCCGGGCACTCGCGCGTCCGTGCGCGCCGCAAACTGAAACCCAGCCGCCCCGCCAGGGGCGCGTTCGCTCGCTGAGACGTCGCCAGGAAACGATCCAGCGCTGGACCTGCGCGAGCTTGGGGCTCGCGTGGTAGCGCCCGCGATGGTCGCGTTCGACGCGGCCCGCGGACAACAACCGCGCCAGTGCGACACGCGTGTTGTTCGGTGTGATGCCAAATAGTTCGCCGGCGGCGATCAAGGTGGCTACGGGCATCGGGTGCCCCGCCGGCAGCGTGGCGAGCAGGTCGAGGACCAGGCTCTTGGCGGAGGGGGTCGGGCGTGTCGTCACGGGGGTCCGATATTACAGAATTTTTCAATGTATCGTCAAATACTGTAATAACTGGAGCTCCCGCGAAGGCGCTACCCCGCGAACAGGGGCGCGTGAAAGACCCGCAGGAGCACCGTCACCGCGATTCCCGCCGCGACGGCGAGCTTCGGAAGCTCCGCCAGGCCGCGGAGCGCCCCGGACCCTGCGAAGGGCAGGAAGGGCGTCTCCGCGTGGAACTTGCGGAAGTCGTCGCCCAGGCTGGCGAGCTTGCGGCGGTCCTGATGGTGGCAGCCCACGACGGCAAACACGGGGAAGCCCCCGAAGAACGCCAAGTCCGTCGCGCTGGCATTGGGGATCGCGTGCAGGATTCCGAACAGACCGAGGCCCATGAAGAGCGGATGGCGCGTAATGCGATGGACACCGCGCGCGGTCACCATGGGGCCGCCCAGGGCCAGGGGGCTCGGGGAGACGAAGCTCGCGGCCATCAGGCAGAACGCGACCCCCATCCCGACGTAGAGCGCCCAGCGCGCGATCGGACCCAGGGCCACGGAGTAGAGCCAGGGCCCCGTGTGTTTGTGGCCGAAGTAGAAACTGACGAGCGGGACGAAGATGACCAGGGCGAGGAGCGAGAAGAGCGCCAGGTAGCCGCGTTCGCCCACGCGGGCCACGATCCGCGGTCGAAGCGTGACGCTCGACAGCGCGATGTGGGTTCCGCCAAACAGAATCCAGAGTCCGGCGACGATGATGGCATCTTGCATGGTGTCTCCTTCCGGGAACGATCAATCGCGACGCATGGCGACCCGGCGTCGCGAAGGCGAAAGCTTCTCGATCGCGTAACGCAAAGCGGTACGGGGCATCCGCGCTTTGTGTCGCAGGACGAATTCGTAGACTTCGTCCGGATACAACTTGCTCGCTTCTTTGAGCGTCCAGCCGTACCCCTTTTGAACCAGATCGTCCGGGTCGCGCAGCAGGCTACGGGCGGTCTTGAAGATGCGAGGCAGGGCTTCGCCCCGGCGTACGGCGTAGATCCAGGCAATCGCGCTGGCCCGCCGCAGCCAGCGGTTGCGCGACCGCGTCCAGGGTTCGACCCGGGGTGCGAGCTTGGGATAGCGATGCAGCAGGTCGCCCAGGCTGTGGGTGCAGAGGTCATCGCATTCCGGCCAGTCCGCGACGTGGCGCCGCAGCCAGCGCTGGAAGTGAGGAAAATGCCCGATCCGGGTTTGCTCGCGCACGGCGAACGCCCATTGGAAGGCGATGATCTTGGGTTCATAGAGTCCGGTCTCGAGTAGGGCATCCGAGAATGGGAGGATTTCGTCGATGCCCCGGTCGCGCAATTGCGCGTAGTGCGCTCGACCAATTTTTCGGACCCGGGCGTTTCGCACGCCGAGAAAACCGTTGTCCTGGACCGCGAAGTGGGTCAGCACGGTCTCGCGGTAGCGTGCGTCGATGTTCTGGCGCAGTTCTTTCTCGATCTGCAAAGCCAGAGCGCGAGGTTCGCCGCTCTGGGAGCGGGTGTGGTTACGGCTTCGTGCGGGCATCGAACGGAGTATGCAGATGCCCGGAGCATCGACGCCACCCGGAATCGGATACCTTGGTGTGCACGCAGGAGGAGTTTCCATGAGCACCGATACGATGACCCTGGAGGAGGCCGAATCCGGACGCGATTGGCGCATCTGGTTTGGCTTGGCGACCACGCTGTTCTGGCTGTTGCTGGGCTTTCAGTACATCAGCGGCGTGGTGGGCTGGCGGGTTTTCATCTTTCAGCCCGCCGAGGCGATGGGGGGATTCCTCGAAGGCGCGTTTGCGCCGTTGGCGTTCTTGTGGCTCGTGATCGGGTTTTTCTTGCAGCAGCGGGAGCTGAGCCAGAACACCAAGGCGATCCGCGCCCAGTACGAAATGATGCGCCGTACGGCGGAGAACGCGGAGGTTCAGGCCCGCGCCATTACCTCCAACGCGTTGCACCAACGCCAGGAAACCATGCTCATGGTGGCGGACCGCGTGGCGAAGCAGCTCGGTGCCGTGACGGGGCTGCTCTTCATGTCCAGTCAGACGCTGGACGCCGGCGGTGAAGCGACCGACGAGCAGGTTGGGGAGATGTGGCATCGCCTGGGGGATGGGGATCCCGAGGTATTCAGCCGCCAACTCTTGGCCGCTCATTTCCGAGCACAACCCGAATCCGATTTCGAAATCTTTTACGGAACCGAAATTCGCGCGCGGCACAGCGAGACCATCTATTCCAATTTCAAGCGCTTGATGGACGCCGTGGAGGGCTGCGATCCCGAGGGCATCATCCGCGATGCGATTCGGGGAAGTGCCCACGGTCGGGTCTTCCAGTTCATCTCCGACCATCGCGCCGACCCTTCCCGGGCGGACGCGCTCGCGCGGGTCGTGGCACCGGGTGTCGAGCGGCGCTCGCCCTAGGCGAGGCCGAGTTCCCGATCCTGGGCTTCGGGATCCGCGTTCTCGAACTCGATGATTTCGAGTTTCTCGAAGGCGCTGCGTACCCGCGGCGTGATCAGACCCAGGCGGTTCAGGTTCGGCACGACGCGCGCGAACAGCATGCGGCGAAAGATGGTGCCGGTCTTCGACTGCAGCACGACGTCCTGCACTTCCTGGGGGTTCCACCCCATGGCGTCGGCGATCTGTGAGCCCACCAGACGATTGCGCATCAGTTCACACGAGTAGATGATGAAATCCTCGCGGTCCTTGAGCTCATTGGCGGGCATGTCCTTGTAGTAGTCCTTGAGGGACAGCATGCCGAACGCCACGTGGCGCGACTCGTCGCGCATCACGTTGTAGACGAGGTCTTTCAGGAGCGGTTCGTTGGCCATCTTGTACATGCTGCCGAAGGCCGCCATGGCCAAGCCTTCGATGATGATCTGCATGCCGAGATATTTGAAGTCCCAACGCGAGTCGGTGATGGTGGCGTCGAGCAGCTCCTTCAAACTTTCGTTGATGGGCCATTCCCACTCGAGCTTCTCGCGCGTGTAGCGGCTGAAGACCTCGACGTGGCGCGCTTCGTCCATGGTCTGGGTGCTGGCGTAGTACTTGGCATCCATCCAGGGGACGCCCCCCACGAGCTGCGACGCCACGATCATGGCGCCTTGCTCGCCGTGCAAGAATTGGGAGAGCTGCAGGGCGATCTGGCCGTGGCGCAGCCGCAGTCGTTCTTTTTCGTTCAGCTTCTGGAACGGCGCGTAATCTTCCAGAGGATTGAAGATCTGCGGGATGATTTCGCTTTCGGGGTCGACGTCCGTGTCCCAGGCGAGCTGCTCGCTGGCGTTCCATTGCTCGCGCTTGGCTTTTTCGTAGAGATCGTGGAGGCCCTCTTTGGAGGAGCCGTAATTCCACACGTAATTCGTGTCGAAGTTGGCAAGGATGGTCTCCAACTCCGAGTCGAGCTGTTGCAACTGATTTACCGCAGTGGCCATGAGTTCCTCCGGGGCGTCGGCTCTGCCGGACGCAAGGCGGGCACGCCAAAAAATCATAGATCTCGGGAATTTAGGCGTCAATGCGAAATTGAATTCAGATTCAACTTTCTTTAGAATTCGAGGCCTTGCCCCAGCCGGGAGTCCCCTCATGGCCGCACAGCCCAAACGCGCCTCCGGATCCCGGGTCCGGGTTCCCCAGCAGGCCCGCAGCCGCCGCACCCGCGACCGCATCCTGGAGGCCGCGGTCGCGTGTTTCGAGGAGCGGGGGTACGACGAGACGCCCATCACCGCGATCGCGAAACGCGCCAAGATCTCTGTGGGGAGCTTCTACACCTATTTCGAGGAAAAGCAGTCGATCCTGCTCGAGCTGGTCGACCGCACGGTCAATCGGATCGCGAAGCACGTCATCGCCAATGTCGATCCCGAAGCCTGGCAGGGGCGCGACCCGCGGGAGATCTTGCGTTCGTTGATCGACGCGGTGTTTCACATGCAGCGCCTGAATCCCGGGATGCAGCGCATCATGCTCGAGCGCTACTTCAAAGACGAAGCGCTGCGTGCGCCGGTCGAGGAAATCCGAGCGCAGATTCGCGAAGCCGTGGAGAAGTATCTCGAAGCCTTGGCGGCGGAAGGTCAGCTGCGCGCGGTCGATCCCCACAGTGCCGCCTACGTGATCACCAACGCGGTGCAGTGGAACGCGATTCACGCCTATGTCGAGGGCGAGGATCTCGATCGGGCCGCGGCCACCACGGCCCGCATGGTGGAACGCTTCCTGTTTTCCGATTGAGGGCTCGCCTTGCGGCGAGCCCTCGGTCGTGCGTCCGGACTAGTTCCAGATTTTCTCCCACCACGGGTTCGGCGAGAGAGCGCGGAACCACTTCACCTTCTTTCGGATTCGATCCTCTTCCCAGGCGGTGAGTTTCGCGAGCATTTCGACTTCGCGTTCCTGCCGTTCGCGGACCTGTTCCGCGTAGCGGTCCGCATTGCAGGTCAGCTCCCCTGCGAAGGGTTGCCGCATTACGTAACGACCCTGGAAGTTGGAACGATCGCCGGTCTCCTGGAAGACCAGGTCCGCGGGAAAGTGTTCCTCGTCGTAGCGCACGTGCATTCGCGTGACGTACACCGGGGCTGCGCCACCGCGAAATTGTTGCCCGCCCGGCAGCCAGAAGACCCCCAGGCTCCGCAACTCCTCGTTCGACAGGGGGTCGGCGGCACAGGGGTCGCACCAACCCATGTCCCAGGCGTACTCGAGGAATACGCTGCTCATTTTTTCCTGGCGCACCTGCTCGTCGAACATCGCGCGGTAGAATTCTCCGAACTCGTCTTTGACGAAGGTGGGAATTTCGACGCCCGACGGCAGCTTGGTGGTCTTGTAGTTGGCGGTCTCCACGCGACCCTTCTGGGTCAGGGTGTAGACGAACAACTCCTGGGGACCGTTGGCGTTCAGCATTCCCAGGCGAATCGGCAACATGAACTTGGGCGATTCGAAGGCGATCTGAAGCGGACGCAAATTCGCCGAGCCCTGACGCGCGTGCTCCTTCAAGTTGACCTTCGCGACGAAGAAGCGCATGTCCTGTTTGAGGTAGCCCTCGAGGACCTGCGAGGCGCCGCGCGGAACCCGGTAGCCATTCTTGCGCAACCACACTTCGAGCCCGTCACTCTCCTTCGCCGACAGAATCAAGATTTCGTATTCGCCCACGTTGTAGCTGGCTTCGATCGAAACCCCGAGGCCCTCGCCGGACACTTGCGGCCTAGATCGGCTCGCGTCCTCCCGCGCGCTCTTCATTGCCCCGAGAATGTCTTGCCGGTATTGCGCGCGAACACACGGATCCGGGTCGTGGTACTCGACCAAGCGCGGAGACGTGTAGGCGTCGAGGTGGGCGAGCACCTGAGGGTCGCCCACGTGAATCTGGCCTTCTTCGATGAAGGTCGGGACCGGGATCACCATGGCGAATTCCGCGGGATCGCCCTGGTAGTCGTTTGCCAGGGTCATGACGGTTCGCTTGCCGCTTCGGGCAATCACGACCTGAGAGGCTTTGTTGAAGAGCTTCGTGTCCGCTTTGGAGACGAAGAATCCGCAGAAGGCGCCAGCGTCACTCTGCACGAGCAGCAGCGACACCAGCAGCGCTAGGGTGAAGCGTCGCATGGTTTTCTCCTTTTGGGTTTTGTTGTAGGGCGCGCCATTGGTAACGACGCGCGGGAAAGATTCGGTCCAGCAGCGGAACGGCCGGGGCGCAGGCCGCCAGAGCCCAGAGCAAGGCGTTGGGGTGGTAGAGGCCGAACTGGATCCAGAGCGCCGTTGCGGCGACGAGTCCCGCGAACAGCACCCGGGCGGGACGCGCATCCGGGATCGTCTTCGGATCCGAGATCATGAAGAAAGCGAAGATCAGGAGTGCGCCGCTCACCAACCCGTGCAGGGGAACGCCGAGCGGTTCGCCGAGCCAGATCGAGCGTCCGATCACTGCACTGGTGTAGAACCCGAGAAAAGCCCAGGTGACGTCGCTGCGCGCCGCGCGCTGGGTCACGAAGAATCCGAGTCCCGCTACCGCGAAGGCGAACAGCGCGGTGCTTCCCCACTGTCCGGCGGAAACCCAGACTCGGTCCGACATCCCCATCAACGCGACGAGCGCGAAGCAGGTCGGGTTGAAGAGGTGTTTCCCGCGGATGCGCAACACGAACTTGCTCGCGATCGCGAGGGCGGCGCCCGCGGGCGCCAGCCAGAACTGATCCGTGCGCATGAGGAGCGAGAGGGAGAGACCGGAAATCAGGGCACTACGCGGGTCGAAGCGTTGCCGGGTGAGGCGACTTCCGCAGTATTGCGTGACCAGCGCCGAGACCAGGGTCGCCGCCGCACGCAGGGCCTCGACTTCGAAGTCGAGGAACAGCACGCCGTAGCCCAGGAGCAGGGAGAGTACGCCGATCTGAAAGATTCGAGGGTCGTTTCGGTTTGCCATCGACCCATAAGTCGCCGGCTTCCGAAAATCGGATCACGCTCCGAAAAGAAAGTGAAAAACCTTTTCCCTCAGGCGGTTTCCGGCCGAAGACGCTCGTTGAAGTAGCCCAGAACCCGGTCCAGGGCGGCGCGCGTGGGGTGGCCTTCTTCGTCCACCAGGTCGAGGGTGAGGACGGAATGGGCCGTGCGCGAGATGCCGTGCGGGTTTCCGCGCGAGGAATCGATTTCGATTCCCTCGAAGTTCGCCCCCAACTCCCGGCGCAGGGTTTCGAAGCGTTCACCCGGCACCAGGGGATCGCCGGTGAACCGCAAACCCATCACACGGCAGCCCTCTTTGGCGCGCTCCTTTACGGCTTCGAGTTCGCGCTCGGAAATGCCCAGGGCGGCGCGGCGTTGCGAACCGATCGGAAAAGGGAGGGAGGGTTGGCTCAGCACTGGGGCCATGACCGAAGGCTCCACCATCAGCGACAGGGCGAAACCGCCCGTGAGGCACATGCCGAGGGCTCCTACGCCGGGGCCCCCGCATTCGCGGTGCGCTTCCCGACACAGGGCGCGTACGAAGTTCGTGATGGGGCTCGATTGGCGCGCGGTCAACACCGAAAATTCGCGACTGATGCACGCGCGCAGGATGCCCTGCACCGCGTAGCTGTTCGAGAAGTCGCGCCCCGGATCGCCGAACAGCATCGGCATGAAGGTCGTGAAGCCCGCGTCGGAAACCCGGCGCCCGAAGTTCGCTACCTCCGGCGTGATTCCGGGAACCTCGTGGATCACGATCACGGCGGGTCCGTTGCCGCGCCGGTAGACGGATTTTTGGGTGCCTTCGTAGGAGAAGTCCGTGCGTTCGAAGTCGGAGAGGGAGTCGGCCATGGGCGCAGTATACTGCGATGGAGCTTCAGGTTGCCTCGGATTAGGCACGGGAATAGGGCGTCGATCGCCGCAGTTCGGGCGGAGTGATCCGTTCCAGATTTGCTCCATCGGCAAAGAACGGAAACACTTCCGAACGAGGTAGCGGAACCACCATGCGTGAAATCAAGACGGGACTCCTCGGAACGGCTCTCGGTGTAACGATCCTCAGCCTCGCGGTCTGCGGGACCGCGCGGGCGGGCGAGATCGAGGGGGTCTATTTCCCGGATGCGGTCCGGGTCGGGGGCGACCGCCTCCCGCTGTACGGCCTGGGTCTGCTGCGCTATCGCATTTTCATCAAGGCCTACGTGGCCGCGTTGTATCTTCCGAGCGAAGCCAAACCCAGCTCGGTGTTGGACGATATCCCCAAGCGGTTGGAGCTGCACTACTTCTGGAGCATCGGGGGGGAGGGTTTCGGCAAGGCCGCGGATCAGATATTGGAACAGAATCTGGACGAACCTTCGCTTGCGCGTTTGCGCGAGCGACTCGATCGATTGCACGCGCTGTACCAGGACGTAAAAGACGGCGACCGCTATTCGCTCACCTACCTTCCCGGCGTGGGTACGGAGCTCGCCAAGAACGGGAAACCGCTGGGAACCATTCCGGGAGCCGATTTTGCCCAGGCGTACTTTTCGATTTGGCTCGGTGCGGCACCCATCGACGATTCTCTGAAGCGCCAACTGTTGGCGGGGCTTTGAGTCAGGGGCGGCGCTCTCCTGTAGGGTTGTCGGCGGCGGCTCGTCGCAGCATCACGGTTCCGCTCTACACCCTTCTGTTTCTCATCGGTGTGGCGACGGCGATCGTCTGGGTGCCTGCCCTGACGATTGTGGATCGATCGCGCAGCGGTGTTCGCGCGGCGCTTCGCTGCGGCTTGTTCTTCGTCTACTACCTCGGAATCGAGGTGGTCGGGATCGCAGCGGCTTTCGCGGTGTGGTGTGTTCGTTGGCTTCGCCCGGGGGTCACGCCCGAGCAGTACCAGCGTTGGAATCTCGCCCTCGAACACACCTGGGGCCAGGCGCTGCTGGCTGGAAGCCAGCGTATCTTCGGTTTCCGGATCGAGGTCGAGGGAACGCAAGCCGTAGCCTCGGGGCCGATGCTGCTGCTGCTGCGTCATGCGAGCGTCGCCGATACGCTGCTCGCCGCCCACGCGATCTCCAAACCCTATGGGTGGAGCTTCCGCTACGTGATGAAGCGCGAATTGCTCTGGGATCCCTGCATCGACATCGTCGGACTGCGCGTGCCCAATTATTTCGTCGATCGGGCGTCGGACGATCCGGCGAGCGAGGTCGAAGCCGTTCGCGAATTGATGCAGGGACTGTCCGATTCCGAGGGGATCTTGATCTACCCCGAAGGCACGCGGTTCACAATCGCCAAACGCGAACGCATTCTGGGACGCCTCGAAGCGCAGCCAAGTCCGAACCTCGAACGCAGCCGGCGCCTGCAGAACGTTCTGCCCCCGCGTCTCGGCGGCAGCCTCGCCTTGTTGGACGCCAACCCCGGTCTCGACGCCGTGTTTTGCGCCCATGAAGGGTTCGATAGCGCGGGCACGTTCTGGGATCTCTGGACCGGGTGCTTGGTGGATCGGCGGATTCGCGTGTGCTTTTGGCGCATTCCCTTTTCGGAAATTCCCAAGGATTTCGACGGACGCGTGGAATGGTTGTTCGACCAGTGGGACCGCGTCGATGCCTGGGTGGGGCAAGTGAAGCGAGAGGCTGCGGGTGAGTAGCGGGGACTTTCGGGGGTTCATCGTCCAGCCCACCTATCGGATGCGCAACGAGATCCCCGTGATTCACCTGTTCGGTCGGCTCGACGACGGTCGGCCATTCCTCGTCGAGGACGACCGCTTTCGCCCCTACTTTTTCGTGCGGCGGGAGGACGCGACGCTGCTCGCGGATGCGAAACTCGCGATCGAAGATTCGGATCTGCGCGACTTCAACGGCGGTTCCCTGACACGGGTCGGCGCTACGCGCCCGGCGGAGGTCCCGGCGTTGCGCGAGCGACTTGCGCGCTCGGGGCGCCCCACCTTCGAAGCGGACATCCGGTTTCCCTATCGGTTCCTGATCGATCACGGGATTCGTGGCGATCTGGAAATCCGCGGCGAGCCAAAGATCTCCGCCACGGGTCTGGTGCGGTTCCACAATCCGGAAATCGTCGGTGCGGTTTCGCGTCCCGATTTGCGCACCCTGTCGATCGATCTCGAAACCCTGCCCGACGCCAGTCGCATTCTGTCGGCGGCTCTGGTGGGCAAGGGCTGTGAGGAAGTTCATTTGCTCGCGCGGGCTCCGGTCGAGGGCGCCATCGTCCACGCCGATGAAGCCAAGCTACTCGGCGCCGTCGTCGCGCGGATTCGCGCCCTGGATCCCGACATCATCACGGGCTGGAATGTGATCGACTTCGATCTGCGGGTATTCGATGCCCGTTGCGAAGCCTTGGGGGTGGCGCGGGATCTCGGACGCATTCCGGGGACCACGAGCTTTCAACAAGACCGCGGATTCACGCGCCAGAGTCGCGCGTCGATTCCCGGGCGTATGGCGCTCGACGGAATTCCGCTGGTGCGCGATGCGCGGCGCCTCGACGACTACCGTCTCGAAACGGTCGCCCAGGCCGTGTTGGGACGCGGGAAACTGCTGGACTCGGAATCGGGGGACGCAGCCCAGGAAATATTGCGCCTCTACCGCGAGGATCCGAAAGCGCTGGTGGACTACAACCGCGAAGACGCGCGCCTGGTCCTCGATATCCTCGAGCGCGAAGGGTTGCTCGATCTCGCTCAGGAACGCAGCCGCCTTTCGGGGATGCAGCTGGATCGGGTCGGCGCGAGTGTGGCGTCCTTCGACCTCCTCTACCTGCCGGAGCTGCGAGGTCGCGGCATCGTGGCGCCCAGCGTGGATCCCGAGCGCAAGAGCACGCCCGTCAAAGGCGGAACCCTGTTGCATCCGGTGCCGGGCGTTTTCTCCCAGGTCGCGCTGTTCGACTTCAAGAGCCTCTACCCGAATCTGATTCGAACCTTCCAGCTCGACCCGCTGGCCTTCGCGACGGCGGACGACGACGCGATCGAGGCGCCCAACGCCGCCCGTTTTGCCCGCAGCGGTGCGATCCTGCCCGGCATCATCGATCGCTTCATGGAGCGCCGCGATCGGGCCAAGCGTCGTCAGGATCGCAACGCCGATCAGGCGATCAAAATCATGATGAACGCGTTGTTCGGTGTGTTGGGGTCGCCCGGCTGCCGCTTTTCCATGGGTGAGATCGCGAATGCGATTACGAGCTTCGGTCAACAGACCCTGACCTGGACCCGCGACGCCTTCGAGGAGCAGGGCGTGTCGGTCCTCTACGGCGATACGGATTCCGTTTTCGTGCAGTTGCGGGCAAGCGGGCGCGCCGAAGCGCTCGCCGAAGCGGAGGGTTTGCGGGAGCGGGTCGAGACCGGCATCGGCCGACGGATTCGCGACGAATATCGAGTCGAATCCCGCCTCGAACTGGAACTCGAAAAAGTGCTCGACCGGTTCTTTCTTCCGACACTGCGCGGGGGGGTGGGCGGCAGCAAGAAGCGCTACGCGGGCTGGCAGGACGGAAAGCTACTCGTGGTGGGGCTCGAATCCGTGCGTCGGGACTCGCCCGCAATCGCTCGCCGGCTCCAAGAGGGAATGCTCGAACGCCTCTTCACGGATCGCGAACTCCTGCCCTTCGTGCGCGAGACCGTCGAAAGCGTGCGCCGGGGTGAACTCGACACCGAACTCATCTACATCAAACGCGTTCGCAAGGGTTCCCTCGATCGCTACACCGCGACGACGCCCCCCCACGTTCAAGCCGCCCGCAAGATCGAGGGCCGCGTGGGGCCCGTGGTGCGCTACGTCATCACGCGACGTGGCCCGGAACCGGTATTCCCGCACGGTCCGATTCCCGAAGACGTGGATCGCGAACACTACGTCGACCGGATCTTGCGCCCGGTGGCCGAATCCATCCTCGAACCGACGGGCGCCTTCTTCGCGGACGCCGTCGGAGAAGCGCGCCAGCTCGAGCTCATCTAGCGAGTCGAGCCGAACGCCTCCACTGCGGGGTCGTCGCGATTCCGCGACGCTCGGCGAATGGTCCAGGTCAAGCCGGATCCGGGACAAGCCGATGCCTCCCCGATGATCGAGGTTTGCGATCTCGTCTTTGAGTATCCGGGCAAGCGCGCCCTCGATGGCGTGTCCTTCTCCCTGCCCGCAGGGAGCATCACAGCCCTCGTCGGACCCAATGGCGCGGGAAAGACCACACTGATGCGCTGCCTCGCAGCCCTCGAAGAGCCCATGAGTGGATCGATCCGGATCGGAGGCGTCGATGTCGCCGAGGATCCGCGATCCTGCCACCAGCGCGTGGGATACCTGTCGGACTTCTTCGGACTCTACGACGAGCTCCGTGTGGACCATTCGCTGGCTTTCATCGCAGGTCTCCATGGAATTGCGGTCGAGGATCAGCCCGGCGTGGTCGCGGAAACCGCCGATCGAGTGGGAATCCAGGATTTGCTCTACAAGAGCGCAGGTTCGCTTTCTCGCGGCCAACGCCAACGGTTGGGCGTAGCGCAGGCCATCATTCATGGACCTCGAATCGTACTCCTGGACGAACCGGCCTCGGGGCTCGACCCGGAAGCGCGCCACGAACTCTCCTCTTTGCTTCTCGACCTTCAAGCTCGGGGCATGACGGTTGTCGTGTCCTCTCACATTCTGGCGGAGCTCGACGAGTACTCTTCCCGCATGTTGATACTTCGCGACGGCGCGATTCTCGAGAGTCGTGCGTTGGAAGAGATCGATGCCCCAACCCGCGTATTCCAACTCCAACTGGCGCACGGAATCGAGGATGCCGCCCATCGCTTGAGTGGCGTCGAGGGGGTCGAGAACGTGAGTGTTCGCGGCCTGGAGGCTCAGTTCGAGTTTCGCGGCGATCGTTCCGCGCAAAGCGAACTGCTGCGCCGCTGGATCGAAGGGGGCCTTCCCATTGCCTCCTTCGGAGAAACACGCTCCAACTTACAGGACCTCTACCGCGAGAAGGTCCGCGGCGCCGAAGCGGAGCCCCGGTCGTGAATCCGCACCTGCAACGGCACGTCTGGACGGAGCTGACCTTTACGCGCCTCTTGGTCATGCCCGCGGTCCTCGCGATCGCCTTCATCTTCGTGGCCGTGGTGACGGACTTTTCGGGTGAACACACGCGACGCACTCTGTCCCAGGCCGCGTTGGTGCTGTTCGTTGCCATCGTTCATGTCTGGGGATCCCGATTGGCCGCCGACGCGATCTTGCGCGAGTTCATGGAACGAACTTGGGATTGGCAACGGCTTTCCCCCCAGTCACCCGGATCGTTGACTTGGGGGAAGCTGCTGGGGAGTCCCGTCTATACCTGGTACGGGGGCATCTGGTGCCTCGCGGTATTCTTCCTCACCTCGGACGACTCCATCGGTCTGCGGCTCCAGAGCGCCGGGCTCCTCTGCGTCGCGGGTCTCGGGGTGCACGCGTCCTCACTGCTCGCGAGTCTACAGACCGCGCGAAAGCTGCGGCTCAGCACGCACACCTCCCAAAACGCCTATACACTTCTCTCGCTTCTTTTCGTGTGGGTGTGGTTCTTGGTATTGAGCAACCCGCTCGAATCGGTGCTTTGGTTCGGCCGATCCTTCGAGCTGATGGATTTCGCGCTGGTAACCGTGGGAGCGTTTACTCTCTGGGCCGTGGTTGGGCTTCACCGCCTCGTGCGCCTCGAGCTCCAAATGCGCAGCGGTCCGATGGTCTGGGTCGGTTTCGTCGCGTTCCTCTCGACTTTTTCTGCGGGATTCGTTCCCTTTGGCACCACGCATTTGGATGCGGAGCGAATCCTGTTGGCGCGCGTCGCCATCGCCTATGGCCTGTCCATCGCGTTTGTCTACCTACTCGCATTCGGAGAACTCAAGACCTGGATCCTGTTTCGGCGCCTTGGCGAATTTTGGCGGAATGGGAATTGGTCGCGCTTCGGTCACGAACTCCCCCTGTTTCTCGTGACATTGGCGTTGGCCGCGCCGATCGCCATCGGGCTGCTGTTTCTATTTCCGGCTCCGGAAACGGGTGACCGCTCTGGAGACCCGCGGGTCTTGGTGCTCGGGATTCTGTTGCTCGCCACTCGCGATATGGCGCTCCTGCTCGGGTTCCACTTCGCAGCCAACCCGAGACGCCCCGAGGCTTCATTCCTATTGTGTGCGGCCCTGCTCTACTGGATCCTTCCCTCGATGGCCGAGCGCATTCACCCCGTCCTGACGGGACTCTTCTGGCCGACGGCGGGTGGCACTGTGGGGCTCTTGTTCCTTGCCGTCGAAACCCTGGCGGTGGCGGCCTGGGCACGAGCGCGCTGGACTCGCGTAGCGCGCCAGGGTGAACTGGCGAGTTCACCCGTCTCCTTGCGACACCAAGCCTCTTAGAAGGCGGCCTCGCCGAAGCGCGTACCGAACACGAACTCGCCCAGCGGCTTGCGGGTGCGCGGGGCGAGATCTCGCTCGCGCAGGTTTTCGGGTAGGGATTCCGCCGGAGCCGCGTAGCCGATGGCGAGTCCGGTGAAGGCTTCGGATCCTTCGGGGATGGCGTAGAGCTCCGCGGCGCGCTCCGGCAGGATGCCGATCATCTGGTGAACCGCGATGCCGCGCGTCGTTGCTTCCGCACACAGGTTTCCCGAGGCGAGTCCGAGATCGTGCGGCGCGGCTTTGTTGGGTTTCCCGTTGCGGCGAAACGGGTGGGTGACGATGCCGAGCGCCAACACCGGCGCCGCCGCGGCCCAGCCCTGATTTCCTTCGACGAGACACGAAAGCAACTTGCCGTGGGCTTCGGCGTCCGCACGCGTCGCCAGGATGTAGCTCCAGGGTTGCTCGTTGTAGGAAGAAGCCGCCCAGCGCGCGGCTTCGAACAGGGATCGCAGGTCGTCCGAAGACACGTCCCGGTCCGCGAACGCGTAGGGGCTGTAGCGATCCGCGAGGACGGATGCGATCGGATGGTCGAGTTGAGCAGCCTTGGCGGACATGGAGGCTCCTGGTGTTGGGGGGATTAGGCGCGAACTTCGATGCGGCCGGCCGGCCCCGCGATGACTTCGCCGACCTCGGCGTGGGCCGGTGTGCCGCGCTGTTCGAGTTCCGCGAGCAAGGTTCCGACGCGCTCGGCGGGAACCGCGAGCAACAGACCACCGGACGTCTGCGCGTCGGCGAGTAGCAGTTGGTCGTCGCCGGATACGCGCTCGCCGAATTCGACATGGGGTGCGGTGTAGTCCGCGTTGCGGCGACTGCCGCCGGGAACCAATCCCTGGGCGACGAGATCGCGCGCAAACGGAAGCAGGGGAATCCGCTCGACGGAAATGCGCGCCGATACGCCGGATCCCAGCAGGAGGTGGTGGAGGTGCCCCAGGAACCCGAAGCCCGTGACGTCGGTCGCGGCGCGGACACCCGCCCGCAGCGCCGCGTCCTTGGCGTCGCGGTTCAGCGTCGTCATGACCCGGGTCACGGCAGCGATCTCGGCTTCGCCCAGGGCTTGCTTCTTGATCGCCTGGGCGGAAACGCCGATTCCCAGGGGCTTGGTGAGCACCAAACGATCTCCGGGGCGAGCGCCGGTTTGGGTGAGGGCATGTTGCGCGTCCACGGAGCCGATCACGCACAGGCCGTATTTGAGCTCCGGGTCGATCACCGTGTGTCCGCCCGCGATCGCGCACCCCGCCTCGGCGGCCTTGTCGCGCCCGCCCCGAAAAATGCGTTCGAGAATTTCCGAACCGATTTTTCCTTCGGGAAATCCGCACACCGCGAGTGCGACCTGCGGATCGCCCCCCATGGCGTACACGTCGGACAACGCGTTCGCGGCCGCGATCGCGCCGTAGGTTTCGGGGTCGTCGACGATCGGTGTGATGAAATCGACGGTAAAGGCTAGGGGGGAGCCGTTCGGCGGGCGCACGAGTGCCGCGTCCTCCATGCTGCCGACTGCGGTGTCGACCCACGGATGGCGAAAGGGTGCAATCTTCCCCAGGACCTGAACCAGGTCACTCGCGCCCAGCTTGCGCGCTCAGCCGCCGCCGGGCACGAGTTCGGTCAATCGAACTTCGGCCATCGTCCCTCCACGTCGAGTGGGGAGGTTAGCGACTTGCGGTGGCGGGGAGCAGGCGGCGGAATTCGAAGCGTGCGGGAACCTTTTCGACGCGCTTTCCCGCGATCTCCGCATAGGGGTAGATGAAGTAGTTGATGGGTTCACCCGCTTGAGGGGGTTCGAGCACCAGGTCGCGCCCCAATGTAAAGGCGATGCGATCGGAAGGGAGCGCGCCGAAATATTCCTCGATGCGGCCGGACTTCTTCGCCTCACTGGCATCGAAGGGAAACCAGCCGCGGGTGGGGTCGTAGACCTCGGCCCAACAGTGGTAGCCGGGAATCGTGCCGTGGGTCTTGTCGTAGGGAATCGGGAAGCCGATCAAGAAGCGGGCCGGGATCTGCTGACTACGCGCCATTCCGATGAAGAGCGAATGAAAATCGGTGCAGTTGCCGTACTTCGAAGTGCAAGCCCAGATGGCATCGCCCTGGCCCCAGCCTTCGCCGTGCTTGCTGTACTGCATGGTCTTGACCACGTAGTCGTAGTAGGTGCGGATCTTCTCGCTGTCGTCGGTGATTCCTTGGCCCTCGCGCACGGCGATCTCGCGAATCAAGCCGTCGAGGGGAATGCGGCGCTGGGATTTCAGATAGCGTGCGGGATCCAGGGGGCCGCCCGCGAGGTTCTTCGAAGCGGGAACGCCGCGATCCGGACTGCGTTCGACGGTGAAGTGCGCGACGACTTCTTGGGAAGCTCCGGGTTTGGGCGACGCTTCGATGTAGACGATGCGGTTGCCGAGGGTGTCGAGGGTCTCCCGGTATTCCCACGGAGAATCGATCTTGCTGCTGAGCAGGCGTTGGGCCGTTGATTCCGAGGGCGTCGGGAGCCAGAGCCGGACCGGTTGTCCGTCGCCAAGTAGCGGCTCCAGATCGACCCGGTAGGTGAACTCGTACCGTGTGGTGTCGTTCCAGCGATCAAAGGCCGCCGCCGGAACGATGCCTGCCGCGAACGCAGCCGCGGCCAAAACCCCTGCGAGAATTCGTCGTTTCATGGCGGGGCACTATAGCTCCGATTTCGAGTTCTAGAACGACTCGCAATCCAACGCGGTCAAGAGGTCGAGGGAATCGACGGCCGCATTCAGCAAGGCCACGATGTCCGTGGCGTCGAAGGCGCCGGGGCCGTCACTGACGATGGTCGTGATGTTCTGTTGGATCGCTTCCAGGGTGGCCTGGTCGGCCGGCGGAAACCGGGCGAGGTCGCCGAGGGCGCTGGTGAAGACCATGTCGAGCTCGATCGCGTCGTCGAAGGTGGCAAGCTGGGGATTGGGGGGCACGAAGGTCGGCGGTGTGTCGGTTTCCGCCATTTCGACCGCCAGGCGAAAGGCGCTGCGGCTGATGGCTTGGGCTTTCTTCCAGTTGACGCGTTTGCGGTCGTCGCCGGTAGTGTGGTAGCAGGCGTTGGTCGAGTCCCCGTAGAAAACCGTGGGCACGCCGTTGGAAACGAAATTCGCGTAATCGCTTCGCAGCTGGCCGAAGATGAATCCCAGCTTGTGGGGGGTGATGTCGGTTTCGGGTTGGTAGGCGGCATCGACGGCGGCCAGGAAGTCCGGACCTCCGGTTTCCGGACTGATGGCGAAGGTGGTGGATGCCAGCGTCGGGACCAGGTCGGATCCCAAGATGTCGAAATTGATGTACGTCACGGTTTGCGCCAGGGGCACCGCGGGGTTGTTGACGTAGAACTCCGACCCCACCAAGCCATCTTCTTCCGCATCCCAAAGCGCGAGCACGATCGAACGGCGCGGCCGGCGGGGAAGTTTCTTCAGCGCGGTCCCCACGGCAATCACCGCGGCCGAGCCCGTGCCGTTGTCCGTCGCTCCGTTGCAGATTTCGCCGCCCGGTGCGATGCCCCGCGAACATCGGCCGCTGGCGTTGCTGCGCGTGCCCAGGTGATCGTAGTGAGCGCCGATCACGACGTATTCATTGGGGAGTTCACTGCCGACGATGATGCCCAGGAGATTGGTCCCGACTTCGCCTTGGAAATCGAAGGGCTGCTTGAAGCCCTCGTCGCCGGGACCGAGGATGGGGTCGGAAATGCGCTTCAGCTTTCGGATCAGTTTCTTCTGGGCGAGAGCGGAGCCGTCGGTGTCGTTGTCGCGTCCGTTGACGCGGCGCGAAGTGAGTTGTCCGGTAATCCCGCGCAGGCGTTTGGCCTTTTTCGCGGCGCGTTCGATCGCGGCATCGCTGTAGGGTGCCGCGTTCGCGATCCGCGGGGGCGCTCCCCACGCGAGCCCGACGACGAGCAACAGGGGAATGGAGGCAAATCGAAGGGCGTGGCTCATGCCCGCTTATACTCCCGGTCGACTTCTCGCGTCAAACGCCCGGGATCCCTGTGGGGGTGAGGGGCTAGAGCAGGATTCCCGCGAATGCACCGGTCATGAAGGTGGCGAGGCTGCCGGCCAGAATCGATCGCAGTCCCAACTGGGCGAGGTCGCCCCGGCGCGACGGCGCCATTCCGCCGATTCCGCCCAGCAAGATGGCGAGGGATCCGAAGTTGGCGAAACCGCACAGGGCGTAGGAGGCGATGGTGGCGGAGCGCTCGCCGATGGCGCCGGAGGCCATCATCTCCCCCAGGGCCTGATAGGCGAGGAATTCGTTCAAGACGGTCTTGATCCCGAGCAGGGAGCCCACGCTCACCGCCTCGGACCAGGGAACGCCGAGCAACCACGCGACCGGGGCCAAGCACCACCCGAGCAATCGCTCGAGGGTGAGTCCTTCGATGTCGAACCAGCCGCCCGCCAACTCGAGGCCGTGATTCGCCATGGCGACCAGCGCGACGAACGCGATCAGCAATCCGCCGACGTTGGCGGCCAGGCGCAGCCCCTGGGTCGCGCCCCTTGCGGCCGCGTCGATCACGTTCACGGTTTCGCGTTCGACGCGGGCGTGGCCCACGTCCGAGGTCTCCGGGGTTTCCGATTCGGGCACCATCATCTTTGCGATCAGGATCGCAGCGGGAGCCGAAAGCAGGCTGGCGGTCACGAGGTGCCCCGCGAATTCGCCACCGCCCAGCATCTGCGCGTAGGCGACGAGGACCGAACCCGCGACCGTCGCCATGCCGGTGGTCATGACCGTAAAGAGTTCCGAGCGCGTCATGCGCTCGAGGTAGGGCCGCACCAACAGCGGCGCTTCGGTCATGCCCACGAAGATGTTGGCCACGGCGGCGAGGCTTTCGGCGCCGGAGGTCCCCAGGGTTCGACGCAACCCCCAGGCCAGGGCATCGACGATGCGCTGCACGATGCCCGCGTGGTACAGGATGCCGAACACGCTTCCCATGAAAATGATGATGGGCAAGACGTTCACCACGATGGAAAATTCCGAATTCGCGAGCCCGCCGAACACGAACTGAACGCCCGCATCGGTGAACGCCACGACGCCGTTGACGACGTCGTTCATCCCCAGGAAGAAAACGCGACCGGGCGCGGTCTTGAGCAACGCCAGGGCGAGCACGGCTTGGATCGCCAATCCCCAAGCGACCGTGCGCCAGGGGATCCGTCGCCGATCCGTGGAGACCGCCCAGGCGATGGCGAGCATGGCGAAGATGCCCAGCAAAGAGGTGGCGCGCGGAAGCAGCTCGTTCATGAAAGGGGGCCTTCCTCGATGGCGCGCACCAGGCTGCGGACGGACAGGACCGGATCGTCGCTCCCGGCGACGGCGGAGATCACGGCTGCACCACTGGCACCGCAGCGCACGGCCTCCCGCACGCCCGCAACGTCGATCCCCCCGATACCTACCACGGGGAGCGGTGCCAACGCATGACTGACTTCGCCGAGGGCGGCGAGCCCGACGCTCGTGTCGGGCGCAAGCTTGCTCGCCGTGTCGAAGACCGGGCCGAATCCCAGGTAATCGACCGGGGTGCGGCCAGCGGCCCGGGCTTGTTCGAGCGAATGTGTCGATCGACCCAGGGCAAGTCGCCCGCGCACGGATTCGGGAATGCGCGCAGGCGGAAGGTCGTCTTGACCCAGGTGAACCGCGTCGGCTTCGGCTAGGAGCGCGATGTCGAAGCGGTCGTTGACGACGAAAAGGAGACCGCTTTCGCGCGTGAGGCCGCGTATGGCGTGTGCCCAAGCCAGGGTCTGTCGGTCCGTGGCGTGTTTGGCGCGCAGCTGGACCACCGCGGCTCCGCCCGCGCAAGCCGCGTGGGCGATGGCGACGGGGTCGTGCTTCCAATGCGGCGCGTCGTCCGCCAACACGTGCAGGCCGTGCCAGCGGGTCTTCGCCGCGTGGTCGGCGGGGGTCAATTGCGGCCCGGCAATTCGACGCCGAGTTCGGTGATCTTCTTGCGCAGCGTATTGCGATTGATGCCCAACAGGGCTGCCGCGCGAATCTGATTGCCGCCGGTTCGTTCGAGTACACACTCGAGCAACGGCTTCTCGACCTGTTCGATCACGCGCCGGTAGATCTCGTCACCGTCGGCTTCTTCGAGGACGCGAGTCACTTCGGCCATCACGAGCTCCGACAGGGTGGCGGAAGCGGGGCCGCTTCCCGCCTGGCCCAGGAACGCGAAGTCGTCGGGGGTGAGAACGTCCGAGGCCGCCAGAACCACCGCGCGCTTGATGGCATTTTCGAGTTCGCGCACGTTGCCGGGCCAGTCGTAGGCGAGCAGCCGTTGCGAAGTCGCATCGGCGAGGGCCATGGGGCGCCCGGCCAACGCTTCCGCGTAACGGGCCGTGAAATGTTCCGCGAGCAGCGCGATGTCTTCCGCGCGATCGCGCAGGGGAGGGATGTGGAGTGGGACCACCCGCAGGCGGTAGAGCAGGTCTTCTCGGAAACGGTCCTCGCTGACCGCCGCGTCGAGATCGCGGTGCGTGGCGGCCAGGATTCGAACGTCTACCTGAGACGGCGTCTGCCCACCGACGGACGTGACTTCGCCGCTCTGCAATACGCGCAACAACTTCGATTGGAGTTCGATGGGCATGTCGCCGATTTCGTCGAGGAACAGGGTGCCGCCATCGGCGTCCCGGAAACGCCCGCGCCGAGCCTCGATCGCTCCGGTAAACGCACCGCGTTCGTGGCCGAAGAGTTCGCTCTCCAGCAGGTCGCGCGGAATCGCCGCCGCGTTGATGGTGATGAACGGTCGCTCCGCGCGGGGACCTGCGTTGTGAATCGCGCGCGCCACCAGCTCCTTTCCGGTTCCGCTCTCGCCGGTGATCAGCACGGCGACGTCGCTGCGCGCGACCCGCCCGATCGTCTTGAAGATCTCGAGCAGCTTCGGACTCTTGCCGACCAACTGCTCGCCGGGCACCGCACGACCCGCGACCTCGCGACGCAGCGCACGCACTTCGTGTTCGAGGGCATGGGCGCGCACCGCCTTCTCGGCCAAGGCCGTGATCTCGGCCACGCGAAAGGGTTTCACGAGATAGTCGAGGGCGCCGCGCTTCATGGCCTCGACGGCGTTCTCGAAGGTGTTCTGCGCGGTCATGATCACGACTGCGGTTTCGCTCCCGGCCGCGCGCAGTTGATCGAGGAGTTCGAGGCCCGAGATCCCGGGCATGCGAATGTCCACGAACGCGACCGGGAATCGGTTGGACGCCAGCGCTTCGAGCGCCGCTTCGGCGGAGTCGGCTTCGACCACCTCGTGACCCTGCTCTTCGAGGGCCTCCACGAGGACGAATCGAATGGAAGCCTCGTCGTCGACGACGAGAATGCGTGAAGGGCTCGTTTCACTCATGGGGTTCCTGCCTGCAGCGGAAGGAAGACCCGAACTCGGGTTCCCTCGCCGATCTGACTGTCGATACGCGTTGTGCCGCCGTGGCGCGATACCCAGTGATTCGCCACGGCGAGCCCCAGCCCGGTTCCGCCGGAACGGGTGGTAAAGAACGGCGTTCCCAGCTTGTCGAGGATATCCGGATCGATGCCGCTACCGGTATCGCGAAACTCCACGAACAGCGTCGGTAGCCGCTTGCCGTCGGGGCTCGAAAGTCGGAACTCGAGGCTCATACCGGTGGTGATGCTGAGCTTGCCCGGTCGGTCCGGAATGGCCTGCATGGCGTTGCGGGCCAGGTTGAGAAAGACCTGGGTCAAGCGGTCGGCGTCGGCCTGAAACTCCGGAATCGAGGGGTCGAATAGACGTTCGACCGCGATGCCATCCGCCAATGGATCGCGCGCCAATAAGGAGAGAACGTGGTCGAGCACCCGGTGAACGTTGACGGACCCGAGACGAAGCTCGTCGCGCCGCGCCAAGATCATGAAATCTTCGACCAGGTCCGCGATGCGATCGACTTCTCGGACGATGAGATCCGCGGCCTGTTTCGTCTTCCCGTCTTGGGCGCGTGCGGCAAGCAGTTCCGCGGTTCCGCGAATTCCGCCCAGGGGGTTCTTGACCTCGTGCGCCAGGCCCGTGGCGATCTGCCCGAAGGCGGCGAGTCGATCGCGTTCCCCGACCAATTCCTGGAGCTGCGCTTGGATCGTGCGATCGCGCAGGGTGACGATGGCGCCGCTGGCTTTGCCCTCGCTGTTGAGCAGCGGAGCGACGGCGACGTCCACCAGAACCGTTCCCTCGTGCTTGCGGTCGATGGTCTGTTCGCGCGCCACGGCACCGCGCCGGGTGGAGAGGACTTCGCGCGCCAATTTGGCGACGGCGTGGGAGGGGCCGAGCAATTCCTCGACGGGTCGCGCCGAGAGACTCGGGCTTGCGGTTTCGAGAATCCGACAGGCTTCGGGGTTGACGTGTTCGATGCTGCCGCGCGCATCGAGCACGATCATTCCATCGAGAGCCGCATCGAGTATGTGTTGGAGGGTGCGTTCCATGGCGACGTTTTCCGCCGGGTCGAGGGCGCCGATTCGCGCTTTCTAAGCATCTGATTTAGCTTTGGAAATCCGTAAGTTTGCCCAATATTTAGGCAGCTTAGCTCGCGCGCCGGGGGGCGTCGAGTCGGCTTTCGGGGCGCGCCCGGCCCGGTTACCGTTGGCGGCATGCGGTCCGGGATCAGCGTCTCCGAAGGTCAGTCCATCGTCTTGGACGCGACGCCGCCGCTGGGCTCGGAGACCGTGGCGACCCGGGATGCCCTGGGGCGCGTACTCACCGAAACCATCTGCGCCGAGCGAACTCTTCCGCCCGCGGACAACTCGGCCATGGACGGTTTTGCGCTTCGTTACCGCGATACCGAGGGTGCGTCCGCGGAAACGCCCGTGCGACTTCGCGTCGTGTCCCACGTCCCCGCCGGAGCCACGAGCGAGCGGGAAATCGGCAGCGGCGAAGCGGCGCGCATCCTGACCGGAGCGCCAATTCCGCCGGGAGCCGATTGCGTCATCCGCCAGGAAGACACCGAGGCTGCGGACGAAAGCGTCGAGATCCGCGTTGAGGGATCGGAACATCAGAACATTCGTCCCGCCGGTGAAGATGTGCGCGCGGGCGAGAAGGTTTTGGCGCCCGGTACCCGTTTGGAGCCCCCACACCTCGGGTTCCTGGCCTCGATTGGCCGCAGTTTCGTTGCGGTCCACCAACGGCCGCGGGTCGCAATTCTTTCGGGCGGCGACGAACTCGTAGAGCCCGACGGCGATCCCCGCGGCGGTCGCATCGTTTCTTCGAATTCCTATTCCCTTGCGGCCCAGTGCCGCGCCCTCGGTGCCGAGCCCGTTTATCTCGGCATCGCGCGCGATGACCCGGCGGACCTGGAGCGCTGCTTGCGAAGCGGGTTGCGTGCGGACGTGCTGGTGAGTTCCGCCGGCGTTTCCGTGGGAGATCACGACTACGTTCGACCGGTGCTCGAGAAACTCGGTTGTCGCCTGGAATTCTGGGGCGTCGAGATGAAACCCGGCTATCCGATTGCCTTCGGTCGCTTTCCTGCCGGCGACGGCCCTTTGGTGTTCGGCTTGCCGGGAAATCCGGTGTCCGCCATGGTGACGTTCGAACAATTCGTGCGCCCCGCGCTGCGCAAGCTGATGGGGCATGCCAGCTACTTCCGACCGTTGCTCGAGGTGACACTCGGCGAGCCCATGTTCAAGAAGGCCGGCCGCCTGCATTTCGTCCGCGTCCGCCTCCAGCGCCACGGGACGCAGGTGACCGCCCACACCGCGGGCAATCAGAGTTCCGGAGCTCTGCGCTCCATGGTAGAGGCCCAGGGTCTGCTGGTGTTTCCCGCGGAAGCGACGGAGCTTCGCGAAGGCGACCGGGCGACCGTGCAATTGCTCGACGAGGGATTCTTGCAATCCGAGGAGTCCGGAGTCTGAGCCGCGAATCGAACCGCGATCGCTTTTCCAACATCGGGGGTGCGTTGCTGCTCGGCGGTGCGTCGTCGCGGATGGGGAGCGACAAAGCCAACCTCGCCCACGCGGGCATCGAGATGGCGACGTACGGGGCGCGGTTGTTGTCGTCCCTGTTCACGGAAGTGTTGCTCGGGGGGGGGAGGGCGCCCGAAGCGGCGCCGGGGGTGCGCGTGCCCGACGCCGCCGGAGCCGCGCGCGCGCCGCTCGCGGGTCTCGTGACGGCGCTCTCCGCCGCCAGCACCGAACGGATACTCGTTCTGGCAACGGATCTCCCGCTCATGACGCCCGACGTCCTGCTCGGTCTGGTGGCCTGGCCCGGCGCCGATGCGGTCGTTCCCCGCACCGCCGACGGTCCCCAGCCCCTCTGTGCCCTGTATCGGAAGGAAGCCGTGTTGGGGGTGGCGCGCGCGCAACTCGAAGCGGGAGCGTTTTCCATGCGCGGCGTGCTGGAAAAATTGGAAACCGTCTATTTGTCTCCCGAGGAGATGGAGCGCTTGGATCCGGCCGGTACGGCTTTCCTGAACGTCAACACACCCGAAGACTGGGAACGCGCGGTGGAGCACCTGGGGGGCGCGCGCTAGCGCCCCCGACCGGGGCGCGTTTCAGCTCTCGCGTTCGCGCAGCTCGCGAAGTACACGGCGCAAGGCTTCGTCTTCGAGGCCCGGGGCTCCCGCCCCATAGAGGATTCGTTCCAATGCGCGGGTCAGCTGTCGAGCGGAATCGGGCACGTCTTTGCGGTGCTCGAGGACCGAGCGCAGGGTGTGGGCGATCTCGCGTGCGGCCGGAAGGTCCCGATCGGTCTCCCAGCGGCGGATCGCGTGTTCGAGGGGCAACAGGGGGTCTTGGCGCGAAGCGCCCATCCGGTACCGCGCTGCCAGCCAGAACACCCCCAACGCCAACGCCAATGCGAAGGCGGTGTAGCGCAACGGCACCTGCTTTTGGGGGGAGGATTCGTCTTCGTTCGTCGGACTCGCGGTGTTTTGGCGCGCCGGCAACACCGCGACGTCGAGAGCCGGGACACTTGCGCGCGCGTAGTCCCCGGACGCGGGATCGAAGTATGCGAGCGAAAACGCTTCGACCGAGAGCGTGCCGACGGACCTCGGCACCAGATCGAAACGAACGCTGCGATCGATTTCCAGGCTGGACCCGCTGCGCATCTCGATTTTGGGTGCGCGCGGGAATACGTCGAAACCCGGTGCTCCGGGAGCCGGGAATCGCGCGTCCCACAGGTTCCCACGCCCCTTCAAGCGAATGCGCAGTTGCACGCTGTCGCCCAGGTGCACGCGTTCGGAATCGAGCGTGCGGGAAAGCGCGATCGGTCCGACGAGCCCGTGAAAATCCGGCGGGCGGTCGTCGGTGGGAAGTTTCCTCGCCAGGACCGTGACGGATTGCGTGTGGAGCATTTGATCCTGGGTTGGATCGAACTGGGTCGCGTGCGCGCGGCAGGACAGGCGGGCGCTCGGGAGTTCGAGTTCACCGGCGCGCAAGGGAAAGAGCGCTCGTCGTTCCACGAAACGCAGGTAGCGGGTGCCTTTTCGGTCGATCCAATCCGGTCCGCTGTTTTCTGCGCGCAGGGCTTCCGCGCGAAAGCCGGGAAACGTCGGCGGCTCGATCCACACCACCGCGGAAACATCCGCGCGACGCAGAATCGTAACGCGATGCTGCACCTGTTCCCCGGCCCACACGGTCGCGGGAGCGACTTCGATCGCGACGCGACAGGCTGGCTCCAGGGCGAAAGCGGGCAGCCCCCACGGCAACGCGAGCAGTGCCGCGGCGCAACGCCACCTCACCACACGGGCCGCCGTTTCGCTGACCTCGAATCTTCCCCGGTGGCCTGGCGCAGAGCGCGGCTCGGGTCGTCCCGCACGCCCTCCATCCAGCGCTCGAGATCGCGTTCGGAAGCGGGTTCCGCGGCGCGCGCGGGTTGCGTCTTTGCGGTTGCCGATTCGGGCTGCGGTGTCGGGAGGTTTTCGAAGGGAGCGGGCTCCGGGTCCGTCGGGCGGTCGTCTCGGGGAGGCTCGGGGTCGCCGCGTTGCGCCGGTTCCGGCGGCGTTGCGCGCAGGGCGAACAGCGTCCATTCCAGATTGAAGCGCGAAAACGCATCGCTGGGATCGAAGACGAGCGCGTCGAGGAACGCATCCCGAGCGGTCGTGTAGTCGGACCGCTCCAGGGCGAGCACGCCCAGGTTGTAGTGAGCCAAGGCGGCGATCTCGTTTTCGTTCGCGAAGATGGCCGCGGCCTGGAGTCGCCGGCGCGCGATCTCGGGTTGGTCGGCGCGCGCGTGGGCGAGCCCGCTGCGCAGCAGCAAGCGCGCGTTGTCGGGCGCCGTGCGGAGGCGGGCCTCCAACGGATCGATCGCATCGGTGGCCGCGCCGACGCTTGCGGCCAGCACGAGCGAAGCCGTGGCGAGGGCTGCCCGGCGCGGAATGGGCCAGCGCCGCCCACCCGCCGACAGGAGGAACCCCAAGGCCAGCGCTGCGGCCCAGCCCGTGCGGGAGGCGGGAATCTGCCGCGCAACGCGTTCTCCGCTGTTTCCGGAAACCCCTTCGCGGACGGCCGCGAGCAGCGCAGGGGTGTCGAATTCGCCAAAGGCGTTCGTCTCCCACAGGCGTCCGCCGGCGGTTTCCGTCAGCCTCGAGAGCCGTGCGGTGTCGCGATGCGACAAGATGGGCGCGCCGCTCGCATCCCGAAGCGGACCCGAAACGTCGGGCAGGGTGGCGCCCGTGTCGGTTCCCAGCGCGACCGCAAACACGCGCACGCCCGACTGGGCCAGGTCGAAGGCCCGGTCTTCGGTGCCGCTCGGGTCTTCGCCGTCGCTCAACACGACCAGCGTGCGCGGACGTTCGGAGTCGCGGTCGAAGATGGAGAGCGCGCTCTCGACACCGGCCGCAAGGTTGGAACTGCGCGGTTCGATCAGCGAAGCGTCGATGCCGCTCAGCAATTCGCGTAGGGCAGCGGTGTCGGGGGTGAGGGGAGTCAAGGCGACACCACGGCCGGCGAATGCCGCCAGCGCGGCACGATCGCCGGGCTCGAGGTTCGCCAGTAGATAATCGGCGGCGCGACGCGCGCGGTCGAGACGGCTCGGCGGTGTGTCGCGCGCGTCCATGCTGCGGGATGTGTCGATCAACACGACGAGGTCCACACCGGATTCCGAAATCCATACGCTGCGAACGCCCAAGCGGGGTCCCAGCAGGGCGATGGCGATGCACAGGGCGGCGGCGGCGAGCCAAGCGTCGGGTCTCGACCGACCCGATACGCGTCCGGGCCCCAACAAACGCAACGCTCGCTCGCGCCCCGAGCGGGCGCCCCGCCACAGCATCAATCCGACGAATGCCGTTGCCGCCGCGCTGGGAATCACCCAGTCGGGATGAAGAAATGAAAACCCGCTCATGGAATGCGCCGCCGCAAGACCCGCTCGCCCGCGATTTCGACCGCCAACAGCAGGCCCGCCAGGGCGAGGAGGGGTTCCGGTTTGGGAACCCGCCGCGGTGCCGGCGCGGCAGGGCGCAGCGGTCGTTCCAGGGAATCGATTTCGCGGTAGACGTGTTCGAGGTCGCCGGGCGAGCGCGCGGTGAAGGTTCGACCGCCGGTCGTGCGCGCGATCTCGCCCAGGGTTTCCGCGTCCAACCGATGGCGCTCGAAGCGGATTCCGGACGCGTCGGCTCGAGGCTCTTGCGCGGAACCGATCCCCACGGTGTAGACGCGGACGCCGTGGTGACGCGCGAGTTCGGCCGCGGCATCCGGCGGGAGTGCACCGGCGTTGCTGCGGCCGTCAGTGAGAAGCACCGCGATGCGGCCCGGAGTGGGGTCCGTGCCTTGGGGGATGCGGGAGACGCGCTTGACCGCCAACGCCAGGGCGTCGCCCAGGGCCGTCGCTTCGCCCGCGACCCCGGCCTTCACCCGCGCCAACGCCGCACCGAGCAGCCGGCCATCGGAAGTCAGCGGACATTGGGTGAAAGCGGATTCTCCGAACACCACCAACCCCACGCGATCGCCGGCGCGCAAACGGCGGTCTGCGAACTCCGACACGACCTGGCGCGCCAGCGCCAAGCGCGTGCGCACTTCGCCGTCGGCGCCTGCGTCGAGGGCCTTCATGCTCGCGGAAGTATCCACCACCAGCACCAGGTCGAGTCCCGCTTCGGGGTCCGGCGCCGTCGCCACGAGCGCCATGGGACCCGCGAGGACCAACGCGAGGAGCGCGCAGGTTGCGGCGCGGAGGATGCGGGCACCCCATTCGACGGAATCGAACCGCAACAATCCCGCTGCACGGGCTTCCGCGAGGGCGGGCCACGCCACACTCGGAGGCTGGCGTCGCCAGCCCAGGGCGATCAAGAATGCCGATGCCGCCAGCACCCAGGCGAGCCCACCCCATTCGAACGCATCGACACCCAGGAAACCCGACTCCACGCTCACGAGCGCTCCGGCGATGCGTCGCGAACGAACTCGCGCGCGGCTTCGAGGGTGGATGCGAGTGCGTCACGCGGTGGCTCCGCGGAGGCCGGCCGAAACCGAACATCGTCGAGCCGCGCGAGGATTTCGATCAGGTGCTTCCACCGCGATCGCATGTTGCGCGGGGGTCGCATGAGTGCGAGTTCTTCGGTGGTGCGCGTTTCGATCGGTGCGCCGAAGCGGTGCACGGCGAACGCGCGCAGGGCGGAACCCGCGCATTGCGCACTCGCGTGGGGATCGAGGGCCAGGAGTTCGAGCGCGCGCGCCAACTCGGCTTCCGCAACGCGCCCCGGCTCTGCGGGGATTTCTGCTGCTGTGGTCCGGGAAGGCTTCTTGGTGCGGCGCCGCAAGACGAGAAACAGCGCAACGCAAGCCAGCGCCCCAGCGGCACCCGCGGCCGCCGCCAAGGCGAGGTCGCGCTGACTGGCCTCGCCCGTGGGGTCGCGCAAACCAAAGGCCGAGAGTTGGTCGGGACGTGTGGACAACGTGGAGACGATCTCGAATGTGTCGCCAGCCAGCACCAACTCTCCGCGTTCGCCGTCCGCGGGCCGAACCTCCAGCTGCGTCTCGGGCCAGCGGTGTTGGCCGATTTCGATTGCCCGCACGCGCATTCGTCCCCGGTGCACCCAGCGATGGGTTTCGCGTTCTGTTTCGAGCGCGAGGGTTTCGATGAAACTCAATCCGGGCACGTTCGCGGGCCAGCGGATTTCTCCCAGCTCCGTGTGTGGCGGCGTCACGACGGCGACCTCGACGGTCGCCACGTCGCCTACGCGAAGTCGCTGCGGTGCAAAGTGCACGACGCCGCGCACCACTCCGACCGGCGCCATCGGCTCGACGGGTGCCTCGCTGCAAGACAGGACGAACAACGCAAGCGCCCACCCGACGCGCATCATGCGGCGATCCGTTCCTGGAAGAACCGAACCAACGCGTTGAGGGGATCGTGCTGGGTGCGCATCCAGAAGACGTCTGCGCCGGACGCGCGCAGCGCTTTTTCGAGGCGCCGGCGCCGCATCGCCGCGGCGGCGGCATAGCGAGCGCGTCGTTTCGCATTGCCGGTCGCGAGCACGCGGATGCCGCCGCCCCATTCCGGGTCATGAACCCGTACGGCGCCGCTGGCGACGAGTTCTTCTTCGCGGGGATCCGATAGGACGCCACACACGAGATCGCAGCGGCGAGCCAGGGATTGCAGCGCTCCGCGGGTTCGTGGGGATTCGAATACCGCTTCGTCGCGGAAGTCGCTCAACACGACGGCCACGCTGTGGGGCGGACATTGGGGACGCAAGGCTTCGAGGGAGCTGGCGAGATCCGTGGTTCCGCGGCACTGGGAAGCGTCGCGAAGGCTGCTGCGAATCAACAACCCGCTGTGGGCATCGCCGCGCGCGGGGCGAATCCGCGTGCGGATTCGCGTGTCGAAGGTCGCGAAACCGACGCGGTCCCCCGAGCGTGTCGCGGTGGTGGCGAGCAATGCCGCGACCTGGGCGCCGAAGGCCGCCTTGCTGAAGCCTACGGTTCCAAATCCCATGGACGCCGAAACGTCGAGGGCGAGCATCAAGGTTTGATTGCGTTCTTCGCGATAGCGTTTGACGTAGGGCTCACCCAGTCGCGCGGTGGCGTTCCAGTCGATGGCCGCCACATCATCTCCGGGCAAGTAGGGGCGCGATTCTTCGAATTCCATCCCACCCCCGCGAAACGCACCCGCATAGCTGCCGGCGAAGAAGCCCGTCGAGCGTCGGCGACTGCGGATCTGGAGTATGCGCGCAGCGCGCGCCAAGCCTTCCGCAGTAATCTGCGAAGTGGATTGCCAGGAACGCGCGTCGGGGTTTTCGGAAAACATCTTCATGGGAGGTCAGGGTGTGTCGACGGCATCCAGCACCGCGGCCACGATGGCGTCGGGTGTGATTCCGTCCGCCTCCGCTTCGTAACCGAGGGTGATGCGATGGCGCAGTACATCCGGGGCCACGCGTTTGACATCGTGGGGCGTGGCGAAATCGCGGCCCTCGAGAAACGCCCGCGCGCGTGCGGCGCGCACCAGAAACACCGAAGCGCGCGGGGATGCACCCAGCACGACGGCCTTCTCGTTGCCTTCGATGCCGAGTTTGGCGCCGGCGGCTTCGGGTTGGCGCGTTGCACGGACCAATCGCACCGCATAATCGCTTACGCTTTCGGCCACGTGGATTTCTCGGGCTCCGCGTATCAGATCAGCGACTTCGGGGGCTCCGACGACGGCTTGGATCGTCGGCGTTTCGCCCGAATCGCGCACCACGATCTCCCGTTCTTCGGCTTCGTCGGGATAGGGGACCAGGACTTTGAGCAGGAAGCGGTCCACTTGGGCTTCGGGCAACGGATAGGTGCCTTCGAGTTCCACCGGATTCTGGGTGGCCATCACGAAAAAAGGCGACGGCAGCGGGAAGCTCTCCTCGCCGATCGTGACTTGCCCTTCCTGCATGGCTTCGAGCAAAGCCGATTGAACTTTGGCGGGCGCGCGATTGATTTCGTCCGCGAGCAAGACCGGTGTGAAGATCGGCCCGCGCCGCACTTCGAATTCACCCTGGGCGGGCAGGAAGATCGGCGTGCCGATCAGGTCGCCGGGCAGGAGATCCGGTGTGAATTGAATGCGACCGAAACCCAGACCGAGAGCTCCGGCCAGGGCGCGCACGGCGGTGGTCTTCGCCAGGCCGGGTACGCCCTCGACCAGCACGTGTCCACCGGACAGCAGGCCCGTAAGAAGGCCTTCGACCAGGTCGCGCTGGCCCACGACGGCGCGGCCGATCTCTTCGCGGATGCGTTTCAGGTTCGCCTGGGATTCACTCATGGCCCAAGCTTAACGACGTCGGCGGGCTCCGGGGCGTTTCGTTTGGACTCGTTCCACGATGGCGGTGGTTCGCGCGCCGGGGATCTCGCGCAAGCGCACCACGCGCCCCCCCCAGCTTTCGACGTCCTCGCGCCCCACGATGGTGTCGAGGGTCCAGTCTCCTCCCTTGGCCAGGACATCCGGCCGCAGGGCGCGAATGGTCTGGAGGGGGGTCGGATCCGAGAACGGGAGCACCCAATCCACACACGCCAAGGCGGCGAGCACTTCCATGCGTTCGCGTCCGGGAACGATGGGCCGGTTTGCCCCCTTGAGCCGACGCACGACCGCGTCGGTGTTGACCGCCACGACCAGGCGGTCTCCCAAGCGGCGCGCTTGCTCGAGGCTGCGCACGTGTCCCACGTGAAGCAGGTCGAAGCAGCCGTTGGTGAACACGACGCGCAGGCCGCGTCGCTTCGCTGCGCGCACCGCGCGCGTTGCCGCGGCGCGCGAGAGAACTTTGGTTCGAGCGGCGGTTACTTCGCGGGCGGATTGTTTCGACGTTCGGCGGGCGGTCACGACCCGGCTCCTTTCGGGTCACCCGCTCCGGCGGGGGGAGGTTTGGAAACCAACGCCGATTGAATGGCATCGATGGCGCGTTTGACGAAACGGGGGAAACCCTCCACTGCAAAGCTGGCGGGACCCGTCGCGACCGTCTTCATGGGAATCAAGCGCGCTTTGGGATCGTCCCAGGGGCCCGTCAGTTCAACGTAGGCGCCGATCAGGTTTTCGTCGGGACCGAGCAGCAGGTTGTTGAGCAGGGGAACCTTGCCGATCGCTTTGTCGAGGGTTTCGAAAAAGAAGAGTCCCACCACGGTCTGCATGTCGTGGGGTTCGTTCGCGATGTCGATCTCACCCGACGCCACGAAGCGCAAATCGGGCCCATCGAATGCCAGGCTGTCGCTCGAGATTCGCCCAGCGCCGATTTCCATGTTGGTTTCGATGTGGCGGTAACGAAGACCGCGTTCGTCTTCGGAGCGGGAGTCCGTGGCGTCGGCCACGGCGAGTGCGGCCGGAATGCCGCCGCGGATTTCACCGTCGCGAATACTCAGGTAGAACTCGCCCGCGAGATCCGGCAGCAGGTCCACGTTCGGGCGCAGGGTTCCCAGAAACACGCCGGAGCCGTTGACGGTGCCGGTCATTTCATCGGGCTCGAGATCGATCAGGCCCGCGGTGGTGCCCGCGTGACCGTCGAACAGCTGTAGAGAAGATCGAAACGGAACCTCGCCGGGATGGGAAATGTCGAGGGTGGCTTCACCGCGCAATTCGCCACCGCTCGCCAGGTCGAGTTGCACCGCTTCCAAATAGAGATTCGGTCCTTCGGCCCGCAGCGCGCCGTGAGTGTTTTTCGACGTCCAGGGACCGAACGCGTGTTCCGTCAGCGCCCAGCGGCCTACCGCCCAGCTTTTTCCGGCGGGAAACGCTGGCGAACGTGGACGCGCCTCGCGCGCGTCGAGTGCAACGACGAGCCGGCGGGTGGCGCCGCCCGTGTAGCGCGCACTACCGGTGATGGGAATGCGACCCCAGCGCGCGTTCTCGAGTGCAAAGTCACCTCCGTTTTCCGTCGGCGAGAGGGTCACGGACAGATTTCGCAGGGGCATCAAGAACGCGGGATGCGCGAGCCAGGACAACTCGAGTTGGAGTTTGGGCCAGACCCCCGGGGCCTCCTCCGTCGGATTCGACGCAATCACGCCTTGCAGCGCTTCGAGGCCCGCGAGACCCGCGACATCGATCGGGCTGCCGTCGCGCGGGTCTTCGCGGAGGAAATGGGAGAAGCCGCGCAGGGTGACGTCGAGTTTGGGAAGCGGTTCGCCGGCGAAATTCGCCTGCACGCCGCGCAGGGAAACCCGATCCGCGGACCAAGCCGCCGATCCGCGCAGGTTCGTGAGCTGCGCTTCGTCTCCGACGCGAACCGTGATGTCGCGAAGTTTCGCCGTGATACCGCTGTTTTCGAGCGCTTTGCCGGAGATCGGAGATTGTAGAAAGCTTCGCCAGTTGGCGAGCGTTGCTTTGCCCGCAGCTTCCAGGTCCACCAGACGGCCGGTTTCGAATCGCTCGAGCACGGATTCCACGGGTTTGCGCGCGTCGGCGGGCAACCAACTGTAGAGCCTTGGGGCGCGCGCGAGATCGAATTGCTCCACGTGCGCGCGGATTTCGGCGCGCGAAAGATCCGAAACCGGCCGCTCGAGCGAAGCCTCGAGTTCCAGGCTGATGTCGGGCGTCGTGATCTGCGTGCGGCTCAATTGAAGTCCGTTCGCGTTGACGCGAACCTCCGCCGTGGCGGAAGCTTCGGGAAATTTCACCACAATCGGCGCTTTGGAACGTTCGATGGGCAGCTCGGCGTCGAAGTCGTCGAGGTCGAAGCGCAAGATTCCGCGCCATTCGCCCGCCGGCGACGCGGTCGCGTGGAGAAATCCGCGCGCGGTTCCCCTCAGTTCCGCGTTGGGGTGGGTGCCGGCTTCCAAATAGGGATCGAGCACGTTCAAGTCGAAGGCGACCAGCGAAAGGGCGAGTTGCAGTGAACCGCGCCGGCGGCGCAGTCCCGTAATGTCGAAATGCCCGCGTTCCTCGCTGCCGTCGACGATTCTCCCGGTGGCGGTGAGGGTGGTCTCCCGCTGGAAGACACTCTCGTTGACGCGCGCGTCGAGTTGCTCGATCGCGATGGCGACGCGGTCGCCTTCGCGTCCGAGCGGGTGGGTATCGATGAAACTCAAATGCGCGTTGTGGAGGCTGATGGCGGGAGACGCCATGGGGGTGTGGAGTGCCTGGCGGGTATTGCGCTCGAATTGGGACAGCCAATTCTCCACGCCGACGGCTTCGCTTTCCGTTTCGGATTCCGCGTTGCGTTGGGGTTCCGCGAAGGTCGGATGCCAGATTCCCGGCCCGCGGTGTTCCACGCGCAAGCGGGCGTTGTGAAGTTCGATGCTTCGCAAGCGAATGCGTCCGAATACCAGGGCAACGGGATCCACCTGCGCGTTGACGCGCGGAACCGTGAGCAAAGGACCGGAGTCGCTCGGCCAACCCTCGACCCCACCGGCTTCGATCAACAGGCCGAATTCGAGATCCTGAACATCCGAGCCGACCCGCAAACGGGCGCTCTCGACCCGAATGGGGGATCGCAGTGCTTCCGAGAGACTGACCTCCGCCGCCTCTCGTAGACGCTCGGGTCCAAAACGCCGCACCACGCCGATCCCGGCCGCCAGAACGGCGGTCAGCACCAACAGGAAAATCAAAAACGCGAGACGCGAGCGACGATTCAAACCGACTCCGGACTAGAAACGGTCCATCGAACCCTTCGACGTACCCACCGCATCAGTCGATCGGACGCCATTCCGGAGGGAAGTAGATGAATTGAGGCTTTTTCGCCTCGCCAATGCCTGTAACGCCTTGTCTGTGGCTCCCGCAGATGCGCTCGGGCGAATTTGGCCCGATTTCGCATTCCCCCCGTGCGGTTGCCGCCAAGTTGCCGGTTCGTGATGCGAACCTTCGCTTCACGGAGCCTTAGCGCATGTGCGCTCGGGCGACCCATCCCCCCAGGAAATAGAGACTTGTCCCGGGTTCGCCCGAGGTTCCCCTGAGATGTGTCGGGGGATCCTCCAAGGCACGAATTTAACTAAAGAAATTCCCTGCTTGACCGAAAAATTTTCAACGTGACCGACCGCGGTCTGGCCGCCGAAAGACGGAGCCAGGCGAGAGCCCGCGCAGGGTGTGTGGTCGATGGGAGCGCAGGCGATGGATCACGAAAGCACCCAATACCGGATGAACCGGGTGCGCGAGTTTCGAGAGAATCGCTTGATGACTCAGGCGCAGCTTGCCCGCAAAGCGAAGGTCGCTCTTCGCACGATTCACAGTGTCGAAAAGGGAATGAACTGTCGCATGGATACGAAGCGTAAGATCCTGCTCGCTCTGGGACTGCGTTTCGAAGATCGCGACCGCGTATTCCCGCCGTCCTCGATGATGAATCTGTCGTCCGGCCCCGACGACGCCAATATCCAGTAACTCCTCGATTTCCTGTACTATTGCCAGCCACAACGGGCATGGGTCGCGGCCCTTGCACGGAGCGTTGGGCGTTCGTGTCGGTGCCAGGCATTCGCGCACGTAGGGTCTCAACTCTGGGGGAAGGGTCATCTCGGATCGTGTCACTCTTCTTGCCGACGTTTCCGAAATCGTTTCGCGCTCCCACGACCTCACCGAAACGCTGGACAACGTCGTACACGTCGTCGCCAAACGCCTGGGCGCCGATGCGTGTTCCGTCTATCTGACGGAAACCGATCTCCACCATCTGAGCCTGCAAGCCACCGTGGGTTTGGACCGTGCGGCGGTCGGTTCCGTGCGCCTCAACTTCGGGGAAGGCTTGGTGGGTTTGGCGGCGGAGCAGCGCGAGCCCGTGGCCATCGAACGCGCGCGCGAGCATCCGCGCTACCGCTATTTCCCGGAGACCCAAGAAGAACAATTTGAATCGCTGATGGCCGCGCCCTTGATCGTGAGCGGCGTTCCGATCGGTGTGATCGTGGTGCAGACCCGCAACCCGCGCCATTTCGAGCGCAGCGACATCGACCTGCTGCAGACCTGTGCCCAACTTCTGGCGCCGGTGGTGTTGAACGCGCGCCTGATCGATCTGGTTGCGCGCACGGACGAAGAGCGCCATCGGGTGGTTTCGGAACTCTCCACCCACGGGATCCCCTTGAGTGGACCCGGGCGAGGGCGCCGGCCGGAGCGCAATGTGGAGCTGCGCGGCAGTCCCTCTTCGCCCGGTGTCGGAATCGGACCGATCTATCGCCTGGAAGATCCGGTCGACCTGAACCGCGTCTCCTACGAACCGCGAAGTGACCCCAATGAAGAACGCGAGTTTCTGCTGGCCGCGATCGCCGAAGCGCGCCGGGAGCTCGACGATTTGCGTTTGACCATGGGCGATCGGTTCGGTCCCGATTTCGCCGCGGTCTTCAATACGCACATTCAGATTCTGGAAGATAAGTCCCTGGTCGAGCGCCTGGAGGCCGAGGTGAGCGCCCAAGGCAACGCCGTAACCGCCCTACGCAGTGTGCTGGACGCCTACCGGGTGATCTTCGAAGGCATCGAGAACCCCTATTTCCGCGAGCGCGGCAGTGACGTCGAAGACGTGGGGCGGCGGGTGGCGGCCCACTTGATGAACGTGACCCAGGTCGAAGTGAGCTTGCCCGAAAACGCCGTCGTGGTCGTTCCCACCATTCAACCGGGCTATTTCGCGGTGTTCGATCCCGACCGCATCAGCGCGGTGGTGGCGGAACACGGCGGTCCCACCTCCCACGGTGCGATCTTCGCCCGTTCCCTCGAGATTCCGGCCTTGACGGGTGTGTCGGGTTTGCTGGCCGCGGCGCGCACGGGGGAGATGGCCATCGTCGACGGCAGCAGCGGGCGCATGTACCTGTCGCCCGAGGAGAGCCTCGACCAGGAATACCGTCGCGCGCAGCAGCGCCACGACGTGGTGGTGGAGCACCTCGACGCCTTGCGGGAGCGGCCGGCGGAAACCCGCGACGGTCGACGTATTCGCCTCACCGCCAATGTCGGCTTGATGCACGATCTACGACTGGTCGATCGCCACGGCGCCGAGGGGGTGGGGTTGTTCCGCACGGAGCTTCTGGCTCTCGCCCACCGCAGCCTCCCGGACGAGGAGGAGCAAGAACAACTGTACGAGCGCGTGGCGCGCCGCATGGCGCCGCGCCCGGTCACGATTCGAACCCTCGATCTGGGTGGCGACAAAGCGCTGCCTCAAATCGGCGTCACGCTCCACGAAGAGAATCCGCAGCTCGGATTGCGTTCGATTCGTCTGTCCCTGGCTGATCGCGCGGCCTTCGTGGACCAACTGTGCGCGATCCTGCGCGCGAGCTCCCACGCCAACGTGCGGATTCTGCTCCCCATGGTTTCGGGCATCGAGGAATTGCGCGAAGCGAGAGAGTTGCTCGATGCGGCGAAGCAGCGGTTGACCAAACGTGCGGTTCCCTTCGACGAGAACGTCCCGCTGGGCGTCATGATCGAAGTCCCCTCGGCCGCCCTGTGCGCGGAACCCCTGGCCGAGGAATGCGACTTCTTCAGCATCGGGACCAACGACTTGACGCAATACACCCTCGCCGTGGACCGGGGCAACGAACGGGTGGCCCATCTCTACGATCCGCTCCACCCCGCGGTTCTGGGTTTGATCGATCGCGCGGTTCGCGCGGCGAATCACGCCCGCATCCCGATTTCCGTGTGCGGGGAGATGGCGGGGAATCCCCTGGCGGTTCCCTTGCTGGTCGGGTTGGGGATCGGGGAGCTGTCCGCCACGGCCAGCGCGGTGCCCATCATCAAGGAGATCGTTCGCGCGCTCGATGGCGGTTCCGTGGCCGAAGACGCGCGACAGGCGCTGCGCTCCGCCACGCCGAGGCAGGTCCACGAAATCGCGGCGCGTCGCTTGCGCGACGCGGGACTCTTCGATCACCCCGACATCGGAGCGTGGTTGAAGGAAATGGCGGAGAAATAGGGCGTCGCTAGTCGACGTTGAGGTCGATCGCGATGGCGGAGTGGTCGGACCCGGCGATGGCATGCACGCGAAAGTCCTCCACGCTGAATCCGTCGACCAGGGCGTGATCGATTCGAAGCAGTCGCGGGCTTCCCGGCCGGGGCCCCCAAGTGCGTTGGGGCTGGCGACCCTCGCGCTGCGCCACGATCAGCGCCGCATCCTCGAGGCGCGTGCACAGGCTGCGGTAAGCCGGCCATAGCGGCGTCGCATTGAGATCCCCCACCAAAGCCCGTCGACCGGGGGCGCCCCGCTCGAGGTGCTCGAGCAGTCCCTGCACCTGGCGACGTCGGGCCAGTGCAATCTGCCATTGGGGGAAACTGTGGGGCGCCGCGATGTGGGCGTTGATGATCTCAGCCGGGCGCGAAAGCTCGGGCCAGTGCTCCGGTTCGAGGGTGACGGTCCGCGCCGGGCGGTAAGCCAGATCCAGGGTGTCGACTTTTCCCGGGCGTCGCAGGGCGATCCCCATCCCGTGGTGATCCAGCGCGGGTTCCAGGCGCCCGTATTCGAGGACGCCGGCGAGTGCTTCGGCCTGGTCGGGAGAAAGTTCCTGGACCGCCGCGATGTCGACATCCAGCGTGCGGACCAGTTGTGCGAATGCGTCCGGGTCGGCACCGCCATTCCAGAGGTTGGCCGAAAGGATGCGGAGTCTCGCGCCCATGGGCTCCCTACGTCAGTGACTCGTCGAGCTCCGTGAGCTCACGCTCGAGTTGGGCCCGGAGGGCCTCTCGAGCCCCTTCGTCCGTTCCTTTCGGCACGTACAGGGGTTTACCGTAGGCACAAACAACGTGGGAAAATGGCATCGGGAGCACCGTGCGGTCCCAGCTCCCAAACCGGAAGCAGCGCGAGGCCGACATGGCGACGGGAATCACGGGAGCCCCGGTCGTCGCCGCGAGGGCAATCACTCCGGGTTTCACCTGACCCGCCGGGCCGCGCGGCCCATCGAGGAGCAGCGCCACGTGATGGCCGGCCCGGTTGGCGCGGATCAAGCCGCGCAGCACCGAAACGCCGCCGCGCGAACTCGAACCGCGCGGCACGGGGCCGAAACCGAGACGCCGTAGCGCGCCGGAAACCAGGTCTCCGTCTTTGCTCTGACTGGCGGGGACCGATGCCGCGAGGTCCCGGTAGGCGCCGGCCGCCACGATCATGTCGCGATGCCATAGGCCGGCCACGATCGGGTCCGTGCGCAGCAGGGGGTTCTCTCCGCGAACCTGCACGCGCCAGGTGGACGCCAGCGCCCGCAGCAATCCGGAGGCCACCAGGCCGACGAATGCCGCCCACAACCGCCACCACCACCCGCGCGAAGGCTCGCCCATGGAGAGAGGCTAGCTCCTCCTAACTGTAGAGCGCGATCAGCCCCACGCCGGCCACGGTTCCGAAGGCCCCGGCCACGCGAATCCGGCCCGGCTGCTCGTGGAGGAGAAAGGCGCCGATCGCCACGGCGAACAACACGCTGGTTTGGCGGACCGCCACCACGTAGCTCACGGGCGCCGATCGCAGGGCCTCGAGAATCAGTCCGTACCCGATGAAGCTGACGGTCGTGGCGGCAGTGGCGCGGCCCTTTTCGCGTCGAAAGGTTTCTAGAAGGTCTGCCCGTGGAATGTGGCGCAAGGCGATGGGGAGGAAGATCGCGCTGCTGGCCGTCGTCAACAGGAAGTAGAAAACGATCGAGCGCGGCAGCGGGGAGGACCACGGAGCGGATTCCAGCAGGTTCATGGCGTGCTTGTCGAACAACCCGTAGGCGACCGTGGCTGCGAGCGTGAGGTACGCGTAGCCGGTTCCTGGCGACCAAAGAGCTCGCCAGGACAGTCGCCCCGAGGAATGGACCAACCACATCCCCGCCACCACGATGGCGATCCCGCAGGCGCCGCCCAGGGAAATCTCCTCGCCCAACAGCGGAATGGCGACCAGTGGGAGAAACGCCGGTGTAGAACGGGCGATCGGATAGACGAGGCTCAGCTCGCCCTGCTCCAATGCCCAGGTGAGCCACCAGAAATAGGCCGCGTGTGCGCATGCGGTCGCCGCGAGCGTCCACCACAGCGCGCCCGGGATCTCGCGGAACGGGATAAGGGGAAGGATCGCGACGAAGACCAGAATCGGAGGCAGCACCTGCAGGATGTTGAACGCGAGCGGGTTTCGGCTGCCCTTGATCGCGGCGCTCCACACCGCGTGAAGCAACGCGGAAATCAGAACCAGCGCAAACGCAACCGTTGTCAAAGGAATGGGCTCATTGGGGGCGCTTGGCTCCAGCGTAGGGTAAGTTCTCGGCGCACGCGATTCGCGCGCGCATTCCGTGGGGTGAGAGACCGGGCGATGAGTTCGCCGACGTTATCCTTTCGCAGCTATGCGGCGCTGACCAAGCCGCGCATTCTTCCGCTGGTCATCTTCACCGCGCTCCCTGCGCTCGCCATGTCGGCCGGGGGGTGGCCGCCTCCTATGTTTGCGGCCCTGGTATTGCTGGGCATCGCGCTTTCCGCCGCTTCGGCGAATACCTTCAATTGCTACGTGGAGCGCGACCTCGACGCGCGCATGGAGCGCACGCGAACGCGCCCGTTGCCCGCGCAAGAGCTCACGCCCGCCCAGGCGCTGAGTTTCGGGTTCGGTCTCGCGATCGCCTCGACGCTGCTCCTGTATGCCGCTGGGGGCTTCGTCGCTGCGGGGATCGGGGTCGCGAGCATCCTCTTCTACGTCTTCGTCTACACGGTCTGGATCAAGCCGCGTTCCGCTTGGAACGCCGTGATCGGAGGCGCCGCGGGCGCGGTGGCGCCGGTCATCGCCGATGCCGCAGTCGATGGACACGTGGGTGCCGCCGGATGGCTGTTGTTTGCGATCATCTTCTTCTGGCAACCGCCCCACGTCTGGGCCATCGCGCTGTACCGAAAATCCGATTACGAGAAGGCCGGTATCCCCATGCTGCCCAGCGTGATCGGCGACGAGCGGACGCGCTGGCGCATGCTCTGGTACACCCTGGGCCTGGTTCCCGTGACGCTCGCACCGGTTCCGCTCGGTCTGTTGGGGTACCCGTACCTCGCGGTGGCGCTCGCGCTCAACGGCTGGTTCGTTTGGCAAGCCGTCAACGTGCTTCGCGAACGCACGGACGATGCGGCGCGCAAGATGTTCCGGGTTTCACTGGCCGTCCTCTACTTGCTGTTTCTCGCCATGCTGGTGGACTTGGCGATCGCCTAGCCGCCGGTGGATCTCTCCTTTCTCCCTACCGTGAATGCAGCGTTGAATACGCTGGCGGCTTGTCTGCTGCTGGTGGGACGGCATTTGGCCAAGGCGCAGCGGATCGAAGCGCATCGCCGGGTCATGTTGTCCGCTTTTGGGGTATCGAGTCTCTTTCTGGGGCTCTATGTGACGCACAAAGTCTGGCGCAATTTCGAGAACACCTCTTTCAATATGGAAGGGTTCGCACACACCGCCTATTTGGTGGTTCTTTTTTCCCACGTTGTTCTGGCGATGTTCGTCCCGGTTCTGGCCATCGCGTTGATCGTCTTCGGGTTGCGGGGAAGCATCGCCCGACACCGCAAACTGGCTCGCGTGGCTTGGCCGATCTGGATGTACGTGTCGCTGACCGGCGTATTGATCTACCTGCTTTTGTACCCCTTGAATCCGGATTAAATCCGCGTGCAAGAATGGCCGATCTAGTTGATGAAGCTTGAGAAAATGGGTCATGTAGGCTACCTCGAAGACGGCCGGCAGAGGCCGGTTGAACGCCGATGGGGGGTGTTCTCCTACGCGCATGACTCGTCGATTCGGTCGTGTTGTGCGGGTTGGAATTGCCTCCCTCGCATTTTCCTCTCCTAGCTTCGACGTGGCTCGCCCCCGGAGGGTCACCGCGAATCGAGGACGTCGGATGTCATTGAAGATTTGGTTTTCTCTCGGGTTGGCTGTGTGGGTCGCGGCATCGGTGCCGCAAGCCGCGCGCGCCGACGGACACGAACCGGGCGAAGCCCCGGACCCGAAACGGGGCGAAGTGCTCTTCAACCTGTGCACGCAGTGCCATGGGGACGTGGGCCAGGGAAATCCGTTGGCCCTGGCACCGGCCATCGCGGGTCAGGAGCAGTGGTACATCGAAGCCCAGCTCCACAAGTTCCGCGACGGACTGCGCGGTGCCCACGCGGAAGACATCGCTGGACTGCGCATGCGCCCCATGTCGCGCTCCTTGCGCACAGCGGACGACGTCAAACACGTAGCCGCCTACGTGGCGAGCTTGCCCCCGACCAATCCGCCGACGCAGCTCGAAGGCGGCAATGCGGAGAAGGGCAAAGCCACCTACGCGGTCTGCGTCCAATGCCACGGTGCGGCGGGCGAGGGCGTGAAGGCGCTCAACGGCCCCGCTCTGGTGCGGACCAGTGATTGGTATCTCTTCAAGCAAATTGCGAATTTCAAGGCGGGGATTCGAGGCAGCAACCCCAAAGACACCAATGGTGCCTTGATGCGGGGAATGTCGGGAACGATCGTCGACGAGCAGGCTGCGCGCGACGTGATCGCGTACATCATGACCCTGCGCGACAACTAAGCCGGAGAAGACCCTTGGCCAAAGAATTACCGCCGGACGAACTCGTGACGAAAACTTTCTACATCACCATGGCGGGCGTGTGTTCGTTCATCGCAGTGGTGTTCGCCTTCATTCTGTGAGGCTCTTCTTCCAATGATTGAATACTACCTTGTCGCCGCTTCGAGCTTTGCCCGGGACATCGATATGGTGTTCGACGTCGTCTTCTGGAGCGTGGCCTTCTGGTTCACGCTGACGTTCGGCGCGTTCATCTGGTTGATCTTCAAATTCCGCGCCAAAGAAGGTGTGCCGGCGCAGTACATCACCGGCGAAGAAAAATCGCAGAAGAAGTACATCTCCTATCCGCACTTTGCCGTGCTGATCTTCGATGTCCTCATCATCGTGATGGCGGTTCGGGTTTGGTACGACGTCAAACAGGACCTGCCTCCGGCGGATCACACGGTGCGGGTGATTGGCCAACAGTGGGCGTGGACCTTCGTGCATCCGGGACCGGACGGGAAGATCGATACGGCGGACGACATTACGGAAATCGACGAGCTCCACCTCCAGGTCGATTCGACCTACCACTACAAGCTCGAGTCCACCGATGTTCTCCACAGCTTCTCCATTCCGGTATTCCGTTTGAAGCAGGACGCCATTCCGGGACGGGTCATCACGGGTTGGTTCAAGCCCATCCTGACGGGCGAGTGGGATTTCCAATGCGCGGAGATCTGCGGCATTGGCCACGGCATCATGGCCGCGCGGGTGTTCGTGGAAACCCCCGCTGAGCACGAGGCCTGGATGCAGCAGGCCATGAACCAACAACCTGGACAGCAATCGGAACTCCAGCTCGCCGCGAATGCGGCGACGGTGGGAGAATAGAGATGGCCGAATCCGCCGAAGTCTCTCACGCACCGGGTCACGACGATCATCACCACGAGGAGTCGTTCTGGAGCAAGTACGTCTTTTCGACGGATCACAAGATGATCGCCATGCAATACATGTTTACCGGCATGGCGATGGCGTTGATCGGTGGCTTCTTCGCCTACGCGTTCCGTATGCAGCTCGCCTTCCCGGGCATGGACGTTCCGTTCTTCGGCACGGTTTCGCCGGCGGACTACAACTCGCTCGTCACCAACCACGGCACCATCATGATCTTCTGGGTCGCGATGCCGGTGTTGATCGCCGCCTTCGGTAATTATCTGATTCCGTTGATGATCGGCTGCGACGACATGGTGTTTCCGCGCATCAACCGCCTCTCGTACCAGATCTTCTTGTTGAGCGCGATCGTCTTGATCGCCTCGTTCTTCGTTCCGGGCGGTGGCTTCGGAGGGGCCTGGACCTCCTACCCGCCGCTCTCCGCCAAACCGGAGTACAACCTGACCCCATTGGGGGCGACCTTATGGCTGGTCGCCGTAGCCCTCGAGTTCGTCGCCTTCCTGTTGGGTGGTATCAACTTCATCACGACCGCAATGAACGCCCGAGCCAAGGGCATGAAGCTCTACGACATCCCCATGGTGATCTGGATGATCGTCGTCGCCAGCATTCTCTTCATGGCTTCGGTGGGCCCGCTGATCGCCGGCGCCGTCATGCTCTTCATGGATCAGAACGTCGGTACGGCGTTCTTCGATCCCGACAAGGGTGGAGACCCGGTGCTCTGGCAGCATCTGTTCTGGTTCTTTGGTCATCCCGAGGTGTACGTCGTCTTGCTCCCCGCCTTGGGAATCGTGGCCGAGATCATCACGACGTTCTCGCGCAAGAAGCTCTTCGCGTATCGAACCGTCCTCTACACCGTATTCGGAACCGGGATCTTGAGTTTCACGGTTTGGGCCCATCACCAATTCATCGCCGGCGTCGATCCCCGCATGGCGCACGTCTTCACGGTGACGACCCTGCTCATCTCCGTTCCCATCGCGGAGATGTGCTTCGTCTATATCGCCACCCTATACGGAGGGTCGATCACCCTCAATACGCCCATGCTCTGGGCGCTGGCGTTCATCGGTGAGTTCTTGATCGGTGGTGTCACGGGCATTTTTCTGGGCGCCAGCGGGGCGGACATCTACCTGCACGACACGTACTTCGTGTTGGCCCACTTCCACTACACCTTCTATCCGATCGCCATTATCGGCACCTATGCGGGCTTCACCTATTGGTTCCCGAAGATGTTCGGCAAGATGATGGACGATCGGTTGGGTCGGATTCACTTCTGGCTCACCATCATCCCGTTCAACCTCATCTTCATCCCGTTGTTCTTCCTGGGCGCCGCGGGCCAGCACCGCCGCATCTACAACTACGAGCACTTCCCCGACCTGCAGGGGCCGCTCATGCTGGGATTCACCTACCAGGACTTCCGTGAAATCGCGACCTACTCGCTGCTCGTGATGCTCGGTGCCCAGGTGATCTTCTTCTACAACGTGATCAAGAGCTGGATCAGTGGCGAAGCCGCGGGGAATAATCCGTGGAAGGCCAACTCTCTCGAGTGGGTTGCTACCTCTCCGCCGCCGCATGGGAATTTTTCCGAGGAGCTCGAAGTTTTCCGGGGTCCCTACGAATACAGCCATCCGGACCGCGACGAGGATTACTGGCCCCAGAACGAACCGGCATAGCGCCAGCGATTAGACAGATGGGCTGAGTGCAAAGCGCGAAGCCCACACTTTTGGAAAGGCCTAAGGAAGAGGCAACGAATGGCATTCAGACCGATCGCAAACACACGCAGTGCTTCGGGTATTCCCACCGCGAAGCTTGCCACCTGGTGGGTGGTGGGTTCGGAGATCGTGATCTTCGGCGGCCTGTTGGCCTCCTACATCATGCACCGGCTGGCCCACGACGCCTGGTCCGAACAAGCGGCACACACCAACGTCTACATCGGCCTGTTCAACACCTTCGTGCTGCTCTCGTCGAGCCTTTCCGCCGTCCTGGCCCACAAGGCCGCGGAAGAGGGCAATGGCGCCAAGGCGGCCAAGCTCCTCTACTACACCATGGGTGGAGCACTGATCTTCGTGCTGGTGAAATCCGCCGAGTGGACGATGGAAATCACCCATGGCTTCACGATTACTTCCAGCACCTTCTGGTCGTTCTACTACACCGCGGCCGGGCTTCACGCGGTTCACGTGATCGCCGGAGCCATCATCATGGGCATCGTGGCGGCGGATGCCAAGAAGAACCAAGAGCTTCACCGCGTGGAGTTGATTGGGATCTATTGGCATTTCGTCGACATCGTTTGGATCTTTCTGTTTCCCTTGCTCTACATCGCGAAGTGACAAATCATGCTTGAAAAGTTTTTCGACGACGGACACGGTCACACCAGCTACGTAAAAGTCTGGGTGTTGCTTCTGGTGTTGCTGTTGATCAGCTTCGTGGGCCCGTTTCTGGAGATCCAGGCCGTGACGCTGATCACGGCGTTTGGAATCGCGGTGGTGAAGGCCTTCATCGTCGCCAAGTATTTCATGCACATCACCATGGAAAAGCGCTTCGTCACCTACATCATGGTGACGCTGCTCGTATTCATGTTTCTGTTCTTTGCCGGGACTGCACCGGACGTCATGAAGCACGAAGGCAGCGGTTGGGAGAAACCGGCTTGGAAAGCGGAACTCACAGCCACCCACGATGGTCACGGCGGCCATGAAGCCGATCACCACTAGCGCCTAACGCCGCAGGAGGGCATCCCCCATGGCCCGCCACAGCACCGCACCGCTTCACATCGCCGCGGAATCCCACCGCGAGGCGCTTCTCCCCAACGGCGTGTTGGGCATGCTGATCTTCATTCTGACGGAGATCATGCTCTTCGCCGGACTGATCAGTGCGTTCGTCATCTGGAAGGCGGGCGCGCCGACCTGGCCGCCGGCGGGTCAGCCACGGCTGCCCTTCGAAGAGACCGCGGTCAATACGCTGGCGCTATTGGCCAGTGGCGTACTGCTCCACGTCGCGTATCGCACCTATCGGACCGACCGCGCGCGTGCGGAGCGTCCTCTGGTGCTCGCGGTGCTGCTGGGAGCGGCATTCGTTCTGTTTCAGGGTATGGAGTGGGTGGCGTTGATCCGCGAGGGCCTCACCCTGACTTCCAGCACGCTCGGAAGTTTCTTCTATCTCATCATTGGGATCCACGCGCTGCACGCCGTGGTCGCGCTCGGATTCCTCGTACAGGCTTGGATCCGACTTCGCGGGGGGTGGTTGGCCCAGAGCCAACTCGCCGCGTTTTGCGTGCTCTGGTACTTCGTGGTGGGCGTTTGGCCGATCCTCTACGGCGTGGTGTACTTGTGAGCCGAATGGTGCTCGTTGCGCTTGTGCTGGCCAGCGCGGCGTTTGGGCTTGCGGGCGTAGCGTCTGCTTGCGCGGGATGTGGCGCCGCGGAGACCGAGGCGACGCGTTGGTGGTACATCGCGACTACGGTCTTGTTGAGCGTCTTGCCCTTGGGGTTCGTGGGGACCGTGGTCTTCGTGCTCTTCAAGCGCGCACGCCCGCTCGAGGGCGCACCGGCTTCCCGGACCGCGCCCGAAACCGATCTCGCTACCCGCCTCGACTGATTCGTTCTAGGGACAGTCGACCGTACGAATGCCGTCGAGCGCTTTCCATTCGTGGGTCTGTGCGTCACGCGCGAAGGCGCGGAGGGTGCGCGTTTTCCCGTTCTTGAGGCCTGTGGGCATGGGGGCCGAGATCCCGTGTCGGCGGGTCCCATTTCCGCACGCCGTCCCCACCCCCGCTTCGCGCTCCTCGTCCGCGGTGCCGCTCGCCCAAACCGTCCCGCCCTCGCGAATTTGCACCTGAAGTTTCTGGTTCCAGGAGTCGGGATCGCAAGCCCAGGCGTGGAGCGTGTTGCACTCGAACCTTCCGGGGTGTCCGTCGAAGCTTCCTTTGGGGAAACGATTTCCGTGCAGGACGACTTGGTCCTGGGCCTTGTTTCCCGCCTTGTCCCAGGCCTCGACACGAATCGTATTGGGACCGGCCGCCAAAGGCACCGCGCCGACCCATCCGTAGATCGTGGCGTTCACGGGACCCTGGCTTTGCGGTGCGTTCGCGTGGAAGTTTCGCCAGCGCGCGCTGATTTCGCCGGCGGGGGAATGATCGTCGACGATGCTCGAGACCACGATGCCTGTTCGGGAGTCGTTCTTGGAGGGGGCTGCGGCGGCGATGGTCAGGTTCGGGGGCTGGGTATCGACGGTCTCGAGCGTTCGCCGGGTTACCACGAGGTCTTGTCGCCCCTGGGAGTGATCCGAGTTGGCCACGTAGTAGACGCTGTTCCGGCCTGGGGTGAGGGGGACGTTGGCGATCCAGCCATACAGCGTCCGCTGCACATCGCCGGTCGCTCCGCTGGTTTCGTTGTACCACCGAACCGTTCGAATCGGGTCCCTGCTTTGGATTCCTGCCGATAGGAGCGCGTGGTCGTCGAAGGTATCGAAGCTTCCGGATGCCGCGGTTGCGGGATACGCGAAAGAGATCTTCGGCGCGACATCGACGAGGATCGAATCGGTCGCCGCATCGTTGGCGGAATTGAGCGCGGTCATGACGATCTCGTTGCGTCCGCGGGCCAAAGGAACCGTCGCCATCCAACCGTATCCGCTCACCGCCGGTTGTGGTTCGGTGTCGAGGGTGCGGTTTTCCCATGTGACCTGGCCGGAATTCTTCGAGGTCACAGCAGCGAGAAGAACCGTCGATTCGCCGGATCCGACGAAGGGATTGGACTCGTGGGCGAGGAAGACGTCCCCGGCCACGGGAACGACGATCCGAATCTCCGGCGGGTCGACCGGAGGGTGGGTAACCGGGGCCAGAGTTGCATTGATTGCGTCTTGGATGACCTGCCGGGCGCCAACCCAGCAGCCGTCCGTCGGGCGGCAAATGTATTCCAACGGGTTCGTGCGCCGGATCGAGGCGCCGCCGATCGCCGCCGCTTCGTAGAGCTCGAAGAGATTCGCGTTGCTCGGAAGCACGTTCTCGGGCAGGGGGCCGCCCGCGGTCGACGTGAGAAAATCACGCATGGCGGCATCGGCTTCGAACCGGGCGATGTCCTCCATGATGTCGAAGGTCCAAGGGGCCGCATCGCAGAGCGCGGGAAACTCCGAATCGAGCACGACCTGGCGTCCGTTGGCATTCATGATGTAGAACGCGGCCAGGATGGTGTCCGCGTCGAACACCTTGCGAACGCCTTGTTTCGTGACATTGGAGAAGTCGGCGTCCTCGACCAGACGTCCCGCCGTGGCGCGGATGTCGTCGACCGTCGACCCACCAACGATGGGGCATTCGCTCTGGTCCGCCTGTACGCCGAGGCTCTCGATGCTGAGTTTCGGAGCCGGATCACCGCTACAGCGATTCATGGCGATCAGGGTCATCAAGACCGATGCGCCGATGTCGGTCCCGTTGTGAAAACCCAATCCACTCCACCACTCGTCCATCAGCTGACAGAAGAGGGCGGGTGCCAATCCCTTGTCGAAGGCTTCCGCCGAGCAGGCGATGCCGCGCAAGACATTGATGGTTTTTCCCTGGCTTTCCAGATCCATCCATTGCCCGAGTTCCGTGCACTCCGGGTCGCGATCGAGATACTTTCGAAAGTAGTGACGGGTGACGGCGGACTCGCGGTAGGGATTCGACTCCCAGAGGATGTCGATCGGGCCGGTCGATGCGCCGGGTTTCACCATGCGCACCTTCGCATGGCTTTCGATCCGCCCGTTGCATACACCCGAATAGCGGTCGTAGCCGGTGACGGTTCCCCCCTCCAGAGCGCCGATGCATTGACCGAGTCCAGAAGGGGCCGGATTGAAGTCGGAACCCAGCCGACGCCAGCCATCGGGAAGCTCCGCGTGGGCGAGCCTTGCAATCGTAAGAACCAGCAACGCGAAGACGAACGCAGGTTTCCGCATGGGGACAGCCTACTTGCGGACGAAGGGGGGATTTCTCAAGAAGCATCAATCCTCCGCTGCGGGGGGCGAGAAGCAGAATCGATCGTGCACCCACGCCGCAGGTTCTGCCGGCGGGTTGGAGAAAATGCGCGGCGAGGATTGCGTCGGGCGACCCGCTGGGGGGATCCGACTAGTCGAACATCTTGGTGGCGGTCAGGAGCAGCCCCACTCCGGCTCCACTGAGGGCACCGGCGAACATACGGCGGGCCGGCGACCAGTCGTCGGTCAACAGCGCGTAGCCCGCAATCGCGCCGGAAAGCGTACAGACGAGGAGGGTCGAAACGATGATGGGATGACGTTTGAAGAGTGCCGTCCAACCGGAGGCAGGGCCGTCGTCTTCTGTCATGGGGGAAAGCTAGGCTTCGGATTCGCGCTCCACAATGCGCTCGGGCCGAATCGCCCGGAGTTTCTGGTAGTCTGTCCGAAAACGAGGGGGTCCCCATGAGCGACGACAAGGTCCGCAAGTCCGAAGAGGCGTGGCGCACGGAGTTGACGCCGGATCAATTCGCAGTCTGCCGCCAGAAGGGCACCGAGCGGCCCTTCACCGGGAAGTATCACGATTGCAAGGACGAGGGGACCTACGCGTGCACCTGCTGTGGTGCGGTGTTGTTTCGGTCCGACACGAAATTCGACTCGGGCAGCGGGTGGCCGTCTTTCTTCGAACCCGTCGACCAGGACAGCGTGCGCCTGGAAGAAGACAACAGCTTGGGCATGAAACGCGTCGAAGTTCTCTGTAACCGCTGCGACGCGCATCTGGGCCACGTCTTCGACGATGGTCCCGCGCCGACGGGGCAACGCTATTGCATCAACTCGGTTTCCTTGGACCTGCGTGCGGGGAGTCTCGAGAAGAAGTGAACGGCGCCGCCCGAGGGCGACGGATGACCCTCCCGGGTCGCCCGATCAGCCGACGATGTTGACCAGCCTTCCGGGCACCACGATGACCTTCTTGGGTTCGCGCCCTTCCAGGTGCCGCTGAACGTTTTCCGATTCCAGGGCGGCGGCACGGATCGTGTCTTGGCTCGCATCGGCGGCCACTTCGATTTCGTCGCGTCTTTTCCCGTTGACCTGTACGGCGAGTCGGACCACGTCTTCCACCAGAAACTTCGCGTCGGCTTCGGGCCAACCCGCGTAGGTGAGGGTGTCCGGGTGGCCGAGGTGGCGCCAGATCTCTTCGGCGAGATGCGGGGCGAAGGGCGCGAGCAATAGGGCAAAGCTCTCGACCGCTCGGCGGGGCAGCGCCTCGTTCTTCCTGGCGTCGCGCACGAACACCATCAGCTTCGAAATGGCCGTGTTGAATTGCATTGCTTCGAGGTCTTCGGTCACTCCCTGGATCGTCTTGGCCAGGAGTTTGGCCGATTCGCCCGCTAATTCGCCGTCTCCCGTCGGTTCTTCGATGGCGATGCGGTGCGCGCGTTGCAAGAAGCGATGCATGCCCGAAATGCCTTCGGTCGACCAGGGAGCGGCTTTCTCGAGCGGGCCGATGAACATTTCGTAGAGTCGCATGGTGTCGGCGCCGTATTGTTCGACGACCTCGTCGGGGTTGATCACGTTGCCGCGACTCTTCGACATCTTCTCGACGACTTCCTCTAGCACGAGGCCCTCGTGTTCGGGATGGTGGGCCTTTCCGTCTGCGTCGAATTGGGCGTCCTGGAGCGTCACCCAGCGCGCTTTCAATTCGGCGCCCGTCGAACGCAGAGTCGGGTGCTCTCCCTCGATCTCGACCTCGCTTGCGGGGTAGCGCGCGGTCTCGTGGGTCGGGTCGTCGTTCAGGTTGTCGTCGTAATAGCGATAGCTGTAGCCGAGAATCATCCCTTGATTGATGAGCTTCTGAAACGGCTCGACGGTGTGGACGAGACCTACGTCGTAGAAAACCTTGTGCCAGAATCGCGCATACAAGAGATGCAACACGGCGTGCTCGGCACCGCCGATGTAGAGGTCCACGGGCATCCAATAGCGTTCCGCTTCCTCGGACCACGCGGCGGCGTCGTTCTGGGGGTCGCAAAAGCGCAGGTAGTACCAACAGCTGCCCGCCCACTGGGGCATGGTGTTGACGTCGCGCTTGGCCGGAGCCCCGGTTTGCGGGTCCTTCGTGTCGAGCCAACCCGGTGCGCGCGCCAGTGGGGATTCGAGCTTGCCCGACGGTCGGAAGTCTTCGAGGTCCGGGAGCCGAAGCGGGAGATCGGATTCGGGCACGAGCTGGATGTTCCCCGCCTCGTCGTAGGTCAAAGGGAAGGGCTCCCCCCAATAACGTTGTCGGCTGAAGAGCCAATCGCGCAACTTGTAGGTGACGGCGCGCTGGCCTCGCTGGTTTTCTTCGAGCCAATCGATCATTCGCGCTTTGGCAGCGGCGGTCGCAAGCCCGTCGAGAAATTGCGAGTTCACGGCTGCGCCGTCGCCCGCATAGGCGGATTCCTCCAGGTCGCCGCCGGCTACGACCTCGACGATGGGAAGCGCGAAGGTCTTGGCGAAGGCGTAATCGCGTTCGTCGTGGCCCGGAACCGCCATGATGGCCCCGGTTCCGTAGCCCGCGAGAACGTAATCCGCGATCCAGATCGGCAGCCGCTCGCCCGTGACCGGGTGAACCGCGAAAGCGCCCGTCGCGACACCCGTCTTCTTGTCCGCATCCATCATTCGCGCGCGTTCGCTCTTGCGGGCGGCGGTTTCGACATAGGCGGTGACCGCGGCGCGCGAATCTTTGGCCGTGATGGAAGCCACTAGCGGATGTTCCGGCGCCAGGACCATGTAGGTTGCGCCGAACAGGGTGTCGGGTCGCGTGGTGAAGACTTCGATCGATGCGTCGTGATCCGCAACCGCGAAGTGAATATGGGCTCCCTCCGATCGCCCGATCCATTCTCGTTGCATCTTCTTGATGGGTTCCGGCCAGTCGAGCCCGTCGAGGTCCGCGATCAAGCGATCCGCGTACTCGGTGATCCGAAGCATCCACTGGCGCATGGGTCGACGTTCGACCGGGTGCCCGCCAATCTCGCTCTTGCCGTCGATCACCTCTTCGTTGGCGAGTACAGTGCCGAGCTCCGGGCACCAATTGACCGGGACTTCCGCCTGATAGGCGAGTCCGCGTTCGTAGAGCTTCTGGAAGATCCACTGGGTCCATTTGTAATAGCCGGGGTCGGTCGTGTCGATTTCCCGGGACCAGTCGTAGCTGAAGCCCAGGGATTCGATCTGCCGCCGAAAGTTCGCGATGTTCCGCTTGGTGGTGTCGCGCGGATGGGTCCCGGTCTTGACCGCGTACTGCTCGGCGGGCAGCCCGAAGGCGTCCCATCCCATCGGATGCAACACGTTGAAGCCGCGCATTCGCTTGTAGCGCGCCATGATGTCGGTCGCGGTGTAGCCTTCCGGGTGTCCCACGTGTAGCCCGTCGCCGGACGGATACGGGAACATGTCCAACACGTAATACTTGGGTTTCGACGGGTCGACTTCGGCCCGGAATGTCTCGTGCTCGCGCCAATAGGCCTGCCAGCGCGGTTCGATGCCTTTCGGGTCGTACGCCATGGCGGGGGAACGTAGCTAATGCGGGGCCGACCAGTCACAGATCGCCGGGCAAAAGAAAGGCCCCCACCGAAGTGGGGGCCAGGTAGAGAACCGGACGACGTTGGCTCTAGGTGAGCCCGCGCTTCGCTTCGAGCTCTTTGTGGGCCCGGAACGATTCCATCTGCTCATCCGTCAACAGCGCGGTCGCAACCTTGGGCCGCATGACCGAGTAGAAGGTCGGAACCACCGTGATGGCGCCCAACATGTTGATCACCATCAAGATCGCGAGCAGCTGTGCCATCTCCGCTTGGAAGCGAAGGCTCGAGAATCCCCACAGCACGATTCCACCCACGATGGTGGTTGCGGTGAAGGTCACCGCCATGCCGGTGGTGCGGATCGCGCGCCGGATGGCTTCGTCGATATCCTCGGTGTCGATCACTTCCTGGCGTATGCGGTCCACGATGTAGATCGCGTAATCGACGCCGATCCCCACACCCACCGACTGCACCGGCAGGGTGTTGATGTTCAGGCCGAGGCCGCGGATGGCCATGTAGGCCAGGGACATCATGGTTGCGGTCGCGATCTGCAGCAAGATGATGAATCCACTGGGGATCGATTGGTAGGTGACCGAGTGGAGTACGAAGATGACGAGGAAGATCAGCGAGATGTTGGCCACGTGGCTGCGTTCGACTTCGTCGTTGACGGCGGCGAGAATTCCCATGATGCCACCGGCCATGACGAACTGAACACCGCGGGTCCAGGACTTCGTTTGCTGATACTCGGGTACCGAATCCACCGCACGCAGGTCCTGAACGATCAGGTTTGTGGTGCCGACTTCGATGGCGCGGATGCCGAGTTCTTTGTTCTCGTACCACTGGCTGATATCCGACTGTTCCCAATCGGCCAGCGATTCGGGCCAGGGGAAGAACTCGTCCTCGGCCCATCCATCTCGGGTTTCTTCGAAATCGAAGATGGCCTTCTCCTGGAATTCGTCGATCCACTGGGGCAGCCCTTCGTCGCTGGCCAGATAGACGGGCTGTTGCGTGTAACTGCCGTCTGCCTGGCGGACCCGGACATGAAGGCTGTGGTTCCGCGACGGCAGCAGAGGGCCGAGCATGTAGTAAAAGGTGTCGATCAACTTGTCCCCGTTGAAGAAACCGGCGTCCGGCTCCGCCTTGTCCATGTCGAGCGTAATGAACACTTCTCCGATGGGGTGACTCTTGATGTAATTGTCCGCCGCGTGAACGGCGCGCACGATGGTGTCGCCCTTGTGATCCGGGAAGAAGAACTGGATGTTCGCGTCCTTGCCTTCGTCGGTCATGAAGGGGCGCAAGAACCCCGGCGGACCGTTCTGCTGCAGCTGGAAGATGATTTGGCGCACCGTGGCCTGGTCGTTCGGTACGAATTGCCACTTGGGATCGCCGTAGTGATTCATCTGCCAGGAACCGCGGATCAGGGGGACCAACGAAACCGACGCGCCGAGGTCGCTGTGGCCCCGCATGAAGCGTTCGAATTCTTCCATGCGGCGCACGGGCTCGGCGTCGCCGCTGGCGTTCGGTCGATCGCCGTTGGTGTAGACCACCATGGCGTCGACGCCGCCGAAGCGTTCCGCGATCTGTGCGGTGGCGAGGTTGAATTCGTGGTCGGGCCAGAGGAGCGGGGAGCCCGGGCTCGCCTCGCCGATCTTCGAGTGGAAGACCGCGATGTAGGTCGAACTCACGAACAGAATCACCGTTACGGAGGCAATCACGTACTTCCATTTCGGGTGCGTGGTTGCGTTGCCGACGAAACGCGTAAAGTCGACCATGAACTTCGGTAAGAAGTGTTCATGGTCGTGGGGCGCTGGCAGATAACAGATCATGACCGGGTGGAGGATCTCCACCGTGATCAGAATCGAAGCCACCCAGAAGGCGCCGAAGATCGCGAGGTCGCGCATCTGCGGGATGGTGGTGACGAGAATCACGAGCAAGCCGGCGACGTCGGTCACGATGCCCAAGGTGCCGGGGATGATCAGCTCGCCCATGGCGATGGTCGCCGCTTCGATCTTGGCCGCCGTCGGGTCTCCCATTTGGGGCAGCAAGATTTCGTAATCTTCGAAGAAGCGTTCGGCCATCTGCACCGTGTGCGAGACCGCACGCGCGGTGATGATCATGGGGATCACGAGCACCAGAGGATCGAACGTGATCCCCATCCAGCCCGTAAAGCCGGTCCCCCAGATCACCGTCGCAATCGCGGCGATGAATGGGATCAAGACGCCGTGTAGGCGCCGGAAGTACCCGAGCAGCAAACCGAAGATCATGATCACCGTGAGGACCACGAAGAGTCCGATCTCGAAGGCGTGCTTCAGAATCCAACCGACGTGGACCGGCTCGCCCGCCACGAAGATGTCGTGGTTCTCGTCTTCTTCATCGGCCTTGATCTGCTGGATGTGGTCGAAAACGGCCTGATAGACCTCGCGACTACTCAGGCGGTCCGTGACGAAACCCGCGGTGATGAGCGCCGCTTTCTCGTCGCGTGCGACCAAGCGCCCGAAGATGTAGGGCGGGTTCTGACGCACGATCGCCCGAATGGCTTCCGCTTCCTCGTGGTTTTCGGGCACTTCCTTCATCAGGATGTCGGAGGTGATGTCGCCGTTGGGCTCGACCTGAATCACCCGTGTGCTGCGGTGGGCGACCGAACGGATCTGATCGTGGTTTACCGGGTAGGGGGGGAAACGCCGGTTGAGTTCGCTGTTGATCTGCGCGTAGCTGAGCTCGCCCGCGTCTTCGAGTTTCTCGCGCAGGGCTTCGCGTTCGTCGGTGAAGCTCTCGTACCCGAGCCCGTCGAGCTTCTGCGTAATGGTCCGGATCTTCGCCAGGGTTGCGGGGTTGAAGATGTTCCCATCTTTGACCGCTACCGCGATGGCGACCAGGGACGAACTCCCGAATTCCTTCGCGAACTTGTCCTGGGCGTGAATGAACGGATGATCCGGCCACAGAGAGCGCGGTTCGGTGTCGACGCGGACGACCGGCCCCGGAAGAGGGGCGCCCAAGCCCGTCGAGATCGCGTTAACTGTGGGGTAGAAGAAAAACGCGGTAGAGAGCACCAACATGCACGCGATCGGAAAACGATTGCGCACCACAAGGCGCGCAAACGCAATCGTCTTGGTCTCTCTGGCGTGGCTTTCAAATTCGCTGCCCGATTCCGACATGCATCCCTCATTGACGAACGGCTAAGTTGATTCGATTGCTGTGGAGGCCGCTCTAGTGAGGGGACACCGATCCCCCCCACACGGATCCGCAATTTCCTGATCCGTGCCTCCCCCAGAACCTTCCCGAACCAGCAAGCCTATTTCCGATGGCCCCCCCGGGTCAACCCTTGTGGACCCTCGTTTGAGACAGAATTTGCCTGCCCGGAAATCCCCATCCGTGCTAGAGCCCAGGCCATGGCCAGACTCCCCCGCGTTTTCATCAGCCGTGAACTCCCGGGCGACGCCCTGACGGGAATCCAGGGGCGAGTCGAGTTGGACCTCTGGGCGGGGGCAGAGCCGCCCTCCAATCGGGAGCTGGCAGCGCGTTTCAAAGACGCAAACGGCGTTTTATGTTTGCTCACCGATGCGATAGACGCGCTCTTGCTCGATTCGGCGCAGGATTTGCGGGTGATCTCCAGCTGCTCCGTCGGCGTGGACCACATCGATGTGGTGGCCGCTACCGCGCGCGGGATTCCCGTTGGACACACCCCCGGGGTATTGACCGAGACCACGGCGGACCTCGCCTTCGCCCTGCTCCTGGCCGCCGCCCGGCGGGTGGCGGAGGGCGACCGCTACATCCGCAAGGGAGATTGGAGGCCCGAGCGGGTTTGGGCGCCCGATATGTTTCTTGGGCGGGATCTCCACGGAGCCAGCCTTGGAATCGTGGGTTTTGGCGCCATTGGCCGCGCCGTGGCGAGGCGCGCTCGCGGCTTCGGCATGCGGGTGCGGGTTTGGTCACGAACCCGGGACCCCGAGGCTTCGGTGGAGTGGGGGAGTCTCGACGAGGTGCTCTCCCAATCCGATTTTCTGTCCATTCACGTTGCGCTGAGCGATGAGACGCGCGGGCTGATCGACCGTCGAGCCCTGAGCCTCGTGCGTCCGGACGCCGTCCTGGTCAACACGGCGCGCGGGGGGATCGTGGATGAAGCCGCATTGGCGGACGCCCTGGCCGAAGGACGCTTGGCCGGCGCCGGTCTCGACGTGTTCGAAACGGAACCCATCGCACGCGATAGCCCGCTGCTGGGACTCGAAAACGTCGTCCTCACCCCCCACGTGGGCAGTGCGAGCGTTGCAACGCGATCGCGAATGGCTGCCCTCGCCGTCGACAACCTGCTCGCCGGACTCGAGGGGCGACGCCTGCCCCACTGCGCCAACCCGGAAGTCTATTCCTGATTGAGCCGTGGCCCGCAGCGCGCCAAGAACTCTTTCGGGGATACGACCCGGGCGCCCCGGTGTCGGGCGCGGTCCGCCACTTTCCGGTCGGCGGTAACCACCGTGACTTCTTCTGGAACGGCTGCGGCCTTGACGGCCGCCACCAACCACGCGTCGGCGGATTCCGCGAAAATCGTGCGGGTGCGACCTTCGCCTTGGTCTTTCTCGTCTTTGCCGTCGAACACGATCCAAAGCTCGGCGTCCGTCGCGTCGAAGTGACGCACGACATCGAGCAGTTTCTGCCGGGCGGGGGCCGACCACCAATCGCCCCGGTTCTTCCCGTGCAACACGCCTGTGTGTAGGACGTTGTATCCGTCGATCAACCATCGGCGATTTTCTTGGGTTTGGTGCATGGCTCCCCGGGCTTCCCAGGCCGCAAGAATAAGCGCAATCGCGAGAAAGCTCGCCACCACCACCGCGGATTCCACGACCCCTCGGGTGAAGGAACTCGAAAACGGACTCGAAACACGTCGTACGGACACGGGACACCTCCTGACCCGAATCCTCGTGGGGCGGCGTGACAGGAGCGGTCACAGGGCTTGCGCAATTTCGAGGCCTCCACTACCTCGGGCACTGTGAGCGACGTGAAATCCCATCGCGAGCCGATCGTTTCGCTGGGGCTGGTGCAGATGCGCTGTGGGGAAGACCCCGCCGACAACCTGGCCTGCGCCCTCGCGCGCACGGAGGAAGCAGCGCTCGCGGGTGCGAAGATCGTGTGCCTCCAGGAACTGTTTCGCTCGCAATATTTTTGCCAGTCCGAAGACCCGGAACGATTCGCCCTGGCGGAATCGATTCCGGGTCCGAGTACGGAGGCCTTCGCGAAGCTCGCGGCGGCGCGCGACATCTGCATCTTGGTACCGGTATTCGAGCGACGCGCGGCGGGCCTGTACCACAATAGTGTGGTGGCGATCGCCGGCGGCGGTTCCATTCTCGGTCGCTACCGCAAACTCCACATCCCCGACGACCCGCTCTATTACGAGAAGTTCTACTTCACGCCCGGCGATCTCGGCGTGCCGTGCTTCGAGACGCCGGCCGCGCGGGTGGGGGCTTTGATCTGTTGGGATCAATGGTTTCCCGAAGCGGCGCGCCTGGCCGCCCTGGGGGGTGCCGAGATCCTCTGTTACCCGACGGCCATCGGCTGGCAGTTCGACGAAAGTGAAGCAACCGACCGGGCCCAGCACGATGCATGGGAGGTGGCCCAGCGCGCCCACGCCATTGCGAACGGGATCTTTGTCGCCGCCGTCAACCGGGTCGGACAAGAGGGAGACATCCGTTTCTGGGGCCAGTCCTTCGTCGCGGACCCCTTCGGTCGGGTGCTCGCGCGCGCATCCGCCGAGGAAGAGGAGACGCTGGTCGTCGAGTGCGACCTGCGGGAAATCGAAAACGTGCGGCGCAACTGGCCGTTTCTGCGCGACCGCCGCATCGACAGTTACGCGGACCTGACGCGACGCTTTCGCGATTGAGCGCCCGAGCGCACCCGTCGGACCTGGGCTTTCGTTGGCCCGCGGAATGGGAGCCCCATTCCGCCACCTGGCTCTCCTGGCCCCACAACCCCGAGACTTGGCCGGGTTGTCTCGATGGAGCGCGCCGCGCGTTTGCGGAAATCGTGCGCGCACTCCAGGGGCGCGAGGATGTCCACATCAACGTCGCGGACGATGCCCACCAGGAGCGGGCACGCGACGACCTCCGCAATGCCGGAGTCGATCCGGAACAGGGGATTCATTTCTTCTTGATCCCGACCGACGACGCCTGGGCGAGAGACCACGCGCCGATTTTCCTCACGCGGGAAGATCCCGAGAATCCCGAATTGGCGCTGTTGGATTTCGGCTTCAACGCCTGGGGGGGCAAGTATCCGCCCTGGGATCGCGACGACGCCGTGCCGCGCGCGATCGCGGCTGCCATGGGGGTGAAGCGCTTCACACCGGGATTCGTGTTGGAGGGTGGGTCCGTGGATACCGACGGACGCGGCAGCGTACTCACGACCGAAGCGTGTCTCCTCAACCCAAACCGCGGACCGGGACGAACCCGCGAAGGCATGGAGCGGGAGCTGGCGCTTTGGCTCGGCGCCGAACGGATTTTCTGGCTGCGCGATGGGATCGAGGGCGATGACACCGATGGGCACATCGACGACATCGCGCGCTTCGTCGAGCCGTCCACGGTGGTGTGTGGCATCGAGGAGGACGACGGGGATCCGAACGCCGCCATCCTTTCGGAGAACCGGAACCGCTTGCGCGCCATGCGCGACGCACAGGGCAAGCCCCTGACTGTGGCGACATTGCCCATGCCACCGCCGCTTTGGCGCGCGGGAGTGCGCTTGCCCGCCAGCTATCTGAATTTCTATCTCGCCAACGGTGTGGCGCTGGTGCCCACCTTCGGTGCAGCGAGCGACGCGCCGGCCCTCGCCACCCTGGCCGAGCTGCTTCGGGGCCGCGAAATCGTCCCGATTCGCTGCGAAGACCTGGTGGTGGGACTCGGCGCAATTCATTGCGTCACCCAGCAAGTACCCGACCCGGAAATGCGCTAAACCCTTCCCCAGACCTCGCCGTGGGGGTGGAGAACCGTTGGTCGACGTCCATAAGCACGACATCATCATCGTAGGAGGCGGTGCCGCAGGTCTGCGCGCCGCCATTGCCGCCGTGGAGGCGGATCCGCAGGTCAGCGTGGCGTTGGTCTCCAAGGTCTATCCCATGCGCAGCCACACGGTGTCCGCCGAAGGCGGCGCCGCCGCGGTGGCGCGCCCGGACGATTCCCTGGAGATGCACGGGTACGACACCGTCAAAGGGTCCGACTTCCTCGGGGACCAGGACGTGATCGAGTACTTCGTGGAAGAGGCGCCCAAGGAACTCACGCGCCTCGAGCATTGGGGTTGTCCCTGGAGCCGCAACGACGACGGCAGCGTGGCGACCCGGGCCTTCGGCGGGATGACGACCAAGCGCACCTGGTACGCGAGCGACAAAGTCGGCTTCCACATGCTCCACTCCTTGTTTCAGCATTCGATGCAGTTCGATCGCATCGTGCGCTACGACGAACGCTTCGTCACCCAGCTGCTGATCGAGGACGACGGAATCAAGGGCGTTTCGGCCCTCGACGTCCGCACGGGCAACATCGAAGTCTTTCAAGCGCGCGCGGTCATCCTCGCCACCGGCGGGGGAGGCAAGATCTTCCCCTTCACGACGAACGGCAACATCAAGACCGGCGACGGTATGGCGCTCGCGTACCGCAACGGTGTGCCGCTCAAGGACATGGAATTCGTTCAGTATCACCCGACGGGACTGCCCGGCACCGGGATCTTGATCACCGAAGCGACCCGCGGCGAAGGCGGTCACCTGATCAATTCCGAAGGCGAGCGCTTCCTGGTCGCCTACGACTATGGGGTCGGGAACAAAGCCGAACTCGGTCCGCGCGACATGATTTCCCGCGCCATCATCCAGGAGATCGAAGCCGGTCGCGGCCTACCGGGAACCTACGGGGAATACGTTCACTTGGATCTTCGCCACCTGGGTGAAGACAAGATCATGAAGCGCCTTCCCTTCGTACGCGAACTCGCCACCACCTATGTGGGCGTCGACCCGGTGACGACGCCGATTCCGATTCGCCCGGTCGTGCACTACATGATGGGCGGAGTCGATACGGACATCGACGGTCTGACCCGTGTGGGGGGCCTCTTTGCCGCCGGTGAAACCGCGTGCGTTTCGCTGAATGGCGCCAATCGACTCGGATCCAATTCCTTGACGGAATGTCTCGTGTTCGGCGCGCGCGCCGGTCAACGGGCCGTGGCGCTTTCGAAGGAAACCAGCGACGGAAACGACGTCGCCTTGCGCAAGCGCGGTTTCGAAGAACAAGAGCGGATCGATACGTTGCGGGGGAAGAAGAAAGGCGGCGAGAAGCTCTCCCACGTCCGTCGCGAGATGACGACCTCCATGGAACGCGGCTGCGGCGTCTATCGCACTCAGGACACCATGGATGCGACGGTGCAGGAGATCGCCCAGCTCAAGGGGCGTTTCGCCGATATCGCGCTGCAGGACGACAGCCGTGTTTTCAATACCGAGATCATCGCGGCCCTCGAGCTCGGCAACATGCTCGACGTTGCGGAAGCCGTGGCCAATTCGGCGGCGTATCGAAAGGAATCGCGCGGTGCGCATACGCGCCGAGACCATCCCACGCGCGACGATCAGAATTATCTGCACCACACGTTGGTGCACTTCGATCCCGCCGGCCCCCGCATCGACACATCGCAAGTGCGGCTCGGTCATTGGGAGCCCGAGGAACGCAAGTACTGATGAGCAGTGAGGTGAAGAAGACCTTCGTCGTGACGCGCTTCGACCCGGATCGGGACGAAGAGCCGCGAACGGATCGCTACGAGGTTCCCGTCCAACCGGATTGGAAAGTTCTCGACGCCCTGAACTACATCAAAGACGAAATCGACAGCACCCTCGCGCATCGCTGGTCGTGTCGCATGGCGGTGTGTGGAAGTTGCGGCATGCAGGTCGACGGGAAGCCCAAGCTGACGTGCAAGGATTCCCTCGCCAACTACGGCGACACCGTGACCGTGGAACCGCTTGCGAATTTCCCGGTGGTTCGAGACCTGGTGGTCGAATTCGAAGGCTTCATGGAGAAATTCAAGAGCGTGAAGCCCTGGATCATTCGCGCCAAGGAGCGCGCGGTGGAAGAGGGAACCCATCGCCAATCTCCGGCGGAGCTCGAGGCCTTCAAGCAATTCAGCATGTGCATCAACTGCATGCTCTGTTACTCGGCTTGCCCCGCGGTATCCAATGAGCCCGAATTCGCCGGCCCGGCCGCCATCGCCCTGGGTCATCGCTACAACCTCGATAGCCGGGACGAAGGCGACTCCGAACGCCTGGCCGCCATGCGGGACGAAGGTTTCGTCTACGCGTGTTCCTACGCGAACGAGTGCAGTGAAGTCTGTCCGAAGAACGTCGACCCGGCCGCCGCCGTCAACCAATCCAAATTGCTCGCGACCATGGACTGGATGAAGGGGTTGGTTCTGCCGCGAGGAGGGAAGTAGAGGATGCGAAATCCCGCACATCCCCACACGCTGCGCCCCAGCTCGGGCACTCGTACGCGAACCGCGCCGCCGGCCTTTCCCGGCGATTGGCCGACCGCGAATCCGCGCTACCGCGCGTATCTCTTGTACGGCTTTGCGGGCCTGTTCTTCATCCTCGCCGCGGGCGTCATGGTGCGCGCGCTCTGGGCTTTGGGCTCGGGGCCCGGCGCTTGGGAAACATTCCTTGAGACGCTTGGACATCCGCTCTACATCGCGTTCCACGTGGGTTCCTTCGCGCTCATCGTGTGGTTCGGCTGGCGGACCTTCTTTCAGATGTTCGTGAAGACCCAGCCGCCGATGATCGGCCCGTTTCCGCGGCCGCCGGTCGCGGTGTTCCCACCGGTCCTGGCGGCGGCGTGGTTGGGCGCGAGTGCGTTGCTCATTGCGGTGCTCTCGGGGGCGATTCTGTGAAGAAATTCCTGCAGCTCATCGAACCGTTGATCTGGGGTCCCTTCGTGACGGGGAATTTCCTGACCCCGCTGATTTTTCCGGCACTGATCTTGATGATCGGCATCGCCGTGCCCCTCGGTTGGGTCTCCGCGGATGCCGTCAGCTATGAGCGGATGCTGGGGCTGGCGAAGAATCCCATCGCCGTGCTCGGCATGATCGTGGTGTTGTCGCTCTCCTTCCTTTCCGGTGCCCACCATTTGCGATTTCTCTTCATCGACTTTCGCGGAGTCGAACGCGATGTGGTGATGGCGCCCCTGCTGTACGGCATCGCGGGTCTGGGCGGCTTGTTCACCCTTCTGGCGGTCGTCCGCATCCTGTTCGCCTAGGCGCAACCACCCATGGCGGGGCGTCCCCTCGAAGGCCTGCGCATCCTCGATCTGACCCGCATCGTCGCCGGGCCCTTCGCGACCGCGATCCTCGCGGACATGGGGGCGGAGGTGGTCAAGGTCGAGCGTCCGGGAACGGGCGACGACTTTCGTTACGGCCCCTCGAAGCCCGGCCACACATCGCTGACCTTTCAGAACGTGAATCGGGGCAAACGTTCGATCACCCTCGATGTTCGCAAGCCCGACGGCCGCGAACTCTTCTTGCGCCTGGTGGATCGGTGCGATGCCGTGGTCGAGAATTTCCGCTCCGGTTGGCTCGCGGACCGGGGGCTTTCGCCGGACGTCTTGCAGGCGCGCAACCCGCGCGTCGTGGTGGCGGCGCTTTCGGGCTTTGGCGCCACGGGGCCGCGGGCGGGACTTCCCTCTTATGACATCGTCGCCCAGGCGGCCAGCGGTTTTCTCTACATGACCGGCTTCGCCGACGGCCCTCCGGTGCGCGGCGGAGGTGCATTGGCGGATTTCGTGGGTGGACTCTATCTCGCCCTGGGAATCTCGAGTGCGCTGCTCGAACGCGAACGCAGCGGGCGCGCGCGAGTGCTCGATCTGTCGAACCAGGACGCGATGTTCGCGATCACGGATTCCTGGGCGACGATCGCGTCCGGTCTGGGAGTCGAGGCGGAGCGTGCCGGGAATCAACATCCCTTCACCGCTCCCTACGATTGTTTCGAGGCCCGCGACGGTTACCTGGTGATCGGCACCGCGAGCAACAAGCTGTTTCGCAAACTCTGTGATGCGATTGGACAACCGGAACTCGGCCAGGACGACCGCTTCCGCAGCCACCGGGGACGTGCCGAGCGCCGCGGGGAAATCAACGGGATCGTGGGGGAATGGGTGCGTGGACAAACCTGTGCCGAAGTCCTCGGGGCACTCGGACCCGAGGGGGCCGACGTGCCGTGCGCCAAAGTCGCGCGTCCCGATGAATTGATCGACGACCCGCAGCTCCTGGCGCGGGACATGATCGAACGCCATCCCCACCCCCGGGACGGTGAGGTCGTGTTCCACGGAAACCCGCTGCGATTCGACGGGGCCCTGCCGCGCGCGCGCGCGTTGGCGCCCGAATTGGGGGCCGACAACGCGGCCATCTACGCGGAACTCGAGATCGATGCTGCGGAATTGAAGCGTCTGGGCGAGCAGGGCGTCATCTGATCCGACGACCGGGGTCGAGCTTCGCGGATCAGGCGTCTCGGATGCTGACCGCGAATCCGAGACCTTCCGACGCACAGAAATTCGATGCGGCGGTCAGGAACGGTTTCTCTGCGTCGCCGGGCGCCGCCACGCATTCGAGCTGGAGTCGCACGGGCTTGCCCTCGTATTGGGGATAGTCCCGCGTGAGGTTTTGCGCGAGCGCGTAGGCGAGGTAGCTGTTGATTTTTTCTTCGATCTGTTTCAGCTGCTCGGGATCGATGCCCCAGGGACGATCTTCCACCATCAAGAGAACCACTTCATCGGATTCTTTGTCGAGGGTGATGAGATCGATCACTCTCGGGTTCGTGACGCCGCGCGCTTCCGGTTCGTCGCTCATGGTCTACTTCGCATCGTGAAAAATGAGTCCGAAGGTCATGCGGGTTCCCCGGTGAATTCGGCTGACGCCGTGGCGAGTTTGTACCCGGTGATAGCCCCGGGCGCCACGCACCGGGCGTTCCCGGTTGGGAAAGATGATGGCCTCTCCGCGCTCGAGCGCAAACGCGTCGGCGCGGGACTGGGCGCGGGGCCGTTGCTCTACCAGGATGAATTCGCCCCCTTCGTAATCCCGATTGCGTCGACTGAGTACGAATGCGACCTGGAGCGGGAAGGCGATGTCGCCGTAGAGGTCCTGGTGGAGGCAGTTGTAGCCGCCTGCTTCGTAGCGAAGCAGAAGCGGTGTGGGTCGCGGTTGGCCACGCAGGGCGCATTGGCGCGTGAAGGCCGTCAATGTCCCGGGGAATCGGTCGGTTCGCCCCAAACACGCCTGCCAACGGTTGGCGATGCGGGCCAGGGGTCCGTAGAACGCACGGCGTAGGCTGCGCACCAGGGGGGGGAGGGGATCTGCGAAGTATTTGTACTCCCCCTTGCCGAAGCGGTGCTTCTCCATGTCGACTCGCGAGCGAAAGCGCTGATCGTCGGGATAGAAGGCGCGTAAGCTCGCGCATTGCCGGGCATCGAGGACGCGTGGAACGCGAGCCCAACCGTTTTCGTTCAGGCTCGTCTCGATGTTCGACCAGGGGAGCGCCCGCAGGCGCTCCCGGTCGTTTCCATGCTTCGCTGCCCGCATCCCCATTCGAGGAGGGTCGCAACCTATCCGTGGAAGATCCACCCGAAGGTCGCGTAGGCGACGACGAACGGGATGTCGAAGAAGCTCACTCGGTGCTGGTGGTGCAGGTGGTGGTAGAACGAGTTCCGCGACTGGAAACGCGCGTTGCAGGGTTTGCAGTAATGGTAGCGAGCTGCCCGCACGCGGTGCCGCACATGTGCGCGGTGTCCCCGCCGGTAGTCGAGGTGACGTCCGTGGTGCCGCACCGCCGGGCGATGCCGCTCGACGTTTTCGTGCCGATCCGAGTGACGGCGATGCCGCTCGTGATCCGCAGACGCCAACGCCGGAGCCAGGCTGATTGCGATTGCAGTACTCGTAATGCCCATCCATCGAAACCATCGATTCATCGGATTTCCTCCCCCGTTTTCGGGACACGATCCATTGGTGGGTTCGATGGGAGGAAGGGCAGCGGGATTCGACGTTTCAGAAGGGTCTGAAACGCGGCTATTTCTTGGGCTTGATCTCGATGTCGACGTTCGACAGGGGCCAGGGGGTCGGTTGCCCATAGTGAACGCCACCGCCGTAGCCGTACGCGCCGCCATAGCCGTGTTTGGGATGGGCCCAATTGCGGCGATCCCAGTTCGTATGCAGCGAGAATCCGTGGCGCGGATAGCAGTGCATGCTGCCGGGAACGACGAGGCAATCGCGGTAGGGGTCTTGCGTGGCCACTTTCTCGGGCTCTTGATCGGCGCCGAAGGCGGCGGAGGCCAGGGCGATCGATAGCAGGGCGAAGGAACCCAGAATCGTCTTGGGCAGAGAATGAGATTGCATGTTTTGCGCAACTCCTGTTCGAAAGCCTGCGTCGGGTCCGCAGTCGGACGGCAGAAACCCGACCCCGCGACTATAATCGGGTCCGAGTACAAAGTGATCCATGGGTGTGTGCACGCGTCGGCCCGAAACGTGTTGCGGAGAATCTTCACAATGAGCGATCGGCGCGAACGAATCGAAGCCAAGCTGAAAGAGCGGCTCGGAGCGAGCCACGTGGAAGTGATCGATGAGAGCCACCTCCATGCGGGTCACGCGGGGGCAGCGACCGGTGCGGGGCACTTCCGCGCACTGATCGTGTCGGATCGTTTCGCGGGGCGCTCCGCCGTCGATGCCCAGCGCCTGGTCTATGCCGCTCTGGAAGATGAAATGGGATCGGAAATCCATGCCCTGTCGATCCGGACCCTGACGCCCGACGCGTGGAGCGAATAGCCGCCGCTCCCGCGCGGCTCGGCTAGATGAAATCGCGCATCCAGACCGCAAGCGAAACGCTGAGGCCGGCGGCGTTGCGGTGTCCGCCGCCACCGAACCCGGCGGCGATTTTCGCGACGTCGAAATCGCCAATCGAATACAGCGAGATGTCGACCCGTTCTCCGGTGATTCGGTAGACGAGTCCAAACGGATTTCCGAAGGCCGCGCGTCTTGCGAGTTCGTGGCCCACGCTACTGCGCAGGTGTGTGGCGTTGACGGCCTCTGCGCGCAGCTTTCCCACGGAGATCGGATGGGCGTTTTGGAGCACCGCAGCGGCGACCCGCTGGTTGGAACGTACGATGGATGCGCCGCTGGCCGCGAGCTCGGGTGTCGGCGTGGCGGCCAATCGATCCCAAATCGCGAAGGTGCGTTCGAAAGAACCGATCGCGGCGTTGACGGCTTCGGATTCCGGGAGTTTCCAATTCCACAAGTCCTGGTCTTCCACGTAGGCGAGGAGTTCGGGAACGGGCTCTTCCCGGTGGAAGTATTGCCACGCCATGGAGGCACCCGAATGGCCCATGTCGTAGTGAATCTCGTGGCCCTGGTTGCGCAGGGAAGCGACCAGGCTCGGGTCCCCCAGGAAGCGGTCGCGCGCGGAAACGTGGTGGTCGAGCACGACCACCTGCCCGGTGACGTCGGCCAGGGCGCGCAAGGAATCATTGTCCGGTGCGATATCGACGAAGGCGACCAGGTCGCCCACGAATTCGCGGGCGTTGATCTCGTCGTGATGTCCACGCGGGCGGTAGATTCCCGCATCGCCCCAAGCGCGCCAAACCGACCAAGCGGCGCCAAATCCGTCGGGACACCCCGCGTGGTAGAAACAGATTTTTCTCACGACGGACGAGCGTAGCCCATCCCCAGGACGTGAGCGTGGTAGCGTGTCGGGTCGTGGCCACCGAACGCGAGATTCGATTCGTCGTCACCGAAGGAGAACCGCCCGCAGGTGGAACTTCGGTGGTGCAAGCCTATCTGTTGCGGAAACCCGCGTTGCGCGTGCGCCTTACCGGGCGACGCAGAGGCACGTCGACCTTGAAATTTCCGCGTGCCAACGGGGATCTCGAGTTCGAGTTCCCGGTTCCCGCCTGGGGGGTGCGCCGACTCCTGCGGCTTCCCCTGCCGCGTGTAGAAAAAACACGCTTGGTGGATGGCGAACTCGAAATCGACGTCTACAGCTGGCCCCGCAAGCTCGTCGTCGTGGAATGCGAACTCGGCGAGGACGCGACCTTCGACTTGCGCGATGCGGAAGCTCGTGGGGCCTGGATGGCGGCCCGAAGACCCGCGTGGGTGATCGCCTGGCACGACGTGACCCACGATCGATCGCTGTCGGCCTCGGCGCTGGCAGAGCCGCGCCCCTAGAGGGCTTCGCCTGCCGCGCGCGCGCGTTCCAACATGGACGCTTCATCGCGCTCCAGGTGTCTCGAGGCGAGCCATGCGAACACCAGACCCAACGTGTTTACGGAAAGTCCCAGCAACATGGCGGTTCGAAGGCTCCCGGTGACGTCCGAGAGTTTTCCGATCGCGTAGGGCCCCAGGGCAAAACCGATCAGGGTCAGTACCAGGAGATAGGTGGCGGACGCGATTGCGCGCATGCGCGGCAACACCAGGTCCTGGAGTGTCGATGCGCCGGCGCCAATCCACATCGCCGCCGCGACGTTGAGGGGGAAGTTCACCAGGTAGGCGACGGTCGTACTTTCGGCGAGCAACATCCCACAGCCCAGCGGAATCGGGACGACGGAAATCAGCGTCAGGAAATGCAGGCGCCCGCGCGGGTTCGTGCGTCGCCACCGATCCGCCAGGATGCCGCCGAGCACCACGCCGAGGAATCCGCCGGAAGCCGCGGTCCCTCCCAAGATGGTCCCCACCTCTCCGGCGGGTACTTCGTGGATGCGGAGAAAGTACGGTGGCGTGAAGGCCGCGAAGCCGTACGCGGAAAACGCCAACGCGGATACCGATAGCGCGGTGTAGCGCAGGGTCGGAGTACCGAGGATGAGCGCGTAACTCGGCCGGTCGCGCAATCGCAGGGCTTGTACCCAGGAGATGGACGCATAGGCACCCAGGGCGAGCGCCCACCATTGGGCGGGATCCCCGGTGGCGGCCGATAGCGCGTAGGCGCTGAGCGCGATCGCACCCGCGATCAAGAGATTCCCAAAGACACCGCGCGCACCGGCTCCGGAGCGCGCCAGGTGGAAGAGGGTCAAGGGGGGAACGATTGCGCGCAGCTCGTTGCCGAAAGCGCGAAACGGATGAGGTTCATTGGGCGCCTCGAACCCGTCGGCCTGACCGCGAACGGGTTCGCGCAAAGTCCGCACCCAGAGGGCGAGCAGGAGACCCGGTAGTCCGACTGCGAAGAAAGCGACCTGCCAGCCGCGAAGGCCAAAGGGCGCGGCGCTTGCAGCGAACGCGATGTCCCAGCGTTCGACGATCTGTCCGCCGATCCCCAGCGCCAAGCCGGCGCCGATGTACACCCCGCCGGTGTAGATGGCGATCACGGTTGCGCGCATGCGCGGAGGGAAATAATCCGAGAGCATCGAGTAGGCGGCCGGCGTCGCGCTGGCTTCGCCGACTCCGACGCCTACGCGGGCGCTGCCCAGGCTGGCGAAGCTTCCCGCCAACCCCGACAGCACCGTCATGATGCTCCAGACCGAAAGCCCCCAGGCGATCAAGCTGCGACGAATCCAAACATCCGCCAGGCGTCCGAGGGGGATGCCAAAGATGGCGTAGAAAACCGCGAATGCGGTGCCGTAGAGGAAACCGATCTCGCTGTCCGTGAGCCCGAGGTCCGCTTTGATGGATTCCGCGAGGATCGTGACGATGTTGCGGTCGAGAAAGTTCAGGAGATAGACGAGAACGAGCACGAAGAGGACGTATTGCGCGTAGCGTCCCCCAACCTCGCTTTCCGTCTGGTTCGCTTCCGCCACGAACCCGGCAGTATACTCCCGGGCGACCCCGGGGAGTCTCTTGGATCAGAAAAATCTCGAACGCCGCCCGATCTGCACCGCTCAGGTCTGGCGGGAAATCCATGGCGCAGACGCGGATTGGCCGTCGCGGTTCGCAGCGTTGCGTACGAGCGCGTACCCGTGGTTGCTCGACAGCGCGTTGGCGTCCGATCGGCTGGGACGCTTCTCCTTTGCGGGTTGCGATCCCTACGCGGTATTGCGCGTGCGCGGCCGGCGACTCGAGTTGGAGGTTCTGCGCGCCGCACGCCCAGGCCTGCCCGCCACGGGCGATCTGACCGGCGATCGGGTGTTGGACGCGATCCGCGGTCTCCTGCTGCCGCCACCGGAATCGCAGGCTACGGGGATTCCGTTTTGCGGGGGAGCGGTGGGGTATTTCGGGTACGAGCTGGCTGCCCATTTCGAAGCGTTGGAATTTCGACCGAGTGACGCCTTGGAGGTTCCCGACCTGGTGTTGCTTTTCGTCGACCGTTTGATCGCGCGCGATCTTCGGGAAAACAAGACCTGGGTGAGCGGGTTGGGGTGCGCGACGGACGAGCGAGAAGCGAAAACCCTGGCCCTGCGTGCGGCAGCAGAGTTGCGCGATCGGTTCTTGCAACCGGCGCCGAAGACCGACGGGAAACCGGAGTCCGCGCAGCTTCGGGCCGCCGACCTACGGACGTTCTTCGACGAGGCGGACTACGCCAAGCGCGTCGACGAAATCCTGTCGGAGATTCGCGATGGAAACGTCTATCAGGTCAACTTCACCCATCGCTTGGAAACCGCGTATTCCGGAGACGCCTGGTCGCTGTATGGCGAATTGCGGAGAACGAATCCCGCTCCGTTCGGCGCATTCCTGGAATTGCCCGAAGTCGCCATCCTCTCCAGCTCGCCCGAACGGTTCCTGCGGGTTGCTGCCGACGGTGCGGTCGAGAGCCGGCCCATCAAGGGGACGTCGCCGCGCGATTCCGACCCCGCCCTCGATGAAGGGCAGCGGCGCCGGTTGCAGGCCTCGATCAAGGATCGCGCAGAGAACTTGATGATCGTCGATCTGGTGCGAAACGACCTGGGGCGCGTTTGCCGGACGGGAAGTGTCGACGTGCCGGAGCTGATGGGCATCGAATCCTATGCCCAGGTCCATCAGATGGTGTCGACGGTCCGCGGGCAATTGCGCGACGATTGCGATGCCCTCGACGCGCTGGCTGCGTCGTTTCCGCCCGGGTCCATGACCGGGGCGCCGAAGCTTGCGGCCATTGAGATCGCGAAGCGCCTCGAGCCCGTGCGGCGCGGGGTCTATTCCGGCGCGCTCGGATACTTGGATGTGCGCGGGGGGGCCGACCTGTCGGTGGTGATCCGCACGATTGCGCTCCAGGGAGGTCGCGCCTTCGTGCACGCCGGCGGCGGGGTGGTGGCGGATTCGAACCCGCGCGCGGAATATCGCGAATCCATGGACAAAGCGCGGGCGGTCCTGGAAGCGTTGAAGGTGTCGGTGTAGCGCGCCGCAGAGGCGAACGGTTTTCGACAGTCAGCCCGGGACGACGATTCGGTAGACCACCGTGCCCCGCGCAACGAGTGCCTGGTCACTCTTGCGGGCCACTTCGACTTCGCTCCAGAACATCTCGCCGTCGCGTTGCAGGGAGCGTCCGAACCCCACCAGATCCGCGTCGCCCGCCGGTCCGAGAATTTGGGCTTGCATGCCCGGGGTCGACGCCTTGTAGGGGCCGGGTCCCGAGTGCGCCCAGGCCGCCATCGCGCCGGTCGTGTCGAGCAACGCCAGCGTGGCGCCTTCGCAGATGTTTCCGTCGGCATCGAGGTTTGCCGCGATGCGGGGCATCGCGATGCGCGAGTGCGCGTCGGTCATGTGCTCGACCGTCATTCCCAGGCGTTGAATGAAGGGTACGCGGCCGATGTGGGGTCCCATGGGGCCGGGGTCCCCGGCGCCGTCGTCGCCTCGGGAACGCGGGAGCGTGGCGTCGGGTTCCGAAAAGCGACCGCGGATCAACACGCTTCCGTGCGCAATGGGTTTGCCGTCCTCGGTCTGGACGTCGACTTCGACGAAGCACAGGGACTTGCCACGGCGCAGTAGACGACCGACGGCCAGGATCGCACTGGCTTTGGCGGCCGCCAGATAGCTGACCTGGAGCGCTGCTGTGTGCCAGGGGCCGGCTTCCTTCCCGAGGACCTTCCGCCCCACCGCCTGGCCCGCCAACGCGATCATGGAAGCGGCGACGCCGCCGTGTAGGACCTGTCCCGGATTCGAGTTTTCGTCTTTGTAGGGCAAACGCAGGCGCGCTTCGGATTCGGACAGCGCTTCGAGCTGGGCCCCCAAACGGTCACTGTAGGGAGAGGCCTGGAGCCACTTGGAGACCGCGTCGCTCATCGGTCGAGTCCGGGCAGGAGGCAGGAGTGGATCGACTCGTCGCCGGGGATCTCGCGACCCAGGGTTCGGATGGCGAGGTCGGCGTCGCGCAGGCCGAAGACGTGGGTGTGCATCTTCTCCACCGGGATGCGGCGCGACTCGATCGCGCGAATCGCGCGCTCGTAGGCGTCGTAGGTGACGCCAATCGCGCCGTGGATCGTAATTTCCTTCATGACGATTTTGTCGGAGATGAACCCCGACACCGGTTTGAAACCCTTGACCCCGGCCAGGACGATCTTGCCGCCCGCGGCCACGAAGTCCAGGGCGTCGGCGACCGGCTCGGTCGCGTACGCGGAAACGTCGACCACGACGTCCGCGACGCGGCCGTTGGTGATTTCGCGGATTCGCTGCTTGGCATTTTCGTTCTCGACGTCGATCGTGTGGTTGGCGCCGAACTGGCGCGCCAGGTCGAGCTTACGCGCATCGGACGCGAGGCCCGTGACGATGATGGTTCCCGCGCCCACTTCGCGGCAGGCGATGACACTCGCCAGTCCGCGCTGTCCCGGGCCCAGGATGACGACCGTGTCGCCCGGCTGCGTTTTTGGAATTTCAACGGCCCAGCGAAAGCCCGCACCGAGCGGGTTGTACATGACGGCGATCTCCGGACGCAGCTCCGAAGAGACCGGGTGCACGATGGCACCCGGCGCCAGGAACATGTACTCCGCGTAGGCGCCCCACAGGCCGTGGTCCACGCTCAGGGGAATGTAGGAGTGAATCTTTCGCGAATCGCAAAGGTGGTAGGCGCCGCGCAGGCAACGCGGACAGGCGTGGCAGGGCAACATGGTTTCGACCGCCACGCGCTGGCCGACATCCACGCCCCAGCGCGCCGCCGCGCGGTCCCCGATGGCTTCGATGATGCCGAGGGGTTCGTGGCCGGGGATGACGGGCAGCGGGACCCGCAAATCGCCGGTGTATTGTTCGAGATCGCTGCCGCAGATCCCGCAGGCTTCCACGCGCAGGAGCGCGGAATCGTCGTCGATGTCGGGAATCGGCAGCTCGCGCGCTTCCAGCTTACGCGGCGCCGTTTGTACCATCGCGAGGGTCGAACGCGGGGTCATGGATCTTCCGATTCGGTTGGGCCCGCCTCATTGTAGAGGTGGGCCCAAGATCGTCCAAGCTCCGCGCTACCGGCGTTTTTCGCGCTAGCGGCACTCCAGGTCGACGTGCATCGTTTCGAACAACGGCGGCTCGCCGGCCAGGGATCCGGTCCATTCCAAGCCGGAGAAAACCTCGAGCCCGAAGTCCTCACACGAAACGCCCGAAGTCGAAAGCGGCAGGCAGCCGGTGGTCGAGAAGATCTCCGTCGGTTCTTCGTCCCCACATGGCAAGTCGAACTCGAGTTGCGCCGTGATCCCGAGATTGCAGCTGAGCGCGCCCGTGTCGCAATCGAGTGTGCCCGCGTCGCATCCACTATGGGGATTCAGGCACAAGTAGCCGAAACCTTCGAAAACCAGATGTTCGGCCACGTCGCAGGAACAGGTCGCTTGATGAGTAGCGGAGTCGATGGCGCCGCACGTCACATCGATGGCGCCCGAAGCGGCGCTAAACAGCAAATCGATGCCGGATGTCTCGAGGGTCAGAAGGCTCGGATCGAGGTCCGGAGTGGCCACGAGTTCGCAGGTTCGGCTTCCCGGGGCTTCGAAATCGCAGCTTCCGTTTTGTTGTCCGTCGTCCAATGCGTCGCAATTCATCGCGAGGCCGTCCGCGGCGTTCAGGGCTTCACAGAGCGCGCAATCCACGTGTCGCAGCAAGCAGGCATGGTCGTCGGCAGCGCCGTCACAGCCCGGGATCGCGGTATCGAAGTCGACGTCCATCTTCTGACAGTTTGTGACCTCCCGCCGCAGGAAGTCCGGATGAAACGGGCTGCGGTCGCAAAACAGCGAGACGAAAGTGTCTTCGTTGATCGCTTCGAAGCAATTCTCCATGTCGAGTGCGCTTTGGATGGATTCGTCGCGCAGCCCATCGTATTTGCAATCTCGAAATTCGCCGAATTTCCGTTCGATACACTTCGAGGTTCGTTTCAGCACCCGTTCCTGACAGCGTTGGGTGTCCAGGTCGACGTTTTTCTTGGCCAGGACTTGATCCGGATCCGGTCCGAACAGACCGAACAAGATCGCATTCCCGGCGACGACACCCGCTTCGTTGATGGTTTGAGGATCCGCGATGCCGAAATCCGGCGGTGTGGCGACGCAATACTTCGCTTCGTGGGCGACCGTTTTTTGGATCGCTTTGGCGACCCGCTCCCTCGGGTCTGCGAGGAGACAGTCGGCGAACGTCGGTTGCTCGAGTTCATCCCGACTGAAGTCCCGGACGCAGTTGCGCGCTTCGTCGGATTGTTTCCGCGCAACGTTTCGGAGGTTCCGGTTCAGCTTTTCGATGCAGCGGGTCTGGTCTCGGACCTGAATCTGAGCCGATGTGTCCTCTGGCGCCAGGAACCCGGCCAGAAGCATCAGGCAAAGGAGAAGGCGCGAAACGGCAATGGGGTAGTGCATGGTTTCCCTCGCAGAGCAGACGGTTCTCTAGTATGGCGTTCCTTTGGGGGGAACGGCCGTACAGAGCAGAATGCGTACAGAAAGATCGCAATTGGTTAGAAACGGGAAGGTTTACTTCCAAGCAAAAACGGGCTGTTCGTAGTGGGAGACACGCGTATCGCGGCCCCACAGCGCAACCTCGCGTAGTTGGTAGAGAATGGCGGCGGTTGGGGCGTGGATATCCGTGCCCAGCATCGCGATGGAGATCAGTGGTCGATCGCTCTCGGGAATGTGGCGCAGGGTCGGGACCTCTGGGGCATCGAGTACGGAAACGGGAACGCGGTAGGCCGCCGCCACCTCCTGCGGATTCGGTCGAAGGTCGACACGAGCGCCCCCCCAAACGACGACCGGTGTGATGACGAAACCCGATCGCGTGGCGTAGTCGTCGAGGGAGCCGAGCACGTCCGCATGCGATAATTCCAACCCGAGTTCTTCGTGGAGTTCGCGCAGGGCTGCACCGGTCGCATCTTCACCGGGGTCGATACTGCCGCCGGGAAGGGCCCATTGTCCGGCGTGGTTGCGCATGTCCGACGCGCGTCGGGTCAAGAGGAAGCATGGCCGGTGTTGGTCGTCGGCGACCAAAGCGAGCGCTACGGCGGCCGCGCGCCGTGCGCCGATTTCCATGGCCCGGCGCGGGAACTGTTCGAGGTGCACTTGCACCTGGTTGCGCAGCCGTTCGTCGAGGGTCGCGTTCGGCGAGAGATCATTCATCGAGAGTCACCGCGCGCAACGCTAGCATGGGCCGGCCGTGAGCTCTCTCGATCCGACCCAGACCCCGAGCCCTCCCGAGCGCCGTTTCTATGGCGCGCCGGTGTCGATTTCGGTGTTGGACTACGGTGGTGACGGGCCGCCGATCTTGATGCATCACGCCAACGGCTTCTGTGGGGGGATGTGGAGCGAAGTCGCCGAGGCGTTGGTTTCGCGCTTTCGCGTGTTCGCCGTCGACGCGCGGGGCCACGGGGAGTCGGACAAGCCGGATGCGCCCGGTTCATACCACTGGGAGCGCTTCGCAGAAGATCTTGCGAATACCGGTCGTGCGCTCTTGCGCGAGTTGGGTGTCTCGCACTTCGAATTGGGAATCGGACACTCCTTCGGTGGCACGTCGACTTTGGGAGCCGCGGCGCGGGAGCCGGGCCTATACCGACAGATACTGCTGCTGGATCCGGTGATTCCGCCTCCGCCGCGTCCGACGCGAGAGCAAGTGCGAGTCAATCGCGGAGGGGAACTCGCGGCCGGCGCGCGGCGACGGCGCCAGCACTGGCCGTCGCGCGAAGCGGCGCGTCGCTATTTCGTGTCGCGATCATTCTTCGACGCATGGACCCCGCGCGCGCTCGACCTGTATGTCGAATATGGCTTGCTGGATTCCGAGCACGGAGTTTCACTCGCATGTCCCGGTGAAGTGGAGGCATCGATCTTCGAAGCCAACGGTACGCTGGACTTGTTCGCCCTCGCTCCGCAGATCAGCGTACCGGCGACTTTCTTGTGGGCGACGCGAGGAGACTTTCCGCGTCCTCTCTACGAGGCGTTGGCGTCCAAAATGAAAAGCGCCCGCGTCGAAGACGCGAGCGCTGGACATCTGATCGTCATGGAAGAACCGAACCTCGTAGTCGAGGTGGCTCTCCGAATGGTCTAGAGAGAATTAACTCTCGCGGCGACGGCGAAGCGCAAGGCCGACAACGACGGCTCCCGCGCCAAACGCCAAAGCGGCAGTCGGTTCCGGCACCGCCGAACTCGATCCGCCACCACCACCCGAGCCGACGAAGTTCAGCATGGGGCGAGCACCCCAGGAACGCCGACGGGCCACTTCCACCCCGCTCTTCAGTGCAGAGCGGAAGAAAGTGATCGAGTAGTTTCGCTGACCACTGGCATTCAACAGCGTCTGGAGGTCGCCAGAGACTGACGTAGCACCCGCCGGGCCTGCTGTAACAGCCAATACCGCGATCGTTCCCAAAGACAACATCATGCGTCGAAGCATGTTTAGAGCTCCTTCCCGAGCGCACGCCGAAGCGCACACGAATCGGACGAGAGGCAGTATCGTTGAGGCCTCCCCACGAGTCAAGCCACTTTGAGGGGGCTTTCCATCAATAAAACTGCGTTGTTGCTGCAGTTAGTCCCCGGGGGGGTCGGCGCGTTCTGATGTTTCGGACGGTTTCGATTCCGAAACGCCAACCGGGTAGCCGCGTTGCGTCCAACCCCGCCAGCCTTCGGCCAGCGAGCGGACCTCCTCGAATCCCATCAGCGACAGCGTCCGGGCCGCCAGCGCGCTTCGATGGCCGCCGCCGCAGTAGAGAATCAACTTGCGTCCGCGATCCTGGAGCCAGGCGTCGCGCTTGGGGTGGGTTCGATCCGCGCGGACTTCCAGAAAGCCCCGCGGGTAATTGAAGGAGCCGGGGATATGGCCTGCCGCGTACTCGTCGGGTTCGCGGACATCCACGAATACCCAGGCGCTCTGATCGCCGAGTTCTGCGCGGGCCGCCTCGGGCGAGATTTCCTCGATAAATCGGAGAGCTTCGTCCACGAAGTCGGCCAGATTTCGTTCCATTTGCGCGTATTACTCACTTCCTCACGACTGTGCAACCGACTGCCCCTGCGGCATTTTTCCCGACAACTGTCGACTTCTCGCCCCATAACCTGTGTTACTTTCCCCCGCCTCTACGTCACTCAACTCTGAGGGACTCGTACGCGCAGCAGCACGCCAGCGTCGTTTCCGGAGGCAGATGGTATGAAGCGCAACATGATGCGTCGGGGATTTTCCCGGGTCGCTCTGATCGTGGCTCTCGTTTTCGCGGTATTCGGACTGGTGGAGTGGCTCGGCCAAGCTCCCGAAGAATCGCCGCGACCCCGCGTCGCGACGGTCCCCGCGCCGCTACCGCCGCGCAGCCCCGAAACTCCACTCGCGCCGCCGTCGCCCCAGCGATTGCGCGACTACGCATCGCTTCTGTCCGCAGAGCACTCGAATCACGTGCTCGCGTCGGGGGAATCGCGCGTTTCGCGCGGAGCGGATCCGCACTCTCAACTGCGCGCGCGTTTGGCCCGCGCCGACGGCGCCTGGCGCCCCCGCGGCAAAACCGTCGAAAGCCAGGGAGTCCGCCACACCACGATCGATGTCACCAAGCACGGACTTCCCATCTTCAATCGCCGCGCCCGACTTCACGAGGACGAATCCGCTGGCTCCGTGCGCATCACGGGCACGACGAGTCATCCGAAGGTCGTGGATGCGCCGGAATGGATGTCCGCCGACGCAGCGCTGGAACTCGCTCGCCAAGGGGTGGGGGTCGAAGCGGAGCGTTCGCAGCCTCGCGTGTACAAGGGGTACTTCGCTCGAACGGGTGAAACGGTTCCCGCCTGGCTCGTACGAATCTCTTCGGCTCGACCGTTTGGTTCCTACGAAGTCGCCGTGCAGGGAGATACCGGCGAGATCTTGGCCCTTGTCGACCGGATGGCGTCCCTCGACGGAAAGGGGAACGTCTTCAACCCCAATCCGGCGTTGAACCCGACGCCCGAAGAGGTCGACCTTCACGAGCTCAACGGCTCCGGGAATCTTTCGGGCCGCTTCGTTCGCGTCTTCGACGTGCGCGCACCGGCGGCCTTCAAGCCCGATCGCATGTTCCTGTTCCCCTCGACGGACCCGCGGTTTCCCCAGACCTCCGTTTATTGGGGACTCACGGAGACCGCGCTCTATGCCGAAGATCACGGCTTTCCGACGATCCCCGACGGTACGGTGATCGAACAATCGGTGCTCACCTATGTGAATCTTCCGGATCCCCTTACCGGCACGGGCGAATTCAACAACGCCTTCTTCGATCCCTTCACGCCGCAATTCGGCTTCGGAAACGGCGACGGTGTGAGTTTCGCCAATCTGAGTGTCGATTCGGACGTGGCAGCCCACGAAATGGGCCACCTGTTGTTCGAAATCCCCGTCCAGCCCCTGGTGTTGAGCGCCCTCGATCCGGTGCTCGCCATGGCGGAAGCCGTTGCCGACACCATGAGTGTGTTGATGTCCGGCGATTCGACGGTGGGAGATTCGGTGATCGTGAATGGCGGTGGCTTCCTGCCCCTGCGCGATCTCGACAACACGAATCAGTTCCCCGGTGGCCTCAACCTCGATCCCCACGTGACGGGGTTGATCTACGGCGGTGGCAATTACGACTTGATCCAGACGCTGGGTGCGGGCAACACGCCGGACCCCGACTTGTTTGCCGAGATCCTGTTTGCGGGGCTCAACTTTCTGCCGCCCGACGCGTTCGAGATCGAGTACCGCGACGCGTTGCTCCAGGGCGACATCCTCGTGAACGCCGGTGCGAATTCCCAGAAGATCATCGACGTCTTTTCGGATCGCGGCTTCGACTCGCTCGAGTTCCCCGATGAATTCCGCGGTTTCCTGTTCGAAAACGAAACGGTTTCGCGCATTCTGCTCGACTCGCCGGTGGGTCCGCCGGAGAACGCCAACATCGACAGTTGGATCTTCTTCGAATTTCCCGGCTCCGACGCGGTCACCTTCACCCTTCGCGACAACGACGGAAGCGGAGGCCTCTGCGATCCCCTCGAAAGTGGCGATTCGGATCTGCTCGTCATTCCGATCACCGATGCGGGCCCCCAGGGCGACCTGCTGGTGGCTTCGGAGAACTTCTGCACGAGCGACGAAGATGTCGTGATCGACAAGACCCCGGATGCCAACGGCTTGACCGTGGACCTGACGGATACCTGGCTCGTGATCGTGCGCGACTTCCCCAATGGGATCGACACCAGCTACGACCTGACCGCCCAATCGACGTTGCCCGCACCGGGGATCGTGATCGACGGTCCCTCGGTCGACGGAACCCTCGCACAGCAGGGCGAGATCGACTTCCTGACGTTCGACGGCACGGCGGGCCAGGTCGTCCGACTGGAAGCCGAAAGTCTTGCCTCCACCCTCGATCCTTTCGTCGCCATCGTGGACATCGACAGCATGACGGTGTTCGGTGTCGATGACGATTCGGGCCCTGGGAACGATTCGCTGATCCAGGGCGCCAAGCTGCCCGTAACCGGGACCTACGCCGTGGTTGTGCTCTCGCCCGTGGCCGACATCGACCCGTCGGCGGGCACCGGGACCTATCGCCTGACGTTGACGAGTTGCGACAACTCGACGGGCACCAACACCGATGGTGACGAGCTGGTCGACGTCTGCGACGACGATGATGACAACGATGGCTTCATCGATAGTCGCGACCAAAGCCCGCTCGATTCCTTTGCGTGTGCGGACCTGGATCTCGATACCTGCGACGACTGCAGCAGCGGTAGCGCGGATCAGTTCATGGACGGTCCGACGCCGGGGAGCAGTGGGCCCGATACGGACGGCGACGGGATGTGCGACGCCGGCGATCAGGACAGCGACAACGATGGTTGCACCGACGACGTCGATTCCGATCCCCTCGTGCCGAGCCTCGACGACGACCTCGATTTTCTCGGGGCCGACTGCGACAATTGTCCGCTCTCCTTCAACCCGCTCCAGGAAGACGGCGACAGCGATCAGGTCGGGGACCTGTGCGACAACTGCGTGAGCCGATTCAACCCGCGCTTCGGAAGCCTGGGTGTCTCGGCCCAGGCCGCCCATCAGACCGCGACCGGGGGGCAACACGACGGCGATGCCGACGGCATCGGAAACCGTTGCGACGCCAAGTTCGTCGGCGGCGTGTTCATCGGCGGGACGGACATCTTCGAAATGCTCTCTTCCTTCAACAAGGAGGTGGACGCGACGAATTGCGGAACGACGGGCAGCCGCCTGTGCGACGCCTTCGATCTGGACGGACAAGGCCAATTTCTCGGCGGCGGTGACCTTTCGATCGCGAATCAGTTGTTCAACCTCGAGCCCGGACCCAATTGCGGAACGGCCTGCGACGACCTCGACTTCGGATGCAGCGGCCCGGCCTGTCCGTGATGCAAAGCGGGAGACGGCGTCGACCCTGGGACCGCATTGCGATCCTCGCTCTCGGGGTCTCCGTCTCGCTGCTCGCTGGTTCCGCACAGGCGTCGGTGCCCGACGACCTGTGTCCCGCACTCGACGATCCCTGTGTGATCGTCGACGACCACGAGATCGACGACGGATCGGTCCTCGATTTCGACGGTCGCGAGGTCGTGGTGTTCGGCAAACTGGACAGCGCGACCGGATCGGTGACGTACCGCATGGGGAACCTCACCATCGGCGCCACCGGACAGTTCCTGGGGCGCGGAAATTCCAACGAGCCCGCCGGCATCATCAACGTCTTGAGCGACGGGGATGTGCGCCTGAACGGGACCGTTGCCGGCGGATCCTTCTTCATGACCGGACAGGACGGCGGCATCCTCGATATCGACGCCGAGGGCTCCATTCTCGGCGCCGGACTCATCAATCTGGCTGCGGTCGCGGGGGATGGCGTCGGGGGATCACTCGTTCTGATCGCGGACGAGAACTTGAATCTTTCCGGAACGCTCGCCATGCCCGGCGGTTCCGATGGCGGCGGGGGAGACCTGCTGGTGGAAGCCGACGGAGCGGTGACCATCAACGCCATCAACGTTCAGGGCGGCGACGGCGGGATCATCTTCATCGATGCCGATGGGGGGGTCACCCTGGGAACCGTCGATGCCGACGCCGTCGGCGAAGACGGCAGCGCAGATACGATCGACGTATTTTCGGGCGGACCCATACTCATCAGCGGAGCCTGGACCGCTCGCGGTTCGAGCGATGGATTTGGCGGCGACGGCGCAATCATCGACTTCGACGCCAATCAGCCCGGTTTCGACACCTTCGACGTGACGATTGCGAATTCGTTCAACATCCAGGGACGTGGGACCGACGGTTGCGGCGGATCCTTGGGCATCGACGGATTGAACGTGAGCATCGAGAGTCCGCTCACCATCAAAGGGGTCGGCGGGGTCAGTTGCGGGGGGGAACTCTTCGTCGAAGCCGTCGAGGACCTTTCGATTCTCAGCAGCGTCGACGGCCAGAGCGGCAATTCCGGCGGAACCACCGTCGACTTGTTTGCCGAGCGCAATCTGTTGATCGACGGTTTCATCAATTTGACCGGAAGCGGTTCCGAGCCGACCGCGGGCTCGGCGACCTTCGATGCGGTGGAAGACGTAACGATCGCTGCGAATGTCTTCGTGAATTCCGCGAACGAGACGGGTACGGGCGGGGCCATCGACATCACCGGATGCAGTGTGGAGCTGCTCAACGGAGCCAAGCTTCAAGCCAAGAAGAGTGACGGAACCATTGCCATCTCGGGCGTCAACGTGGTGCTGGCCGGGGATCTCGTCGCCGACGAGACCGGGGGCTCCATCACCATCTCCTATCGCGATGCCGACAATCCTCCGGACCTCACCGGCGGCTCGTTCGTCCCGCTACCCGATCTCGTGGAGGACCTGTCGCTCTGCAACGCAATCCTCGGCGATTGCGGCCCGGACGGCGACGGCGACGGTGTGGCGGATTCCTGCGACAATTGTGTCTCGATCGCCAATCCGAACCCCCAGGTCGACAGCGACGCGGACGGCGTGGGGGACGCGTGCGATAACTGCACGGACCTCGCGAATCCGATTCTGGGTACCGGGGGCCAACCTGAGCGGCAGCCTTTTCAGACCGCGACCGGGGGGCAGCTGGACGACGACGCCGATGGGTTCGGCAACCAATGCGACGCGAAATTCGTCGGTGGCCTGGTGGTGGGCGGATCGGACCTGTTCGAGTTGTTCTCGTCCTTCAACAAGGACCGTTCCGGGAACGACTGCGGAACGACCGCCAACCAGCCCTGTGCCCCCTTCGATTTGGACAATCTGGGGCAATTCATCAGTGGCGGAGACCTGACGCGGTCGCGACTCCTGTTCAATTCCCCGCCGGGCCCCACCTGTCCGGATTGTCCTCTCGCCTGCGAAGGGCCCGGCTGTTGAGGGGCCAAATCGCACGAATTCAGCGCCTCTACGGGGCCCGGTTGCGCTCGAAAGAGGGGTTCCCCGCGGGGAGTTCATGGGGTCATATCACTAAAATTTCTTGGGGTGTACTCACCAAATGTGAGTGGAATTTCTCCCCTTTTGGAAAAAGCCCGTTGTATAATGCGCCCGAGTTCAGCCTTTTGGCCCGAGCACAAACGGGGCCGGTGAGTGCCGGTTTTTGAGTTAAGGTTCGAAGCTGAAATTCAGTCTGTTTGCTGGGTGTTGTTCGCTGGCTAGGACCCGCGGCATTTAAGCCCGAGGAGATAATGATGCGTAGAATGCTGGTATTGTTGACGGTCGGCTTCTTCTTGGCCGCCCCGGTGGCACTGCTTCCCGTGACCGACGCGATGGCTGGTCCCCAGGGTTGTGTGGATACCGACGAAGACGGAATTTGTGATGACGGCGATGAGAGCGGCACCGCTGGCGACAATCCCTGCCAAGGCGGGAACGACGCCAATTGCGATGATAACTGTGTTTCCGTAGGCAACGCCGATCAGGCGGACGACGACAACGATGGCGTCGGTCAGGTTTGCGACAACTGCACCAACAAGGCCAACCCGGTACTCGGTACCCTCGGCCAGTCCGCTCGCGAGAGTTTCCAGACCGCCACCGGTGGTCAGCTCGACAGCGATGGTGACGGCTTCGGCAACCAGTGCGACCCGAACTTCGACAACACCGGCCAGGTCGTCGGTGGAACCGATCTCGCTGCCGCGACGGCCTCGTTCAACAAAGATCGTTCGGGAACCAACTGCGGTTCCAGCGGCTCGGATCGTTGCGAAAAATTTGACCTGGACAACTCGGGTCAAGTCATCGGTGGTCTCGATCTGAGTGCCGCGACCGCCTTCTTCAATCAGCCGGAAGGTCCCAAGTGTGATGCTTGCCCCCTGGCGTGTGAAGGCGACGGCTGCCCCTAAGATGTAAGGCGGCCCCCTCGGGGGCCCTTGGAGTTTGGTTAGTTCACGAAAATTTAACGACGTCGGACCAAAACTGTGGTTTTGGACTGACACTTTCCGGAAAACGGGGCTACTTAACAGCAGGCCCGGTATTCAGTCCGGAGCAGAGTCCGAAGAGGAGCTTGTAGAGATGCGTAAATTTACTGTGCTGGTTGGAATGGCCGCTTTGGCCCTGGGCTTTGGGCTCAGCAATGATGCTTCGGCAACGCCGTGCTCGGATGAAGATGCCGGGTCGAGTGCCACGGTTCACATCTGTGCGGAAGAGGACGAGAGCAATCCGGGCAACTGGAACCTTCTCGTTCGATCTGACGTTGCCATCGGCGCTGGCGCCGTAGGCATCGTGAATGCGACTTCTTTCTTGGCCAACACCGCGGCCGTTCTACCTTCTTGTTTGTTCATTCCCTGCGGTACTCAAGGCCCGAACGCGTCGGGCGACGGCGTAGTTGCCGAGGCGATCTACTTCCAGTGGGCCGCCGGTGGTATCCCGCCGAACCTTCTCACCTTCGGACCGAGCCCTGACATGCAGCTCCTCGGTACCTTCACGGGTGAGAACATCGCCATGACTTTCAGCGGAACCAACACGTTGTTCGGTACCGATGAGGACGCGCCGATCCTGGATTCCACGGACCCGTTCTTGCCCGTGGGTGTTGATGTCGGTGTTACCCAGTTGTCGGTTCTTCCGATTCCGGAACCGAGCACCTATGCCCTCGCTGGCCTGGGACTCTTGGGTCTGTTCGGAATGCGACTTCGCCGCCAATAAGGCGTCGAGAAATCCCAATCGCGGCACTTCGGTGCCGCGATTAAGCTGAGTTTTTTTGGAGAGGAGTTAATTAGATGCGCTGGTTTTCACGATCCCTTTTGATGGTCGCCGCCCTGTTCGTGGCGGGGTCCGCAAGCGCGACGACGATCCCGGTGGGCGCCATTGTGACGAACACCACGGGTGGAACGACATCGTTCTCGATCACTTTCCCGAACAATCCGGGAACGCCGATCCTCGAGACCGTTGCCGCTCTGATCCAGGGTTCTGTCGCGACGACCCTTACGGACAACAACGGTGATGGCGCCACGCTCACGGCGGACGTCTTCTACAGCGCCGTGATCGATAACGTTGAGGTGAAGCAACTGCTTTCACCGATCAACATCGCGGTTGGTGCTTTTGCTTCCGACGCTGTTTTCGAGAACTTCGGACCCGAGCCGATCAACCCGCCCATCCAGGGACCGGGCTTCGCGCAAGTGGTCATTGAGTTCACGCTTTCCGCGGGCGACACGGCTGCTTTCAGCGGCGTATTCAATGTCGTTCCGGAGCCCAGTACCGTAATTCTCTTCGGTTCCGGGCTCGCGGGTCTCATCGCGATGGGACACCGCCGCCGAGCGTAAGCTCGACACAGCATCTCTAGCTAAAACCAGCAAGGGCTCGGAGCTTCGGCTCCGGGCCCTTTCTTGTATTCAGCCGCCCGCATTTTCGTCGCCCGCGAGCGTGCGAGTTCCTAGAGGTCGTCGAGGTCGTGGACCGGTCTGCGCGGTCGAGGTTGATTGCGTCTTACCTGGTGTTCCATTCCGTAGATCAGGATCCGATAGCGCAGGGTCGAGCGGGGCCAGCCGAGGCGCCGCGCAGCACCGGTGACGTTGCCATGACTCGCCCGCAGGGCCGCTCGAATGGCCCGTTGCTCGTCCGAGGGCGTCCATGAATCGACTTCGTGGACTGCCGAGGGCGCGTGCTGGAGTTCTTCCGAGTGGAGACGCTCGGCGTGTTTCGCGGTCAACGTCTCGTCGGGTCCGAGCAGGGTCCGCTCGAGGAAATTGAAGAGTTCGCGCACGTTTCCCGGCCACGGATACGCGTGCAGTCCGGTTAGGAATTGCGGTGTGGTGCTGGGGACGGGACGCCCGAGTGTCTTCGCCGCGCGCGCGATGCCCGCCGACACGAGCTCCGGCAGGTCTTCCAAACGATCCCGCAAAGGGGGCAGGTGGAGGCGCCCCACATGCAGTCGGTAGTAGAGATCCGCGCGGAAGCGTTGTTGGCGTATGGCTTCTCCCAGGTTCTGGTTCGTGGCGGCGACGACGCGGGCGGACAAGCGCAGGGTTCGGTTTCCGCCGACTCGCTCGAATTCGCGATCCTGAAGCGCGCGCAGAAGTTTGGCCTGAAGCGGGGGGCTGATTTCCGCGATCTCATCCAAGAAGAGGGTTCCCGACGCGGCCTGTTCGAGTCGTCCGGGTTTTTGATCCAAGGCCCCCGTGAAGGCGCCGCGTTCGTGTCCGAACAACTCGTTTTCGATCACCGTCGTAGAGAGCGCCGCACAATCGACGTGCACCCAGGCACGCTGGCTGCGCGCCGACGCGCGGTGGAGCGTCCGGGCTGCGACGCCTTTCCCCGTACCCGTTTCACCGGTGATCAGGACCGTAGATTCCGTTGCGGCCAGCCGAGCGAGTTCTCGGCGCAGTCGGCTCATGGCAACCGAGGCTCCAATCAGCCCCCAGGGTTTTATCGACATGGGCGCACCTCCCACGTCTCAGTTCACTGGAGAATCGAACCTGCGGTCAACGCGGAGAAGCGAGAAAGGGCGGTGAGTGTCGTCGGGAGGGTAGAAAGGGAAGGGAGAGTGGCGAATCGCGTCAGGCGTCGACGAGACGCGGCGTGTGGGATTCGAAGGTCTCCCGTTGCCCCACCCATTCCACCAAAGCCTTGACGGCGTCGACGTTGGGGAGCTGGCGCGAGGCCGCGGTCGGAACGTCTGCGGGACCCACGCGAAAGGTGATGGCGAGGCCGGCCAACAGGCGAAAGGCGTCTTCGTCCGTCAAGTCGTCACCGACATAGATGACGCGCACCCGTTCGGACCACGCTCTTCCATAGCGGCTGCGCAGAATGTGGAGAACCGCGCGGCCCTTGTCCCAACCGATCGGGGGACGCGCTTCGACGGCGCAATGGGCATCGCGGGCTTGGAAGCCGCTGGCGATGATCAGGCTGCGCGCTTCCTCGATCAAGGCGTCGCGCTTGGGTTCGGCGACCTTTCGATAGTGGAACGTGAGGGTCGGTCCCTTGCGTTCGGTCCACGCGCCTTCGACCCCCAGACGTTCGAGTTCCTTGGCGAGGTCGTCCGTGCGCGACAGGTAATGGACCAGGTCCTCGTGACGGAACGGCGGAAGGTCCGGCCCCGACACCTCGAGGCCGTGGTTGCCCGCGTAGGTGAGCCGCGGATCGGTCACGTGGCTGCGCACGTCTTCGAGTTTTCGCCCGCTCACGATGGCGACATCCGTGTCCGCGCGCTCGGCGCAGGCCTCCAGTGCGCTGCGCATGGAATCCGCGAGCAGCGCCTTGGAGGGGTGGTCGACGATGGGGGTAAGGGTTCCGTCGTAATCGAGGAACAGCGCGCACTGATAACCGGAAAGATAGGCGCCGAGCCAGGTTTCGAATTCGCTGTGGGAAGCGGGGCGCAAAGTCTGTCGATCCTCGGCGGCGGCGGTCAAGAACGAGCGGACCCAGAAGTCGACGTTGTAGCGGCGTTCGCGCCGGCGCAAGGCGGCGACCCGGGAGCCGCGCTCGGCTTCGTCCATGGAGAGCGCCCGGTGCATGGCTTCCGCGCATTCGTCGGGGTTGTAGGGATTCACGAGCAGCGCTTCGTGCATGGTTTCCGCGGCGCCGGCCAGTCGCGACAGTACCAACACACCCGGGTCTTCGACCTGGCAAGTCACGTATTCCTTGGCCACCAGATTCATCCCGTCGCGCAGGGGGGTTACCAGTGCCACGTGGGCATCGCGGTAGAGGCCCGCCAAGCGATCTTGGGGGACTGCGCGGTAGAGATACCGGATCGGGGACCAACTCGAAGTGGCAAAGCGACCGTTGACGCGCCCCACCAGCTCGTCGATTTCGCGTTTGAGCTCTTTGTATTCGGCGACCTGGGACCGACTGGGCACGGCGATCTGCAGCAAGACGACTTCTTCGCGGTAGTCGGGATACAGCTCCAACAAACGCTCGAAGGCGCGGATGCGCTCGGGGATCCCTTTGGTGTAGTCCAGGCGGTCGACACCCAACACGATGCGCTCGTGGCGAACCTCTTTGGATGGGGGCGCATCGAGAGCCTGCTTTTCGTAGAGATCGAATTCGATGCCGATCGGGAACGACCCGATTTGAACCGTGCGATCGCCGTGTTCCACCAGCATGTTTTCGCGGTCCACGCGGGCGCCCAAGCGCCGTTCCACGCAATCGAGGAAGTTGTGCGCGTAGCCGCTGACGTGGAACCCGATTACGTCGCAGGCGAGCAGCCCCCAGAGCAGGTCTTCTTCCCAGGGCAGCAGGCGAAAGATGTCGTATGGGGGAAAGGGGATGTGGAGGAAGAACGCAATCTGCGCGTCGGGAACCTTGAGACGCATCTGCTGGGGCGTGAGCATCAGGTGGTAATCGTGGACCCAGGCGATGTCACCCGGAGAATACGCGCTGACGGCGGCGTCGGCGAAGCGCTGGTTGACGCGTCGGTAGGTTTCCCAATCCCGGCGGTCGAAACGCGCGCGTTCGTGGAGCGAGTGGAACAGAGGCCACAGGGTTCGGTTCGAAAAGCCGTGGTAATAGCGGGTCGCTTCTTTTTCCGTGATGCGAACGGGCGCCACTCGGTAGGGCGCGCCTTCCAGTTCGAGTTGCTCCTTGTCCTGGAGTTCGATGCCCGGCCAACCGATCCAAGTGCCACCGCGTTTACGCAGCACGGGTTCGAGGGCGGAAACGAGTCCGCCGGCGGAAGGTCTTTGTTCGAGTCCTCGCGATCCCCGGTGCACGGTGAACGGGAGCCGGTTGCTCAGAACAAGAATCGGCCGTTCGTTCTCGGCTTGCGCCTTTGCCAATGCCACCCTCCGCAAGAAGCCGGGTTCACCTTAGCTTCCGGGCGAGGGATTTCCCACCGCCCGTGGCGGCGGTCCTTTGCGGCTTTCGTCGCAGGCGGGGGCGAGTACCGGTGCGGAGCAAGCGTAGAACGGCTCCGCACCGGTTGGCGGTCAGGAAGCGGAGAACATCTGCTTTTCGCCCTCGATGCACGTCTTGAAGGAAGGCCTGGCGAAATTGCGCTCCGCGAAGGCGGCGAGCTTGGGCCAGCGACTGGCGTCGACACTTTCACCCGCGTGGATGAGGCCCGCGAGCTGGGTCGTGATCGCGATATCGGCGATCGAGAAGTGGGGCCCCGCCAGGTTTTCGTTGTCTCCGATCTCGGCTTCCAGGTAGTCGAAGACCGGCGGTTGAACCTCGGCCTGGACCTGGTCGATCTTCGCCTGGTCGGGGTCCTGCTTGAAGATGAAGCGTTTCACCACCTTTTCGAAGAACACCGGGCCCGCGGCTTCCACGAGCTTGGTGTCCGCGTACTCCTCGAACCACAACGCGCGCGCGTAGAGACCGAGGTCCCCGGGGTAGAGGGCGGGATCGGGCTGCTTCTTCTCCAGATAGGCGCAGATGATGCTCGAGTCGCGCGTAATCACGTCGCCGTCTTGGAAGAAGGGGATCTTGCCGAGCGGGCTCATCTTGCGGTGCTCTTCGCTCATGTCGAACGGGGGCACCGGCGTGAGGTCGTAGTCGATTCCTTTTTCCGCCAGAAAGACTCGGACTTTTCGGACGAAGGGGGACGGCGGAACACCAAATACAGTCGGCATCTTACTCTCCTTGGTTGGGTTGAAGGGATTGCTGAGAATCCGCGGGGAAATCGAACAGCGAGGGCAGGGCGGCCAGCGCCGCGGCGTCTCCCTCCATGGACGCGACACCGGACGCCAATACCGCGTCGAGAGGGAGCTGGCCCGTTGCAATGCCGAGCAGGGGGATGGGGGGCGCGCGAAGGATCGCTTGGGCTTCGCGTTCGCCGATTTCGACGCGCGTTCCTTCGGGGCCGCCCGCGACGTGCACCGCAATGGCGCGGCGCTCGTCCGCAATATGGATCAAGATCGAATGGCGGGGAGTCGGGCCCGTGCGCGCGCAGGCCATCAGGCCCAATGGCAACCAATCGATTTCGAACTGGTCGTCCGGTTCCGGCGCGGTCATGAAGCGCATGCCCCAACGCGCCAATTCGAGGAAGGCCGGGCGGATCGCGTGGCCCGCGGCGGTGAGTTCATAGATCGCCGAAGCGGCGGGCGGCTCGAGGGTTCGTCGGCGCACGACGCCGCGCTCTTCGAGCTGATTCAAGCGCTCGGCCAGCACGCTCGAGCTGACTGCGGCCAGGCGGCGCGCGAGGTCGCTGAATCGCTGCGGTCCGATCAGCAGTTCCCGCAAGATGAGAAGATTCCAGCGGTGGCCGAGAAGCTCGGCGACGCGGGCGATGGGGCAGAACTGGGCGTATCGGAAATCAGGCACGCAGGGGAGGGTTGCACAGGAACTTCGAAAATAAAAGTACTTATTTTTAATTTCGAAGTCATTTTCCAGCGCATCCTCGGATTGACTCAACAGTCAATCTTTCCGAAACTAGACGGGTAGGAAAGTTGCGGGGAAGACGCGCCTCGCGAGGAACTCCATGGCGAGACCCAACACATCGACAAATCAACGGATTCAGCCCCTGCGGGCGCTTCGGGCCATCCGTTCGCTGATCCGGAACCCCGACGACACGGGGCAGGTGTTTCAAATCATCCGAGCGCTTTCTGGAAACTCCGGCGAGCGGACGTTTCGGCGTTTTCGGAAAACAGAGACCGGCCAGCGGATCCTGGCGGAACGCCCGCAGCTCCTGGACACCCTCTCGAATCGCCAGGCGCTGGAGCAGCTGCCCGAAGGCAGCCTCGGCCGCCGCTACGCGGATTTCGTGAGCCGCGAGAAGATCACCGCCGATGGCCTGGTGGCTGCCTCCAACGAGACCGAGTTCAACCCCGACCTACCCGAGAACCGGCGCTACTTCGGCGAACGTCTGCGCGACATGCACGACTTGTGGCACGTCGTGACGGGCCTGAACCGCGACCTGCTGGGTGAAGCCTCGCTGCTGGCCTTCACCTTCGCCCAGACCCGCAACCCCGGGGTCGGCTTCATCGTGTTGGTGGCCTGGTTGCGCGCCAAGGGCGATTTCTCCCCCGCGCGCCGCCTGATTTGGAACGAGTACCAGCGTGGGCGCCGCGCCCAATGGTTGCCCGCCCAGGAGTGGGAGGCGCTGCTCGCACGCCCGCTCGAAGACGTGCGGCGCGAACTCGACCTCGGTGAGCCGCCGAACTACAGCCAGGTGCGCTCCCAGGGTGCGCCCCAACTCGCCACCTGAGGCCACGGCCTTTCCTTTGTAAGAACCGCGACTTGACGGGACCGTTGCGCGCGCGCGAAACGCCTTCGGCAGTCAAGCGATGCGCAAGTCGTGCCGATTAGGGGACGTACAGGCAGGGTTTTCTCGCTTCGGCGAGGCACGCTGCCGAGGAGTCCCACATGGTCGCGGCCGCGCTGCAAATGCCCCAGGTGCAATGGCTCCGGGGACCGAAGTTCGATGCGGCGTTCCTGGTGGGGACCGTGTTCGCCGCGGCGTTGGCGGGTGCGTTTGCGGGCATCGGCGCCCAGTGGTTCGCGTTGGTGCTCGTGTTGGACCTTTGGCTGCTCGGCTATCCCCACGTCATCGCGACTTACACGCGCCTGAGCTTCGATACCCAGAGTTTTCGCAATCACCGCTTTCTCGTGCTCGGGCTGCCACCGGTCTTGTTTCTCGCAACGCTCGGTGTGGCGCTCACCATCGGTCCGTGGATCCTGCTCTCGATCTATTTCTATTGGCAGTGGTTCCACTATTCGCGCCAGAGCTACGGCGTCGAGCAGATCTATCGCAAGAAAGCCTTGGGGGCTGCCGCGGCGCCGGACCGGCTGTCCAAGTGGGCCTTCTACGCGGTTCCGGTCTGGGGGATCTTGCGGCGTTCGCATCAGGACCCGGGGATGTTCTTGAACTTTCCGTTGATGACGCTCCCGGTACCGGGCGCCGTCGTCGATCTGGTGGCTTGGGCCGCGATCGCACTTCTCACGGTGTGGGCGCTGCGGACCCTGCGCGATCTGGTGGCCGGGCGAAGTGCGCTGCTCCACGTCCTCTACATGGCTTCCCACTTCTGGATCTTCTCGGTGGGGTATCTGCTGATCGAGGACATCAACGTCGGTTGGTTGGTGATCAATGTCTGGCACAACGCCCAGTACCTGTTGATCGTCTGGATCTACCAGAACCGGCGCTTCGGGGAGCAGGTGGATCCGCAGCATCGCTTTCTGTCGAGTCTGAGTTTGCGCAAGCATGTGGCGGCGTTCTTCGGCGTGTGCCTCGTGTTGTCCTTTGCGATCTATCAGGGCATCCATTGGCTCGGCGGCTTCGAAGCCGCGCTCGCGATTCCCCTGGTGTTTCTCGTGAGCCAAACGCTGAATTTCCACCACTACATCGCCGACGGAATCATCTGGAAGATCCGCAAGGACAAGATCCAGTCCCGCCTGGGTCTCGCCGACGCCGCCACAGCGGAAACGCCGGTCGCCTAGGTGGCCGCTCCCGCCGTCGCCCGGGACGCTGCGGCCGCGCCCGACGCCGCAAAGGCCGTCGCGCGCCAGCGCGCGCTGGGCCTCGTCGTCGCGTTGCTACTCGCAGCCCCGATTCTGATCTACTTCCACGACCGCTCCTGGATCCCCGCCGACGACGGCCAATACGCCCACATCGCCGACCGCATTCAGCAAGGGGAGATCCTCCACCGCGACGTCTACGACCTTCACGGCGACTACGTCCACTGGATCCACGCCGCTTCCCTGAAGCTCTTCGGCCGCGATCTCGTCAGCCTCCGCTATCCACTGATCGCCCTGGGCCTCTTCCAAGCGGCGCTGATGTTCTGGGCCTGCGCGCCAAGAGGCATCGGGATCGCGATCCTGGCCTCGCTCTGCGTCACCGCCATCGGCTTCCCCCAGATCTCGAGCCCCACCCCCAACCTCTACGCCCTGTGCGGTGCCGTCGCCGCCATCGCGGTGCTCTCCCGCCTCGACCGCGACCACGCCTGGCGCTTGTTCCTGTTGGGCTTCATCGTGGGAATCACCTTCTGGTTCCGCCAACTCACGGGCGTCCTGCTCGCCATGGGGGTCGTCACGGTTCTGTGCGCCGAAACCCCATCCCGACTTTCCCGCGCCCTCGCGGGAATTTCGCTCGCGGGACTCGTCGCCTACCTCGCCACCTTCACCAACCCCGTCGGCTTCGTCCTGTTCGGCATCGGCCCCATCGCCATTCTGGTCTGGGTCCTCCTGCAACGCCCGGAACACCCCTCGTCCCCCCGCTTCCTACTCCACCTCGCACTCGGAGCCGCGCTCGCGAGCGCTCCACTGCTCGCCTTCCACACCTATCACGGAACCCTCGGCGACTTCTTCGAGGGCTGCTTCGTCCGCGTGTTCGCGGTGACACGCCTCCCGTACCTCGAGTGGGGGAACTACGCCGACTATCTCATTTTCGGAGGCATCGGCACGTTTCTGGGCGAGTCCGCCCGAGTGCGTGTAAACGGAATCCATTGGTTCCTGTTGCCGCTGCTACCGCTGGCGACCGCCGGCCTCGCATTGCGCGGTTTGTCGAACCGTTCCGAATCGGCGACGGCTCCCGCACTCCCCATCGTCGGCGCCTTCTACGCGATCGTCGCTCTCTTCAATCAGATCCCGTACTACCTCTACCTCGTCGTCGGAATCTGCCTCGCGAGCCTCGTCAGCCGCCGATCCCCAGACTTTCGCGGAGTCGCAATCGCGGTGATCGCAGCGGTATACCTCTGCGCCACATCACTCCTCTTCCACGCCGGCCAACCCTACCGACGTTCCCTCGCGGAAGCCTTCCGAGGCGACCGAAAACCGCTCGTCGAGTCCGGGCTCCAGGGCGCGAGCCTCCGAATCGACCCGAGAGACCGCGATCTGTTCCGAGCCGTCGTCTCGGAGATCCAGAGACGCACTCGACCCGGTGACTCAATCCTCGTGATTCCAAACGACCCTGAACTGTACTTCTTGAGCCAGCGCGTGAATCCCTCTCCAGTCTGGAACACATCTTTAGGGACGTCTTTGAGGCCGGAAGATCTTCCGGATCTTGTGGTTCACAATCGAGTGGATAAGAACAATTCACTGGAAGCGAGTGCACAGGTCGCGCAGTTGGTGGGTCGCAGCGAGGTGACGCAGGTCGAACGCTTCGCGATTCACGACCTCGTTTCGGACTAAGGGAAGTCCCTGTCCGTGATCGTCGCTTCGAGCTTTCTTCGGATACGATCGCTGGTCGCACCGGGTGGACTGTAGAATGCTTCAGATTCGATCCAGAAGACGTCGAAGTCTTCGCCCGCTTCGTCGTGATCCGTCTTTGTGCAATCGGTGTCGAGTGTAAAAGGCGTTCCGGCGAAGTTGGCTGCTGGCTTGTCGAAGCATTCTGCTGCGCCGCCTCCCTCGATGATGAGGTTCATTTCGCGCTGAATTCCCGATCTCGCCACCTGGATCGCCTGCGCGGCGAGGAGGGCCTGCGTGGAAGTGATGGTCTGTGTGGAACTCAGCCGAATCATTGCCGCACCGGCGGCCGTTAGAACGAACAGAATGAAGGCGGCAGTGACGATTCCAACCCCTTGTTCTCGACGTCGTTGGTTCACGGCGCGGACTCCACATGGATCAGGTGAAGCAGAGTGACGGTATTCAGGGTATGGGGGTCCTGGAGCTGTAACTCGATCTCTACCAAACCGGAGCGTTGGTTGGTCGCGTCGTCGTAGCGAAATTCACACCCGACGACGTTGTTGGCCAGGACCGTTTTATGGGTTTCGTTCGGGCCCCCCGTATCCGTGAAGGGATCTGCGGCAAAGACTGGGGCATACGGATGCGGGAGAACTTCATTGTGGTAGTTCCAGAACATCGTCAGAAGTCCCGTTCCAGCCCCCATCGCCCCCGGGTCGGGATCACAATGAAACGTGGCCGGATAGTCGACAAGGAAGAATCGTTGGTAGGGAGAGGACGTTGCGAAGTCCTGGCCGGCGACGAGGGTGATCAGCTGTTCGGGGCCGCCATTGTAGTTGTCCGTTAGCGCTAGCCCTTGCCGGCTGATGAGTCCGTTTCCATTGTCGTTGCTGAAATCCGTGTAGATGGTCTCATTGTTGACATTGTAGATCACGACTCTCAGATCTGGGTTCCCGCCAAGCGCGTCTGGATATCGAAACAACAGGTGTCGAAGCGGGCCCATCGAGGTGAAGGTGGTGTCCGATGTTGCGACGTCGAGTCCGTCACCCGTCGTGTAGACCGTGCCGGCGCCCGAGGCTTGGACTCGGTACAGACCGGCATCCACGGTGTGGATGTACTCCAAGAATCGATGGTTCCCGTCCGTTGCGGTGCGCACACTATTGGGGACTGCGGCGCGAATCTCGCGACCCATTCGGCGCATTGCGTGCTCGGTGACATCCACCAGGGCGGCTCTGCGCGCCATTGCGTTGTGGGCCTGCATGGGGGTCGCGATGATGTTCGCGAGGAACGTGGACAAGATCCCAGCGATCACGATCGATACGACGAGTTCGATGAGAGTGAATCCGCTTTCTCGTTTTTGTTGGCGAACAGTCATTGGGCGTAGAAGGTGCGGTAGGAGATGAGTGTGATGTCCGCAAGTTCGGGAAGCCGGTGCTGGACGTGGACTTCAATCTTGAGCTCATCGTTGGAATCGGCCAAGCCCAGATCGTTGGTGTCCGTGACTCTTACTTCCACTGTGTACTCGTCCAACAGGCCGCCGCCAAAATTAGCTCCGAGGTGATCCTTCGGAGGTGTGTCGACACCAACTTTCCAAGCTTCGGGGCCGTCCTGAATCCGATTGAAGTCGCAGACGTCATCCCATACGTCTCTGTTCTCGCCTTCGTTCCCGCAGATTGCGTTTGGCGGATCGGGATCTCGGAAATCGTGGAGCAGGATTTCGTCCATATAGGCTTCGGCGATCGCTACGGCCTGATGGACCAACATCGGGTTGGCGCTGCGTCCAATGGTCTTTTCCATCGCGAGCAGCGTGCCCGTTACGGCAATCGAGATTACGACGATCGAAATCACCATCTCGATCAGCGTTACGCCGGCTTCAGCGCCACCGTAGCGTCTACGGCGTCCAGGCAAGGCCTGAGTCTCCCTCGACGCGAATCAGCCACGTCTTCGCATTGGGCCCGCCGCCGATGGTAATCGAGAGGCGCTCTCCCTTGGTGTTCGGATCGCGAATGGCTTCATCGTCATCGTCTGCAGGATTGAATTGGGGATCTGCCGGATCGATGATCCAACCCTGTGAATGGAATTCGAAGGGATTGATGTTCGCAGGCGTAATGTCGACGCCAACCGGTGCTTGGATTGCGGTGAAGTTCCCACCATCCTCGATCAAGGTTGGGAGCGCATTCGTCGCCGCAGTCGTACACGGTGCACTTTGCCAGGTGATGTCATAGGTGTCCTGGGGGTCGCCTGGGTTCATGAAGTTGTCGTTGATGTTCAACCTCGTCCGACATCCGCTCGCGACGGAAAGTTTCTGCGCGTAGCGGATGTTGCTCAGCATCTGGTCGTAGAAGAGGCGGGTTTTGAATTGACTCGTTGAGAAGAAGCGAGGGACGGCGACGCCGGCCAGAATGGATGCGAGCAGCAGACCCACGATCAACTCGACGAGGGTCAGGCCGGATTTTTGGGTGTTGCTTGAAATCATCGTGTTGCACCACGAAAAAGGAGGGAACGGCGATCCGTTCCCTCCGTTCTCAAGCTCATCGAAACGGAAACTGTTACGGCGTAGTGACCGAACCGTTCGCTGCGTCGTAGGTGAAAACCATTCCGGAGTAGCGGAAATCGAACTGGGTCGTATTCGTAGGGCTGGGATTTCCCCAATCTGCGGTATTCAGACTGTTGCTGAGTAGGGCATTGTAGAGGTCTTCGCCCATGCCGTATTCGACGACGTCCGGCCAGCCGTTGGTCGTAACCTTGACCGTGGTGCCACCTTCGAAGTCCACGTCCCGGTTGCTCGCTTGGGCGCCTTCGGCCAGCCACTGCGCGTGCGCGAGCTGGACCGCTGATCGGAATGCACCCAAGGTGCCGTCGAAGGCCGCGCCCTGGGCCTGGCCCGTAATATCAACGAAGCGCGGCAGGGCGACCGCCGCAAGGATGCCGAGGATGGCGATCACCACCACCAGCTCGATCAAAGTAAAGCCTCTGGCTGACTTATGCATGGAATCCGTCTCCTTCAAGACTCGAAAAATCGTTTTCAACCCGCCGCCGACTGCCCTGCCTAGCAACCGTAACGCTGATCACAATCGGCCAACGAAACCTGAACTTGAACAGGGATTTTCGGTGCGTCCTTCAGACATAGGAAGTTTGTGTGCAAGTGGTTCCGCAAGGTCCCGTTCCCTCTACTTGCCCGTCACCGCGCCCGCCAATTCCCACATGGGGAGATAGACGGCGAGGGCGAGCACCAACACCAAACCACCGATGATGATGATAAGGATTGGCTCTATCGCTTCGGCCAGGGTCTTGAGGTCATAGTCGACCTCGCGTTCGTAGTAATCCGCCACTTCTTCGAGCAGCGTGTCGATGGCGCCACTCTCCTCGCCGACCGAGATCATCTGGAGCACGAGCGGTGTGAACATCCCGGTGGCAGCGGCGGTGCGAGTCAGGGTTTCGCCGCGCTCGAGGGCCGTCCGCATGGAGAGCACCTTTTTCGAGATGTAGTCGTTGTCCACCACCCGGGCGACGACGGCGAGGGCTGCGTTCACCGAGATCCCGGATCGCATGGTCATGGCGAACGAGCGCGAGAATCGAGAAAGCACGGTTCGCTCGATGATGCTCCCCACGAGGGGAAATTTGAGCATGGCTCGATGCCAGTTGTAGCGTCCGTTCTCAGTGCGGATATAGGAGAGGAATCCGAAAACCATGGCCGCCATCCCGACCAGAATGAAGGGCCAGTAAGCGATGGTGAAGGCCGAGCTGGCCATCAACATCCGAGTCGGAAGCGGGAGATCGGCACCGAACGTGGCGAAGAAGCCCGCGAAGGCGGGTACCACGAAGATGTTGATGACCGCGATCGCGCCCCCAATCGCGACAAAGACGAACATGGGGTAGCGAATCGCCGATTTGACGCGCCGTCGTGTTTCCTGCTCGAGGTCGAGATAGGCTGCGATTCGCTCGAAGGCCTCTTCCAGACGTCCCGTATTCTCACCGACGTGTACCAGGCTGACGTACAGGTTGGAAAAGATCTTCGGGTGCATCTGCATCGCCGACGCGAGTCCCTGCCCGGACTCGAGTGCTTGTGCAACCTCTTTGAGCGCGCGTCCCAGTGCGGGGCTCTTCGCCGTGTCCGCCAGACCGTTGATCGTGCGGATCATCGGAATTCCCGCTTTGGTGAGCGTATACATCTGGCGGGTAAACATGATCAGATCGGAGATCTTGACGCCGCCTTCGAGCATGCCCTGTTTGAGGGCCGCAAGGACGTCGTTTCCCCCGCTGGCGTCTCCTTCCGAGGTTTGAGCCAGTCGGATCGGCGTAATGCCGTTCTGAACCAGTTGGGCTGCAGCGGCCTGCTGATTGGAGGCCTCGAGCTTGCCCGTTACGGCCTGGCCCTGGCGACTCCTTCCGCTGTATTGAAACACCGCCATCGTCTACCTCAGAGGGTGGATTCGGATTCGAGGAGGTCTTCTTCCGCCTCGTCGGTTTCGGCTTCGAAATTGCCTTCGTCGAGCTCACCGGCGAGGCGGAAGACTTCGCCCAGGGTGGTGACCCCTTGTTCGGCGTATTCCAGCGCACAGATCGCCAACGGTTGGTAGGTCGGGTTTTCGCGAGCGGCTTTCATGTACGCAGCGCTGTCTTCGCGCCGCAAGGCATCGCCCATGGCGGTATCGAGCTCGAGTAGCTCGTAGACCCCCACCCGACCCGTGAAGCCGGTGTCGTTGCAGTAGGTGCAACCGGCACCTTGCGAATATTGGCGCTCGCTCGCTTGAACACCGCCGTACGCGCGCAACCAGGCTTTTTCTTGCGGAGTCGGGGTGTAGGGCTCTTTGCAGGTGCCGCAAATGGCGCGCACCAGACGTTGGGCAATGATCCCGCGCAGCGTGGACGCCGCGAGGTAACCCTCGATCCCCATGTCGACCAAGCGCATGGCGGAACTCGGGGCGTCGTTCGTGTGGAGCGTCGAAAGCACGAGGTGGCCCGTCAGTGCTGCGCGCAGGCCGATCTGGGCGGTTTCCTGGTCGCGCATCTCACCCACGAGACACACGTCGGGATCCTGGCGCAGGGCGGAACGCAAAACCGACGCGAAGGTCAGGCCAATCACCGGGTTCACTTGAACTTGATTGATCCGCGGCAGGCGATACTCCACTGGATCTTCGACGGTGATGATCTTCTTCTCTGCCCGGTTGAGTTCGCTCAGGGCGGCGTAGAGGGTCGTCGTCTTCCCGCTACCGGTGGGACCCGTTACGAGGATCAGACCGTGGGGTTTCGTGATCATGGCGCGGAAGCGACTCAAGAACTTCTCGGGCATTCCGAGCTCTTCGAGGTTGAGCTGTCCGGCCGTCTGATCGAGGATCCGCATCACGACGGACTCACCGTGTACGATCGGCAGCGAAGACACGCGAACGTCGACGGTTTTGTCCTTGATCTTGATCTGGAAGCGACCGTCCTGGGGAAGTCGCCGCTCGGAGATGTTGAGGCCGGAGATCAGCTTGAGGCGGGAGACCAGTGCAGCCGCGATCTTGGTCTCTTTCATGATGTGTTCTTGGAGCACGCCATCGACGCGCTGGCGAATCCGCAGCACGGTCTCGTCGGGCTCGATGTGGATGTCGGATGCGCCGACCTGGATTGCATCCTCGAAGATGTTCTGGACGAGCTTCGCTACCGGAGCGTCGGACGTCTCGTCGAAGTCGGCCAGGGACGAGAGGTTGAACTCGTTGTCGCTCAGTTCTTCGCGAAGATCCTCCGCCAGGGATTCGATCTGGTCCGTACGCCGGTAACACAGATCAATGGTGCGAAGCAGCTCCGTTTCCCGGCAGACGTGGATCTTGACCGGCCGGTTGAGGATGCGCTCCAGTTCATCGACGGCCGCGATGTCCGTGGGGTCCGCCATGGCGACCGCGAAATCGACGTTGTTGTCCTCGAGGATCAGCGCCCGGAAGCGGCGTGCGTGGGTCTCGGGAAGTTGCCGCATGATGTCGGGTTTGAGCTCGACCCGCGACAGGTCGACCCGTGGCAGGTCCAGCTGCTGAGACAGGAACTTGAGCAGGACTTCTTCGTCGATGAAGCCCAGATCCACGAGCGTCCGGCCGAGCTTGCGCCCGGTCTTCTTCTGCTCTGCGAGCCCGGCCGTAACCTGATCCTCGGAGAGGATCTTGTTCTGGACCAGTAGCTCGCCGATGCGAAATTTTTTGCCGAGTTTCGTGCTGCTCATTCCGCGTTCTGCCTGCCGTATTGGCAGTGCCCGAGAAGACCGACTATTGCGGTTGGCTCAGAACCGCAATCCGGGTTTCTATGTAGTTCCGACTGTCGGGGTCGAGTCCCCCGATCCGGCGCGCGGTTTCATACACCGGCAGCGCACGGGCCGATTGGCCGTCCGCTTCCAAAGAGATTCCGAGCCCGATCCACCAGTTCGACCGAAGTGGCTCGAGCTTGAGCACCTTTCCGTAGATCCGGGCCGCTTCGGCGTGTTGCCCCTGGAGTTCGCGCAACGCTGCGATGAAGGCGTGATACTCGGGATCCTCGGAGACCATCGGGGCCGATGCCTCGAGCACGCTCAAGGCCTCCGCGGGGGCGCCGCGTTCGACCAGTACCCGGGCCTGGAGCTTCGCCAACCCCGATTGGGAGCGGTCTTGCCGCAAGCCCTCGGCGAGGGTCAGATTGGCTTCCTCGAGCCGTCCCTGCCGCGCCAGAGCCACCGCCAGGGTGCGTCGGGCGTTGGCGTGGAGGGGGAGGTGGCTGAGTGCCTCCGCGAACTTGTCCATCGCGCTGGCCAAATCGCCGTCCTCGGCGAGTTCGAGACCCTCGCGATAGGCGGTGTCCGCCAGCCGTCGCTTGGTGGGCGGCCGGGGTCGCACGGCGACGACCGGCACGTCTTCGAATTCGCTCGGCACCGCGTCGGCGCCCGAGAGATCGACGGCCGTGTCGTCTTGCGGTGCGGCTGCTGCCAGGGCTTGGCCCTCACCGCTGAGCAGGAGGACGATCGAATCTCCGTCCTGCCCGGTCACGGTGTCCATATCGATCTCGCTGTTCTCCGTGAGCTGGAAGTCGATCGCGAGGGATCCGTCTTCGGTCGGAACGGGGGTCATGCTCTCGATACGGGTATTGCGAAAGTCGACACCCGGGAATCGCGTCGCGTATCGCGTGTTCTCGAAGCTGAGGCGCAGCACGTGGGTTTCCGGGTCGAGCTGGAAGTCGTAGTCGGGTGCGCCATCGGTTGCGAAACGAAGCCGAGTGACTCCATCCTCGCGCCAGACTTCGATGTACTGAAGCACGGATTGGGGCTCTTCTTCGAGGCCGGCCTTCGGATACACGGCTTGAGCGTGGGACCCGTCGCTGGACACCGCTGCCGCAGCAACGAGAGAAGGATCACCATCGGGAGTCAATCCCGAAGCCACGTCCAGATTGGGCGCGTCTCCCACGGCCTCGGCGGGAACTCCGGCCAACTCGCCCGGGGCCTCGATCTCGGCGGTATTGCGTGACACCCAGGCGAACAGGAAAACCCCTGCCAGTCCGAGCATGGCAACGACCGGTACGAACGGACGCCGGCGCTCCTCCACATGGATCGGTGCGCGAAGCCCGTCGAACGATTCCGATTCGGGCGTATCCCCTTCGCCGGAGTTGCGCTCGTTCAGGTCTTTCAGCATGTCGTTGACCAGACTCATTTTGCCAGCCTCGCTTTTGCGGGGGCTGAGATCACAATGTCAAAGCCCCGGGCGCACATAATCCATTCCACACAATTCACGGTTACAGGGCACCGTGAGTAAATCGGGAGGGCCAACTGAGAAGCCGCCAGCGTCGCGCACCTTCGGTATCGCTCGACGCGGACCGCACGTGGCGTCGGCGAATTTGACTTTCACCGCGGCCGAAGGCGGCCATCAATGATTTGTGGGTCAGTATGTTGACCAGGCGCGGAACGCCGCCGCTCGCCCGATGGAGTGCGCTGATGGCCGACGGCGTAAAGGGCGGGGGGCCGTTGTAGCCCGCCACCCGCAGGCGATGGGTGATGTAGCCTTCGAGATTGGCGCGACTCATGGGACGCAGGCGGTAGGAGAAGCTGATGCGCTGCTTGAGTTGCCGAAGCGACGGTTGGCTGATGCGCTGGTCGAGTTCGGGTTGGCCGAACAGGACGACTTGAAGAAGCTTGGAGCGTTCGGTCTCGAGGTTCGTCAGCAGGCGCACGGCTTCGAGGCTTTCTTCGGGCAGCGCCTGGGCCTCGTCGTCGAGCAGGACGACCTTCTTGCCCTGCTGGTGCAGTTCGATCAAACGCTGTGCGATCGCCTTCAGCAGACGGTGGGGGTCCACGGTGTCTTCGGAGACCACGCCCAGCCCCTTGGCCAGGGCCGATCGCACGCGACCCACGATCTTCTTGGGGCGCATGTGTTGATTGAAATCGACGCGCAGCTCCTCGGCGACCGCCAACTGCAGTCCGATTGGAGTCAGGCAGGGGTTGGGCACGTAGGCGGTGACGAAGTCTTCGCCGAGTAGATTCAAGGTCTTTCGGCACAGCAGCGTCTTACCGGTCCCCACCTCACCGACGATCTTGATGAAGCCCTCGCCGCCGCGAAGCGCGACGAGCAGAACGTTCAACGCCTCCTGGTGGTAACGCAGGTTGAAGAAGAACTCGGTATTGGGCGTCAGCGTGAACGGAAGCTCGCGCAGACCGAAGTGTTTGGTGTACATGGCCCTCCTCCGAGCCACCGCCCTAGGGCGTGGTTTGAACCGCTCCCTGAACCGTTCCGGAGCTTTCTCCGGGTACGTAGGTTTCGAGCGCGGCCAATCGATCGCTCAGGCGCGGGGCGAGTTTCTGCGTCGTCATCGTGTCGTCCACGATGTGGGGCCGCAGGAGAATGACGAGTTCCGTCTTGCGCGCCTTCTTGCGCGTATGGCGGAAGGCGGCGCCGATATACGGAATGTCCGAAAGGATCGGAATTCCGGCGTGCTCTTCCCGTGTGACGGTGTCCATGAGCCCACCGATGACCACCATGTCTCCGCTGCGGGCCCGGACGATGCTGTCGGACTCGCGGATCGTGCTCTTTGCCAGCGGGAACGCCTCGCTGCTGTTGTCATCGCCGATCGGCAGGTTCTTGATGATCTCGGACACGACGCTCACCGAGGGATGAATGTGGAGCACGATTTGACCGTCCTCCGCGATCTGCGGCGTGACGTCCAGGGAGATGCCGGAGAAAAAGGGTTCGAGCTCGACCGATGAAGAGTTCGTCGTGTTGGTACCGGTCACGTTGGTGTTCGAAAGCCCAGTGACGAAGAACTCGTCGGTCCCCACCTTGATGACGGCCTTTTGATTGCTCACGGTAGCCACGCGCGGACTTGAAAGAATTTCGACGTCGCCCTGGGACTCGAGAAAATCGATGGTGGCGGCAAATGAATTCGAGATCGCATCGGTTTCGAAGAAGAACAACCCGGCACCGGGTATCGTCGCAATGTCGCCGGGAAGGGCGGTCGACAGGACGCTCGAGAGAAAGCCGCCTCCGTTCTCGCCTACGGTTCGGCTGCCACCCAGGAAAACGTCCCAGTCCACGCCCGCCTGGAAGTCGTCGTTGAGCTCGACTTCCAAGACCTTGGCTTCCAGGATCACCTGGCGGTGCATGTTGGCGTGGGCGCGATCGAGAAACTCCTCGACCTTTCGCAGTTCCGCGGGCTGGGCCCGAACGATCAAGACACTGGCTTCGGGGTCCGCCGTGACGGACCGGCCGCCTTCGATACCAATGATCATCTCGATTTTTCGCGCCAGGTTCGTCCAGAACTGAGAACTCGTCGCCGTGGTGATCGAACTGCCCACGGTTTCACTGCTGCTGCCGTCGCTGCCCGAACTCGTCACCTGGCCCGCGCTCACTCGAATGAGAGAAGTCCCCGAGCGTTGAACGTTGACGTAATCGACGTTGAAGATCTGGGTCTGCATCTGGACCGGGTAAACCGTGAATCCCTGGCCGGAATCCGTGTATTCGAAGCCGTATACGGAGCGCACGGCCGCGAGCACGTCCCGGATCGTGACATCCTTCAGGGTCAGGGTCAGGGTTCCCGTCACCTCCGGGTGGACCAGCATGTTGTAGGGCGTGTCTTCGACGAGGCTCATCAGGAACTCGCGAATCTCGATGGGCTCCGCGATCGCGATGTCGAAGCGTTGTTCTTCCTCGCTGCTGGGCTTCGGAATTTCACGGGGGAGGGCCGGCATGAGGGCCCGCTGAACATTGGCGGGCACCGTCGGAGCGGACCGCGCCGTGTCGGTTCGATGCACCGCCGGCGGGACGACCGATCCCGGCTTCGTCGCCGGAGGCATCGGCATGGATTTACAACCGCCCAGAAGAAACGCGAACAGCAGGGCTGATCCCAGATGAATGCTTTTAGCTAGGATTCTCATGGCTCTCATTCTCCCCACTTCGTACGCTCGACGGTCGTTTGATGATCGACTTGCGCAGTCGCAGTGTCCGCGAACCATCCGGCCCGCTGACTCGAACAGTTGATGCTGAAATTTCTTTGACCGTGGAATCACCGATCGCGTCGCCGACGGCCACGTGTTCTCCGTTGATCACGGCAACGGACCGCGTTCCCACGCGAAAAATCGCGCTGAGTTTGAAATCCGTGGACTCGACCTGCACGTCGACAGGTGCATCGAGGTCCGGCGGCTGGGTCGGATCGATCAGGTCTGCCGCCAGGAGGGGTTCGGCGAACACGGCCAGCGCGAAGCCAATACCAAGTGTCAGGCGTTTAAAGCTCAACCCACTTGTCCTCCGTGCTGATGGTGTGAACCTCGAGCGTGATGTTGGCCTCGGGCCAGCCCACCACCTCGTAGGAGAGGTTGTCCCAGACGAAGTGCCACTTGAGTGATTCGAGGGACCGCAAGTGCTTGAGGGTGCTGAGATAGGTACCGCGCAGCTCCATGGTGATTCCGTGCTTGTACAACTGCTTGCCGCGGGCCGGGCCGTTCTCACCCTTCGAGATTGCTTCCGCGGGGAGGATCTCCATCCGCGTGAGCTCGAGATCCGTTCGTCCGCCGAGCCACTCCTCGAGGACCGACACCATCTTCTCGGGCGGAATCAGGTTCCCGGTTCGCTTTTCGATCTCCTGGTCCAGACGATCGATGTCGGCAGTCAACCGCTCCTTGGCGTTTCGATTGTCCGCATCCGGGTCTTGTTCGTGGCGGGCTTTGATGAGGCGCTTCTCGGCTCCCAGCGTAACGAGAGAACCCTCCAGGCCCGTGATCTTCTTCTCGAGGGCGATCTGCTCCGCCCCCATGGGATCCCAGACTCCGGGCAGCCACGCCATGCTGAGGCCCACGATCCCGAGCAGGAGCAGGATGACGCGCTCGCGAACCGTCAGGAGGTCGAGCTTGAAGCAGATCTCTTCGAACTTCTGTTTCATCTGGACTTCCCACCCTTGGACGTTCCACCCTTGGGCGTTCCACCCGCCGCTTCGGTCTTGAGCTCGAAGTCGATGTGGCCGGATCCCTCGGTCTTCGAGTCCATCTTGAAGGTCTTGAATTCGCGACCCTCGAAGGCCTTCTCGCGGCCCAGCTGCTTCATGAAGCGGGGGACGAGTTCGGGACGTACGGTACTGCCGGCAAGATCGAGGCCGCCCTTACGCACGTGGATCTCGCGCAACCACAATCCCTTGACCGGTTGACTCGCCAAGCCCTCCAGGTAGGAGGAGAACTTGATCGAGTTGGCGGGATCCTGATTCGTCAACTCCGCAACCAGGCGCTTCTTCCAAGTTTGTTCGCGTTCGAGGCCCTGGACCTGTGCATCCAAGACGGTGTCTGCCACGGCCGGGGGGAATTCCTGCTCGTAGGCGGCGTTCTCGGCCTCCAAGGCTTTCTGAGACGCCTGCAACTCCGCAACGTCGCCTTTGAGGCTGCTGATGCTGCAACCGCGGACGGTGGTGAACAGGAGGAGCACGGCGAGAAAGAGCCCGCACATCTTGAACACGTCGACCGCCGGAAGCACCAGATCCGGGGCCTTGAAGCGTTCGTCGTAGAGGTCGACCTGCTGCGGGACTTCGTCGCTGCGCAGGGCGGCGCCCAGCACGGAAAGGGCTCGCGCTTGAAGCGGCAGCGGAATCGGCTTTTCGCACTCGAGCGCTTCGTTCAAGTCCAGGCTTCGGACGTTGACCGCCAGGTTCTGGGACAAATAGGTCTCGAGCGGCGGAACTTCGATGGCGGTCGGCGCGAGCAACAGGTTCGACGGAGGACTCGGACCGAAGCCGCTCTCGTAGTAGTCGAGCGAACGTTGCACTTCGAGCAGCAAACCGTCGAGGGTGCGTTCCCCGTCCGTGTAGAGGTTGTGTCCCTCTTCGTTCGATTGCTCCGAGCAGGCGTCTTGGAGCTGCTCGAGATTCGTCGCCACCGGGCGCGTGAGATACAGGTGGCCTTCTTGACTCACGGTCAGCATGCCGCCCTTGGGACGCAGCTGAAGGAGTGCGGTGCCGCGCGTGTTCTCCGGGAGAATCGTGACCAGGTTGCGCAAACCCATTTCGGGAATGTCGATCGCGTGAAGCGTCAAGCCCGTGCCGTCGATCAGGCTGATGATTTCCATGACCGCGTTCTGGCGCGCGACCGCCACGTAGGCTTTGGCGGGCGGGCTGCCCTGTTCCTTGTTGGGAACCAGGAACGCGTCGCTGACGGCTTCTTCGATCTTGAAGTCGATCAGATCTTTGATGAGCCAGATGGTGGCAGACTTGAGTTCTTCATCGGGAACCTGCGGCGCATCCACCATGCGCAGGCTGAACTGGTCCGGTCGCATCAGTACCGAGCAGTACGCGCCTTCGAGTCCGTGGTCCTTGACCGCGGACGCAATCGCTTCCCGAAGGTTGATCGGGTTCGGGTCTTCGACCGGGCGATGTTCACACACCATCACGCGCGGCTTCTCGCCGGCGTCGTTGATGGCGTGCACAAAGGTGAACCCGTCGGGCGCCAAACCAATGGCGACCAAGCCCGGGTGACTCGGACCCTTTTGCTTCTGGAACCAGAAGTTGAGCAAAGTCCCTCCGACGTTTCGTTACCGCGAAGCACCGCACGTCATCTCCGACGCAATCCGGTAGCTCCGCTACGTCTTTGTTAACGGCCGGTGGGGCTTAAAGTTTAGAAGTGTCGGTGCGTTGGAGTTGCGAGGGAAATACCGACGAAGAACCCATGAAGAGAAATCAACTCAGGTTTCTCTCCGAGGGAAAAGTCACTCGATTCGAGCGTGCGATGCCGTTGCGTTCGCTACCCGTTCGCGAGTTCGATCACGCGGGCATCGCGCTCGAGACGACCTTCGTGGTTTTCTTCGATGCGCCGCGCCAGGCTCTCCCCTACCAGCATCCGGCGTCGGATGTAGGACTCGGCGATGGGGAGTCGCGCGGGATCCACGCCCGCTTGGCGTAGCAATTCGGTCCCAGCCAGAATGTCGATCACCATTTCCGCCATGAACTTGGACCGGAGCAACGCGTATTCGATGTCTTCGAACAGGATTTTTACCGATTTCTCCACGCGCTCGATGGAGGCGAGCACGAGTTGGGCGATCGGCCAGCGATCCGCGTCGCCTGCGAGGGAAGTCAACTCGCTGCGGGCTTCTCCGAAGACCACGCCCAGGGCGCCTTTCCCCATCTCCCGCAGGGCGAAGGAAGCCTGGATCTCGCTCGTCCCCTCGTACACCGTCATGATCAAACTGTCGGCGTGAAGCTTCGCGACGTCGGAGTCCATCGTGTACCCGACGCCACCGAATATCTGCATGGCGTCGCGAGTCAGGTCGTTGGAAACCTCCGTAGAGAAATACTTGCAGAGCGGCGTCAAGAGCCGGATGCGGGTGTTCTCGCGCTCGATGGCGGCTTGCAGCTCTTCGCGTTCCGCTTCGTGGGTACTGCGGGCCAAGGCCCGTTCCCGGGCGGTGTTGAGATCGCTGAGCTCGATGGTGCGATACAACAGGGCGCGGACCGCTTCGATGTTGCCCCCCATCTTCGCCAGCATGCTCATGACGAGCGGTTGTTGAGCGATGGGCTTACCGAATTGCTCGCGCTGTTGGGCGTATTCGTACGCGTCGTGGAAGGCCGCCTCGGACAGGCCCAACGCTTGTCCCGCCACACCCAACCGCGCGGCATTCATCAGATCCAACATGGCGCGGAAGCCCTGGCCCTTTTCGCCGAGGCGCGTTCCCACGGCGCCTTCGAACACCACTTCACAGGTCGGCGAGCCATGGATCCCCAGTTTTCTTTCGAGCCGGGCCACGCGCACTCCGTTCGCGCTTCCGTCCGGGAGATGTCGCGGCACCAGGATCAGGGACAAACCGTTGGTCGTCCCCTTGGATTCGTCGAAATTCTCGGCGTCGCGCGCCAGCACCAGGTGGACTTCGGCACCCCCGTTGGTGATGAAGATCTTCTGCCCGTCGACTTGAAGCTGCCCGTCGGGGAGCTCCGTGGCGCGGGTCTGGATTTGTCCGAGGTCGCTTCCCGCCTGGGGCTCGGTGAGATCCATGCAGCCCTGGACTTCCCCGGAGGCGAAGCGAGGCAGATAGGCGCGCTTGATCTCCTCGCTCCCGTAGCGCTCGATGTCGCCCGCCGCGCCGGTTTGGAGTCCGACGACGGTCATCAGGCTGGTATCGGCCCGGGAAATCATCTCCATATAGATGGCGTTGATGAGCATCGGCGCGGCGGCGCCGTCGTATTCCGTGGGGACCGTGAGGCTGACGAGCCCGTTCTCGGCCAGCTTCGCGTAGGCTTCGCGAATGTGAGGAGGCGGCTCGGCGCCGCCATCGGGGGTGAGCGTGGCTTCCACGGCCCACTGTTGCCGTCCCGCCGCTTCGAAGCTCTGTGCCAGCGCCGCCGTGGTCTCGAGGATGGTGCGGTAGGAGCCGACTTCCGCTTCCAAGTCGTCCACGTGGCCGTCCCGCAGCGACAGCCACTCTTCCCAGTTGATGAGGCGGTCCAGATAGAGCCGCATGCCGGCATTCAGGTACTCGCTCATGGGACACCTCCTGCGCTTCGCGCGAGCCATGGTAGCTTATGCGCCCCATGGCCCAGACTCGATTCGGCAAGGTAGATGCCATCATTGAGTTCCCCGCGCGCGAGGCGGAGATCCGTCGCTTTTGGAGCGAGCGGAACGTCTTTCAGCGCAGCCTCGAGCGCCGCGCCGATGGCCCCCGCTTCGTCTTCTACGAAGGGCCTCCCACCGCCAACGGATTGCCCCACAACGGCCACGCTCTGACCCGGGTGATGAAGGACGTGTTTCCCCGCTATCGCGGCATGCGGGGTTACTCGGTGCCCCGCATCGCAGGCTGGGACACCCATGGCTTGCCGGTCGAGATCGAAGTCGAGAAAGAACTGCGCATCTCGGGCAAGGACGCAATTCGCGAATACGGGGTCGAACCCTTCGTGCGCCGCTGCCTCGATTCGGTATTTCGGTACACCGAAGAATGGCGTCAATTCACCGAGAAATTGGCGTTCTGGGTCGACCTCGATCAGCCCTATGTGACCTATCACGAAAGTTACGTCGAATCGGTCTGGTGGGCGCTCTCCCAACTCTTCGAAAAGGGCCTGCTCTACCAGGGGCACAAAGTCGTCTGGTGGTGGGCTCAGGGGGGGACGGCGCTGTCGGCGGCGGAAGTCGGACAGGGCTACAAGACCGTCGACGATCCCTCGCTCTATGTGCGCTTTCCGCTGCGCGATCGGCCCGGGGTCTCCCTCGTGGTATGGACCACGACGCCCTGGACCCTGCCCTCGAACACCTTTGCGGCGGTGAAGCCCGGGGTGGAATACGCGCGCGTGCGCGACGGCGATGATCAACTCATCGTGGCAGCGCAACTCGTGGGGACGCTGGCGGAGAAATTGGGCCGCGAACTTCCCGTGGAGGAAGTCTTCTCCGGGGAAACCCTGATTGGAGAACGCTACGAGCCCCCGTTCGACTGGTACCGGGATCGTGTGGGCGATGCGAAGCTGTGGCGGGTCGTGGGCGCCGATTTCGTGGAACTCGACGCCGGGACCGGTGTCGTCCACATCGCACCGGCGTTCGGGGAAGTCGATTTCGACTTGTTGCGCCGGGAGCAGAAAAGCGACCCGAGCTTGCCCCTGCTGTGTGCCGTACGCCCGGACGGGAGCTTCGATCCGGAGCTGGCCGATGCGCGTTTCGCCGGTCGCTGGGTCAAGGAAGCCGATCGCGATCTCACGCGAGACCTCAAAGAGCGCGCTCTCGCGTTGCACGTCGAACAAGTCCGACACGAATACCCCTTCTGCTGGCGCGCCGACGACGACCCGCTGATTCAGTACGCGCGGCCCGCCTGGTATGTGCGCACCACCGAACGGGTCCAGGAAGCCCTGGAGGCGAACGCGGCCATTCAGTGGCTTCCGGAGCACATTCGCGACGGTCGTTTCGGGGACTTCCTGCGCAACAACGTCGATTGGGCGCTTTCCCGGGAACGCTTCTGGGGAACGCCCCTGAACATCTGGATCAACGACGAAACCGGAGCGATGGCTGCGCCGGCCTCGGTCGCGGAGATCCTCGAACGCAATCCCCATGCCTTTGCGAGTTTCGATGCGGCGCTTGCGGAGGATCCCACCCTCTCCCCCCACCTGCGCGTCCACAAGCCGTGGATCGATGACGTGACCTGGACGCGCGAAGGCGAGCCCGGCGTCTATCGCCGCGTGCCGGAAGTCATCGACGCGTGGTTCGACTCCGGCTCCATGCCCTTCGCCCAATGGGGCTATCCCCATCGCAACCGCGAAGCCTTCGAGGCGGCGTTCCCGGCGGATTTCATCAGCGAGGCGATCGACCAGACGCGCGGTTGGTTCAATTCCCTGTTGTGGATCTCGACACTGCTCTTCCCCGACGCCGAGAAGCCCCATCCCTACCGCACCTGCATCGTGCTCGGGCACGTCTCGGATCGCGCGGGGAAGAAGGAATCCAAATCGAAGGGCAACTACACCCCGCCGGAAATCATTCTCGACCGCGTTCGACTCGAATTCGCCGCAATCCCGAGCGATGCGGTGGCGGCGGGGGAAATCGAGATCGCCCGCGAGGATTACGACGGGATGGACTTGCGGGGGGATGGAACCCGCGTGCGGGTCTACCGGGATGGCGCCGAAGGTGAGGCCCTGGATCGGACCCTGCGCCCGGTTGCGCTGCCGCGTCGGGTAGCGCGCTTGACGCTCGCGGATCAACGCGCGTTGGGTCTCGAAGCCGCGCCCCGGGGCGAAGGCACGCTACCCACGGAAGTCCCCGGGCTGCCGCCGGAACAGAAAGTCTGGATCGAAGATCCCAGTGTCGCGGCGCCGGGAGCCGACGCCTTTCGCTGGTTCTTCTTCGCCTCGAATCCGCCCTGGAATGCGACACGCCATTCGCTGTCGGGGGTGCGCGCGCTCCAGCGCGAACTGCCCCTCAAACTTCGCAACGTCTACGCGTTCTTCACCATCTACGCCAACATCGATGACTTCGATCCCGCGGCGGCGCCCTGTGTCGCGGGAAAGCGCGCTCCGGCGGAGCGCTCCCTGCTCGATCGCTGGATCCTGTCGGAACTCGCGCTCGCCAACCGACGCGTGATCGAGCACATGGACGCCTACCGCGTATACGAGGCGACCGGCGTGCTGTCGGAATTCGTCGACGCACTTTCCAATTGGTACGTGCGACGCAGTCGCGATCGCTTCTGGGCTCCGGGCCTCGAGGCGGACAAGCTCGACGCGCATTGGACGCTCTACGAATGCCTGATTGCGTCGGCGAAGCTCGTCGCCCCATTTCTCCCCTACGCGGCGGAGGACATCTGGCAGAACCTGGCCCGCGGTCCGTTCCCGGAATCCGATGAAGAGAGCGTGCATTTCTGCGATTACCCCGGGCCCGACGAAACGGCGCTGGACGAGCCGCTCTCGCGCGCGATGGGCGCCCTGCGCGAATTGGTCTCCGCCGGGCTGCAGGTGCGAACCGCGGAAAAACTGCGGGTGCGTCAGCCCCTCGAGGCGGCGGAAATCGTGTTAGGTGTGGGGGCGAGCGGCGATGCCCTGGCACCCTATCTCGACTTGATGCGCGAGGAACTCAACGTCGCCGAGGTGCACTTCGTCCCCAAAGCCGACGAATACGTCACCTACCGCATCAAACCGAACTTTCGCGCCCTGGGGCCCAAGGTGGGAAAGCGCATGCCGGCCTTGAAGGCGGCACTCGCGCAAGCGGACGGAGCCTCGCTGCTGCGGGAATTGGATGCGGAAGGGCGCGTGGCGCTGGAGATCGCGGGCGAATCCATCGATCTCACCCGCGAGGAATTGGCGGTGGATCTCGAGGCGCGGGAGGGTTTTGCGGCGGCGAGTTGTGGCGCGGGAGTCGTGATCCTGCGCACGACATTGACTCCAGAACTGATCGCCGAAGGGCAATTCCGCGAGGTACTCAACCGGATTCAGACCCTGCGCAAAGAGCTGGATCTCGAATACACGGGACGCATCGAACTCACCCTCGCGGGCGACACGGAACTCCTCGAGGCGGTTCGCCCGCGTGCGGAAGAACTGAAACGCGAAACCCTGGCCTTGGCGTTGGCGCTCGAGAGTGCACCGGTGGATGGGGCCGAGGTCCGGGAGCTTGCGATCGACGACCGTCCCCTGACGATCGGGCTGCGCCTCGCCGGCAACTGAACCCCCGATTCCGAACCATTTTGAATATGGGTCTAAAGGCCTACGTTCAACGCGTCGAAACGCCCAAGAGCACCCGGGAAAGCTCGGAAGGAGTGCAACATGGCGATCGACGCCGTATCGATCGGACTATCGGGGATCCACGCCGCCCATACCCGGGTCGGCAACTCCGCCCACAACGTCGCCAACTCGGTCACGAACGATTTTCGCAATCACCGCACCCGCCAATCCGAAGTCCAGGGCGGCGGGACGCGCGCCAGCACGGTGGTGGACCCCGAGCCCCGCGAAGTGGACTTCGCCAGCGAATTCGTCGAGCAGACTCTGGCCAAAGTTCAGGCCAAGAGTTCCGCCCGTGTCGTGAAGACCGCCATGGGTCTCACGGGAGCTTTGCTCGACATCAAGGTCTAGCTGGGGTCGGCCGCCGGCGTCGAAGGGCCACTCGCCGGTAGCACGGGTTTCGCCGTGTACTCGACATCCACCACGCCCGTCAAACTGCCGAGAAACGCGATGAGTTTTCCAACCTGTGCATCGCTCAACTCGACACCAAGCTGGTGGCGCCCCATCAAGCGCACGGCTTCGTCGAGGGAGCCCACGGAACCATCGTGAAAATACGGTCCGGTCTCGGCGATGTTTCGCAAGCTCGGAACCTTGAAGAAGAAACGCTCGAGGTCGTTGCCCGTCACCGTGGCCCGCCCGACATCTTTCGTGGCAAAGGGTTTGATCAGGCCGAGTTTCTGATAGGAGCCGCCGCCGATCCCAACACCCGAGTGGCACGCGGTGCAACCCACTCCGAGAAAGGCCTCCAGTCCTTCGAGCTCCGCCGTTTCGAGGGCGGAAGCGTCGCCACCCAGGAATGCGTCGAAACGCGAAGGCGTCAGCAGCCGGCGCTCGAAGGCCCCGATCGCGCGCGCCATATTGTCGTAGGTGATGGGGTCTTTGGCATCGGGAAACGCTTGGGAGAACAGGCGTCCGTAGCCGGGAATCGACTTCAGCACGGCCACCACTTGTTCCTCGCTCGCCATCGCCATCTCGATCGGGTTCAAGACGGGGCCCTTGGCCTGGGCTTCGACGTCCGCGGCGCGACCGTCCCAAAACTGCGCCACGTGCAGGGCGGCGTTGTAGACCGTGGGTGAGTTTCGTTCGCCGCGTTGACCGCGATGCCCGGGGGAAGTCGCTTCGCCATCGACGCCGAATTTGTCGAGGGCGTGGCAGGAGTTGCACGAAACGTCGCGATTCTTGGACAACCGCGGGTCGTAGTAGAGGTTGCGACCCAGGGTGACCTTGGAGTCGGTGATGGGGTTCTCGGGGTTGGCCACTTCTTTGGGGAGTGGCGCGAAAACGCCTTGGGCACGCTTCATGAGTGCGCCCGCGTTCGGGGCCATCTCGTCTGCTGCCGCGGGCGTGGTGAAGACCGCGGCACACAGTGCCGCGCCGATGATCCAGGGGGTTCGATTCACGAGAACTCTCCTTGCTGACTATGGTGCTCGGCGACCCATTCGCGGATCGCGCCTGCGTCGGCGGATTTGGCAATCCAACCGAGGGTCCAAGCTTCTCCGTGGCTGCCCGTTTCGCCGGGTGCCAGTCGTCGGAGTGGACTGTGGGTTTCCAGTTCGAAATACGGATAGCTCGGAGAATCGAAAACTTCGATGGTGGAAGTGTGGGGATAGGGGCTGCTGTTTTCCGTGGGAAAGGTTTTGAGGAAGGCGAGCCATTGGTCGGGCCGCCGATCGAGCAGGCCCAAGATCCACCCTTCGCGGCTGTCGCTTCCGTATTTGAATTGCTCGGCCTGGCGACATTGGATGAACGCGACATCTCGGGCGCGGCGGATGTAGCGATCCATGATTTCCGGCGAGCGCCCTTCATTGGGGTAGGGCTTGATGCCGCCGTCGAACTCCGAATCCGGTCGGATCGGAAGCACCGCAACGCCCGATCCTTCGACCTGGGTGACACCCCATAGCCCCCAGGCCACGGGGTTGTCCGAGCCATTGCGCATTTGCTGGTCGATCCGAATGCGCCCCCGGTCGTCGAGCGAAATTGCACGTGTGATCTGGACACCGGTTTCGCGGCAGATCGGGCTGGTGACCTCGATGGCACTTCCCGCCACCCGGGGCGAATAGCGACCGCTGTCGAGGTCGAGAAAGGGAAGGGCGTCGGTCCACCCTTCCTGGGGGGCGAGCCAGGTCTTGTCCCCGCCCCACAGCAACCAATCGAGTTCGCGCTTTCGGGCGCGAACGTCCGGGGCCGCGGCGACGTCGAGCTCCCGCGCACGCAGCTCGGGCATCGTAAACAGAACTTCTTCGCCGTCGAAGACGAGGCTCGTAATTCGCCCACCGAGCTCCGGCGTAACGGTCCACTCGAGGGAATTGCTGCCTGCGGCGTAGGAATCCCGTCCATTCCACTGGACGAGCCGGTAGTCGTTCCCCAAAGCGGTCCCCACGCCGTGCAGCGTAGCGCGGAAACTTCGCCTGCGGCGGACCGGCGCATTTCGTAATGTCGCCCTGCACCGGGTAGGAGGAAACATGGGATTCGAAGCACGACGGGTAGCGCGAGGGAAGCTTCGCTTCCGAACGAGCGCACTCGCGCTCTTGTTCGTATGGACCGCAGGCCCCGCGTTGGCCCAGGGCGAAGACCTTCAATCCCCGGCGCCCGAACAGGCCAGCGCGCAGCGCCTCGAGGCCGCGTCCCAAAAGGGTCCCAAGGATCCCTTCGGCAGGGGTGTTCCGCGCGGAAGCACCTTGGGGTATCTGCAGGCGTGTCGCGACGGCGACTACGCCAAGGCGGCCAAGTACCTCGATCTGCGCCGAATCCCGCGCGAGGAGTGGGAAACCCGCGGTCCCGAACTCGCCCGCAAACTCAAATTCGTTCTCGATCAGAAGCTCTGGGTCGACGTCGAAGCCATATCCGACGAGCCGGAGGGCGATCCCACGGATGTGCGCGAGTCCTATTGGGATCGCGTCGGTAGCTTCGAGACCGAAGACGGCACGGTCGAAATTCTATTGCAGCGAGTGCCGCGCGAGGACGATCGCGTTCGAATCTGGAAAGTGGCGGCGGTGACGGTGGAGCAGATTCCCGCTCTGTATCGGAAACTCGGGCCCGGCCCGCTGGCCGACTACCTGCCGAGTTTCTTCTTCCAGTCGCGCATCATGGAAGTGGAGCTGTGGCAGTGGATCGGGCTGATGCTCGTCGCCGTCTCCGCCTATCTCCTCTCGTGGGCGATCGTCTGGTTGCTCGTGCAAGTGGCGCGCCCGCTCGTGCGTCGTTCCCGGTCCGACTTCGACGACCGCCTGCTCGACCTCATCATCGGCCCTTCGCGTTTGGCCGCGTTCGTGGGTACGTTTTTGGTGGGAACACGGCCCCTATCGCTTTCGGTCCCCGCGCAACAAGTCATGGACAATCTGTGCAAGGCCATCGGGATCGTCGCATTCACCTGGATGCTCTTGCGTTTCATCGATGTTCTGGCCGAGGTCGTTTCGAATCGCTTCGTGCGCAGCGGCCGGTATGCGGCGACCAGCGTCGTACCCCTGGGCCGCAAGACCATCAAGGTGTTCGTCGCGGCCTTGGCGATTCTCGCCGCCCTCGACAGCTTCGGTGTCGACGTGACGGCGGTCATTGCCGGGCTCGGCGTCGGTGGGCTCGCGGTGGCCCTGGCGGCCCAGAAGACCATCGAAAACCTTTTTGGGGGCGCGACGCTGCTGGCCGATCAACCCGTGCGGGTCGGCGACTTCTGTCGCTTTGGCGATAAAGTCGGCACCGTCGAGGAAGTCGGGCTCCGCTCCACACGCGTGCGAACCCTCGATCGCACGGTGGTGACGATTCCCAACGCGGAGTTCTCGTCGCTTCAGTTGGAGAATTTTGCCAAGCGAGACCGCATCTGGTTCCACCCGCGTCTCGGGCTCCGCTACGAGACCACGCCCGATCAATTGCGCTACGTGTTGGTGGAAATCCGCCGCATGCTCTACGCGCATCCGAAGATCGACCCCGACGGCCCGCGAATTCGTTTCGTGGGTTTCGGCGCCTTCTCGTTGGACCTCGACATTTTCTGCTACGCGCGCGTGACAGACTACGGCGAGTTCCTCGAAGTCGCCGAGGATCTCAATCTGCGCATCATGGACATCGTGGAAGCCAGTGGCTCGGGCTTCGCGTTTCCCTCCCAGACGATGTATCTGGGCAAAGACGAAGGGCTGGACGCGGATCGCGCGCGGGCCGCCGAAGAGCAGGTCGAAGCCTGGAAGCGCAACCGCGAACTCTTCTTGCCGCGTTTCCCAGGTGAGGCCATTCGCGACCTGCGCGGGACACTCGAATTCCCGCCGGCGGGTTCGCCGGAGGGTTCCGTTTATCCGCGCGGTTCGACGGCCGAAGGCGAAACGGAATAGTCGAGCGACGAGCGACGGTCCACCGCCTGCCGAACGCCGCTTGGGTCTAGTGGATACCGGGTGTTGCGATCAGCGTGGCGGGGTCGATTCCCAGGCTGCGCAAGACCCGATCCCAAAGCGCTTCGGGCGGAGTTTCGAACACCATGTTCGGATCGATGGGAACGGTGACCCAGGCGCCCTGGGTGAGCTCGACTTCGAGCTGCCCCGGGCCCCAGCCCGCGTAGCCCAACAACAGGCGAACCCGCTCCGGAGGAGACTGGGCGATGCAGCGCAGCGTCTCGAGGGAGCCCGCAAAACGCAGTCCGTTCGTCACGACCGTGGATTCCTCGGCGTCGGCGGCGGTGCCGTCCCCGAACAAGACCCAGCCGGTATTGGGCTGGACGGGACCGCCCCACATCACGACGTCCTCTTCGTCGCCGTGCCAGGCCAGTTCGAGACTCTCGCAGAGTTGGGGCGCCACGATCTCCGACGCCCGATTGATGACGAGTCCGAAGGAGCCCTCAGCGTCGTGATGAACCAGTAGGACCACGCTGCGTTTGAAGTTGGGGTCGAGGAGTTGGGGCATCGCCACCAGCAGGCTCGGCGAGAGCGAAGGTTCCGGAATCGACTCGGCCACGGGCTCAGCGTAGCACGACAGCCCGTGTTCCCCGCGGGGAATTACAGTCTTTCGGAGGGACGGCCGACCCGCAAGGACGGCGAGGACTCGTACGCCGAAGAACAAGGGAATTATGTCCGCGAACACCTCGATCCTGCTGCTCGATGATGGCGAGCTCGAAGACATCGAGCACTTGCTCCAAGACCTGGGCACGGACTACCGCCGGCTGCGGGGATCGGTGATCGACAGCGCCGTCGATGCGCCGCGTCAACTCTTCATCTGCACACCGCGGCACACGGACGCGCTCCAGGCGCCGACCCGCGGTCGACAGCGACCCCGCCCGTTCGTGCGAATTGTCGTGGTCGACGAGGACTCGCCCACGTTGCGGGGCAAGCTCCGTCGCAAAGGCTTCGATTTCCTGGTGCGTAGGCCCGTCCATCCCACGGCCTTGCGGTTACTCTTGTTGCGGGCCCTCTATCGCGGCCCCGAGCGCCGGCGCGACGATCGCATGCCTGTCGGCGTCGACGTGGAATACGGCTTCGACGATCAAGCTTTTTACGCGGTTCTCGCCGAATTGTCCCTCAAGGGCTGCCGTCTCCTCGGCGACACCCGCCACAAACCCGGCACCAAGCTCGAGTTGCAGCTACCGGAGAGCGTGGCCTCGGGAGACGGTTTGCGGATCGAGGGTCGCGTGGTGCGCGTCACGACGGGGGAAAACTGGGACTCGCCGGATGAGATCTCCATCGCCGTCGCGTTCGACAACGTCGACGCGCAGGCCGAGCGCTGGCTCAACACCTTCATGTCCGAACTCGACGTCGGAGGCCGCAGCGAATCGGGCAATGAAGACGATTCTCCCGAGCGCCGCTCGAGTTCCCGCCAGGTGTACCGGGAATTGGTGTTGACCGAGGGCAATGCGGGAAATCGCGCGTTGATGGGTCGGGACATCTCCACCGGCGGTATGCGGATCGAACCCCACCCCTGTCTATCCATGGGAGACTCGCTGCGGATCGCGATCTACGGCGAGGCGAACAGTGACCCGGTCGTGGTGGACGCCAGCGTGGCGCGCGACGACGGACCGCGGGGACTGGGTCTGGTGTTCGAAGGCCTGTCCTCGAATGCGGCGGAACAGCTCGAGAAGCTCGTCTCCCGGCTCCCTTCGGTGGAGTCCCTGAACCGGGGCGAGGAAGACGGAATGGGGTCCGTGATTACGGAAATCTTGCCGCGACTCGGCGAGGAAAACTGATCTCGTCCGCTACACTCGCCCCATGGCTCGCAGCAAAACCAAAAACAAGATCAAGCGTCACCGCGCGAATCTGCGTCGACGGCGACGTCTCGAGCGGAAGAAGGCGGCGAAGCAGGAATCGTAGGTTCCAGCCAGCGGTTCACCGCTTCGTCTCGGCAAACCCCCTTGGGGCAAAAGAGCGTGCGGAATACCTCCGCCGCGACTTGTGATGCATTGACCCACCACAGATCGTTCTGCACCAGCAGTACGGCAACCGCTACCCGTGGCTTGTCGGCTGGGGCCACGCCCGTGAACCATTCGTAGCGCCCAGTCGGATTTCTCCCCGACAGGCTGCCTGTTTTTCCCGCGACCCGTACGGGATCGAGGAGCAACTTGCCGCGTCGCGTTCGAAAGGCGCGGCGCGCGGTTCCATTGGTCGTCGTCTTGACCAACATGGCGCGCAGTTTTTCGCTGAGTTCCGGCGTCAGCACGCGTCGCGGTGTTGCGAGATCGGGCACGTGAACGACGCCCTTGGAATCGACGGCGCGGGCGACCCAATAGGGCTCGACCAGCTGACCGTGGGCGAGGGCGCCCGCGAGCTGAGCGGCGTGCAGGGGAGTGATGCGGCAACCCGCCAGACCGCAACCCAGTTTTCCGAGGTCCAGGCGATCTTCGGGGGTGTCGACACTGCCTGCGTCGTGTCCCGGTCCCGCCGGAGACAACCAACCGAAACGCGTGATGGCATCCACCAGAGCCGCTTCGCCGACCTGATGCACGGCGAGTTGGGCGAAGCATTGGTTGTTCGACGTGGCGAGCGCGCGTTCGAGCGACACCGTATTTCCCGCGGCGGGGGGGTCGAGGCGTTGAGCGGTCAAGCGGTACGGGCTGCCGCGGTAGTGGCAGGGGTCCGAGGCGGTCTTGGGCGCATGGTGGAGTGCGGCGGCAGCCGTGATGATTTTCATCAACGAAGCCGCGGGATAGGCACGGGTCGGGGGGAATCGTTCGAGGTCCGTCGACGCGTAGGCGAGTACGCGCCCACTGGCGGGATCGAGCACGATCACATGTCCGAGCGAGACACGCCCGCGTTTCAAAATGCCACGGGTGCGGCGCATCAATTCGGGGTCGAGGGTGTATTCGACGCGCCAGGCACTGGAATCGCCGAGTCCCCCGTCAACGACTTCGACCCAGGGATGGGTCTCCGGAATTTCAGCGCCGAAGTGGACCGGCACCCGAGACGCAATCGAGGCCGGAATCCCGCGGGAAGGTCCGCGCGCGGAGACTGCGGGCAGGGGCGCGCGGGGAACGGCTGCCGCGGTTTGAGGGTCATCGGGTAAGGGCGCCGGGCCCGGGCTCCAGGTGAGCGCCGCAACCCCGAACGCGGTGGCGAAACCGAGCACCGCAAGGGTCGTTCGGCCCCGCCAGCTCATGCGGTCATTGCGTTGGACGTGACGCCAGGTCGAATTCGAGTTCGAACTCCGCCGTGGGCTCCACGCGTCCGGAAACCAGTTCGGACGCAATTGATTCCGCCGCCTTCCCCGTTTCACCCCTGGTTCGGTCCTCTCTGCGTTACGCATTGCTGTCGGGGGGATCGCGATGGTGCGCTACAGCGCCACCACCTCGGATATCTCGGGAATCTGTTCCTTGAGCCGCGCTTCGATTCCGAATCGAAGGGTTGCCGTCGAACTCGGACAACCGCTGCAAGCGCCTTGCAGGTAGAGTTCGACCACGCCGTCGCGGAACCCCGCGAACAGGATGTCGCCGCCGTCTTTGGCCACTGCCGGGCGAATCTCCCGGTCGAGAATTTCTTGGATGCGCCCGGCAATTTCGCTGTGGGCTTCGGATGAAGCGAATTCGAATTCGGGTCCCAGGGCGGCGCGACCGGAACCCACGAATTCGCGGATGGCGTCGACGATGGGCTGCGCGATGTCGGGCCATTGGATCGGCTCGCGCTTGGTGACGGTGACGAAATTGGACGCGAGGAAAACGCCTTCGACCCCTTCGATACCAAAGAGCTGCGCGGCCAGTTCGGACACCGCGGGTGTCGGGGCCGCTTCGAATTGTGCGCTCTGGCCCGGTTCGAGAAGGTCTTGCCCGAGCACCCACTTGATGCTGTTGGGGTTCGGCGTTCGTTCCGCGTGCATGCGGAAATTGAGATCCATGGGACGAAGTTAGGGCGCGAGCGAAGTTGCTGCCAGGGAGCCTCAGTCGAACAGCAGCGACTCCGCGTCATCGAGGCTGCAGACGAGGTATCCGCGCTCTCGAGCGAGCTGGTGCTCGCGTGGCCCGTTGTAGCCCCAGGCCGCGAGTGCGCAACGAACGCCCAGGGATGCGACGGCGTCGAGGTGGTTGACTTTGTCGTCGACGAACGTGATGTCGTGAAACGGTAGATCGAGCCGTTCGCGCAGCCGGCGCAGGTGATTGGATTTGTTGACCCCGGTTTCCTTGTCGAGCACGAGTTCGGGTCGGAAGAGGGCTTCGACGCCATAGTGGACCAACAGGGCATCGACCGAAGCGCGATCCTTGGCGGTGGCGATGGCGAGGGCGCGGTCGTGTCGGCGTCGCTGAAGCAATTCCAAGAACTCGGGATAGGGAGGGAGGAGGCTCCGCCAGCGCGCCGGGTCGCCTTCGCGCAGGGACTCGCGCACGCCGTAGAAGCGGGCGTGGAATTCGTCCATCCAGGTTTGGGAAACGCGACTGCGAAGCGCGTCGTAATCCGCCTGGGTCTCGAGTGGGACGGCTTCTTCCAGGGAGCGCAATACGATTCCGAAGTCTTCGGCCCGATTTCCCAACGGCATCCGTTCGACGAACCCGGCGTACAGGGGATCTCGCTCTCGGCGCCGGAGATCGGTTTCCGGGCAAAGGACCGAATAGGTTTCGAGTGCCACGACGAACGCTTCCGGTGCACTCTCGGCGATGACACCATCGAAATCGAGGGCGAGTGCCTTCACGCGGCTGAGCCGATTTCGAGCACGGCGGCTCCACGGACTCGCCCCTGCTTCAAGTCGATCAGCGCGCGGTTGGCCTCCTCGAGGTCATAGCGCTCGGTGTGGGTCGCGATCGGAATCGCCGCCGCCAGGGCGAGCAATTCTTCTCCGTCGCGGCGGGTATTGGCCGTAACGCTGTGGATTCCGCGCTCCTGGAAAAGGTGATCGTCGTAACGCAAGGGGGGAACATCGCTCAAGTGGATACCCGCAATGGCGAGCAGTCCGCCCCGGTCGAGGGCCTCGAGGGCCGGGCGGACGAGTTCACCGACGGGAGCGAAGAGGATCGCGGCATCGAGGGGCGCGGGAGGCTTGGCGAAGCTGTCGCTCGCGCTGGCGGCACCGAGTTCTCGCGCGAGTTCCCGATGCTGCGCTTCGCGGCTGAACACGTGGACCTCGCAGTCCCAATGCCGGGCGACTTGGATCGCGATGTGGGCGGAACCTCCGAAGCCCCAGATTCCGAGTCGCTGTCCCGGCGCGATGCCCGAGCGTCGCAAGGCCCGGTAGCCGATGATGCCCGCACACAGCAGGGGGGCGAGCCGGTGGGCCGGTGGACCCACGGGGAGCGCATAGGCGAACGCTTCGGGAACCGCGACGCGGTCCGCGTATCCGCCGTTGACATCCCAGCCCGTGAAGGTCGGGGAAAGACATAGGTTTTCCGAGCCCTTCCGGCAGAATCGGCAAATTCCGCAGGCCCGGTGCAACCACGCGACACCAACGCGATCGCCGATCTTGA
>JAJDAL010000040.1 GCA_029261875.1 Deltaproteobacteria bacterium
AAGCCCAAAGCAGGAGCCGTTCAACCATATCTTGCTCGTGACCGTCGACACGTTGCGGGTGGACCACTTGGGAAGCTACGGAAGCACCAAAGGGCTGACGCCCCGGCTCGACCAGTTTGCGAAAGAGAGCCTCGTGTTCGAGACGGCGATTGCGCCGTCGTCCTTCACCCTGGCGTCCGTGGCCGCCATCCACACCAGCCGCCATCCCGAAGAGATCCGCATCCTGAACAACCAATCGAAGCTGCCCGAGGGGCTCCCCAGCGCGGCTCAGATCCTTCGCAAGCAGGGATTTCGTACCGGTGCCGTCGTGAGCAATTTTGTCTTGCGCGCGAATGCGAGCGGTATCGAGGCCGGCTTCGAACACTTCGACGACGAGCTCCCCGAATACGAGATCAACCGTCCGGACTATCGGGAGCGCACGGCGCGCATCACGACCGCGACCGCGCTACGCGCGTTCAAAAACCTCGCGCGCGAACCGGGCAGCCGCGTTTTCCTGTGGGTCCACTATCAAGACCCCCACGGTCCCTACACGCCGCCCGCAAATTTCCGCGATCCCCATCTCGAGACGGAACGCGGCGCCTCCGATGGGACGCGCAAACTCGTGGTGTCGACCGAGGACGATGGCCTCGGAAAGATCCCCTTCTATCAGTATCTGAAGGGCCACCAGGACGCGGGCTACTACCGCGCGGGCTACGACGGCGAAGTCGCCTTCGTCGATCGCGAAATCGGTCGCCTGTTCGACGGACTCAGCGCCCAGGGCGCGTTCGCGAAAACCGCCGTCGTCTTCACCGCCGACCACGGCGAAAGCCTGGGCGAGAACGACTACTGGTTCGCCCACGGCGAATACTTGACCGAGCACCTGGTCCGCGCGCCGCTGATGATCCGCGTCCCCGGACGAAAGCCCGAACGAAGGACCGACGCGGCCGGCTTGATCGACCTGATGCCGACCTTGGCGGCGCTCGGTGACGCGTCCGCGCCGAAATCCGCCCTGGGACGCAACCTGCTGGCAACGAACGCGAGCGCGACGAACAGCACACTTCACCTTTCGTCGCTCCTCGCCTCCCACGTCCCCCGCTTTGGTTTGGTCGAGGACGGCTACCTCTACATCGCCTCGCTGCACGGCCAGGAACTCGAAGAACAGATCTTCCGTCTCGGGGAGCCCGAGAAAAACCTCCGCGCCAAGAACGAAGCCCTGGCCACGCGCATGCGCGAACGCCTCTCGGATCTGCGCGGCGGGATGCAGAAGGGCATGGAGGAGCGCAAACAGGCGCTCGACGCCGGCGACCGCGCGAAGCTGCGCGCGCTCGGATACGTGTTCGACTAGCCGTCCGCTCGGTTCCGTGGAATTCGAACTCGAAGGCTTCGCGTCCGCCTAGCCGCGCCCCAACCCACTCGCTTCGCGGGCGGCTTCGAGTACCGGCCCGGCGATCGCTCGCGCTCGCTTGGCGCCGTCGGCGAGCAGGTCTTCGAGGTCGTCCGGACGTTTCTCCCAGTCTTCTCGGCGCTCGCGCATGGGGCCGAAGAAATCGAGCACGCGGGCGAGCAGGTCTTTCTTGACGTCGCCGTAGCCGAGCCCGCCCGCCTGGGCGCGGGTCTTCATTTCTTCGCGCTCTTCCGCGTTGGCGAACAAGTTCCAGAGCTGGAACACGACCGTGCCCGTGTCTTTCGGATCTTCCACCGGCGTCGAATCCGTCACGATCCCCATCACGGATTTCTTGATCGCCTTGTTGGCTGCGAACATGGGAATCGTGTTGCCGTAGGTCTTGCTCATCTTGCGGCCGTCGGTGCCCGGCACCGCCGCCGCGTCTTCGGGGATGAAGGGTTCCGGCAGCTTGAAGACTTCGCGGTAGGTGGAGTTGAAGCGCTGAGCCATGTCGCGCGCCATCTCGATGTGCTGTTTCTGATCCCGACCCACGGGCACCAGGTCCGGGTTGAAGATCAGAATGTCGGCGGCCATCAATACCGGGTAGGCGAAGAGCCCGTGATCCGCGCTCTGCCCCTGAGCGACTTTGTCCTTGTACGCGTGGGCGCGCTCGAGGAGCCCCATGGGCGTGAGGGTCGAGAGGATCCAACTGAGTTCACAGACTTCCGGCAGATCCGATTGCCGGTACAGCACCGAACGCGCGGGATCGAGTCCGCAAGCGAGGTAGTCGAGGGCCACCGAGCGACACAGGTTGCGTCGCTCCGCGCTGTCGCGCACCGAATTCATCGAATGGTAGTCGGCAATGAAATAGACGGTCTCGTGATCTTCTTGCAGGGCAATGTACTGGCGCAGGGCACCGAAGTAGTTGCCGAGATGCAGATCGCCGGAAGGCTGAGTCCCGGAAAGAACGCGCTTCGGATTCGCCACTTATTTGGCATCCACGTAGGTGAGCCAGTGATCGAAATCCGCGTCGCGGCCTTCGGTCACCCGAACGAAGTGCTCGCGCAACGCCAGACTCACGGGGCCCGGACAAACCTCGCCAATGGCTTTCCCATCGACGGACTCGACGGGCCACACTCCGGCGGTCGTCCCCGTTAGGAAGACTTCGCTGGCTTCGAACAAGGCTTCGGGCCGGATAGGCGCTTCGACGACCTCGTGGCCGAAATGCTTCGCCAGGTCGATGATCGATCTGCGCGTGACACCGAGCAACACGTGATCTTCGGGCGGTGTGCGGACGACTCCGGCGCGGTCGATCAAGAACAGGTTCGTGGTCGGGCCTTCGGCGAGGTTCCCCTCCTCGTCCACGAGCACGATCTCGTCATAGCCAGCGCGTCGCGCCTTCCACTTCGCCACCATGGGCGAGACATAATTGGCCGCGACCTTCGCCTGCGGGGGCACGATGTCGGCCCTCCGATTGCGACTCACCTTTTCGATCCAGAGCTTGAGCTGAGACCGGAAGTGAGGCTTGCCCGGGTTGTGGGCCGCGATGTCGGCCGCGGGATCGTAGGCCGCGATCGCCAGGGCCACGTGATCGTTCTGAGGCACCACATCGATCTCCAAGGATGGAATGTAGGCGCTCATCTTGACCGAATGCGCGCCTGGATTGGCGCGCACCGTCTCGAGGGTCGCGGCCTCGATGGCCGCCACATCCTGCTTGAGCGGCAGCCCCACCAGCTCCGCAGACCGCAAGAACCGCTCCACGTGCTCGCGCAGGCGAAAAATCGCCGGCCCGCGAACGGTCTCGTGGACGCTCAGGTAGTCGAAGATCAGCGAGCCCCGCTGCAGGCTGTGGGAGAGCAGATGCACCGTGGCGCTCTCCCAGGCCACGAGCGATCCATCGACCCAGATCTTCCGATCGCGCGTTTTGGATTCGGACACGGCCGGAATATATCGCGTGCCCTCCCCCGCGCCCGTCCCCGAACCCACGTGGCAACTCCCCGCCCCCACAGCTAAAATCCGGCTCCCTCAAGGGAAAGCGCTCTCGCGCCCATCGGCCGACGTAGCTCAGTTGGTAGAGCAGCTGATTCGTAATCAGCAGGTCAGCGGTTCAAATCCGCTCGTCGGCTCCACCATTTCGCTTTCGTTGTTAGTGGTCTAGTGAATTGAACGCGCCGGAGTCGTCGCGCTCTGTGTTGCTTGGTGCGTAATGGGAGTAGTAAAGCCCTTCAGCAGGATCCACACGGCTCGAGACCTTGTTGTCCACCGAAAAGGCAACGTGGAGATTCCCGATCGAATCGACGGCGCCGATGGGTTCTTCATAGACTCCCAGCCACAGCCACTGTCCTTCGAAGCCGGCTATGGTTTTGTAAGACTCGGTTCCATTGGGCTTTCGGGAATAGTGCATTGCGGCAAGGGTGTTACCCGGGCTGTAAAACAGATGGACGCGACCCAACGGGTCCACTACCAAGGAATTGTCGCTGAACGGTGAACTACAGGATTGACCCGAGAAACACTGAAAGGCGATATCAGAAATCTGCCAATCGGCCTCTCCCAACGGTAGAGAGCCGATCTGGTGCAACCGATGCCCCAAACCCTCGCTCGCACCGTGGTCAACCCAACTCGCAAACAAACCCGTCGGATGGGCGACAAGATTCAGCTCCACCGTACGTGCTTCCGCAACCTCTTCGATTTCCCACTCTCCTTCTTCGGCTCGCTGCGCGTACATGATGTGGCTTTCGTTTTCGGAGTCTGTCATGAAGAGCACATGCACACCTCCGAACTCGTCTACGTCCATCGCCAGATGAGGATAAGACGCGCTCGGGTTATAGACTTCTGTGATTAACTCTTCGGTCCAGTTTCGGCGTCGATTCCGAATCGCGTAGACTACATCGAGAGAGCCGGCACCGAACTCTTGATCGTTGTAGAAGGCGACGTGTACACGCCCCTCCGTATCGATCGCAATCTTTGGGTCAATGCCCGCAAGCATCGTGGCTTGGGTTTTGACTCGCTCTCTTTTCCAGCGAGTCCCCGCATCGGCGTCTTCCGCGCGATGCAGGTAGACCACGTCGGTCCCTCCATTGACGTCCTCGCGACCTACGATGTGAACTTCACCGTTTCCCGTGGCAATCGCGTAAGGATAACTCGAGTCGATCGTCGAGTGCGTCCAGCTCGACCCACCTTCGGGCCTCGACAACAAATTGTTCCCCATAAGGATGTGGGTGAACCCATCCCCCACAGCGATTTTCGCGGGAAGGTAGGTACTATGGAGATCGGGATCGACGAGTTCAGTCGTCCAGACGCGACCACAAGACGAACCCATCAAGACCGTGCTGATAAGCGCCACCGCGAAGAGATGTGATCTCGCTGAGAACGGCTGTCGGCGGAATACTCGAATGTCGATCATCAGTGGGTTTCCTTTGTTGTTTGGACTGACATATTGCGATCCAGAGACCAACGGCAAATCAAATGCAGAAGATGCCGTTTCTCCCGGTTCCCACTTGGAGAAACAGGCTCGTAACACCTCAGAACCGAAAAAGCCTTTGATCGACAAGGAGAGAGTTTCCTTCTCCTGGGTGGCATTCGAACAACACAGGGGTGCAACAATTTGCGTAGCCCGGCAGCTCCGGTTACGCGAAATCGGAAAATCTTTGATTCATGGAGTAAGTCGCCACGAAACCCCACCTGCCGACTAGCGCGTGGCCAGCTCCTCGAGCAGGTCGTGGGTCTGCTGTGCGATCCCGGTCCAATCATTCGGGGGTTGCAGCGCGCGCATCGCCTTCGCGGATTCGGCGAGGTGAGCGGGCGTGAGCGACTCGAGACAGGTGCGTAGATCGTCGACGCTCGAGCCGTAGCGAATCGCGGCGGGGCCGAACACCTCGTCCAGGACGGCCCAGTCGGAGACGAGGGCGGCCTTCTCCGCACCGATCGCGTCGCCCACGGTTCCCGTCATCAGCATGCCGTCTCGGAACGGGAAGACGATGGCGTCGATCGCCGTCAGGCGCTGGTAGTAGACGAACTCACTCTCGAAGCGGTTTGGCAGCGCAAGGATGCGGGGGTCATCCGGGACGCGCTCGTCGCCGATGCAAACGACGAGCAGTTGCAGGTCGTCGCGCTTGCACGCGTGGAAGGCATCCAATACGAGTTGAACATCCTTCTCGATACGCGGTGCGCCGATGACCCCCAGGCGCATCGCACAAGGCGACAGGCCGAGTTCGGCTTCCACGCGCCCACGGTCGGTCGCCTGGTGGGGTGCGAAACGCGCGCCCCAGTGACCGTGCGGGATGACGCGATGCAGGGCGTCGTCGCGGTAGCGATACGCGTCCAACGCACGCTCGCGCCCGAATTCGGTGTGGTGGATCACCGCATCAGCGGCGTCGGCCCAGAGCTGATAGAGCACACGCGCGTCTTTATCGCGCACGCGGTGCGGGAGCAGGTTGTGCATGGTCCAGAGAATCGGAACGCCCGCTTCACGCAGCCGTTCCAGCGCGTGGCGGTGGGCGTCCAGGTCGAGACCCTGCCACCACTCCGGCCAGTGCATGTGAAACAGGTCGACGTCGCGCAACGCACGCGGATGGTTCACGAGGCCGGGGTGCGCTTGCCGGGTGATCACCCGCTCCGCCAGCGGGGAGTAGAGCGAAGTGTTGTAGTCGTGCAAGTTCGCGGTGGTCGACACGCGGAGCACGGGCGTCGCGCGCCAACGCAGCCGGATGCGCGGTGCCGGTTCGAGGTCGAGCTGGTGCACGGTTGGAAGCTCGGACCAGAAGCTCCGGTTTTCGGCGAGCCCAGCGACGTCGATCCGGTCAACGCGGTGGGCCACGTCGGCATCGAACTCGACCGTGAGCGGGCGCGCGGCTGTTGCATGCAGCTGAAGCGAAACGGCGTGGATTCCGCCCGGGTCCGTATCCAGCGAGAGTTCCTCGTCGACGACGAGGCTACGGCCTTCGACTCGGTAGTGCGCCGTACGCCCACCCGCGATGATCGGGGCCGCGGCCGGATCCGCCCCCACATTCGACCAGCCTTGGTGCTCGACCTCGAGCACACCGTCGCCCTTGTGCTCGACGCGCAGGGGAGACCCCGCGGAGACAAATGCCTGGCCTTTGTGATGCACAACCGGTAGGCCGCTAATCGGTCCCCCGGTCGGCACCTCGAAGACCCCGGGCGCGCGAGGAGACGGAAGGTAGTCGGGCGAGAACCCATCCACGAGCGGGAGCACGAACGAGAGCTTGCGTTCGCGGTGTACCCACGCGCCGGAATGCGCGTTGCGGCCCTCCGATCCCATGCAGACGAAGCGGTCGACCGGACGCCAGGCCTGTGATCCCTCCGCTGCTCGGAGCTCGGGTACCCGGCGCAGCTCCAACGCGGCCGCGACCAGCTTTCCCAGGACATCGAACGACATCTGAAGCCGCCGCGCGGGTCCGCGATAGAACATGGTCGAGCGGTGTTGGTGAGCGGCAATGACGCCGTCTTTGAACCAGCCTCTGAGTTCGTCCTGCGCCCACACGGCGCGCGCGAGCCACTCGCCCGGCTCCGCCACCAACCCGCGCGCGGTTCCGAGCGCGCCGAGCTCCACCGTCATGGCCATTCCGAGCGCGCCGATCGAACGGCCCCATACGATCGCGCCGCCGGGAATCGCGAGATCGCCGATGTCCGCGAGCACGCGACGCAGCCCGTTGGTCCACGCGTCTCCGATCCGTTCCGCCAAGGGCTCGGCGAAAAGAAATACATCGGGGGTGTAGATGTCGAACTGGCCGCGCTTCTCGTTGCTGTCGTCGATCCAGCCGGCCTCGGCCTGTTCGATCAGCTCCCGGGAGCGTTCGAGCAACTCGTCGAAGAGGGACGTGTCATCTAGCAGTCCGAGTCGCAGTCGCGCGTGCTCGCAGCGCGCGACGACCACCGCGTAATTCTGCGGAAGTTGGCCCGAGCGTACCTGCTCGATCGATGCGCTGGAGTCAAAGGCTTCGCGCAGGTTGGCGAGCTCCGCGGCATTCAGAGCCCGGAGTCGCGGGTTCTCGTGATACCCGCCTATCCGTCCCAGGCTTTCGGCCGCGCGGTAGCTGTAGAACGTATCGGTGCGTGACCCGTCGAGCGCGCCGAGCGTCGTGAGCACTGCGTCGGGAAGGGCCACTCCGGCGAGCTCCTGCCGCCCGGCCTCGAAGAGCAGTCCCAGGGTGTAGGCCAGATCGCTCCTGGTGTCGGGACCGACCAGGTGGCCCGCAAAAACGCGCGGCAGCACAAGTCCGGGTGCGTAGCGATCGGCGAGGGCCTCGAGCTGATCGGACACGAACGCGACGATTGAATCGGACAGCACCGCCGCAGTGGGGCGCCCTGCGTCTGCTTCGAAGTAGTCCGCCACGTGCGCCTCCTTGCCCAGCAGGAATTCCGGTCGCAGCGCGAGGCGTCAAAGAGCCCAGTGAAGCCCATCAGCCGGCGACGATGCGTGACTGGCACCGCATTCGCCGCGCTGTGCGACCGAGCCCCTAAGCCCGAAGCTACCAAAGTCCGTTAGCCCTGCATCCGCAACCAAACTCAAGAAACGAAGTTCGCAGAACGCCGTCGAGTGACGTCTATTCTCACACGTGCGACGGACACTAGACGCGCATGCCGGTAGTTGCGTGCAGCCCAGCTGTAGCCAAGTCGGAAAACAGCGGCGGATCTCGGCGGATGCCAGCGGAATCCAAATCTGAGCTGCAGCCGGAACTTCGGCCGCCAGTGAACGTCCGCGGACACCCACGGATCCACGCCGAAAACGATTCGTAATCAGCAGGTCAGCGGTTCAAATCCGCTCGTTGGCTGGGTCGACACTCATGACGCGCCGGATGAAGGTGTCAATTCACAGACAGTTCGGGCCTTCGCAGGCGTGGCAGGTCGGCCCGGGCTCCGCGATGAATTGTTCGGACACTAGGGTGTGGCTCGAGTCAGGGATTTCGTAGAAACTGAAATCGTTGCTGAAGAATGGTTCGGTCAGATGGGTGTTCCTCGGGTCGATTGATCGCGGAGCACCGAAAGCCCCCCCACCGGTCTCGGGAAACAGCTGCATGGTTGGCGTGTCGGCCCCCCCGAGGAGCCCGAGTCCCGTGCCATCATCGTCACTCCAATTGACCATATCGGTGGTGGGACGAAAGGCGATGCCTTCGTTGACGCACCAATGCTGAGCGTCGATGTAATCTTGATCGATCGGATCTCGTGCGGGGCACTCGGAGCCATCTTGCGTGGGCCCGCTCAACAGCACCGGACACGGACGCGAACGGGCTAAGATTTCGTCTTCGAGATCGGCCCAGTAGCGAATCGTGAACACCGGGGGGTTCTGAAAGGCAGCCGCTTCGCCCCACACTCTCTTCCCTGCATTACCCTGATACCAGTTTCCATCGGTGAAGACGTCCCTTTCCGTGGTTCCCGAAGTCAGCCGGAACGCTTTCGCGCCGTTTCCATCGTACTTGCACAGCTTGCACTTCCCGTTCCCGATCCCTTCGCAATCTTCGTCTTCATTGCATGTGATTTCGGAATCGCCCTTGCAAGTCCCCAGCAGAGGATCCAACCCACAAGTGTCGACAGAGGCGCGGCAACTGGGATCCACGAGCACACCGAGGTCGTTCGCAAAGTCGCTTTGCCGGAAAATATTGTAGGTCACGTTGCCCTGCGAACCGTTCTGGAACTTGGTACCCCATTCGGACCAGTCCTCGATGAGATTGTTCACGAGATCGACATTCTTCACACCGTCTACGATCGGACCGCGTACCCACTGCTTCATGATCCAGTTATGGTGAATGGAGATATTGTGAACCAGGGCTTCCGGGTCGAAGTCTTCGGGGGGGCGATAGTCCGGGTGCGTGTCGTCATAGAAGTCGTTCTTGATGAACAGCGATCGGGAATTGCCAGCCAGGAAGCTGTACTGAATGGTGATGTCGCGAGGCCCCCGAGCGTCGCGTCGATGCTTCGAAATACCGATTCCGTCATCAAGAGCGCCCGTGGTGGAAATGTGGCTGAGCACAACGTTGTAAGCGTCTTCTCCCTGAATCCGGATGTTGTCATAGCCATTGCGGACGTGCAGATTTCGAACCAGAACGTCGTGCCCCGCGATATCGAGTACCGCGCCGAAGGTCTCCGGAACGCCCACCGTTGGGGGTGACAGCAAGTCACCGCGGATCGTTGCACCATTCCCTTCGATAACCAAATTGTTGGCCGTCAACCGGGGAGGCGGCAGATCCACCAACCAGATTGTCTCGTCCTGGGGAAACACGATCGTTGGCCGCGCCGTCTCGTTGGCCAGATTGAAGGCGTCCGTGAGGGCTTGCACCGTAGGCTCTTCGATCACGATAGCGTCGTGGGGAATCTCGAAACTGACATGGGCATCTACCGACGCACCGTAACCCTCAATGGGCTCCTCACCGTGGTACGAGGAATTCGTGGCGCAGAAGCAGAACAGAACGCAAGCTGCCTGAAAGTAGGCGTAGCGAGGCTCCTGCAGATCGGAGTAGCGCGGTCTAAAGCGGTGCGATCTCATTTCGATTCCTCTCAATACTCCGAGCAGGTCTCCGAGCACGTGCCCTCCTCGTCGGAGAGGCCCCCCTCGTAGCTGGGGATGGAAATATCGGTGGGAATCTGAGCCTCGGTTACGGAGTCGTCATCGTCCGCGTTGACGTCGAACATCTGGTCGCCTTCGTCGAACGGGTCCTCTTCGGTTTCGAATGCGCTCGGGGAGGAACTCTCGGGGGACTGCACGAATGCGCCGGAGGCGGGGGAGAAAGGGGACGCGCCCGTGCTAGGCGAGCCGGAAAAGATCGATTCCCTCACCGAGTCGTTGACAGCGTCCAAAGCGTCGGTTCCAACACTCTTTAAGGCAGCGCGGGTAACTGTTTTAGCTGGAATTTGATTTGCTGCGACGCTAAGAGAAGCGCCGAAAATGTCCCCCTCGGCAAGGTTGTCGTGGACGGAGATCGCCGTCGAAACTGCTCCTAGTACGCTGGACATGACGGTAATAGGAGCAGCCAATATGCCAATGATCTTGAGCTGAAGCTCCGCACCATCGGCATTCTCTAGCTCATTCGCGACTCTCGCCTGTGCCTGCTTGTACTGTCTAGGGCTGATCCACCTGGTTTCGACGCTCTCGGATCGACCTCCCGTAGGATCGACGCGATTCAGCGGATCGCCGTTGGAGTAGCTGTACGGGTTGGCGAACTGTTCTTCGGGATCCAAGGAAGCGAACACGCCGAGTTCCGGTACATAGAAACGCGCACCGAAGTAGGACAATCCGTGGTTTTCGGTCTTGCGGTGGCCGGTGAACCCGAAGGCGCCTTCTGAGTCCGTCGGACCGGTATCGATTGCGCCGTAGGGCCTGTGTCGCGTCGGTTCTTCCGCGAGCTCTCCGTCTTCGTTCGTCAACACCTGGGGGCTTCCCAGGTGATCCAGGTGGTAGAAGCGCTTGGTGTCGTCGAAGCTGAGGTCGCAGGTGCCACCGACGGCGATCAGTCCGGCGCCGCACACGAGGACGCGGCCGGGGACCGGAAAAGCGATCGGAAGGCCACTACGTATTCGCATCCCAATCAATCCAAGCGCGAGTCCCGAGATCGCGACCACCAGCCAAGTAGGTGGCGGCCACGGAGAATCGTGGACGACGGGGGCTAGCTCGGCCACGGCCGTGTCGTCCAGCGCAGTGCGCGAGGTGACGATCAATCTTCCGTTCAACTTGATGTGTCGTTCGACCGTGTCTCCTTCCACGTCGAAGCCATCGAAATACATCGTGACCTCACCATTCGGTGCGATTTTGGTGCGACGCTTGCCGGTATCGTCGTAGTAGTACTGGGTCTTGGCTCCATTGTTGACGACCGACGCCAGGTTGCCTTCGGCGTTGTACGTAAGGGTTCGCCCCCCCGGTAGCTGATCGATATTTCCGTTCGCATCGTAGTGGAGCGGCGCACCGTTGTAGTTGTCGATATGGAAGGGTTTCTCGGAGGAGTAGGTGTAGATCGCACCTTCCTTTTCGAGGATCCGGCCGAGGCCGTCGTAGCGATATTGGAATGGATCTCCGCCGGTACTCCATTCTTTGATTCGGCCGGCGTCGTCGTATTCCGCATTCTGGAAGATCTGACCTGTCAGACCATCAACCACCTCGCTGACCTGGCTGTTCACCGTGTAGCCGGAGTAGTCGAGTCTTCGAAGGTCCTCGCCGCGTTCCTCGTGGCGACTGCGAATCTGGAAAATCTGGCCTCCGAATCCAGGTCCCCCCGTACCTCCCGCCGTTCCGTCGGCGTCGTAGAAGGCGATCCTGTCGACCACGCCGTTTCCGTACTCGAGCTTCGTGACCCGCTGGCGCTCGTCGTACTCCACCCCGTCGACGTAGGGGGATACCCGGTTGGAGCCGATTCGAACGATGTCGTCGCTCGCTGAGTAGCCGTAGACGAGGTTTTCATGCCCATTCAAACCGGGAGCGGGCAGGGAGGTCTTTGTCATGCGTCCGACCGCGTCGTATTCGTTCTCTTGCTTGTATGCGTGAATTACATTGTCGGTTCGCAAAACGGTCGACGCCACAGCGACGTCACCTCGCTCCGTGTATGCCTCGATGTTGCGCGTGTACTGAAACACGAGATCGTTATCTTCGCGAACCTTGCGAAACACGTTCGAAAGCCGACCGGTTGAAAAAGGTCCATCTCCGTCGTAAGTGAAGGTGCCGTACTTAACGTTGCGGAAATGTTGCTCGTCCTCGCCCTCCCGCTCCCTCCACTTTTCCATTCGATTCAAGGAGTCATAGTCCATGAGAACGTGTCGGTCCGGCTTCGGATCGTCGACCTTGGTCAGGTTTCCGTTGTCGTCGTATTCGTAGGTCCAGATGCCTGATGACGGGTCTGTTTTCGCGATGACTCGGTTGAAGTCGTCATATTCGTAACTCGTGGCCACCTCTGTGCCGTCTTCCGACTGACTGAACCCCACCGCCTGAAGCTCACCCGACAGGAAGTACGTCCGTTCCTCCTCCAAGTGGGGTACTCCGGAGGTCGCAACATAAGTTCGCCGGAATCGCACGCGGCCCAGCGCGTCGACTTCGGTCTCGACACATTTCCCCTCGGAATCACTCGCAGAGTTGAGCGCGTCGCATTCCTCGGTCACCCAGGCGGTTTGGCGGCCGGTGTAATTCCAAGTGTCGTCGGCGAAGCGCCGGTAGACCACGCGGCCGAAGTCGTCGCGGAAGAGCTGGGTGTGGGGAAACGCGCTTCCGAGTGGCCAGAAGAGGGTGGCGGTGTCCGGGTGGCTGAAGGTCGCTAGCGCGGCGGGAGCGTACTCGCGATTCACGCGACCATCGCTGGCGTAGTCCACAGCGTCGAGCGCCACGACACTGAGCTCACCGTTCACCTCGCGTACCACCTGCCTGCGCAGCTTTCGCCCGTGGCTATCGTAGAATGCGGCCTCCTTGCGGTAGGAGCCCTCTAGGGGCCACTCGGGCTCGAAGTGGTGTGTCTCCACCCGGGATCGGCGCCAGAATGGGTCGTCGATGACGTAGCGATAGCGCCGGGTCGGCTGATACGGGCCCTGGCCGGGCTCCGCGACCCAGATCAGGCGTCCGAAGACGTCGTAGCCATACTTCGTTTCTACCAGGTTGGGGTCTTGGTAGGTCGTGACCGTCCCGAAGAGCGGATGGTACTTGATCAGCGTCCAGTGGTTCTTGCCCCCGTAGTCGACCAGCCAGGCCGTCGGATGGATCTTTCGATCGCCGAAGTTGATCCGGGTCCTCATTCCGCGCGGATCGGTGATCTCGGTGAGGAGACCCATCGCGTCATAGGTGCGAGCCGTGGTGAGCTCACGATCGCCGATCTTCGTCGCCTCAATCTGGTTGCCTTTCTCGTCGTAGGCAAAGCGTTCGTTGAGGCCCTCCTCCACCACCTGTCTCTGCAGCCGGTCGCAGATCCCCCTGCAGACACGCTGCTCGAGGTCGCAGTCTTCGTTCTCGACCTGGCGGCCCCAAGTGCGGTCGACCGCGCGTAGCTTTCGGGCCTCGCCGGAATCACCGGTGTCGGGCAGGCGCGTGACTTCCTCGTTGACTTCCCGGGTAACGTTCCCACATTCGTCGTACTGGAAGAGAGTCTTTTTCGCGCGATAGTCCCCCCCACGCCCTCCGTCCGCCGGGCAATAGGCACTTTTCCACTTGTCGCCGGGTTTACTGGAAGCGTCGATCTCGGTCCGGCTCATCAGCTCTGGAAAGTGGCGCTCGTGACCCCAGGCGGCCGGCTTGCTCTCTACGCTCCAATCGTACCAATGGTCGGCGAAAATACCGTTGTGCCCGTTATCCATGTAGACGATTTCGTGTTCCTTGCGACCTTCCAGCGGCCGGGTCTGGTGGAATAGGGAGAGCGTTGTCGAACCGTCGATCAGATCGTGCGTAGAACCCGGCTGAGGAACTCGCTGGATCTGCTTCACGCTGCGGAAACCGGCGAAGCGTCGTTCCCGAGCGTCGAACAACCCGCCGCGATATTCGTATCGCGTGCTGCTGACGGGCGCAGAGCCGACTACGGGTTCCTCCTTCGTGACCGACTCCACCACCCACATGGGGAATGGAAGATGGTGGCGGTGTTGATCGGGATCGAGCGCGGGATCGACATCGGGGGAGTTGAACTTCGTTGAGACGTCGTAGTTGATATCCGTCGTGCCACCGAGTGGGTTCGTCATCTTGACGAGCAGGTTGGGCCGCAGATCCTCCGGGTGACGGAAATTCGCCTTGATGAAGCCCGAATTCCCGTGCTGGATCTGATCGGGCCAGCCGTTCCCGTCGAGGTCGAAGGTGTCGTAGGTCAATCCGACGACGCCGACCTCGTCGTCCACATAGTCGAACTTGCGGATGGCCTTGGCGAAGAACCGCGGGCCGTCCAATTCCACGAAACGGTGCCCCTGGTTGAGCCAGACCACCCACGTCGGGTTGTAGACACTTGCGCTGGGAGTACCTTCGAACGCCGAAGCGTCCACGAAGTCTGGAAGCCCGTCGGCGTTGACGTCGAGGACATCGAGGACTGCCTTCCTCTTGGTCCAACGACGCAGCTCGGAACCGCTCGGCCCGTCCCAAGGCTGCGATTCTTCGAAATAGCCCGGCTCATCCCCCGCAAGGACGTGATCGGCAGGATGGGAAATACCCGTCCCGTACCAGACCTGCCACGTACCGCTTTTCCTCGCCTTCACAACATCGGGCAGCCCGTCGCCATTCACGTCGAACAGCTCGGTGCTGACATCGCGCTGGGGATTGGTGGCGTTTTCGCCTCCTCCCTCCCGGATCGGCTCTCCCGTGGGTCCGCCGAGCAAGACCTCGTGGGTATTGCTGAATCCGCGCAACTCTCCCGTTTCGGCATCGATTCCCAAGTTCCAATAGACCCGAAGTTCCCCCCGACTGCTCCCGCCGTAGTTTCCAAAGTCCTGCGGCCATCCGCTTACCTGCGGGACCGCGCCGCCTAGACCGGCATCGACGAGGTCGGGCAGGCCATCGCCATTCATATCGATCAGCCGGTTAACGGGTCGGCTCCGCATCCGGACGAAGTTGCCGTCTTCCTTGGGGGGAGGATTGGGGATGAAGGTGTCCCCGATTACGATTTGAGCCCCTGTGTTACGGGTCCCGGTGTCGATCCGATAGTCGTAGACGATCATCTCATCGCGATCGAGGTTGTACTGGCCGATCGAATTCCAGTAACCGGTGCGGGGCGGCGTTGGTACGGGCCACAACTTCGGGTTCGGCTCGAAACCCGGTCCGTCGGATCGCTGGAACCAAACCCGCCAGTAGTGCTGCTCCTCCCCGGGGTTCCCGACCTTCTTCGAGTCCACATACTCGAGGATTCCGTCGCCGTCGATATCAATGAGCCCCTCGACGGTCTCGGTGCTCTTGGGAATATCGTCCGTTCCGCCTAGCAACGCGGCCAAGGCCTCGTGGTGGGGATGTCCCGGCGCTTGCGCATTGCCCGTCAATCTCCCCTTGATATTTACGCGTTTCGCTAGACATCTATTGGGTGCGGGCCAGTCGTCTGCCTCTAGCCCGAACATCTGCGGTACCCCACGCCCCCGGTTGAGTTTCACCTTCCAAATTCTTTTCTTTTCTTCATCGACCCAGCCATCGGTCTTCACCCAGTCGGGACGACCGTCGCCGTTGATGTCGATGAAGTCGCGGTTCGTGCAGGGCCATTCCGGGTTCCAATCGCGAAAGGGCCGCCTTTTTTTTTCGATATCGTCGTAAGTCTTGACGAATGCGTAATCGACGGCCTCCCACTCCTCTTTACTCCGATCGAGTGGCTTAATTCCGTCCCATTCGGGCAGCGTGGGCTCGTGATATTCGAATTTCGTGGAGGCTGGGTCGCCCGGATTTTCCTCTGGACCCCGTCTCAGCGGCATCCAGTCGCTGCCCCGAAGTTGGATCTCCCGAAGCAGAGGAGCCGCGTTGGTCGCGCTGGGACTCCAGCTGAGGTCGTAGCGTCGAATGTGTGACGAGTCCCGGTCAACGAATACAGATTCTAGAGTGCTCGATGTGGTGCGACAGAAGCCCGCCACACAATCGATACGGCGATGATCCTCGCGATCGACCCATTCGAACGCGATCCGATAGACGTGGTCGAAGAGAAAGCCGTTGGCGCCGTATTCAACCACACTCGGATACGCGTACCCGTCGATCTCATTGTAGTTGATGTCCACGCGATTGCCGTTCGGATCGACGATACTCGTCAAGTACCACGCGAAAGTATTCTGCTGCGTATCGGAGAAGCCGGGGCGATTGACTCGGGCCTCGGGACTACCGCCGAAGACATAGGTGATACCCGATGGAGTCAGCATCCTGAGCGCACCGTTGGGATCTTCATCAACCGAGACATGGACGTCATCGACGCGAGCCGCCCAACCCACACCGTCGACTCGAACGAGCTCGAATGTTTGGTCCGGGAGGGTCACCTCCAGAATGTCAGACATGTGATAACGCGGCGTACCGCGCCGCGTGCTGCGCTCGATTCGTCCGATGGGAAGGTCCCAGCCGTGGCCCAGCCGGGTGTTCTGCATCAAATGGGAGTAGACGAGTTTCAGCTGGGGCTGCATGCCGTCGCGGCCCGGCGGCACCTCGAAGGGGAACGAGAACGAAGAGTGCCCCGTGTGCTCGCCGACCTCTACACCGATGGCGAGCCCTTCGAAGTCGGCGGGCGTGTCACCGACATTCGCACCCGGCGGACCTTCGATGACCGCCTCGGACGGCAAGGGCGACACCGACGTCGCCAACACAAAGACGAGCATCGAAATTCTTGATCGAACCGGAATTTTCATGAGGGACTCGATGGCCACTAACGCAACGGATCGTCCCGCTGCGCGTCCCAAACTCTACGGACCGACTCCCATACTGCTTGAGAGGTCGGGCGAGGACCCGCTCGACGCCTACAGCAAACTGCCCACGGCTATAGGGGGTTTTCCAGACTGTCGTCCATGATTCCGTGCTCGTACGGGGCAACGCCACTGCGTTTCGTAATCAGCAGATCAGCGGTTCAATTCCGCTCGTCGGCTCCATTCCGCGACCATGGGACGTTCGGCAGTCACCAGACGCTCTGGGCGCGCTGCCAGCGTTCGTGAACCGGATGCGAGATCTCGCTCTCCGCGAGTCGGGCAATTTCTTGCTCGATCGATTTCATATCTAGCTGTGTGCCGAGGGCCCGGATCACCGAGGATGCGTCGTCTAGGTCCAACTCGCGGCCCGAAAGGACTTTGAAGATGATGAAGTCTTCGGGGGCGAGGACGCGAATATCGCGATCCCGAAGCGTCGATGCGGGCGCGCGTTCAAGGGCGCGTCTTGCGAACTGAGTATTCTTGGGTTCCACGAGATCCAGCGTGTTGAGTTCGTCTCCTTCGATCATGGTGATTCGACTGATCTTCAAACCACCGAAAACCCGCCGATCGAATGCGACATTGGTGTGTACCCGGAGGTCGCGCGCCAGCAGGGATGAAGTTGCTTCGGCGTCCAACCCCACCACCGCGAGATCTGCATCCTTCGTTTCGCGCGCTTGGCCGTAGGCGGCAAGCAGCAGCCCGCCGTAGAGTGCATAGTCGATTTGTTCGCGCTGGAGAACCTCAGCGATGTCGAGTTCGAACGCGGTCGGATCGGTTAGGTTCATCTCGCCTGGCTTTGAGCACTCGTTGACCCAGCTCGCGCAACTCGATCGTGGAACGGCGCAGTGCAAGGCGCTGTTGGTCCCCACGCGCAAGACGTCTTCGAAGCTCTTCGGTAGTCATTTGCATCGGCGCTGAGGGTACCGAAAGCGAATTCTCGGCGCCTATCCGCAAGGTCCCAGCCCGTGGCGAACCGCTGGCCGCCATTTCGGATTGCCCACCCAGCGGAAAGAAGCGCGCAACTCACGATCGCGCCCAGGCAGAAACGACTCGTACACGTTCACAAAGCCCCGTCCGTCGCGCTTTGTTCCCCGCGGCGAGCGCGTCCTGTGGGATACTTTTGGGAAGAAATTGATGCGCCCTGGAGAGCGCTTCGCTTCTCCACCTCCTCACATCCGTCGCGCTCTACTCGCCAATGCGACGGCCCACCTTATGTGATGTCCGGGCCGTCGTATCGAAAGGATGAGAGATGGAGCGCTTCGGGATTTTTGCAGTGTGGCTGCTCGCTCAGATGGTATTGGGAGCTTCAGCCGACGCCTTCGACGCCACCCAGTACTTCCCCCTGGCCGCGGGCAACAGCTGGACTTTCGAGATCGATGGAGAGCGGCACACGACCACCGTCCAGCCGGAGATCGTGGAGATTAGCGGGGTGCTGACCTGGCATCTCCTGAAAACCGAAGGGCCGAATGCCGGGACGTCGCAGTTCTGGACGAGTGACAGCGCTGGCGTACGCGTCCACGTTGCCACAACGATTGTAAGCGGGGAGCTTCTTGCGTTCCAATTCATTCCCCCGATTCCGATCATGAATGCCACCGCGAATGTGGGGGAGACACTCGCCCAAGCGGGCATCGCACGCGTCATCCTGTCCGGGCTGTACCTCGACCTGCAATACACGGCCAGCGCGACGGTGCTCTCGCTCGGGGAACCCGAAACCGCCATCGGACAGCTCTGCGAAGGGGTCGTCGTCCGGGAGGCGCTGCGAGTCTTTGGACCCATCGGAAATGATTTCTTCGATCACGATTCGGTCGAGAGGACCGAGTACGTACGGGGTTTCGGCCCTGTGTTGGGCACACTGATCTCGACGTCCCTCCCGATCACCGACCAGGACGACGAGGATGGCGACGGCATCGCCGACCGGTGTGACAACTGCATCGAACACGCCAATCCGGACCAGAACGACCGGGACGGCGACGACGTGGGCGATGCGTGTGACAACTGCACCGATCACTTCAACCGGCGCCTGGGTGACAGCCAGCTGGATCGGCAACCGTTTCAAACCACGACGGGGGGGCAGCTCGACAGCGACGCCGACGGCTTCGGAAACGCCTGCGATGCCGATTTCGACAACGTCGGCGTAGCGGTTGGGGGTTCCGACCTGGTCGATCTGATGGCGTCCTTCAACAAAGACCGCATGGGTAGCGACTGCGGAGTGAGCGGCCACGAGCGCTGCGAGGAGTATGACCTCGACGGCTTCGGCCTCTTCGTCGGAAGCGGCGATCTGACGGTCGGCTTCCAGCTCTTCAACCAGCCGCCGGGACCCACGTGCACTGCCTGCCCTCTGGAATGCGCGGGCCCAGCATGCTTGTAGCAGCCCTCGGACGGATTCGGAATCAGCAGGTCAGCGGTTCAAATCCGCTCGTCGGATCCATTCCACCGTTCGCTTGATATTTCTCAGCGAATCTCAAGAGATGTCAGGTCGCTATCCCCAATCTACCGTTTCCTTGTACTCCCCTTGGTACTACGTACCAACGAATCAAGGAGTTCAAGATGCGATTAGGATCCCTCTTGCTGGCACTTATCGGAATTCTCGGGATGAGCGGTGTTTCAATGGCTCAACCTGCCCCCGATCGATTCGAAGGACGCAACGCCGCTGCGGCTAGAGGTGCAGGGCGGATTGTGGAGACCTATCCGGAGCACTGTTTTCCGCGTTTCTCCGATTTCTGTAGCGTCGGAATCGCAGAGATTGCCTCAGTTTCTCTGCCCAAGAAGAATCGAAACCGATTGATCATCGTGGACGCCTCAGGGTGGGCCACTCCGGACACCGAGCGATCCTCCCATTCGTTCAACCTCTCCGTCAGTGTGAATGGTCACGCAATTCGAAGTACTGGGGATGGTACGAACTGCATCAAAGAACAACGATGTAGTACGAGTGGGCACTTTTGGATCGACATGGCGGAGTATCCGCAACTCGCCGGCGAGCGTCTCGAAATCACGCTGCTTGCGGTCGGCACTCCAATGAACGTCTACGGCGGCATGGTGGTTCAAACTCTGCGCAAGTAGCCCTTACGGATGTTTCGTAGTCAGCGGGGCCGTGTACTATCGACAGCCCGGCGGCGCCATTCGCCAGCCTGCGTCATCAACAGGAATCCGATGACGACCAGGGAGAGCATCGCGTAGCGGACCGAGGGCGGGCCGAGTAGAGACGCGCCGTACATCACGTTGCCCAGGGTCACGACGTTGTTGGTCTCGTCGGTCTCGTTGACCTGATTCCCCACGTCGGCGCGGAACGTCACGTCGACGGTGGGAGGCGGATAGCTGGAGATCGGGAAGGCCTCGTCGTACACCGCTCGCTGGCCGGGAAACAGGCCGAATGTATGGACCGAACGCAAGCCGATCACTTCGCCATACCCGTATCCCTTGGTGACGAGCACCGTGTGGCTCGCGGGGCCGCTAAAACAGGTGCCCCGATTCACCACTTCGAAGTGGGTACGGAGCCCCGTGTAATAGCCATCCCCGCCGCTGGCCCGCGCGTTCTCGATGACGAAGTCCGCACACCCGCAGCCAGGCCCCTGGCACTCCAGTGGGCAGGTGGGGCACTTGGGGCCGGGGGGCTCGTTGAACAACCCGAACGCCAGCAGCCAGTCCTGCCCCCCGATGAACGTCCCGTTGCCGTCGAGATCGAACTGGGAGCAATTCTTATTGCCGCGGATCCCGCAGTCGGAACCCGCCCGGTTGCGATTGAAGGAGGAGCGCAGTTCTAGGAGATCCGTGCCACCGACGACCTGGCCCGGGGTCCCGAACTTGGCGTCGCAGCGGTTTCCGTGGCCGTCGGCGTCGTCATCGAGCTGATTGCCCGTCGTGGTCTGGTGGGAATGTCGGAAGGACGGGGGAGAAAGGTTGGGATTGAAGTGCTCGACGCAGTTGTCACACAGGTCGCCCACGCGGTCGCTGTCGCGATCGTTCTGATCCGGGTTCGGGATCGAAGGGCAGTTGTCGCAGACATCCGGAGTCCCGTCTGCATCCAGGTCCGCTCCGCGACACGCGGGCCGCAGCAGGATGGGGACGAAGATGGGTCCGCCGAAGGATTCGAGAGTCAGCGGATCGGGTTGAACGAGCCCAAACGCGAAGGCTTCGTTGAACTTCGTGTACTCGGACCCGAACCCGCTGACATCGAACTGCGCGCCGCGCTCCCACAACCAATGTCGTTGGTTCGGGGGCACGGGACTGTCGGGGTCGTTCTTGGGAGCGTGCGCGATCCACTGGAGAACGCGGTAGCAGAGCTGCGGGCGCAGCAGGGAGCAGCGATCCAGGGCGAGGGGCTCGCTGGCCAGGAATCCATCCGAGGGAATCGGCGAACTGTTGGACAGGAGAATCGAGCGGATCACCTCGGCGACCAGAAGGTTCCAGGAGGCCGCTGCGAGTTCGCTGGCAAAGAGCTGGCTGGTAAAGGGATGGAGCAAGAGCGGCGCTCCATCGCACGCGCTGATGTTGGGCACCGACGCGAGGTCGATGCCCGCCGTGGCGAGCACGTCGGATGCCGAGCCCACACAGCCGTCGACCAGCGGGTCGTAGCCCGGGTCGTCGATCGCGCGGGCCCCGGGCAGGGTGGTGAGGGAGTCGCCAACCCGCCGCTGGGCGACGGATCGGATCGCGCCGACCGTTCCCGGCTGGGGGATCGTGTCCAGGTCGGTCCGGGCGTTCGGGTCCGCCGGCCAGGCTTCGGTCAGCACGGAGATTTCGCTCTCGAGCAATCCCAGACCGTTGATGTCGAGTCCGCCTTCTCCGACGGGAATCGGCTGATCCTCCGCGACCGAGGCGAATCCGGGTTGGTCCCAGAAAGAACCGCCGCCCAGCAGGGCTTCCTGGGCGTCGGAGAGCGCCGAAGCGACTCCGGCCTGGAAGGTGTTCAGCACGGCGGCACTGGCGTGTCCCACGGGAACCGAGTTCGAGGGACCATCTGCCGTTCCAGCGTGCAATCCGGAAGCGGTCACGTCGGAACTCGGGACGAAGGGAATGTCGTTGACGGTCGAAAAATCGACGCCGTTCACCACGAACGGCGTGTAGTTCGTGGAGTTTGGATTCAGAAAGTCTCCGGAAGCGCTGGACGCGAAACCCCGAGCTAGCGTGTTGCCACGGAGAATCATGGTCTCGAGTGTCGCGCGCGTGGGCGCCAACGGGTTCGCGGCATTCAGATTCGTCTGATCGTTCGGCCGTTCGAGCCAGCAATCGAATGAGGGTTGTCGGTCCCAATCGCAAAGGGCGTCGAACGCGGCCTGATTGGGAATGGGATCTCCTGCGTGGAAACACTGCGATGCAGAGCCGTCGCTACAAGCGGATCCTGGCGGTGCATCCGCACCTAGCGGGCGACCCGTGACCGGGTCCACGACGCGAAATCGCAATTCGTCCAAGATGCCGTTGTCCGAGACGCTCTCAAAGCCAGCCTGGAGCCCGAACTCCGGAGAACTGCCGAACGAAACAAAGAAGGAGAAGGTTCCCGGAAGCAGGCCGGTCACGGATCCGAAGGGGCCCGGAAAATTGTCGGTAACGCGCAGGCCCCCGATGACATCGACGGGATTCCCATCCGCGTCGCGCTGAACCGCGGAGTCCGTGGCTTCGCCCATGAACGACCTCTGGCCACTGAAGAAGGAGGTACCGGCCAACGACGGATCAGCCCACGCGATCACAACCCCGAGAACAAGAGCGAACCGAATCCCCTTCATCACAATGCCAACCTCCCGCGCAATGTGAAGGGAAGTCTACCAAGAAGCATTCGCGATGAAGCCGAAGTTTTCGACCAAAAGGCAAAGAATCCGACTTACATCGACGTTTGCGAGCCGGTCCTTTGGCGAATCGATTTCACCTGAACGCGATGGGGTTCGACACGCAGACGTTTTTCGACGAACACCAACGTTTATCGCGTCGGAGTTCGCAGTTTCTTACGATCAAACTACAGCTTGATGATCCAGTCGACGCCGATGTTCTTGGGGCGGTTTCGGTCGCGGTGCAGGTGAACGCTGCGAATTCCTCTGAATGCTGGCGAAGTCGAAAAGTGAACGATCACAGGTGTTTCGGTCGCGAATTTGCAAGGCGGGAGGATCCAAGAGAGAATGGGACCCCACTCGGAGGTTTCCCATGCGTCCGCTGATCCTGGTTCTTTCTCTTCTTCTCATCGTCGGATTTGCCGTTTCGTCCGCTGCCCAGCAGACGAAGGATCAGCAGAACTGCACCAACGCGCTCAACAACGAGGCGCGAAAAGTCGCAGACAAGATCGGCAAGGAGTGGTGCAAGTGCATCCAGGACAAGACCAAGGGCAAGGTGGCGGACGTCGAGGATTGCGTGGACGCAGATGCCAAGAGCAAGATCGCCAAGGCGATCTTGAAGATCGGCGACCAGGACGCAAAGAAGTGCAGCGGCGATGACAAGGACGGGAATCCGCGCAAGCCGGACTTTTGCGTAACCGCGACGCCGGAACCGACGATCTCGGCCGCCGCCTTCGCGAAGGAGGACGCAATCCTCCATGGCGTTTTCGGTTCCGATGTCGACGCGGCGCTACTCGCGGACAAGAACGGGAACAAATGCCAGCTGGCGCTCGCGAAGACGGCCAAGAAGTGCCAGGCGACCAAGCTGAAAGAATTCAACAAGTGCAAGAAAGTCGCCCTGAAGGACGGCGCCGCGGACGGCGACGCGCTTCAGGATGCGTGTCTCGGAATCGGCGCCGTCGCGCAGCCGGACGAGAAGGGGAAGATCGCCAAGGCGTGCATCGACAAGATCGACACGGACATCGACAAGAAGTGCGTTGGCAAGGGCGTCGATCTCTCGGACGCCGCACCGGGCTGTGGCACCGATGATCCCGCAACCCTCGGTGCCTGCATCGACCACCTGGTCGAGTGTCGCGTCTGCACCTATCTGAATGTCGTCGACAACCTGGCGCGCGACTGCGACCTGTTCGACGATGGAATCGACAATGCCTCCTGCGTCAGCGGCACTTCTCCCGCCGAGCTGCTCGACATCCCGGGGCTCCAGACCGACATGGCATTCTTGGCCGACGACGCCCTTTTGGGCCGCGAGAACAACACGCCCGAGTCGGTGATCGTGCAGGAGTGGCTGATCGACCAGGTCGAGTCCTTTACTGCCGGCCTCGATCCCAACCAGAGTGGACGCGCGGCCTACAAGCAGCCCTTCACCCTGGGTACCAACATCCTCGCGGTCATCCCCGGGCGCGAGCTGCCCGACGAATACGTCATGGTCGGCGCGCACTTCGACCACCACAGCGTCTGTTCGACCAACGACATCGGCGACACGATCTGCAACGGTGCCACCGACAACGCCTCCGGCGTCGTGGAAACCCTCGCAATCGGCCGCGCAATCGCCGCGAGTGGCGTGGCACCGCGCCGTTCGGTGATCCTGGCTTTCTGGGATCGCGAGGAAGACGGGCTGCTGGGCTCCGTGTTCTACGCCAACAACCCGCTGGTTCCCCTGGCGGACACGATCACCTACGTGAACTTCGACATCCAGGGCGCCAACCTACTCCCGAGTGCGCGCAACTTCAGTGTTGCGGTGGGAACCGAAACCGGCGGCACGGTGCTTCGGGATCTGACACTGGACGCAATCTCGGACCACACGCTCGGAACGCAGCTTTTGAGCTTCATTTTCGGCCAGCGTCGCAGCGACTATGCGAGCCTGGTCGACGTCGGCGTCCCCAGCGTCTTCTTCAGCGATTCCACCGGTGGCTGTTACCACACGGCGCAGGACGACATCGACGTGGTGGACTTCGGCAAGCTCGCCCTGCAACTCCGGATCTCCATGGATGTAACCTTGGGGCTGATCGAGACCGACACGCGCCCCACCTTCGCGCCACCGGTCGTCCTCGCCACTTTCGAGGACGCGGTCGTGATCAACGACGTAATCAACGACGGCATCGCCGATCTCGCGCTATTCAGCCCCGCCGATCAGGCAATCCTGCTGGCCGCCCAGGCGACCCTCAACGCGATGGTGGCCGACGGCCCGGGCAACTTCGACGCAGCCGACATCGGCACGCTGCTGGCCAATACGTTGCAGCTGGTTACGCTCATCACCCGCCAGGAGTGCGACGGCTTCCTGCTCCCCTGATCCGTGCGCAACTTGGTTTGCTCATGGTCCTGGGCACCCCGGTCCGTCGCAATCCAACGGGCAGGCTTCGCAACGCGGGCCGGGGGGTCGATTGAAGAGGGCGAGCGCTCGAACCAGGTCCGGTCCCCCAATCAAGAGGCCTTGGTTATCTAGATCGAACAAGGAGCAGTGCTGGTCCTCGGTACTGCCGCAATCGGAATTTTCCCGTCGCTTGTGGAAAGAGGATTGGATCTCCGTCATGTCCGCCCCATCGACGACGGATCCGTCGTTTCCAAACTTCGCGTCGCATCGATTCCCGAATCCGTCGGCATCATCGTCGAGCTGACCACCCGTCGTCGTTTGGAAGGGTTGGCGGTTGGGCTCTCCCAGGGTCCCCAGAATCGGGTTGAAGAAGCCAATGCAGTTGTCCTGGCTGTCCGGCACCCCGTCGGCGTCGGTGTCGGCGGCGGCAAGGACCCAAGGGTCGATGAGCAGTCCCTGTGGCGGTGCCTGCTGCGCATCGCCGGGACTTCCCGGGCCCGGGCCGGGCGCAATCCAACCCGAAGGCACGTTCCCGAACACGCGACGCAACGGCTGTAGGGGCTGCCGCCGCGGATCCTGCTCGGCGGGAATCTCCGGGAGACGCACCAACGCGGCGGTACCGAGCCCCATCTGTCCAGCGGAGTGGTGGCAGGACAGGCAGAAGTCGTTGTCGCTCGAATCCGGACGTGGCTCACCGACTCGCAGCGGACCTTCGGGAAAATTCACGAACTCGCGCAGACTCTGGGTGCCCACCGGTCGGTTTCGCAGGTGTGCCGCCGCGTCACCCGTGTGATCGTGGTAGCACGCGTAGCGATCCGCCGTGGGTTTGCCCGCTGCGGTCAGCAGGTCCGTGAGTGCCATGTGGTGCTCGACGGGGTAACGCGCCGCGACGCCCATCCAATCCTCGTTCGCAACGATTCCCACCAGGGTTCCGTAGGCGTGATTGCACGCGACTTCGGGATTCACCGACTGGGCAAAGACCTTGAACTCATCGACCCAACCTCGGAAACCACCGGTGGGATCGACGGAATCACCGACATGCAGCATCCCGGGCTGCAGCTCGAACAGCGGCGTCGAGGAGTGGAACCGGTCGAGCGGAAAACCATCGTGGAAAAACTCGATGTCGCGATTGGCGTCGCGGAGATTCCACCCGAGATGGATCCAACCCGAGTCGGACGCTTCCTCGGGCAGATCGATCGCGCGCAGGGTGGCACCGCCTGCCCGATACTCGACCTGCTCTCGCCCGCGGATCCACACTGCGCTGCCATCGGGGAACCGAAGGAGCTCCAGTGATCCATCCCCAGATCGCGGGTCGACGAAGATGCCGACGTACCAATCGTAGTCGCGAATGTTCTGAGGCTGCACGGGGATTTCGTATTCGATCGCGTTGGCGCCATCGAGCCAAAACCCCTTGCCGCGAATCCCGCCGATTGCCACCGGTTCGATTCTTCCCGTGCGTGCGCGCACGAGACCGTGACTCGGAATCGCCCAGCGTTCGGGGAGTGCCGTGGCGGCGTTCTGGATATGAACATCGAGGCTGTATTCACGGGGGCCTGGAAACCAGTGCTTGCCGTTGTGATAGCGGAGGAAGGCCAGCGTACCCGCGATGTCCTCCGTACCGAGGAAGACGACCTCGCGCGTGATCGATGGCTGCATGTTCGAAACGATGAATCCATCCGGATTCAGGAAGTCGTCGAACGCCACCTCGTCGGTCGAGACCCCGGTACTCATGATCCACACCACGTCCCGTGGGGTCAGCGGGTGCAGATTCGCCTGCTGGTTGAGAAGGTTCTCGACGGAGTGGAGAATGTTCGGATTGCCCGACCAGCCCGACGGAACCTGGTGACCCGTCGCGCGCCCGGACCCCACCCGCACCTCGACCGCCTCGGCGGGATCCTCTTGGGTCCGATAGAGGGTGATCCAGCGATGGCCATTCGGGTCGATGGGAACCTGCCAATCGATGTGATTGATCAGCCCGTCGAGCATCACCATTTTCCCGTGCGTCCACAGCCCAGCCATCGCGAAGCCAATATCGTGACTGAATGGCTCGACGAATGCGGGGTCCTCGCGACATCCTTCGACAACGCAACGGTCCGGGAAAGCGCCGACCGGTTGGTCCGCCAATCGCTCGGGTACGGCGGTCATGAACAAGTTGGCACCGGTCTCGTCGACCCACGGGTAGCTGCCGCCGATGTCTCTCCCGTCTTCGATCAAATTGCCCTCGGCGTCGCGAAAGGGGTAGGCAGCAATCCCGTAGCGCCCCACCATCCGGGGATCGTAGGGTGCGTGGGAAATCGGGTGGAAGTCCTGCCAACCTGTCACATCACAGGGTTCGGCGTCGTCGGGAAGCTGGGAGTACATGATGTCGTAGAGATCCGCGCGATTCTCACCCGTCTCGGGATTCGTCCAGATTCGCGCGGGAACGATCCCAATGCGACCCGTCAATAGACGACCGTCCCGCGTCACCATCGGCTCGGTCCACTCCGGCGACCCCGGCAGGAATGCACCCTCGACCAGGTCTCCCATCTCTACGAAGACGATCGCCGCATCCGGGGTCTTGGGGTTCGCCACCTCGACATGCACGGGTGTGCCCCACATCTGAGCGCCGTCGATATGGGCAGTGTTGTTGACGAGCGTCAGGTCGTAACAATCGCGAGTGGGATCCGATGCACAGGGGTAAGGATTCGTCTGCTCACCCGCGCGCGAAAACTCGGTGGTCGGGTCACACAAGGCGTGGTGACCGGTGATTCGGTCCGGGTTGCGGGCATAGTTGATCCCGTTGTCGGGATACGCGAAGCCCTCCGGTGGAAAGGGAAGAGAATAGGCGTGCGGCTGCGAAAGAATCTTCGCCCCCGGATCCTCCTCGAGCACGGGCTTCGTGAGCTTCTCGGGTACGAAGAGATAGAAGTTCACATGCGGGCCGCCGCCTTGAACCTGCACACCCACACGACCATCCGCGCTCGTCCGGTGGGGTGCAATCTGCGGTGCCGAGAACTGGACCCGCCCCGCTTCGTCGATTTCAGTCCGCGCGACATCCCGCTCGATCGCGGGAATCTCGGGAAGATCCTCGGTACAACCGATGACGAGCGGAGCGGACAAAACGAAGGCAAGCGAGGCAGACCAGCTACGGGTCCTCATCCGATCATTTTCGCCTGATTCTCACCAGCACGCAATGCAATCCTCAGGCCGCCTCCCTAGCGGGATTGCGGGTCAATCGAGCGATTGGACTTGCGCCGTTTTCCAATCGGGGGACCGCGCAATGCGTCGAGTTGCTTGGCAAGCTGCTTGCGTTGCGATTGAATGGTGGGGTCTTCGGGCGTGGAGAACAGGCGATTGTCGAGTTCGTAGGGGTCGCTTCGGAGATCGTAGAGTTCCTCGAACGCGGGTACTTCGCCCTTTTCCTCCACCTCAATGTACTTCCAATCGTGGGTTCGCACGGCGCTGTAGCTCGGCATTCCTACGGGCTTGCGCAGCAGGTTCCAGAATTCGATCAAAAAGGCGTCGCGCACGGGCGGGGCAGAGGGGTCGAGAAGCACCGGAGCGAGGCTCGCTCCATCTACCATTTCGGGAATCGGAACGCCGGCGAGCGCGAGCAAGGTCGGCGCGATGTCGATATTGAGCACCAGATTGCTATCCACGCGTTTCTCCGGCACGAGACGCGGTGCCCGAATGATCAGGGGCACCCGAATCGACTCCTCGTAGGCCAGCGTCTTTCCAACCGCAAAGTGCTCGCCCCACATCTCGCCATTGTCGGAGGTGAAGACGACGACCGTATTCTCGGCCTCCCCCTTCTCGTCGAGGGCTCGCAACAACGCCGCCAGCGCTTCATCGACGGACAGGAGGGTCGCGAGCGCTTTTCGCCGGAGCCGATCCATCAGCTCGTCCATCTCACGCTTTCCGGTTTCGCCGCGAGAGAGGGCACGCCTCTGCGCCGTGTGTAGCGCGGGATGTTTGTCCGAAACGTCTTGCTCCTGGTAGTTGGGGCGGCGCTCGAAAACGTAGTCCGAAAAGAAACCCTCATGGCGCGCCGCGGCCACCGAAGGGGCGTGAGGGGCGAAGGGAGTGAAGAGCAGGAAAAAGGGCCGGTCATCCGCTTCCCGGATGAATTCCACGGCGTCTCGTGCAAGCAGATCCGTCGAATAATCTTCGGTTTCTCTCCCCCGCCGCTCGAGTGAGCCATCCCGGTTCAAGGTGTAGTCGTAGTAGAAAAACTCCCGCGCATAGGATCCGCGATCATCGTAGAATGAAACCCAGCGATCCCACCCGGGCGGGATTTCCTCGGGCGGGAGCTTCGCCGTATCGTTCATGTACTTACCGAAGATGCCCGTGCGATATCCCGCGTCGTGGAGCCAAACAGCGAGCGTCTGAGAGTCGTCGATTCGATCGGCTCCACCGAGGGTCACGACCCCGTGGTGATGCGCGTACTGCCCAGTCAGAAGACTCGCTCGACTGGGACAGCAAAGAGAAGTGGTCACGAAGCTGTTCTCGAACGTCACTCCCCGTTCAACCAGTTCTGCCATCACCGTCGGCATGAAACGCAGCGTATTCCAGCGCTGGTCGTCCGTATTGATGACGATGAAGTTCGGACGCACCACTGGCGCAGCCGATTCCCCACCGCAGCCAACAATGAGCGAGAAGTGAAGCAGTGCGAAAAGCAGGTTCACGTGCCGGAGTCGGAACGTGACCACGGAAGCGTCAACCACCGGTGCGATCGCGATCGTCAGCGTATCCCGTGGAGCACGCTGCGACGGCAACGCACCAAAGCAGCTCAGCGTTCCTCCAGCGGCACCCAGGCGCGCGCCTGCTCGCCGGAATAGATCTGTCGTGGGCGGCTGATGCGTGTTCCCGGTGTATTGCGCTGTTCGAGCCAGTGGGCGATCCAACCGGGGAGGCGCCCGAGCGCGAACATCACCGTAAACATGTCCGTGGGAATACCGATCGCGCGGTACAGGACGCCGCTGTAGAAATCGACGTTCGGGTAGAGATTGCGCTCGATGAAGAAGCTGTCGGCGAGCGCGACCTCTTCGAGTCGTTTGGCGATATCGAGCAGCGGGTCGTCCACGCCGAGGTCCGCGAGCACTTCGTCTGCGGCTTCCTTCAGGATGCGGGCGCGCGGGTCGAAATTCTTGTAGACGCGGTGCCCGAAGCCCATCAGCTTGAAATCTTGGTCTTTCGATTTCGTTAGATCGACGTACTTTTGGAAATTCGAACCGTCCTTGCGAATCACTTCCAGCATCTCGATCACGGCCTGGTTCGCACCCCCGTGGAGCGGACCCCAAAGCGCGCAGACGCCCGCCGAAACCGACGCGAACAGATTGGCTCCCCCGCTCCCGACGGTTCGAACCGTCGTCGTACTGCAGTTCTGCTCGTGATCGGCATGCAGGATCAAGAGCTTGTTGAGCGCACTTCGCACCACCGGATTCACTTCGTACGTTTCACACGGGACCCCGAACATCATGAGCAGAAAATTTTCGAGGTACGTACGCTCGTTGTCGGGATAGATGAACGGCTGTCCGATCGATTTCTTGTACGAGAACGCTGCGAGCGTCTTGGCCTTGGCGAGCAGGCGAATGATATTGAGATCGATCTCCTCCTGGGTCTCCTGTTCGGGGTAGTAGGCGGAAAGCGAAGCGATCATCGCCGAGAGAATCACCATGGGGTGCGCCGACGGCGCGAAACCCTCGAAGAACTTCTTCATGTCCTCATGCACGAGCGAATGCATGGTCAGGCGCATGCGAAACTCCTCGCGCTCGGGCCGGGTGGGCAGACGGCCGTAGATCAGCAGATGGCAGACTTCGGGAAAAGTCGCGTGGTTGGCGAGATCCGCGATGTCGTAGCCCCGGTAGCGGAGGATGCCGTTTTCGCCGTCGATGAACGTGATGGCGCTTTCGCAAGCACCCGTGTTGGCAAAGGACGGATCCAGCGTGATGGCCCCGGTCTGCGGGCGAAGCTTCGAGATATCGATCCCGACTTCCCCCTCGCTCCCGACCACGACCGGCAGCTGTAGTTCCTTCCCATCCAGTACTAGCTTCGCTGTGTTCCCCATGGGCGAATCATGCCACGGTCGGAATCCGTGCGCGATGGCATTGGGCAATTGTCGAGCTGGGCGGAAATCGCCCTCCCCCGCCCGAAGGAACCTCCAGCGCGGCTCGAGACTGCGCGGCAGGGGTCCAGAAGCGCCGGTCGCCCCCTCCCGCCTAGGCGGGCGCGCTTTCGATCCAGAGCGTGAAGAGTTTGTGCCCGATCGCCAACACCACGGCGCCGGCGAACAGGCCGATGATGCCCGAGGCCATCATTCCGCCGATGGCTCCAATCAGGATCACGGGCATGGGGACGTCCAGGCCTCGACCCAACAGCATCGGTTTGAGGAACGTGTCGCTGCTGCTCACGATGAGGTTGTAGACGGTAAAGATCAGTGCCGGCGTCGTATCCGCATAGGACCACACGTAGGCGACGATGGGGCCGAGTATAAGGATGGGGGGGAGCTGCACGATGGCGAGGAGCAACACGCCGACCACCCAGATCCCCCAGGCGGAAATGTCCATGACGACCAAACCGATCGCGGCCAGAGCCGCTTGAATGACCGCCACACCCAACACACCCTGGACCACACTTCGCACAGTTGCGGCACTCAAGTCGGTCCACGCGACACCGTGTTCACCCGCCACCCGTGCCATCAAGCCCTTGATGGACGCTTCCACCGCGTCCGACTTCGCCATCAGCAAACCCGCGATCACCAGCGAGACGAAGAAGAGCAACACGCTCACCACCCCGCCCGCAGCGCTTTCCAACAACCACACGCCGACGGTTTCCAATTGGGGTTCCACTTGCCGCAGGGCAGCCTCGAGGTTGCTGGACGCCAAATTCCAGAACGCGTGGACCGGACCGCCCACCAGGGGCCAATCCGCCACTTCGGCGGGAGGGTCGGGAACCCGAACGCCCCCCTCCTTGAATATCGCGGCGAGCTTTTGGCCGGAATCGATCAACGAATCCGATATGAAGACCATCGGCGTCACCAACAGCGCGATTGCGAGCAACGTGATCAGGCCCGCGGCGGCGCTTTGACGTCCCCCCAGGAGATTCTTGAGCAGCAACGTGACGGGCATCAGTGTCACGGCAATGATGCCACCCCACACGATCGGCATGACGAATGGACGCACGATGCCGAAACAAGCAATCAACACAACGCTGATCAACCCGATCCGCAGGGACGCTTCTACGATGTTGTTGACGAAATCTCGATTGGCTTGGGTGCGATTGTCTACGGTTTCCACGTTGGATCCTCCCCGCTGGACCGTTGGCCGACAACTGTACCGTAGCTACGAAGGCGGGGAATCGACGCAGCGCCCACGCTTCGAAACGTCGCTCGCGCGAAGCGAATTCGCTAGTTCGAAACGCCGTCATGAATGAGAATGGCACTTGGTGTTGAACACATTCCAACATGCCGTCCTGTTGCTCGTGCCGGTCGCGGCGCTGCTCGCCCGATGGGTGGGTGGCGACTCGGGCTACGGTCCGGGGTTCTTTCCGGTTCCGGACTCCCTCGAATACGCGGCTTCCGCCCAATCGATCGCGGACAGCGGCCGGTACTTCCTCCAAGTGGGTCCCCATCCCGTTCCTCCCCGTTACTCACCCGGTTGGCCGCTGGTTCTGGCGGGGGCACTTCGGGCCGGTGTCCCACCGATCGAGTTGTGGCGAATCAGCGGCGTATTCGGCGCGCTCGCTGCGTGGATCCTCTCTCTGGCGATTGCGCGGTCCCTCGTCGGGAACGCATCGGACCGCAAAGAGAAATGGATCGCCGTCGGTTGCGGGGTTCTCGGTGGGTTGGCTTGGTCTTTCTCCCCGTTGGCGAACCGCGTGGGCCAGACGCTTCTCTCGGATGAAGCCACCGTGGCGGTGCAACTCCTAGCCTTGGCTTTGCTCGTCACCGGGGCTCGCAGCAATGCCCCCTTCCCTGCGTTGTTCGCTGCGGGCGTGTGCTTCGGACTCGCATTCGCAATGCGCCCGATCGCAGGCGCATTGCTTTTGGTTCCGGTCGGACTCTGGGCCCTCGCGAGGATCCTCCAACCGAACCCGCGAAATCGAGCGGGCATCGTCGTGCTGGCCATGGGGTTGTTGGTTCCCGTCAGCGCAACCCTATGGCTGTTGTCGCGCTCTTCCCTTCCGCTGTGGCCCTGGGGCGCCTACGCGTTCTGGGTTCCGGAATGGCACGACTCGCTCTCCACCACGTTTCAACTCCGCTTCGCCCTGGTGGGCAACGAGGCGTTCCCCGCGCGCTTGGGCGGTGCACCCGTATCCCACCTTCATTACGGGTTCGCGACCTTGCTCGGTCTTCCCGGGCTTCCGCCCCGGACGCTTCACGGCACGCTCTGGCCCCTGATCGGCTGGACAGGAGGATTGTGGATGTTGCGACGTCAGGCGTTGCGACAGGTTTTCCCCTGGGTGCTGTGGGTACTGCTGACCGTTGGAATCTTCGCGTTGTACTTCTATCCGGACGCGCGCTTCCATCTCGGACTCCTGGCCCTGGTGACCTTCTTGTCCGTACGAACCATCGGTCTTCTCGCGTTGCAACGAAGAAGGGCCGCGCAGGTGTTCGGCGGTTTCCTGGGCCTGTTCCTGGTGCTGAACCTGGTACGGGATTTCGCGACCTATCGCGACCGGACACCGGTGGTCCGCGATTCGAATCGCGGTGTGGCCGAATCCGTCGCCGGATGGTTGGACCTGCCCGATTCGAAGCGACGCAACCTCCAGATCCCCTTCGACCCGGTCCGCGCCCAGGCCCTGGGCCTACTCGATTCCGCACGCATTCGGGGCGTCGAGAGTTGGGGGCGACTGCCCGAAACCGACCACGTACTCCGCTTGCGCAAGAATGGACAGATCGCTCGATGAAATTGTGGCGAGTCGGAACGTCGATCGCCTTGCTCGCGTTGCTCGTCACGGGATGCAGCGAGATCGCAGAGCCGAAACCCGGGCCCAACATCATCCTCATCGTGGGCGACGACTGGGGGTACGGAGACCTGGGTGTGTCGGGAAACCCCGCCGTTCCCACGCCTTCCCTCGACCGCTTGGCCGCCCAGGGAACGCGCTTCACCCAATTCTATGCCGCATCGACCGTATGTTCGCCGAGCCGCGCGGCGCTCCTCACCGGGCGATTCCCCGCGCAGCTCGGAATCCACGCGCACTTCGCCAGCCCCGAAGCCAACGCAAACCGCAAGATGCCCGATTGGCTCGATCCCGCCGTCCCAACCCTTCCCCGGATCCTGCGTCGATCCGGATATGCGACGGCCCACTTCGGAAAATGGCACCTGGGCGGAGGCGTTGGAGGAAGCGAACACGCGCCGCCACCGTCGGCCTACGGTTACGACGAAGCGCGCGTCTGGAATGGCAACGGCGCGACCTGGGAGGGCGACGAGGCGGAGCTGATCGCCCATTCGAGCCAGCGGATCATCGACGCTTCCATCGCCTTCGCGAAGAAAACCTCGGGCCGCTTCTTCATCAACGTCTGGCTACAGGACCTGCACTTTCCCCTGAAGCCAAGCGCCGACCAGCGCTCGGCGTTTTCTCAGCTCCCAGAACCTCAACAGACCTACTTCGCCGCCTTGCGCGAAGCAGACCGCCAAATCGGCCGCTTGTTGGATTGGCTCCGCGACACCGGACGCGAACAAGACACCGTCGTGATCTTCACGAGCGATCAGGGACCGGAGCTGCTTTCCTTCGAAGGCATGTTCGGAGACACCGGGGGACTCCGAGGGCGGAAACGAAGCCTGTACGAAGGCGGGATACGGGTCCCCTTCCTGGTCCGTTGGCCCGGGCACGTCCCCACCGGCGCGGTCAACGAATCCGCGATACTCGGTGCCGTCGATCTTCTGCCAACCCTTTGCGCGATCGCGAACGTCGATGCCAGGAAGTGCGCGGAGGCAGACGGCGAAGACGCCCACGCCGCCTTACTTGGGCGTCCGTTCTCGAGGAGTCGTCCACTGCATTGGGAGTGGCGCTTCGCGGGCCACCCTCCGCGGGAGATCACGTGGCCTCGGTCTGCCGTGCGCGACGGGCGCTGGAAACTTCTCACGAACCCGAGAATCAACCGGTTCGAGCTGTACAACCTCGATACCGATCCCGCGGAGCGTTCCGATCAAGCGCAAGCGCGCCCCCACGTCGTCCACCGACTCTCCGCGGAAATCAACGCGTGGCAGGCTACGCTGACCCATCCAACAGATTCGAGAAAGCCGTAGGCTGGAAGGATTCGACCATGAAGTTCTACTTCTTCCCCGTCGCCCCGAATCCGACGAAGGTTCGCCTTTACCTGGCGGAAAAGGAGAACCTCGGCACCGTGATTCCGGTCGAACCGCAGGTCGTGAACCTCGTCGAGGGGGAACAGAAATCCCCGGAACATCTGGCACGCAACCCTTTCGGCACGCTGCCCGTCCTCGAATTGGCCGATGGCACCGTGATCTCGGAATCGCTGACCATCATCGAGTACCTCGAAGAGCTCCATCCCCGTCCGCCCTTGATCGGCGACACGCCCCTCGAGCGCGCACGCGTTCGTCAACTCGAGCGCATCGCCGAAACACGCGTGTTGAATTGGATCGGGCGGCTGGTTCACGCCGTTCGATCGCCGCTGGGTTTCCCGCCGGATCCCGCAATGGAGAGGCAAGCGCGCGAGGCGTTGCCGAACGGCCTTCGCCATTTCGAAGCGCTTTTGGCAGAAACGGGGCCATTCTTGGCGGGCAAGAACCCGACCATCGCAGACTTTACCCTCCAGGCGGCCATGCAATTCGCACGGTTCCGCGAGATCGAAGTGCTCGATGGGTACGAGCGAATCGCGGAGTGGGACCGCGCATATCGGGAACGCCCCGCCGCGAAATCCGTCCTCTTGGCATAGACGATCCGTCTCTCCTCACGGGTCCCAACGGCCAACACTTCCGCTTCGTGGGACCATCCGTCTCGAGCCCGTACCTTCTCGCCCCAATTCTCCCCTCTAGGCGGCTCCCGCGAAGCCCCATCCTGGTACGTCCCTTGCAATTTTTTTGGGTTCCAGAGTTCGACAACGCGCAAGGAGGCCCCCGATGGCAGCACGAACGAAGAAGAGCACCCGAGTCAGTAAGACTCGCTCCCCCGCACGAAAGGCCAAAGGGCCGCTCGCACGGTTCGAAGACGGTTTGCCTTCGAACCTCAAAGCCTATGCCCGGCGCTTTCGACAGGGGCTCGCGCGGCTCGAGCGCGACCTCGTGAAACAGGAAATCAGTGCCCGCCGCAAAGCGGCGCGCTTGCTCCGCGAAGCGAGCCACCAGCTCGGACAGATCGAGGCCCGAGGCGAGCGCGCATTCAAACGTCGCGCGACGAAGGCTCGAAAGGATGCCGACCGTGTGCTCAGCAAGCTGGAGAAAGCCATCAACCCGTCTTCACCGCGGCGAAAGAAGAAGGCAGCGCCCAAAAAGAAGGTGGTGCGAAAGCGTGTGGCGAGTGCCGCGCGCTCGTAGAAGGGCCGGTTCCGTAGCGAACGGTCTGGGAAGCTTCCTTTAGGGCGGGACTACGGTGCTACGGGAAGGTCCGGGGCGTAGTCACCCGCGCGGTAATCTTCGCAGAAGGACGTGGTGTCCCCCATGTAGATCGGGTCGTGGTCCACCAGCGCGGCGCGCATGGCGTTCCAAAGTGTCGCGGTGTTGGCGACGGTCCCCTGGTCCTGTCCCACCATCACGAGGTCGAGCCCTTTGTGCCCGACGATGAGCTGCCCGAGGGCGCCCAGCGCACCCCAGACTCCGACATCGAACTGTTGATCACAGGTATACGGCGGTTCGTAGTAGCAATCGACGGCCTCCGACAACCCGTGCGGAAAGCTCGGATGAATGGCCGGCGGCGAGCAGGTGTCGAGAGGGAATTGGAGTTTGTTCGGTAGACCCAGGATTCCTCCGAAGTTGTAATTCGAGTTGGCGACCAGCCACGTGAGGTATCCGTAGCTCGTGTTGGAATCCTCGAAAGCGGGATGGGTCATGCGATACACCCATTCCGGGTCGAGGAGCCGCTTTCCATCCCATATTCCGTCGTGGAGGATCAACTGGCCGACGCGCGCCATATCGTGGAGCGTCGCGAACCAGTTGAACGCATAGACTTTGTCCGGCAGCCCCGCGTTCCACACCGAATCCGTCATCCCCAACGGGCTGTAGAGAAACTTCTGAGTGAAGACTTCGAGATCGCTTCCGAGCCGATCGGGATCCTGGGCGATCGCGGTATTCACGACGTCCGACAGCCGATTGATCTGGACCGTGCCCACAGCGTCGTAGATGTGTTCCATCGCCTCGAAGGACAGATCTTCGTTGTGCGCGACCATCGCCAACACGTGAGCGATCTGGGCATCCGGGTTGAAGCTGAAGGAATCCAACCAGTAGTCGACCCGGTCCGTGTCCGAGAGCGGACCGGTTTTCGGACCGGCTTGCGGAAGGTCACGCGTCTCGTAGGACGCAATACCGGTCACGAGCGCCGCCAGGGTTTTGGTGGCCGAGAACGCGTGCCGCGCCTCGTCCTGGCCGCTGGGGTAGTACTCGTGACAGAGCTTCCCGTAGCGGACCACCGCCCAGGGCTGCCCCAGCTGTTCGTCCACCGCGTTCAATATGTCGGGATCCAGACCGCACTCCGCGACGACGCGTTCGTCGGGAACGACGGTCCAGGGCCCATCGCCCGGGTCGACCATGAGGGGAAGGCATTCGAGATCGCAATCGTTTGCGAGATCCGACACCACGTTGAGATCTCGACAGGTCTCGCACGAGCTGCGGAGTTGCACGCATTGATGCACGCAATCGACGTCAAGGGAGCTGCAGGGCGGGCAGCAGTGAGGAAACGCCGCACAGAGATCGACGTCTTTCGAGACACAGGTTCGCTCGAGACTTCTGCGCACCTTGTCGATCTTCTTCTCACCCTGGCTTCCGAGATTACAAGCTCGAGCGATCTTTCCCTTCGGATCCGAGAGAACACAGGCTTCGAGCTCCGCGGCGGTGTCGGCGCCGTCCTTGACGGCCAGCTTGCGACACTGATTGAAAGTCCGAAGCGCCAGGTCCTGGCACTTGTTCATGCTGCGTGCGACCGCACCCTGACATTGAGCCGCCGAGGCATTCTCCGAGGCGAGAATCGGTGCCCCGCCCGGCCCCAACAAGCCTGCAAGCAACGTGGCTTCCCGCTCCGATGCAGTCGTATTGATCTGTTCCGGGGAGCTGACGAAAACGTCCGGACGCCGGGGCTGCCCCGACTTGTCGAGGCCGTCGCAGCGATCGCCATCGTGCTGAAGGGTTTTCTCCTTGGCTGCCGCGATCTTCCCGCGGAGATCTGCCGCCACACACGCTTCCACGGTCCCCGCGGTCTTCTGCTTCGCGACATCGGACAGGCAGCGCAGGGTCTCGGCACCGACCCGGGTCGAAACCTTCTGAAAGTTGGTGTGAAGCGCGTTGACGCACTTCTGCTGATCCCTCGTCAGCTCCGCCCTCGCGCCATCCACCCCGAGGAAACCCACTCCCCACAAGACGGTTGCCAGCACCCAGCCTCGCTTGCCCATGACTTGGATCACACCTGCATGCCCCATGGATCGAACACTCCCCGGCGGATTGCCTTCCGCAATGAGACCGACAACCACAGGCTTGTACATATTCCCTATCTTGTCCAACAGTAACTTCAGTTTCGGCAAGAAAATTCCAAGCGAGGACATTCTGTTCTCATTCTCGGCGGAGTGTTCGAGCATCCGGGCAAGCATCCGACACCGACCTCAATTGGGTGGCAGATTCTCGCGCCCTTCGTTTCGAGCAAGATAACCCGAACCCAAAGCGACTCGGGCGCCTCGCTCGCTAGGGCTGAATGCCACGCACGAAGATTTCGATCGTGGTGTCGACGAAGTCGTCCCAACCTTCGGACGGTTCACTCATGAAATGGACGAAGAGCGCGCTGAGGAAGTGTACCGCCAGGCGCTCGGGCGGAATGTCACGGCGAACTTTTCCCTGTTCCGCGGCTTCGGCAAAGTAATCGACCAGGTAGACGATCAAGGCCTCGTTGGGGAGCTTGATCTCCATGTCTCCCCGCACCCACATCGCCATGGTTTCGCGGCGCAACGTCGGTGAGTCACCCTGCTCCGTGATGGCGTCGAAGACCCAGCGGCAGAACGCAGTGACCGGTTCGGGCGGAGTGGCGTCGGCCAGGCGATCGACCAGCGTTTTCTGGGTGCGTTGTTGGAACTCGAGCAACACGTGGTATTTGGTGCGAAAGTGAAAATAGAAAGTGCCCCGCGCAACGTTGGCCTTCTCGACGATGCGATCGATTTGGGCCTCGGCGAACCCGACCCGTTCGAACTCCTCGATCGAAATTTCGTAGATTCGCTCGCGGGTCGCGAGGCGCTGCAGCTCGCGCCGGTTGGGCGCACCCGCCGAGCCTTTTTCGGCGCGATCGGGGCGAAGAGATCTCACGGACATCCTTTCCCTCCGTCTTCCCTCAGGAGGATCGCTCGAGATAGAGGGCTCGGGGTCCCCGCATCATGAACGAATCGACATTCTCCACCACTTGCCCGCTGCTCTTCAAGTAGGGAAGCTCATCGAGCATGGCCTCGAGGACGACCCGCGCTTCGAGACGCGCGAGCGATGCTCCCAGACAGAAGTGAATGCCGAAACCGAAGCTCAGATGACCGCTCGTATCGCGTTCGATGTCGAAGCGATCCGGAACCGGGAAGCGGCGCTCATCGCGATTCGCGGAACCGACGAGCGCAATCACCAGTTCTCCTTCCGCAATCTTCACACCGTGAAACTCGACGTCTTTTCTCGCCCGGCGATAGATGAATTGAACCGGCGATTCGTAGCGCAGGGTCTCCTCGACGATTTTGGGAACCCGAGTGGGGTCCGCCTGCGCCTTCGCGAGCTCCGCGGGATGCTGAAGGAGTTGCTGTACCGCGCTGCCGATCAGGTTGGTTGTCGTTTCGTTTCCAGCGATCAGCAACACCAGAGCGAACAACACGACCTCCTCGTGACTGAGGGCCGCCTCGCCGGACTCTTCGCGCACCAACACGCTCAACAAGTCGTCCTTGGGACTCGAACGACGACTCGCCACCAGGTCTCCGAGGTACGCACGCAGTGCCTCCATACTGGGCCCGAGCGAAACTTCGTCATCCCCCTGTACTCGGCGTTCCGAACCCGTCACACCGGCGACGATGTCATCGGACCAGCGCTTGAAATCCGGCATCCGCTCCGGCTCGATGCCCAGTAGTTCCGCGATAATGATCACGGGAACCGGCGCCGCGAGATCTGCCACCAACTCCACCGTGGTACGCGCCCGCATTCGAGCAATGGCATCGGCCGTAATCTCGCGCAAGCGCCCTTCGAGCAGGGCGATGCGCCGCGGCGTGAACCCGCGATTCAACAGGTTGCGAAAGGACGAATGCTCCGGCGGGTCCATCAAGATGACGACCCGCGGAACATCGAGGCGCGAGGGCCCACCCGGTGCGCGCCCCGAGAGAGCCGCGCCCATCGCCTCGGACGAAAAGAGTTCCGGGTGTTTGAAGACGAATTCGACATCCGCGTGGCGCGAGAGCACCCAGGCATCGGCTTGTTCGGCGCGGTGGATCGGTGCCCGATCGCGCAGAGCGCGGTAGATGGGATAGGGATCCTCGCGGACGATCGGGCTGAAAGGCTCGTAGAAAGGCTCCACCTTGCTGCTCCTCGTAGCGGGTTGACTGACGAACGTCATTATCTATTGTCAATGACGATTGTCAACGACAAACGTCATTCGGCTACCCGATCCCAAGAGCTTGTTATTGCTACGGATTCTCTTCAGAATCCATTTTCCGAGGGGGCCTTACCCGACCTCGATCGCGTTAGCGGGATCGCCCTCGTACTTCTAGGCTTCCCGAAATGCTTTGGGAATTTGGCGATTGCGTACTCGACGACGCGCTCTTCCAATTGCGCCGGCGCGGCCGCGCGGTGAAGATCGAGCCCAAGGTGTTCAACGTGCTCTTGTACCTGGCGCGCCACAGCGGCCGCGTCGTGTCGAAGCAGGAGCTGCTCGACGGTTTGTGGCCCGGCGAGGCCGTCAGCGATTCCGTGTTGCCGCGTTGCATCGCCGCCGCACGTAGGGCGGTTGGAGACACGCGCTCGCGCCAGCGAACCATCCAGACCGTCCACGGCCGCGGATACTGCTTTGCGACGCCCGTGGAGACCCGCGATGCGTTGGAGGCGGAGCCCACCCCACCTCCTTCCGCGACGACGTCCCCCACTCCAAAGAGCAGCGATCGCTTCGTCGGGCGGGAAGCCGCCATGACGCGCCTACGCGAATGCATGGGCGATGCCGCCGCGGGACGGCCTGCACTGGCGCTCCTGGTCGGTGAGCCCGGCATCGGCAAGACGCGTACGCTGGCCGAGCTGGGGGCCGAATCCCAACGCAGCGACGGGCTTTGGTTGGCGGGCCGCTGCTACGAAGGGGAAGGCGCCCCGGCTTATTGGCCCTGGGTTCAAATCTTGCGCGCGATGTTGCAGGGGCGCGCACCCGAACAACGCGATCATTGGCTCGGCGGCGATGCCGCCGTTCTGGCCGAACTCCTCCCGGAGCTGCGGCAGTCCATTCCCGACCTCCCCGAACCCCGGGGGCTCGAGGGCGAACAGGCGCGTTTCCGCTTGTTCGAGAGTGTCGTCGGCTGCCTGCAGAGGGTCGCGCAGACGAAGTGTTTGCTCGTCAGCCTGGACGATCTCCATTGGGCCGACGCGGACTCCCTCAAGCTGTTTCATTTCGTCGCCAGCGAAGTGCGCGAGTCCGCGATGTTCCTGCTGGGCACCTATCGCGACATCGAAGTGCGTCGCACGCATCCCTTGAAGGGAGTACTTGGAGACCTGGCACGGCTCCACCACTGCCAGCGGATCGGTCTGCGGGGTCTCGAGGATTCCGAAGTCGCATCCCTGGTGGAAAGCATTGGCGGAAGTGCCCCAGGACAAGACCTCGTGAATGCCGTGGTGGACATGACCGAAGGCAATCCCTTCTTCGTGCGGGAAATCGCACGCTTGTGGGTGGACGAGGGACGACTCGAAAGTGATCCCAATTCCACACTCACCCTGACCCTGCCCCAGGGCGTGCGGGATGCCATCGGCCGTCGCATGGATTCGCTTTCGCCCGAATGCAACGCCGCCCTACAGGCCGCCGCCGTATTGGGACGGGAGTTCAATTTGCCGGTTCTCGAACAACTCGTAGAGGCGTCCGGTGAGAATCTCCTGGAACTGCTCGGCGAAGCGTTGGCGGCGGGGGTCATCGCCGAAGTCCCCGACGCGGTCGGACGTTTCAGTTTCGACCACGCATTGATGCAACAGACGCTCTACGAAGAGATTTCGGTTCCCCAGCGGGTCTCGCTTCATCGCGCGGCCGGCGAGGCGCTCGCTTCCCTCTGGGAGGGTCGTCCGGATGCCCCATTTGCGGAGCTCGCCAATCACTTCCTCACCGCAGCCGCTTCCGGTGACATCGACCAGGCGATTCATTTCAGCCTGCATGCCGCCGAACGCGCGCACGCGCTATGCGCCTACGCGGACGCGGCTCGCCACTACGAACGCGCCCTGGAGGTTTTGGATTTCGACGGCGCTTCGGACCCGGCGCGGCGCTGCGACCTGTTGATTCGCTTGGGAGAGGAACTTTGGACCGCCGGTGAACGTCTGCCTGCCAGGCGGATTCTCGACGAGGCGGCGGATCGGGCGCGCGAGATCGGGCGGGTCGATCTTCTGGCTCGTGCCGCCATCGCCTATCGCGGCTTCGGTGAAATGGGGATGCCACCGGAAACGAAAACTCTCAGCTTGATGGACGAAGCGCGGGAAGCCCTCGGAGACCAACACCCCGCGTTGCGCGCACGCCTCCTCGCCCAGCTCACGGGAACGCCTCCTTACTCGAACTCCATGTCGAAACGACGTGACCTCGCCGCGGAAGCGCAAGCGTTGGCGACCCGCTCCGGTGATCCAGAAGCCTTGCGCGTTGCGTTGAACGCCCGCTACTGGGCGTGCCTCGGGCCGGACCACGTGCACGAACGTCTGGATGTCGCGCGGGAAGCCTACCGCCTCGCCGCGGAACAGGGCAATCGGCAACTGTGGATGGTGGCCATCGAAGCCGAGCTCAGCGCGCACCTGATCTTGGGCGATATCGATGCGGCGAATCGAGCCAGCGACGAGTACGACCGAATGGCCGAGGAACTACGGCAGCCCATCTTTCGGTTCTTGGCACGAGGTATCCGCGCGAGCCAGGCGATGAATTGTGGCGATTTTGAACGCGCCGAAATCCTGATGCAAGAAGGATTGGAGATCGGCCGCGGCCGAGTCCCCTACGCCGAAGTACTTTACGTCGGCCAATCGACTTGGCTCCAAATGCAGCGCGGCGAGTTGGATCAAATCGCCGCCCGCATGGAGCAAACCGGGGCCGTACTCGGCGAAGGCTTCATCGGAATGGGGGCCCTCGTCGAAATCATGCGCGCCATGGGGGCGCGCGACGACGAAGGTCGCCGTGCAGCGCAACAGTTGCTCAGCGCCATGGTGGCCGAAGATTTTTCCCGCTTGGAGCACGATGAGCATTGGATGGTGGGGATGACGCTGCTCATCTACCTCGCCTTGGCATTTCGCGATCGCGAAGCCGCAACCTCGCTCTACCGACAACTCCTCCCCTACCGCGAACTGACGATCTGCCACGACCTGCTTCGCGCGACCATCTGCAGCGTCGATAGCATGTTGGGCATTCTCGCTTGGCTGCAGCACGACTTCGATCTGGCGATCGAACACCTGGAGAACGCGGAGACCCGCGAGCAACGCATGAAGATGCGCCCCGCCCTGCTGCGAAGCCGACAGGCCCTGACCACCGCGCTGCGCTCGCGCGACGCGGCGGGCGATCGGTCTCGGGCAGAAAACCTCGAGCGCGAAACCGAGCTCGAGGCAACTGCGCTGAGGTGCCGTCCGTTTCTGTTGGATCCAATTTTTCCTGTTTGAAAACTGACAGTTAGCGGCCCCGCAATCCTCACGAAAGCATCAACTTTCCGTTGGGACTCGAACCGCCCGCCGGACGATCCTGTCTCGATACGAGGAGGATCCCATGGGTCTCGATACTGCGTTCTTTGCCAGCCATTTCCCCAACGAGGTCGCCCCCGATCGACCCGTCGTCCAGATCCCGCCCGCGCTCCCCCCGCGCCCGATTCAATGGCGCCGTTGCTGGGAGGTTTTCGTCTCCCTCTACCGGGATACGAGCCAGACGGAGAAAGTATTCGAGCTCTTCGACGCCGCGGGCGGCCCGGGAGACGAAGGAATATTTCAAACCTTCATCGCCCATGCGGACGGGATGCGGCTCCTGTCCGAGAAGCCATCGCTAATCGATGCCCTGGCGGATCACGCGTCTCTCGCCGCGATGCCGGCGGAGAGTTTTGGCCGGCGCTATCTCTCCTTCGCGCAGCGCAATCAATTTGCGGCAGACGGAATTCAACAAGCGGACTTGAAATCGTCCGGACCGTCGAACGCCATGGTCGATCCGCATCGGCGCTGGTTCTTCGATCGGGTCGGCACCATGCACGACCTCTGGCATGTACTGACCGACTACGAGACCGACGAAGCCGGCGAAGCGAGCCTCCTCGCCTTCAGCTTGGGGCACGGACTCGTCAATCGGACCTTTTGGTTGCTCGTGGTTGCAGCGGCGATCATCGCCCCGAAACGAGATGGGTTCGCGTTCCAACGACACCTGATTCAGGCCTATCGACGCGGCCGCGCCGCCACGGCGCTGTTCGCACAACCCTACGAGACGCTTCTCCCGAAGCCTTTCGAAGCGGTGCGACAGCAGCTCGGAATCATTCCTCCGCAGCTCGCCCACCCCAAGGGATTGTTTCGCGGATCGCGGGAAGCAGGAGGGCTGCAACGCGTAGAGTTTCAAGGCTGATGCGATCGATTGCGAGCCGTGCGCTTTGGCCTGTCTTCGTCATCGGCTCCACTGTCGCCTATGCGGTTGGATTCGCGTCGGGATGGGGTTCGCTGACCGTACCCAGCGTGCCCGCCGCCACGGTGACGCTGCTGCTGCTCGTGGAACTCGCGATCCCCGCAGATCCGAACCGGTTCGCCTACCGCGACCCCCAGGTCCTTCACGACATTGGACACAGCCTGATCGGTCAAGCCATCGGTAGCGAAATCGGGCGTGTGCTCTTTCTTTTGGGGGCGGGCGTCGTCGCCGGAATGATCAGCGAAGCGTGGGGGGGCAATCTCTGGCCCGCAACCTGGCCCTTCGCCCTACAGGCTTTCCTCCTGGTCGTGATCGCCGATGGTCTCGACTACTGGCGGCATCGCGCTCAACACACGCTTCCCTGGCTTTGGCCGATCCATGCACTCCACCACAACACCCATCAGTTGAACGCCCTCAAATCCGGCCGCACGCATCTATTGGACATGACGTTCCGAAGCCTCGTCGTCTACGCGCCCCTCATCGCAATCGGCGTTCCCGCCGACGTACTGCTCTGGTATCCGGCGGCGGTCGCCATCTTGGGACCCATCGGGCACTCGAACATCGACATCCGACTTCCGTCCTTTCTGCATCGCATCGTCCTCACGCCGCAAGAACACCGGATTCACCACGCCGGCGACCTGAAACTGGGAAACAGCAACTTCGCCAACGTGTTCCCGTTCTGGGACATTCTCGGGGGAACGTTCGCGCATCCGGACGAGCATCCCGCACCCACATTTGGAACGCCCGGGGACCCGATGCCGACTTCATTCTTGGGACAACTCCTGGCCCCGTTCGTTTGGAGCCGACTCGTTCAACGCGATCCCTAGCGTTCCCCACCGTTTTCCAACCATGCGCGGCATTCCGGGGTAAGGGATCGTTCGCACGCGGCGTCGTAGAGCTTCAATTCGGCTTCCGACAGGGTGTCGCGCCAGCGACCGTTGGTCCCCTTGTGGAGAAACGTCTTGGCGCCCCCCTTCCAGAATTCTCCGCCGCCCGGTGCATATTGTTCGCCCTGCTTCTTCATCTCGGTGAACGAAACGCCCTTCACGATGCCCGGCCAGGCGCTCTCGCGAACCTCGATTTCCAGATACTCGGCAATGCGTCGTATTTCGCCTTCGGTGTCCTGAAGCAGGTCCCCGTAGTGAACGAGTCGGATATTGGGAAGCTCCCGGAAGTTCCACCAGGATTGAACGCTGTAGAGATGCGACCAGTAGGGCCAACCGTCGCTTTCGGATTCGAACGAACCGCGTGTGATCCAGTTCCGCCAGAATTCATGAATGTCGTCGGGGGGTAGCGGAAACTCATCTCCTTCGCGTCCCCCGAGCAGATTCATCAAGGTAAATACGTCATCCGACATCTTGGAATAGTGGTTCCAAAGGGACATGAAGACATCCCGCGCGTCGCGCGCGACGTAGAGGTACTTGATGTTCTCGTCGTAGAGCATGCTGTCGAGAGGCAAGTGGGTCTTGATGAAGCGCCGATGCGCTTGAGAACGCAGGTTGTTGAGAACCAACTCCAAGGGATACGTGCGCATGTCCAACCATGGGGACATCTCGGATACGGGGGCGGGGAACTTCCCATCCTGGAACAGCAGATGCGCGACGATGGCCTGGGTCCACGTCGTGCCCGCCTTGTACGACGTCGCGATCACGATGTCGTCGCTTCGGGGTTCGAAGTAATCCCAGCGGGTGCTGTCGAAATGGTGACATTGATAGATGCGGGTACGCTCGGGATGTTTCGCCATCTACGCAGTGTACCGGCTAAGCTTTACACACGACATCGGAAACTCGCCCGGTTCGAAGTGGGGGTCCATTGATCAAAATTCTCGTCGACGGCGATGCCTGCCCGGTAAAAGACGAAATCTACGTGGTCGCAACGCGCTATGGCTTGAAGGTATTGCTGGTCGCCAACACGCGAATCTTCGTGCCCGAAGGCTTCGGCGTCGAAATGGTCGTGGTCGACAAGGGACCCGATGCCGCCGATGACTGGATCGCGGAGCAGACGCGCGCCGGCGACGTCGTCGTCACCGCGGACATCCCCCTGGCGGCGCGCTGCCTCGAAGCCGGCGCGCACGTATTGGGAACGAACGGGAGACCCTTCACCGAGGATTCGATTGGCGGGGCCCTGGCTACGCGGGAATTGAAGTCTCAACTGCGCGAAATCGGCGTCGCGTCCGGGGGGCCGCGATCGCTCTCGGAAAAGGACCGCTCCCTGTTCGCCTCCAGGCTCGACAACCTGGTTCAAAAAGGGATGAGGGATTTGCCAGGGAGCTAGGGGGGATTCCGCGCGACGAGTCCACGCAGCCAACGGCTCGCTCGGACACCCGGCGCGAAGCCCCGTTCTAGGAAGCGGGAACCGCGAGGGTGAGCTGCGTTTCGCGTTCGGAAACCTCCCAGAGCGTCGCAATCGCGCTACGCAAACCCACCCGTCGCAAGATGGGGCGCCGAACCGGAACGCCAAAGTTGCCAAAGCGCGGTGCATAGAACTCCCCACCCTTGGCATTCGGATCCGTGGCGGCTCGCAACTGAGGGAGGGCACCTCGAGCCGCCGTCATTCCCGTCGAGCCGGCGAGTCCGTGGAAAAAGCGTTGCACGAAGCCACCTCCGGTTTCCTCGACACTTCGCGCTTGGAGATCCGTATTCGAGAGGCCCGGGTGGGCGACGAGACTCGCCGCCGCTACACCGGCCGCCTCGAAGCGCCGCTGCAAGCCAATGGCAAAATGAAAGTTGGCGAGTTTGGACTGACCGTACGCCTTCCACTCCCCGTACTTTCCCTCCAGATGCGGATTCTTCGGATCGACCGCGCGACCCATGTGGTGAGCGGTGCTCGTCACACTGACCACGCGCGCCGCGTCGGCGCATAGCAGCGCGGGCAAGAGTCGAGCCGTCAGCGCAAAGTGTCCGAGGTGGTTCACACCGAACTGCATCTCGAATCCGTCGACCGTTCTTCGCTCGGGAATCGCCATGAGACCCGCGTTGTTGACCAGGATGTCGATGCTCGAATGGTCCGCCAGGATTTGCGCGGCCGCACCCCGGACGGATTCCAAAGACCCCAAATCGAGCGGGACGATGCGAAGCGAGGCGGCCGGCACGTCTTCACGGATACTCTTTTCGGCGCTCGCGGCCTTCTCCGCGTCACGCGCCGCCATGACGACATGGGCACCCGCGCGAGCGAGCGCACGCGCGGTCTCCAGGCCTAGACCACCGTTTGCGCCCGTGACCACCGCCGTTCGGCCCTTCTGATCCGGAATGTCGTTCGTGTTCCAAGCCATGCTGTTGCCCTCTCGATGGTTTCAAGCCCAAAGCGCCTGGGGTTCGAAGGACGAAGCCTTCGAACTATGGCCGAGAGTACCAGATGGCGTACGATTGACGTCCAGACCCTGCGATATACTGATCCCCGAGTACCGCATGGCCCGAACCCACTTTCTCGTTCTGCTTCTCCAACGAATCCGGGTCCTTTCCCTTGCCTGCTTCCTGGGCTGCAGCAGCGGAGGCGTCCCGGGCGACGTCGTGTTGATCACCGTCGATACCTTGCGCCATGACCACTTGGGAATCTATGGATACGAGCGCGAGACCAGCCCCGCCATCGATCGTTGGTTCGCCGACGCGGCCATTTTCGAGCGCGCCTACGCGACGAGTTCGCGAACACCACCGAGTGTCGTCAGCATCCTGAGCGGAAAGATTCCATCGGAGCATCGGGTTCGGTTCTTCCATCAACGCGTTCCGGAAGCGACCCGTCTGATTCCCCACCACCTTCCGGAGATCTATCAAACCGCCGCCGTCGTATCGAGCTTCACACTGACGGACGACGCCCTCGGAATCGCGGAACATTTCGATCATTTCGACGATCGACTCGACGATCGGGAATCCATCCGCAACGTCATGGAACGCAAAGCGGCGGCTACGGCGGACGCGGCGTTGCATTGGCTGGTCACGGAACGAGACCCCGAGCGACCGCTCTTCTTGTGGGTGCACTTCATCGATCCGCACGGTCCATACCGACCTCCCGTCGACCTGCTGGGAACATTTCAACACACCGGTTCGTTCCCGATCGAGACCGACAGGATCCGGCCTTACCAAATCGAAGAAGGCGTCGACGACGCCCTGTCCTACATCGACCGCTACGATGAAGAGGTCGCCTACGTCGACGGGGAAATCGGTCGCTTGCTCGAGGGATATTCGATCGACCACGACGTCGACGAGGCCCTGATCCTCTTCACCGCCGATCACGCGGAAAGCATGATCGAACACGAGCAATGGTTCACGCACGGCTATCACGTATACGAAGAAATCATCCGCATCCCGTTGTTGGTGCGTGGCCCCGGCGTCGTGCCGCGGCGGAGCCAAGCCCTCACCTCCTTGATCGACGTCCTACCGACGATCCGATCCTTCGCCGGGGTCGATTCCAAATCCGACTTGACCGGGCGTCCGCTTCAGAAACCGATGTCGTCCCCCAACCGAATCGTAATAGCGGAAACCGGCGGGGGGGCTTCCGTACTGCGCACGGTGATCCAGGGCGACGAGAAGTGGGTCGCGCGCCTACGCGGCGGAACGCGAGAACCCGAATACATTCGCTACCACGACCTCGCCGAAGACCCCGGCGAGCACCACCCCCTGGAATGGGAAAGCGCGGAACGCCCGCCGGCCGTGGAAGCCTTGCTCGCACTGCTTCGGACCGACCCGGACGCCGGCGGGTTGCCGGAAGGCTTCGAAGATCGGTTACTCGATGGCGCGGAAGCCGTTGCCCCCGGGGCTTCGAACGAAACCCTCGAGCGGCTGCGCGCGCTGGGCTACGTGGAATAGCGGGCCCGGAGACCCCAAGCGCGTCAGGGACAGCGGGGGCCCTCGCAATCCAGCGGACAGTCGTCGCACTTCGGTCCGGGTTCGCTGTTGAAGAGCTGGAAGCTCAGGAGAACGTCCGATCCGCCGATGAATTGGCCCGCGTTGTCGAGGTCGAACTGAGCGCAGTTTTCGTCGCCCGCGGTGCCGCAGTCGTCTCCCGATCGGTCCTTGTTGAAAGAAGCCAGCAAGTCGGCGATGTCGACGCCTCCCACCACTTGCCCCGCGTTTCCGAACTTCGCATCGCACGCGTTTCCGAATCCGTCGCCATCGTCGTCGAGCTGACCGCCTGTCGACGTTTGAAACGGCAGCGCCTCGGGCTCTTCGCGGGTTCCCAAACGGGGATTCGGGACATCGACACAGTTGTCGTCGACATCGCAGACGCCGTCGGCGTCCGAATCCGGACAGAAGAATTCCGGCGGGTCGCTGACGGGTACCACGCCTTCGGGAAACTCGAACTCTGCGACCGCCGTGCTGAACATGTCGATCACGCCACCGACGCCAATCGGGGTTCCGTTCGGAAGATTCAACGCAGCCCCGATCTCGAAAGTCATGGGCTCGCTCTGCCCGATGACGACTTGCGCGACGCCCGAAGCGACGGCGACCGGGAGGGCTCCGACGAGGTCGCAACCCGTAAACGGCCTACGCGGCTCCGCGGGTTTGAAGTTCCACGAACCGGCGGTACGCGCCCCCGGTACGCGCCATCAATTCTTCGTGGCTGCCGCGTTCGACGATGGCTCCTTCGTCCAGAAATACGATCTGATCGGCACTGCGAATGGTCGACAGGCGGTGGGCTATCACCAGAACGAGGCGGTCCCGGCTGGCCTCCCGAAGCGACCTCACCAGTCGCTGTTCGGTTTCAGGATCGAGCGCGGAGGTGGGTTCATCTAGCACCAGCACCGGGGCGTTTCGAACCAGGGCCCGCGCAATGGCGATGCGCTGTTTCTGTCCGACCGATAGTTTCCCGCCCGAGCGCCCGAGTCGCGTCGCGTAGCCGTCGGGCAACGCGCGAATGAAATCATCGGCGCCCGCGCTTCGCGCCGCGCGACGGATTTCCGCCTCCGTCGCATCCGGATTCCCCATACGGATGTTGTTCTCCACCGTGTCATCGAACAGTGCCGTCTCTTGAAAGACGAATGCGATCTGGGAGCGGAACGAATCCCGGGTGACTTCTGCGGTGTCGACGCCATCCACGCGAACGACTCCCGACTCCGGTTTCAGATAGCCGCACAGCAGATACGCCAAGGTGGTCTTTCCCGCACCCGCAGGACCGACGAAAGCCGTCACTTGACCCACCTTCGCTTCGAGATCGACGCCCGCAGTGGCAAGGGTCCCGTCGTCATAACGGAACGCGACGGACTCGAGCCGAACCCCGTCGCGCACGCCGTCCAGAACCTGCGCGCCCACCGGATCTTTCTCCACCGGTAGATTCATCAGATGAAACACACGGTGCAATCCAGCCGCCGACGATTGCACGCGGAACCAGAGCGCTCCGATCTCCACGGAAGAAAACGCGATGGTGGAGAAGAATCCAAACAGAAGCAGGAAGTCTCCCCGGCTGATCTCTCCGTCGATCACCAAATCGGCGGTGTATAGAAACGCGCCCCCGATGAGATACAGCCCCGGAACCAATCCGAGGAGGAAGGCAAACATGCCCGTACGAATCAGAGCGCGGTAGCGACGGAAGGAATCCCAGCTATCCCGGTCGAAGCGACTGTGTTCGCGCCCTTCGCCTCCCAGACTTTGAACCGCCAGAACGTTGCTGATGCCCTCCTCCGCGGTGGACGTCGCAGTCGCTCCCGCTTTGCGGCTCCGGGTCGAGAAGCGGCGCAGGATCGTGGCCAGGGGCAATGTCGCGATCAGCGAAAGCGGGACGAAGAGCAATGCGGTCCGCACCAGGTAAGGATGATCGCCAAACGACAACTGAATCATGGCCGCCGCCGCCAGGATCGCGACGGTTGCCAATACCGGGGTCAAGATGATGCGGAAGCTCCCATTCGTAATCGACGGCGTGTCGTACATCACGCGGTAGACCGCATCCCCAATGCGTTCGTCGTCGAAGGCAGAGATCGGTAAGGATTGGATCCGATCGAACAGGCGGGAGCGATAGTAGTGATTCAAGGACTGGGTCAGCCGCAGGGTCCAACGGAAGTCGAGATAGCCCAGGATGCCGCCCGCGAGACTGAATCCCGCATTGGCTTCGTTCTCGGTCGTCGTCGCCGTGTCGTGCCCGCCGGCCAGGTATCCCTCCGCTTGATCGGTTTCGCGCGACGAGGTTCCGATGGCACCGACGAGCACGAGCAGCAGCACCTGAATCCCGGCGCAGGCGAGGACGATCTCCAGAATCGACGCGTCGCGCAGGGTGTCGATGAACGGTTGAATGAAAACCGGATACGGCCGCAGAGGACTCGCAATCGGGACGCCTTCGACGGCGTGATCCACCAGAATCTTCGCGGGCCAGGGCATCAGCAGAATGGGAACCAGACTGAGAAGACCAAAGCCGAGCTTGATCGCCAACCGCCCGGGAAAGGCTCCGAGGTAACGCATGGCGTGAAGCAGAAGTTTGACGGTTTCGCCGCTGCTCGGTTGCTCGCTTTCTTCGAAGGCCTCTCTCATGCGGAAGGATTCGCTCTATCGGACTCGCCCTCGATCTCCGCGAAGGCCCGATAGGCGCCCGCGTGGCGCGCCATCAATTCCGGATGGCTTCCTTGCTCGACGATCTTTCCGTCGCGGAGAAATGCGATCTGATCCGCACGGCGAATCGCCGCCAGTCGGTGGGTGATCAATAGAACCGCTCGACTCTGACCCCAATCGTTCAGGTTTTTCAGGAGTTGGAGTTCGGTTTCCGCATCGAGCGAGGCCGTCGGTTCGTCGAGGATCAAGAGATCGGGATCTTTGAGAATGGCACGGGCGATCGAGAGGCGTTGGCGTTGGCCCGAGGAGAGCTTGGTTCCGCGCTCTCCCAGCAACGTGTCGTACCCTTCCGAAAGCTCGGAGATGAATTCGTCGGCACAGGCAATCTTCGCGGCGCTTCGCACTTCTTCGTCGCTGGCGTCGGGAACCGCATATCGGATGTTCTCGCGAACCGTCGTGCCGAACAGGAGGTTTTCCTGCAGCGCGATCGCCACGCGAGATCGAAGACTCGCGAGCGCAATCGTTCGGATGTCGACACCATCGATCTCCACGCGGCCCCGTTCGGGATCGAAGAGTCGCAGCAAGAGGGACACCATGGTGCTCTTGCCAGACCCGGTCGGCCCCACGATCGCCGTCATCTCCCCAACACGCGCTTCGAGGTCGATTCCCTCGAGCGCCGGCCGGTCCGGGTCGTAGCGAAAGTGAACCTGCTCGAACCGAACGCCGCGCTTGATCGGAGCGAGTGGCGCGGCGCCAAGCGTGTCCACGACTTCCGGTTCGTAGTCGAGCAGTTCGAACACGCGGTCGAGTCCAACCACGATGTCCTGGGTACGTCCCCAGGTCGAATACAGGAGTCGAACCCGATCGGTTCCGTTCCCGAAGAAGAATTTGAACGCGTTGTAGGTGCCCAGATTCCACACCGCGATGCCGAGGGCCGCCACGGCGGCACCGCCCGCCATCGGTCTGGCCAGGGCGGTCGAAAGCGTCGCCAGCCCGGCGGCAATCACCAGCGCGACGCCGACCACCCAGAAGATCGAAATGCCAAAGGACGCGAGGAGCGTTCGCGCCCCGTACGCTGCCCGAAACGCTTCGCGCGAGGCGCGTTCGAAGCGCTCTTGTTCGCGTTTCTCTGCCGCGTAGGCTTTGACGACCTTGATCCCGATCAGCGTCTCTTGAATTCGCGAAGTCAGCGCGCTGTTGGCTTCTCGAGCGGCGCGGAAGCGCGTCCGCAACCTGCCGGAAAACCAGGCTCCGAGTAGCAACGTCGGTGGCCAGACCGCAGCCAGAATCAATCCCATGCGAAGCTCGAACGCAGAAACAATTGCCACTACGCCCAGGTAAACCGCGATCGCACCGAGGGGAGTGATGAACAAGACATCGACCAGCCGGGTCACCATCGCACTGTCTTGGTAGAGGCGATAGAGGGCATCGCCGACTTTCTGATCCGAATGGAAACGCAGGGAGAGCGTCTGGAGCCGGTCGAGCAATTCCAATCGTAGAGTCTGATTCACGCGCTGAAGAATCCACACCTGGTAGTAGTAGAGCCCCAGCGAAATCGGAAGAAAAACGCCGCCGAGCACCAACCAACCGAAGATGGCTGCGCGTGCCAGCTTCTTTCGGGTTTCGACGTCGAGCTGCGCGACGTGAACCGCGCGACTTGGATCGAGTTCGAGCAGCGCCGCCCCGACTTCCGAAAGCGGTTGTCCTTGGAGGGCGCGGGTCCAGAGCAGGTCGAAGAGAACCAGAATGGATGGAACCAGTAGGACCCACAGGAGACTGAATCCGATGCCGAGCACAAGCAGGTGCCAAATAACTGGACGAAGCAGTCGGATACAGCGAAACAGGGTCCGGGCCACCCATGCGAGATGGCCCTGGGGATTCCCCGCTTCGAGCGACGCTTCGCCCGCGCTCAATCGTCCTCGCGCGGGTCGGGATTCGGGGAGCCGGCCGACAGACTCTCGAACAGTTTCTGGCGCTGGTCGTCGTCCATTTCTTCGTTGCCAGCAACGATGCTCGACGACATCCCACCGTCCACCGTGTAGGCGGCTCCCGTGACGAAGCTCGCGCGATCGCTACCCAGAAAGGAAATCAACTGCGCGACCTCGTCGGGCTTCCCGACGCGCTGGAGGAGATGACCGCGGCCCAGCATGTCGGTAACGGCCGTCACACCGTGGGCGGGACCGAGGATCGGCGTGTCGATCACGCCCGGACACACGGCGTTGACCCGCACACCCTTGGAGGCGAATTCGCACGCTGCCGAACGAACGAGCCCCACGACGCCGTGCTTCGACGCGTAGTAGGAGGGCATGTGATTGCCGCCGCGAAGGCCCGCCACGGAAGCGGTGCACACGATGGCACCGCGGCCCGCCTCGATCATCGGCTCTACCGCGGCCCGCATCCCGAGGAACACGCCGCGCAGGTTGACGGCGATGACGCTGTCCCAGGTATCGATGTCCCCGCCGCGAATCGTGGAACCACGCGCGATTCCGGCGTTGAGGACAGCGACGTCCAGCGCTCCGTATCGCGCTACGACCGACTCCACCATCTTCTCATTGGGCCCCGGCTGCGATACGTCGATCGCGAACGCGAACGCCTCCCCGCCGGCTTCCTCGACCTCTTTGGCGACTTTTTCCGCGCTGGCCGCGTCGATATCCGCTACGCAGATCTTCGCGCCTTCGCGGGCGAGCACTCCGACCGTGGCGCGTCCGATTCCCGACGCACCCCCGGTGACGAGCGCAACGCGATTGGCATAGAGGGGACCGTACGTTTGAGTCATGCTGATTCTCCTGGCTGGGTGCGAGGAGAATAGCGCCATCTGCGAGGAGAGGGAGCGTGGGAATCTGCGCGCTTCGACTCAGGGACAGGCGGGGCCTTCACATTCGAGGGGACAATCATCGCAGGTGGGCCCGGGCACCGCGTTGAAGTTCTGGAACGTCCGGAGAAAGTCCCCTCCGCCAATGAACTGGCCCGCATTGTCGAGGTCGAATTGGGCGCAGCCCTTGGTTCCGAGCGTCCCACAGTTGCTGCCGGAGCGATCCTTGTTGAAGGACGCCAGGTGATCGGCGACATCGGTTCCACCCACGAATTGACCCGGATTCCCGAACTTGGAATCGCACTGGTTTCCGAATCCATCCGCATCGTCGTCGAGCTGTCCGCCCGTTGTGGATTGAAACGCTTCGCGCGCCGGTTGACCCATCGTTCCCAGGGCCGGGTTGAAGGTGGCAACGCAATTGTCACAGGCGTCCGGCACGCCATCGCCATCCAAGTCGGGGCCGCTGCAGGCTTCTTCTTCGATGCGTTCGAGCGTGACGGCCGGAGTCGGGCCGTTGAAGAGACCGACGAGTTGAACGCCACCGAGAAAAACGTTCGCATGATCGGGAATCAACGCGTTGACGGGAAGCGGCGCCGAAAACGGCGCAGACGCGGAGAAGAACAGAGAGGCGAACCCGTCGAATTTCGGGCCACCGGCGAGGTTGATGAACGTTCCGGAACTGCTCACCGCACTCCCGGCAAAACTCGCTCCCAAAAAGCCCGCAAGGTCTCCGGTCGCCTCGGTGACTTCCAGGCTGGCGTCTTCACCCACGATTTGACCATTGTCCCCGTTGACGATGTAAGAGAAGGTCCCCGACATCGAGCCATCGGAATCCCCCACGCTGAAACGATAGGTCTCGATTTGAACCGGAACCGCTTCGAGCGTCACCGCATCGAAGTCCACTTCGATCCCCGGGCCGTTCAACAGATTGATCAATCGGATCTTCAGGGTCTGACCGATGCGGGGATCGATGTCGCTCGGCGCAAACGGAATCCGAATGATTCGAAAGCCCCCATTCATGACCGTTTCGTTGTCGTCGACGCCGATCCGATCAGCGCCTGCCCACAATTCGATGCGGTATCCGGGAAAGCCCAGGAAATCGGGATCGGAAAACGTTCCCGGGTCCCCGACGAACACCGATAGTTCGTAGAAGGTATCCGCCTCGAGGACCGAAGCGAGCGTCTGCTCGAGCCCCGCGATACCGCTTCCCACGGGTTGAGAGAGGAATACGAAGCCCACCTGCCGCCCGTCCGGCGGGTTTCCGTCGAAGAAACCCAACTTCCACACCCCGTAGTCGGCGTCTTCGCTGTTGGCGAGCAGACCATCGGGGTCGTAGAGGTCCCAACCCGGGATCGGAATTCGACTCGTGATGTCCCCGAAGTCGACGAGTTCCGGATCTTCGAAATCGAAATTCTGGATGCCTAGAAAATCCGCAACCGCGGTGTTCGACAACAACGCCCAAGCCAGAAACCACAGCCACACACACGTTCGATTCATGTTCTTTCGCCCAATCTGCTGAAGCAGCACTCCGCGCTACGTCGCAAATTCTCGACCGCCGAGGGCCAAACCACAATAGGGCGATCGAATCGACAGGAGGCACGACGGCTTACGCGGACTGTTGCGCGCCATGGGGGCTTCGAATCCCGCCTTCGGATTCGCTCAGAACATCCAGAGTCCGAGTGCCGCAACACCGTCCACGAGTTTCGTCAGCGGGCCGCGATGGGCGAGCGACTCCGCGCTGATCGGGGTCGCATGTTCGAGATCGCGCACGAACCTTTGACGAACACGTTCCGGAAAACCAGGTCCTTCCAGGATGACGTTGACCTCGAAGCTGTACTCGAAGCTTTGCCGATCGAGGTTCGAAGTTCCCACGATCGAAACGCTGTCATCGAAAACCGCCACCTTGGCGTGCATCATCCGGTTGTGGTCCTCGAACACCCGAACACCGCGAGCGAGGAGGCGCGGAAGAATTGCGCGGGTGGCGCGCCGGAACAGAGGATGGTCGGTGCGTCCGGCCAGCAACAGGTCGACCCGGATCCCCCGCTCGCTCGCCTGTTCGAGGGCATCGAGCACACGTCGACCGGGCGAGAAATACGGACTCACCAGAAGCACGCGATTCTCTGCATCGGCCAGACCAGAAATCAAGACGTCTCGCATGCGCCGACGCCGAAACAGTGGACCATCCGCGAGCACCGCACAGCGCGTGTCCCCGACCGGCTCGGGCTCTTTGGACAGGAGGTCTTGCCAAGGAAGCCCGGGCCCGCCGGCGCGAAACCAACTCTCGAGAAACAGCGCTTCGAGATCCCGGACCGCCGGTCCTTCGAGTCGCAGGTGTTCATCGCGCCAACTCGGTACGCCGTCGACCGTTGCGGCATATTCGTCCCCGATGTTCAATCCGCCGACGAAGCCCACGCGGCCGTCGATGATCAGAAGTTTGCGGTGGTCGCGTCGCCGAGGCGTAAAGGTGGGAAACCAACGCCGAAATGGGTTGAAGCGAACCACGCGCCCTCCCGCCCCGACGAAGCCCGACAGAAAGTCTCGATCCAAACCGCGGGAACCGAGGGCATCGTAGATGAGGCTGACGTCGAGACCCGCAGCCGCCTTTTCGGAGAGAGCCTCGACGAACTCGCTGCCCGTGGAATCCGCGCGCAGGATGTAGGTTTCGAGATGGATCTGGCGGGTGGCGCCCCGGATGGCCGCAAGCATGGCCGCCAGCCCATCGCGTCCGTTGTCGAAGAGTTCGATCCGATTGCCGCTCGTAAAGCGAATCTGACGCCTGCGCACCAAAGCGCGGATCGCCGCCGGACGACGCATGAGACCCGAGCGCTGAAGCCTCGACTTCACCCGTCGTTGATCGTCCACTTCGCCTCCGGCGGACGGCGCGCTGGGCACCGTCAGCGCATCGCTCGAATCTTCGCGTCGAGTCGAGCGGCGCGTTGGCGGGGATCGGGATGGGTGCTGACCGCGTCGCTGATCTGCCCTTTCGAATTCTCTTCTTCGGCCAAGCGAAGCCACAAGCGGGGCGCCTCCGTGAGATCGAACCCGGCGCGCTTCATGTAGATCAGTCCGACATCATCGGCTTCCGTCTCGTCGCGTTGGCTGTAAGGCAGGAAGACGCCCACGACACTTCCCAACCCGAACGCACTCATGGCCAGCTTTCGGGTGCCCGGCGCAACGGCTCCCCAGAGCCCAACGCCGATGCTGACGGGCAGGCCCACCAATTGCTTCAAGGCCGGTTGGCTCATTCGCTCGTTGGAATGTTGCAGGGTGGCGTGGGCGATCTCGTGACTCAAGACGACGGCCAGCCCGTCGTCGTTCTGGGTCAGGGGAAGGATGCCCGAAAAGACACCGATCTTTCCACCGGGCATGCAGAACGCGTTGGCGATTTCGGGCTCGTCGTAGAGTCGAAACTGCCACGGATAATTCTTGCGTGTGGCAACCGCAATTCGTCGCCCCACCGCCGCGACCCGTTTCGCATCCGCGGTTCCCGAAACCACCTTGTGGGTTTCGGACATCTCGGCGTACGCCTCGGCGCCCAGGGTCTCCATTTCTTTTTCCGAGTAGCGCAGCGCCGGACGGCTGCGACCGGTTTCGGGAACGATCTCGCGCGGCCCACAGGACACCGCCAAGAGCGCGAAAAAAAGCCAGGTCCTAGGTGATCTGGAGCGCATGGATCAACTCGTTGCGCAGATCCCGAGGGTCGATGACCCGATCGTAACTGCCGTTGTCGGCCGGTCCCCAGGCCGCAGACTGGGATTCGACCAGGGATTCGGTTTCGTCCGCACGCGCGCGGGCCGAGGCGGCACCGCTCGCTGCGGGAACACCGCCCAGGGAAATCCCCGGAAACGCGAGGGTGAGCGTCTGATGATCGAAGGGATTCATTCCCATCAGCGAGGCCCCAAAGCCAAAGGCCTTGCGCAACGTCACGTGTAACTTCGGCGACTGTAGCGCGCGCTGGGCCGCAAACATTTCGGCCGCAGCCCGCAAGATGCCCGAACGCTCGGCATCGGGTCCCGCCATCACTCCCGGATTGTCGGCGAGAAATACCACCGGAAGGCCAAACGCGTTGGCGGTCTTCAAGAAGTGCGTCGCCTTGCAAGCGGCTTCGCGCGTGATCGCTCCCCCCTGGACGGCGGGTTGGTTGGCGACGATCAAAACCGGAACTCCGCCCAGGCGGGCCAAGCAGGTGAGGATCGCCTGCCCGTAGTCGGGCTGCAGCTCCAGCACGCTCGCGTCGTCGCACAAACGCTGCACGACGTCGCGCATGTCGTAGACCCGGCGAACGTTTCGCGGCACGACACGGAGCAAGTCTTCGAGCCTCCGTTCCGCTGCGGCCGGGTCGTCGATCGATAGCGGCGGAGGCTCCGACTCGCTCGCCGGCAGGTACGAAAGGAAGCGACGCGTCAGCGCAAACGCCTCCTCCTCGTTCTCCACCCGGTTGTGCGCGACCCCGCTCACCTGGGTGTGGAGTTCGGCCCCGCCCAGCGCTTCGGGGCTGACCTGTACACCGAGCGCCGCTTCGACCAGCGGCGGTCCGGCGGTAAACAGGGCCGCCCCCTCGACCATGACGATCAAGTCGGCGAACAATCCGGAAAGGGCACCGTGTCCGGCGGAATTCCCGAGCACCAAGCTCACGATGGGCACCTGCCCGTGCAAATCCGCCAAGACCTGAAGGTCGTTGGGCGCGTAGGCGTAACGCTCGAGGGCGTTGGTGGCCCGCTCGCCCGCACCATCGAGCATCAGCACCACGGGAATCCGCTCCTGCTCCGCGAGGCGGGTGAGGCGGACGCGCTTGGCGTGATTGCCGTGGCCGATCGACCCACCCTGCACGGTGAAGTCCTCGGCGAGAATCACCGCGGGGCGTCCATCGATGCGCCCGAGGCCACCCACGAGTCCATCCGCGGGCACCGGCGGCGCACCGCCGGGGTGCTGGGATCCCACCAGGGCGCCGATCTCCTCGAAACTTCCGGGGTCGCACAGTCCCTCGATACGCTCGCGGGCATTGAGCTTTCCCCGCGAGCGCTGTCGCTCCAGGCGCTCAGTGCCCCCCATTGCACGCACCTGCTCGTTGCGCTGCTCCAACTCTTTCAGGAGTTCCCGCCAATCGGTGGGGACTTGCGGGGAAACGCGGTCGGAAGGGGTCATTCGCTTGCTCCGTGGAGAGGTCGAATTCTAGCGAAACACGGGATCGCCAACGGACTCAGGCGAGACTCTTGGTTGGCTCTGTGAGTTTGTCCTTCCCACTGCCGCGGCATCGTGATAATTGGAATCAAACTTTCCCAAGAGGAGGAACTGGATGCAGCGTAGTCGACGAGCGGCCTCGGTGAAGGCGGCGTGGTTTGGGTCCATCGTTCTAGTCGCGTGGTTGATACCCCAGACTGCCAGCGCATGGTGTTGGTGGAACTGCAATTACACGAAGACCAAGTACCCGATCGTCCTGGCCCACGGTGCGGCGGGTTTCGACGAGTTGTTCGGCGTCTTGGATTATTGGTATGGCATCACGTCCTCCCTGAGCGATGGCGGCGCTACGGTGTACGTCACCACCGTCAGTCAATTGAATTCCACCGAGGTGCGCGGCGAACAGCTGATCGATCAGGTCGAGCAGATCGTGGCCATTACGGGCAAGCCGAAGGTCAACCTGATCGGCCACAGTCACGGCGGACTCGATATCCGCTATGTGGCATCCGTCAGACCGGACCTGGTCGCTTCGGTGACGAGTGTCGGCAGCCCACACAAGGGTGCGGACTTGGCCGATGTACTCGCGGACAACATCCAGGGCGGCTCGTTCACCCAAACCATTTTGGCGTTCTTCGGAAACACCTTGGGAACCGTGCTCGGACTCTTGTCCGGCTCCTCCAATCCGCAAGATGCCATCGGCGCACTCGACTCCCTGTCGTCCGCAGGCACCGCGGTCTTCAATGCCCAACACCCGCGCGGTGTACCGGGCTCGAGCTGCGGCGAGGGTTCGAGTATCTCGGGGGGGATCCGGTACTACTCCTGGTCGGGAACGGGTGTGCTGACGAATGTCTTCGACCTGACGGACCCGGCCTTGGGGCTGACTTCGCTCTTCTACGGGGAGTCGAACGATGGGCTCGTAGGGCGTTGCAGCTCTCACCTGGGTGACGTGATTCGCGACAACTACTACATGAATCACCTCGATGAGGTGAATCAGTTGTTCGGTTTGGTGTCGATCTTCGAATCGAACCCGAAGACCGTGTTCCGCAAGCACGCCAATCGCTTGAAGAACAAAGGTCTTTGATTCGGTTCTTCGGCATCGCCCTTGTGGCGCTGATCGCGGTCGGCGCGACGTTCCTCTGGACGTCGTCCGGCCGCGACGGCGACCCGGGCGGAACGTTCTCCCGGAGCGCTCCCGCCGATCCGGCCCCAAGCGCAGGAAATCTGGAGCGAGACCTTCCGCCGGTTTCCGTCTTCGCGCCCTCGCTCCGCGGCACGGAGATCGACGGCGCCTTGAGTGTCGACGAGCACGGGATCCTGCGCATGGACCGCGAGCTGCGGCGCTTCTTCGATTATTTTCTCGACGCCTCGGGCGAAGTGCCGAGCGCCCGCATCGAAGCGCGTATTCGCACAGAAATAGCTGCCCGCCTGCCTGCCGGAGCCGCCGCCGAAGCGAATGCCGCCCTCACCCGCTATCTCGCCTATCGCGAAACCGCGCGCGAGCTGACGGAAAGCGGACACGTTCCCGAAGACCTCGAGCGACGCTTGCAATGGATCCGAGAGCTGCGCCGCGAAACCCTGGGTGCCGCGCAAAGCGAAGCCTTCTTCGGCGACCAGGAAGCACTCGACCGCGCTGCCATCGAATGGGCGCGTTTGGAAGACGCTCCCGACGTTTCGCCCGAGGAACGCGCGGAGTTTCGCCGAATTCTCGAGGACGCGTTACCCGAAGACCAGCGCCAAGCGCGCGAGCGGGCCCTCGAACCCCTGCGCGTTCACCGCCAGGAACAGGCCATCCGCGCGGCGGGAGGTTCCGCGGCGGAGGTCCGTTCTCTTCGCGAACGACACTTCGACGCCGAAGCCGTCGCACGGCTCGAACTCCTCGATCTGGAACGCTCCGCCTGGCAGGCTAAGCTCTCTTCCTATCGCGCCCAACGCGATGCTTTGTTGGCCGGCGAACCCGCGTCGGCAACGGAGGGTGACTTGGAGAACCTGCGCCGCGAACATTTCGCGCCGGAGGAGCTGGCCCGCGCCCGGGCCCTCGATCGTATCGACCTCGCAAAGAACCCCTGATGCCCAACACACCGCGAAAAAATCCCACGCAAGAACGACTCCGCCTCGAAGTCGACGCCTTGTTGATGGCGGGTGCCCATATTCTGAAGTTCGAAGGGATCGAACACTTCGACGTCCAACGCATCAGCCAAATCGCCGGACTCAGCGTCCAGACCCTGCAGCGCTATTTCGAAGGGGCGGATCACATTCTCGCGACACTTCGCAAGCGCAACGAAGCCTGGTTCGACGAATGCGTACAGCGCGAGTTCAGCCGCATGCGCGACCTTCCTACCGAATCCGCCGCGCGGGGCAGGGCGGCCCTGGTCCGAGCGATGCATTGGGATGACGCTGCGGAGGCCCCTTCCTCCGAAGAGACCGAAGCCAGCGCGCTCCCGCCGGCCTCCTAGTCCGCCAAACCGCTTCCCAATCCCCGGGAAATCGGCGTAGGATAGAGGGCAAGAGGTGTGCAATGGTGCGTTGGCGTAACGTTGGGTGGTTGGCCGTTCTCGCGTTGTTTCTTGCGACCGCGGCATCGAATTCCAAAGCGATTTCAATCGACTTCGAAGATCCGGTTTCCGGATCCGACACCGCCGCGGGCGGCTTCGAGGGTGTCTCGATCGCCGGGGGCCTGGTTCTCAGCGAGGCGTTCATCGAACTCCTGACCCTCCATTCGGCCGTGGGCACCTGGGCGACTTCGGGCGATCAAGGCGCCTTCAACAGCCTGTCACCCAGCTTCGTGTTCACCTTCGATACGCCAGTTTTCGAGTTCTCGCTGAACGTTCTGGCGCTTCCCCTGGTAGACGCTCAGGTGGCTGTGCTCTTGCAGGCATTCGACGCCAACGGATTGCTGGACGAAATCCTTTCGGATCCCAATCAGATCGGCGATAGCGGCCTTCACGAAGACCACCTTGGCGTCGTGGAAGGCGGCATCACGCGCGTCGAGGTGCAGGCGGTTTCCATTCGGGCTTGTGGGCTCCCTCCGTGTTACGACCCATTGGGAAGAGATCAGGTTTGGATCGATGATGTTGCGTTCAGCGTCATTCCCGAGCCCGCCGCCGTGTGGCTCCTGCTAGGAGGCCTTGTAGGAATGGGGTGGATCCGATGGAGCCGTTGACGCGAAAGGCCCGACTCGTGGGCCTCCTTCTCCTTTTCCCACTGGTGGCCTGTACGCCGGAGATTGTTTCACCCGCCCACGAGTCCGCGGTCGACCCCAGCTCCGATGTCGCGGTAGCGATCGACTTGGGTCGTTCCCTCGACGAAGGCGACACGCTCCGCCTCGCACTGCTCGCGGGTGTGGACGCTCCGCCCGCAACCGTCCTCGACTTGACCGACCATCTCGTCATTTCGGGTACGGATGCGAGCTTGTCCCTGGGAATCGAAAACCTCGTGGCCGGACGCAACACGCTCTTTCTGAGCATCGACCGCGGCAGCGACGGCAGCGTCGAGCACACCCGGAGCAGCACGTTCTCCTTCGAGCCCGATCTGGATCCGGCTGCCGCGGACCGCTGTGATCCGCTCGACAACGGCCACTGTTTGCTGCCCCTGCCCAACGATTTCTATTCCGTCGAGGACGCGGTCACGGACACCGGTCGCCGGGTGCACTTCACTCAGGAATCCATGCCCGCCAACGTTTTCGGCGACCACGTCGATCCCGCGGAACTCAATCGAAACGACGGATTCAGTGTCGGGCACTTCGCCATACTGCAGGTGCCCGGGATCGATCTCGACAACACCGGCGCGTCGCCCATCACCGACATCGAGCGATCCCTCGATCCCGATGCCCCGATCGTGATCATCAACGCCGACACCCTCGAGCGGCACATCTTGTGGGCGGAGCTCGATACCGGCTCGGCGGAACCTTCGACGGATTCCCTGATGATCCGTCCCGCCATCAACTACGACAACGCGGCGCGCTACATCGTCGCGCTGCGGCGATTGCGCGATGGCGCGGGGGAAATCATTCCCGCCGAACGCGCGTTTCAAGTCTATCGCGATGCCATTCCCACCTATCAACCGCTGATCGAAGGGCGCCGCCCGCAGATGGAGTCGATCTTCGACACCCTCGCCTCGGCGGGAATCGACCGGGACGACCTCTATCTCGCCTGGGACTTCACGGTCATCAGCAAGCGCAACATGTCCGAGCGCATGCTCGCCATGCGCGACGACGCCTTCGCGAACCTGGGTGCGGCCGCGCCTGAATTCAGCGTGGACGAAGTGCTCGAGAACTCCCACAGCCAACTGTTCCGAATCGTGCGCGGGACCTACCAGGTGCCCCTCTACGCCACCAACGACGGCCGACCCGGCGCCAGCCTCACACGAGCCGACCCGGAGGATCCGGATTCCCTTCCGATCGCAGTGGGGGAATACACGTCGAACTTCTCGTGCATCATTCCCAACGCCGGGGTACTCCAGAACGGAAGCTTGACCGCCAACCCGCTGCGGCCGTCGCTGTACGGACACGGGCTCTTGGGCTCCCGACGAGAAGCGGAATCCGGGCACAACCGCGACTTCGCCGACGAGCACGGCTTCCTCTCCTGCGCGACGGACTGGATCGGGATGGCGGAGGGCGACGTCCCCCACATCGCCGCGGTGATCATTCGCGATTTCTCGAACTTCTCCACGCTGCCGGATCGAATGCAGCAAGGCTTTCTCAACACCTTGTTCCTCGGGCGGTTGCTCATTCACGAAGACGGATTCGCGTCGCATTGCGCGTTTCAAGCCGTCCCCTGGATCCCCGAGGAAGACGACGCGTGCCCCGCCAGCGGAGACCCCCTGATCGACCGCAGCGACCTCTTCTACGACGGGAACAGTCAGGGTGCCCTCGCGGGAGGAGGAGTCACGGCCTTCGCCCAGGATTGGACGCGCGCGGTACTGGGTGTTCCGAGCATGAACTACAGCACGCTCTTGCGCCGCAGTGTGGACTTCGACGATTTCGCCGCCCTATTGGCCCTCACCTATCCCAATCGCCTCGACCAACAACTGGGAATCGGGCTCATCCAGATGTTGTGGGACCGAAGCGAAACCAACGGCCACGCGAACCACCTCACCTCCGACACGTACCCGGGAACACCGCCCAAGAAGATTCTGCTGCAAGTCGCGTTCGGGGATCACCAGGTCGCCAACGTCGCGGCAGAAATCGAAGCGAGAACCCTGGGCGCGCACCTGCGAACGCCGGCCCTGGAGGCCGGGCGGCATACGGACGTGAACCCGTACTTCGGAATTCCCGAAATCCCCGCCTACCCCTTCGACGGTTCCGCGTTCGTCATCTTCGACAGTGGCACACCGCCGCCGCCGGTCATCAACACGCCGCCGCGCGACGGCCAGGATCCCCACGAAACGCCGCGCCGCGACCCCCAGGGCAAACTTCAGAAGTCCGAGTTCCTGAAGACGAACGGTGCCGTCGTCGACACCTGCGGCACCGGGGTTCCCTGCTTGGCCACCGACCCCTGAGCTAGGGACTCGGGCAGTTGATCACGACGTCGCTTCCATCCATCGCGAACGGCGGCGTCGGAATCACCGACGGCCGGACATCTCCCGGCAGTAACACGTTGAAGGGATCTGCCTCGACGTTCATCCAGGACGGATTCGGATTGCCGGGGGTGCTGTCCAACATCGCCGTCACCCAATCCACGATACGCGGCACGCCACCCAGCACGTCCGTATAGACCTTGTTGCTGCCGTACATGGTGTGGCGCGACCCACTGCCGATGAAATAGCGGTAATTTTCCGGCGCGAGCGCCGCTTGCTCGAAGGCTTGCTCGCGCATCACCCGATTGAACTCACAACTTCCCTGCCACCAGGTGAGCGCCGCCGCGGGTTGATTGCCGTTGAGCATGATGTTGTAGAAACCCGTCTGGCCGCCGGTCCCGCCGTCGAAGGCAGACGTGTAGTTCGCCCAATTGGTGTTCGGATAGAAGTCCGCCACCGCATCGATGTAACCCACCATTCCCGTTCCTTCGCTAACGGTCTCGAGAACACCGGGGACGTCAGCCGGTAGATTGGCCTCGAAATTCCAATTACTGAATTCATTCTGCAGAAAATCGTCGGTGATCACCCCGTTCGACGCATCGCCCAGCACGTGGAACTGGGATGCGGGCCAGACATCGTGCAAACCGGGACCGTGAAAGAGCGCCCCATATCCGCCCGCACTCGACCCGGTCACCATGACGGCTTCGGGATTCAGGAAATGCTCGCGCGCCCACTTCTCGACGATCTTCGCGTTCTGGAAACCGCGGTGTTCGACGTGGAGCGGGTTGTTGGGATTCAAGTTGTCGTAGTCCTGGGCGATGTCGCCGTAGTGAATGTCACAGCTGCAATAGGACACGAACACGATGTGCCAATCGCGGAAGGGATTCTCGGAGTTGTCGAGATCCGCGAAGCCCGTCGACACATTGTTGGGATTGTCGCTGCCGTTCGGGTTCACATTGTCGTCACACACGGGAATCTGGCAGGTCAGTTGTTCCCAGCACGCGCCGCCACCCTGGTAATACATCACGACCTTGTTCACGGTTCCGCGTTTCGCAAAGAAGTGGTAGGGCGTATCGAAGACGCAAGTGGCACTCATGTCGCGCCCGAGATACGCGGTCGACCCGGTCGGCGAGATCGTATCGAATTGATCGGAACTGACGTTCGGTGAGACGATCGTTGCAAGCACCGCTTCGTCGACGAATTCGTCGATGTGGTCCGCCACGTCATCCGCGTCCGCCCCGCTGGGGCAACTGGCCGCCGCCGCATCCCACGCCTCGTTGTAGCGTTCGTCGACCCGCGCACGGTTGCTTAGGAGCTTTTCGCCCTCCGGGTCGCGCGCCAGGCGCTTGATGTGCTTGCTCTCGGAAGTCAGGAGGCGATAGCAACGCAGGGCAGCCGCCCGAATCAGTCGGCTTCCACAGCGCGCTTGATCCGGATCCTGAAAGTCCAATCCCGTATTGATCTCCTGAACGATGTCCCCCACCAGCGTGTCCACGCGCCCTTGCGCGTCGTTCCAGGTCTCGGTGGTTTCGCTGCAATTCGTACCGCGCGAGAGCGCGCGTTCGTCCGCGCGGCTCCAACGCCCGTCCGATCGAAGGGCGAGTTCGCTAAGCGCCGCATCTCGATCGGCGGCATCCTGGTTTCGGTCCCATTTCGCCCAGGTCTTCAAGGTCGCCAGGCAATAGCGCGCCGCTTCACGCTGCTTCGTACTGACGCATTGATTGGCGGGAAACGTGGCCGCGTGGCCCGTTTGAACCAGGAACAACGCACCCACGATTCCGAGAACGAGTGAACGAATGAAAGAAATCCGCCGAAGACCCATGGCCGCACCTCCTAGCCGATGAAGGTCCATCCTACCGGCATTCCGGCGTGCAGCCCAACAGAGATTCTCGGATCGCCTTAGTCCGCGAAAGAGTGGCGAAATTTCAGCGCGCGTCGAAGTAGCCCCGCAGGATGCGGCCGATCTCGTGGGAGCGTTTCGCACTGCCTTCGCGATTGAGATGGCGCGGATCCGCGAAATGCTCCACGGGCCAGGTCTCGAACATCTCGAAGGGAACGAAGATCCGCGGATGCTGGCCGAAGTACCGTTCCATCTCGCCCTTCACCCGCGCGGCCCGCCCCTTGGGCTCGTAGGTGCACAGTGCCGGGTTGAAGAACACCGCGAGATCGACGTCGTAGCGCTCCGCCAATTCGCGAAAGGCTTCGATTTCCCCGATCAGCGCCGGTGCATAGCGAGGTGTGTAGCCACGGATCTGGTTGCAGCGCCGCACGTCGAGTTTGCGTCGCCAATCCAACGGGGCCCAGCCGATGTCTTCGCGGATCTGTTGTTGGAGAGCGCTCGTGGTTTCGAACGTGGGAAGGGCCTGGACGCCCATGATCTTCGGTGCCTGATCGCCCTCGAGGAGTTCCTGATCCAGCCGCCCGAAGTAGAGCGCATTCGACGCAAACAGACGCCAGCTGAAACTCGGCAGATTCACGACGCTCTTCCAACTCAGATAGTTCTCGTAGATCGAGTTGGCGAGCGTCCGGTCCGGGAAGTTGAAGGGACCGATGCGCGGCGTCATGTGGAATACGAGAAGCTCGACCGAGGGGTTCTTCCGCAGCGCGAACTCGGCGACGTAGCGATAGCCCGGATAGCCCGTGTCGCCGCAACACCCGAGATTGACGACGCGTTGGCCTGCGAGGTGTTCCATCGCGAGCTTCGGCTGAACGCCAAAGAAGGTCGAGCTGTCGCCGACGAAGACAATCTCTGCAGGCCTTTGGGCCAACACTTCCAGCTTCTCGTAGAGGATGACTTTTTGGAGGCTCGGCGGCTTCCCGTACGCGAACTCGAAGAATTCCCGCTCGTACTTGCCCTTTACGGGCAGCGCGAACAGCGCCACTTCGATGACGACGATGATCGCCAGAGCGACCCAAAGAGCCTTGAAGGGGCGCGCCGACATCACCTGGCCGCGATCGGAACCAACATGGCTGCACTTCCTGCTTGGATCGATTGCCTCGCAGTTTAGAGGAACACCGCGCGAGTTCCGATCCCCCGGAGCGATTTTCACGATCGACTGTTCTGCCGCCTCGCGGATGCGCAGGAGCGCGTCTCAGGGCCGGAACAAAGCGGTCGAAAATCCTGGAGCGCCTAGGGAGAAGTACCCACGGCGGGCCTCCAAAAACACCGAGAATCCGCCCGGAATCGGTGGAGAAAACGTCAATTTTTCTACGGACACTCCGAGAAGGTGATCCACGTCACGAACAAATTCAAACGCTGCGCCCGCCCCCCACACGCTTTCGAGCCTCGGTGGAACATCCGCGAAGGCAACGCCGTTCGAACTTGTCGGTCCCGAGGTCTACGGACCCTCGAACATCACAGCCCGCGAACGGATTCGCACCACCCAGGAGAGCCACACTTGATTCGATCGCGAAGCCTCAGCGTCTACCTGCTAGCCGGATTCTTCCTTCTCGCGCAAAGTGCGTCCGCCAACCCGAACGCAACCCGCCTCACCGCCAACGGTGCCGTGCCCAGCGAGCCGATGCTCGAAGGGGAACTCGTGGGCTGGACGGACTACCGCGACGGTGCGTCGGACGTCTATGTCCTCGATCGCGCGAGCGGTATCGAACATCGGGTCACGGACAGTGCGGGCGAAGATCGACTTCTCGGTCTATCGGGGACGCGTCTGCTGATTCTGAGCGACGCAGACCTCGTCGTGTGTAGCTTCGATCGCGCCTCCGGTGCGTGCGCTCCCGAGGCGCTGACCTTCGGCGCCTACAACCCGGGCGAAGCCTCCCTCGACGGCGATCGCGTGGTGTGGTTCGACGCCGGCCTCGACCCGTCCATCCTGGACGACCGTCTGGTGATTGCGAACCTCTCGGATGGAAGCCGAACCTACTACTACCCGCCCGCCAACACCGCCATCGGACACCCGCAGTTCGCCGGCGAACGGATCCTCTTCGAATCCGTCAAAGGCAAGAAGTCCCGAATCGAGTCCTACGACCTCGCCACGGGCAAGGTGAAACGGATCCACGCCAGCCGCATCGAACGCGGCCTTCCCGCCGCGTCCGGAGATCGCGTGGTATGGAGCGAGGGCGACGTCGAAACGGCCGACGTACGGATGTACGACTTCGCGGCCCAGAAGAGCAGCGACCGCAAACGTTGGGCGTCCCAGTCCGCCGGCGGACAACTCGCTCCGCGCATCGCGGGCGACCGAATGGTGTGGGAAGACATGCGCGATGGACAAGGCGAGGTCTACCACTGCAACCTCCGCAATGGCATCGAGACGCAGGTTGCCCCCAGCGGAAGCAGCCAGCATCAGCCCTTCGTCCACGGCGACGAAGTGGTCTGGGTCGAAGACGATGGCCTGTTCATTGCCGCGTTGCCGGCCTTTCAGGAACCGGAAGTGGAATCGAACCGGATCCAGAACGCGGGCTTCGAGGATGCGAAGCAGAACTGGAGTGGCTTCTCGAAGCGCAAGCAGTTGACCAGCGATACGGCGTTCAACGGAAGCAGTGCGGTGCGCTTCGATCTGGGCACCGGCGTCCTGGTGTTGCGCCAGAGCGGAATCATCGAACTCGACGCTGCCGGCGACTTCCGGATTCGAGCCGGCCTGCGGACGGAAGGCGTGTCGGGTGTCGCCATGCTGGAAGTCGAGTGGAAGAACGCCAAGGGCAAGACACTGCGCGTCGACAGCTTCGGGCACGCGACCGGTGACACACCGTGGACCGTGATCGGGGAAGACGCCTTTGCCTCGCCTCCGGATGCCGCCAAAGCCATCGTACGCCTCGTCACCACCCGGGGTGCGGGTAGTGCGTACTTCGACGACGTTCGCTTCGAGAACGCCGACCAGTGAGCCCAATCCAGCGCCGGGCGGGCCTCCCCACCCGGCGCTGGTTCGCGGCCCCGCCCGTTTCGAAAGCTCGTGTCGCCCGTGTGAACACGCCGTTCAGTTGTCCACGAAGTGCTCGAAACGAAGAAAGCCGCGCATTCGCCGTACAGGGGTGTACGGCAAATGTCGGTGCGAGAATCCGAAACCGGCTTGGGGCGCACCGGCAGTTACCCCGAGAACCCACCGACGTTGCTTCGAAAAAACCCGTAGGGAACATATTTCTCCGAATTGGCCGGGACGTTGCACTACTCCATCGCATAACGCGAAGGAGAACGTCATGCCGTCAGCCGATGGATTTGCGGGAGACCAGAAGAGTGGAGATTGGTGGTTCGCGCGAGTGGAGCGTCGCTTCGTAAAACGCTTCGTCGCCCGCGTGCCGCGCTTTCTCGAAACCTATCACCTCACCCTGCTCACGGTACCGTGGTGCCTCGCGGTGATCGCCGCCGGTTGGGCCGCCGCATCCCACGACCTGCGCTGGCTGTGGGTGTCCTCCGCCGCCATCGCGCTCCAGTACGTCACGGATCTATTCGACGGTGCCGTCGGTCGCCACCGGGATACGGGGCTGATCAAGTGGGGCTTCCACATGGATCACCTGCTCGACTTCGCCTTCCTGTTCGCGATCTTGATCGGGTATTCGTTCCTGCTGCCCAGCAGCTCGATGCTAATCCTGTTGTTCATGTTCGCTGTGGCAGGCGCCTTCATGGTGAACGCCTTTCTCGAGTTCGCAGCGACCAACCAGTTCAAGATCAGCCAGTTCGGCGTGGGTCCGACGGAGCTGCGATTGGCCTTCATCGGGCTCAATGGCGCCGTCGTTCAATGGGGCCCCGGAGTCTTGACGCGCGGGCTGCCCTGGGCCCTGGGCGCCGCCTTCCTGGGTCTTTGTGTGGTGGTGTACCGGACACAACGCAAGCTGTGGGACCTCGATATGGCGAGCCGGATCAACGCCTAAGCTCGCCCCACCTGGACTCCGATGTAAACCGGGTATGGGAAGTCGTCGGGTCCGGGTTCTCTTTCTCGCGCTGCTCTCGGTTCCGATCGCATCGGCGGTCGGCGCACAGTCGCGCGCGGACGCGCCCATTCGCGTGGGCGTCGTGGCGTATCAAACCTGGGGCGCTCCCGTCCAAGCGATCGAACGCTACTTCGCTCGCGTGAGCGCTACCGGCCCGAGCGTCGACCTGACCCTCGGCACCTACGACGAAGTCTTGCATTGGTTTCGCAAGGGGTGGATCGATGCGGCAGTCGTAACCCCCGGCGTGTACGCGCAGATGCTCGCGCTTCGCGACCGCGGTGGGGATGTCCCGTCCTTCCGCTACCTCGGAACGCGCGGCCCGCGTCCGAGCTACGCCTCGCTGGCGGTCGTTCGTCGCGACTCTGCAGTTCGGTCCCTGGCAGACCTCGCCCAGATCCGATCGGAACTTCTGTTCGTCCATCGGCTCTCCGCCGCGGGCCGTATCGTTCCGCTGCAGGCGTTGGCCGCCCTGGGAATTTCCGACTTCGAGGAGAAATTCACCTTCTCCCATTCGGAATCCCTGCGCCGGTTGCTCGAATCACCCGAAGGATCTACGCGCGTGGCGTTCGTTTGGGATGGGGCATTGGACGCGGATGCGTTGCCACCGAAGGATCGCGCTCGCTTGCGGGTCCTCGGATCCACGCCCTTGCCCGACGGCAACCCGATCGCCATTCCCGAAGACGCGCTGATCGTGCGCACGGCGAAAACCATGCCCGAATTCGAACTCGGCGTAGCGGCTGCCAACCAGGCGTTTTCCGATTACGGCTTCGAACCGATCCCCGACCAGGAAAACGCCTATCGGCGTCTTCTGGCAAACGAACCCGCCGCGCGTGGCGATCCGAACGCTTCGCATTTCAGCTTGGACGAAATCGGCTGGATGTTGCGGGGCTACCGCGAAAGTCACGCCAACCAAGAACCGCGCGTCGCCCTGGTGCTATCGGGTGGCGGTGCCAAATGCGCCTATCAGGTCGGCGTACTGCGGGCCCTGGAATCGGAGCTCGCCCAATGGGGGGTCGACATCGATTTGGTGGTGGGCACTTCGGGCGGTGCCATCAACGCCGTCCCCGCGGCCATGGGGATGTTCGCAACACCCGAAGGGCGATCGCGCGTGGAGCGCCTCTGGCGCGGCCTCGATCAACGGGACATCGTACGCGTCTCCCGAGGGGGTCGTCTGATCCACGGCATCTGGGTTGCCCTGGTGGGCTACGCCCTGGCCTCCTTTCTCGCGCGCCGCTTGGGCGGGCAATCACAGCCCCTGCTGCTGGGCGCCAGCCTGGTCGCCCTGGGCGCCGCGACGCTTTGGATCGGATACAGCGCGTGGAGCCCCTGGGCCTGGCTGGGTGAGAACCACACCCTTCACCATCTGTTTCTGTTTGCCAGCGTAGGCGCCCATTGGAGCGGATGGACGCTGTCGTTGCTGGGAATCGGACGCCTCATCCGTGGACGCCGACCGGCCTGGATCCGTCCGGAATCCCGCAGCGCGCGGTTCGGACGCGTCGCACTGTTCGTCGGGATTCTCGGACTGCCCCCGATTCAAACCATCAACTTGTTGTTTTTTCAGGAAACGCTCATCACCGAGGAATCGATGGAACGGATGGTGGCCGAAGGCTACGCGGAACTACTCGGTGAAAGAATGGCGCGCAACATTCCTGCGCGCGAACAGATCCGGCGCTACAGCGCGAAGATCGTCGACGGAAACCTGCTGAAGCGGGATCTCGTCATCACGGCTTCCGGACTCGACGGCGTTCCCGACGGTTTGGTGTCCGATCTGTACTTCTACGCCGCCGCCGATGAAGGCCTCCCCCACTACGGGCCTCGGCAGGGAGTCTCGCTGCGCAATCCGCGTCACCCCGGCTTGCTACTCGACGTCGTCATGGGATCCGCTTCGATCTACCCCTTGTTCCCGGCTCGCGAGGTGCGCGACTTTCCAGCGCCCGGGCAGGCGATCTACCTGGTGGACGGCGGCTTCGCGCACAACAGCCCGGTCGAAGCCGCCGTAGCCTGGGGAGCCACCCACGTGTTGGTGGTCGAAGCCACGCCTCAAGATTCCCGGGGTACGAGGGGTTTTCTACTCCGAAACGCACTCGAGGCCGTGGACCATCTCCATCGCCAAGCCCAACTCATCGACGCGCGCTCCAAGGAAAGGGTCGTCGTCCTCACGATCGCGCCGGAACATCCCCACATCGACGTACTCGATTTCTCCGACAATCTGATCGAAACCACGATCCAGAAGGGCGAACGCGAAGCGCTCTCGGGCTCGGGTGGGCGCGCGGGTCCCTCGCCCTTCCGTCGCGAACTCGGCCGGCCTTCTTTCTGGACACCGGGTCTCTAAACGCGCAATCTCTGGGCCGCATGAACTGGAGCATTCCGCAAGCACCCTACCGGTCAGGGATCCGAAGAATCGCGCGCGCCCTCGTTCTCCTCGCAACCACAGGGGCTTTCGCCGCCGACACCGAGAAGATCTTCGAGAAACACGAAGACGCCATCGTCCAGATTCGGATCGTGGAATCCGGGAGCGGCGCCAAGCGCACCATCGGCACGGGCTTCGCGGTGGGTGAAACCGGAGAGCTCGCCACCAACTTCCACGTGATATCGGATCTCGTCTGGGAACCCGACAAGTACCGCGGAGAATGGGTCGATGGCGACGGCGACGGTCACCCGGTCCGGCTGGTTGGCTTCGACATCGTGCGCGACATCGCCGTCGTTCGCGCCGAGGCGCCTTTCGACAGCACGTTCCGATTGCATGACGGAGCCCTGCGCAAGGGCCAACGCGTCTACGCCGTGGGAAATCCCTACGACCTCGGCATGAGCATCGTCGAGGGTCTCTACAACGGACGCCTCGAGCATTCCCGCTACGAGCGAATCCATTTCACCGGATCCCTGAACCCGGGCATGAGCGGAGGCCCCGCCCTGCTGGCCAACGGCGAAGTGGTGGGCGTCAACGTATCCACGGCCGGAAACCAGGTGAGCTTTCTCGTCCCCGTGGACGACCTCCGCAGACTGATTCAACGCGTCCACAAAGACGGATACGCACTCCCCGAAGACCCCAAACAGGAACTCGCGGATCAGCTGTGGCGACATCAGGAAGATTACTTCGGAGAAATCCTCGCGAGCCCTGCAGAAGCCGTCCAGCTCGGCCCGTATTCCGCCCCCAGCAAGCTGGCTCCGTTCTTCAATTGTTGGGGCGACGTGAGCGAACCCGACGAGGGCTTGCACCGCGCGTTGGTTCATCAATGCACCACCGAGGATTGGATCTTCGTCTCGAACGACCACAGCCTGGGCGTGGCGTGGTTGGCCCATCGTCAAATCGAAAGCGAAACCCTCTCGAAGATGCGCTTCTACGAACTCTACACGGGATTTTTCGAGAGCAACTCGAGTTATCTATCCGGTAGCAAAGAGCTGTTTACCCCGTTTCGTTGTCGGACCCGCTTCGTGGACTCGAACGCAATGGTGTTCAAGACCGCCTTCTGTGCGCGGCGCTACCTGGAGCTTCCCGGCCTGTATGACGTCGTCTTCAAAGCCGCGCACCTCGGAGAACCCCGCAAGGGATTCGAGACCGCGCTGGTCCTCACGGCCGTGAGCCTTCCGAACGCCGAGAAGATGGCCCGACGCTACTTCTCCGCCATCGAGTGGACCGAATGATCTTCGTGGAGATCCTGGATCGACGCGGGCGGGTTCGCTCTCGCACGCGTGCGCGCAGCTTCCCCTTCAAGATCGGACGCGGATACGATTGTGACTTGATCCTCGACGATCCGAGCGTGTGTCCTCTTCACGCGGTCGTCGAGCGAACCGATGCGGGCGGGTTGATCCTACGCGACGCGGGATCGCAGAACGGCCTGGCGCATGCGGATTCCGGACAGCGCGTCGCCTCCATCGCGGTCGAAGGCGACACTTCCGTGCAGCTGGGCCGAACCGCATTGCGCCTGCGTCGCCCGGATTTCAGGGTACCCGCAGCCATTCCCATTGCAGCCAGGACTTCACTCACGCATTGGATGCTCGATCACTGGAGCGCCGCGGTCGTGTTCCCCCTGCTCTACATGGGAGTCCTGTTGCTCGACGCGTACCGCCAAGCCACGGGAGAGTTCGATCCGGTCGGCGCCGCGGCCGAAGGAGCCTGGGTACTCCTGGCCCTCGGCGGCTGGGTCGGCGCCTGGGCGCTCTTCAACCGATTGCTCCGGCATCGGACGCGGTTCATCGCTCACTTGAGCCTCACCTTCGCCGTCGCCATCCTCCTATCCGTTCTCGAGTGGACATTTTTTTGGCTTCGTTTCCTGCTCGAACCCATCGAGCCGCTGCAGATCGCCGACCTCTTCTCCACCACCGCGACCCTGGGGCTCTTGTTGTTCGGACATCTGACGATCATGAGCGTCGCAGGCCGGTCGCTTCGGTTGGGCATCGTGGGAGCGGGCTTCGCAATCGTTTTCGGCCTGCAGCTGCTCGACCACTTCGACAGTGAATACGATTGGGTGGTGACGCTGCCCTATTGGAGCCGCCTACAGCCCCTCGACCCCAGCTGGCTTCCCGTCGAAAGCCCGGACGCCTTCTTCGCGAGAATTCCTCGAATCCAGCAGGAACTCGACGAACTCGCCCAGGCGATCGAAGCGGAAAAGGCCGAAGAAACGACTCCCTAAGTCTAGGGACAGGCCGGTCCGCGGCACGCGAGCGGGCTCGCGCTGCAGGTCGGCCCGGGCGGCCGGTTGAAGAGCTGTTGCGCGCGAACCAGATCCCCGACGCCGATGATGCTGCCCGCGTTGTCGAGATCGTAGGTCGCGCAGGCATCACTCCCGCTGAGCCCGCAATCGTTTCCGGAGCGGGGGCGGTTGAAGGAGAAATAGAACCCGAACAGGTCCCATCCGCCGACGACGCTCTGCGCGAAGCCCCGCTTGGCGTCACACGCGTTTCCAAACCCGTCGGCATCGTCGTCGGGTTGTTCACCGGTCGCCGTTTGAAACGGCTTCCGGTGCGGTTGGCCGTGGAATCCGAAACGTGGATTGAAGCGGTCGACACAGTTGTCGCACGCGTCGCCGACCCCGTCGGCATCGAGATCCGACTGAACATCATCTCCTGCCGCGGGGCCATTCGCGATACCCGGGCAGTTGTCCCCCGAGTCCGGGACGCCGTCGGCATCCGTATCGTCGCCGGGCTCCCGAACCCAGAGCGTGCCGTTGCGCGAAACGTCATCGAGTTCTTGAACTCTGCCGCTGGGCCATTCGATCCGCACCTTCGCGATCGGCTGCGTCGTGTTCCCGAGTCCGAAGTGGGCGACGCGTTCTCCGTTCCCGAGGAAATGACTGTCGGTTCCCAGTTCGCGCAGGACGAATTCGGAACCCGGAGTCTTCTGCACGTAGATCCGCGCACCCAACCCCTGCCGATTGGATTCGACGCCCTCGAGCTCGACCCGGAGCCAACTTCCCAGGTTTCCGCCATCGTTGCGATACAGACGCGGCGCACCCCCGTTGTTGGCGATGAACAGATCTTGATCTCCGTCGCGGTCGTAGTCGAAAACCAGGAGTCCTTTGCCGGACGCGGTATCCGCCAATCCTACGGCACCGGAGATTTCGGACATCTGTCCCGCGCCGTCGTTCTCCCAGTAGCGCATGGGGTCATCCGCAAAGGCATCGTCTTTGGGCGTGGGAAAGTCCACGCCATTCGTCATGGCGAGATCGAGATCGCCGTCGTTGTCGGGATCGAAGAAAGCGGCCCCCCACCCCCAATGGCCGATGCGAACCCCCGCTGCATCCGTGGCGTCGCTGAACGAGCGGTTGCCGTCGTTTCGATACAGGCGATTTCCCGAATACCCCCATCCGCAACCCTGGGTGTCGCAGGTGAAGTCGGGGTCGAAGATCGAGGTTACGAACCAATCGAGGTCTCCGTCGCCGTCGAAATCCCCCAACGTCGACCCCATGCCGTTCTCATCCGTAGCCACATGGGCATCCGCAGTTCCGTCGCTGAACGTCCCATCTCCATTGTTCCAGAAGAGGCGACTGTCTCCGAAGTCCGACGCCATGGCGAGATCGGGCCAGCCGTCCCCATCGAGATCACTGAACACCGAGGAGAACGCGTAGGAGAAACAACGACCGGTGGCATCGATGCAGTCCTCGCTCGTATCGTGCAGCACGCCGGCTTGGACGGTGACGTCTTCGAAGTGGCCGGGATTCTGGGCACCCCGATTTCGGAGCAAACGCGTGTGAGGCGTCGAACCATCGGGATAGTTACCCGGACCCCGCCACTCGTTGACGTGGAGGTCGAGGAAACCGTCTCGGTCGTAGTCGCCGGCCGCAATGCTGAATCCCATGCGATCCACGTTCGAGAGGATCGCGGCGTTCCGCGCGACGGCATCTTCGCTGAAGTTTCCCGTGCCGTCGTTGATGAACAGATCGAACTGCGCTTCGGCTAGAGTCGTGACATAGAGATCGAGATCGCCGTCATTGTCGATGTCGGCGAATAGCGCGCCGTTCGAGCGTCGCACGTGGCTCGCGAACCCGGCTTGGGCGCTCCAGTCTTCGAACGTCCCATCCCCGCGATTGCGAAACAGAAGATCCGACGCATCGAGCCGTGTGACGAAGAGATCGACCCAGCCGTCACCGTCGACGTCCCCGACCGCCGCCCCACCCGTCATCCGTTCGGGTTCGCAGCCGAAGCCACTGCCAAACAGGCATTCGCCGCGCGGGCGAACACTTTGCTGCACGTAGTCGACGCCGGCGGCCACGGTGACGTCGGTAAACTGCACTGCCCCGGCGGCCCCCGCCAGCAACAAGAGCCACGCTCCCGCGATCGACGCGAGACACCGAAAGCTCATGGACAGGCCGGTCCTTCGCACCCCAGGCTCACGGCATCGCAATCGGCACCGCAATTGGGGCCCGGTTCCAAATTGAATTGGCCGAAGCTCGTCGACAGGTCACCCCCCCCGATGAACTGACCCAGGCCGTCGAGGTCCATGACGTCACAACGCCGATTCCCCAGGGTTCCGCAGTCGACGCCGGCAACGGGTTTATTGAAGGACGCGATCAACTCGAACAGGTCCGTCCCCCCCACGAATTGACCGGCCGCCGTGATCTTGGCGTCGCATTTATTCCCCGTACCGTCGGCGTCGCCGTCGTGCTGTCCACCGGTCGCCGTTTGATGCGTCGCGCGATCCGCTGCGCTGAGTGTTCCGAAACGGGGATTGAATACCTGCGTACAGTTGTCGCACACATCGCCAACGCCATCGCTGTCGACATCTTCTTGAAGCGCGTTGCTCACACTGACGCAATTGTCGTCGCAATTCTCCGTGGCACCTCCGACACACGGCGCGTCACCCGCAATACCCGACGCATCGCCATCGTCGCAGATCCCGTCCTCATCCGTGTCGGGACAAGACCCCCCAGCAACCGGAAGCGCGAGCGCCCAAAGCATGCCCTCCCAACCGCCCGCGATACTTCCCAGGGAAGCTCCCGTCGCGGGGTTCAACTCGTGGAGCGTGGTTTCGCCCGCCATCAGGGGCGATCCGTCGCGGGTCGTGTCGAACTCCAAGCTCTTCAGGACGAAGGGCGCCACACCGGTCGGGCCGATCACGCTTGCGCTCGCGTTGGTGTAATCGATCGTCACGAGTTCGGATGCGCGCGAGTCGCCTGGACCGCCGAAGCCGGATGTCACCGCATAGATGAGATCGTCGCTCGGGTTGTACGTCATGCCTTCGACGCGAAGGTTGCGTAGGAAGTGATCCCCCACCGCCGTTCCGATCCCTGTGGTCGGATCGATCCGAATCAATTGTGCGTTGTGGGCGGGTCCCGATGGATCCCAATCGGCGGAATAGAAGAACCCTTCGCCGTCTCCATTCGACGGCGGGACGTAGACCAACCCTTCGAGTTCGGCGAAGCCCACGGGCCCACCTACTCGCGTTCCCGCCGCGCAATCCGGCGTATCGAACTTGTACAAGTAGACGGGAGCCGTCGTACCGCCGAACTCGATGCCATAGAGGACGTCGTCCTTGAACGCCAAGGCGGAGATGAAGCCCGGGTTGTTCTCGAAGTTGCCAACGATGTTGGGAGGGAAGACGAGTGGGCAGCTGGCAAACTGCGGCGGAATCGTCACCCCGCCCGTCGCCGTGTCGATGTCCCAGACTTTTCGAAACCCGACGCCCTGCGCGTGTCCGAGCACATCGGCTTGGGCCGCATTCGGAGAAAGGGCCACGCAGGCGAGCAACGTGAACACCACCGCCGCGACGATCCCCCCTACTCCTACCTCTCGAACCACGAGTCGCCGCATTGCTTCTCCCCCGGGCTTTGCCCAAGTACGCGAAAAACAGACTGTGGGGATTGTACACCGGTTATCGAGGCCGGGGCGCCTCGTCCTGAAGGAGGGAACACGGAACGACCGCGAGACCGTGCGATCGCGCCCGATCCGCGTACAGCTGGCAGGCCGCTGGGCCGCTGAACCCGCCCACGGTCACCTCCAAGTCGCCCCGGATTCCGAAAACGTAAACGAATTCAGGAGCCTGGCCTTCCCGGCGCGCACGTGAGTTGACCACCGACGCGGCCTCGTTGGCCTGCCCCAACACGACGCACAGCCCCGGCCAGGGGCCTGCATCCGCCTCGCGGCCGCGCATTCTCTCGTTCGCCCAGTCTTCGGCGAGCGCACAGGCGTGTTTTTGGGCCCGTTGGAGCCGATAGGTCACTTCCAGGAGCCGTTCGGAGGCTTCGAAGAGCTGCGGATCCGCGGCCTTTGCCCTTTCGAGACCCGGATCTTGGGCTGAACAAGCCACCCCAATCGCCAAGAGAACGACCCGCCACGCCATCTCCCCTGTATACCACCGCGCGGATCGAACTCCATAATCCATTTTGTTTTCAGATACTTACGAGAATAATGCAATCATTTGTTGACACTTTGTTGTATATGAATACACTCACATACAATATGAGTTCATATGAAGACACTCGAAAGCACGCAACTTCCCGAATCGGCAAATCCGTTCCCCTCAGCGTCCGCGTCTCCCCGGAAGACGCCGAATTCATCGCGCGCACGGAGATCGCCGGCGCCGAAACCCCCAGTGAAAAAGTACGAACCCTGCTTGCCGAGGCGCGCAAGCGGCGCGAGGGCATCAGCGACTACTCGAGCTGCCTGGGCATGGTCCAGGAAATGTTGGCCCCCACCCTCCAGCGCCTGCGCAGCGCCGAGCACCAGGAGCGCGTTCACTCGGAATTGGTGCTCGAACTCGCCCAATGGATGCCCGAAGCCCTGGCATTCCTCCTCACGAGCTTGTCCGACGACCCCCAAGACCGCAGCGAACTCCAAGCCTTCGAAGAAGGTGTGGCGGAACGCCTCTTTCGCCTGATCGAAAACGTGATCCGCATGAACGTCACCGAGGAATGTCGCGGGTACGACCCGACCGTAGTCGCCAAACGCGTCGGCCCGGTCTTCGAACTCGTAAAAGTGATCCAGATGAAACGTGGGAAGGGCGATGACAACCCGGAAAGGAAAGCGCAATGAGTGAATGGTTTGCCGCGCTGAGTACAGAACAACAGATCTATTACAGCATCGGCATGATCGCCACGTTCTTGGTGGTGGTGCAAACGCTGATGATGCTCGTGGTGGGAGATGCAGAGCTGGCGGACGCCGGCGACGCGGACATGGGCGGCCCCTCGGAACACCCGAGCGGAATTGCCCTCATCTCGAGCCGAACCATCGTCGCGTTCTTGATGGGATTCGGTTGGACCGGCGTGATCGCGAATCGCGACGGCATGGGAGACCCGGCCATGACCGCCGTGTCGGGCGTCATCGTGGGCTGCCTCTTCGCCTACGCGGTGTTTCGCCTGATGAGCTTTCTCTACGGACTACGCGACTCCGGCACCCTCGACTACCACAACGCCCTGGGCGAAGTGGGCACCGTCTATCTCCCGATTCCCGCCGCCATGGCGGGACCGGGGCGGATTCAGGTGATGGTGCAGGGGCGGCTCAAGGAGATCGTGGCCCTGACTCCAGCCGAAACACGACTCGAAAATCGCGCGAAGGTGCGTGTCGTCGAGGTACTCGACGACAACACGCTGGTGGTGGAACCCCTGAACCAAGCGCCCACCGAAGACAAGGAGTAAGAATATGGAATTCCTATTTGGAATCGGCGGGGCGGTGCTACTGCTCATCGCAACCGCTACGGCATTTGCAACGCGCTACCGACGCTGCCCTTCGGACCGCATTCTCGTGGTCTACGGAAAGATCTCCGGCGGCGGCGAGAACGGCCTTTCCGCCAAGTGTTATCACGGTGGCGCGGCCTTCGTGTGGCCAGTCATTCAGGATTACCAATTCCTGGATCTGACTCCCATCCCCATCGACATCAAGCTCGAGGGCGCGCTCTCGCAGCAGAACATTCGAATCAACACGCCTTCGACCTTCACGGTCGGTGTGTCGACGGAACCCGGTGTCATGGAGAACGCGGCCGAGCGCATGCTGGGCCTGACCATGCCGGCCATCCAAGAACTCGCGAAGGACATCATCTTCGGCCAGATGCGCGTCATCATCGCCACCATGCCGATCGAAGAGATCAACGCCGATCGCGACAAGCTGATCGAGAACATCTCGAACGGTGTGGAGGTCGAACTCAAGAAGGTCGGACTGCGGCTCATCAACGTCAACATTCAGGACATCACCGACGAGTCGGGCTACATCGACGCCCTCGGTAAGGAAGCGGCGGCACGAGCCATCAACGACGCCAAGATCAAGGTTGCTCAGCAGCTGCGATCCGGTGAAATCGGACGAGCGGTCGCCGAACGAGACCAGCGCATCGAAGTCGCCTCTGCAGGCGCCACAGCGACCGAAGGTGAGAACACCGCGAAGGTGACGATCGCGCGTTCCGATGCGGACCGCCGTGAGGCGGAAGCCGAAGCCGAGCGACGCGCGTATGCGGCGGAGAAAGTCACCCAGGCGCGCGCGCTGGAAGAGTCCTATGCGGCAGAGCAAACCGCCGAAACCGCACGTGCGGAGCGGGAGAAATCCACTCAATACGCCAACATCGTCGTGCCAGCGGAGATCGAGAAGCAGCGCATCGAGACCCTGGCGGAAGCCGAAGCCGAGCGCACGCGCCGCATCAAGAAAGGTGAGGCGGACGGTATCCGGTCCGTGATGGAGGCCGAAGCCGCCGGTTTGATGGCGATCCTTTCGCGCAAGGCCGAGGGCTTGAGCCAAATCGTGAACGCCGCCGGCGGCAACCCGGAATTGGCCAGTCTATTGATGGCCACCGAGCAGCTGCCGAGCCTGGTCGAATCCCAGGTCAAGGCGATCTCGAATCTCAAGATCGACAAGGTCACGGTTTGGGACAGCGGCAATGGCGCCGACGGCAAGAACGCGACCGCCAATTTCCTCAGCGGAATGGTGGGAGCCCTGCCGCCGCTCCACGAGCTCACCAAGAATGTCTCGGTGAAGCTGCCGGAGTTTCTGGGGACCATGGGCGGCGATGCGCCGGACCCCTCCGCGAACGGAAAAGCCAAGCCCCCGGGAGTCGATTCCGGAAACGGCAACGGTGGCGCGCCCGAGGGCTCGGGTCCGACGCACGAACCCACCAACTAGCGAGGTCGGGGGCGAGCTCTCTCGCCCCCGTCTCTATTCCATCGCCGGCGGATCGAGCGTCGGATTCCGCCCCAGGCGAACATCTTCCAGACGCGTCTCACACGATCGCCGAAACCCTTCATCCGAAAGAATGTAGAAGCGATCTTCGCGCACCGCGCGCTCCACCCGCAAGGCGATCTGCGCCGGATCGATGCCCCCGGCAACGCCCGAGCGAATTGCAGCCTGAGCGGCTGCCTGTCCCGGCGAAGGCGGCGCTTGGGATCGCAGTCCCGTCGGGCGATTGCGCTCCGCCGCATCGATTTGCGTCTTCACCAATTCCGGACACAACGCGGAAACGCCCACTTTCGGCGCCGTCAGTTTGAGTTCGTGATAGAGACACTCCGAGAGCGCGAGCACCGCGTGCTTCGTCATGTGATACACGCCCGCAAAGGGAAGCGTCGTCACGGCGGCCATGGAAGCCGTATTCACAATGTGGGCCTCCTCGTCCTGCTCGATCAAGATCGGGACGAACGAACGCAAGCCGTGAATCACGCCCCACAGATTGACGCCCATCTGCCACGCGTAATCTTCGACAGCGGATTCCCAAACCGTGCCCCCTGCGAAAACACCCGCGTTGTTGCAAATCAGGTGAACCGCGCCGAACGCCTCGCGGGACTTCTCTGCCAAAGCCTGCACCTGCTCGGCTTCGCGAACGTCGGTGACGACCGGAAGTACCTCGATGCCTTGCTTCTGGAGTTCGAGGGTCGTGTCTTGAAGCGCGTCCGGCTCCACGTCGGCGAGCGCCACCTTCATCCCCAGGGAACCCCAGCGCAGGGCCATGGCCTTCCCGATCCCACTGGCGCCACCGGTCACCACTGCGGTTTTCCCAGCGAATTCTTTCACGTCGCGTCTCCTTCGGTCTTGCGGCCTCGACTCCCGAGACCGTGGGCACACATAATGATGTAATCTAGACCCGGGTGCGAAGGAGAAGCGCGTGGACGTCGGAATTCTTGCGGTTTTTCAGAATTATCAGGATCGGGGCGACGACGCGGAGACGTTCCGCAACGAAATGCACATTGCCAATCTCGCGGAGCCGCTGGGTTTCGACAAATACTGGGCGGTCGAGCATCACTTCACCAACTACTCCGCTTGCCCGGACAACGTCCAGTTCCTGAGTTACCTCGCCGGACGCACGAGCAAGATCAAGTTGGGCACCGGCGCCGTCATCGTGCCTTGGAACAACCCCCTTCGCGTGGCGGAGAAGATCGTCCTGCTCGACCACCTGTCCGATGGGCGGGCTATCCTGGGCGTGGGTCGCGGCCTGGCGCGCGTCGAGTACGAACACTTCGGTATCGACATGAGCGAGTCCCGCGAGCGCTTCGACGAAGGCGCGAAGATGATCATCGATGCCCTCGAATCCGGAACCATCGAAGGCAGCGGCCCCTTCTACCCGCAGAAAGCCACGGAGCTCCGCCCGCGCCCGCGCGCCGGTTTTCGCGACCGTTTCTACAGCGTGGGGATGTCGCCGGAATCCGTCGATCAAGTGGCTCAGCTCGGTGCGCGCTTGATGATCTTCTCCCAACAGCCCTGGGAAACCTTCGCCGACGGGGCACTCGCGAGTTACCGCCAAGCCTACCGCGGCTATCACGGAAGCGACGCCCCGATGCCGCTTACGGGCGATCTCATGTTCTGCCACGAAGATGCGGGGCACGCCGAGGAGATGGCGATCGACTACATGTCGAAATACTTCCTGTCCATCATCCATCACTACGAACTGATGAGCGAACACTTCGAAGAAGTGAAGGGCTATGCGTATTACGCCGATGCAGCGGCATTGTTCGCCAAGGTCGGGCTCGAGATCGGCGCCAAGGGCTATTGCCAGGTACAGACCTGGGGCACACCGGAAATGATCATCGAAAAGCTCGAGCGCCGGCGGCAGCTATTGGGCGACTATGAACTCAACCTGATTTCCAATTACGGGGGCATGCCCCTCGAGGTCGCGGAGAAGAGCATCCGACTCTTCGCGAAGGAAGTTCTGCCCGAAATTCATCGCTGGTAGAACGCGCACGGCGAACGGATTTCGCGCGGGCGGGCTAGATCGAATCCGCGCCGCTCGGAATCTTCCGGATCGATTCGATGAGTTCCCGCTGTCGCCCGCTGTCGGAAAGTGACGCCGTGCAGACGATCCGGTCGAGGCAACCGCCAAAGCGCTGGCGAAGGCCCTCCGCCACGCCATCCGGCTCTGCCACGACCGCAAAGGCGCCGAGGATTTCGTCGTCGATCCGATCGGCCATCTCGGACCAGCGGTTGGTCTTCGTAAGCTCCCGCAATTCGCTTTGCAGCTCGCCCCAACCGTGGACCTCCAGAACCGGTCGGTAGGCGGGCGTCGATGCATAGAAGGCAATCTGGGCGCGCACCGCTTGTTTCGACTCCGCAAAAGCTTCTTCGTCCTGGCCCGTCACGATGAAAACCGGGCACGTCACTTGAATCTGATTTCGTTCTTTTCCGGCTTTGACGAGGCCCCGCTCCAACGCGGGCAACGTGACTTCCCGCAGATAGCGCTCGGTCGTGAACCCGTGACAAATGATTCCGTCGGCGGCTTCGGCCGCCACCTCCGTCATCTTCGGTCCGACCGCCGCCAACAACACGCGCGGTGCGGCGGTTGCGACATTCTGTGGCGTAAACATGGGCGTCATGAGCGTGTGCTGGTAGTAGTCTCCTCGGAAATCGAGGGCGCGCCCCTGGTACCAGCAATCCCAGATCGCCCGCATGGCGAGAATGAGTTCGCGCATGCGCGGTGCCGGATGCGACCAGGGCATGCTGAAGCGCTTGGTAATGTGCGCGGCGATCTGCGAGCCGAGGCCGAGAATGAAGCGTCCTTTTGAGTATTGATTCAGATCGTGCCCCAGCTGGGCCAAGGTCATGGGATTGCGCGCGAAGGCTACGGCGATCGACGTGATGAGATCCAGGCGTTCGCTGTGCTCGGCCGCCAGCACCAGGGGCAAGAACGGATCGCTCGAAACCTCTGCGGTGATGAGACCGTCGTATCCCAAATCTTCCTGGGCGCGCGTGCGCTCCGGAACCCGAGCGAGATCCCCCGCAAACAAGCCACCATCGACCTTCATGGTTTTCCTCCCGGCGCCCATTAAACCACCCCTGGCGGAACCCGGCGAGCTAGAATCCCGAGCCCGTGCCCATGCCAACCGGAGGATCGACATGGTACTCAGTCCCGACCAACGCTTGATTTCGGCCGACGACCACATGGACATCCACGTGCTCCCGCCGGATCTGTGGCAAAGTCGGCTACCCGCGGCGTTTCGCGATCGCGGACCGAAGGTCGTCGAGACCGACGACGGTCCTTTTTGGGAAGTCGAAGGGCGCCAGGTCAGCCCCAGCGGGCGCAAAGCCGCGGGTTATCTCCAAGCCGACCAGCACGGTTTTCGCCCGGGTCAGCCCGCTACGCGCCTCGAGGACATGGAGAAGGACGGCGTCTACTCCCAGGTCGTCTACAGCCCGACCACCACCCAACTCCGCCTCGAAGACGCGGAACTTCGCGCCGCCTGCCAGCGCGCGTACAACGATTGGGCGCACGAATTCAATTCGACGGACCCCAACCGTTTGGTGCTACTCGCCGACATCCCGAGTCACGATCCGAAAGCCGCCCGCGATGAACTCTTGCGGGTCGCGAAGCTGGGACTGCGCGGCGCGATCGTCCACCAATTCCAGGGCACGGATCCGGTATTCGAAGACGCCTGGCACCCGTTCTGGGATGCGGCACAGGAAGTCGGCCTGCCGATTTCCGTTCACTTGGGACCCGGCATGCACAGCCTGCGGCCGCAGCTGGGTTCCTGGCGCATGGCGGCTTTCGTCGCCGTCGTACCGATCCAGCTCGACGAAGTCCTCGCGGGCATGATCTTTTCCGGAATTCTGGAGAAGCGCCCGAACGTAAAATTCGTCCTCGGCGAAGGCGGACTCGGTTGGATCCCGTACGTGGTCGAACGCCTCGACCACGAGCAACACAAGTACGGCGGCGGCGGGCAGATCAAAGACGTACAACTCGAAATGCTGCCGAGCGAGATTTTTGCACGACAGGTGTACGTCACCTACGAGGATGAAAAACTCGGCGTCGAACTGATTCCGCGCATCGGGATCGAGAACGTCATGTGGGCTTCGGATTATCCCCACGGAGACAGCACATGGCCGGAATCGCGCCGCGCGCTGGAGGGTTCCCCGCTGGCGGCTCTGGGCGCCGATGCGGTCAAGCGCATTACCTGCGACAACGCAGCAGGGCTCTACGGAATCCGCTAGCGCGGGCTTCCCTGGCCCATGAACTAAGTGGTTCGTCCAGAACGAACCAGTCGCAACAGGAAGGGCAGCGCGATCGCCACGCAGAGTAACTCGGAGAAACCCGCGACCGTAAAGGCGGCTCGATAACCCGATTCCCAATCGCTGCGGGCCGCCACCATCTGGCTCACCAACCCGCCCGTGATGGGCCCAACGATGAACCCCAGCGAACCGGCGGCGTTGAACGCGCCGAGCGCAGTAGTTCGAATCTCCTCTGGGGCGCAATCCGTCGTCATCACCAAAGACGGCACGAACATGAGGGCCGCTGCCACGCCCAGCCCAGCCATCCCGAAGGGAATCGCATCCGGGGGCCACCACGCCAGGCTCATCACCCCGAGTCCGTAGACGAGACTTCCACCGCACATCATCGCCGCCCGGGAAGTTCGCTCCGCCAGCCGACCAAACGGATAGGAGAGCAACGCGAACGGGAGCATCAAGGCGGCAATCGAAACCCCGATCTGCGCCGGCTCGAAACCGTGCACGCGGCTCAAGTAGAGCGAGAACGTCGTGGTGAAGAATCCGACGGTAAAGCGATCCGCAAACGCGAACGCGAGTGGAGCCGCGATCAATCGGTTGTGCTTGATGGCCTGGACGATGAATCCCAGACCCGCCCTCCGGTTGGCGCCACCGACGTCCCGCAGCACGCTCTGCGCGAGAATGGCCGCCACCACCACCACCGCGCTGCCCGCGCGCAAGGGGACGAGTGGGTCCTCCTGACCGAGAAAACCGCCGATGGGGGCGCCCACCGCCACGCCCAGCGTCAAGCCAGCGCCCACGATTCCCATGGCGCGCCCGCGCTTCGCCTCGGGCTGGCTGTGGGACGCGATGGAGAGCAGCAAAGACAAAGCCGTGATGTGCGTGCACCCTTCCAAGAACCGCAGTCCCATGAAGACTTCGAACGAAACGGGAAGGGACAATCCGTAGAGGAGCGCGCCATCGAGCAGGAGCGCCGGTGCGATCAAGGCTTTCCGCCGACCCGTGCGGTCCGCGAAGGCTCCCGCCAGCGGTCCCGCCACGACGGCGCCCACCATGTTGATGGACATGAAGAGCGAAGCGAGAAATTCGGAAACGTCGAAGCGGGTCTGGACCAGATCGCGCAAGACCGGAACCGGTAGCGTCACCGGCAACAACGTGAGAAACGCGAGCAATCCGAGGCTCGCGCTGCGCCAATTCTCGTAGCCTGCTTGCTGAGTCGATCCGTGCGCCACGTCGCCGGAGATTAGGGACTTTCAGGCGGACGGGTATCGCTCCATTGATTCCAGAAGGTAATTTCCTCCGCCGGGGGACGCCCTGCGGGCTTGAAATCCGTTCCAACCGTGTAGGCGACCGGAAGCAGCGCCACTTGCGAAACCCCTTCGGGGATTCCGAGCAAGGAGGCGGTTTCCGATTCCTTGAAGAGATGCAAGGTCGTCAGAGCGGATCCCAATCCGCGACTGCGGAGCGCGAGTTGGAAACTCCATACCGCGGGGAAGATCGAACCGTAGATCGCGGCTGCGCCCGCGTTGTTGGTTCCTTCCGCGATCCGGGCCTGCACGCAGGGGATCACGTGAACCGGAACGTCTTCCAGGCGTTGCAACAGAAACAGCGCCGACTCGTAGACGCGCCGGGTTTGATGATCTTCCGCGGAAACCTGCTGCCGCGCGGCCTCGATGTAGGTATTCCCGAGTTCCCGGTAGAGTTCCGCAATCGCGCGCTTCTTTTCGGGCTCCGTGACGACCATCCAACGCCAGGTTTGCGTATTCGAAGCTGTGGGCGCCTGCTGGGCCAAGCGAATGCAGTCGAGTACCACGGACGGCTCGACCGGACGCTTCAGATCCAAGCGTTTGCGTACCGCACGGGTGGTGGAAAGCAGGCGATCGGTTTCGGACAGATCGAACGGAGCCGACATGGGATTCTCCTCAGAAGGACAGAACGGTGCGCACGCCCCGACTGGCGCGCAGATCGTCGAGTGCAAGGTTGATGTCTTCGATCGGGCGTCGGGCCGTGATCAAGCCCTCGAGATCGAGCCGACCCGCCCGCCACAGCGAAAGCATTCGGGGGATCTCGCGCAAGGAATTGCAGCCCCCCAGAACACAGCCGAGAATTCGCTTGTCGGAGATCGTCAAAAGCGCAGCAGGTGCGATCTGAATCGACTCATCGAGGGGGGGCGCACCGACGCACACGACCGAGCCGCCGTTGCGCGTGGCCGCCAACCCGACCTGGACCAGGCTGGCGAACCCGGCGGTCTCGAACGCGTAGTCGACGCCCACTTCCGTCAACTCGCGTGCTTTGGCCGCGACGTCCTGCTTGGTGGGATCCAGTAGATCCGTCGCGCCAAAGCGCTTGGCCACGTCGCGGCGCTCAGCCACCGGGTCCGAAACGATGATTCGCGATGCTCCCGCAAGCCGCGCGCCCTGGACCGCGGAAAGACCGATCCCACCCAGGCCCATGATGAGAACCGTCGCTCCCTCCTCGACCGACGCCGTGTTGAGCACCGCCCCGGTGCCGGTTTGCACCGCACACCCGATGACGCATGCCACCTCGAGGGGGACGTCGGCGGAAATCTTGATGGCGCCGCTCTCCTGCACCAGAACGTATTCGGCGAACGCCCCGACGTTGACGCCGCGATACACGGGTTTCCCGTCCATCGAAAGCCCTGTGGTGCCATCCGCGAACGAGTTGGTCTGAATCCCGAGCGCGTTGACACAATTCTGCGCCTCTCCGCGCACGCACCAATAACAATCGCCACAGGGAGGACAGGGGGTCAATACCACGGGATCGCCGGGCGCCAGGCGTTCCACGCCGGGACCGATGCTCTCCACGACGCCGGCCGCTTCGTGGCCCAGAATGATCGGCAACGGACACGGGAACGCCGCGTCGATAAGACTCAAATCCGAGTGGCACAGGCCACAGTGGGTGACCCGGACTCTTACCTGCCCCGCTTTGGGATCATCGATCGCGATATCGCTTCGAATCTCGACCCGGCCCTCCTGAGTCACCAAAACCGCCGCTCGCATGGTCTTCAAGGGTCCCCTCCGCGCGAAGCCACACTTGGAAGGGCTTCGATTTCCCAACTATACTCGAACGCTCCAATTTCGAAGGCGCCGGGCGGCCCCGGAAGGCGGGCCGAAACCGCGGACCCGATTCAAGTGTCTCCATCCGTAGTACCGAAAGGTTTGAAGGGGAACGCAAGTGAGCATTCGCGGCTTCGACCACTTCGCCATCACCGTGGCCGACATCGAGAAGACCCTGCACTTCTACCGCGGCGTGCTGGGCGCAGAAATCCTCTACGAAGAGTTGTGGCGAGCGGGCACCATTCCGATCGTCGCGATTCGCCTGGGCGGAAACGTCATCAACGTCCACTGCGAATCCAAGTTGTCCGAGCCGCGAGCCCTGCACCCCACTCCCGGTTCTGCTGATCTCTGTTTCCGATGGGAAGCACCGCTGGGCCACGCGATCCGGTTGCTCGAATCGCACCACGTCCCCATCGAAGAGGGGCCGGTTCGTCGCCCCGCCGCGGATGGGAGTCCCGGACAATCGGTCTACTTTCGCGATCCCGACGGCAACCTGCTTGAGTTACTTTCTACGATTCCCGATTGACGCGGGTTCGAGGAGATCTCCCGAGATGAATTTGTACAAGATGTTGAGTCTGGTCCTGATGTCGTTGTTTTGGGCGCCCCACGCATCTGCCCAGGGCAAGATCGAGGACGCGGGCCCCATGGTTCCGGCTTTCAAAGAGGGAGACGTCATCTCCTATCAGGACCTGGAGAAGCTCCGCCCGTACCTGCCCGAGGACTTCTGGGCCAACCGCGAGTTCTTCTTCTACGAGGGAATGAAGCTCGAGATCGGCCCCTTCTTCGCCGACTACACCCCCGCCGACGCCTACATGAAAGCCACGGAGACCTACAAGGGCCAACCGCGGCTCGGCCCCGATGGAAGCCTCGCGAACTACACGACCGGTCAACCGTTCCCCACGGGCGAAATCGATTGCAAAGGGGATCCCAAAGCCGGCGTGAAGATCATGTGGGACTTCCATTATCGCTGGCGGGGCGCAGGCATCCAGGGAAGTTTCTTCTATTCCTATTGGGATCGCGGCGAGCAACTCCCGCTCTATTACGAAGGAACCGGCGGCACCGTTCTCCTGGCCCACCGCCCGGAACCGAGCCTGATCAAGCAATACAACGGCGACCTGTTTCGCGGCGAGAAGCGGCAACACGCCTTCATGGCGGACGTGATCGCGCCGTTCGATGCACGCGGGATCAAACTCCTGACCTATCGCTACAAGAGCGCCGACGCGCCGCTGGCCGAGGCGGAGAACGACGACACCTGGGTCTACCTCCCGACTCTGCGCCGGGTGCGACGGATCTCGACCGCTCAGCGAACCGATGCGATTTCCGGCACCGACTTCACCCTCGACGACTTGAACAGTTTCAACGGCATCGTTCCCCAATACGAATGGACCTGTCTCGCCGATCGCAAGATCATCGCCCCCATGAACACCAAGGTGAAGGGGTTCCCGTACGAGAAGGAACACAACTTCGGACCCTACGGTCTTTCCTTCGCAGACGATCGTTGGGAGCTTCGAAACGCATTGGTGGTGCGTATGAAACCGCGCAACGCCGACCACCCCTACAGCTTCAAGGACCTCTATCTCGACAAGGAAACCCTTTCCCCCCTGTACGCCTTTGCGTACGACCAGAAAGACGAACTCTGGAAGATCATCTGGCACAACCGCCGTTGGAGTCAGGACAAGTCGTTGACGGGGAATTTCTACGAGGGATGGAAGGAGATCGAGGAACCACGTGCCCTTTCGGTCGTGAGCGACATCATCGCCAACGTGCAAACCGGCACGGGGAACCGCATCGAAGTCTGGGATGCCCACGGCACTCCGCCTTCCAGCAAGGCGCGCATTCGCCGCTACATCGATCTCGGTCGCTTGACCCGCGGTCGCTGATTTGGGCTTGGATCCCGAGGTCGCCGAACTTCTCGCACAGTTCCCCACGGCGGACATCGACCTCTCGCAGTTCCCCGTCGAGGTAGTTCGCCAGGGATTGGACGGCATGTCGGGCGACGCGCGACGCGATCCCGTCGACCTCGTCCAGAACCTCTTCGCCCCCGGTCCGGCCGGGGACATTCCCGTGCGGTTGTATCGACCGGATTCGAGCACGCCGCTTCCCGTTCTGGTCTTCTTTCACGGCGGCGGTTTCGTTTCAGGCAGTCCCGACACCCACGACGGCCTGTGTCGCAAACTCGCCAACCTCGTGCCCTGCGCGGTCGTGTCCGTCGATTACCGGCTCGCGCCCGAACACAAGTTTCCCGCCGCACCCGAGGATTGCTTCGCGGCAACCCGCTTCGTTGCGGAGAAGGGCTACGCACTGGGAGTCGATGCGAAACGCATCGCCGTTGCGGGCGACAGCGCGGGCGGAAACCTGGCGGCCGTCACCGCCCAGATCTGTCGCGATCGCAATGGCCCCGAACTCCGTCACCAGCTCCTGATCTACCCCATTACCGACGTCGGTTGTGACACCCCGTCGTATGCGGAGAACGCTTCGGGTTACCTGCTGACACGTGACCTCATGCGCTGGTTCTGGAACCACTACTTGGACACGCCCGCCGACGGCACGCAGATCCTCGCCTCGCCCCTGCGCGCGGAGGATCTTTCGGGCCTTGCCCCGGCCACGGTGATCACCGCCGAATTCGACCCGTTGCGCGACGAAGGAGAGGCCTACGCACGGCGCCTGCGCGCTGCGGGAGTCGACGCGCAGTTGGAACGCTACGACGGCCAGATCCACGGATTCCTGCTCTGGGAAGACCGCATCGCCCGGGCGGGCGCCGCCCTGCGGGCGATCTCCGGTCGCCTTTCGGAAGCGTTCGCGGCGCCGAACGCCTGAAAACATTTCGCCGACGCGTCGGGCCGATCTCGTTTGGCCTGGCATAATAGGGGCCCAAATAACGGAGCCCCCATGCACTTCAATCTGGCCGACCTCTTCGAATCCGTCGTCGACACCCTTCCGGACCGGGAGGGGTTGGTTTGTGCGGACCGACGCTTGACCTATCGCGAACTCGATCGCCGAGCCAACCAACTGGCCCACTGCTTGGCGCAACGGGGAGTCGGCCCGGGCGACCACATTGGCCTCTACCTCTACAACGGCACCGAGTACATCGAAGGCATGCTGGCGGCCTACAAGATCCGCGCGGTCCCCATCAACGTGAATTACCGCTACGTCGAGGAAGAGCTCGAATACCTGTTCGATGACGCGGACCTCGTGGCGCTGATCCATCACCGCGAGTTCGCGCCCCGCATCGCCAGTGTCGCGGCGAAACTTCCCCAACTGACGACATTCCTCGCCGTCGAGGATGGCAGCGGTGAAGCATTCGAAAGCATTGACGCGACGGACTACGAAGCCAGCCTCGCCGCCGCATCCCCGGAGAGAGATTTCGCCGAACGCTCGCCCGACGACCTCTACATCATCTACACCGGTGGAACGACGGGCATGCCCAAAGGCGTCATGTGGCGCCAGGAAGACATTTTCTTCGGGGCTCTGGGAGGCGGCAACATCATTGGGGCCAACATCGAGCGCCCCGAAGAGTTGCGGGAAATCGTCGCCAACGCGCCGATGATCTCCACACTCGCCATTGCGCCCTTGATGCACGGAGCCGCGCAGTGGTCGTGCTTCATCGGTTTCTTCGGTGGCAACCGCATCATCCTTTCGCCCCAGCGGCGCTTCGATGCCGCGGAACTGTGGAACCTGATCGCCAAGGAACGCATCACGTCCGTGAGCATCGTGGGCGACGCCATGGGCCGCCCGCTCGCGGAGTCGCTCGCCGATGCAAAACAAAACCTCGACCTTTCCTGCCTGAAGGTCATCGGATCCGGAGGCGCCATCTTCTCCCAACCCGTGAAGGCCGTCTTCAAACGCGAAATTCCCGACATCATGCTGTTCGACGGTTTCGGCGCTTCCGAAACCGGCCATCAGGGGACCGGCGTCGCCGATGCCGAGCGCGAAGGCAGTCCGATTTTCCGCATGGGAGAAAACAATCAGGTCTTCGACGACGAGAATCAGCCGGTTGTCCCCGGTTCGGGCGTCCAGGGCCGCTTGGCGCTGCGCGGCCACATTCCACTCGGTTACTACAACGACGAAGCAAAAACCGCGAAGACCTTCATCGAAGTCGAAGGCGTGCGTTGGGTCCTTCCCGGCGATATCGCCACCATCGAGAAAGACGGCACCATTACGGTATTCGGCCGCGGCTCCGTGAGCATCAATTCCGGCGGAGAAAAAATCTTCCCCGAAGAGGTGGAGGCCGCTCTCAAATCCCACCCGGCGGTCTTCGATGCCCTGGTGGTCGGCGTTCCCGATGAGCGTTTCGGCCAACGCGTTTCTGCCGTCGTACAACCCCGACCGGACATGACATTGACCCTCGACGACCTTGCCGCCCACGCGCGCACCAAGGTCGCGGGATACAAGGTTCCCCGCGAACTTCACCTGGTCGATCTGGTCGTCCGCTCCCCGAGTGGAAAACCCGATTACCGTTGGGCAGCGTCGGTGGCCAAGGGAAGTGTCTAGGGTCGACCTTCCGGACGACCTCCCCTCGCTTTCGGGCGCCCATCCTCTCGCTCCACCCTGCATCGAGGAGTTCCAAAGCACCGGACACACGTGTGTACGCGGCCTCGCGAGCCCGCAAGAGATTTCCGCCTATCGCCCGATTCTCGAGGACGTCGCACTCTGCAATCGATTCGAGAAGCGCGCGCTGGAAGAGCGCGATACCTACGGCCGCGCCTTCCTCCAGATCCTCAACCTGTGGCTGCTCGACCGTCGCGCCCAGGCTTTCGTCTTCGCCCAGCGCTTTGCGCGGGTTGCAGCGGAACTTCTCGGCGTACCCGCGGTTCGTCTCTACCACGACCAGGCGCTCTTCAAGGAAGCCGGAGGCGGTTACACTCCCTGGCACCAGGATCAGTTCTATTGGCCCCTCGACACCCCCCATACCGTCACCCTGTGGATCGCTTTGGTCGACATCCCAAAGGAAGTCGGCAGTATGGTGTTCGCGTCGGGCAGCCAAGCCTTCGGGAACCTGGGCGACCTGGCGATTGGCGATGAATCCCACCGGCATTTCGAGCGCTGGATCGATGACCACGGACTCGCACGGGAGACGCACGGTGCCATGCGGGCGGGGGATGCCACGTTCCACGCGGGCTGGACCCTTCACAGCGCCGGCGCAAACCCGACGGACCAGATGCGGAGTGCCATGACGGTGATCTATTTCGCCGACGGCGCCCGATTGGGTCCCCTCGACCACCCGTCGCGCCGCTTGGACCGCGCGTTCTACTTCCCCAGCGCCCATCCCGGGGATCTCGCCCGCTCGGAACTGACGCCCTTGCTCTATCCCACGGATTCGAATTCATCCCCGACACTACCCGGAGCGGCGCACGATTACCGTGGATGGATTGCCGACGCGTTTCGCCGCGCCGGCCAGAGGGGGTAACCTCTGGTCCGCACATTCGAAGGAGGGAAGGCATGAAGGTCCGAGCCGCCATTGCGCACCAGGCCGGAGCGCAACTCGCACTCGACGAAGTCGACTTGGAAGGCCCCAAGCAGGGCGAAGTGTTGGTCGAGATCAAGGCTACGGGCATATGCCACACGGACGCCTACACCTTGTCGGGCGCCGACCCCGAAGGCCTGTTTCCCAGCATATTGGGCCATGAAGGTGCGGGAGTCGTGGTCGAAACCGGGCCTGGAGTCACTTCCCTCGAAGTCGGAGACCACGTCGTTCCGCTCTACATCCCGGAATGCCGACAGTGCGAATTCTGCCTGCATCCCAAAACGAATCTATGCGGTGCCATCCGGACAACGCAAGGCCAGGGTCTCATGCCCGACGGAACCAGCCGATTTTCCTTGAACGGAAAACCCGTGCTTCACTACATGGGTACCTCGACCTTTGCGAACTTCACGGTCGTTCCGGAAATCGCGCTCGCCAAGATCCGCAAGGACGCCCCCTTCGACAAAGTCTGTTACATCGGCTGCGGGGTCAGCACCGGGCTCGGCGCCGTCATGAACACCGCCCAGGTCGAACCCGGCTCGACGGTCGTGGTGATGGGTCTCGGAGGCATCGGACTCAACGTCGTCCAGGGGGCACGCATGGTCGGCGCCACGCGGATCATCGGTGTGGATATGAATCCCGCCAAGCGCGCCCTCGCCGAAGCCTTCGGCATGACGGATTTCGTAAACCCCAAAGAGGTAAAGGGCGATCTCGCCCCGCACCTAGTCGAGCTCACCGGCGGCGGTGCAGACTACAGCTTCGAATGCATCGGAAAGCCCGAAACCATGCGCCAGGCGCTCGAGTGCTGCCACAAAGGCTGGGGGACTTCGGTCATCATCGGCGTGGCGGGTGCGGGAGAAGAAATTTCGACGCGCCCCTTCCAGCTGGTAACCGGTCGAACCTGGAAGGGCAGCGCCTTCGGGGGCATGCGGGGCCGCACGGATGTCCCCAAAGTCGTGGACTGGTACATGGACGGCAAGATCAACATCGACGATCTCATTACACACAGCTTGCCGTTCGAGAAGATCAACGATGGCTTCGACCTGATGCACGAGGGGAAATCGATTCGTACCGTCGTCACGTATTAGGCGGGCGGGCGCAGCGGAGCGGGATCGACTAGCCGAAGCTCCTGGAACACGGCTGGATCTGGTAGCGATCGCGAACTGCGGCGAGCGATTCTTCCCAATGCCGTTCCCAGTAGATCGGGAGAAGCGGATCCGCTGCGCGACCGTGACGATAGGCTTCGAACAATCCATTTCGAAGCGTGTCCCATCGCGCTTCCAGAATGACGTGCTTGAGAGTGCCGAACACGATCACCATGGCGGAGACCGGGAGCCCGAGTTGCCCCCAGCTGAAGGCATGGAGAACGACCTCTTCGTAACCCTCGGTTCCGACGTCGACCAGAACGTGCCAGACGTCGTGAGTCTGGCGAAACCGGCGCACCAGGTACGCGGTTTCCGGGCTGTCGATGTATCGGGTCGGGGTCGCTTGGGAATCGGCCGATAGTCCGTAGCGATCCAAATGGCTCACGTATGCGTTCCCGAGCGATCCCGCGGGCAAGCGGCGGAGAGCGTCGAAATCGACTTGATCCGAGCGAAGTTCCGGACGATCGCGCAGAAGTTCACGCCCTTCGGCGCCCGAAAATTCGGCGCGTAGGATCTTGGCGAAGTGACCGCGGCTCGTCAGTTCTTCGGCAACGTGAATGCCTTCGGTTTCGTCGGAGTCGAGTAGGACGCGACTCGTGGCGCGCAGCAGAATGCCCAGCTCGCGAAGTGTCACGGGAGAACGGCGTCCGGAGGCGGGTCTCCTTGATTCTGCAAAACCATCGCGTACATGGCTTGCATTGAGTGCGCTTCCTCGACGTGAATCACCTTGCCTGTGTCGTCGAGCAACTCGAGTCCCTGATCGATGGTGAAGATCACCAACGTGGGCCCGTCGTTGTCCTCCGACACGCTGAGTGTGTGAACGGATCCCGGAGGCTCGTAGATGTACGAACCGGCCTCGGCAACCCAGTCGTACTCTTTGTAGAACCAGCGGCCTTGAATCGTATACGCGTGGACTTCACCGCGATGACGATGGCGGGGAAGCACCGTCCCCGGCGCGAAGCGTGTCATCAGGGTGTAGTTTCCCGAATCGCCCCCGACGCGAAGCATGCGGATCTCGATTCCCGGAGCCATCGTTGCCCACGCCAGGGATTCCAGGGGAACGACGCTGGAATCCGGCGGAGTTTCATTCGGTTGGGCGGTCTCGCTCATGAAGGTTCCTCATCCCGATCGCGCTGCCGAGAAGCCTACACGGAAATCTCGGGGCCTGCACCGAAGCCCCGTTATTCGAAGATGGCGAGTAGATTTCCCCGAGTGGACTCGGCGCGAAACGGCAGGCGGTAGGGCTCGAAAACCATGGCCATCCATACGGAGATCCCAAGTAACATCGCAGTCAGGAAGGCGACGCGACGTGGAGCGAAGCGCACCAGGACCCCCGCCAGCAGATGGGCCAAGAGCCACAAGAGCCCCGCGTAGGCGATCACCTGAAGGATCAGCAGCCCGACGACGAGCGCGATGGCACCGCCAAAACCTTCGCTCACCGCCAGATAGAGGTGGATCGCTCCAAACATGGCCAGCCGGACCAGCGGAACGACCCCCGTCAACATCAAGAAGAACGGGAGAGGCAAGACGAACATGGAACCGAGCCACAACCAATTGCGTGCCGCACGCCGAGTCATCCCGCGGACGCCAACTTTCCGACGAAGCGCGCGTCGATGTGCCCGGCGCGATGAAGCCAGCGAATGGCGTCTCCCAAGGTCTCTTCGGTGGCGCGAAACTCGACACCCAGCGCTTTCGTCGTGCCGGTGTTGTCGCAGGGCACCGACATCGTGACGAACTGCGCGGCTTCGTGGGTCAGGGGGTAGTCGAAGGCCACTACCTGTTTGCCCCAATCGAGCAGTCTCCCTACGCCGCGCAACGCCGCGGGCGGAATTCGCAGTCGGCGCACGCGTCGCCCGGTCAGACGCTCCACCAATGCCGCCTCCTCCATCCATGTGAGGAAATGGCCGCCGGCCATGAAACGCCGCGGTCCCTTCCCAGGCTCCAGAGCCGCGGCAATCACCTTCGCCACGTCTCGAACGTCGACGCATGCGGTTCCACCCGTGGTATCGAACCAGGTAAAACGCAATCGATCCCGGAGCCCCTTGCTCGCTTCACCCAAGACCGGGTCCTCGGGTCCGTAGACACCGGCCGGATAGATCGTCACGACCGGGGCCCCTTCCGCTTGAAGAGAACGCACATAGCGTTCCCCCTCGGATTTCGAAAAACCATACGTGGTCTTCAAACTCACCACGGGATCGTCGACCCGGTGAATGCCATCGGGGGGCGGGAACATCGACGCAATGCTGGAGGTGTAGAGAATCGGATCGAGGCCGCGCTCGCAGGCCTGACCCACGACGTTGCGAACACCCGCCACATTGGCCTCGAGAACGTCCGCCCCCCCGTACATGGTCGCTGCCATGTGGACCGCGGCATCGCACCCTTCGAGCGCCTTGGCGACCGACGTGGCATCAGTCATATCGGCCTTTGCGACTTCGTGAATCTCGATTCCGCGCGGCTTCAGAATCGCATCGACACGTTGGGGATTCCGGGCCATGACGCGAATCGTGTGTCCAGCCGCACCAAGGGCCGCGCAAGCATGCGAGCCGATGAAGCCCGTCGCTCCGCTCACCAGAATCCGCATGGAACTAGAGTGCGTCCGGTTGCGCGTCGGGCGCAGCCTCGGCCGTGGGACCGCCGGTTTTGGCGCCGAGCTCCGTGAACAGGTCCACCACGGCGAAGTCCCCTTGGCTGATCGAAATGTCGAGGGGAGTTCGGTTGGTGCTATCGCGCGCTTCGGGGTCGGCTCCCCGTGCCATCAATTCGCGAATCACTCCCTTGCGTGCGCCCAGGGCCGCCGAGTGGAGTGGCGTCACCTTCGTATTGTTGCGCGCATTCACATCCGCACCCGCCTCGATCAGCACGACGACGACGGAGGTCTTTCCCGAATAACTCGCCAAATGGAGCGGTGTCTGGAGAAACCCATCCGTCGACGCGACATCGGCACCGCGCTCGATCAAGAATTTCACCATGTCCGCGTGCCCCAAGAAACTCGCCGCATGGAGCGGCGTCGATCCGCCTTTGTCCTTGGCTTGAAGCTCGGCGCCGTGTTCGAGAAGGATCGTTGCGCTTCCGATGCGGCCCCCCGCGGCGGCGAGATGCAGCGCCGTATAGCCGGTTGCGCCGACGGAGTTGACCTCCACGCCATTGCCGAGCAGCGCCGTCACATTGATGTCGTTGCCGGTGAACGACGCCCGCTGCAATGCCGCGACCCCGTGGATCTTTTCGTAGATCCCCAAGCTGATCTCGCCCCGGACCGGAAGGCCCGCGCTGCGCTCGAACGCCTTCACCGCGTCGATGGTCTTCTTGCCCGCGAAACCGTCGGTCGGCCCCACGTCGTAGTCGAGGATCTTGAGGCGCGCCTGAATCTCACGCACGAGCTGGGGGTCGTGCGCGGGCTTCTTGGGTTTCGAAGGGCGCGTCTCGGACGGAACATCGGGAACCGTTTCTGGAGCGACCACGGTTTCGGGTTGCGGGGCGGGCGTGACGCCGCCGCGCTTGCGTTGCGCTCGTTCGAGCAGCGAAACCACCACCGTGTGGTCCTTCTGCTTCGCCAAATCGATCGGTGTGGCGCCGTCCTTGCGCGGCTTGTCGGGAGGCAGCCCCACCTCGAGGAAAAGCTCCACCAATTCCCGGTGGCCGCGCAGGGCCGCGATGTGGATCAAGGTGTTTCCGTTGGGCGCTTCGAAATCGAGCCGGGCTCCGCGGTTGAGCAGGAAGACAACCACGTCCCGGTGCCCACCGTAGGTCGCCACTTCGACCGGCAACCCGCCGTATTCATCGGGTTGGTTCGCGCTGGCGCCAGAGGAAATGAGCCAGCGAACGGTGTCCAGATCTCCGGCAGCGGCCGCGTCGTGGAGGGGGGCGGCGGAGACCGGTACTGCGGCAATCGACAGCAACCCCACAGCGAGAATACGAATGAAAACCGACACGGCGGGAGTATAGGGAATCGAATTTCGAAGCATGCTGGGGCGCACTCGCTCGGGTTCTCAGATTTGGCTCGTCGCCCGGACCAAGTCGCGCAAGGCGGCGTTGACGGGCGTGGGCACACCGCGTTCGACCCCCAGCCGCGCAATCGCGCCCGATAGCGCGTCGATCTCCGTCGGCCGACCGGCGCGAATGTCTTGCAACATCGAAGACTCGTGGCGAGCGGTCGGGGGCAACTGTTCGTCGTAGAAGGAGCGCAGATATTCACTCGGGTCGCTCCAATGGGTGCGAAACCCGCAGGCCTGCATCACAGCGAAAATCTCGTGGACCACGGAGTCCATGATTCGGCGATACGCCGTAACCTCACCCAACCTCCCGTAGGGAACTCCGCACAGCGCCCCCAGCGGATTCAGCGCGCAGTTGTAGAGGATCTTTGCCCACAGGTCTCGGGCGATGTCCGAGGACACCTCACAGGGAATGCCGCCGCGTTGCACGCGTTCTGCCAGCTCCGAAAGCGCGTCGAGGGGGGCGCCGTAAAGACTTCCGAGTCGAATCGCATCCGCGTGCACGGTGATGTCGACTTGAAATGGAGCGGTGCGCCGAAAGCCGGTAATGACCCGCGCGTTGAAGACCCGTTCGGCTGGAATCTGCGCCGCGAAGACCTCCGCACTGCCCCAGCCATTGTGGACGAGAACGACTCGAGGCGACACAGCGAAACTCGACCAGATGCGTGCCAGATCCCGGGCAACCGCACGGGCGCTGAACGTCTTGGTACACACCAGTATGAAATCGAGGGGAGCGGCCGCCAGATCCGCGATCGAGGGGACCTGCTGGAAACGATCGGCAGCGAAGCTCTGATCGCCGAAGATCCCCCGTCTTTCCAGCCCCAAGGGCTCCACGGGTTGCGAGCGGACGACGAAGCAAACCGACTCGCCGGCGGTCAGCAGACAACTGCCGAGTCCGAGCCCAACGGCACCCGCACCGATGATCGCGGTATTCAATCACCCCTCCCCGGTCTGGCGAGGGATGTTACACGGCAATCGAAAACCGGGTCGGGGACGTTTCCACGGGAACGTCCCCGACCTTTGGCTCTAGGTGGGGATCAGTGAACGCGCCGCGTGTGCGGTCGCATCATCCAGACGCCGAGTACGGCGGCCGAAAAACCAATCCCAACCATGATCGTCAAGAGCAGAGCCCACATACCAAAACTCCCGGCATCGCTCGCCAGAGCGAGTCGACGCGCAGCGCACGCAAGGGTGCGCAACTTCGTTCAGGGGAATCAGCGTGGGTTGTGCGGCGGCTCAGTTTCCATTGGGAAGACCTCCCGGAATCCCCGCATTCTACACCGTACGGTGGCACCCGGTAAAGCGAGCAACGGCGGCGGATACCGATAACGCATTGAATCAAAAGGGTAAATCTCATATCTACCGGCCTTGCTACTCTGCTTTTCATGGGCGAAACGCTGGCATTTCTGGGATTGGGCGTCATGGGATTTCCCATGGCGGGACACCTGCAGAAGCAGGGCCATACCGTCTGCGTGTGGAACCGGACCGCGGAAAAAGCAAAGCGTTGGGTCGACGCATACGGCGGGGTCGCGGCCGATTCCGCCGCCCTTGCGGCAGCGGACGCTCGGGTGGTGTTGTGTTGCCTCGGAAACGACGACGACGTCCGCGCCGTCCTGGAAGGCCCAACCGGCGCGCTCTCGGCCATGGGCCGAGACACGCTGCTGGTCGATCACACGACGACGTCCGCGAATCTGGCCGTCGAACTCGACGCAGCCGCGCGCCAACGCGGCGTTGGTTTCCTCGACGCCCCCGTATCCGGCGGTCAAGCCGGTGCCGAGAACGGCGCCCTCACGGTGATGGTGGGCGGGGAAGCCGCACATTTCGAACGCGCGACCCCGTTGATGGAAAACTACGCGCGCTGCGTGCGCCACATGGGTCCGGCGGGAAGTGGCCAGAAGACCAAGATGGTGAATCAGATCTGCATCGCCGGTGTCCTGCAAGGACTCGCGGAAGGCCTCGCCTTCGCACGTGCAGCCGGGCTCGACCCGGCCGCCGTGGTGGACGTCATCTCCAAAGGCGCCGCGCAATCCTGGCAGATGGAAAATCGGCACGAGACCATGATCGCGGGAGAGTTCGACTTCGGTTTTGCGGTCGAGTGGATGCGCAAAGATCTGGGCTTTGCGCTCGCCGAGGCGCGCCGCAATGGAACCCCGCTGCCCCTGACTTCGCTCGTCGACGAATTCTACGCCGAAGTCGAGGCCCTGGGAGGAAAACGCTGGGACACTTCCAGCCTGATCGCGCGCCTCACCCCCGAGGACGCCAGCTGAGACGGAATTCCCCCACCTAGGACGACACCACCGCCAGCTCGATCGTCGCGATCTCGCGCGAACAATTGAAGCGGATGGCAGGGCCCGCAACGCCGATTCCCCGATTCACATACAAGACGGAACCGTTCTCGCGAAACAATCCGCGGTGAAAGGGCGTAATCAGCCGAGCCAGGTTGTAGCGCCCACCGGGTGTGGGAAGCGCGAGCTGCCCGCCGTGGGTGTGTCCTGCCAGAATCAATGGGAATTCCATTCGCGAAGCCTGCACGAACACTTCGGGTCGGTGGACGAGCAACACGACGGGACCGTCCACGGGCAGCTCCGCCCCCATGCGTTCGAGATCTTGCAGATGGACCCCCCGCGCGGTCCAATCGCGTCCGGGGTCGTCGACTCCCGCAACGTACAACGGCTCCGATAGGGGAAGCCGCGCCACGTTGCCGCGCAGCAATTGAACGTTCGGCGCATGGTCGCTCAAACCGCGCACTACTTCCTCGACTCCCGCGTAGGTATCGTGATTGCCCAGAACCGCGAAAACCCCCAGCTTTGCCCGTAACCCGGCGAGCCCACGGGCGCCTTCCTCGATGAAGCGGGGGTCGAAATCGAACAGATCTCCGGTCAGGGCGATCACGTCGGCTTCCATGGCGTTGACGTCACGCACCAGGGACGCCAGGCGATCGCCCTCCATCCCATTCCCGATGTGAAAATCCGAAAGCTGGACGATGCGCAATCCGTGATGATCCGGATGCAATCCATCGATTCCAACGCGGGTGTGGGTCCGCTCCACGCGGTGCTGGCCCAGCGTAAAGCCCCAGACCAGCATGAAGGCCAGCGAGCCCACGACGAGAATGCTGGCCACGCGAAACAGCGCAAACGCTTCATCGGGACCGACACCGAGAAAGCCCAGCAAGCTCGCGATGGGAAAGAGCCCAATCCAGGCCGCGGAAACCGCGAGCCCCAGCAGCAAGGTGATGACCGCGCCCGTCATGTAGCCGCGCGCGAAACGCTTCGGCCAGCCGGGGCGATGTCGCATGCTGCGAATCGTGGGGACACTCACGAAGTTGGCGATCACCAGCACGGCGGCGATCCCCAATCCCAGCGGAAGTCCCGGGCCGTCGCGCCCGGCGATGACGACGAGCAACCAATGGGCAATCAGGGCCTGCATGAGTCCCAGCAAGACGGCGAGGGTGCCGACCACATTGCTGAAGAAGAGACGTCGAAGGGCGGTGCGCACGGTGGCGGGACTCTATGGCGTGACGATGCGCCGCGCTAGCAAGCCGGCCCTTCACACACCAGGGGACATTCCGGGCAGGTTGGCCCGGGAGCCGCGTTGAAGAGCGAAACCGCTTGGGTCAGATCTCCGCCCGACACGAATTGACCGCGATTGTCGAGATCGAAGGAAGCGCAGGGCTGATCGCCGCTCGTCCCGCAATCCTTGCCCGCGCGATCGCGATTGAAGGACGCAAACAGTTCCGCCAGATCGACGCCCCCCACCAGGACGCCACCGGTTCCAAACTTCGCATCGCATTGGTTTCCGAATCCATCCGCATCGTCGTCGAGCTGCCCGCCGGTCGCGGTTTGAAAACTCGTGCGAACCGGTTCCTCTCGGGTCCCCAGGCGCGGATTCGGAATCAGTACGCAGTTGTCGCAACGGTCTCCGACGCCATCGTCATCGGTATCGGCAAACGGCAGGGCGGCCGTCGCGACCAAAGTGGGGAACGGGCGATCCGAAATCGTCGGGCAGTTGTCGCAGACATCCCCGCGGCCGTCGCCATCCGTATCCCGTTGGTCCGGATTCGGCGCATCGGGACAATTGTCGTCGCAGAAAACGAAGCTGCCGTCCGGACACGGCGCGTCGCCTTGCAACCCGGAGAAATCCCCGTCATCCAGCACGCCGTCTGCGTCGCGGTCCGTGGCATCCGGAAGACCATCGGCGTTGGCACTGACGAGCAGTGCGATGGTGCCAAAAAAAGGCAGCGGCACGGAGAGACCGTTGATCGGTGCATCCCAGGTATTTGCGAACCGATACACCCCGCCGCCGTCGATGCTGTAGGCGTACTGGAGCACGCTCAGATCGTCGTCGAAGACGATGCGCAGGATCACGTTGCTCGTGATGGTGTTCGGGTCGAAGGTGTCACAAGCCACCAGAACGTCATTGATCAATACGGCCACCATCACCTGGTCGAGCCCCGCACAGGAACTGGGTTCGCCGGGCAAGAGGTTCGAACTGTGGGTAAAGATCAAGAAGGAATCCGCCAGAAAGGCCAGCGGAAGCGCACCGATCACGACGGACTGCCCCGGCTTCGGACGGTCCGGGCGCAGGCTCAAGTCGAATTCCCCGTTTCCAAATCCGCGCAGGAAGGCGTTTCCGATATCCGCGTTCAACAACAGGGAATCGAAAACCGCAGGCGGAGCGGAATCGGCGCCGTCGGCATCCGTCAGGAGCAGCGAGCCACCGGTTTCCGTGAGATTCGTACTGGAGAAATAATCTTGGTCCGGACCGATCGGAATGACTCCGTCATCGAAATTGTCGAAGAACACGAAATCCGTTTGGGAGACCCGCAAGGCCTCCGCGGCAAATTCGAAGTGGCGCGCAGCCAAGGACGGGCCGGCGCCAAAGAGCAACGACAGCAGCAGAGCCAGGGGGATCCAGCGCATGGCCTCACAGGATACGGGAGCTTGCCTCCGGGATCATTACGAAACCGAACGAGCGCAAAAACAGCGTCCGGGCGCTCGAAGGCCCCCTGGAGCGCCGCTGGGTAGCCTAGGAGTGCATCCGATACAGAACGAAAGTCATGTCGTCGGGTTTCGAAGGCTGACTGGCCTTGGGTTCGCACATACGCTTTCGCGCGGTCTCCGCCAGGATCGCGCAAACGCGGTCGAGGGGTTTGGTGCGAATGGTCTCGACGATCTCCGCGGTCGTAAGATTGTCGAGCAGTCCATCGGTTGCGAGCAACACCGTGTCCCGGGACGCGAGTCGGCGGCGACTTCCGACCTCGATCCGCATGTCCGCGGCCCCCACCACGTTCGAGATCAGGTGGCGCTCTTCGTGGTGCATGGCTTCGCGTTCATTGAGCAGGCCCGATTCCAACGCATAACCGATGGGGGAATGGGAAATCGTCTGGAGCTTGATCTTCCCCTGCTGTCCCACGACCAGAATTCCCGAGTCTCCGATATGGTACGGACGCAGAGTGGGTCCATCGATTTCGACGGCGACCAGGGTCGTCGCGGCACCGATCCCCAGATCCATTACCGCTTCGTTGGCGTGTTCGAGGGCATCGAGAATGTCGGAACGTCCCACGCCATCCTCGGATCGCGTGCGACGAAAAGAAGATTGGAGCGTGCGAAGCGTGATCTCCGACGCATTCTTTCCACCCGGTTGGCCCCCCAACCCATCCGCGACAACCAGTACACCGGAATCGGTGCCGCTCGGAAGTACTGCGGCGGCATCTTCGTTGCCGCTTTCCCGATCCGGGCAACGCGAGGAATAGATCGCAACGCTGCCCTGGGCGAAAGGCATGACGACGCCTTCGCCCATATCCTGGTCGATGAACAGACAGCTTTCCGACGCGCTTGCAGGCATCCTTCGCGACACTATTTAACGCTTCGCCGATTGCGACTCCCGTCTGGACCGGCTTTTTCCCGAGGCGGAAATCGCGCGTGGCGTCGACGATCCATTTTCATGAGTGAATTCGGGTAGATGGCGGAAAAACCGCATTCTATCACGCGCGCGGCTTTTCCGAGCGATGCCGCGTTCCCGACTCGGGGTTGCACGTCTGCGAACCCCTTTGCGTCGATTGTTTGCTAAAGGCCTCTGCGGGGAGAACGCCGTGAACCACACTCGCTTTTGGAATCGGAGCCGTTTCCGGACCGGAGTCATCCTGCTGATGGCGGGGAGCGCGCTCGGCTGTAGCTACCAACGCTACATCACCAACACCGCGCGCTCGGCGACCGAACAGCTGCTCGTCAGCCAGGCCATCGAACGCACCGTCGCGCAACTCGAATGGCCGGCCATCGCCGACCGCAAGGTCGCCATCGAAACCGTCGCATTGAACGAAAGCGACAGCGTCTATCTGAAGGCGGAGCTCAACGCCCGAGCCCGCAGCCTGGGCGCTACCGTGAGCCCTGCGGGAGACGCGGATTGGATCGTGGTCGCCCATGCAGGGGGCATGGGGACCGTCGAACGCCAGGCGGAATTCGGCGTCCCATCGCTACCCACACCATTCGGTGTCACGCCCAGCCTCCCCTTCGTGCGCATCGTGAAACAACGCGGCTACGCCAAAGTCCGATTGGTGGTCCACGATGTCGAAGGCAACCTGGTATTCGAAAGCCCCCCGGTCATGCAGCGCACGACCTTCGATGTCTACGGCGTCCTCTTTCTCGCCTTCTTGAGAAACGACATCTATCCCGAAGACAAGGCCATGGGGGTCGACTGAGTTGCGTATTCGGGTGTGGCTCCTCGCACCGTTCGCCGCCCTCACCCTGGTCGGCTGTGCCGGGGGTGCCATGCGGGCGAATCACTGCGAGGTAGAGGTCGAGGCCTTGAAGAGCTGGGATACCCAGCGCGGGTTGTACGCCGCCTACCAGGTAACCGGGCGCGCCGGATCCGAAGGAAAAGTGTGGCTCGCAGCGCGCAACCCCTCCGGGAGCTACGTCTCGGGCGAGGCCCTCCGAGTCGGGCCCGGTCCCTTCCGCGAGACCGTCGACCTCGACCTGGATCGCCGTCCCGCCAAGTTCCTCGCGGTCCTGCAAGTTGCGGGCAAACGCTGCACGGATGACGCTCCCGAGCCTTGAGCCGTCGCCAATGGGTGGGACGACTCCACTTCCGAAGCCAGGAATCCGAGAAAACCCCGAGTCGGCGCCAATTCCCCGTCAAGCCCGAGCGGCAATGGGTCGAGAGAGGAGCAGCGGTGCAGCCCATTTCGGGCATTCCATCGGCCGCTGCGAGGACCCTGCGATCCATGAGCCAGATGCTAGTCAGCTGCCCCCTGTGCAAGACCCTCCACACGCCCAAATACGATCTGTCTTTGAATCCGGTTTGTCCGCGCTGCGCCGCTCCCATGCGCCCGCGCGCGTTCGCGCCCCGTCCCCCGAAGCGCCCCTGATACCCGCCCCGGGTTCGAGACGCCACCGGGCGCCCCGCGCCTAACCCGGTCCGATTCGAAGTTCGATCAGCGACCGCAAGCGTTCCGGAAGCGATTCCGATTCGAGCACCGCGCCATGGGCGGGAATCAAGCGTGTGGGCGGAGCTTCGTCGAGCTGCCGTAGCACCCAACCGCGATAGGATCGGCGATCCTCAATGCACGCGCGACGAAACGTCTGTCCAATTCGCAGGCCCGGCGTCGTTCCCGATAGACGCAGAAGCAAGCCCGCCCAGGAGCGCGGGGTTCGCGACAGGTTGAAGAAGGCGTCGCCCACGACCCAAAGCGTTTCGCGACCGCGCCGGCACAACCAGACTTCACCGGAATTCAATCCCGCGGGCACCCAGAGGTCACAATCGGGGGGAAGGTTGGCTTGAAGCGAGTAGAGCGGCTCGACCTCAACCCCGAGCTTCTGCTCGAGCCGTTCGCAGGCGCCAGCGGCCGCCACGATTCGCGCCCGGGGATGGCGCTGCTTCCAAGCCGGAATTCCAAGGTGATGAAAGTGATTTGGCGCCAACAGGAATTCGACCGGTCCGAACCGCGATATTTCTTTCCACTCCGCTTCCGCAATTTCCGGTGCCGGGTTCAACGCCGCGATGGCACCGGAGCGGAGCCTCAACAGGGTGGTACGCGATGACCAGCCCGGAATCGGAAATGGGGCGGTATGAATTGCACCGGTTTCTCCGATTGCGGTCCAATCCGCACTCATGGAATCTTGTGGCGGAACACGACCGAAGTGATCTGACCCGTCAGTGGTCGATAGTAGACCGTGACGTCATAGCCACGCGCCGGAAGATATACGACGTAGCCCTCGAGTCCGCGATGGTCTGCGATCGCCAGCCCCACGTCTCCCAGAACCGCGCTGCGGCCCGATGCGTGCATCGGATCGGCTTTCAGTTCGAGGTCCCCGCCGTATTTCTCGGAAACCGCATACAGCCAGCGATCGAGGCGGGCCGGAATCGAATCCGTCGTCATGGGATCCCGGAAGGTCAGTACGACTTCCGGTAACCCCGCATCGAAAGCCCGCGACAGCGAAACGTCGAAGTCGTCTTCGTCCGCGAATTCGAGCGCGGACGCTGGCGCCTCGACGGGAAGCGCCGCAATGCTGCCCCCACAGCCGGCTCCGTGAAGCGCGAAGATTCCCAACGCGATGTGAGTTGCAAGCCGATGGATCAGACTCCGGTACACTGTGGGTCGCTCCTTGGGAGGGATCATGGACAACGGGCGTCGCGCGCGCAGTAAAAAGCTCGAATTCAGTCGGATCGCCATACTAGCAATCGTCGCAAGTGCGACGGGAATCGCCCATGCAGATTCCGGGGAATCCCCGCGAACGATTTCCGTCACCGGACGCGGCGAAGTTTCCGTAAAACCGGATCGTGCCATCCTGTCTCTCTCTGTCGAGACGACGGCCAAGCTCGCCGCGTCAGCGGCGGGTGAGAATGCCCGCGTGAGCAGTGCCGTCGCGAAAGCCGTCGGCAAACTCATCGGCGCGGAAGATGAAGTCACGACCTCCCGCTATTCCCTGCAACCCCGCTACGACCACAGCAAGACCAGCAGCAAGCCCCACATCGCGGGGTACGTGGCGAGCAATCAGGTGCGCGTGGAAACCGGCGACGTCGAGAACGTCGGAAAACTGATCGATGCCGCGATCGAAGCCGGTGCCAATCGCATCGAGAGCCTTCAGTTCGACGTCGAAGATCGTGCGACTCCCGGTCGGGAGGCCCTCGCGCGCGCCGCCGCGGACGCGCGCGCTCAAGCGGCGGCCGTCGCCAGCGGTCTGGGCGTACGCCTGGGCTCCGTGCGAACCGCAAACTCTTCCTCGAACACCGCGGTCCCGTATCGCGCCATGGAGGGCATGGCGCTCGCCAAGAGCGCACACGCCGCAACTCCCGTAGGCCCCGGGTCCGTCGACGTTTCTGCAACGGTTTCCGTCACCTACGACATCGAATAGGAGAACTGGCCATGGACTCCCTGCTCGCGAACGAAGCATTCCAAAGTTATGCCCTGTGCTCGGCAATTCTCGCCTTCAAGATGCTGTTCTCCGCCACCTACACGGGCATCTGCCGCAACCGATCCGCGGGCTATATCAATTCCGAGGACGCCGTGGTCTTTGGTGGCGGCGTCAGTGCGCTCCCCCAGGAACACGAAAGCGTTGCCCACGCCCTACGCATTCAACGCAACGACGGAGAGAACATTCCGCTCTTCTTCGCCATCGGCCTGATCTATGTGCTCTCCGGTGCGTCCGCCGGCGGGGCGCTCGCCTATGCGTGGACGTTCACCATCGCGCGCATCCTGCACACGATCTTCTATATGCGGCAGATGCAGCCCTGGCGCGCCCTTGCATTCGGCGCCGGTGCACTGTGCATCATCGGCATGTCGGTTCAAATCGCGATGGCGGCGCTCTAAACGGGATCAGGGGAAGATGCCGCGCCGCCGCTTGGCCTCGCGGATGCGGATCACCGCGCGCATCAGAGCGGCGGTTCGCAGATCCACGTGTTCGCGCTCCGCGACTTCGAGAACGTCGCGATAGGCTCGCTGCATCAGTGAGATCAGGCGCTGGTTGACCTCGTCTTCGGTCCACATGAATTGCTGGGCGGCCTGCACCCATTCGAAGTAGGAAACCGTAACGCCCCCGGCATTGGCGAGAATGTCGGGGATTACCGTGACGCCGCGATCCGCGAGAATGCGGTCCGCCTCCATGCTGGTCGGACCGTTGGCTCCTTCCACCAGAATCTTGCAATGGAGGGCGTCGGCGTTGCGCTCGTGTATCTGGTTCTGGATGGCAGCAGGGATGAGAATGTCACACGGCATCGTCAGGAGTTCCGGATTGCTGACTTCGTCGCCTTCGGAGTAGCCCTCCAGGAAACGATGCTCGGCGATCCATTCATCGACGCGTTTGAGATCCAGACCCCTGGAATCGTAGATTCCGGTGGAGAAATCCGAGATCCCCACGACCTGCGCACCCAGCTCCACGGCGATGTGGGCGGCCGTCGCTCCGACATTGCCGTAGCCCTGAATGATCACGCGCGAATCGGCGAACTGAATCCCCAGGTGTCGGCAAGCTTCGAGCGCACACGTGATCACACCGCGGCCCGTCGCCTCCTCGCGCCCCAGGGAGCCACCAATCTCGACCGGCTTGCCCGTCACCACGCCCGGGACCGCGTGGCCGCGCTGTTGGGAATAGGTGTCCATGATCCAGGCCATCACCTGCATGTCGGTTCCGAGATCTGGCGCGGGAATGTCGCGGTCGGGGCCGATCACATCGATGATTTCGGAGGTGTAGCGCCGGGTGATCCGTTGCAATTCCGTTCGAGTCAATTGATTGGGGTCGATTCGCACGCCCCCCTTTGCACCGCCGAAGGGGAGCCCCATGATCGCGCATTTCCACGACATCCAGATGGCCAGCGCCGTCACCTCGCCCAGGTTGACGCCGCAGTCGTAACGGATTCCACCCTTGGTCGGCCCCATGGTGGTGAGGTGTTGCACGCGATAGCCGTAGACGGTTTCGACGGTCGAGTAATCGTCGCGACGGAAGGGAAAGGACACGACATGCGCGCGTTGGGGTGCCCGCAGGCGGCACCAGATGTTTTCATCGAGGCCAATGCGTTCCGCGATACCATCGAGCTGTTCCACCGCCAACCGATACATCGGGGTGTCCCATTCGAGGTGTTCTAATTTCGGAACCGGCATGTTGTCTGGTTCCAGTATCGACGCTGAAATGCCTAGGGTTGAGTCGCGGTTTCCAATTCTCGCTGAAGAACCTGCGAAAGATCGTGGAGTCGGGATTTTCGCGTGGGTTCCTCCTCCTTTCGCTCTAGAGATTCCAGAATTGGCAGTAGACGGCCTCGGGTCATCTGCGTACCCAGCTTCTCGCCACTGACGGCGTCAGCGAAGAAATCAACGGTCGCGTCGCGAAGGGTTTCGTCGGACATCCCCTGGAAAGCGCGCCAGGGAACCGACACGAGCTTTGCGGCCCGGTAGCCCTGGGACATGAAGGAGAGCTGGCCCCGCATGGCTTCTCCGCGAAAGTTGATCTCGAAATAACCGATCGCGATGGCGTTCAAGGCGTCGAAGTTCCGGCGATCGACGGGAACGCGCTCCAGGTCCGCGCGCAAGGGCCGCAGGTCCGGCTCTTCGAATCGGTTGGGATCGAGTATCAGTTCGAAGAACGCGGGATAGCGGGGCTCCAGGTCTTCGAGCACACGGTCGTCCCCCACCACATCCCAATGATCCCCGCTGTGGGCCAAGCGGTAACGCAGTGGACCCGGATCGCCCGCGGGCCACTCCGCGCTCACACAGCCGAGCACCAGCGTAGCGAGGAACACGAATCGGGTGGCCGCAACCTGCATGGTCCCCGGATCGTACTCCTCGGGAAGAACCGGGAAAAGAGCGAACAGAAGGACGAAATCGACCGCCCCCAGCCCCCTTGTCGTTCGGGGCTCGACGACGGATAATCCCGCCCAACCTGTCATCTGGAGGGAATGGGGCGATGAAAATTCGGGTCGACTACGACTTGTGCGAAGCCAATGCGGTCTGCATGGCGGAATGTCCGGAAGTTTTCAAAGTGGACGACGAGGACAATCTCCACATCCTGAACGAAGATCCCTCCGAAGAACTCCGCACGAAGGTGGAGGCGGCGGTCCGCCTTTGCCCCAAGCAGGCTCTCGCGCTCGAGGACTAGTCCGCTCCCATTGGGTCGAAACCGAGTGCCCATCCTGTGTGAGGTCTCGCCATGACACTCGACCTCAAGATGTTCATCGATGGCAAGTGGACGGAAGCCGAAAGCGGCGCCCGCTATTCGCTGCCCAACCCCGCCACGGAAGCGACCATGGGCTCGGCCCCGGATGGCCAGGTCGCCGACCTGCGGCGCGCCATCGATGCCGCCCGCCGCGCTTTCGACGAAGGCCCCTGGCGCCGCATCGACGCGCGCGATCGCGGACGTCTGCTCCATCAGCTGGCCGACGGAATCGAACGGCGCAAGGAAGAGTTCCGACAGCTGCTGATCGGCGGGCACGGTGCCGAATTCATCACACACCCGATTCAACTCGATAAACCCATCGACCTGCTGCGCAACTACGCCGAATTGGCGACGCGCTTCGAATTCGAACGACCGCTTCCCCACACCACCTCTGTCACTGCCGCGGGCGAACAGCTCGTGAGTTCCGTGGCGTATCGGCAGCCCGTCGGAGTTTGCGGTCTCATTCCAACTTGGAATTTCCCGCTCTTCGTCACCGCGCAGAAAATTGGACCCGCCTTGGCGACGGGTTGCACGATGGTGATCAAGCCCTCTCCCTACGGACCGCTGGTCGACTTATTGCTCGCCGAAGTCGTCGAGGAACTGGATCTCCCGGCGGGCGTCTTCAACGTCGTCACCGGCCAGAGCCCGGATCTCGGTAGCGAGCTTTCCTCGCACCCGGCCGTCGACAAGATCAGTTTTACGGGCTCGGTGGGAACGGGAAAGCGCGTGATGGAGGCCGCGTCCCGTACCCTCAAGCGCATCCACCTCGAGTTGGGCGGGAAGTCCGCACAGATCATCCTCGACGATTTCGACCTCGACGCCGGCGCGCTGAGCGCCGCGGCTCCCAGCTATTTTCACGCGGGTCAGGGTTGCGCGATGACGACCCGGGTGTTGATCGGGCGCGAACGCCACGACGCGTTGCTCGAACGCATGCAGAATTTCGTAGAGAACGTCGTCCGCGTGGGAGACCCCGCAGATCCCGGCGTGTTCCTGGGTCCCGTCATCCGCGAAGAGCGGCGCCAGGCCATCGAGGGCTACATCGCCACCGGTCGCGAAGAGGGAGCCACGCTCGTAACCGGTGGCGGCCGACCGGAGGGCCTCGAAAAAGGATACTTCGTGGAGCCGACGATCTTCGGAAACGTGAGCAACCTCATGCGGATTGCGCGCGAGGAGATCTTTGGCCCCGTCGTATCGGTGATCCCCTTCGACGACGAAGCGGACGCCATCCGCATCGCCAACGAATCGAGCTTTGGACTCTACGGCGGCATCCTCACCCGGGACGTCAAGAAGGGCCTCGCCATGGCGAAGCAGATTCGCAGCGGCGGCGTCGGGATCAACAACGCGAGCAACCTGTTGTACGCGCCCTTCGGCGGCTTCAAAGAATCGGGAATCGGTCGCGAAAACCATGTATGGGGCATGGAAGAGTTCACGGAACTGCAGGCCATCAGCTGGCCGGCGTGATGTCAGACCCGAGCTTCGAGTCGCTCCGCGAGTTTGCGCTTGTCGATCTTTCCCGTGTCCGTAAACGGAAGCTCTCGGTTGTCGGCGAACAAGAAAACGTGACGGGGAACCTTGTAGGCGGATAGCAGCGACTTCACGCGTTGTTGGATCTCGTTCGCATCGATGGGCTGCCCCGCCTCGACCACCACCGCCGCCGCAACGTTCTGCCCGCGTTCGGGATCCCGCAACCCCACCACGTAGGCGTGCTTGATCTCGGGGAACCCACACAGCACCGCCTCGACCTCCGCCGGAGTCACATTGGCACCCGCGGTCTTGATCATGTCTCCCAAGCGACCCTGGAAATACAACACCCCGTCCGCGTCGAAATAGCCGCCGTCGCCCGTAGGATAGAAGCCGTCGGCGTCGAACACCGATTCGCGTTCGAGTTTGTGAAGCCCCTGCATCACGTTGTAGCCGCGCACGCAGATTTCCCCGAACTCCCCAGGCGCCAGGGGAACACGCGTCTCCGGATCCACCACCCGATGCTCCACGCCTTCCACCGCCGTTCCGAAGGAACCGCGCAGCGACTCGGGCAGCGTGCCTTCGGACGCGTAGGTGTGGGGACCGCCAGTTTCCGTCATGCCCAGGGCATTCGGACGCAGCGCCGGATCCGGCGAGCAGACCTCCGCGGGCAGGATATTGGGAATGTTCCCGCCGCGTAGGAAAGATAGATCCGTTCGCGCAAAATTCGGGTGATCGCTCAAGGCTTTTCCGAAATGCGGCCAGCCCGCCGCGATGCTGGCCCGCTCGCGTTCGAGCATCGCCAGCGTCTTCTCGGGGTCGAAGGCCTCCTCGCACAGCATGCAGGCACCGGCGTGTACGTTGCAAAGCAGCGAGAAAACGAAACCGCCGATCCAGAAGAAGGGCATCGGCGACCAGACCCGGTCCGAAGCCTTGATGTCGCGCCTCGTTCCCAGGTTGAAGGAATGGCGAATGACGCTTCCGTGGCTGTGGATCGCGCCTTTCGGATCCGAGGTGCTGCCGGAGCTGTAGATCACGATCATCGGATCCGCGGCGCTCACCTGTTCCTCGACGGCCGCGAGGAACGCCGCGTCGATTTTCGGATCGCATTCCCGTTCGAGTTCCTCTCCCGACCGGGCCCAGGGTCGGGAGCCATTTCCAAAAACATGGATCGCACGGAGGTAGGGCATGCTGGGCAGCCGCAGGGGGCCCCGCCCCGATTCCGCGAGACCCGGCAGCGCTTCTTCGAGTCGGCTCAGGTAGTCGTGACTGAGAAAACGATCGACCGTCAACAACCTCTCGACGTCCGCGTGGCGCAGGATCCATTCGAGTTCGCGTTTTTGATAGAAGGTATTGAACGGAACCAGGATGGCGCCGATTCGCGTGATGGCGAGCCAAGCCACGATCCAGTCGGGACTGTTCGGCATCAGGACACCGATGCGACTGCCTTTGCCGACGCCGTCGCTGAGCAGACCTCGCGCCATTCGCGCCGAGCGCGCTTCGATTTCCGCGTAGGTGAAACGCGTGTCGTCGAGGACGACGAAAGGATTCGCGCCAAAGCGATCCACCGAGCGGCGGATCAAATTCGGCGTCGTGGGGACATAATCGGGAAATGCCATCGGACCCCCTCGGGCGAACTCGGAGCAGCTTATCAGATCCTCAAGGGTGATATGATGCCGCCATGGCAGAGGCGTTCGACTTCGCGGACCGCGGGCTCCGGATCCCCAGCCTTCGGCTGGCGATCCCCGGCGACGGACCGCAATCGGTCGCCGATGTCCTCGACCGAAGTGTCGCGAACGACCCCGACCGCGAAGCACTGGTGGATCGACACCAACGCTACAGCTACGCGGAGCTCGACCGCAGCGTCAATCGCGCGGCCAGTGCACTCGGGCGGCTCGGAGTGCGTCCCGGAGACCGCGTGGCGGTCTCAATGGGGAACTACACGGAAGTCGTCGTGCTGTTTCTGGCCTGCATGCGAATGGGCGCGCTTTGGGTCGGGATCAACCGCCCCCTCGCCCCGCGCGAAAAGGCCTACATTCTCCGCGACGCGGAAGCCGCCGTGTTCCTTGGCGCCCCGGAGATGGTCCAGCAAGTCCGCGACCAACGCACCGAATTCCCGGAACTCCGGCACAGCATCGAAATCGAACCCGGAAATCCTTCGAGCGAGTGGGCGTCTGCTTTGGGCAGCGCCGATGACGAGACGCGCCCCACTCAGGCGATCGACCCCTTCGCTCCGGCCGCCATCGCCTACACGAGTGGCACGACGGGCTTTCCCAAGGGCGCCGTACACAGCCAACACAACATCTTGTTGCCGGGAGCCGTGTCGGTCGCGCGCGGCGATTTTCGCCCGGACGGTCGCATCGGATCCGTGCTGCCGTTGACCATCTTGAATTTGATCGTGCTGGCGCCCGTCACGGCGTTTCAAGTCGGCTGTTGTTGCGTGCCCCTCGATCGCATCGACGCCGTGGGGCTTGCGGAATTCATTCGCGACGAAGGGGTCACCCATTTCGCCGGGGTCCCGACGATCTTTCACGATTTGTTGACCCATCCGGAAGTCGAACCCGCCGACCTGAAGAGTTTGATTCGACCCCAGGTGGGCGGAGCCGACTGCCCGGAAACGCTGCGCAGTCTCTACCGGGAACGCTTCGGCTCCCCCGTCACCATCGGCTACGGGATGACCGAAGCCCCAACGGCGGTGACGGTAACCGACGGGAGCGAATCGCCCGTGCCGGGTTTGTGTGGCAACGCCCTGCCCCCGATCCAAATCCAGATACGCGGCGAAGACGACGCACCGCTCCCCCCGAACGAAGTCGGAGAGATCTGCGTCGCGCCCGCAACCTCGGGTGAATTCGCCGGCGTCTACACCCCGATGTTGGGTTACTGGAACCAGCCCGACGCCACGGATCGGGCCCTGCGCGGCGATGTATTCCACACGGGGGACCTCGGAACCCTCGACGAGAACCAGACCTTGTACATTCGTGGCCGACGCAACGATCTCATCCTTCGCGGCGGCGCGAACGTCTACCCGGCGGAGATCGAGCGCGTGCTCGGCGAAGACCCCCGCGTTGCCGCCTGTGCGGTCTTGGGAAAAACAGACGAGCGCCTGGGAGAGCGCGTGGTCGCCGTCATCCAACCGACCCCCGGCGAAACCCTCGAACCGGAAACCCTCCAGGCGATTTGCAGCCAGAGCCTCGCGCGCTACAAGGTTCCAGAGGAATTCTTCTTCGTCACGCAATTCCCCCGCAACGCCATGGGGAAGATCGTCAAACGCGAACTGGCGAGCCTGATCGAGGGTTCGACGCAAGCACCGGGGGAGCAATAGCCTTGGAATTCGGCTGGTCGGAGGGAGATCGGAAGTTTCGACAGGACCTCGCGAAGTTCCTCGAAGAGGCGCTTCCGGAAGACTGGGAAGAAGTCTCCAAGGACGGCCCGGGGAGCGACGCCCAGGCGGCGTTCTCGAAAGAGTTCTCGGGAAAGCTCGCGGAACGCGGCTGGTTGACCCAACACTGGCCCAGCGAATACGGCGGCTCCGATGCGCCGCCCTGGCGCCACGCCATTTTGAGCGAGGCCATGTGGGCCTGCGGCGAACCCCGCGGCCCCCAATACATGAACGTCAATTGGATCGGCCCCGCCATCATGGAGTACGGCAGCGAGGCGCAAAAGAGCGAACACTTGTCCCGCATCTCCCGCGGTGACGTACTTTGGTGCCAGGGCTTCTCGGAACCCAACGCCGGCTCGGACCTGGTTTCCCTCACCACCCGCGCGGAACCCCGCGGCGACGACTACCTCGTCAACGGCCAGAAGATCTGGACCTCCTATTGCCAGAACGCGGACTTCTGTTTCCTGCTCGTGCGCACGAACCCCCAAGAGCGACGCCATCGCGGGATCAGTGTGCTCCTCATGCCCATGGATCTAGCGGGAGTCGAAGTGCGCGAGATCGATGCCGTGATCGGAGATCGCTACTTCCACGAAGTGTTTCTCACGGACGTCGTCGTACCGAAAAGCTGTCGACTCGGGCCCGAGAACGAAGGCTGGGCCATTACGAGCTATGCCCTGCAATTCGAACGTGTAGGCGCTCCCCGCTATGCGCGCGCGGCCCTGACCGTGGATCTGTTGGCGGAGAATGCAGCGGCGGGCGGGCGACTCGCGGACCCGAACCTGCAGGAGAAGCTCGGCCATGCACGCGCCCTGTGCGAAGCCGCTCGGGTTCTGCACTACCGCGTCATCGACCAGCGTACCCACGGGCTGCCTCCCAGCGCCGACTCGAACGTGGCGCGAATCGCCGGCACCATGGCGGACCTGGCGGTGGGTGAACTCGCCCTGGAAATCTGGGGGTCCGAATCCCTGGTGTACGGCTCCGTAGGCGATTCGAATTTCCGCGCCTCCATGTCCGCGGGGATCGCAACGGGAACCACCGAGGTCAACCTCAATTTGATCGCACAACGTCTGTTGGGACTTCCGCGGGAATAGACGAATTGGACTTCGAACTCAACACCGACCAGACCGCGATCCTCGAAGCCGTCGAAACGTTGCTCGCGCGCCAGGCCGGTCCCGAGCGCGCGCGCGAACTCAACGCCAAAGGCGGATATGACGCGGAACTCGACGCCGCCCTCGAAGCAGCGGGCTTCACCGAACTCGTCCAGGGAAACGATACGGGTCCCCTGGAAGCCACCCTCGTACTCGAGGCCGTCGCGCGCCACGCAGGATTCGTCGCCTACGGGGCGACGGCACTCGTCGCTCCCGCGTCGGGACACACGCTTGCCGGCCCCGTTGCCCTCGCCCTGGCGGAGGAGAACGGTCCGGTTCGCTATGGGGCCAGCGCGCGCACACTCCTGATCTTCGATTCCCAGGGCGTTCGCATGCGCCCGCTCGAACCCGGCGAGGCCAAACCCGTCCGCGCCAATTTCGGTTATCCCATGGCGTGGGTTCCGCGCGACGGCGGCGATCGACTGAGCCCCGACGTAGCCCTGCGCATGCGCGCCTGGTCCCGCGTCGCTCTGGCCGCCGAGGCCGCGGGAACCATGAAGGCGGCGCTCGATTTCACGATCGCCTACGTGAAGCAACGAAAACAATTCGGGCGCGCCATCGGAAGCTTTCAAGCGCTCCAGCATCGACTCGCCCAGGCCGCGGTACAGGTCGAAGGCAGCCGCTGGCTCGCCTACGAGGCGGCATGGAGCAACGCACCGAACGAAGCGGCAGCGGTGGCCGCCGCCTACGCGGCGAGCGCGACCCAGCGTGTCTTCTACGAAACGCATCAACAAAATGGCGCGATTGGCTTTACGCGCGAACACGATCTCCATGTTTGGTCCATGCGTCTTCAGGCCCTGCGCCTGGAAATGGAAGGCGTCGCGGGACATCAGCGCGCGGTTTCCCGAGCGCGTTGGATTCGGGCCGAGGCGTGAGCCTCGACTTCGATCTCGACGACGAGCAGCGCGCCATGGCGGACGCAGTTGCGGTCTATTGCCGTGACCAGGCGAGTCCCGACGCCATTCGGGCCGCAGTGGACGACTTCCCGAAAACGCTTTGGGAAGGTTTGGCGGAGCTGGGCGTCCTGGGCATTGCCACCCAAGAGGGTGGCGGTGGCGCCCTCGAAGTCGTCGCCAGCATGGAAGAGCTCGGTCGCGCAAACTTCCCGGGCCCCCTGGTTGCGAGTTTCGTCGCCGGTCGTCTACTCGCGGAAGCGGAGCGCGAATCCGTTGCGCGTGGCGAAGCCATCGTGTCTCTCGGTGCCCCGCCCCTACTCCCCTGGGCGCCGTTTGCGACGATCTTCATCGAACTCGCTGGGAAGCGTGCCTTTCGCGCCCGACCCGCGGGCCGTGTCGAGCGGGTCGACACACTCGGGGGTGAACCGTGGGGACGCGTCGGTTTGATTCGAGGCGAGGAGTTCGAGTCCGCGGACACCGCGCTGGCCCTGGGCGACGTGGCGGCCGCCGCCTATCTGGCGGCCGCGGGACAACGCCTGATCGACGCCGCGAGCACCCACGCGCGCGATCGGAAGCAATTTGGCCGCGCCCTCGGCGACTTCCAAGCGGTTGCACACCCGCTCGCGCAATCCGCCATGGGACTCGCGGCAGCAGCGGCATTGACCCGCGTGGCGGCTTTCGCGATCGACAACCAATTGGAAGACGCCGCCCATCGAGCGGCGTGCGCGCGCTACTCCGCCGGTCGCGCTGCGCTCGAAGCCGCGTACACGACCCCGCAGACCTTTGGCGGTTTGGGTGTCATGGAAGACGGCGAGGTTTTTCCGCTGGCGCGCCGCATCCGTCAACTCGTTTCCATCCCGCCCGGTGACGCCATCGCTCGGGAAAGCGCACTCGCACAATTCGGCCTTTCCTAGGGAGACCCGCATGGTAATCCGCTATCACGACGAAAACATCGATCTCACCCAACCGCTGGACGGGATCCTCTACGAAAAACGCGACGGCATCGCGATCATCACGATCGATCGCCCGGAGCGCGGAAACTCGCTCACGAAAAAAATGGAACAGATCTTTCGAGCGATCTGGACCGAGGTGCGGGAAGACCCGGAAATTCGCGTCGCCATCGTGACCGGAAGCGGCGATCGACATTTTTCGACCGGCTTCGACGTCGCGGATGCCAAGGCCGAAGGCTCCGTCGCCAACAACCTTCCGCTTTCGGACGACGTCTTCTGGTCCCCGCGTCACAATCGCGTGTGGAAGCCCACCATCTGCGCCGTCAACGGCCTCGCGGTGGGAGGCGGACTCCATTTCGTCGTCGATTGCGACATCATCGTCGCCACGGAGAACGCGGCCTTCATGGACACGCACGTGAACGTCGGCATGGTGGGGGCGCTCGAGAACGTGGGTCTCGCCAAACGGCTACCGTTGGGAACCGCTTTGCGCATGACGCTGATGGGTCGCAGCTATCGCCTCTCCGCGGAACGCGCTCATACACTCGGGTTGGTGGACGAGCTCGTAAAACCCGGCGAGCTGATGGACACCGCCCTGGCCATGGCGCGCGCAATGCTGGAAAATTCGCCCCAGGCCATGTCCCTCTCGCAACAGGCCATTTGGGGTTCTCTGGAACGCGGCTACCAAGACGCCCTCGAATACGCCTGGGCGTTGTTGCGCGTGCATTGGCAACACCCCGACTTCATCGAGGGACCGCGCGCCTTCGCCGAGAAACGCCCGGCGCGCTGGAACCCGGACCCCAATGCCCGAATCGGTGAGGACGATTGAACCCCACGTTCTCTTGCGACGAAGAAGCCTTTCGCACCGAGGTCGTCGAGTTCCTGCGGGACTACAGCGATCTCGAGGGCTTCCATTTCCAGAATACGCGCTGGGCCGAAGTGAAAGCGCTCTATGCCGCGGTCGGCCGCAAGGACTGGCTCTCGCTCGGCTGGGAAGAAGATCCCAAAGCGCCGCGCCAGGGACCGACCTACGAATACATTCTTTGGGATGAAATGGCCTATGCGCGCTGCGCGCGCCCACCCCTGGGCGCCGGCATCGTGGCCAAAACGATTCTCAAAGCCGGCAGCGCGGATCAACGACAACGTTGGCTCGCGCCCATTCGAGCGGGTGAGATTTTCTTTTCGCTCGGCTATTCGGAACCCGAAGCGGGCTCGGACCTCGCAAGCGTTCGAACCCGAGCCACCCGCGACGGCGACGCCTACGTTCTCTCGGGCGAGAAATGCTGGACCTCCTACGCGCAGGATTCCGATTACCTTTGGACCCTGGCCCGCACCGGTGAAACCGACAGTCGCGCGAGAGGCTTGTCGATTTTCATCGTCGACCTCAAGGCGCCGGGAATCCGCATCGACCCCTTGCCCCTGCTGGACGGAGAGCGCCTGAATCAGATTCATCTGGACGGCGTCCGTGTCCCGGTTCGGGACCGCATCGGCGAGGAGAATGCGGGCTGGCAGCTGATCCACGAAGCCCTCGCCGTGGAACGCCACGTTCAATTTCCCCCGAAACGCCTGTTGCGCGATTTCGAAGATCTCGTGGCCTGGGCGCGCGCCGCAAACCTCGGCGACGATCCCCGGGTTCGCGCGCAGCTGGGGGAACTCGCCGTGCGCGTGCGCGAAACTGAAGTCCTCGGCTTGCGGGTTCTCGAAGCCATTCAAAAAGGTCGCGATAGCAGCGTCGATGCGGCGTACAACAAGCTTGCAGGCAGTGAACTCTGCCAGGCCATTGCGCGCACGGCCCTCGACCTGGGCGGCCCCGAAGCCCTCGAGCGCGGCTCCCGAATGGAATTCCTTTGGCGTCAAAGTACCTGGGAGACGATCGGTGGAGGAACTTCGGAAATCATGCGCGGCTTGATCGCGAGACAGGCGCTGAAACTCGGCGCATCGCGTTGACTCAGCGTGCCATGGCGCGGGATACCTGCTCTCCCAAGACCTCGTACCCCAGTCGATTGAAATGCCGCCAATCCCTGGGGCCGTGCAGAATCTGCTCGCGAGCGCTTGCCCGAATCGCCGGAGTCACGTCGAGAAATTCGATCTGGTGTTTCGCCGCCATGGCGGCCATCCGCTCGCGGAGTTCCGCGCTCCGCACTGCGATCTCTCGCACGGAATAGCGGTGCGGGCGCCCCGCGGTGGGTTGCAACACGACGGGCGCGCGCGCGAAGGAATAACTCGAGGCCGGCGACGGCAGATAGACGAGCAAAAGGCTCGCCCCGAAGCGGCTTCGCAAGCGGATCAAAGCTTGTTCGGTGGCAAAGAGTGCGGCTCGGGTTTCGTTTTGGTTGAGCTCCATGGCGGGCCCCTGAAGTTCACGTTCCACCGCCACCGCGCTTCCCGACACTTCGATGGCGTTGCCTTCCTTCACCAAACGCCGAGGTGGCGCATTGGGCCACAGGTCGACCACGGTCGTTTTCTTTCCGAGTACCCGGCGCACTGAATCGTCGGCCATCGCAAACAGACTGCGGAGCAGGAAGAACTCGTCCGTCACACCGAGGCGCTGGCGCTCCCGGTTGAGGGGATGCCGGTCCGCGGCTTCAGGGAAAAGGTGGGTCCGATAGTGTTCGCCGTCGTAGAGCCGGTCGTCCTCGAGCGTCTGTCGAAGGTAATAGGGTCCGGGGGATTCGGATTGCAGGAGATTCTGCAGCGGCGGCTCTCCCGGCGCAGCGTTTCGCTCGGCGTCGCCCACGCCAAAGGAAAACAGCAACTCGAGGAGCGTGTCCTGTAGATCGTTCCCTTCGTAGAAATAGGCCACAACGCGCGCCGGTCGCTCCAGCCGGAACCGGTAGGTCGATTCGAGATAGCGAAAGCGCGCCTCGGGTTCCGTGACCCAACCCCGGATCGCGCCCGCTCCGCCGCGGGCAAAACTCACGACATCGCGACCGGTGCGCTCGTGCACCACATGGGCGCTGTGAAAAGGGGGGTTCCGATCCGGATCGCTGTCGAGCAGCCAATCGCCTCGTCCCTGGGCGTAGGAATCGCCCACGAGTAGAACGTAGTCCTCGGGGATGGAGCCGGATTTCGAACTCTGGGCGAGCACCTGGATGCCATCGGGAAGGAACATTTGCAAACGCAGCGGAACGCGGTTCAAGAAGACAGGGAAGACGGCGAATTCGAGCAGCGCGACGGCGAAGCCGACACTCGCCAGAACCATCGCGAATGCGACCGAACGCGGGGTCCGAACCGGCCCCTCTGCTGCTCCCAATGTCGATGGACCTCCGCGAGCGAGCTTCGAATCTTACGAACTTTTCGAAAACGACGCTTTGGGCGTCCGAGCGCGCTCTCAACCGGACCCTAGAAGGATCCAAGCACGATCCAAGAAAAAAGAACGCGTTCCGATCATTGTCTCGGCGGTCGTCGCGATAGCGCGGTTGCGTTCGAAACTGTCAGTTTGCGTAAAGAGCTGCGCACAACTTGCCAGCCACCTGCCCATCGGGGTGGAATTCCACCGAAATGTTTGGCTTTCGGAACGTCACCATGGCACGCTTTCTAGGCACTCACGGAGGCAAGGTATTGAACAACCCTTAGCTCCAACGTTGCGTAAACCCGCGACAGGGCCGTTCCCGTTGGAAACGCTGAAGAGGCCTGATCATGAAACGCTCTATCTTCTCGCTGTTTGCTATTGCGGCTTTTCTTTTCTGCGTCGCCCCCGCTGGCGCCATCATCACCGGCCCGCTCGTCGAAACCGACGACCTCGAAGGCATGGGAAACATGGGTGGCAGCTTTCTCGACTGCCCGGACTTCGAGAACATGGGTGAGGACAACGATCCCCCGGAAACCACGATGCCCCTCCCCGGTGGTCCCGATCCCGGCTACACGCCTCCCGGTGGCGGCGGTGTAACGATGACCGTAACCCCGGAGCCCTCGACGATGATCCTGATGGCTGCCGGACTGGCAGGCCTCGTCGGCTTCGGAACGCGTCGCAACCGACGATAGTTCCCAACTCGATCAGGTCTTCGAATTGCGGCTCGCGGGTTTTCCCGCGGGCCGTTTTCTATTTCGAGCCCAGTTTTGCCGCCGCTTTTTCCATCCCGGCGAGCAGGGACTCGGGCTTCTTGGTGTTGTAGAAGTACTTGAAATCCGGCCGGTCGGTCACGATCTCCGCAGCGATTGCGCCGTCGGATCCGAGAAACAGGGTCCGCGGAATGTAGTTCCCGTCCGGCGCGAATCGATTGCTCAGCTCCACGTGTTGGTCGCGATTGACGCGGACCATGACGAACGCTTTGGACTGGGCGACGACGCGCGCGTCGTGAAAGACCCGGCTGTAGTCGGTGCAATGGGGGCACCAATCCGTGTAGAAGACCAGGCAAACGGGCTTCTTCTGCTCTTTCGCCGCCACGAGCCCCGCTTCGAAGGTTTGCCAGCCGATGGCGGAGTTCCAATCGCTTTCCGCTCGCGCGTCGGTCGCCAGCACCAGCGCGGCCAGCATCAGCACGGCAATCCGCACCGCTACCTCCGATCCGCGCAATTCACCGCCGCGCCGTTGATCCGCAGGATCCGCAAGTCGCCGAAGGGCGAACCGGCACCGCTGTTCAGCGTGAGGGCGACCGAAAGATTTCGTTCCGGATCCGCCCAGGCGCCGGACCCGCCGAAACCGAAATGTCCGAACGCGTTGGGGATGGTTCCGCGCAAGCTCGCGACCCGGTGGTAGCCGAGTCGCCAGTGCATCGGGAAAGGGACGACCCGATCGATGCGGCGATTCTGAACTTCCGTGGCCTGAGCCAGGGTCGAGGTCGAAAGCAGACGCACGCCGTCGAGTTCGCCGCGACCGGCGAGCATGGCGTACATGCGCGCCAGGGAGCGCGCCGTGAACATCCCATTGGCGGCGGGAATCGGCGCGGCAATCGTACCCGTCGCGTTCCAATCGAAATCCGCGATTCCGGGCGGCGCCAGGGCGTCTGCCATGCGCACGGGATCGATGGGGAGTCCGAACCAGGAAAAGAATCTTCTCGCCTGGCGCAGGATCCGCACACCGTCGCGGCCCTCGCCGGGCATGCGGTCTCCCCAGGCGGGCAGGAACTCCGCGGCGCGATAGCGCTCGCTTTCCGGTAGCCCCACGAACAGACCATCCAGGTCCAAGGGCTTGGCAATCTCCGCCTCGATGACCTCCGTGTAGGGCTTACCCGCGATGCGTTGGATCAACTCACCCACGAGCCAGCCAAAGGTGAGGGCGTGATAGCCGTTGGCGGTGCCCGGATCGAAACAGGGAGCCGCCGCCGCCAACGCGCGCGTCATGTACTCCCAATCGAGCATGCGACTGGCATCGTCGATGTGCTGGCGAATCGGATACAGGCCCGCTTCGTGACACAGCAGCTGGCGGATGGTGATGTCCGCTTTCCCGTTCTGCGCGAACTCCGGCCAGTGCTCCGCCACCGTGTCTTCGTAATCGACGAGTCCCTTTTCCACGAGGATGTGGAAGGCGGTGGACGTCACGCCTTTGGTGGTAGAAAACGAAAGCGCGAGGGTGTTGCCCTCCCACGGCGTTCCGTTTCGACTGCGGCGACCGGACCAGATGTCCACCACGGGCTCGCCGCGGTGATAGATACAGACCGCAGCGCCGCCGCCGCCGGAAGCGTCGACCTGCTTCTCGAGGACTCGAGCGACAGGCCAAAAATCAGGATGCAGGTAGCCTTGAATCACGGTGTCCGCTCCGCACGTCCCACTCTCCGCCGTGACGAATCTCGGTCATTATACGGGCTCTGAGGGGAACTCGACACGCTGATTCGGCCGGGCGGCGGATGGGTGTGGCGGAGGCGCTTATTCCCAGAATTGCGCAAAGGCGTGCTGATCGTGGGGCACGCTCCAGATTTCGACGATGTGGTCCGCTTCGATACGCAGGATGACATCCAGGTCTGTATCTAGCGACTTCTCCTTGCGGCGTCCCGAGATATGCAGCAGAAGTGCAGCACGGTCATCCCCCACCAGGACGTGATGGAGGGTGGAATCGAAGACCTCCGCGTCCCCCCCCAGGCCACTCAAGAAGTCGAAAACCGTGTCGCGTCCGAAGTAATCCCCAGACCAGGAACTCCGCCCCGTCGCGTGCCACACGAGGTTGGATGCCGTCAACGCGACCAGCGCCGCGACGTCGCCATGCGACACCGCATCCCAGGCCCGCCGGGCCAGCTCTCGGTTTGCTTCTTCTCGATTTGCCACGGATCCGACACTCGCGCCGAAATCCCGTCGCTACCCGTTCTGGGTGGACCTTTCGGCGGCAGGAAAGATAGGCCTCTAAGTGGCTGAAATCACGAAATTTTCTAAGATCGAGCCGGACCTTCCCCAAAAGACCTTCGAATTGGCACGACCGGTGCATTTCCGATGTCGCAAGGGGGAGGTATCCAATGCGAAATCGTACAGAGCCCATGTTGCAAGAGGTCTCGGAAACTGCGCCGATCGAGATCTCACTCGCGAAATTGATCGTTACGCTGAGCGAATTCACCGAAGACATGGACGAGATCTTCGCCGCCATAGACGGCTTGGTGGGAACCGGTCAGGTGGTTCTCAACGGCGATTCCTACTGCGACATCCTTTCGACCGTACCGCTGCACAGCCCGCCGCGACTCCACTAGTTCCACACAGGTCCAGCGAGAACGATTTCCCGCTCAATCGAGCGACGGAATCGTTTCGTCTCGGACCAGATCATCGTAGGACTGACGCGCGCGAATCACGTGAGCCGTTGCGCGGTGCACGAGAACTTCCGCGGGCAGAAGCTTCGAATTGTAATTCGAGGCCATGCAGAAACCGTAGGCTCCCGCACAACCGATCACGAGAAAGTCGCCGACTTGCGCTTCCGGCAGCGCCTGCGTTCGCACGAACCCACCCTCCTCCTGGGTGAAAATGTCGCCGGATTCGCACAAGGGCCCACCGACCACGACGTCGTGCATCGCTCGCTCGCGTCCAGCGTCCTGGGCGGGCGCAATCGCCATGGGGTGGTAGGCGCCGTACATGACCGGACGCGCGAGATTGTTGAAACCCGCATCGACCAGGTAGAAGAGATTGTTCCCCATACTCTTTACCGCACGAACCTCACTCACGAGAAACCCCGACTCGGCGACCAGGTAACGCCCGGGCTCGATTTCGAGGCGCACCGCGTGTCCGAACTTGGCTTCGAGTTGCTTGCGCGTTTCGTCCCACAAGGAATAGTAGAGGCCGAGATCGATGGAGGGATCGGTTTCGCGGTAGCGAATCGGCAGGCCGCCACCCGCGCTGATCGTCGTCACGCTCGATCCGACATGGGCGGCCAGCTGCCCGACCACGCCGCACACCTGGGAGAGATGCTCGAGGTCGGTTCCCGAACCGATGTGGACGTGGATCCCCGAGAGCGTCAGGCGGTTGGCGGCGGCGCGCTCGACGGACGCACCCAATTGCTCGTGCCAGATTCCGTGCTTCGAACTCTCGCCCCCGGTATTGGTCTTCTGGCTGTGGCCGTGACCGAAACCGGGATTGATGCGCAGGGTGATGTCCGTGCCCGGCGCGACCTCGCCCATTTGTTCGATCATGTCCGGCGAACCGCAATTGACGTGAATCCCGTGTTTTCCCACCAACTCGAGCGCATCGCGATCGAACAGGTCTGCGGTGTAGACCATGGGGTGCCCATCGCCGGTGGCGGGGAATCCCGCGGCCAGGGCGCGCCGGATTTCTCCGCCGGACACACAATCGACGAACGTTCCATTGCGCCGACATAGATCGAGGATCGCGAGATTCGAGCAGGCCTTCATGGCGTAGCGCACGGTGTCGAAATCTCTCAGATCGCCGATGCGCTGACGAATTTGATCCGCGTCGTAGACGTAAGTCGGGGTACCGAAGTCGCGCGCGAGGTCCGTTACGGAAACGCCGGCGATCTCGGTCCGAAGCGTGGCAAAGAGGTCTGTATCCATGGCGGGAGAATAGCTCGAAGTGGCCGCGCTAGCGCCCGACCGCACCGCCGTCGACCACGAGCGCCGTGCCGTTGACGAAGGACGCGCGATCCGAACACAGCCACACGGCCGCCTCGGCGATCTCTTCCGGTGTTCCCAAGCGGCCGCCGGGCATGGAGCCCTTGATCATCTTTTCCGCCTGGGGACTTCCGGCCATGAATTTCTGCATCATGGGCGTGTCGGTACTGCCCGGACAAATCGCATTGATCCGCACGCCCGAACGCGCGTTCTCCGCCGCTGCGGTCTTTGTCAGACCGAGGATGCCGTGTTTCGAAGCGCAATAGGGGGACAAGAAGGGGGCTGCGACGATGCCCGCCCCGGACGACGTGTTCACGATGGCGCCGGCGCCCTGGGCCTGCATGGCGACGAGCTCGTGCTTCAAACACAGGAAGGCGCCCGTGAGATTGACGGACAGGACGCGTTCCCAATTTGCCAGATCCATCTGGGCCAATGGACTGGGGTTGCCGGTGATCCCCGCATTGTTGACCGCGCAATCGAGTCGACCGAACGCCTCGATGCACTTCGCGAGCAGAGCCTCGACTTCCGGTTCCCGGCTGACGTCCGCCGTCCGCGCGACGGCTTCGGCACCCGTGGCCTGCACGAGGGACAAGCTTTCTTCGAGCCCCGCCTCGTCGACGTCCGAAAGCACGCAGCGCGCTCCGTCGCGCGCAAAGGCCAGGGCGGTGGCTCGGCCGATGCCCGACCCCGCTCCCGTGATGAGCGCCGATTTTCCGTCCAGGAGTCCGTTCATCTTCACTCCACGGACCGACCGAGGCCCAGGGCACGCAGACGTTCGTCGCTGAGCGGCACGTAGCTGCGCTCGCCTTCGTCGCGAACGTAGAGGGGATCCGACACGCGGGTGGTGTCGTACCCCTCGCGCTGCAGGTCCACTTTTCTCAGTTTGAACGTCGAAGTCATCGACGCCTCATCTTGGATGCGCAGAAACACCGGCGCGGCGTAGCGCGCGAGGTGTTCCTCGGTGAAGACAAAGAAAGCGCGCCCGTCGAACGTCTCGGGCTTCGAAAGCACCAATCCCGCCATCCCCGCGCGGCCGGGCGAACCCTCCACCCGCACCCCGTAGACGTTCGCAATCTGAACCTGGGGATAGGCGCTCAGCACTTCGGCCACTTCCTGGGTGGATACGTTCTCGCTCTTCCAACGGTAGGTGTCGCCGATCCGGTCGACGAAGTAGAAGTAATCGTCCGCGTCGCGTCGCAGCAGATCGCCCGAGCGATACCACTCGTCCCCTTCCGAGAACACGTTGCGCAGCAGCTTGGCTTCCGTGGCCTCCGCGGAGGTGTATCCCTCGAAGCGGCCGGCACCGGAATCCGGAAGATTGGGAACCATTCCGATGAACTCGCCCACTTCCCCAGGTTCGCATTCCACGAAGGCTCCGTCGCCATCGCGCACATGACAGTCCGCGTCCACGTCGTAACGGATGAGCCGACCATTGTGGAGATTCGGGTAGGGAATCCGCCCGCACGAACCCACGCGGTTGTCGACGTTCAGCAGATTCGTATTCGCTTCCGTGGAACTCCATCCTTCGAGAATGCGTTCGATCCCGAAGCGCGCTTGGAATGCCTGCCACATGTCGGCGCCCAGGCCCGCTCCCATGATCAAGCGAACCGAGTGATCGCGGTCGCGTTCGGACGGCGGTTGATTGAGGAGGTAGCGACACATCTCGCCGATGTATTGAAAACCCGTAACGCCGTAGGTCCGCACGTCGTCCCAAAAACGCGTGGCGGAAAACTTGCGGCGCAAGGCGATGCTTCCGCCCGTCGCCAGGGAAATCGAAGTCACCACCATGCCGCCCGCCCCGTGAAAGAGGGGCAGCGCGCAATAGATCACATCGTCGGGCCCATATTCGGCGACCGCCGCCATCCCATCCCCCACGCCGAGAAACCGCATGTGGGACAAGCGAGCCGCTTTGGGTAGCCCCGTGGTGCCCGACGTGAAGATGAAGAACAGGTCCATGCCCGCCACCAGGCCATCGCGCGCAGACCGGTCCGGGTTCTGATCCGAGGCGGACGCCAGCGCCCCGGCGAGATCGAGGGCTCCCGCCGGCCATTCGACGCAATCGGATTGCTCGGGATCCGGCAGAACGTGGAAGACGAAGGGCGCGCGTTGTTCCGCCGTGAGACTCTCGAGATTGGCCAGGCACTCGCTGCCCACGATGACGTGTCGCGCGCCGCCGGTCTCCAGCATGTGGCGCAGAGCGTCGTGGCGCAATTGGGTATTCACCAAAGCACTCACCACACCGAGCTTGCAGAGCCCCCCCCAGGCGGCCAGAAAGTCCGGACGGTTCTCCATCATGATCGCGGCGACGTCGCCGGTTGCGAGGCCCTGAGCCACGCCCCAATGGGCGAAGCGATTGCATGCGGCGTTGTGGGCCGCGTAGGACACCTCCTGGGCGCGGTAGCGCAGGAATGGGTGATCCGGCCTTTCGGCGGCGCGCTGCTCGATCACGTCCCCGACGGTCAGCTTCTGACCCGGGGTGTGCTTCAACGTGGCACTCGAGAGCTTGGCCAACTGGGCCATTGTGACGTCGCGGTCGACCGTCATAGGGCGCACAGAGTACCACGCGGGCAGGACCGAGCACGGCCTGCCTTGCGGTATGATGGGCGCCTCGGGAGGAAAATCGTGCTCGATATCCTGATTCGCGGCGGAACCCTGGTGGACGGAACCGGCAACCCCGGGCGCGCAGCCGACGTCGGTGTGCGGGGGGGACGCGTCGTCGCCGTGGGCGACTGCAACGAAGCCGCGACCCAAACGATCGACGCCGCCGGGCTGGTGGTTGCGCCGGGCTTCATCGATCTCCACACCCATTACGACGCGCAGGTCTTCTGGGATCCCGCGACCACACCGTCGCCCCTGCACGGCGTCACGTCGATCGTGGGCGGAAATTGCGGTTTCAGCATCGCTCCCCTCGACGCCGCACCCGGCGACTACCTCATGCGCATGCTCGCCCGGGTCGAAGGCATGCCTCTCGCAAGTCTGGCGACGGGCGTTCCGTGGGATTGGACGAGCTTCGGCGAATGGCTCGATCGCCTCGAAGGACAACTCGTGTTGAACGCGGGGTTCCTGGTCGGGCATTCGGCCTTGCGGCGGGTCGTCATGGGCGAAGCCGCGGTGGGGGAAACCGCGGATCCCACCCAGCAGCGGGAGATGGAAGCCCTGCTGCACGAATCGATTCGCGCCGGCGGGCTCGGTTTCTCCTCCTCCCAAGCCCCCACCCACAACGATGGCGACGGCAATCCCGTTCCCTCGCGCTTTGCGCGTCGTGAAGAACTGATCGGCCTGGCCGGGGTTTTGCGCGATCTACCGGGCACAGCGCTCGAGTTTCTTCCGGGCGTCGGGGTATTCGACGACGAACGCATCGATTTGATGGTCGAGATGTCCCTGGCCGCCAACCGTCCGATGAATTGGAACGTGTTGGTCCCCAGTGCCTTCATGCCGGAAACCCATCAAGCCCAGCTCCGGGCATCCGATGTGGCGGCGGAGCGCGGCGCCAAGATCGTCGCCTTGACACCCTCCCAAGTGATGTGTCTCCGGCTCAACTTCCGCAGCGGTTTCGTTCTCGACGCACTGCCCGGCTGGAGTCCCATCGTCGCTTTGCCGCTCGAGGAAAAGCGAAATGCCCTCGCGAAACGCGAAGTGCGGGAGGAGCTGCAACGCGGCGCAAATTCCGACGAAGCGGGAGTCCTGCGCGTGATGGCCATCTGGGAAAACGCCACCATCGACCATGTGCAGAACCCGAAGCTCAAAGCCTTCGAAGGGCGCAAAGTCGGAGAAATCGCCCAGGAGCAAAACAAGCAGCCCTTCGATGCGCTGCTCGACCTCGCCCTCGAAGACGATCTCCACACTTCCTTCATGCCCTTCATTCCCGGTGATGACGACGCGAATTGGAAACTCAAAGCCGAAGTCTGGCGGGATCCCCGCACGGTGATCGGCGCTTCCGACGCCGGGGCTCACCTGGACATGATCGACACCTTCACCTGCACGACTTCGCTGCTGGGCCCGGCGGTGCGGGAGAAACAATTGCTCAGCATCGAAGAGGCCGTCCATCAGCTCACCGAGATTCCGGCGCGCTTGTACGGAATTCGCGACCGCGGGCGCATCGCCGAAGGAACCATCGCCGACCTGACTCTCTTCGATCCCGCGACAGTGGGCCCCCATCCGATCGAAACCCGCTACGACCTGCCCGGCGGAGCCGGTCGCCTCTACGCCGAAGCGGACGGCATCGAGCACGTCTTCGTCAACGGGACGGAAATCGTCAAAGCCGGAAAGCTCACGGGCGCGAGTCCGGGACAAACACTTCGCTCGGGACGCGACACCGACTCGGTGACCGTCCCCGCCAACGCGCAATAGCGGGAAGGGAACCCATGCCTTCGATCATCGACGCCGATGCCCATGTAGTCGAGGGCGCAGCGCTCGCGGTACCTGCACTCAAGCGCTGGCCTGACAAAGTCCGCTACGTCGACCAGGGTCGCCTGGGCTTCTACATCGAAGAGCGCCGCTACCCGGAACCCGAAGGTCCGGGTGCCGGCTGCCCGCCGGAACACGGCCTGTGCGCCGCCGCCGGCCCGAACCCCAACACCGTCGAAGGCACGCTCTCGGACGCGGACCGCGAAGGCATCGACAAGATGGTTTTGTTTCCGAGTCTGGGCCTCGGCGTTCCGGGATTTCACGACTTGAAGTTCGCGGCGGAATTCTCGGAGCTCTACAACGAGTTCATCGGCGATTTCTGTGATCGCTCGGACGGTCGTCTCTTCGGCGTGGCGGTGGTTCCGATCGAAGACGTGAGCGCTTCGATCCAGATCATGAAGAGCGCCAAGCAACGCGGTGCGGTCTGCACCGTGTTGCCCCCGGGCCTGCGCGAACGCAACCTCGATCACGAGGATCTCGATCCCTTCTATGCGGCGGCAGCCGACCTCGACATGCCGATCGCGGTGCACGGCGCGCCGGGCGTTCACCTGCCCAAGATTGGCGTGGACCGATTCACCAACTACATCCAGGTCCACTGCATCAGCTTCCCCTTCGACATGATGTCCGCCATGACGGCCATCGTCACCGGTGGGGTCCTCGAGCGGCATCCGAACCTGCGCGTGGCGTTCCTCGAAGCCGGCGTGACCTGGGTTCCGTATTTCCTCGATCGACTCCACGAGCACTACGAGAAGCGCGGCTCCTGGATCGAGAACGGCTGGAAGCGCGACCCGCGGGAATATCTCGCTCGCGGTCAGATCTACGTGAGTTGCGAACCCGAAGAGACGGTTCTACCCGCGGTGGTGGATGCCCTGGGCGACGACTTCATCCTGTATGCCAGCGATTACCCGCACTGGGACAGCGAGTTTCCCGAGAGCAGTAAAGCCATGCGCGAGCGGAGCGACATCAGCGAGGCCTCGCGCAACAAGATCCTGTTCGAAAACGCCCAGCGCTTCTATTCGATCTAGCGCTTCGTCGCGGCGACCGGATCGAACCGAACAGGCAATCGCTCGGGGCCGCGGAAGGCGAAGCCCACGATCTCGGGCGCGTCGGCGCTGGGGTCGAGATCGAGCGCCAGGTTTTTCAGACGGCGCAGCACCGTTCCAATCCCAACCCGTAGCTCCAAGCGCGCCAGATGCATCCCGAGACACAAGTGACGTCCCCAGCCGAAGGCCAGGTGATGCTGGTCCTCGCGTTCGGGATCCCATTCCCGGGCCGCATCCCAACGACTCTCGTCCCGGTTTCCGGAACTCGTATGCAGCAGGATCGAGGAGCCCTTGCCGACGGGAACTCCGCGAATCTCCGTGTCGCGGGTTGCCACGCGATTCACCATGGTGACGGAGGTTTCCCAACGCAGGGTTTCTTCGATGGCACGTAAAAGGAAGGCGTCGTCTTGCTTGGCGCGCTCGAGCGCGGCGGGATGCGAAAGCAGTGCCAGAAAGCAATTGCCCATCAGCCGGAAGGTCGTTTCGGCTCCGGCGGGCATCAGGAGTCGCAAGAACCCGTAGATATGCTCGTCGTCGAGGCGTTCGCCGTCGATTTCCGCGGTCGCGATGTCGCTGATCAAATCGCCCCGCGGATTGGCTTTGCGATCCTCGACGATGGGAGTCAGGTATTCCCGCATGGCGCGCGACGCAACGGCGCCCCTCTCCGGGTGGAGGGGGCCCATGTTGATGTCCTCGGCCCAGGCATGAAAGCGCGCGTGGTCTTCCACCGGCACACCGATGATGCCGGCGATCACTTGGACGGGATACTGGCTCGTGATGTCCGCCACGAGATCGCAGTGCCCGGCGGGCGCGATCGCATCGACGAGCTCGTCGATGGTCGGTTGAATCAGCTCGCTTTCCCAGCGTTCCAATTGCGATGCGCGAAACGCGCGGGAAACCAGATTCCGATAGGAGGTGTGTTCCTGACCGTCCTTCGCCAGGATGACCTGTCCCATATAGGGACCCATGGTTTCCTGGTTGATGCTGGAAGAAAACGTTTCGCTGTCGCGCAGGACCGCTTCGACATCTTCGAAACGGTGGACCGCATAACTCGCCTTACCCAGGAATTCGTGGCGTTCGACCGGACACGTCTTCCGCATCTGCGTCCATTGGGGATGCGGATCGCGCAGCAGGTGGCGCTCACGCAGCGCTTTCTCGTCGTCGGAATCCGACTTCACTCGTCACCCTGATTCGGTCGGGGTACGATATCACAACGCGGTCGACCCCTGGGAGGAGCCTCGTGTATCCCGGCACCCACGCCAAGAGCCAGCCCCACAAACCCGCTTTCGTCATGGGCCAAAGCGGTGAGATCATCACCTACGGACAATTGGACGCGCGCTCCAATCGTTGCGCACATCTCCTGCGAAACCTCGGATTGAAGCCCGGTGACGCCATCGCGATCTTCATGGAGAACCATCCCCGGTTCTTCGAAATCGCCTGGGCGGCCCAGCGCGCGGGGCTCTACTACACCCCGGTCAACTCGCACCTCACGACACCGGAACTCGAATACATCGTTCGCGACTGCGGGGCGCAGGTGCTCTTCACGAGCGAGGCGAAACGCGAGCTTTCCGCGGCACTGCCCGACGGCGTCCCCACCCATCGAATCTGCTTCGGGAGCGCAGCGCCGGGCTTCATCGCCTACGAGACCGCCGTCGCGAAATTGCCCTCGACCCCCATCGCAGACGAGATGGAGGGGACCGACATGCTGTACTCGTCCGGCACCACCGGGCGTCCCAAGGGCATCAAGAACCCCCTCCCGAACCGAAAGATCGGCACGCCTCCCCCCATGTTGCTCGCCTTGATGAACGGCATGTACGGCGCCAGCCCGGATACGGTGTACCTGTCGCCCGCACCGTTCTACCACGCGTCGCCGCTGCGTTTCGTCATGACGATCCTGCGTCTCGGCGCCACGGCCATCTTGATGGAGCGCTTCGAACCCGAGGAAGCCTTGCGCCTGATCGATCGGTATCGCGTCAGCTTGAGCCAATGGGTCCCCACCATGTTCATCCGCATGTTGAAACTGCCTCCGGAAGTCCGGGCGCGATACGACGTCTCGAGTCAAACCGCGGTGCTGCACGCCGCGGCGCCCTGCCCGGTTCCCGTCAAAGAACAAATGATCGAGTGGTGGGGACCCATCCTCGAAGAGTTCTACGCGGGAACCGAGGGCAATGGATCGACGTCGATCGATTCCCGGGCCTGGCTGTCGCACAAAGGATCGGTCGGTCGCCCGCTGAATTGCGAAATCCATGTCCTCGACGACGATGGACGGGAGTTGCCTGCGGGCGAGATCGGAACCATCTACTTCGGCGGGGGGCAGAGCTTCGAGTACCACAACGCGCCGGAGAAGACCGCCCGTTCCCGGCACCCGAAGGGCTGGTCGACCCTGGGCGATGTGGGCTACGTGGACGCCGAAGGTTATCTCTACCTGACGGATCGCAAGGCCGACATGATCATTCGCGGGGGCGTCAACATCTACCCCCAGGAAGCCGAGAACGTCTTGATCCTGCACCCGAAGGTCGCCGACGTCGCGGTGTTCGGAATTCCCGACGAAGATTTCGGTCAGCAGGTGAAAGCGGTCGTGCAACCGGCGGAGGGCGTGGAGACGGGCGCCGAGCTCGAAGCGGAGCTGATCGATTACTGCCAGCAACACCTCGCGAAGATGAAGTGCCCGCAGAGCGTCGACTTCCAAGCCGAGCTGCCTCGCCAAGCGACGGGCAAGCTCTACAAGCGCCTCTTGAAGGCGCCCTATTGGGAAGGCCACTCCACGACCCTCGTGTAGCGGCGCCCCAACGAGAAAAGGCCCCCGGAGCGAAGCTCCGAGGGCCTTTCATTCAACCCTGCCGCGATTTACTCGCGAACAGTGACGATGCCCGGGAGCGAAGTCGAACCCGGACCGGGCAGATCGGACCCGAGGCTGTCGATCAGCGCATTGCCCGTAGCCGGGATGCAGAAGGTCGACCCCATCGTCATGGACGTCGGGACGCCGTTGGCGAGGGGACCCGCCTCCGTGCCGTTCTGCTCGAAGCCGCGGCATTCGTCCGCAGCCCCACCCGGCAACGCTGCCTCACCGAAGCAGCCGGCGAACTTCTGGTCCGGACAGAACAGACCGTCCGGGGCCGAAGCTGACGTGCTACCCGTCGTGAGCGGTGACAGGTTGACGGCGATGTGGGACACGTGGAGCGTTCCGTCGGAACAACCCGCCGTGTCGGCCTCGCAGCCCGTCTTCAGCGGCGGGCAGTCGCGCGAGAGACCCGCCGTGTTCGTGACCGAACAGGCCGAGCCCGCGTTCTCACCGTAGTCACAGGTTCCTACGGCCGGGCTCTCGGGAGAGCCACTGAGCGGACTGCCACCACCGTCCACGCATTGCGGACAGGGGATGTGGCCGACACCGTAGGGAGGACTTCCCTGCTCGATGTTGTTCAGCCACACATCGGAATCCAGCGACACGTTGAGGGACGCAGTCCCGGTCGCCAGATCCAACGAACCCGTAACCGGGGCCGCGAGTGTGTTGACGATACAGGTCGACAACGCACCGCGATCGAGCGGCAGGGGAACGCCGAACGGACATCCGGCTTCCGTGCAGTTGTGATCCAGACCCACGGACGACGACGGCGAAACGTCGCAGCTCGAACCCGTACAGTCGAGTCCCATCCGCATGGTCGACCCCGGCGGGGTCGGGTTCGGCGGAAGGTTGTGATCCGGTCCACCGAGGTAGAGGGTGCCGCAATCCATCGAGCCGATCTGTTGATCGGCACCGTCGACTACGAACCCACAGGGCTGCGTTCCATCGATCGTGGTGAAATCCATCTCGGTCGGAGAAACCGGCGGGTTGCCGAAGCTCTTGATCGTGGGAACACACAGGAGGTCTTCCTTGATCGTGCCCAGTACCTCGTGACCGAACTGGTTGTTCATGTACACACCCGATTGCTTCACGTGCTTGGGTGCGCCCTTGGGAGCCTTGATCTGATAGCAGGCCAGGTGATCGACATCGTTGGTGATGCCTTCGCCGTTCTTGTCGGCCGGCGTGCAGAGGCTGGTGAGTTTCTTGGCTTCCCAGCTTCCACTCTCGAACTGATCGTCCAACGTGACGTTCACACCCTTGGGATGCTTCTGAGCGCAGGATCCACCCACGGTGAAGCAGTCGGCATCGACCTTACATTTGGAGGTCATGTCGCCCGTACAAACGCCCTTGACCTCCTTGGTCTTGTAACACTTGTAGTGATCGACGTCGGAGCTGGGCAGGCTCGCGGGGCCGGACAGATCTTTGCCCGAGGGAACCAGCAGGAAGTCTTCCTTGATGGTTTCGACCACCTGGAGACCGTCGGCGGAGAACTGATCCGTGAATTGATTCTGGATCGTCACGCGCTGCTTCACGTGCTTGGGAGCGCCCTTGACGGCTTTGATCTGATAACCCTTCTGATGGGTATCGGGATCGAGGATCCCCTCACCATTCTTGTCGACCGGATTGCACATGCGCACCGGCTTCTTCACATCGTAGTTTCCCGACTCGAACTGGTCGGCAATCGAGGCCTGAACGCCCTTGGGAAATCCGAGGCAGGGCCCAGCGGCGCCACAATCGGCGTCGACCTTGCACTTCGCACCCAGGTCCATCAGGCACTTCTTCTTGGTTTCCTTGATCTTGTAACACTTGTAATGGTCCGGCGTGGCAGCCACAGACGGGCCCGCCATGCCGACGGCGAATACCGCCGCAGCTAGCAATGAAAAAACACGCATAGAACACCCCGGTCGCAGTTGTTGATCTGCGAAAGGCCAGGGAGCGGAGACTCCGGCTCGAGAGAACAGTTTCTTCGGCCCGAGAAAGGCGGCAGCGATCGCACCCGCACAACATTACCCGCTCAGCTTCAACTCACAGTGCGCTTGCATTCTATCACGAAAAACTTTCGCGAAATCACTGTCAAAAGATGTCGGGGCATCGAGTTGCACGCGTGTTGCGCGCTACGGAGCACCTGGTTGTAGACACTGCGCACAGGTTGCGGAAAATCTGCCGCACGATTCTTCGCTACGACGTCGGGTGTACCGGCGAATACCAGATAGGAGACGACCACGCGCGTTCCTGAATCGTTTTCCGGTGGCGGGGATCGCAACAGACATCGAGATCCGCAGGAACGCTCGCGGGATCCCTGCAATCGACGCCACGCTCGAGACACGCCCACGCACTCCAACGACAGGTGGGGTTCTCGAGCACCCGCACGTAGTAGAATGCGCGCTGGGTCGAATCGAAATCCGGGTCCTGCCAAACCGCACAAAGGCTGTCGGAGCCCACACCCGTGGGCGCGCAGGTCCGCGGGTCGACACTCGCCCCATTGTTCGCGTCACCCGCCACGTCGTAGACCTGCTCCCGAAGCACATCGCCGTCGAGCCATCCCTTGATGACCTGAACGCGTTGCAGCCCCACACTCTCCTGGGTCGCGGTGCCCGGGTCTCGAAGCGCCCACACGGCGAAAGTCGGGGTCGCGTCATCCGACGGTCGTCGGCGCAAGTCTCCACCCATCGGCACACCGCCCGCATAGCCCGCGGCGGCGAAGTCCGAGCGCTGGCAAAGCGAATCGGGATAGTCCCAGCCCCCGAAGAAGCGCAACAGCGGACGCGTGCCACTCGTCCCATACACTTCCCGTCGCCGCATGGCGTCGAAGATCGAGTCGCGCGCGTTTTCCTCCGCCCAGGCCACCATCAAGCCGCCGGGATTGAAATCGAGATCATCGGACAGCCCCGGCGGCATTTCGCGCAGAGCGGGCGTTCCCGCTCCCCCGTGACCGGGATGTCGCCTTTCGGATACCGCTCCCGGTGTTCCCAGATGCGTATCCGTACTCGCGATGATTCCCAGCTTGAAGGGATTCGCTCCGAGCTCTTCTTCGAAACGAAGACCTTCTTGCAGCACGTTTCGCACGAAGTTGCGCGGATTGGGTTCCGTCTTCATGAAGGAAGTGAACTTCTCGCCGAACGAATTGTAGGGAAGTGCTTCGAAGGCGCACAGCTCGTCCTCGGTGCCGACGCCCGGAAGGCATTCCGAATCCCCTTTGTGTTGCATGATTTCCACGAGCGGTTCCATGGCAACCCGCGCTTGCGCATCGGCCTTCGTGGGTGCGCTTCCATCCTCCGCGCGAAACGCAAACATCAATCCGTCACTCAGATTCGAGTTGTGGGGAATCGCAAGGACATCGCACCCGGTCGCGGTTTGGGTGCAGGTCTCGGCGAGTCGCCGCCACAGGGTTTCGGGTTTCGGTGCCTCGTAGTAGCTGATGGGAAGGCCGGGGACGGTTGCGTTGCGGTAGATCACGTTGCGGTGAATGTTCCGCGCCATGGGGGAGCCCGTGTACTCGTACGCGACGAAACTCGTAAAGGTGCACGCGGCAGTCCGGTCGTAGGCTTCCTCCGCCGCCGCCTGGATCTCTCGCCATTGACTGCGTGCCGCCCGCGCGCAGTTCTCGCCAGCGGGACCGCAGAACCCGTAGCGGCGCGGCTCGTCCGCGTTGCTGCTACGCGCGTTCATCAAGAGAAAGGCGAGCCGGGGCCAGCGCCGATAGATCCGACACGGCAGGGAGTCATGGCCCACCAACCCGGGCGTCTCGCAGATCTTCACCTCTCCCAGCATTTCCGCGTGGTCCGTCACCGCAGCGAAGTCCAAAGGTCGGTCGATCTGCAGACTCCGCAGTGCCCTTCCGTCCGCCGTATAGGGTTGGAGATCGACGCGCTTTCCCAGCGCGAAGCCGTAGGCGTCGCGCGGTGTGTTTCGCGTGCCCTGGGTGCTCGCGTCCTGCGAGAAACCCGTATGGACATGGACGTCGCCGAATAGTGGCTGGCGGTTGGGCTCGTAGCGGTCGCAGGGCTCGCGTTCTTCGGAAAGCACCGACCTGCGCTCATTCGCAGGTTCAACCTCGCCATCGGCCGCCGCGTGGCTCGAGCCAAGCGAAAGTCCCACGAGTATCGCGACCCAGAATCCAGCGGAATTCCCCATCCCCATCCTCACTGTCCCCTCGAACGACGAAGGTAGGGAGGCTCGGAGATACGCGCTCACGCTTCCCAGCGATCCCTTGGCAACGGAATCTGTTAGCGTCTCGCCACTGCGCCCGGAGGGACAATTGTGACGCGTACTCGAATCGCCGTTCTCGGTTCTCTCGTTCTCGCCCTACTCGTCGGCCACTTCGGGTTCGGCGGCTACTTCTACAAAGCCGCCATCGGGATCGACCCCGGTGCGTTTCCGCTGCATTCCATCATGGACCCCATCGGGCGTTCCTTCGTCCCCGACATCGGGATGACGGCCGCAGGCGTCGCGCTCGGGCTCGCCATGGTGTTGGGAGTGAGCATCGTGGCGTTTTTCTGGGTTCGCCTGGCAGCCCGGAGCGAGCGCAAGCTCGATCCCTCCCGGCGCCAGTTCGTCGCTTCCGGAGCGGGAACCGCCGTGGGTGCACTCGCGGTGGGGGCTGGCGCGGGTTTGGCCCGAACCTTCATGGGCGTGGGGAACCAGGGCTACGGGTGGCAGGAACAAGCGAGCAAGATCTTCGTTCCCGCGCCCTACACGCATCCCGAAGCCCTGGACGCTTGGCAGGGAAGCCGGATCGTTCAGCATCGGCGCCTGGGTCGAACCGAATGGAAGGTTTCCGACATCGTGCTCGGAACCGGCCGCATCGAGGGCGAACAGGGCGAACGCATCGCGCGCATGGCGCTCGAACGCGGCGTCAACTACTTCGACACGTCTCCCGATTACGCGGGCTCCGGTAGCGAACAAGCCATGGGACGCGCGATCGCGGGTTTTCGCCGCGACGATATCTTCGTGGCGACCAAGTTTTGCACGCCGAACGGTCATCTCCCCGCAGGTGCGTCGGTGGCGGAATACAAGCGCGTGATCGACGAAAGCCTCGGTCGTTTGGGCTTGGATCACGTGGAACTCGTCCACATCCATTCCTGCGACGAGATCGATCGCCTGCTCGACGACAATGTCCACACTGCCTTCGATCAGTTGAAGCAAGCGGGCAAGGTTCGTTTCTTGGGATTCTCCTCCCACACACCACGACTCGCCGAGGTCGCAAACGCCGCCATCGAATCCGGACGCTTCGACGTGATGATGCTCGCCTACCACCACGGGATCTGGCCGGAGATGAAGAACATCATCCAGCGCGCGCGCGCGGAACAAGACATGGGCGTCGTGGCGATGAAAACCCTGAAGGGAGCCAAACATCGCGGTCTCGAAAATTTTCAACCCTACGCGGATTCCTACAGCCAGGCGGCCCTCAAATGGACGTTGTCGAATCCCGACGTCTCGTGTGCCGTGGTCTCGTTCTTCGAGCTACAGCACGTGGACGAGTTCCTCCACGCATCGGGGAAACCGTTCACGACCGCCGACGCGGACATTCTCGGCGGCTACGACCAGGAAATCGCCGGCACCTATTGCGCGCCCCATTGCGGCGCGTGCCTGAACTCCTGCCCCGAGCAGGTTCCCATCAACGATGTCCTGCGGCATCGCATGTACTTCGAAGATTACGGGTGGGAAAAGAACGCCATCGAGACCTACGCGAAACTCGAAACCAATGCCGCCGCATGCCTGGGATGCTCCGCACCCTGCCTGGGGAGTTGCCCTTTGGGAATCGACATCCCCGATCGCACCCGCGAAGCCCACGCGCTCCTGACGCTGTCCTAGCCAATCGAACGTCGCTCAGTTCAGTCGATCTGCGAATACTTCGCCGCCGCGCAGGATCAGGCGCAGATGTTTTCCCTGCTCCTGAAGCACGGACAGGTCCTGGAGTGGATCGCCGTCGACCACCAATAGATCGGCCAGCGCGCCGGGAACGATTTCGCCGAGCTCGCCCTCGCGGCCCAGAATTTTCGCGTTCACGATCGTTGCGGAGCGCAGGATGTCGGCGGGGGCTTCGACTTCCGCGCGAATCGAAAACTCGCGGCTCTGCTGATCGTGGGTTTCGCCGAGCAGATCCGTTCCGAAACCCAACGCGAGCCCCGCTTCGCGGCTGATCTCGAGGGACGCCAAACCCGCGTCGAGGACGTCTTTCACCTTGCGTTGACTGACTTCCGGAAAGCCGAGGGCGCGACCCATTTCGTGAATCGCGGTGTAGGTCACGAGGGTGGGGACGAGGAACGCTTCGTGCTCGACCATCAAGTCTGCGGTGGTGCGATCGATGAGATTTCCGTGTTCGATGGTTCGAACCCCGGCTCGGACCGCACGCGAGATGGCCTCCGGCGTATAGGCATGGGCCATCGCGTAGGTGCGCCAACCGCGCGCCTCCTCCACGATCGCGCGCATTTCCTCTTCGGAATATTGCAGATTCCAAATCGGGTCCGTCGGGGAGGCGACGCCACCCGAAGCCATGATCTTCACCTGACTCGCGCCGCGCCGCAGCTCTTCGCGGGCGGCGCGGCGCACGGCGTCGACTCCGTCGGCCACGTGGGAGAATCCGTTGCTGTAGATCGTGCACGCGCAAAGCGGCTCGTCGGAGCGCGGACGGAAATCGCCATGGCCGCCGGTCTGACTCAGGGCGCGCCCGGCGTAGAAGAGTCGGGGCCCGCGGATCAATCCGAGCTGCGTCGCCTGAGCGAGACCGTAGTCCGCACCCGCCGCGTCTCTCACGGTCGTAAAGCCGCGCTGCAACATGCCTTCGAGAATCACCCGCGCTTCGTTCGCGACCAGGGTCGCGGGACGCTGCTGGAGTGCGGCGAGATTCATGGTGGTGATCACCGCGTGCACGTGAGCGTCGATCAATCCGGGCATCAGCACGCGGCCGTGCAGATCGATCTCGCGCACGCCGTCGTGGCGGATCACCCCCTCCGAGACTTCGACGATGCGATCGCCCTCCACCCGAACGCCGCCGGCACGCAGCGAACCGGCGCGCACATCCAAGATCGACGCATTCTGAAGAACGAGGTTTGCCATCGACTCAGGATACGCCGCGGCCGTCCGCGTTTGAAGGGGATTCTGCGCGGATCCCGTCTGCGCATCGGCACCCCGGCGCCTTCCCAAACGCGATAGACTCGGATTGCGCCCAGGCGAGGTTCAGCGTGAAAATTGCAATCCTGCTCTACGAAAACATGACGGCACTCGACGCCATCGGCCCCTACGAGGTCTTGTCGCGTCTGCCCGAGGCCCGTGTTCTCTTCACGGGAGAAACGAAGGGGCTGGTTCGAACCGATACCCGGTTCCTGGGACTCTCCGCCGACCACGCCCTCGGCGACGTCCCCGAAGCCGACCTGCTGCTGATTCCCGGCGGCCCCGGCGATCAGGCGGTTCGCAAGAACGAGGCGATCCTCGATTGGGTTCGCGGGATTCACGAGGGTTCCCAATTCACCACGTCCGTCTGCACGGGTTCCCTGATTCTCGGCGCCGCCGGTGTGTTGAAGGGATTGCGGGCCACGACACACTGGACCCAGCTCGAAACCCTGCGTGAATACGGCGCCGAGCCCACTCGCGAGCGCACCGTCGAACAAGGGAAAGTCATCACCGCCGCGGGCGTTTCCGCGGGAATCGACATGGGGCTGCAACTGATCAAGAAGATCGTCGGGAACGATTTCGCACAAGCGATCCAACTCGGCATCGAATACGACCCGAAACCTCCCTTCGACACGGGCGCTCCGGACAAAGCCCCGCCCGCCATCGTCGAGCTGGTTCGCGCCAGCATGTCCTATTGAGTCCCCGCATCGAGCGCCGGCAGTTCGGCGCCACGGGGCACGAGAGCAGCCGGCTCATCTTTGGCGCAGCGGCACTCGGCGGAATGCGTCAGGAACGCGCGGATCGCGTGCTCGAGCAACTGCTCGAGTACGGCATCAACCACATCGACGCGGCCGCGTCCTACGGTGAAGCCGAGCTTCGTCTCGCACCGTGGATGCAACAACATCGCGATCGGTTCTTCCTCGCGACCAAGACCGGTGAGCGGACCGGAGGCGGAGCGCGCGCGAGTGTCGAACGTTCGCTCGAGCGCATGCAGGTGGATCAGATCGATTTGATCCAGCTCCACAACCTGGTCGATGAAGAAGGCTGGCAAACCGCATTCTCGAAAGGCGGCGCCGTAGCCGCACTGGCGAAAGCGCGCGATGAAGGGTTGGTTCGCTTCATCGGCGTCACGGGGCACGGAACCCGCGTAGCCGCCATGCACAGCCGCTCGCTCGAAGCGTTCCCCTTCGATTCGGTGCTCTTGCCCTGCAACTTCAGCATGTTGAATCGACCCGACTACCGCACGGATTTCGACACGCTGGTCGACACTTGCCGGGAACGCAACGTGGCGGTTCAAACCATCAAGTCCATCGCGCGCAGGCGTTGGCCCGACGTTTCCCAGGCTCGCTTCAGTTGGTACGAGCCCCTGCGCGATCCGGACGCCATCCGTCGCGCGGTGCAGTTCGTATTGAGTCGGGAAGATATGTTCCTCAACACGTCGAGCGACGCGACCCTGCTCCAGGCGGCCCTCGATGCCGCTTGCGACGAAACCCAGGCGCCGGCGGATTCGCTCATGCAACGCGACGCGTCGAATTTCGGCATCGAGCCGCTATTCGCGCCGGGGTTCGACGGAACCCTCTAGGGGCTGCCATGGAATTTTTCTCGATCCTCAACAATGCCGGCGCCCTGATCACGACGGGCCTCGGCTTGATGGGTCTGATGCGTCCCACCGCCGCAGCGTCGTTCACCAGCCTGGAACCGTTGGGAACGATCGGCGTTTCGGAGATCCGAGCCACCTACGGGGGTTTCTTCTTTGCTCTGGGCGCGTACGCGATCTGGACACAGAGCCCGGTTGCCTTTGCCGTGGTGGGTTTGGCCTGGCTGGGGGCGGCCGTGGGGCGCATCGTCTCGGTCTTCGTGGACCGCAGTACGTCGCTCAAGAATATCGGCGGCATCGCGTTCGAGGGAGCCATCGGCGCCCTCTTGCTCATCTCCTGATCTCGGATCTTCAAATTTCGGTTTGCGCTTTTTCGGGAGCGGCCGCCAAGGCGCTCGCGCATCGAAACGTTAAGCTACAGCCAAGGGGGAAAACGGCGTGAACTCACCGGAATTCGACCAGCTGGTTCGAGCCCAGAGCTTCATTCGACGAATCCTGTGGTTTTCGATGACGCTGTCGATTCTGGTGCTGTTGGCGCTCGTTCACCTGCTCCCGATGTTCGAGGGCGACGCCGGTGTGGAGCCGACTCCGTTGCGAGCCGCCTTTGGTTGCGTGGCCATCATCAATGGCCTGGTTTCACTGTTGTTGCCGCGTTTCATGCTGTCGGACGAACGCCTGCGCAAGGAACTGAACACAGAATTCGACCCCACCCGGTTCCAGCGCGCGGACTCTCCCGGCATTGGAAACCTCAACCCGGACGAACAGAAACTCTACGGCGTGGTGGCGACGAGCTTCATTCCCTTCATCCTTCGAATGGCGCTCAACGAGTCCATCGCCCTGCTGGGCTTCGTGCTCAGCGCTGTAACGAAATCCCCCGAGTCCCTGATCCCCATGGCGCTGGTCGCGTTGGGGTTGAACCTCGCGGCGTTTCCGCGTCTCGACGCCCTGGTCGCGCGGGCGAGTCGATTGCTACGGACCGCCACTCCCACCACCGGCTCCGCATAGAATCACCAACGACAAGGCGCGACGTCGATCGTGGAGCTTCCATACTTCGTCGACGACGCCGGTTCGCGGGGCTGCGGCTTGCGCGGTCAACGCGAAAGCGTTCCGCTCCGTTCGAATTCGACCCGACGCAACGAATTGGCGAGGAACACGCGTCCGCGGATCTCATAGCTCAATTCTTCGGTTTCGCTGGCGCTGACGAGTTGACGCAAGAGATCGAAGAGCGTGGTCGTCGCCATCACGGTCACCACCCCTTCGGTCAGGCGGGGCAACGCGATTTCCTGATTGCTGACACCCCGCGTCAAGCGCACTCCGTTGACGTCGAGCTGGAAGTCCAGGCCGTCGATCTCGAGGTCGAAATCGTTGGGATTCAGGATTCGCAGGTCGATGCGGAAACGTTGCTCGAAATTCCCCCCGTCCAGGGGCTGAATGTCGATGACGAATACTTCGAGGGGTTCGATGGGTTGGCCGTACCCCGCGCACGCGGCCGCAAACAGAGAAAGAGCTACCGTAAAGAGCGCCCGTTTGCGCATTGAATCCGTCTCCTCGTCAAGCTGAGATCGGGCAAGAACCCTGGAGTTCGAAGCATGAGTGTACCCCCCTTGCATTGGCTCACCATCAGCGAACTCGCCGCACGGATTCGCACGGCCGATGGATCTTCCCTCGAAGCCACCCGTGCAGCGCTGGAACGCATCGCGCAAGTGGACCCCCAGATCGGCGCCTTCGCGCACGTCCGTGCGGAAGCCGCACAAGCCGAAGCCGCGGCCGCCGACGCGGAACGCAGACAGGGACGCGACCGCGGACCGCTGCACGGGATCCCGATCGCAGTCAAAGACCTGTGCGGGGTGACGGGTCTCCCCACCTCCGCGGGAACCCGAGTGCTGCGCGACCGCATCGCCAGCGAAGACGCGACGGTGGTTGCGCGACTTCGCGCAGCCGGGGCCGTTCTGCTCGGAACGCTGCACATGACCGAAGGTGCGTACGTGGCCCACCACCCCGACGTGGAGCCGCCCCGCAATCCCTGGAACCCCGACCGCTGGTCCGGCGTATCGTCCAGCGGCTCGGGTGCCGCGACCGCCGCCGGCCTCTGCGTCGCGTCCCTGGGAACCGACACCGGGGGATCCATTCGTTTTCCATCGGCCGTCAACGGACTGGTGGGGATCAAGCCGACGTACGGTCGCGTGTCCCGACACGGCGTGTTTCCGCTTTCCGAATCCCTGGACCACATCGGCCCCATGACGCGATCCGTTCGCGATGCCGCCATCGTGCTGTCGGCCATCGCGGGATTCGATCCCGACGATGCCACCAGCTCTCGGATCCCGGTGCCGGATTACTGCAGCGACCTGCGCCGTGGCATCGAGGGAATCCGGATTGGCATCGATCACCGCTACGCCCTCGAGGGAACCGACGCCAAGATCGTTTCCCCCATTCTCGAGTGCGCCTCGGTCTTCGCTGCCGCGGGTGCGTCGATTTGCGACGTCCGCCTTCCCGAATGGGAAGAGGCCCTGCAAGCCTGGGTGCCGATTTGCGCTGCGGACGTCGCCCTCGCCCACGCGGGCCTGTTTCCCGAACGACGCGACGAATACGGACCCGAACTCGCCCAGATACTCGACCTCGGCCGCGCACTTCCCGCCGTGGAGTTGGCGCGGGCCCAGCGCGTGCGCGCCCGATTCAGCGGCGAACTCGAGCGCGTTTTCGAGGAAGTGGACCTGATCCTGTGTCCCTCCATCGGGTACCCGGTTCCCGAACGCCGTCCGGACTTCACCGACGGGGAAAGGGTTTCGGGAATGATTCGCTTCACGGCCCCCTTCGATATGTCGGGTAGCCCGACGATCTCGCTCCCCTGTGGCTTCGCGGCCGATGGACTTCCCCTGAGCGTCCAACTGGTGGCGCGGCATTGGGACGAGAGTTTGCTGTGTCGGGCAGGCGCCGCGTTCGAAGGCGCAACGGATTGGCACACCCAGCATCCGCCGGTTTAGAGCCCGGGCGCGCGCAGCCTATTCGAAACGAATGCGTTGCAGCTCGTCGAAGAGGGGCCCCACCATGCGTCGAATCGTGTGTTCGCCCGCGTACACCCGCTCTCCGCCCAGTAGTTTTCCTTCGGCGAACAGAATGCCGATCACGCGATGGGTTTCCAACGCGCCGTCGACGTCGAGCTGAATCTCGTACTCCTGGGCGACCGAGGTTTCACTCACCCATTCTTCGAGCAGTCGATAGGAGCGCGTTTTCGGAATGAATTCATCGAACAGATGCAGGTAGTAGTGACGTACGGCTTCGACGCCTTCCATGCGGAGTCCGGCGGGGTAGAACTCGTAGCTGGGGTGTGGAACGAGGGTTTCCATGACACCCTCCAAATCCCGCTTGGCCTCCAGGTCTGCATGGCGGTGACCCAGCGCTGCCATCTTCCGTAGCGTTTTGTCGCGGTCTCGTTTCGCCATCGATCCACCTCCTGCGGTCCGATGGCTTCAGTTTCTCATGAAGCGCGGAGACTCGAAAGCGAGAAGTAGCCGTGGTAGCGTTCGCGCGGGGATTCAAGCCGTGACCACACCTGACCCGCACCCGGACGTCCGCCCCCCTGGCATGCTCTCGCGCGCCGGCATGCGGTTTGCCTCTTCGAAGGTCGGAACCTGGATCTTCCTCAACGTTTTTGCCCCCATCGATCGCCGATTGTTGAGCGCGACCCGTGGGCGCCTGAGCGTTTCGGTGGGACAGCCCGTCTTGCTGCTCCATTCAACCGGGGCGCGCTCGGGTGAACCGCGCAAGACCGCGCTCGCCTACCTGGCCGACGCCGACCGCATCGTATTGATCGCATCCAACGGCGGGGGGACGAAACACCCGGCCTGGTATCACAACCTGTGCAAGCATTCTGCGGTTCGCTGCACGCTGGCGGGCAAGACGGCCGCGTATCGCGCCCGCCAAGCCGTCGGAGAAGAACGCGAAGCGCTCTGGAAGAAGGCCGTCGCCTTCTATCCCGGATACGCGGTGTATGAAGAGCGCGCGACCGAGCGGCGGATTCCCGTGATGGTGCTCGAGCGGGATTCTCCATGAGCAACCGAATCGGATTTCGCGAGCGCTTCGGACTGATTCCTTTCGGCCCCGCCATGGCCGACGCGCGACGCGCCATCGCGGGCAACCCCCACATGCCCGGTGTCGATTGGGACTTCTCGTCTACCCGCATCTTCAAGCCGGAAATCAGCATCCCGACTTGGCTCGGTTGGACCTTGCGGGACGGAACCGTTCCCATCTACAACTTCGTGAACCGAAATCCCGCTCCCCAGGGAACCCCGTTCTCGGTCAAAGTCAGCTTTGCGCGCGACTTCCAGGGCAACCAGTGGACCTACGACAGCCATCTGGGCACGGACTTCGCCGTCCCCATCGGAACCACGATCGTGGCCGCGGCACCGGGCGTCGTATTGCGCGTCGCCAACGAGATCGATCGCGGTGGACTCAAGGTCTGCATCGACCACGGCGAGGGACTCTTTACGACCTCGAGTCACATGTCGCGCGTGTCCGTCACCGTCGGCGATCGTGTGGGGCGCGGACAAGTCATCGGTCAGAGCGGTGTTTCGGGAATCGAGTTCCTGCTCTTCTTCCCTTGGGTTGCCCCCCATCTTCACCTCAACGTCTGGTTGAACGGGGACCCGATCGACCCTTTCGCGATGGCGGGCGAAACCTCCATGTGGCGGCATGAAAACACACCCAAACCCCATCGCGGCGCAGCCTCGGAAACGTTTCCGAAACCCAGTCTGTGGGACGAAGCGGGAGTCGACGCGGCGGTTCGCGCGTGTCGAGACCCGGAGATGCGCGAATCCATGAGCGCCATCCGAGCGCTTCCACGACGCGCGGCGGAAGTCCTCTTCATGCGAAACCTACGCGCCGCCGCCTTCGACGACTTTCCCCCGCTGTACAAGGAAACCGGGTCGCGCCGCCCCTGCCTCGACTTGCCCTTCGGTTGTTTCGAAGGCGCCTCCTTCCCTTCGGATGGATTCGGCTGGAGCCGCTGGTCGCGACAGTGAAACTGATCTCCGTCAACGTGGGCACGCCCCAGGAACACGAATGGAACGGCAAGACGGTTCGAACCAGCATCTTCAAGCACCCGGTTTCCGAACGCGTCGCGGTTCGAGACAACAACCTGCAGGGCGACCGGCAGTCCGATTTGAGTGTGCACGGCGGCCCCACCAAAGCCGTGTACGCATACCCGAGCGAACACTACGCGTTCTGGCGAAACGAATATCCCGAACTCGATTTTTCCTGGGGGATGTTCGGTGAGAATCTGACCACCGAAGGACTGCTCGAAACCGAAACCTGCGTTGGAGACCGCATCCGAATCGGATCCACGCTGCTGGTCGCGACGGAACCCCGTATTCCGTGTTTCAAGCTCGCGATGCGCCTGGGACGCCCGGACATCGTCAAGCGTTTCTTGTCGAGTCAACGCTCGGGAATCTATTTCGCGATCGAACGCGAAGGAGAACTCGGTGTGGGGGACCTCCTCGAGAAGCTCTCGGAAGACCCGCACCGCGTTCGCATACGCGACATCGTGAGCGCCTACACGACGGACACCTCGAACCTCGATCTGCTCCGAAGCGCGCTGGCGGTTCCCGCCCTACCCGAAAAATGGCGCGTCAAGTTTGCGAAGCGGATCCAGGAGCTCGAATCCAGATCCGCTTGATTCGACCGGACTCACTTCCAGGAGGAAACACATTGGCTCGTCTAACGATTGGAATCTTTCTCGCATCCCTCGCGCTCTACCTCTGGGGCTTTCTCTACTGGGGAATGAGCCCGCTTCCCTATTCGGCGTGGAAGCACACCGCGGATGACGCAAGCGCCGGGCAAGCGCTGCGGGAGCACTTTCCCGAGAACGGAACCTATTACGTTCCCGGGTTTCAGAACGACGCGGATACACGCGGCAAGCTCTACGAAGCCGGTCCGGTCGGCTTCGTACACATCACCGCCAGCGACGGTCGCCCGGAACTCGACACGGGGATCATGCTGCGCGGCTTCTTCGTCAACGTGCTGTTCGTCGCTCTACTGGCCTTCCTGATGCGCAATCTGTTCGGAAACAGCAGCGCGGGTTTCGGCGCCAAGCTGGGCTTCGCGGCGTTCGTCGGCGTTACCGCCTCGGTGTTGATCGACCTGGGGGAAGTCGCGTGGTGGGGCCTGTCTCTGGATTGGAAGGTTCGGATGGCGGCCTACAACGTGAGCGCTTGGCTCGTGGCCGGTGCCGCCCTGGCCCCTTTCATCGGGCCTCGAAACAGCTCCTCCTAGGATAGAATGTAGCGATGGGTTATTCGCCGTCCCTCGCGTCCCTGAAGCAACACCCGGTCCCCACCTGGTACGACGATGCCAAGTTCGGGATCTTCATCCATTGGGGTCTGTTCTCGGTACCCGCATTCGCCCCCCAATGCGGTTCGATTCACGAAGTGCTCGCGCAGAACTACGACGACTTCGTCGTCCACACGCCCTACACCGAGTGGTATCAGAACGCGGTGCGCTTTCCCGACAGCCCCTCTGCGGAATACCACCGGAAAACCTACGGCGACCAACCGTACGCAGATTTTCGCAAGCCCTTTGGCGATTCCCTCGCACACTGGGACCCGGACGCCTGGGCGGACCTGTTTGCCGAAGCGGGTGCTCGGTACGTCGTGCTGGTAACGAAACATCACGACGGCTACTGCCTGTGGCCGAGCCAGGTCGCAAACCCCAATCAAGAGGGATGGACGACTGCGCGCGACCTCGTCTCCGAGCTCGCCCGTTCCGTGCGCTCTCGTGGGCTGCGCTTCGGCGTCTACTACTCCGGTGGAATCGATTGGAGCTTCAACCCCGAGCCTCTTCGCACCGCCACCGAGTTCATGGCGTCGATTCCGGATTCGGAGTCCTATCGCGACTACGCGGATCGCCAGGTGCGCGAGCTCATCGATCTCGTCGAACCCGACATTCTCTGGAACGACATCGCGTGGCCCACGGAACCCCCGCGATTGTGGCGCTTGTTTGCCGATTACTACAACGCGGTCCCGGAAGGGCTCGTCAACGATCGCTGGGCAACCCCCAACGCGGTGACTCGGATGCTGCGAAATCGCGTATTGCGTGGACTCATCGACAGGATCGCGAAGCGATGGGTCCGTGGAAAAACCGAAATCCCCACGCCCCCGCCGCCTCCTCATTGCGATTACCGGACCCCGGAATACACGAGTTATTCGACGACTCGTCGCAAGAAGTGGGAATGTGTACGCGGCATGGGAAATTCCTTCGCCTACAACCGCTTCGAGCCTCCGGACGCGACTCTGAGCCTCGAGGAACTCGTTCACAGCTTCGTCGACATGGTGGCAAAGAACGGAAACCTGTTGTTGAACGTCGGCCCGCGCGGCGAAGATGCAGCCATCCCCGAACATCAATCCGAGCGCTTGCGCGAGTTCGGCGCTTGGCTACGGCGCAACGGGTCCGCGATCTACGCGACGCGTCCATTCAGCGAGGCCGAGGGCCGGACCGAAGAGGGCCTGCCGGTGCGATACACCGCCAAACCCGATCGCCTGTACGCAATCGTGCTCGGCACGCCGAGCCGCGAATCCATCGAGCTGGTGCTTCCCGAAAACCTGTCGCTGGAAGGCCAGAGCGAAGTGCCCTGTTCGGTACTCGGTGTCCCCGAGGCCAAGGTCCTCCGAGAAGGCAAACGCATCCACGTGGAACTACCCGGGGGTGCCCCGACCCAACCCGCTTTCGCGATCGAAATTCCCCGAATCGCGAAAACCCCTTGAGGTTCCGCGGGCCATGCATAGAATCGAAGCATGAATACCCTCACACTCCTGCAGTTCCCCTATTCCCACTTCAACGAGAAGGCGCGCTGGGCCCTCGATTGGAAGACGCTGCCCCATCGACGGGAGAACTATCTTCCGGGACCCCACGCCCCCCAGATTCGTCGGCTCACGGGTGAGACCACCGTCCCTGTGCTCAAGATCGATTCGGAGGTGATCGGTGGGTCGGCCCGCATCATCGACGCGTTGGAGACGCGCTTTCCGGATCCCGCTCTCTATCCGGCCGACAACGAACAACGCGAACGCGCACTCGAGATTCAAAGCCGCTTCGACGACGTAACCGGCCCCATGGTGCGGCGCGCGCTCTTCGCACAACTACTCGAAGAACCCGATTACCTGTGCAACATGTTTTCGCCGGGGCGCTCCGCATTGATGCGCGGATTCTATCGCCGCACCTTTCCTCTCGTCCGCGGCATGATGGCCAAGTCCATGGGAGTCACGGGCGAGGAATCGATCCGCGAAGCGACGGAAGCCACACGCGAAGCGCTGGACTTCGTCGCGAAGGAAAGCGCGGAAACCGGGTACCTGGTGGGCGATCGCTTTTCCGTGGCCGACCTCAGCGCCGCCGCCCTGTTGGCCCCTCTCAGCGATCCCCCCCACCCGGACATGCAGCGCCCGCGGCCCATGCCGGCGCGGCTCGAAGCCTTCCTGGCGGATTGGTCGCGGCATCCCGGCGTCGAATGGGTTCACGAAATGTATCGCCGCCATCGACCGGCCTCCGCGGCCACGTCCACGACACCCTGAACACGAGGCGTCCGGTCTAGGAATCGCGGTGATGGGCGTTCCAATGGCAGAGTCCGATCAGGAGGATGCCAACACCCATCAACACGCCGTGAATCGGGTCGAACTTTCCCGACAGGAGACACGCGACGAGCGTGGCGGCAAAAATGGGCGGCCCTACGCGTCCGCCGAAATCCAACCAGAATCCCGGGTGCATGGATCCAGACCGACCTAACGCGAAGTCGACAAGTCGCGCGCCAACCCCTGGAGCGCCGTGCGAAAGAAGCGCGAGAGAAAGCGCAGGATCAATCCACCACTGCCGGGAATTCGCGGCGTGAAGCGAACCCGCCAAACGATTTCCGTGCCCCCGTCCACGGGCTCGAAAGAAACTTCTCCGAGATGGTCCACGATGGGCCACCCGCCTTTGACGATGCGGTAGGTCATTCGTTTGGGCGGTTCGAAGGTCAGCACTTCTTCGTGCAGCCCCGCGGGCATGGCGCGAATGCACCCGACGCCGTTCTTGTCCGGTGTCCCCTCTTTTACGAGGGAAACGTTGCGGATGGCCACACCGGCCCATTGGGGCCAGGAGCAATGATCCGTATAGCGCTCCCAGACCACCTGAACGGTTGCCGGAATCGTTTCGCGCACTTCCAACTGTTCCATGAATCCTCCGCTGGATTGCAGGGTATCACGAACCCGGCCCTAGGCTCCCCGTCGTTTGGCGTCCTCGATCGCTTGTCCGATCCACGCCAGATCGTCGTCGCGGGCGGCTTCGCGCGCACGTGCGACATCGATCCCGTAGACGCGCGCGGCATTGAGTCCCAGGATCTTTTCCACGCGCGCCGGCGTGAGTTCCGGATACCCGAAACGCTCGCGATCGGACTCGGGAATCTGAAATGCGCGAAACGAATCGATCAGGGGCTGAGCGGGTCCGTACCAAACCGAATCCGTGCCCCACAGAATGTTGTCTTCCCCCACCGCTGCAAACAACTTTCCGAGCACGTGGACCGCCTCACGCGGACGCCGCGCCAGGAGGTACCAGGTGCTTCCGAGTTCGGCGTAGACATTGCTTCCCGGGAGCACCGATGCTCGGCGCAAGCTCGCCACCAGGCGGTTGGTTCCCCGCTCCGCATCTTCTTCCCGATAGGGACCTTCCTCTTCATCCCCCTGGGCGATTTCGTACCCCGAGTGGTAGACGAGAAAATCGAGATCCGGGAACGCGGACGCCGCGGGCCCGATGTCGGCGGGCGATCCCGTGGGCGCCAATCCACTGAGTCCCTTGTGGGCGCACACCCGGCTCACGCCGAGTTCGCGGCAGCGTTCGAGAAACGGCCGTCCGTAGCGTTCGTCGTCGAGCATCCAACCCCCCCTACTTCCCGCGCCGTAGAGGGTGTAGACCTTGAAGCCCGCCACCCGACAGCGATCGCGAACGGACTCGAGGGTTTCGAGTTCTTCGGGTTCATCGGGGTGCACGATGGCGTGGTTGAGCAGACGACCGGTCCCCGACAACCGATCGAGCAGTTCGCGGGTTCCCGCGATCTCTTCGTTGCTGAGAATGTTGTGGCGGTCGGGTCCGGGGGCTGCAGTCAGGACCGCAACCGCGGTTTCGCTTTCCAGATACACGCAGCGCAAGTACTCGGCGAAGGAAAGACTGACGGCCCCATCGAGATCGCGAAACCGATCCGGCGCCACGCTGCGGATGAAGCCCAAAACGTCCCGGGCGCCGCGCCCTTCGCGACGATGATCCGCCACGAAATGGGTCTGCACGTCGACGACCAGCTGTTCGCCGCCCAATGCCGCATCCGCCGCAGCGCGATCGAGCGTGGCCTCTTCGGGAATGCGGTAGAACCCGCCACCGGCTGCCGCATCGATGGCCCGCAGCGCCGACGCCGTACCCCGACGATCGGCGGCGTAGTTCGAGAGGGAAAGTCCCGTGCGGCGCGCCGCTCCCGCTTGAATCCGCCGCGCCTCGACGACGGCGCGTTGATCCCGAACCGTAAAGGGCGGCGGCGCGTATTCGTCGTTGCTGCGCGGTTGCAGGAGCACCGAGAGGTCCGCGTTCTGCCGACGGCCGCCCACGCTCAACCGCCGATCTGATACATCTCGATCTTGGGGCGCACCCTGCCCGAGGTCGGGGTCAACTCCGCGCGCTCCTCGGAATAACGGTCCGTGCGTCGCTGCCAGGTACCGCGAAGGATCTCGAGCAGCTCGGCGTCCGAGGCGCCTTCGCGCAGGGGCTTCTTGAGATCCCGCCCGCCAGCGGCGAACAAACAGGTGACGAGACGGCCATCCGCGGACAGTCGCGCCCGGTGACAATCCCCGCAGAAGGGTTGGCTCACGGAAGAGATGATTCCGATTTCGCCACTGCCATCGCGATAGGCGTAGCGCTGGGCCACTTCGCCGCGATAGTTGGCCGATACCGGCTCGAGGGGCGCTTCCGCGTCGATCGAATCGAGGATCTCACGCGCGCTCACCACCTGTGTGAGGTCCCAACCGTTGCGCGTGCCCACGTCCATGAATTCGATGAAGCGCAAGACGTGACCCGTTCCCCGAAAATGCCGCGCGAGATCGACCACCTGGGCATCGTTCACTCCGCGCTCGACCACGCAATTGATCTTGATCGGGGTGAGTCCCGCCTCGGCCGCCGCATCGATTCCCGCCAACACACGCGCAAGGTCCGCGTTGCGTCCACTCATTCTCTGAAACGTCTCGCGGTCCAAGCTGTCGAGGCTCACGGTCACGCGATCCAAGCCCGCACCGGCAAGATTCTCCGCATGTTCGGCCAGCAGAAAGCCGTTGGTCGTCAACGTGAGATCGTCCACGCCATCGATCTGCGACAGGCGGTTGATGAGCTCCGGCAGATCGCGCCGCAGCAGGGGTTCGCCGCCGGTGATGCGAACCTTGCGAACCCCCAGGGCGACGAAGAGCCGGGTCAGGCGTTCGACCTCTTCGAACGTGAGAACCTCGCTGCGCGGAAGAAACGCGTAATCCTCTCCGAACAGGTCGGCGGGCATGCAGTAAGTGCAGCGAAAGTTGCAGCGATCCGTCACGGAGATGCGCAGATCGTGCAGGGGCCGCCCCAGGCGGTCCGATAGATCGCCGGCGGCCACTTCAGGCGGAGATTGGAGGGGGGTGGTTCCGCTCATATAATCTTGACTTCGCCGTATTGTATACCTAGGTTTTCGCCGATGCACCTGTTGGCTCACGAGGAATACGGCCTGCGCTGCCTGCTCCAGGTGGCCTTCCACGAAGGGAAGGCACCGGTCACGATACCCGAAATCGCCGATCGAGAGGGGTTGTCGCCGGAATACACCGCCAAGCTGCTGCGCACGTTGCGTCTGGGGGATTTGGTGTCCAGCACGCGGGGCGCCAGCGGGGGCTACCGATTGGCTCGGCCCGCAGAATCGATCACCGTCTGGGAGGCGTTGGGCGCATTGGGGGGAGATTTCTTTCCCGAGGGCTTCTGCGATTGCCATCCCGGCAAGCGTGCCAGTTGCGTGCACAGTACGGATTGTTCGATCCGCGCGGTTTGGCGTGCCGCCGAACGCAGCCTGCGAGAGACGCTGGGGGCGATTACGCTTCGAGACTTGCGCCGGGACGAACGTTCGATGGAAATTTTTTTGGGGGGCGATTCGAACAAGCCCTCTTGGACTCGGCCCGTATAACGCGCGCACCGTATCGCGCGCCGAAAGGAAACACCCATGAGCCTCGACCAAGCGACCCGCGAGAAGATTTCTTCCCTGATCGAATCCAACGACGTCGTCCTCTTCATGAAGGGCGATCGCCAGATGCCCCAGTGTGGGTTCTCGGCCCAGGTGGTACAGATTCTCGACAGCCTCGTTCCCGACTACGCCACGTTGGACGTGCTCTCGAACCCCGATGTGCGTCAGGGAATCAAAGAGTTCTCCGCCTGGCCGACCGTTCCCCAGCTGTACGTCCGGGGAGAGTTCATCGGTGGATGCGACATCGTGCGAGAGCTCTACATGTCGGGCGATCTGGCAGCGAAACTCAAGCCTTCTTAGGTCGAAGCGCTTTTCCCGGCCGCGACGAAAACCCGAGCCCCCGTCCGCGCGACCCCGCGGTACATGCCCGGCGTGTTGAAGGGAAGTGCGAATTCGCCCTGCGGATTGATCGCAATGCATCCGCCGCGCCCTCCGCATTCCGCCATTTCCGCGAGGGCGAGTTCACAAGCGCGCGCGAGCGTCTTGCCCTCTCGTAGGATTCGCGCGTGAACTCCGTTCGCGAACGCGGATCGCAGCGCTGCTTCGCCATCGCCCGTCGCCGACACCGCACAACTCGCATCATCGGCCCAGGTTCCCGCTCCGATGATCGGGCTGTCGCCCACGCGGCCCCCATGTTGATTCGTCATTCCACCGGTCGAAGTCGCCGCGGCGAGGTGGCCGCCCTGGTCGAGCGCCACCGCGCCAACGGTGCCGTGGCTTTCCTCGTCGTGGTCGAGGCTGATGCGCGCGCCGGCTCGCGCGCGCTCCCATTGCGCCCGCCGCGCTTCGGTAACCAGATGTTTGGGATCTGCGGGTCGGGCACCGTGCTCGAAGCAGAAAGACTCGGCTCCGGAACCCACCAGCAGGACGTGGGGACTGCGTTCCAACACGAGCCGCGCACCGGCAATCGGGTTCTGGAGACGCTGCAATGCGGCAACCGCACCGGCCCGCCGCCCGGCACCGTCCATGATCGCCGCATCCATCTCCACGATCCCATCGCAGGTGAGCACCGAACCGCAACCGGCGTTGAATTCCGGATCGTCTTCGAGGGACATGACGACCTGCTCCACGACGTCGAGCGCGGACTCCCCCGAACTCAACGCCTCGAATCCCCGGGTCAGAATCGACTCGAGCGAGGCCAATCGTTTCGCGACGCGGGGACCCGACCCGACGTTTCCCGCACCGCCGTGGGCCGCCAATAGGATCCGTTCCGTCACCGGGCCGATGCTCGCTTGCGTCCGATGGAACAATCGTCGAGCGTCGGACATTCGCATTCGATCAAACGGGCCAGGATTGTTTTCATGTCGCGCAGCTTCGCGATCCGCTCTTCCACTTCTTCGAGCTTACGCTCCGCCAGGCCGCGCCAACGTGCTCCCGCTGGGGTTCGTTTGGAGAAGCCGTGCAGCAACTGGCGGACCTCGGCGATGGTGAACCCGGCCTCCTGGGCGAGCGCGATTACATCGAGGGCGCGCAGAACCGATGCGTCGTAACGACGCTGGCCGCTCACGCGCGCGGGAGCCGGGAGCAGTTTTTGCTGCTCGTAGTAACGAATTGCAGAAGTGCGAACGCCAGCGCGTTTCGCCACCTCGCCGATCGTCCAGACTGTAGGTTCCTTCATCTAAGAGCTCCCGCTTGGTTCTCCGGGTCGGAGGAAAGTTCGCTCGAACGGTCGCGCGCCAATGCAGGACATTTCACGATGCGCAGGAGAGGACGTCGAAGCGCCAGGGACCGGGGCGCGTCGGTTGCGCAAGGGCTCGCGCGAGGGATTCCAGAAAGCGCTCTCGCGGCCATTCTTCCGCTCCAAGGCGGGCCATGTGCTCGCTCGGAACCTGACAATCGAGAAAGTGATACCCCCAAAGGGCGAGCTGCTGAATCAAGCGAACGAGTGCCACCTTTGACGCATTCGAGTTGACACAGAACATCGATTCTCCGAAAAACGCAGCCCCCAGCGAGACGCCGTAGATGCCTCCCACCAGTTCGCCGGCTTCCCAGGCTTCCACGCTATGGGCGATCCCGCGTTCGAATAGCGCGCAATAGGCTGCGATGATCCACGGACTGATCCAGGTTCCGTCCTGGTCCGGTCGGGGCATGTCCGCGCAGGCGCGAATCACGCGCTCGAACGCAGTATCCACACGGATCTCGAAGCCGCGCCGACGCAGGGTCTTATCCAGGGTTCGATTGACGCGAAGCCGATCCGGAACCAAAACCATGCGCGGGTCCGGGGAATACCAGAAGACGGGACCTTCGGCGTACCAGGGAAAGATGCCGTTGGAGTAGGCGGCGACGAGCCAATCCGGCGTCAGATCGCCGCCGCAGGCGACGAGTCCATCGGGTTCGGCGTTTCTCGGGTCCGGAAACGCGATGCGATTGCCGAGAAGCTGAACCGGCACGATCGCCCTACTCGGACTCGAGCCCGAAATAGGAAATCACGAGCTCTTCACTTCCCGTGTTCTCGATCTCGTGGATTTCTCTCGCTTCGACCGCCACGCAGACTCCCGGCGAGAGCGCGTACTCGTTGCCATCGACGCGGATCGCCCCCCGCCCGGCTTCGACGAAAAAGACTTCGGACATGTCTTCGTGACGATGCCCCGCAGCCCGCTGACCTGGCGGGAAGCGCGCCTGGGAGAAATTCGTCAGGCGGGGAAGATCGCCCTTGCGAAGCAGGACGCGTTTGCGGATGGCGGCATTGTGGGAAACGGCCTCTTCGGGCAGCTCGGCGAGTGCGGAGCGTTTCACTTTTCCTCCGTCGCGAGCAACCCCTTGCCGGGCACGTGATTGACTTCGAGTCGAATCCCGTCGGGATCCTCGAACAGCAACGAGTAATACCCCGGCGCCCAGGGCCCGTCTTCGGGAGGATGCACGATGGTGGCGCCAACCGATTTCAGGTACGCAAAAACTTCGTCGACATCGGCCCTTTCGCGCGCGCGGAAACACACGTGGTGAAGCCCCACGCGAAACTGCGCGAACCGTTCGGATCGATATTGCTCTTCGGCGTGGACGATCCCGACCGCCGTCCGCCCACCCACGCAATACAACATGGCTTCGGACTCGATGACGGGTTTGAGCCCGAAGAATTGCAGCAGCCCTTTGTAGAAGGGCAGGCACGCAGCGAAATTGCTGACGGTCAACATGGTGTGGGCGATTCCGTTGATCTCCACCGCCTAGACCTCCTTCGCTCGTCGACTCCAGTCGACGGCCGCTTCCAAACGATCGTTTCCCCAAAAGAGTTCGTCCCCCACCACGAAGCTGGGTGCCCCAAAAATTCCCAAGTGGGTCGCTTCTTCGGTCTGCCGGCGCAGCGCGTCTTTGTTCGAAGGCTCGAGGGCGCTTGCGAGTGTCGCTTCCGGGTCGCGACCCAGGTCGGCCAAAATCTCGCCGATCACGGACGGCTCGGCGATCTCGCGATCCTCGGCGAAATTGGCCCGAAACACCGCGCGCGAAAAATCCGCACCCCAGCCTTCGGAACTCCCCAAGTGCGCCACCCGCGCCGCCAGCAGACCATTGCGTGGAAAGCGGGTCGGTCGGCGATAGGGAAGACCCACCTCCCCGCATAGACGTTCGAGATCGCGCCACATGTAGGCCCCTTTCGCGGGGTAGAGGTTGAAGGGCGAGTCGTTCCACCCCTGCGCCTTGAAGATCGGACCGAGCAAGAAGGGTTTCCACACCACGCTGCCTTGGGGGGCGACCGATTCGATCCGATCGACTGCCAAATAGGAATACGTGCTCGCGAACTCGTACCAGAACTGAATCGGCGTCAAAGCGGGCACGATCACGACCCGCCGGCGCCGTCGACCGTCAACCCCACCTCTTGGCCGAAGGAGATCTCGAGGGTGTGACCGTCGGGATCGCGCAGAAACGCCCAATATCCCACGGGGTCCCCGGCGTCGACGGGGCCCGCGGTGAGGCATTGGTCTTCGCGCGCCAAACCGCACAAACGATCGACTTCCGCCCGACTCCCACAGCCGACGCCCAGGTGCGCGAAGGGACGCAGCGGGTCGGGCACCGCCGCGGACTCGATCAACACGATGACGAAGGGACGGGTTTGGTCCGACAGCCACGCCACGCGCGCGCTGTCCTGGCGGGAGTGGACCACCCGCATCTGGGCGTACTTGGCGTAGAACGCGATGCTTTCGTCGAGCTGGGTGACGGGAAGAGCGACGTGGGTGAGTCCGACGTCGGGCATGATTTCGTGGTAGTTCCTTTCGTCCCGCGCGTCAACCGGTCATCCGGTTGACCGAAGTCAACCCGATACCTGGTTGACCGAAAGCGCAATCAACCATTGACCCGAAAAGTAGGTCAAGAGCAGCGCGGCCTGAGCCGCGCGAAATGGGGCGCGAAAACGATCGACCGCCAGGATGGAATCCGATGTGACGAAGAGCAGTGCCCCCGCAACCGCCAACAGGGAACTCGCGTCCGGGGCCACGCCGTACTGGACCCAGGCCTGCCAGGCCATGACGACGATCGCAATCGCGTAGGCGATCGCGGGAATCCGCATGGGCCCGAAGCCCTTCCAGAGGAACGCCACCATCATGGCGCCCACTCCGAGAAAGGGGATGAGCGCGACACCGTCGAAGGCAAACCCCGTGCGGGAACCGAACCCAACGATGTAGACCACGTGCGCCACGAAGAAGCTCGCGAGCCCCGGCAGAAACCGATCCTTGGGGAGCATCAAGAACACATCGCCCGCAAGCGAGAACAGGAGTCCAAGCGCAATGGCGCTGCGGTAATACCCGTGGACGGGTTGCGGGGCGGCGATCGCCACGGCGAGGATCAAGATCGTAGTCAACGGCTTGAAGAGATAGACCTGCGAGCGAGGCCCCTGGTATTCCGCCCGGATATGGAGCAATGCGGAGACCAGCACCGCGACCGAAAGGGCGGCGATCACGCCGGCCCCGGCAGGCGGGCCACGATCGCAAACACCCGGTGCAACACCGCCAACGGGTCTTCGGGAAACCGCTCCGAAAGCAGACTCCCCAACTCGGCGTCGAACGCTTCGACCCGCTCCGCGGACAAGCTCGCCCCCACACCCGCGCTCGCGCGGATGCGACCGCGCCAATCTTCATGGCTGTAGGGAACGTCGAGGTCGTAGGAGAAGGTCTCGAGTTCGCAAAAGCCGGCTTCCGAAAGACTTCGCATCCACCAGGGATGAACCCCCACGCCGCCACCGAGTTTCCACTCCGGATTGTGGGCTTCGATCAGCGTTTCGGTGACCTGGGCGACGTTGCCGTCGAGGGGGATCCAATCGAAATGGGCCAGGACCAACAAGCCCGGGCGTCGGAGAATTCGCGCGACTTCGCGCGCCGCCTTGGGGCTGTCGAACCAATGCCAGCATTGACCGGCCGTCACCCCATCCGCACAGGCGTCCGGCAGACCCGTTTCTTCGGCCCGCCCCACGCGGAAATCGATTTCCAACCCGCCCTCCACCGCTAGGCGTTTCGCTTCTCCCAGCATGCCCTCGCCGGGGTCGATGCCGAGGACGCGACATCCGCGCGCCGCAAAACCGCGCGCGAGGGTGCCCGTTCCCGTCCCCAGGTCGACGAGCTCCTGTCCCGGAAGCCCGACGCCGTATTCGGTTCGAAGCCGCTCGAATAGGGAATCGGGAAACCCCGCCCGATGGCGACCGTAGTCGGAGGCTGTTTTCGAAAAATCCGGCTGCATGGCGATGGGCAACAGTATAGTGGAGAAGTGCGCATCGAAATCTCCCCGCAGGTACGTGCGGAGAATTCGATCGCGACTGGGACGTCGCCTGGCTCGAAGAATCCCTTCCCGGAGGTGCCCCCCTTGTCCGACTTTCTCGACATCGATCAGGCCATCGAGGCTCCGGGACTGCGGTTGGTACTGTCGGTTGGCGTACCCGGGCCCTGGGGCGAAGCGGCGAAATCGATTTTCGACGCCAAACAGATCCCCTACGCGCGCGTTCGACAGCAACCCGGCTTACCCAATGAAGCCCTCGAGCGCTGGACCCAACAGAGCGGCGCGCCCGTCGCGGTTTACGAAAAAGAGGCACCGCGTTCGAGTTGGGAGGGCATTCTTCTGCTGGCCGAGCGCCTCTCTCCGACGCCGCGTCTGGTTCCAACGGGTGCGCAAGAGCGCAGCACTTTCTTCGGTTTGGCGCACGAGCTGTGTGGCGAGTGGGGATTCGGTTGGTGCCGCCGTTTGATGTTGCTCCATCAGGGGATGTCGATCCCCGAGCTACCGGCTTCGATCCGCGACATCATGGAGCGTCTGGCATTCAAATACGGATACGACCCCAAAAGCGCCGAGGCGGCCCCGGAGCGAGTCGGCGAAATCCTCGAACTGTTCGGTCGCCGTCTCGAAGCCCAACAGGACCGCGGCAGTCGCTTCCTGTTGGGGGATGCGCTCACGGCCCTGGACATCTATTGGGCGACGTTTGCGACTCTGATCGAACCGCTTCCTCCCGAGCAATGCGCCATCTCGAAAGCCATGCGCGCTCAGTACACTCTGGCACCCGCACAGCGCGGGCTCCATTCTGCCGCACTGCTCGAGCACCGGGACTTCATTTACCGGGAGTATTTGAAGCTCCCACTCGAACTTTGATCAGAGAAACTGCTTCGCCACCAGCATCGCCCCGGCAGCTGCGGAAACGATAAGGACCGCCGGCCGCGTGTACCCCTTGTCCAGCAGCTTGGCGGTGCGCAGGGAGATGACGAAGCCGATCACGATCCCGGGCACCAGCTGCAAGGCGGCGACGAACTCGTCCCAGCCGAAGCGGCCGACCAGCGCGAGCGCGCCAAGGGAGATCACCGTACCCAACATGAAATGGCCGGCCAGCGTACCACGCAACTGCGCGCCGACGCGATGCTGATACACGAGCGCCAACGGCGGTCCGCCAATGGATGAACTCGTCCCCATGAAGCCCGAGAGCGCCCCCGCGCCGGCGAGGTTCCAACGCGTGGCCTGAACGTGGAGTCCCGAGGCCGCCATGGCGACCGCAATCAGAACCAACGCGCCCAACGCGAGCGCCATGGGTTTGGGGGGCAACACAGCAATCAGCGCCGCCCCGAGAGCGGTTCCGAAAACTCGTCCAACCAGTACCGGACCGATGTCCGCAAACGCGATGGCGTGCCGCTCGCGGAAAGCCATCAAGCCGATCAAGAGTGTGGAGGAACACATGATCGGTGCGGGGACCAAGCGCGGGTCGAGCATGGCCAGAATGGGGGCGGCCACGAGCGCGAGGCCAAAACCCACGGACCCTTGGATCGCCGTCCCCACCGCCATCACGAGGATCGCGATCCCCCAATTCACCCCACTGAGGAGTTCCACCCCTAGGTGCTCGGAAGCTTCGCCGCGATCTTCGCTGCGATCCCGGAAAGTTCTTCAGAGCTCGCTTCTTTTCTTCCGTGCAACTCGAGTCCCTGACCCGGCATGCGGGGAATCAAATGCATGTGGTAGTGGAACACCGTCTGGCCCGCGGGCGCCCCGTTGAGCTGGTAGACACCCAGCCCTTCCGGGCGAAGCGCCTCCCGCTGCGCGCCGGCGACGCGATGCGATTCCGTCGCGATCTCGGCGAGGACTTCCGGCGGAATCTCGTAAATGTTCTCGTAGTGGTCCCGGGTCACGATGAGCGTGTGCCCTAGGGCTGCGGGAAAGAGATCGAGAAACGAAACGGTTCGTTCGGATTCGCAGACTCGATGGGAAGGCAGCTCACCACGCATGATCTTGCAGAAAATGCAATTGACTTCAGACAATGGGGCGCAACCTCACGCGCTAGCGTACTCGCGAATGAAGTCGCCCACCACACGGTTGAACGCGTCGGGTTGCTCGAAATACGGAGAGTGTCCGGATCCTGCAAATTCGTGAAAGCGCGCGCCGGGGATTTGATCCGCGACCTCCCGCAGGACTGCCGGAGAGAACAGCTGATCGTGCTCCGCGGATGCGACGAGGGTCGGAACCCGGAACTCGGACAGGGATTCGAGCGCGACGGGGATTTCGCCAACCTTGGAGTTCAAGAGCGCGTTGGCGGGATTCAATCCCGTGAGTTGTGCGTACAGGTAGGCGAGCGCCGGCTCGCGTGCGGGAAAATCCGGTGCCAGTTCGGGACGGTCGAGCGGATCGACCGCGGCGCCGCGTTTCGCGCGTTCACCGGCTTCGCGCACGATTCGGCCCGCCGCCTCCACAACCCCTGGAGTCACGATCCCGGCGGGCGTACACGAAAGCACAAGACATCGAACCCGATCCGGATTCCGCAATGCGAAATGCAGACCCGTCCAACCGCCCATGGATTGGCACACCAGCGCCGCCCGCTGGATGCCCGCGTGGTCCCAGATGGCTTCCAGATCGCGAGCGAATTCGCGCGCACCCGCATGTTCGGCGGGACAATGGGAGCGACCGAAGCCCCGGTGATCGAAGCACAGGGTTCGGTGGTTCTGGCCGAAGTGGGCCGTCTGATTCCACCAGATCAGCGTATTGCCGCCCGCGCCGTGGGCAAACACGACCTCGGGGCCGGATTCTCCGTAGGTCTCGTAGTAGAGCTGCGCCTTGTCGCGTTCGATCGACGGCATGGAGTCAGCTCGCATCTCGCGCCAGGCGAATTCCGGAGAATTGCCAGCGCGCGTCGGGGTAGAAAAAATTCCGATAGGTGGGCCGGATGTGGTCCTGGGACGTCACACACGAGCCGCCGCGCAGAACGAATTGATTGCACATGAACTTGCCATTGTACTCCCCGACCGCTCCCGCGGGCGGCACGAATCCGGGATAGGGCGAGTACGCGCTCTGGGTCCATTCCCAGACGTCGCCGTAGAGTTGCGAAGGACGCTCGTCGGCCGCTGCATTCGGCACGGGATCCAGTCGATCACTCTCCAGGAAATTTCCCGCCAGCGGTGCCCCGTCGGCAGCACATTCCCATTCGGCTTCCGTCGGGAGCCGCGCTCCAAGCCAGCGCGCGTAGGCGTCGGCCTCGTAGTAGCTAACGTGACACACCGGGGCGGATTCACGAACCGGCGCGATTCCCGCCAGGGTCAAACGCTCCCAACCGCCTTCGCCCGGCACCCAATAGAGCGGTGCCTTCCAGTTTCGACTCGCCGCCCAACCGTCCGCCAACCAGAGTTCCGGACGCTCGTAGCCAGCGTCCGCCATGAAGGCCAGGTATTCGCCGTTCGTCACGGGCCGCGAGGCGAACTCGAACTCGTGCAGGAACACGCGATGTCTCGGCCTCTCGTTGTCGAACGAGAACCCATCCCCCTCGTATCCGATCCATTGAAGACCTTCGGGATTGCGAAACCACGAGAGGGGCTTCCCGGGTTGGGGATCGGGCGAATCCAACGTGCGTCGATACACCGGCCCCGAAGGGTTGTGGCTGAACATGTGCTTCAGATCCGTGAGCAGAAGTTCCTGGTGTTGTTGTTCGTGATGCAAGCCGAGTTCTGCGATTTCCAGCAGCGCCGGGGACAAGACATCGGCCTCGAGCAGCGCGCCCATCTCTGCGTCCACGTAGGCGCGGTATTCGAGAACCTCGTCGAGGCCGGGCCGGGTCAACAAACCCCGTTGGGGGCGCGGATACTGATCGCCGACTCCGTTGTAGTAGGAATTGAAGAGGTAGCGGAACTCCGAACGAAACGGTTCGTAGTGTGGATCGCGGTTTCCCAACACGAATGTCTCGAAATACCAGCTCGTGTGCGCCAGATGCCACTTGGCCGGGCTCGCATCGGGCATGGATTGCACCGCGCAATCTTCGGCGGACAACGGCTCGACCAAACGTTGCGTGGTCCCTCGGACCCTGCGAAAGGCCTCGTGGAGCGCTGCCGAATCGTCGATCCGCGATTGCGTTTGAGAGGTCATCGGTTTCTCCCTACCAGCTTTCGGTTCCCGGTTCGCCCTTGAACGGACCCACGATTTCGTCCGTCACCCACCCGCCGTAGAAATGGCCCGGTTGAGCACGAACCGGAGCACCGCCCAGGAAACAAGCGTCGACGCGGCCCGGATAGAACGACCGGTAATTTCTGAGATCGCCGAAGGGAGGCAACGGTTCCGCGTAGCTCCACGCCGCGTCTCGCACTTCGCGGTCCCCAACCCGGAGGGACCAGTAGGTCGCGATCCCCTTCCATTCGCAAAGACTGGATGATTCGCTTCTCTCCAACAGGTCACACCGAACCGAGTGCGGCGGGAGGTAGTAGGTGGGCGGGCTCGAGGTTTCGAGTACGCGTAGCGCCTCGTCTCCTTCGGCGATCGTGACCCCGGCAAATTCCAAACGGAATCTCCGGCGGACGCGTTCGACGCGCGGGGGCCGCGGATAGTCCCAAACCGATTCCTGACCCGGCCCCGGAGCCGCGATGGCGCGGGGCCGTCCGCGCGGGGTCCGGCGCAGCGCGCGGATTTTTGCGCGCACGGAATCGAGGGGAAGACGCATCGCACATCCAATACCCATGGGGGTTGGCTATGATGACCTCCCCCCAGGAAGTGAGAAGCGTAGGCTAGGCGAAGCGCGGTCGCACACGGCGCCTCTCGGAAACCAATTCTCATCAAATAGGATCGAATGGAAACCAATCCGAGCCTCACCATCGCCCTCGCCTTGGCCGCGGGAATCATCGCGCAATCCGTGGCGCGCCATGTTCGCCTGCCCGGGATCGTGTTGTTGCTGGCCGTCGGCGTCTTGCTCGGCCCGGACGGCCTCGGCTGGATCGATCCCCGCCACATGGAAGGAGCGCTCCACAGCCTGGTGGGGTTCGCGGTGGCGGTCATCGTGTTCGAGGGCGGACTCAACCTCGAATTCCGTCGTCTTCGCAGATCCGCCCCCGCGATCCGGAGACTCGTCACGCTCGGCGGAATCATCACCGCCCTGGGCGGCGCCGTCGCCGCGCGCTTCTTGCTCGAATGGGATTGGAGGATGTCGATCCTGTTCGGCTCCCTCGTGATCGTCACCGGCCCCACCGTGGTGACCCCGCTCTTGCGACGGATCAAGGTCAAGACCAAGGTGCAAACGATTTTGGAGGCGGAAGGCGTTTTCATCGATGCCGTGGGTGCGGTCCTCGCGGTGGCGGCTCTCGGTGTGGCGACCAGCCCGGACTCCATTCTCGGTACCGGATTCGACCTGCTCGGGCGCTACGGTTCGGGGATCCTGATCGGCGCGGGCGTGGGGTGGATCGTCGCGTTGCTGTTGCGGCTCCCTCACGCGGTACCCGAAGGGCTCGAAAACGTCTTCGCACTCGCGCTGATGCTTGCCGGCTTCCAGGTCGCCAACGCGTGGTTCTCCGAAAGTGGAATCGTGGTCGCGGTCATCGCGGGCCTGGTGGTTGGAAACGTGCGGACCAACGCCCTGGCGGATCTCAAGGAATTCAAAGAACAACTCACGGTTCTGTTGATCGGCATGCTCTTCGTGCTGCTCGCGGCGGATGTGAAGATCGAAGACGTGCGGGCACTCGGGTGGCCGGGCCTCCTGGTGGTGGCCGCATTGATGTTCATCGTTCGACCGATCAACGTCATTGCCAGTACCGTGGGAACGGACCTCACCTGGCGGGAGCGAGCCTTCATCTCGTGGATCGCCCCGCGCGGCATCGTGGCCGCCGCCGTCGCGTCGTTGTTTGCCGATACGCTGGCGAATGCCACCCCGCCCATCGAAGGTGGCGCCCAGCTTCGCGCGCTCGTCTTCCTCGTGATCGCCGCCACGGTTCTCGTGCAGGGGCTCTCGGGTGGCATGGTCGCCCAATGGCTCGGCGTACGGCGCGCGCGGAATGTGGGCATCGTGATCGTCGGTGCCAACGATCTGGCGCTGGCTCTCGGACGCGCACTACGCGAGGCAGGCGAAGAGGTCATCTTCATCGACTCGAACCCGCTTTCCTGCCGGGCTGCAAGCGATGCGGAGTTCCGCGTGCTCTACGGGAACGCCCTCTCCGAACGGGTGCTGCAACGAGCCGAACTCGACACGAGGGCTTCGGTGATCGCCGCAACTCCCAATGAAGAGTTCAACCTGCTTTTCTGCGATCGCGCGCGCAACGAATACAAAGTGTCGAACATGCTCATCGCCGTATTGCGGAACCAAAAAGTCGTCGACGTCAAACTCGTCGAGAAGTCGGGCTGCCGCGTTCTGTTCGGGGCTCCGCGCGATCTCGAACTCTGGAACCATCGAATGAGGCGCAATGAGGCGGTGCTCGAATGGTGGGAATGGACCAAGCCCGAGGCGGGGACCAACGACGCGCCCCCCAACAGCGTGGCAGACGACGAGGGAATCTTGCCCCTTGCGATCAAGCGCGATCGCGGGACCGCGTTCGACGACGCCACGACTCCGCGGTCCGGGGACCAGGTCTGTTTCGCGATCTCGAATGCAACCCGGGAAGACGCTCTGCAGTGGTTTCTCGAGCGCAACTGGACCCGTGTTCCCGAGCCGGAAGAAGTTGCAGAAGAAGCCACAGAAGGCGCCGACAAAGCCTAGGCGGCCTCCTACTTATCGATCAGCACCAATACGTCTTCAGGCGGACGCCCCACCGCCGCACGTTCGCCGGCAACCAAGATCGGCCGCTCGATCAGAATCGGATGACGCGACATGGCGAGCCGTATCGCGGCGTCGTCGGAGGCCGGTCCGAGGCCGGCCTCTTTGTAGGCGCCTTCCCCTTTGCGCACCCATTGCCCCGGCGCGCGTCCCAGCGCTTTCGTCAGCTGTTCGAGCTCTTCGCGATCGAGGGGATCGTCGAGGTACAGACGAACCTGAAACTCCGCACCCCGTTCCTCGAGCAACGCCTTTGTGGCGCGGCTCTTCGAACATTTCGGATTGTGGAGCAGGAATAGATCACCGGAGAAAAGCTTCGACATGACTGGATCCTAAGGATTGCGGCGGTCGACGAGCCACAAGACTCCGCCACCGATCAGAAATAGAAAAGCCAAGATTACCAAACCGAATTTCGGCACGGCAAAACCCCAAGCAACGCGAGGCCACAGCTCGCCCGTCGATCCCAGCAACACCCGAATGAGCGCGTAGTTCTCGATGGCATCGAAGCTTGCCGCACCCACCATCCCGTAGGCGAGCCACCGTCCCAGGCGTGTGGCCCCGGCACGCTTGCGCCCGAGACTCTCCCCGAGCAGAAGACACCCGAGGCCCAGCGAGGTCCCATAGGCGAGCAGATAGAGATAGTCGATTCCCAGGCCCAATCCGGCGTAGATCCGAGCTCGGGGATCCCACGATTCCATGATCGCGGCGGCATCGTCCGCAGAGCCCGCCAATTCGAAGGACACGATTCCGTTGGGACACGCCCCGGTCCGCAAGGGGGCGTCGAAAATCACCAAGGCCGCGCCCACCGCCAGGGTCAGGGGAAGGGAGAGTAGGAACAAGCGTCGAAGCATTCGGATAGAATAACCTCAATGGCCGAAACCGAGCGCTTGAAACTGTATTTCGACTTCAAGAGCCCCTACGCGTTCCTCGCCGCCTGGCCCGCCTTCGAACTCCCCAACCGCTATGCGGTGGAAGTGCGCTGGATCCCCACCCTACTGCGGATCAAGGGCAAGGGGGAACGAAGCGTCTATTCGGAATGGAAGGTCCGCTATTCCTACATGGACGCGCGGCGCTGGGCCAACCGGCGCGGGGGCTTTCCCATCAAGGGCCCGCGTAAGATCTACGATTCGTCTCCGTCCCTGATCGGTGCCCTCTACGCCCAGCGCACGGGAATGTTTCGACCGTACACCGAGCAGGTCTTCTCGCGCTTCTTCGAACGCAAACTGGAAATCGATGACCCTGCGGAGATCGGGGCCCTGTTCGACGAACTCGGCGCTTCGAGCGATGGATACGAAGCGTTCCGAACTGGCGAGGGTCGAACGGAACTTCAAACTCTGGCCGACGAGGCCGAATCGGATCACATCTTCGGCGTTCCGATCTTCGTATTTCGCGACGAGTTATTCTGGGGCCACGACCGGATTCCGCTGCTGGAGGAGCGACTCACCGAGGCGGGACTGTCGCGCTAGTCCCCGTCTTCGCGAGCCTGCGGGGACTCGACGCGAGCCACCGTGGCCCCCGAACCCGGCCGTTGAACGGCGTCGAGGGCTCGATCGATCGCTTCCTTGGCCTGGGCGGTCATTCCTCCGCGCTCGTACTGCTCCACGATCAGGCGTTCGACGCGACTCATCCACTGGTCGACACCGCCCTCGCCATTTTGATCCAAGCCGCTCATTTCAGGCATGCGATCCGCGGCCCCGAACAAATCGATCCAACGCTCGCTGCGGCGCCCCAGCCAAAGCAACTGGTAGAACCGACGACCCGGATTCCCGGAATCTGCCACCAGCCCGAAGAGCGCCAGCAGAATCGAAGCGGGACTCAGGAGCACATCCCGCAGCGCGTCGAGACCCAGCTTCAGCTGGAACACCAGTACGTCGCGCAAGAATTCCCAGCGATCCGGTTCGGGGGCGTTCGGGGTGGTTCGCGCAATGTTTTTTGTCATGCAAGCGTATCCTCGCCAACTAGCGGATGATTGCCGTTTCGATCGCTGCAACGAGATTCATCGCCGCATGCATCGCGATGCAGGGTACGAGGGAACCGGTTCGCTCCCGCGCCCACCCGAACAACAGACCCACGGCGAAGATCGTAGCCACTCCGTAGAAATCATACTGAAGATGAATTGCCGCCCACGTCGAGGCGGTGATCAGCACGGTCCCGGTTGCCCCCACGCGAGATTGCGCCAATCCCGCGTGGGCGAAGCCCCGGAACAGGGCTTCTTCGAAAACCGGTGCTCCGACCACGATCGCAATCCACAGGAGCAACGGAACCCGCGACGTCTCATACACCTCCCGCATGAATTCCGGAACGATCGGACGCCCGAGATAGAGGGTGAGGAGATCCGACGCGAGCGCAAAGACCAGAACCAGCGCCACCCATTTTGCGAGTTGCGCAAACGAGACACGTCGCAGCGCGAGATACTCGCCGAGCGTCGCGCCACGCCGAAGGAGTACCAGGCAGCAGATCCCCGCGACGCCCAGCGGCGACGTCACCAGCGTCGAAATCGCCAACAGGAAGCCGTCGTTCTGGAGCGATTCCGACACCCCCTGGGCTTCGGGGCTTCCAACGTCGCCCCCCATCCACATCGCGATCGGGAATGCGACGCCCCATTGAACGACGCCGAAGAAGCACAGGACGCAAGCAGTCAATCCCAGGGTCGCCCACGGTCCCCAGTATGCGGACTTGGGTGCGGAGACTTCAGGAGAGAATGACAAGTCCACAGCCGGGGCACTCGCCCGCTGCTTCGGGAACCGCATCGCCGCACGCGGGACAGCCCTCACCGGCCGGCTCCGGTTCGCCATCGCTTTCGTGCAGTTCGGGAATCTCGCTCTTCAGGTGCTCTTCGTCGATCGCTTTCGCACGCGCTTCGTCGGCCGGCAACACGAACAGACCGAAACGCTGGGCACCCGCTTCGCCGACGGGTTCGATGCGATGGGGGAGTTCCTCACGGGAGAGGCGCTCGGAAAGGCGCCCGACCCAGCCCGGATCCGCAACGCGGAGACAGGTCAGCTCGGCCACGTCCGGAAAGACGTCGGGCTCGACCGGGCTTGCTCCGGGAGCTTCCAGCGCGACGTCGCAATCCGAGCAACGCAGTGCCGTGTGTTGGTACTCCTCGCCGCAGCGAGGGCAGACTTTGAAAACTCCCTCCACGCAGATCCGCCTTTCCTTGGGTCGCTGGCGAGTGTATGAACGGCACAGTCGAGCGTCAATTCTCCTCTTCCCGGTCAGCGTCCAGCGCTCCCTCGACGACCTCCCCCAACTTTCCAAGTCCTCGCCCGGCCGCATCCTTCAGACTCTTCGCGGGACGGGTCAGCATTCCCGTGGCTCCGCGCACGTTCCCGAAAAGCGCATCGAAGGCAGCCGGACGAATCTGGGTCAAATCCATCGCAACCGCCGGGTCCGTCAGCTTGCCGGACACGTGCGCGGGTAAAGGAGGCAGGATGTCGATGACGCGCGCGGGGAGGGGAATCTTCGTGACACCAAACATCTTCCCGAAGCCTTGCTCGGTGAAGGTGACGCGGATGTCGAGACCAAGCTCTCCATCGAGCCCCACGCGGCCGGACCCCGTCACCGCGTAGTCGTCGGCGACCGCCACGATGTTGTCGCTCCAAACCGCGGCCTCTTCCATTCGAAAGGTCTGAAAAACCCGGTGGATCTGGGTGGGTTTCGTTTCCGAGAAATCCACCGATGCCGGAACGATCCGGGGAAAGCGTCCAGCGAGTGCCCCGAGTGCCGAACGAAATAACTGGAACGAGCGCAACTGGCCACCGAGGACCTCGAGCACTCCTTCTCCGGTTATCGATCGCGACCATCCGGGTTCCCGATCCCAGATTCCGCTCAGGCGGGCTGCGCCGTTGAGCGCGCCGAATTCGTCGCTGACGTTGGACGCGGGTGCAATCGCTGTGGCAATTCGAGAAATCGAAGCGCCCGACACCTGTGTATCCACCTCGAAACGCGCGGGCGGCGACACCCCGATTCGCCCGCGCTGCACCCATTTCCCACCATGGGCATCGAAGCGGAGGTCGGATGCGATGAATTCCTTGTCGATGAAATCGAAGGTCGTACTCAGCTGCTGCGTTTGGTGTCCCGCGAAACGCGCGCGATCCGCGTTTACCACCGCGTTGTGGAGGGAAAATTTCCGGTCGCGCAGGGAGTATTCGGCATCGAGGTCACCGTGGCCTTCGATCTCGATCCCCGCCAGGTTCAGGCGCGTCGTGGGAAAATCCAAGACACCCTTGCCACTGAAGCCCAGGGCGCCCGAGCCTTGAATCGAAAGCGTCAGATTCGCCAATCCCTCGAGTTCGCGAATCCAACTCAAGCGCAACAACAACGGCGCCAAATCGAGATCGGTACCGCGGAACTCTCCATCGATGCGAGACGTTCCATCCTCCGATGAAACCGAGCGACCATCGAGCGCGAAGGTACCGCGGCTCCGCTCACTGACGAGAACTCCGGACGTGCGAAAATCCGCGACGCCTTCGGAGTCCCTGGGGAACAACGAAAATGCGAGCGCATCCAGGTGAAGGGTCCGCGTTCCACCCGCCTCCAGCTGTTCTTTGAGGATGAACTCGCCTCCTCGAACGGAAACGCGGGGTGTGCTGGGGAGCTCGGGCAGAAAGAGGAGAATTTTCGAAACTTGGAAATCGATGGCGGCGTTCCCGACCCGGCTTCGATGGATCGCGAGCCGAGGCTCTTCGACCCGCAGACCGGCCTGCGCACCCGCCGCGCCGACCAAAATCAGCGCGCACACCACCCACCACGCGGTCGCTACCGCGACTCTCGGATTCTCCCCCACGAAGCGAGTCTAGCAATCGATGGGGAAATCTTGGACACGTCGATAGCGGCGCAGAAGCGGACCGAAGCGCGTCGGAAGCGCACCGCAATAGCGAAGGAACCCCGGCAAGGTCGCGAAGGTCTGTTCCGCCCGTCGAAACCGCTCATCCACTCGCAGCGACTGCTCTTGGCGCACCGGAGGCGCGGCGTCGGGATCGGCCCGGTAGCGCCGCACGTAATCGAGAAGCCGGCTGTGATACTCCGGGTCTTCGACGATGGCACCAATCGTCTGCCGCCTCGGATGCGTTCCCTCCACCATCGAGAGAACCTGCTGCTCCAGGTCTTCGAGCCCGTTCGGGAAGACCTCCATGAGTTGCAGGTCGTAGATGGGATTCAGATGCACGACCTGCATGAGATGCCCCACGATCGTGTCGCGGTCGGAGAGAAACCCCGTGGGATCCAACATGGAAACCGGGTCGTCGAGCACGCGCAGCAGTTGGTGGAACCCGAACGAGATCCCCTTCTGGGCGTAGTAGTCGCGGGCCGCGGGCTCGATCACGAAGCGAAGCATGTCCACCCCGCCGAACAACAGCTGCCAACGATTCGGCCGCCGCTCCACCCAACCCTTCGCTTCCAGTACAGAAAGACGCCGTTCGATCTCCTTCCCGTCGACGTAGAGGCGAAGCGTCCGACCGAAGCGCGCAGCTTTGCCCCGCAGTTGTTCGGGTCCCCCCACCGCTGTTCGAATCAGCGACCAGGCAGATTGGGTCATACGCGGAGAGAGTGCGGTCAATGGGTGCCCCTGCGGCGAGCTAACGGCGAACCACCACGACTTCGACGCGCCCCTTGGGACCGATGTACCAGGAGGCAAACCAGCTCGTCACGCTCACGATCACCGCACACAGCAGTGCGGTTGCGAACCCGTCGACGTCGAAGCCATCGAGCAGCCGCGCCACCAATCCCACCATTCCCGCATTCACGACCAGGAGAAACAGGCCCAAGGTCACCACCGTGATGGGAAACGTGAGGACGACCAGAATCGGGCGCACGATGGCGTTGACGATCCCCAGTAGAATCGCCGCAGCAAGCAGGTTCCAGGTACCCTGAATGAAAATGCCCTCGAGCAGGCTGGCGGCAATCCAGAGGCCCAGGGCGTTGATGAGTGTACGCACGACGAATCCAGGCATCGCGCCCTCCTTCCAGACGAACCATAGCGCTGCGCGTCCGCGCGGCCTTAGTCGGCCCCGTCCGCGCCTTCGGGTTTCCCTTGCGCCAATGCGGCCAGGGCGGAGGTCACCGCGGATTCGCCCGCCAGGAATTCGATCTTCGCAATGCGTCGCGATTCGAGGGTCAGAAGCGTCACGTTCCCATCTTCACCCGGAAAATCCGAAGTCACCTCCCCGCTGCGGTCGAGCAACATCGCGTAGCCGCGTTTGCGCATGGCGGGCTCTGCGAACATGCGGCGAATCAGGGCCGGCATGCGGCTCACGTCGGCAACATAGAGACTCCGGGCGTCGTCCAATCGCGACTGGCCGTCTTTCGCCAAACTGGCCTTGATGGCATCGCCCGCGTCCATGTCGCGCGTAAAGAAGATCCCTTTCACCGAATCGTCGACCGACCGTTTCTCGCCGAACTGGTCCTCCAGTGAAATCGCTCCCAGCGTATCTCCGACTCCGAGCGGCGCTGCCGGAACTCCGTCCTCGGCCGATGTCGAGATCGCGCATCCGATCAGACAAGCGACGACGGCCCCGATCACCACCTCGGTTCTCATTGGGTTGCCTCCTCGTGCGAAACGCGCTCGAAGCTGCGCGCGATCTCTCGGAACTGGGGGACGTAGCGCTTTTCGTCCCGGGCGCCGACCAGGCCTTGCAGGAGATAATACCGAGACCGCTCCGCAATCAGAACCTGGTAGACGCGCAGCCGCGTGCCACTTCCCGACTCTCTCGCGCGCGCGGTCAACTCGTAGGCGTTGAGCCCGTCGACGATGAGCAGGGCTCCCTCGATCTCTTCGACATCCGACACCTGCGCGGTCTGGAGCAAGCGCGCGCGCGCGAACGCTGCGAGGTCCGACAGATCGACTGGGGCGAGCGAAGGGCCCACGACGACGAGCGGGTCCGCGGGGCCGACCGCCTCGGCCCCCGCCTTGCCGAGCATCAGCATGTTGGACATCCGACCCGCAATCTTCAGGTCTTCGGTCTCTGCGACCCGAAAACGCAACCCGTCGAAAGGATCGAGTTCCAGCCCGGGCGTCCAACGCGTCGACAAGACCGCACGCTTCATGGGAAGCGAAAGGTCTTCGCTTTTCGAAGACGGATGCGTGGCGAGCACCATGATGGAAACCTGGTCTTCTCCCAGCGCCACGATCCACTTGTTGAAGCGTGCGCCATCGACCTCTTGGGCCACGTGCAACAGCAACGCGTCGCGCCCGTCGATCTTGGCTCGCTTGGCCTCCAGAAGTTGCATGCCGCGCTGTGCCAGACCCTCCTGAGTCAATCCGGCGAGCACCCGTTCGAAGGGGCCGGGAATTTCCGTCACCAGGATGGAGGACGCGACCGCCGCGTTTTCGAACCCCGGAAAATCGCGCGCGACCGAAAAGCCGGGCGGGGGGATCAACGCGACGTGGGTCCCCGCCACCCGCAGGGAACCCTCCTCCGCCGTGGCCGTAGCAGCAGTGCACAGGAGAACGGCGAGGATTCGGAGCAGGCGATTCATAGCGCCTTGCTGAGGAAGTACATTTTTCCGGAATCCGGACCGCGAAAACCCACGCGTCGATACAGGTTGCGGGCGTCTTGATTGGACTCTTCCACTTCGAGCGTGAGCTTACAGAAGCCCAGCTCCCGCGCCTTGCGTTCCACCCGGTCGAGAAGTGCGCGCCCGACACCCTGACCGCGAAAGCCCTCGGCCACGACCAGATCGTGGATATTCAACAAACCCTTGGCAGAGAACGTCGAGAAGCCCTGGAAACAGATCGCCACCCCCACGGCTTCCTGTCCCCGGAATGCGAGGAACACCCATGCTCCCGGATGCCGTGCCAGGGCCGGCGCCAAGCGGCGGGCCACGTCCTTTGCCAGACCCGGCGCTCCGTCCGCCGGATTGCGCGCATAGGAATCGACGAGATCCACCACGGCCCGGGCGTGTTCGGCGTTCTCGAAATCCGCGCACCGGATCGTGAAATCAGCCATCGCGGAACACCGGGGCGGCGCGCAAGCGAAGCGCGAGAATCGCCGGTGCGATCAACCAGGGTAGGTTCATGGGGATGTAGACCACGAGATCCGTTGGGGGGTGCGCGCCCAGGAAGGTCTGAAAGAAATAGAACCCCATATTCGTAACCGCCGATCCGGCATACAGGAGTCCGGGAATGCGGATCCATTCGCGGCTGCGCGCGAATGCGTAGACGAGGAAAACGAGAAACGGCGCTTGAACCAGGCCGTCGTAGAGACAATTGGCCAGGAGCCAGACCGGCGGGTCGAGGTGGGCGGGCTCCCGCGCCACCGCCCAACCGTAGAGCCAACGCAGCGGGGGCCACGGGCTGTCGGCGGAAACCGGCACGCCCAGTCCCTCGGGCAGGCTGAACAAGAACCCGTAGGGAATTGCGATTCCGAAGAAGATCACCAGCGCGAAATCCAACGGTCTTTGGCGCAGAGGACGTCCGGAAGGCATGCTCCCAGTCTAGCCGGGTTTGGCGGCGGGAACCGATCGGTTCGGGCGAATCCGGCGATTCGGCTAGCATCGCGAACCATGGCGCACGAACGCTCCGGTTGGCCCAAGACGCTCGCGGAATACGTGGGCTACGAAACCCTCGAAGCCGGTGAGGCATCCCGTGCGCGGATGGAGATTCGCCCGGAACACATCGCACCCAACGGATTCCTGCAGGCATCGGTCATCATCGCCATGGCGGACATGTGTTGCGCCAGCGGTACGTTTGCCAGCGTGCCCGAAGGCGCCAGTTTCACCACCATCGAACTCAAGACCAACTTGATCTCGACCGCCCGTTCGGGCGAATTGATTTGCGAAGCGCAACGCGTGCACGGCGGCAAGACGACCCAGGTGTGGGACGCTTCGGTAACGCACACCGAGTCCGGAAAACGCCTCGCATTGTTTCGCTGCACACAACTCATCCTCTACCCCAAGTAAAGGAATCGCATGCGCTATCGAGTAATCCAATGGGCAACCGGTCATGTGGGGCGCGCCGCCGTGGAAGGCGTGCTCGCCCATCCGGATCTCGAATTGGTGGGCGCGTGGGTCCACAGCCCGGAGAAGGACGGAAAAGACGTCGGAGAAATCTGCGGATTGCCCCCCGTCGGAGTGCACGCCACGCGCGACCCCGCAGAGATTCACAAGCTCGACGCGGATTGCGTGATCTACAGCCCTTTGCTGGCCCAAACAGACGAAGTCGTCGCGTTGCTCGAGTCCGGAAAGAATGTCGTCACCCCCATGGGCTGGTTCTTCCCCTTCTCGGACGCGAGCGTCTCGAACGTCGAAGCCGCGTGCCAGAAAGGCGGCGTCACGCTACACGGAACCGGAATCCACCCGGGCGGCATCACCGAACGAATCCCCCTCACCCTGTCCGCCTTCTGCAGCAACATTCGCCACGTGCGCGCTGAAGAGTTCTCGGACATCCGCAACTACGCGGCGGAGTTCGTCGTTCGCGAAATCATGCTGTTCGGGAAATCGCCGGAACAAGCTTCCGCGAGCCCCATGCTGGGGATGTTGGGAAAGGGGTTCGGCGAAGCGATCGACCTGCTCGCGGCGGGCCTCGGGCTTCCCCTCGACCCCCAAAAACGCGCCACCCATGAAATGGCGCTCGCCACGGCGCCCATCGAATCTCCCACCGGGCGCGTGGAACCGGGAACCGTAGCGGCCCAGCGGCTCACCTGGCAGGGAACCCACCGCGGAGAACCGGTCATCACCGCACGCGTGAATTGGTTCATGGGCGAGTCGGATTTCGACCCCGCGTGGCAACTCGGTGGCGAGCGCTTCGAAATCGGTTTCGACGCGGACCCGCCCCTGGAAGTCACGCTCCACGGAATGCATCCACCGGAATTGGGAAAGAATCTCGATCGCAATCCCGGCCTGTTTGCGACCGCGATGCATTGCGTCAACGCCGTGCCCTACGTCTGCGACGCGCCGGCCGGGATTCGCACCTATCTCGACCTCCCCCTGGTTTCGGGCCGCAGCGCTTTCGCAACGCCTAGGGGCTCAACCGATACAGCACGATAGGTACGTCGGGAACCCGCAAACCCAGATCCCGACCGGTCGCCGCGCGTTCGAAGGTCATGCCGAGACGCCGCATCACCGCTTGCGAGCGAAGATTCTCGGGGTGCGTGATGGCGACGACACTCGACAACGCACCTTTCTCGAAGGCGAATTCGGCGCTGCCGCGACCCGCTTCCGTCGCGTAACCGTTCCCCCAGGCCGCGGGCGTCAACCACCAACCGATCTCCACGTCCGACGTCGTCCCCAGGGGTTGCAGACCCGCCAACCCGACCACGCGCGAATCGCCGCGAACTTCGATGGCGCCCAGACAGAAGCCTACTCGTTCGAGATGTTCGCGCTGGCGGGCCATGAAACCGTCGATGGTCTCTTCGGTCCAGGCGACGCCTTGCCCGATGTAGCGCATGACCTTTGGGTCCGTGACCAGGCCGCGAAACACCGGAAGGTCCGCGCTGTGCCAGGGACGAATGCGCAGTCGCGGCGTTTCGATTGCGAAATGGCTGGCGGACATGGTTCGTGCGAGAATAGATCAAGCATGGAATCGCGTCCTCCGCAGCAACTCTCGGATATCGATTGGGACAACTGGCAAGCGCGCGCGGCGTCGCTCGTTTTCGTGGTGCGGGACGATCAGGTGCTGTTAATCCGCAAGAAGCGGGGGTTGGGTGCAGGCAAGATCAACGGGCCCGGCGGCCGCATCGAACCCGGTGAAAGCGTCGAGCAATGCGCCATGCGGGAAATCCAAGAGGAACTCCACATCACGCCGACTTCCATCGAACTCCTGGGGGAGAACCGCTTCCATTTCGTCGATGGCTACACCACCCACGTGTTCGTGTATCGCGCGGAGGATTTCCGCGGAGAGCCCACGGAAACCGAAGAAGCGGCGCCGCTTTGGTTCCCCCTCGACCAGATTCCCTACGCAGAAATGTGGGAAGACGATTACCTGTGGGTCCCCCTCGTCATCCAGCGGCGCTGTTTTTCGGGGCGCTTCTTGTTCGACGTAGACAAGATGATCGACTACGACTTGGCCCACCTCCCCACGGCGCACTCCATCGCGAAGCCCTAGCGGGCCGCCGGAACTACTCCGATGGCGCGCGACCCAGCAAGCCGCCGTAAATACCCGGGTCCGATCCCGCGATCACCTGCGCGTCCACGGCTTTCTTGTAATAGTCCGCCGGACCCACCGAACCGATGATCGCGTACGCATAGCCCTGGGCGCGTTGCGTGTGCAGCGTGGCGAGCAGCAGCGCTTTGCCAATCCCCTTACCGCGTTCGGACTCCATCACGCCCGTGGGCCCAAAGTAGTTGGGGCAGGTTGCGTCGTAGCACGCAATTCCAAGCAGCTCCCCCGCGCGGATCGCAACGAAACAACTCACGGGGAGATTCGCGAACGCAGCCTCGACCTCGGGACGCCAGGGCGAGAAGTGCCTTTCGACCCATTCGATCACGCGGTCTTTCTCCGGCGAGCGCGCGGCCCGTACCTCGATGCCCTGATCCCGAACCCCATGCAGGGCCGGTTCCGCGGGGGGCAGATCGTAGAGTCGCACGAGCATGTCGGGCACGTGGGTTACTCCGTCATACCGGGAAGCGCTTGCCCTTGGGTGAGGATCAGCCGGGAATCCGCCAGCGCCGCCGTGCGGTGCACCGACGAGGCCTGGTAGTCGGGTTTCGCGACCATCTCGAGAAACGACCGTCGCGACGGATACTCGACCAGAACCGCGTCGTCCCAGACTTCCGCGTCCGGCGCGATGACGTTCAATTGCACCTGCCCGAGCCAGATCGGGCGGCCGCCGGCTTCGGACACTTTCTGAAGCGCCACCTCGGAATAGCGCGCGTAGGCCTCACGACCGGTACAGGGAGGAAATGGCGCGCCTTCGGGGTATTCCGCCTGCTCGCGATATCGCAGCAGATTGATCATCACGACCGGACCTTCGCGATCCGCCTGGGCGGCCAGGGCGGTGAGTTGCTCCGGGCTGGGATTGATGTAGGACACGGCTCATCCTCGCGTTAGAAGGTTTCGAGCAGGCTATCACAGGATCGCGGGGGTTCATTGGGGACGCGAATGGGACGATAAGGAGCGCATGCTTCGAATACGCCGCATCCTCATCGGAGTTGCCGCTTGCGCTCATCTCGGTTGCTACGCAATCGACGAACTCGACAAGGGCTGGGAGAAGATGAACAAGATTCCGTCGCCCCCCCCGGCGGAAACCGCAGAACCCGTGCCGTACGAAAGCGCAGAGGCCGAAAGAACGCTGGCCCACCAGCGCGCCCAATCCAAGCAATGGTGGAAGGATTCGCGCACGCTCTCGGCCAAAGACCTGAACGCGCAAAAGGCACCGGAAGACAAGATCGTGAGCTGTGACCTGGACGGAGGATCGCAATTCATGCAGCGCGCGGACTGCCTGGCCCGCGGCGGAACCCCCAAGAACTAGCTACGCGGCGCGTGCCACCTCACCGTCACCTTCCTAACGGGCGCGACCCGGTCGATAGAGCCGCAACAGGAGACGCTGGGTCGCCACGGGGAACAGACGCTTCAGCCAATCGACCAGGTAGGTCTCCCGACAGATTCGGATTCGCAGACGATTCTTCTCGATGGCGCCGACGATCTGCTCCGCCGCTCCTTCGGGCGACATTCGCGCGATCTTGTCGAATCGCTCGATTCGGTCCTGGTGGACTTCCGAAGACGTCGCGCGGGATCGGCGGACGATGTTGGTCTTCACGCCTCCCGGGTGCACGGACGTCACGCCCACATGGTCGTCGATGACCTCGGTCCACAACGCTTCACTGAAGCCTCGCACCGCGAACTTCGCCGCCGAATACGCGGCGTGTTCCGGCATGCCCACCAGTCCGAAGAGACTCGAAATGTTGACGATGTGGGCTTCCTCCGCCGCCTTCAGGTGGGGGAGGAAGAACTTGCAACCGTACAGGACCCCCATCAGGTTGATTCCCAGCAACCATTCGAGGTCTTCGACGCTGACCGCATCGAACAACCCGTCGACATCCACCCCCGCGTTGTTGATCAAGATATGGACGGCGCCATGCTCCGCCAACACCGCAGCGGGCAGCGCGCGCATGCGCTCGCGATCCGAAACATCGACCGCGTGCGTCGACACTTTCGCGGGCAGCGCGCGGACGAGATCCGCGGTTTCCGCCAGTTCCACCTCGTTGAGATCGACCAAAGCCAGATGGCAGCCTTTGTGCGCCAACGCCAGGCTGACCGCGCGGCCAATCCCGCTTCCGGCACCGGTGACGACCGCAACGCGATCGCGAAATTGTTTCACGGTAAACTTCTCCTAGGGGGAATCGGCTGAATGGGCGGAACGAAACGCCACGCCGCAGATCTCGACATCCCGCCACGCGCGCGGATCGGCAACCCGCAATTCAACCGCGCGAATGGCGCCCTCGTCGCTCGCGCCGTGTTCGAAACGCAAAACGCCGCCTGCCAGGGGAATCTCGAGTTTGTCCGACACGTTGAGCACGGGAATCCCCAGGGCCCTCGACCAACGTTGTGCCAGGACCTCGGGTTTCGCGGCTTCGAGATCGACACCCACGATTTCACAAACGCGATCCGTACGCATGTGACTGCGCCAATCGGGTCCCGCCCAACGCCATGCGGAACGCTCGGCCATTTGATCGAAGGACAGAATCGCGCCCCCCGTATCCTTCGGGTGCAGGTGAATCGCCGCGGCATCGTCGAGGGCGACCTCCCAGGCCACCCGGAATTCCGCTGCGGCGACTCGCGTTCGATCGGCGGCCAGATCCTCGGTTTGCAACATGACCATGTAGCCACTGTCCCCACCGCGTCGGTCCAGGTAGCGGCGGCCCGCGCTGTCCTCGGTTTCGGGCGATACGACTTCGAGAAAGGTCTCCCCGATGGGAAACACGGCGTTCGCGAGCCCGAACACTTCGACGCCCGGGTCCCGGAAGGAAACCGCGATGCCGAGAGATTCTTGGACTTGCTGGATCGTCTTCTCGAGGTCCTGGGCGATCAAGGCGACTTGGCGAATACGCATGGCAGAAGCTTACAACGCTTCTCCGCCCCGACGAAGCCTTCGGTCCGATGGCGTGGAAGCAGGGGCGAAGACCCCGGCGAGCCCGACTAGGGGCAGTAGGGGGCTCCGGCGCCGTCTCGGACTTCGCAGCCGGGTCCGCGCCCGTCGTAGCGCCACACGAGCTGGCGCCCGGACTCCGGACATTCGAGGCTGTATTCCGCGACACTGCGGCGGGCGTCGAAGCGCACCTTCCAGCCGTCGAAAACCGGCTGCTTGCTCAAGGTAGAAAAGAGTTCCTTGGGTGTGCGTTGGCCGTCGACCGCGGGATCGATCACCGGCCAGCCCCGGGAATTCACGGTGACATCGGAAACCACGTCCGTCGTCACGACGCCCGCATCGCCCCGCAATTGGAAACGCGAGATGGCATGCACCACCGAGGCGGCGGACTGGAAGCGGAAGGTATCCGCGCGGAAGCGCTGTTTCGCATCCTGACAGGAATCCGTGGCGATCGCGGACCCGCTGCCCAGCAAGCTGAATCCCAGGGCGAGAAAACCCGATATCCAAGGGCGCAAACCTGCGCGGGGATTCTCCATCGTGCACTCCCTTCCGTGCGGCATGGGGAGGGATCCGCGGCTAACCCTTTATCGGCGGAGTCGGGATCGAGCTGAAACCCGGCCGGGCGCTATTTGATCGCCATCCCCGCGGCGTGGGGCGAGACGTGCATGAAGAGCGAGCGGACCTCGAAGCGTTCGACCTCGATGGAGGAAAACCCCGCGGAATTCAATACGGAGACCGTTTCGCGGTTGGGACAGCACCCCTCGAAGAGCCAGCTCCAGGGACGCGCCATTCCATTCTGAACCGCCCGCAGCACGGAGCCAACGGGCGCCGCCACATGCTCGATGAAGACGAAGCGTCCACCCGGGCGCAGAATGCGCAAGGCTTCATCCACCACGCGTTTGGGTTCGTCGACGGAGCACAGAACCAGTGTGCAGACCACGATCTCTGCGCTGCCGGAGGCCAGATCGATGTTTTCGCCCCGCAACCCGCGAAGCTCGAGTTCGATGCCGAACTCTTGTGCACGCGCACGCAGATCGGGCCACATCCGTTCATTGGGCTCGATCGCGATGACCTGTGTTCCGCGCGGGTAGTAGGCAAAGTTCGCGCCGGTCCCCGGTCCCAATTCGACGACCGAGCTTGGAAGCGATGCGAAGAAACTCCGCTTGCGTTCGTCGTGCAGCCGGTTCATCAGTTCTTGGGTCGAGCGCAGGAACCAAGCGTGAAAGCGACCGCGCAGGGGTCGGTTGTGGGTTTCTTCCGCCATGGGCCGCAATGGTATCATGGCTTCATGCCGTCCGGCCCGCTGCGCCAAACCACCGAAGGGCCCGTTCGAGTTCTCGAACTCGATCTCGGAAAGCTCAATGTGTTGGACCTCGGAAGCTTGCGCCTTCTGGGCGAAAGTATCCGAGAAGCCGAGCGCGACGAACACGTGCGATCCCTCGCGCTACTCGGACGCCCGGGCGCGCTCTCCGCTGGCCTCGACCTCGCGGTCCTCGCGGCTGGCGGGCGCGAAGCGCAGGAGCTTCTGCTCGAGATGGGACAGGTTCTGTCTGCCCTCTACGCCAGTCCCTTGCGCGTCGTCGCGGGCGCAACGGGCCACGCGGTCGCGGCCGGTGCCATGTTGCTCCTCGTCGCCGACCAGCGCGTAGGCAGCGAAGGGTCCTATCGCATCGGCTTTCCCGAAGTAGCGCGCGGAATGCCATTGCCCGAGATCCCGCTGCAGCTCGCTCGCGACCGACTCTCGCCGCGCTTCCTACAAGCCGCAACGCTCCTCGGCCAACTGTTCGACCCGCGGGAAGCCATCGGGGTGGGCTTCCTCGACGCGACCGCGCCCGCACAGACCCTGCGTACCCAGGTGGTCGAACGGGCCCGCGGTCTGGCCGCCTTACCCGACGCCGCCTACATCGCCACATTGCAACGCGTGCGCGGCGAAACCTTGGCGCGCATGAACGCGTCCCTCGAAGCCGCTCGCCAAGAACTTCGTTCGTAGCTAGGTGAAGGTCTCGCGTTGCATCAGGAGGCCGCACAGCGCGGTCGCGGGTCCTCTCCTTCGAGCTGCGCCTTGCGCCAGAAACCCCAGGGGAAATGCACCAGTTCGAGCTTCATCCCGTCAGGGTCCGCAAAGAAAACCGCGTAGTAGTCCTCTCCGTACTCGGGATACTCCGCGGGCGGGTCCAGTACGGGAATCTCGTGCTGCACGAGAAACGCGTGGAACGCGTCGACATCCGCGCGCGAGAGCGCACGAAAGGCCAAATGGTGCAGGCCCGGACGGAACCGGTCGAAAGGCGTTTTGCGCTCGGCATCGGACGCCGTGCGCAGACCGATCGCGAGTTTCGCATTCGCCCAGGCCACGTACTCGACGTGGGGTACGCGCCGAAAACCCAGGGCTTCGAACACCGTCCCGTAGAACGCTTTGGCGCGCTCCAAATCCGACACCGTGAGATCGACGTGGTCGAGTCCCAGAACCTCCATCAAACACCTCGGGAATGGGAAAACCGCTCTACCAGCCGGGAAAGATTCTCGACGCGTTCGCACCCGACATCCCCCCAATCGTCGAAGGGATCCAGCAGCACCGCGTGCACCCCCGCAGCCCGAGCCCCCAGCACGTCCGCGTGAAACAGATCTCCCACGTGCAGGGCGCGGTCGGGCGGCGTTCCCGCGCTCGCAAGGGCGGCTTCGAAGATACGGGGATCGGGTTTCTCGGCACCCACCCGCGCCGAATCCACGACCGCGTCGAGGTGCCCGCGCAACCCCACCGCGGTCAACCCGCGCTCGACACTTCCGTCGGAATTGCTGACGACGACAAGTTTGAATCCGAAACCCCGCAATGCCGTCAATGCTTCGGGTACCCCGGGCATGACGCGGGACCAAAGTCGGTCGGCCTGACCCGGGCTGCGAAGTGTCGGTGCGAGATCCGCCGCGAGCGCGGTCAATCTATCTGCGCCCAGCGATGCCAGGGAATCCAGTTTCCCGAGCACCTGCGTCAGGTAGTAGCTGAACGAATCCATGCCCTCGGTGGAGCGGCCGGCGATCCAATGCGACACCGCGGGCCGCGCCGCGGCTTCCGCGCGCTCGAGTGTCACGGGACTGCACGGGTAGCCGCGTTCGATCAGCACGTCGGACACCCAATCGAAATCGACCGAGATCAAGGTGTTGCCCGCGTCGAGGAAAAGCGTCTCGATGGAATCCCAGGGAATTGCGGGGATGCGGGCCGGGGATTCGCTAACCGTCATCCCAGCACTGTACCGATCTCATCTAGCCGTCGGGAGCCCCGAACCGACATCGAGGAATCCTATGCATTGTCCGGCTTGTGGAGCCCGCGTCGTCCGCCCGCTACCGACGCCCTGCCTCGCTTGCCAAACCCCCCTGTGGAGAAACGCCAAGCCCTGCGCGGGTGCGTTGGTGGTCGAACACGGACGCCTGCTGCTGATCCGACGCGCCAACGAACCGTGGTTGGACCATTGGGACATTCCCGGTGGATTCTGCGAGGCCGACGAGCACCCGGCCGACACCGCCGTACGCGAAACCGCCGAAGAAACCGGGCTCGAAATTCAGTTGACGGGAATCCTGGGCCTTTGGATCGACCAATACACCACGCCCGCCTATGCGGTGCAGCCCGAACTCACCCTGAACGTCTACTACCACGCAGTTCCCCTGGGCGGAACCGCGAGTGCCGTGGACCCGGTCGAAACCGCGGCTGTCGAATGGTTCGAACCCACGACACTGCCGGAAAAGCTCGCCTTCCCCGCGCACGCGCGTCTTGCCCTCGGCGCCTGGCGGGAAGCCCTTCGTTCGGGACAGACCCACACCCTTCTTCCGGATCGCACTTGAACGGCGAGGATACGCGGCGAAGATACGCTCGCGGCGAAGATACGCTCGCGGCGAAGAACCGCTTGCGGCGTTGGGTGACCTCGCTGGGTCACGCTTCCAGGGGTGGGATGCGGTCCCAGAACTCCACGGTCTGGCGCCGCATCGCGAGATGATTCACGACCTCCAGGCGGATTCCATCCGGATCCGTGAGGAACGTCGCGTAGTAGTCTTCGTGGTATTCGGGATAGAGTCGCGGTGGAGCGGCCTCGATACCGGCCGCGCCCAGTTCCGTCGCGACGCGGTCCACGCTCGCGCGATCGGCCACGCGGAAGCACAGATGATGGAGACCGGGTGCGTAGGCGTCGTGGTCGGGTGCGCCTTCCCTGGCCGGGCGCAACGTATATTGGAGAACGCGATTGAAATAGTGAACGTGGAGATCGCCCCCGGCGAGGGGACGCGCGAGCTTTCGGAAATCCAATACGCGCATGACGGGATCGTAGAACGCCTGCGAGCGCTCCAGGTCGCGAACCGCGACGTAGAGATGGTCCACAGCGCTGACGTCGACGGGCATGGGCTCACCCTTTGGGCGTTTTTCTCGCGCCCTTGGCGAAGCGGTAGGACACGATCGACATGCCCTCCCGCTCGTAGAAGCGATGGGCGTCCTTGCGGTGGGTTCCCGAGTCCAGCTCGAAGGCGTCGCAGCCCGCATCCTGTGCGCGCGCGTGCAGCCACGCGAGCAGCCTGCGACCGTGTCCGCGCGAGCGCTCTCGATCGAGGGTGACGAGATCATCGACGTAGAAGACGCGACCGAGTGCGAGATTCTCCAGAATCCGAAACCCCGCCGCCGCCACGGGCCCCGACGTTCCGCTCAAGTACGCGAGCCGATAGCCCTCGCGCTCCTGCAACCGCACGCGGTCGACGAACGCCTCCTTGGAGAGGTGGGTGCGCAATTCCGATACCACGGGGAAGCACGCAAGAATCTCTTCCTCGGATTTCGCGATGCGAACTTCGTCCTGAGACATCTAGGCCCCCCCGAACCAAAGCGCCGTGATTCCGCGGTGCACCAGGTATCCAATGGGGAGCAACACACAACCCGCCGCGTAGGCGGGCCAGAAGGAAAGCCCGAATCGGTCTGCCAACAAGAACGGCAAGAAGAACCCCAACGTCACCGGAATCGCGATCAGGATGCTGCGCGCCAGCTCGATCGTCTTCTCGTTCTGACCGTGTTCGATCTGCGCCATGGGGAGCACGAGCAACGTGGCCACGGGCATGGCGACCAGAAACCCCGCGGCCGAAGGAGAACGCCCGGCGAGCCAGGAAGAGAAGCTGATCACCAACGCGGAAACGACGACTTTGATGAGAAACTCCAAAGCATCTCCTTTTCTGGAGGTACAGGTCTCCGGGCGAGAAAACTAGAAGAAGCGCACGAGCGCAAACACACCCACCATGGCGAAGGCCAACGTCAACTTCACCGCGATGCCCGCCGCCAATCCGAGCGCAGCACCCAGACCGGCTCGGCCCGCCTCGGGAAGCGTTCGCTGTGCGGAGAGTTCACCCAACACTGCGCCGAGGAAGGGGCCGAGCAGGATTCCGGGAATTCCGAAGAAGATGCCAACGATGGCCCCCACGGTGGCACCGATCACCGCCCGCCGACTTGCCCCGAATCGTTTGGCTCCCAGGGCCGTGGCGGCGAAGTCCACCACGTAGGTGAGGACCGCCAATCCGCCGATCAGCGACAACCACCCCCAACCGACGTACGCGAAATCTTCGGCCCAGGCGGCCAACACCAGCCCCCCAAACAGGATCGGGGCACCGGGCAGTGCGGGAAGCACCAGACCGCCAATTCCCAAGAGCACCAGGAGGGCCGCGAGGGCCCAGAGCGGAATCGTCGTGTCCATGGCGAAAGCGTACCAAAGGTCGCATGCGGGGGTTTCTGGGATAGATTGTGCGCAGCCCTGACGAGCCGGAGGACCCACGTGAGCATCGAAGACAACAAACGCCTGGTCAGCACCCTGTGGAACTGCCTGTACCAGAAGGATTTCGACGGCGTCGCGGCCTGCATGGCGGACGACGGGTTGTACGAAGATGTCCCCACGCCGGATGCCGGCGCCGTGGGCCCCACCAATGTCGTGAAGCGATTGCGCTTGGGTCTCGATCCGGTCGTGCGTTTCGAACACGACGTTCACCGGCTGGTGGCCGAAGGGGACCAGGTGATCGTCGAACACACGGAAACCTGGCACTTCGAAACCGGCGAGAAGATCACGAACCACTTCGTCACAGTGCACGAAATTCGCGCCGGAAAGATCGCGCTCTGGCGGGACTATTGGGACCTCAACACCTTGATGTCCCAAGCGCCAAAATGGTGGATCGAACGTCTGGCCAAATTCAGCGACGCGGATTTCGCCTGAACGGCGGACGTCAGGGGTCGATCGCGTAGAGCATCACGACGCGGTGGTCGGGATCGAGACCGCGTCGGGCCTCGCTTCGCACCAGGCGCTCGAGTTCCGGGGAATAGACTGCGGGTTCCAGCACGCGGAAGCCCAGTCGCGTGTAATAGGGCGCGTTCCACGGAACTGCTTTGAATGTCGTGAGCGTCAAACTCCGATAGCCCGCCGCCCGGGCCCAGGCGATGACTTCGCGCACCAAGGCCGCTCCCAGCCCCCTTCGCCCGTGATCCGGATGGACGTCCAGCTCGTCCAGGTGCGGTTGTTCCCCGACCAACTCCACGAACGCGAATCCGACGGGACCGTCGGATTCGCTGCGCGCCACCCAGAGCAAGCTCGCGTCGAACGCTTCCTGAAAGTCGTCGAGGCTCGTGCTGTCGTTCATGACCGCATCCGCTACCTGCCAGCCTTCGAACAGCTTGGCGGCAGCGAGTTCGATCTGCGCGAGGAATTCCAAATCCTCCTGACGCGCGCGTTCGATCGAGTAGTCGGCGTCCATGGGCGGAGCCTATCGGACGTCCCCTGGGGCTGCGAGCCATCGGGAGCCCCCGTATAGTCCTCGCGCATTCCCAACGAGTGGAGCCCATGAGCGACGAAATCCTACGCAACGACTCTCCCGACAATATGTGTTTCGGCTGCAGCCCCCACAACGCGCGAGGGCTCCGTTTGGAGTTTCGCGGAGTCGGTCCGCGCGAAGTCGAATCGCGCTACGAAGCAGCGCCTCATCTGTGCGGAGCCCCGGGTGTCATTCACGGAGGGATTCAAGCGGCCCTGCTCGACGAAGTGATGGGAATGGCGATCCACCGGGCGCTGGGAGACGAAGCGCCCTGGATCGTCACGGTCGATTTCCAACTCGAATACCTGCGCCCGGTGTCGACGGAAACCCCGATCGTGCTACGCGGGCGCTGCCTTCGCTCCGAAGGCCGCGAACATTTCGTCGAGGGAGAGATTCAGGACGGCAGCGGCAATCGTCTGACCGTCGCCCAGGCACGCTGGAAGTCCATCCGTCGCCCGGCCAACGCACCGGCCCGCGCGTAGCGAATCCTCAGGCGGACGCTTCGCGCTTCCAACGCGAAAGCGAGGCCATCGCCAAGGCGACGGATCCGAATTCGAAGACCAGCGCCCCCACGGTGTAAGGAGAAATGCCACCGTCCATGGCGAGTCCCATCAGCCGCGCGATGCCCAAGCCACCCGTCAAGACCGCGAGCGTGATCAACACGCCCCGCACCAGATCCGCGCGCAGCAACGCCGCCATGGCGAGTACACCGAGACCTGCCTGGAGGCCACCGTACATGGCTCGTAATTCCGTCGAACCGGTGGCGGTCAAGGCTTGGACGCCGGCCGTTTCTACGAGGAAATCGGGCTGGAACAGGCAGAAGAGCCCGTAGCCAAACCACACGAGTACCGAGAAGACCAGATATCCGCGTACGAGTGCCATGCCGTTCTCCTGAATTCGAACCGCTAGCGGGGGTTCATGACCGAGTAACCCAACCAGACGCACAGCAGTCCGAGCGCGACCGAAACCAATACGTTCGCGCCCGCGCGCAAGGCTTCGCCCTCTCGAATCATGGAGAAGGTGTCGAAGCCAAAGGTCGAGAACGTGGTGAATCCGCCGAGCACACCGATCAGAGCAAAGGTCCGCAATTGTGTCGCCACGAGCTGGCGCGACTCGACGAACCCCGCGAACGCGCCGATCAACAAGCAGCCCAACACATTGACGGTCAGTGTTCCGAACGGAAACCCCGGAAACCCGAATGCGCGCTGCACGAGGCCCCCCAATCCGAATCGAAGCACCGATCCGACGAAACCTCCGGCACCCACGAGCAAAGCAGAACTCAGAAACGAATTTGCTTCCATGGCGCCTACCGAACCCGAATCTTCACGGTCGCGAATCCTCGCTCAGGGAGAACTCGATTCCGGCACGCTTCAGGCGTTCGCAGAACCAGGTTCCCAGGCCCGTTGCCGGCGTCAAGATTCCCTTGAACCGCGGCAAACGCTCGCGGTCGAAGGCGAGCGCCAAGCCCGCTTCCACCGCCATGGCGGCCGTCGACACGTAACCCGGATGCCCGCTTCCCACCACGTGACCGCGAATGCGATCTCCCCACACCGAACGCCCGAACACATCGAGGCGATAGCCCGATTCGCGCAACGCGGCATCGCTGGGCCCTTCGCCGGGTCTCGGGGCAAACCGGTCCAGAAACTCGCGGAGCACGTAACGAACCGCGCCGATATCGTTCTTGAACACGAAGTTCATGCCGCGAAACATCGCGCCGACGCCCGAAGCCGCGGCCCATTGCAAGCGCCTGTCGGCGCCAAAGACCCGGCCGTGGGTTCCTTCGACGAAACGAAAATCCGGACCGTAGGGTTGGCCCGCCTCGGCGTAGAGTGCGCTGCTGCGCAACACCACGGGAACGTTGAGGAAGGGAGCGGGGAACGCCGGTCCCCGGTAGGCATCGATATCTTCGTCGAAAGCAGCGCCAAAGTCGTAGGCATGGCGTTCGCGCACGGAATCCACGTCCGCCATATCGATGGACAGACAAGCGGGATCGCTCAGACAATCCGAGTGGTCGAGCTCGAGCAGGTTCTTCAGCGTAGCCACGCTCCCGCCACTCAAAACATCCGCCGCCTGCCCCGCGCCCTTTGTGGAAAAGGAAGCAATGACCTTCACTTCGCTGCAAGCCGCGTTGAAACGTTCTCGTATGGATTCCACGATCCAGCTCGTCACCAGATCGAAGGGCAGCGCCTCGTAGCCCGCGCAAGGAATCATTCGGACGCCGCGTTCCGCTGCTTGCGCGTGGTACTTCGCAATCATCTGCTGCAGAAAGAACGTTTCCCCCCCGATGTCGACGTAGTCAGTTTCGTGCTCGACGCACGCGCGAAAGAAGTTCTCGCCGTAGCGGGCGTAGGGGCCCGCCGCTTGGATCACGACACGCGTCGAGGCCACCAGGGCGTCGATCGCCGTGGCGTCGGACGCGTCGGCAATCAGTGCATCCGGGACCGAATTGGCGCCCGATGCCTTCCGGAGCAAGACCTCGAGTTTGTGGCGATCGCGCCCACCGATCGCCCAACGCAGGGAGGCGTGCGCGTTCGCGACCAGGTGGTCGAACATCCTTTGGCCCGTGAATCCCGTGGCTCCGAACAGCACGAGGTCATAGGTTTTCGACATTCGAACTCCTCAACGACTCGCGGCGCCCGCGCGCGCAAACGTATTGACGTAGTCGATCTCGAGTTGCGGATGCGTCGCCCATTCTCGGAAAGCAGGGGTGCCGGGGCCCCCGATCCGCTCGATCGTCTTCGGCGTCATGATCTGAAACGCCTCTTCGGCGTCGGGCGTATCGAGTTCATAGAGGTGCAGGAAACGCGGACCTTCCCGAGCCATGTTCTCGTACGGGGTAATCATCGTAAAACCCGGCACGCTCGAAGCCGCAATGTGACGAATGTGAATGTAATCCGCCCAATCCCGCAATTCCTGAGCCCCCACATCGGCCTTGGGACTCACGAGAACGAACTCGAGACCGAGCGTCGGCTTGCCACTCAGATTCCCCTGGGCGGGACGCGGCGTACGCGCAAAGCGCAACGCCCGGGTCGCATCGGTTAACTCCGGCGGGGAGAACGCATCCGAGACTTCGAACAAACCCAGGGTGGAAAACTCGGGAACGTTTCTCGGGAACTCCTTGCGGTGGGGACGCAGGTTCGTCCACCAGGAGGCCCGCTCCACGCCGTCCCTTTCCAGGATGCCGGGCACGCGATCCTTCCCATAGGCATCCGCGTGTAGATCCGAAAACTCGAGGTACAAGTACGGAGAGAGACGATCTTCCATAATGCGCTTCAGCCCGCGAAGATCGAGAATTCGACGCCGTCGGAAACCGAAAGCGTCGTCGAGTCGAAACCGTTTTCGCCAGACTGCATGTATTCCACGTAGGGACGAAGATCTTTCTTGAACGTGTGGATGTTGTCCGCCAGCACCACGGCGCCCTTGCGGAGACGAGGTTGCAACAATTCGATCACCGGAAGGTAGAGGTCTTTCCACCCGTCGAGGAAAACCAGATCGATGGGTTCCGGCGTCTTTTGGAGCGTCTCCATGGCGTCCCCCAAACGCACCTCGGCGATCGCACCGAGCCCCGCGCGATTGAGATTCTCGACCGCCACCGTGTGCTTGTTTACCTCGAGTTCGGAGCCGATCACGCTTCCCCCGCCATTGTCCCGAACCGCCGCAGCGAGATAGATCGTCGAGATTCCGAAGGACGTTCCGAATTCGACGACGTTTCGTGCCGCGATACTGCGCGTCATCAGATACAGAAACTGTCCCTCATCCGGGGGGACAGCGATATAGACGTTGCGCATGCTGTGCGGCGTAATGACGTCGAAAAAACCCTTGCCGCGCAAGAAGCCCCAGGCCAAGCGCGGCACCAGGCCCAGAAACTTGAACCGATCCCCCCGCGCGGCCGCGTGGAGTTCATCGAGAACGGATCGTACCTGGGGATCGCGCAGAGAGTGAGTCGACATCGCAAGTCCTAAGCTGCGTCGTTTCCGTCGTCGGACGCGAAATAGCTGCGCAGAAGATCGGCCAACAGCTGACAAACATCGGTCACCGAAAGGATACCCACCAGCTTGTCGTGGCGCAGGACGACCGCGCAGCCAATGCGCCGCTTGGACATCGTCTCCAGCACCTGGTCGAGGGATTCGCTGAAGTCGACCACGTACGGGTCGCTCACGAGAATGCTTCGAACCGGGATCTTCGACTTGTCCGACTTCGGCAGAGCGCGATGAATGAGCTGGTGGAGCTCTCGTTCGGAAACGATCCCGCTCACCACCCCGCCGCGCTCTACGGGGATATGACGGATCCGATGTTCATCCATGAGCTGCTCGACGCGATCGACGGAATCCTTCTCATCGACGGAATGGGGAAACGGAGTCATCACCGCACCGACGGGCGGAATCCTGGAGACGCGTCGCAGGTCCATGGGTACGGAGAAGCTACCATAGGAACCCCTTCGAGAAGGAGATCCCATGCGGGGTAGTTGCCTTTGCGGCGGCGTCGAGTTCGACGTCGGAGAAAAAGTCACTCCGATCCAATTCTGCCACGCCGCCCGTTGCCAGAAGGCGACCGGCGGTGCATTTGCTCCCGAGATGGCGGCCCCCCGGGAAAGCCTGCGTTGGATCCGCGGTGAGGATCTGATCTCACACTACGAGGCGCCACTGCTCGAAGAGCCGCCCCCCTACCGACGCGCCTTCTGCCGTGTCTGCGGTTCCCCCCTCCCGGTGGAGCAAACGGGAACCGACTTCGTGGTGATTCTGGCTGGGGTCCTGGACTCGGATCCGGGTACACGTCCCTTTCGTCAGATCTTTCTCTCCCAGCGGGCAGCCTGGTTCGCGCCTCCCAGCGAACCGCGTTCCTTCGAAAATAGGCCCCCGCCGGAATCACGCCTGCCCACGCGCGAAGACTTCAAGTAGCCTCCGGCCCGCATGCAGATTCGAACCGAACGATTGATCCTGAAACCCTGGGCCCCGGGCGACGAACACGCCCTGGTCCGGCAAGCCAACGACCACAGCGTCTGGCGCTGGATGCGAGACTTGTTCCCTCACCCCTACACCGCCGACGACGCTGCCCAATGGATCGAAAAGGTTCAGGCCCTGGGCCAGCCGGCCCGCGAATTTGCGATTCATTTCGAAGGCAACCCCATCGGTGGGATTGGACTCATGCCCAAGAGCGACGTCCATCGGATCGGCGTCGAACTCGGCTACTGGATCGGCGCCGACTTTCGCGGGCGCGGCATCGCAACGGAAGCCGTCTCGAAGATCGTCGACTACGCGTTCGACACCTTCGAGATCGACCGCATCGAAGCGATGGTCTTCGACGGCAACGACGCCTCCACGCGCGTTCTCGAGAAGACGGATTTCTGTCTCGAAGGCCGCTTGCGACGAAACGTCCTCAAGGACGGCCAGATTCTCGACACGTGGGTGTATTCGCGCCTGCGCGACCGCGAGCCGGATTCGTCCGGTCCGGAGGAGATCTCGACTTCGCTCTAGCGAACTAGATTCCGTCGCCCAGTTCCGGTACCGGTTTCTGGTGGAGCTGCAGCTTCGGCGACTCGATCTTCACCCGCGTGTAACGCGGAACGGACTCCGTCAGCCAGACGTTCCCGCCGATCACCGAACCTTCCCCGATCACCGTATCGCCGCCCAGGATGGTGGCGTTCGGGTAGATGGTGACATCGTCCTCGATGGTAGGGTGGCGCTTCTTGCCCGCGTCTCTTCTTCCGCCCTTGTTGGAGAAGGCTGCGAGCGTCACTCCGTGGTAGAGCTTCACGCGATCGCCGATCACGCAGGTTTCCCCGATCACGACACCGGTCCCGTGATCGATGAAGAAATGGGTCCCGATCTGCGCGCCGGGATGGATGTCGATGCCCGTCGAGCTGTGGGCGTCCTCGGTCATGATTCGCGAAACGATTTTCTCTCCGAGTTGGTAGAACGCGTGGGCAATGCGATACGTCGCCACCGCGAGGATCGAGGGATAGGCGACGATGACCTGTCCGTAGCTCTGAGCGGACGGGTCTTTTTCGAAGGCCGCGGCCACATCCGTCGCCACTTCCTTGCGGATCTCCGGCAAGCGCGCGATCACGCTCTCGGCGTGTTCCTGACCGATCAACGCCGCAACGATCCCCTGCACCACGCGCAGGTCGCTCTCGAGCTGGGAGGTGGGGGTGTCGTCGGTCACGAGGGAACGCAGGGCGCCCAGAGCATCCTTCACGCGCCGCGTATACGGCAAGATCTCCTTGCTCGCGTCGCTGACCGGATCGCTTCGCTCGCGTAGCGCGCGCAGCTCTTCCGCTACCTGGTGGACATCGACCATCGCGAATCCTCCTCGAATCCCGTTTGGACAGTGTAGTCTAGACCGCTCGAGAGCCATGGAGGTAGCGAAGTGCCCGAGTCGATTCCCCGCCGCAGGGCTTCCGAGCCGGTCTCGGAACTCTCCGCCGACTTGTTGGAATCCGGCGCGCTGATCCTCGAGGGCCTGCTCGATACCGCGTCCCTCGAACGCCTCAACCGGGAGCTCGACCCGTTCGTGGAAAGCGCCGTCCCGGACCGGAGCTTCCTGAATCCGGCCCTCGAATGGTTCTTCGGCAAGCACACGCGCCACGTCACGGCGGTCGCCTCGAAGGCCGCTAGCTTCGCGACGGACGTGTTGGTCCATCCGACGCTGCTGGGCCTGTGCGACCGCATCCTATCCCCGGCTTGCGCGAGCTATCAACTGAATCTCGCCCACGTACTCGACCGCGGCCCCGGCGCCGATGCCCAGTTGCTCCACCGCGACGAACTCGTGTGGGTACACGTCCCCGCGCCCCATCCGGAGCTGCAAGTCGCTTCGGTGATCGCGCTCGTCGATTTCACGGAGCCGAATGGCGCCACCCGTGTCATCCCCGGCAGTCACCGTTGGGATCGCACGCGCACCCCCGAGGAAAGCGAAACCGTCGTCGCGGAGATGGAGGCGGGATCGGCGATCCTCTACCTCGGATCGACGATTCACGGCGGCGGCGCCAATCGAACCGATGACCAATGGCGCCGCGGGATGCATCTCTCCTACGTACTCGGCTGGCTGCGCACGGAAGAAAACCACTATCTCGCAACACCTCCGGAGATCGCGCGCAACCTACCGCGCCGCGCCCAAGAACTTCTGGGCTATGCGGCCCACGATGCCCTGCAGAGCGGCGGCGGCTACCTCGGCGCGCTCGATCTTCGCGACCCCGTCGACCTGATGGCGGAAGGCAAACTCTAGGCCGGCAGCGCTTGTTTGCGTCGCACGCGTACGCGTCTCGCGATCCGCAACCCGATAGCGACGACGAGAAGCGCTGAAAACGGGATATAGAACGCATCTTCGAGAGCGCGCGGCAGATAGCTCTGCAGAAAGATCCCCCAAATCACGTAGGAACCCGCGGTGTGGAGCCGTGTCCAACGCACGCGGCCCAGTCGCTTCACCGCCGCGTCGTTCGAGGTGACGGTCTGGGCGAGGAGAAGCGAATACGCGATTCCGCCCGCCACCAGGGTCAGCCAACTGAGGTCGGCGACGAAAGGCTCCGGAAAGTAGAGGCCCAGCGCGACCAAAGCGCTCAGGTGCAGAAAGTGAAACGCGGCGAACGAAAGACCCGTGTAGCGGCGATTGCGCAATGCCCAGGCGGAAAACGCCGAGCGCCAGAAGACCCGCAGCGAGGATGCCGCAAAGGTCAACGAAAACAGCAGCACGCCCACTTGCGCGCTCACGCGAACGATCTCGCGCACCCCTTCTTCGGTCCAGCCGAGGCGCGCGAATGTCACGCTTACGATGGCGCTGATCGCCATCAGGGCCAGCCAGAGAATCGACCTCTTCTCCATCACGACCTCACCTGACCTCCGTCGAGACACCCGGCATGAAGGGGAGCGAAATCGCCATGGAGTTCTTCACCCAGGGAGGGGACCTCGTGGAGCGCGACGTCGCGACGCAGTACTCGACATCGATCATGGCTCTGACCTCACGCCCCCGATTGCCTAAAGTTAGCGCCAGGAGGAGCCCTTCGTGCAAGACAATCAGTGGCGACGTTGCAGCGCCTGCAAAAATCCCATCGAGTTTGGTGTCACCTACTGGGTCTGCAACGTATCCACCTGCAACCAGAAACGGACCGGGCTCGCCTTCTGCACCGTGAGCTGCTGGGAGGTCCATCTCCCGGTGGCGAACCACCGTGAATCCTGGGCTCTGGAACGCACGGCACCCAACACCAGGGAAGCGGCCGAAGCGGGTCCGGCCAAGACCGGGCGCCGGCGGATCGTGCGCGGCCCGAACGAAAAGGCCGCCCCCACCGCCGAGGCGGAAGTGCTGATCGTGGCGACGCGACTCAAGGAATATGTACGCACCAAATCGGGCTACAACACCTCGGACCGCGTGCTCGGACCGCTCTCCGACATCATCCGCCGGATCTGCGACGAGGCCATTCGCAACGCGGGACGCGAAGGACGCCGAACGGTGCTCGACCGAGACATCCCGGACCTCTAGGGAACTTCGGGCGGCTTGGGACTCCGGGGAGCCTCGGGCCCCGCCACATCTTGCACCAGCAGCGGAAATTGCCCATTTCGCAGAAAGCCTATGACCAGCTTCGCGACTTCCGGCGAGCGCATGATGAACGTGTGGGATTCGGAAACCTGCGCGAAATCCTTCATGCCCGGAAGCTGCGTGCTCTCCACCGACACGGTCCCGTCGTTGTTTCCCGGAACCAATCGCGAACCCAGCGGATTCACACTGCCCGTTCCCGCGATCACCCCCAACTCGAAGTCGGGCGGAGGCAGACGATTCGGGAAACTGTCTTTCCGGGTGCCGAGTTCGACCGCCGTCGGCCCCATGATCCAACGAAACAGGGACGTGTCGCCCAATAGGTCGACCAACTCGCTGCCCCGATTGGGCGGAGCCAGCATCACGACGCGCCCGAGCGAATCCGGCCGACGTTCCGCCAGATACGCGCGCACGAGGATTCCGCCGAGGGAATGAGTGACGAAGTGCAGCGGCGCGGCGTTCGGGCAACAGGCGCGGAGTTGCCCATCGAGGTTCTCCACGAGCTCTTCGGGCGTCGAATTCATCGAGGGATAGCGAAGGTTGTGCACCTGGAAATTCGCTTCCGCCAGACGGTCCGCCAAGGGCTGCATGGAATAGTTCGTGCGGCCGAGGCCGTGGAGCACGACGACGGTTTCGATCGAAGCCGCGCGTTCGTTCACGCTTGCGTCATCGGCCATGCTGACTTTGGCTCCGCCAATCGATACCCACAGAAGAACGGCTAGCCGAAGCGCCATTGTTTTTCCGGCTTCGTCCCGGGAGCGAATTCGATGACCTGGACGTCGAACCAGATGGGCAGGAGATAGCGTACGTAGAAGGCCCGCGTCGTCACGTTCGCCACGTGGAGATCTTCGTATTCCTTGATTTCCACTCGGGCGTCGCGCTCTTTCCATTTCCTGCATTTCTCGAGCAGGGCATCCACCTCTGCGCGCGATTCGTGGAGAAACCCCAAATGGTCGTAGCCCGGAGACTGCAGGTGTTTCTTTTGTTCCGTGATCAGCAGGAATTGGCTGGTTTCCGGATCCGTGCGCAGCAAGAGTCCGTTCTGGCCCAGAATGGGAACATCCAATGCGTCGAACCCAAACACGTCGCCGTAGAATTCCCGGATCTCGGCGCGCTGCCGTTCGAGTTCGCCCAGGGGCAGGGTGAGTTCCATGTGGTTGAAGCGCAGGCTGGGCACGGAGTTACTCCTCGCGACTCGGAAGCCGGATCTCTTCCACCAACGCCTGGACTTCCGGCGGCGGGGGAGGCGTGAAGCGGCTGACCGTCAAGGTTACCGCGAAGTTGAGCAACATCCCCACGCTGCCGATTCCTTCCGGGCTGATCCCGAACCACCAATCTTCCGCACCACCGAGCTTCGCGAGCTTGAAGTAGCTGATGTAGGCGGCGGTGAAGGCGATGCCGAGTACCATGCCCGCAATCGCTCCCTCTTTGGTGACCCGCTTGCTGAAGACGCCCAACACCAAGACCGGAAAAAAACTCGCCGCCGCCAATCCGAACGCGAAGGCAACGACGGCGGCAACGTAGTCGGGCGGATTCACGCCAAAGTATCCCGCCACGACGACCGCTCCCCCGGCCGCCACCCGCGCCAGCGTCAGTTCTTCGCCTTCGCTCATTTGAGGCCGGAAGATCGACTTGAAGAGGTCGTGGGAAATCGAAGACGAGATGACGAGCAACAAACCCGCCGCCGTCGAGAGCGCCGCCGCCAATCCGCCCGCAGCGACGAGTGCGACCACCCAGGCGGGCAGCTCCGCGATTTCGGGATTCGCGAGGACCATGATGTCGCGATCGATCTCGAGCTCTCGTGTGTCGGGGTCCTCACCGTACTGCATCAAGCCATCGCCGTTCTTGTCTTCGAAGCGGATCAGTCCCGTCGTTTCCCAATTTTGGAACCAGGTCGGCGCTTCGGCGTAAGGCCGCTCGTGGAGGGTCTGGATCAGGTTGACGCGCGCAAAAGCCGCGACCGCGGGCGCCGTGGTGTAGAGCAGCGCGATGAAGACCAGCGCCCACATCACACTCCAACGCGCCATGCGCGCACTGCGCACGGTGTAGAAACGGATCAACACGTGGGGCAGGCCGGCGGTTCCCACCATCAGGGCCAGCGTGATGGCGAAGATGTCGATCATCTCCCGCTTGCCCTCGATGAAGGCTCCGGTGTACTCGGGAAGCCCGAGATCGCGATGGATCTGATCGATGGCTTCGAGCAAGAAGACACCCGCGTGCTCCCCTTCCGTGACCACCGAACCGAATCCGAGCTGGGGAATCGGGTTGCCCGTCATCTTGAAGGAGATCGCCACCGCGGGAATCAGATAGGCGACGATGAGAACGCAATATTGAGCCACCTGGGTATACGTGATTCCCCGCATGCCTCCGATCGTTGCGTAGACGAAGACCATCCCCACGCCGATGTAGACCCCGGTGTCGATGTCGACTTCGAGGAAGCGGGAGAACACGACCCCGACTCCGCGCATTTGTCCGGCCACGTAGGTGAAGGAGACGAAGATCGCGCACACCACCGCCACGACGCGTGCGGTCTGGGAGTAGTACCGGTCGCCGACGAACTCGGGGACGGTGAATTTTCCGTATTTGCGCAGATACGGTGCCAGGAACAAGGCGAGCAACACGTATCCGCCCGTCCATCCCATCAGATACATCGAGCCGTCGTAACCCATGAACGAAATCAATCCCGCCATGGAGATGAACGAAGCGGCACTCATCCAGTCCGCCCCCGTCGCCATTCCGTTCGCGATGGCGGGGACGCCTTGACCGGCGACGTAGAAACCGGCCGTGGTGCGCACGCGGCTCCAAACCGCAATCCCGATATAGAGCGCGAAGGTGACGGCGACGATCAGATAGGTCCAACCCTGGATGGACACGACCGCTACTTGCCTTTTCCGCGCTTCTCGAGGCGGTCCATCCAAAGCGCGTAGACGAAGACCAGGACGACGAAGACCAGGATCGAACCCTGCTGGGCAAACCAGAACCCCAAAGGGAAACCGCCCAGACTGAAGGCGTTCAAGGGCCGGACGAACACGACACCCAACAAGAAGGAAGCTGAAAACCAGATGGCGAGAAGCACCGAAAGGATGCGGAGATTGGCGCGCCAATAGGCCCGCGGATCGTTCTGCTCGCTCATGCCACTCCCCCGAAGCCGGAGTTCCATTGCGGCACGCAAGCTAACAAATCAGGCGTTCCGCAAACGCCAAATTCCGCCGCCCAGCAAGATCGCCACCCACGCGGCGACGAAACCCAGGGGAAGCATCGGGACCGCTCCCACGACCTGGATCGCCTTGTCGTCGTGGGCAACCGTAACGCCAGATCCATCGACCACCAGCTCCAGGTTATCCGCTGCCGAGGGCGCGGAGAAATTCGAGAAGGACAAACCCGAGATCGTGAGACTATCCCCGGGGCCGAAATCCGCGGTGACGTCGACGACCAGGGTGTGATCGGAATCTTCGTAGGACGTCGACGTGCTGACCCGGCTCGACGCCGCGCCTCCGATCGTCGCGGTGGTGTCCGCGGTATCCCACGTCATATTGAATCCCGCCGGTATGCGAATCCGGAGGTCGCCGGCGGCCGTGATCACCGGCGCCACACCGTCATCGACGACGGTAATGGTCGCGACCGCGGTGGTGATTCCCGCCACCGGAAAGGATTGATTGGACGCGGACGAAATCGAACTCGCCGCAAGTGCGCTGGAAGCGCTCGACAGAATTCCCACCACCACCATCGAAAGAGCGTATGCGCGCATCGTTCCTCCCCAATTCAGCAAAACGCAGAACGACTTGGAGTTAGCGAATCGCGAATTGGGGGCAAAGGAAATCAGCGGACGGAATAGGGAGCGAGCCGCAGCGCGTTTTCCGGGCAGGCCTCGACACAGAGCTGGCAGGCCCGGCAGGCCTCCGGTCGAACCACATAGGCTTGGCGATTGCCGTGCACCCAGGCCTTGATCTTGCCCAGGAGCGAAAGCGTCGCACGATCTTCGAAAGAAAGGGGTTGGATCTCGAACACGTGGTAAGGACAGACCCTTACGCAATCATCCTTGGCTTCACACCGGTTTCGATCGACCACCGGTGCGACTTTCCCGGGCTCTCCAGGACACGGCTCGCTCATCGCAACCCCGCCGAGGAAGGGAAAGGCCGGAGCCCCCACGCGGGGGGCTCCGCAAGGTACCTACCAGCGACCGCCGCCACCTCCGCCGCCGCCGCCGCCGCCGCCTCCCCGACGCTTCTCCTGGGCTTCGTTCACCCGCAGAGCGCGCCCGCCGAAATCGCGGCCATTGAGTTCGCCGATCGCCTTGTTGGCATCGTCTTCGTCGAGTTCGACGAAACCGAAGCCGCGCGAGCGACCCGTCTCACGATCCGTGATGACAGCAGCGGAGAGCACCTCGCCAAAAGGAGAAAAGAGATCCTTGAGTTCGGCCTCGGTGCAAGTCCAGGGAAGGTTTCCTACGTAAATCTTCTTCATTGAATTGAGATACCTGCCCGATTCCGGGCGTTGTTGCCGAGATGTGCCCAGCCAAATGGCCTGAACACATTCCGGCGGATTACCAGAACGCGAGCCCTATGCTCGCACGTATTGCTTCGAAACTGACGCAAAACCGATTTGAAAAGTGCTTGAAAACTGACATGAGTCTCGGGCGGGACCGGGCAGGGCGTGTGTTCCTAGGCGTGACAAACGCTAGGGCATATCCTGGGGGGGTGCCAGAGGCCCCAGGGGCACCCGCGGGGAGACAGTGTCCGTTGGACCTTGCGTTCCCGCGAAGCGCGGGTGCCTTTGCTTCCACTCGCCGCCGAGCGCGAGCCAACCCCCCTCCCGAATACTGACACCGGGGATTCTGGGGAGTAGCTTGGGGTCGTGATCCCCTTACCCGTCGGAAGGTCGAGCGACCTTCGGGAATCCGGCTATCGCAGTCGAATTCAAGAACTCACCTATGGCCTGCTGAGTCCCCTCTACGACGCGTTCGTGCGGTTCGTAACCCTGCCTCTAGGGGGTGAGGCGAAATGGCGCGCGGAGATCGCAGAATGGCTGCGCCCAGAGAACGGGCAGCACGTTCTCTCGCTTTGTTGTGGAACCGGGACGACGGATCGCGCGGTCCTGAAACGCGCTCCCGGGGTCAATTTGCTGGGCCTCGACCTGGGCAAAGGTCAGCTCGCGCGCGCGCGCCGCAAGGACACCGAGGGACTCATCGACTACCGCCAGGGCAACGCCACGGACACGGGGTTCGAATCCGGCAGCTTCGACCGGGTCTTCATCGTCGGGGCATTGCACGAAATGCCCCGGTCCCTTCGCGCACAGGTCTTGCGCGAAGCCCGACGCGTCTGTCGTTCCGAAGGTCGAGCGCTCTTCGTCGAACCGGGTCCCACCGCAACGCGCTGGTCGTCCTTCACGCGGTCCCTGTTTCTCTTCCTCTGGCTGCCCGGGAATCCCGAGACGGCGACCACGCGCGATCTCGTTCGAGAAGGCTTGCGTGCCGAGCTTCCCGCCGCGGGTTTCGAAGTCGAAGAACGCCACACAACGAACCCGGATTGGTTCGAGGGTCTCTACGTGCGCCCTATCTAAGGAGCGCGCGAATCGAGCCGATAGACGAAGCGCTCTGGATCGAACCCTTCGAGTTCCCCCGGCTCTCCGACCAGAACCGCGGTGGCGGGATAGACCTTGCCACCGAAACGCACCCGAACGCGCGAGTCCTCGCGAATGTAATCGAGCCAGCGGCGCCCCTCGGCGGGATCGATGTACAGATTGCCGTCCTCGACCACGTAGTTGAGTTCGACGGAATAGGGATCGCCGGGTCGAGTCTCGAGGTCGACGAAGGCATCGTCTGCAAACGACCAGTCGCCGACGGGCTGTGAAACGAGTTCTCCGCTCAGTTCGCCACCGGGAAACACCAGAAAAGGCCCCCCGCAGGCAAGAATGAAGCAGAGTGCACAAGCGGTAAGCAGTATTCGCCCCAAGTTCGTTCCTCCCGTAACCCACCCCGTACCTTCGAGCCAAAGACTAGTCGAACTTGGCCATCCAGCCGATCCAGGCCGATACGCTACCCTTTTCGAATGGTGGAAAGACCCGCCGCGCCCCAACCTGAGGTCTACGGGCGCACACTCAAGTGGATGGTTCGCACATCTCTGCGAATCGCGGGTTGGGAATCCGAAGGCACCCGGCCCAACTGCCCGCGCAGCGTGGTCATCGCCGCCCCCCACACTTCCAACTGGGACCTTCCGTTGCTGTTCGCCATGGCGGTCACCTTCGACATCAAGATTTCCTGGATGGCGAAGCACGTGTTGTTCCAGTTCCCGATCGGCATCCTGTTTCGACGCCTCGGGGGAATTCCGATCGTGCGCCATCAACGCGGCAACATGGTCGACCAGATGGTGCAGCGCTTCGGCGAATCCGAGACCCTGGCCCTCGTCGTCCCCGTCGAGGGCACCCGCGGCTACGTCGCGCACTGGAAGTCGGGCTTCTACCGCATCGCGGAGGCGGCCCAGGTTCCCATCGTGATGAGCTACCTCGATTACGCACGGCGCCGCGGTGGCTTCGGACCGGCGGTCCTGCCCTCCGGTGACATCACCAGTGACATGAACGAGATTCGCGATTTCTACGCCGACAAATCGGGAAAATACCCGGACAAGTTCGGGGAGATTCGACTCAAAGAAGAAATGTAAGGTGGCGCTCCCACCGCGCGCCAGGAGGAGCCCCGCGTGGCGTCGAATACTCCGCGGCTTTCCCCCCTCGAATCCGATCAATGGGACGACCGAACCCGCACTCTGTTGGGGGGAAGTGTTGCTCCGGTCGCCAAGCTCGAAGCGGGATCGGAATCCAAACCCTCCGGACCGCTCAACATCCTTCGGACGATCGCCCATCACCCGAAACTACTCGAGCCGTTCCTCGGTTTTGCCGCCACCCTGGCTGTCGCAGGTGTACTCCCGCGGCGCGCGTCGGAGTTGCTGGCGTTGCGCGCCGCGTGGAACTGCCGATCCGCTTTCGAGTGGGGCCACCACGTCATCTACGGGCGCGCGTCGGGGCTCAGCGATGCCGAGATCCAGCGGGTGCCCCTCGGCCCCGATGCCCCGGACTGGCCCGAAGAAGACCGGGAACTTCTGACCGCCGCCGATGAACTTCATTTTCGAAAGGACTTGTCGGAAGCAACCTGGTCGAAACTGCGCGCGCGTTGGAACGACGCCCAACTCGTGGAGATTCCGTTCGTCGTCGGGAACTACACCATGCTCTCCATGGTGGCGAACGCAACGGGAGTTCCCCTGGAACCCGGTCTTCCGTCGCTTCCGGACACTTGATTCGAAGGCGCCTACGCGGGCTCGATCCGAATCTCCGTCTTGACGGAGTTGGCGATGAAACAATGCTCGTGGGCGAGTTCGTGCATGCGATGAATCTCCGACTCGTCCGGTTGCTTCTCTCCGCCGAATGAAATCTCCGGCCGCAACACCACGCGCGTGACGGCCAATTTCCCTTCGCTGTTCTTTTCCATTACGCCCACCGCACGATCTTCGTAGGTATCGACGACGAAGCGCTTGCGCGCCGCGATGGCGAGAAACGTCAGCATGTGGCAACTGGCCAGGGAGGCGACGAAGCCTTCCTCGGGATCGACGCGATCTACGTCGCCCTTGAAGTCGGGTGCGGCCGAGGCTTCCACCACGGCTCCGTTCTCGAAATTCCAACGGTGGTTGCGTGAATACGTGTCGAATGTGAACTCGATACCGTCGCGAGACCAGGCAAGCGAAGCGCGGTGTTCCGACATGGTCCGATTCTACCCGTAGTCGAACTCCGGGTACAACAGATTGACGGCTCCCAAGAAGACAGGGGTATAGATCGCCCGGAAGATGTACCAGGCCAGGAGGACACCCAGCAGGCCGAAAATCGGTTGCTGGATGAATTCCTGGTAGCGCGCCGCGAGTCCCTCACTCAAGAACAGGGGGACAGCACCGCTTCCATCGAGGGGCGGAATCGGCAACAGGTTGAGGGTGAAGAGCACGAGGTTCATGGAAAAGAACACGCTGAGAATGAACGCGCTTCCCGTCGCCAACTCCGAGGCCTCGGACGCGACCACGGCCGCAAAACTGACGGAGTCCGGCGCGAAGAAGGTCCCGGTCAGGATTCCCGCGCGGATCGCCAGGGCGGCGAGCAAGATCAGCAGGAGATTTGCACCGGGCCCGGCCAGCGCCATCCAACCCGCACGCCGGGGGTGGTTGCGCGCCCAGACCGGGTCGTAGGGGGCGCTCGCAAAACCGAAAGGCCAACCGGTGATGAACACCGAGATGATGGGGAGCAACACCATCCCGAAGGGTTCCCGGCGGATATGGGGAACCGGATCCAAGGAAACCTGTCCGCCCTGGTAGGCGGTCAAATCGCCGCCTCGTTTGGCCGCCCAGGCGTGCGCGGCCTCGTGCAGGGTCGTCGAAAACAGGAAGACCACGTAGAACACGATGGCCTCGATGGGATCTACACTGTCGAACACGTTGCCCCCAGGAGAACTGCGAAACTAACAAACTCCCGCGCTTCGCAGGGGGGGGCTCACGGGCTGACTTCGGGCGTTGCGGTCAAAGAAATGTAGCTTGTCGATTCATCAGGCGAAGCAGCGGGCGACCGCGCAGGAGACTCCGGTAGGCGGCTCCACTCACCAACAGGCCGAAGAAAAACCCTCCCAGGTGCGCCTCCCAGGCCACGCCCAGCGATCCGACCCACCAGCCCGCCAGATTGAAGACGAACCACAATCCAACGTAGAGCGGTGCGGCCATCTTCCACTGCCAGACGAATAACATGAACGTGAGTCTCGCGCGGTGGAACAGAACCGCGTAGGCGGCGATCACACCGGAAATCGCGCCACTGGCGCCCAGCACCGGAAGATCCGGCGTGTCGGTCAACAACGAAAACGCGACCCCCGCCACGACCCCCGCCATCAGGTAGAAGACGAGGAAATAGACCCGACCGAACACATCCTCGACGTTGTCGCCGAGAATCCAAAGGAAGTACATGTTCCCCAACAGATGAATGACCCCCGCGTGAAGAAACTGTGACGTCAGCAGGGATTCGAACCACAACGTCTCACCGATCGCCCCGGCGAAAAGAGAATATTCCCGCAGGCCATCGGCGGACAACATCTGCAACGCGAACAGAATGCCCGTAAGCGCGATCAATCCATAGGTGACGACCGGAACGCGGCGAGGCGCGATATTGAACTCGACCGGAAGGCCGGCGAGAAACTGGAAAAACCAATGCGCCCAGCTGCGCGCGGCGTCGATGGCCACCACCGAATCCGGCAGATGGTGCCCCGCTTGGGCCCGTTCGAGTTCTCCGTGCGGCAACCAGACGCCCGAGCACCCCGGGCAAATTTCGACGTGGATCGGATTCGCTTCCGACAACGCGTACGCGTGGAGAGACAGCGCACAACGGTGGCAGGTATGCGGTGTCGAAACCAAATTCCCCGTGACACTCTCTGCAATCGTCCGGCGCGGTGCTGCATCCACGTCGTAGGCTCGAATTGCCTTGGCGAGTTCCCCGGCCTCGAACCACAACCCGCCGCAGCGCACACAGACGTCGACTTCCGCAGCATCCTCGTCGAAGGGTTCCATGCGTGCGTGCCGACAGCGCGGACAGCGATGCCCCTGCTTCCGACGCTTCAAACACCCTCTCCGGATTCCCGTTGCGCTTCCCAGGTACGCACCATGTGTTCGATCAATGCGGGGTAGACGAATGCGTATCGGAAGGGTTTGATGAGGGCCATGTAGGCGTCACTCTGCCAACCGCGCGACTTGACGTAGACCGCCATCCACACCTGACTGCGATCTCCGTCCGGAACCCAGGAAAGATGCAGCAGCGCATGAATCGTCTTGTTCGACACCTCGTGCAGCGCCTCGTGTTCGAACACATAGACCGTGTCGAAATCGAACGGGCCCGACCGGGGGCCCGACGACCGGTTGCGCGCGCGATCCTCATCGCTCAAGCGTTCTCCCACGCTCGACTCTGCGTGGTCTGGAATCGCCAACGGCTCTGCGGGATGATCCCACCGGAATAGTCGGCCGAGCAAGCGACGGACCCCGATCAGAACCCCGAGGGCCCCCATTCGAAACAGATGAAGAGCGTCTCTCGACGAGCGCGGCCAGAACGAATAGAGGGGCTTCGCATCGAAACGCAATGCGCGTTCCGTAAACACGCGGTAGAAATCGGCAAAGGATTCCCGACGCGGGTCGGCGTCGATCGGAAATTCCCAGACATCGTGCAACGCGAAATCCGCTGCCAGGGAGTGGACGCGCCAAGGGCGTGACATGTGCGCTGCAGCATCCGGACTCGCTCGGTTTCGCGGCGAGGACATCACCTACCTCACGCCGTAGCTTTCCCAACGAGCCATCCCAACAAGAGAACCACAGGCCAAAAGTTCATCCCCACCGAAAGCACCGACCAGCCCGCGAACGCCGCGTAGTCGGACGCGGTAGCCGCTGGAATCTCTCGATCCAGGCCGAGTTCCCGCTGAACGTCGCTCACGGGTTTCGCCAACAGCGCGTCATCGAAAGGAGCGCCGTAGAGGTTCTCGGTCTTGCGCCCGCGCAGGAACGCACGGAACACCTCGCGCGGTTTCGCGAGCACGACGAACCCCATCACCTGCAGGTCGAGATACAGCGCCGCGCCGAAGCCGCGACAACTCGAGGCAATTTCCCAAGCGCCGATTTCCGCTTCACCGAGAAGGTCCGTGTCGTACCCGGTCACCACGTGATGGAGATCGTGGTAGGGAACCGCCCGCTTGCGAGCCGACGTATTGGGGAAGGCAATGGGGACGGGGCCGAGCTTGAGCTTGACCCAACTTTCTTGATATCCGCCGTCCGGCGGGAACCCGTTGCGCTGGAAGTATTCTGCACGCGCTTCACGAAGGGTCGGTGACATGGCGCTTGGATAGTACAGCCTGTACCCGCGCCCATCGATCCCGCCCAAGAAGCCGGGACGGCGTCGAGATTCTCCAGTAAAATGCCTCGATGGATCGCGTCCTCAAGATATTGGCCGTCGTGGCCTGCGTGGTGATCCTCTACCCCGCCGCCCATTTCATCCTGATCGAATCCGCGGGCGAGGTCGTGACCTTGACCACCTACGACGCCGACGCGACGCCGCACCAGACTCACTTGTGGGTGGTCGAACACCAGGGCCATTCCTGGGTCAACGCCGGAACCCCCGATGCGGAATGGCTGGCGCGAATCGCTCGCAACCCCCAGGTAGAAGTCACGCGCGACGGGGCCCCCGAGCCGTTCCGCGCAGTTCCCGACGCCACTCAGAAAGACGCCATTCTGCGCCTGATGCGGGATTCCTATGGCTTTGCCGATGTCTATGTTCGCGCCGTGGTGGGGGGCGACCCCGTCCCGGTCCGACTGGAGCCTCGAGCCGAAGCGCCCTGAATCGCCGATAACGCCGGCTATTCGTCCTTGGGTAGTCGGATCTTGAACAGGTCGACGCCGGCGCCACCATCCACACAGAAGACTTGACCCGTCACGTAGGAGGCGGCGTCGCTCACGAGAAAGAGCACTGCATTTGCGATATCGCGCTTGCTTCCCACGTACCCGAGCGGGCATGACGCGGCGGAAATTTCCGGACTCACTTCGGTGAAGCGATCCATTCCCTCGGTCTCCCCGGTAGCGCCGGGCGCGATCGCGTTGACGCGAATTCCGTAGGGACCGAACTCGACCGCACAACTTCGCGTGAGCGAATCCACACCGGTCTTTGCAGCCGCCACATGGGCCTGGAGCGCGACGCCGACGTTCTGGAACGGCGCGCTGATGTTCACGATGTGACCGCCGTTCTGCTTCAAATACGCGTCGAAGGCGGCCTTGGTGACGTTGTACGTTCCCCGCAGATCGATATCCACGACCGCCTTGAAGCCGTTGTAGGAAATCTTGTCGATGGGCGCGGGAAAGTTTCCCGCCGCGTTGTTGACCACGATGTCGAGCCGACCGAAGCGATCGAGTATCCGTCGCAGAACCTCTTCCACTTGTTCCGGTTCGCGAATGTCCGCAGCCACCCAAAGACACTCCAACCCTTCGGCCTCGAGTTCTTTGGTTGCCGCTTCGAGGTTTCCTTGCTTTCGGCTCGCGATGCAAAGACGCGCTCCGTGTTGCCCCAGAGTCCGAGCGATCTCTTTTCCGATCCCCGTAGCGCCACCGGTAACCAGCGCCACGCGATCCGCAAGAAGATTCGGATCGAACGCACTCATCTAGCTGTCGAAGACGCCGAGAACGCCGCCGCTCCCCTGATTGTTCTCGAAAAAATCGAAATCGATGCTGATCGCCGCCCCGAGTAGCACGGCCCGCTCGTCGGTCGTCCACCCGAAGTGACCGAAATCCACGCTGAACGTATCCGCATCCGTGAAGATCTCCCTCAGCGCTCCCTTCCACTTCTTTGAGATCGTGGCCTCGCGATGGCCGTCCGCTCCCGCCACGGGAAACGTCCATAGACGCCAGCGCGGGCTCTTGATGCTCGCAAACACGCGCTCGGTCGCGTCCAACAGATCGTATCGTTTGTAGATCACACCGAAGCGCCGCCGCACGTTCCCCAACACACGACCGTGCTCATCCTCGATCTTCAGCGTGGAGAACAGAAAGAAGAAGGGCCGCGTCAGCGAGAGTCGGTGAGCCCCCTGCGCATCGGTCACGCGCACGTCGAAGGGTCGATGCGAACGGAGAAAGGCCCGTCGGATGAAGTCACCGGCACCGCCCGCGCGCTCGAGAATCAGACCCAGCTGGGTCTGCTGCGCGTCGAAGATGGCGTATTGGTTCTTCGTCTCCCAATCGATCAGGATCTCGGCGAGCTCTTTTTTCTGTTGAATGAAGAGCTGCGAATGGCCATCGAGTAAGGCGCTGAGACTCATACCGGTTCCTCGAGGAGGGATTCGAGGAACGCTGCGTTCGCGATCTCGAGTTCGACACAACTCCGAAAGACATCACGAAAGCGGGGATCCGTCGCCGCGTCGGAGAATGCGGTCCAAGAAGCCGCCCCCGCGCGCTCCCCGGCGGCCTGAATGCGAAACTGTTCGTCCAAAGGACGTTGACCGAAAACGGAATCGTTGAGGTTCGCCAGATCGGGATTCTCGTCCAATATCCGTTGTTGCACTTCGACGGCCGCAGGATCGAGGCTCTCGACGCGACGCGCAATTTCATCTTCGCGTTGCGCGCAGGCCAATAATCCCGCCTTCACCGATGGATCCAGGTGCTGCTCGGACCAACCCCGATAGCGAATGGCGGCCGACCGCTCGGCGGCAGCGAGCAGAAACGGCCGGTGGTGTTTGGCGACCCGTGCGAACAGGGGAGCCAGAAGCTTGGCGATGTTCGGAAGTTCTTCTGCCATGACTCAGGCGTGAAAGAGTAGCCCCTCGGTCACTCAACGCGAACGGGCCCCCTTCGCCTCGCGTTTCCGAAGGCGGATTCTCGGGCGAACGGTCAAGACGCCGTCGCGCGAACCATCGCCGCAAGCGAATCGCGAGCGAAGCGGCCCTGCAGGTGCCGGGCGTAGGGGTAACCGACCTTCGAAAGCAACTTCTCGGGGCGCGAGAAAGCCAAGAGGTCGTACTCCACGGCATCGGTCGCTCGGTCGTGTCGAACGAGAAAACGCTCTTCTCCGCTGGCGGCGTGGTCCGGAAGCGTCCCATAGGCGAAACCAAAGCAGTCGACGTCCCCCTCTTCTTCGACGCGATACACCACGCGACACAGGTTCAAGGACCAAACGCCCAGCAAGCGAACCAACACCCCCACCGTCGTACCAACGCGAATCTCCGATTCCCCTCCGCACATACGGACCCAGCCCACGGAGAACATCTCCCAGGCGAGTACGGCTCGCTTGGCCATTTCGAACGTGGCGCGCCCTCTCCCGAGCGCAACGCGGTTGTGGTCGACCACATACCCTTCGATCGAATCGTCGAGCGTGCGGGTCGCGCCGACCGCGGCATAGGAGAACGGATCTTCTGCGTGGGCGGCGAGGCAAGACCGGATTCGCGAATCGGACGGTTCGGTGAGCGAGTACATGTCTCGAGCTAACGCGACACGCGGCCGACGGCCCAAACCGCACACGCAAACGAAGCGCCGCCAATCGCCGTTCGAAGCCACTGCCACAGTTCCCAGCGCGCGAGCTCCTCCGGAATCGCCGCCACTGAGATCGTGGCTTGGGCGAACGAGGCGTTGACGTCCTTGAAATACAACGGGAAGAGGATCAGGACCGCGACGGAGAACAGCGCGGCCGCCAGGAGCGCCCCACCCCCCTTGCGCGACCCAAGGCGGTCGCCCCCAGCCGCCGCGATGGCGAGCACCGCCCCGCTGATCTGCAGAGGCGCGAAAAAATCCACCAGCAGCGCGGCGTGTTCGCCGTACCACAGCAGAAAGGCCTCGGGCGCGAGCCCTCGCCAATACGGCACGAGGACCTCGACTTCCGCCAGCATGGCCCCAGCCGAAAGACCGAGTACGATTGTTGCGGTAAACGTTGCGATTCTCGAAAAGAGTTCCATGGGTCAATTCTGTGGAACTCCCGTCCACGCTTCAAGGCAACACGGGTCTGGAATGATCTCCGTCGAAGAATTCATCGAACGCTTGTGTCTCGTCGGAGCGGACCGCGGCCCGCGCGGATTTCCGCGAAAACTGCGAGACCGCCAGATCCTGATGAAGAGTTTCTTGATGCTTCTCGACAGCGATCGGGCCTACACGGAAAAGGAAATCAACCGATCGATCCAAAAATGGAGCCGGGAGGTCGTTCCCGCTGTCGCGACGGACCACGTGACCATCCGTCGTTTCCTCGTCGACTACGGCCACTTGGACCGGACACCCGACGGCGGATCCTACCGAGTCGGATTTCCCTCGGGCGCGCTGATATTCGACCTGGAAGTCGATGACATCGACGTTCGCGCGACGATTGCCGCCTACGTGGACGAACAAGCGCGCCGACGACGCGCGAGGCGGCCGAAGACCTCCTAAGCGTCCCCCTCTGCCGAATCCTCGAGAACGAGAGCCATTGCGAACCCGTCGTATCCCTTGTTTCCGACGGTCTGAAGCGCCGTGGCGCTGACACGGGGTTCCGCGGCGATCATCGCGTTCATGCGCCGCACGCCCTGCACGTTCGGGTCTGGACTTCCCTCTTCGATCACCTGTCCGTCTCGAATGACGTTGTCGATGACGATCAGCGTCCCGCTCCGCGAGAGCCGCAGCGCCCATTCGAAATAGACGGGGTTACTCGGCTTGTCGGCATCAATGAAGATGAGATCGAAGCGCCTCTGCTCGTCGGCCAGGGCCGGTAGCGAGTCGAGCGCAGCCCCCACCCGAACGTCGACGCGCGGCGCGAACCCGGCGCGCTCGATATTCCGTTTGGCCACTTCTGCGTGCGTGGCGTCGGATTCGAGCGTCACGAGATCCCCGCTCGGGGAAAGCGATCGAGCCAGCCACAGCGTGCTGTATCCCCCGAGCGTTCCGATCTCCAAGATGGAGCGAGCCCCGTGAATCTTCGCCAACAGGAAGAGGAACTTGCCCTGGGTCGGAGAGACGTCGTGCGCGGGCAATCCGGCACGGGCGTTCTCGCGCAGGACGGCTTCCATGACCGCGTCCGGTCCCAACAACTGATCGCCGAGGTACCGGTCCACGGCGGCCCAACGCTCCCGGCCCATCGATCCCCTTTCCTTCGACGATCTCGCGTCGCGATTCGCCGTACGCCTTCTACAAGCGCTTCTCGTAAAACGCACGACCGGGTGTGCCGGTGACGGCCTCGTATCCCGCGACCGTCTTCACCGACACCCGCCGAAAGCCCTCTTTCTCGTAGAGGAGACGCGCGCGATTCGCCAATGCGGTCGTGAGATTCAATCGCGTGCAACCGAGTTCCACGGCCCGTTGCTCCGCATGCCGCAACAAACGGGTTCCGATACCGCACCCTCGGTGTTCGGGATCCACATGGACTTCCACCACGTGCAGAGACCCTTCGGGAATCGGAAAATCGAGTTGCGTGCGAAGTCGCACCCGGCGGATCAGGCCCGGTAGTTCCCAAATCGAGTAGAGGCGAAATGCAATTCCCAAAACCGCGGGGATCTTCGCAAGGGGCACCGGATAATTCACCCCCGCCCCACGCGCGATGAGGGCGCCGAGCGCTCGCTCACCCGAAACCGCCAAGTAGACCTCGTCCGCGGGCGCCCGTCCCAAACCGAGATGAAACAACTGCAACGGGAGTTCCTTCGCGCGGCGCAGATCGCCCGTGATTCCGACCGTCTCTGGGGAAGGGTCTCCATAGACGAGACGTCCCACCTCGAAATCGTCCGACGCCGTAGCGCGTCGAATGGTGGGATCGACAATCACGTTGCTACTGGACCTTGTCGACCAGGTCGACGAACGCCGACATGGGCCGCGCTCCCACCAACTGCCCTCGGACATTGCCGCCGGCGAAAATGAGCACGGTCGGCATGGCGCGGATCCCGTAGGCGGCTGAGGTGGCGACGTTCTCGGCCGCGTGCACTTTCACGACTTTGAGTTTCCCGACGCGGTCGCGCGCGAGTTCTTGAAGAATCGGCGAAATCTGTCGACAAGCGGGACACGCATCCCCCCAGAAGTCGACCAGAACCGGAAGCTCGCTCTCCAACACCTCCCGCCCAAAGGATTCATCGGTCACGTCCGGGATCTCGATCATGCGGCCCTCGGTTCTGCGCCAGCGCGCGGTTTCGGCGGCCGGGAACGGCCGGGGCCAAACCTACCAAAGGAGCACCCACCCGCGTGTCGAGCACCGAGAATCGGCTTTAAAAACAAAGGCTTACTCCCAATCCGCTAGGTTGGTAAACCGGCGCGGGTCCCAGAACGTCTAAAGCCTGGAGCCATGGGGAGGTGAGAACCGCTTTGGGGGCAGGAGCGACAGCGTTGGAAACGGAACGGCCCGCGGCCGCGTTGGCGCAACGCTTCGAAACGTTCGTCTCGTCGCACCGCGTACGTGCGCACCGCCTGGCCTGGCGACTGGTTGGGGGAGATGCCCAAGCGGAAGACGTCGTTCAGGAAGCTTTCGTGAAGGCCTACCGCGCGTTGGATCGCTTTCGCGACGATTCGAATCTCAGCACGTGGTTCTACCGGATCCTCGTCAACGAAGCCCATCGCTTCAATCGCTGGCGTGGGGTGCGGGAGCGGTGGCACGCGCTTTGGGCTGCGGAACCGGACGCCGTACACGCCGACACCCACGGCGATCCCGCAGTACGGGATCGGATCGCGAATGCGCTCGATCGTCTCAGCCGCTCTCAAAGAGAGGTCTTCATTCTGATTCACTTGGAAGGCATGACGATTCGAGACACCGCGGAGGTGCTCGAGAAAGCCGAAGGCACCGTGAAGAGCCACCTGCATCGAGCCCTGCAGGTCTTGCGCAAAGAGCTGTCGGACCTGGCGCCCCAAGGAGGCCGATCGTGAAAGACCCCAAAGACCGTTTCGAAGGCGACGCCGGCGACCAGGGATGGATCGATCGCGTGTCCGCCCACTACGCGCCAACGCCCCTCACACCCGCGCGGCGGGCGGCCCTCGATCAAGATCTCCGAGAGCGAATCGCCGAACCGCAACGACCCCAATTGTGGATTCCGACGCTCGCCACCGGATTGGCGGCCCTTCTCGCCTGGGCGGTGTTGTGGCCTTCGCCGGCCCCCATGGCGAACGCGGACGCGAGTTCCTGGTCCTACGAAGTTCTACTTTCGAGCGACGTCGGCCCCATGGACGACGCCGAGGACTCCTACCTGCCAGAGGACTACGAAATCATCGAAAGCGCATTTCTCGGCGGGTAACGCGTAAACCCGATTCGGCAGCCGAACGTCCAAAGAGAAGAGCGCACAAGTCCAAACCTCCACGGGAAAGGTCGCAATCATGCTTCGACTCTCATTCTTCACTCTGATCCTTGGGATCTCTGTCGGCATGCTGGTTCCGAGCGATGGATCCGCCTGGTCCTTTTTTGGGGGACACCACAGGAAACACGCCGGCCACCCTCCGGATCACCTCATCGCTGAACACGCTGAGGAACTCGGACTCGACGAGGGCCAGCAGGAGGAGCTGCGTGAACTCCTCGAAGATTCGCGCGAAAACGGTGAGGAACTCCAGGAAGAGGTCCACGAACGGAAGGAAGAGATGCGCGAGTTGCTTTCCGAAGAGTCCCCGGACGAAGGTGACGTGATGCGGAAAGCCGAAGCGATCGGCCAAGCGGAGATCGCGGCCCACAAGAACCGCCTATCCACCATGCTGAAGATCCGGGCTTTGCTCAATCCCGAACAACGCGAGAAACTGTCGGCTCTGCGGGAGAGCATGCGCGGAAAATACTCCCATTCTCGCAAGGAAGCCTGCAAAGACGATTTGGCGAAGCTCTGCCCCGAAGCCTCGGGACGGTGGGACCGCGTGCGCTGCCTTCACGAACACAAGAACGATCTGTCCGAGCAGTGCAATGAGGGGATCCGGTCCGGGCACCGCAAGCACCACCGGGGTCGTCACCACGGAGACGACGACTAGTCCCGAGGATTCGACGCTGATTCTCCCGCTTCCTTCGAGAGACCTGCCGCAGCCCCAACAGCGCTGCTAGGGTCTCCGCGATGGCGAGCAAGATTGCGGGAATCCTGGTCGGTCTCGGCGTGTTGGGCGCCGTGATTTTTTCGACCCTCGACCACGTGCGGGCAACCTGCCAGGTGTGCGTGGAGTTTCAGGGCCGACAACTCTGCGAGGAGGCCTCCGCCGCGGATCGAGACCAGGCCATCATGCAGGCGATGAATACCGCGTGCGTCCAACTTTCCGCCGGTGTCACCGATGGCATTCAATGCAACAACCAGATTCCGCTCTCGACGCAGTGTTCCGAGTGACTGGAACCGCGGCGATCGCCCAAGGCACGCCGATTCGTTAGTTGGATTCCGCGGGTAACCCCAGCTCCGCCGAGACCTTCTTCCACCAGCGACGCTGTGCCTCCGGCGCGTACCGGCCCGAAGTATCCTGGTCGAAGCGCGACTGCCGTTCCAAGACTTCGAGGGCCACTTCGCGAATCAGATTCTGGTTCCTCTGTTCGTAGTCTTTCACCGCCGCACGCGGAGACGCCCCCGCCCCCACGAGGGCCTTGGCCCGACGATCCGCTTCGCGCGCTCCGAGTTCGACGATGGCGAAGTGAATCTGCTCGTGCTCCAAGATGTACGCGTCCGGGAAGGGGTGCGTCGCATCATTCCACCACGAGCAGGATCGATCCATCTCCGCGTGATAGGACATATTCGCGGGCTTGACGGTGTATCGCCTCGAATCCAGATCGGGCTCGACCTCGACGCGCACGGGTGGCCCGGGAACCACGTTGGCGCAGGTAAAGGCGCCGAGTTGCTTTGCATGCGCCTCGACTTCCGCGGGCGGAGATTTCGCTTGGAAGTCGTCGCGCGTCAACAATCGATACCGAATGGCGTCGCCCGAAACGAGCGTTCCGGGTTTGTGAATTCGAATCCGCGGTTGCGCGTGGTCCGGCAGGTTGGATGCGCGCCCCAGGATTCGTTCGGGTCCCGCGCAGGCGTGGAGAGCGAAGGCCACCAGCATGCAACCGATCCATCCCACCCGTCGCTGACCGAAGTACAGCTTGCGGAGTTTCCGATTCATGACGGATCGACTTGGGTTCGCAACACCTTCCCCATACTCACTCGGGGTTCCACTTCGTAGCCCAGCTTTTCGTAGAACCGGACGACCGCTTCGTTTCCCGCGCGAACCTGCAGGTTGAGCTTGGGCGCCCCCAGGGCGCGCAGCCGAATCTCCATTTCTTCTATCATCCTTCGACCGAGGCCCTGGCGCCGCTCGTCCGGCGCTACGGCCAGGTGGTAGACCCAGCTTCGGACCCCGTCATATCCCCCGAGGACGGTCCCCACTACGACGCCCGCGCGGTCGGACACGAGAAACAACTCACTCTGCACGCTCCGTTTGCGCGCGATCACATCGGGCGGTTGGTTGTAACCGGGGTCCTGGCTGAAGACCTCTTCCCAAAGCGCCGCCACCGATTCCGAATCCCGATCGACGAACGGACGGACTTCGAAGGTGACCGTCGCCATCTATCGCGGTTCCGAGAACGTGATTCGGTTCCCGAACGGATCGAGGACGGTCATGATACGCGTCTCCCAATCCGTATCCGCAATACCCGGCTTGAAGTACTTGTAGTTGCGCCTCTCCAGTTCAGCGTGGTAGTCGTCGATCCCCTCGGTTTCCACCAGGACCGCACTGCCCGGGGACCCGTCCCCGTGATGTTCCGATAGATGGACGATGCAGTCTCCACGGGAGACTTGCAGGTACAGCGGGTGCTCGGCGCTGAACCGATGTTCCCAGTCCACCGAGAAACCCAAGAAATCGACGTAGAACTCGCGCGCCTTCGACTCATCGAATATGCGCAGAATCGGTGTCGTCCTCGCCAGCTTCATCTCCCGCATCCGACCCGCCGCACTTCCTGACGCGTCAGGGGCTTGAAGCGACGCGTCGCTCGACCCCCGCGCCCGGTCGTCGGGCTCGACTGCGGATCCCAGCGCCTCGGGATGTTGGGGCAATGCGTCGCAAATCGTCGACCAGGGCGGTTTGGAGTCCACGAAAATGTGGGCTTTCGGGGCAAACCGAGGATCGTCGTCGAGGCTTCCCATGGGGATTCCCGCGAGATCGCGCGCTTCGTTGCGAAAAGGCAGCGTCGATCCACACGTACCACAGAACACGTGGGTGAAGCGTTCTGCCGCCGGCGGCTTGAAGGATCGCAGCTGATCCTCACCCGCCTCGAAACGAATCGCTTCGAGGGGAACGAACAGGTTCGAGGCAAAAGCCCCACCCGAAATCTTGCGACAGCGCGAGCAGTGGCAATGGTGCGACCAGACCGCGGGGGCCGTCACCTCGTATCGAACTCCACCGCATAGACAACTGCCCTTCAACACCATCTCCCCTCCCTCCTTGTCCTGACGCACCCGTTCGAGATTACCACGGCACCCCCTTCCCACCTCCGGGCATCCGTGGGGAGGGGCATACGATATGCTTCGTTCTTCGCTGGAGGCGTGCATGCAGGACATCACCATCCGACACATGGATTTTGGATTCCCCGAAGAGCTCGACCCGATCGTGATTCCCGGTCAACCCGAAGAATCCTATCGCGCTCTCGGCTTATCTTTGTTGCTCCCTTTCCTCGAGCCCTACCTCATCCGCACCATGAAGGAGGCGCGGAAGCACATTCAAGCTCCGGACCTCGCCGCGGAACTGGCCAGGTTCAGCGGACAGGAAGGGCAACACTACAAACAACACATCCGTTTCAACGACACGTTTCGATCCCGTTTCGACCGACTGCCCGAATTCGAGGAAAAGCTCGAAGCCGACTACCAACGCTTCACGGAAACGAAGTCGCTGCGCTTCAATCTCGCCTACGCGGAGGGTTTCGAAGCCCTCACCACCGCATTCGCCTGGACGGCGTTCGAGGAGGGGCGCGATTCCGAAATGCATCCCGCCGCACGAGATCTGTTTGCTTGGCACCTGATCGAAGAGCTCGAACACCGAACCGTTGCATTCGACGTCTACAACGATGTGTGTGGTGGCTACGCGTACCGGTTGGCAGTCGGAGTTTTCGCCCAGTGGCATATGGGAAGCTGGATCGTTCGTGTCGCCCGCTACATGCTCGAGAGCGACCCCCGCATGCGCGAGGAATTCGGTGGCGCCGCGGGGCGACGGGAGCGCGAACGCGCCGCGCGCAAGCGTGGGCGCAGGATCATTCCGCGCATCTTGAAGACCTATTCACCGTGGTACACACCGCACGCCCTCCCCTTTACCGAAGAGATGAGGCAGATGGCGGCGACCTTCAGCGAAGCGGCGGTCCGAAGAAGCTAGCGGTCATCCAACCGCCCTGATTTTCGCCCTACACGAGCGCAACATTTCGCTCGATTCGATCCAGCAGCCAGCCTTTCCCGGGAATCCCATGGGGATGAACTTCGGAAATGGCCGGAACGCCAATTTCTCTACGCACGGCTTCGATCGGCAACGGGAGCAAGGCCTCGTAGTCGACGCAGGCAAGCGAGGGCGTCTCACGGCCATGGCGATACGCGTCGCGCGTGTAACGAGCCCAACGAAACGGTTGAGACGGCTTGAGGATGAAGAAGTAAGGCAGGAGCAAGCGAAGCGGCAAAAGGGGAATCTGCCCCGCGGTATAACAGACGACGCCGACTTCTCCCGTTACGTCTCGATCGTACCCGGCAATGATATGGAAGAGGTCGTGACTGTTGGCCATCCGTTTGATGAACCAGAGTTGGTCCTCGCTCCACCCGAAACGCTGCGCTTTCTCGTCGAGGTTGGCCGCTTCCAGGAAATACTCGGCCGACCCCATTTCATCGCCACCCAGATACGCGAGATAGGCGTGCGCAAAACTGCCTTCGGGCATCGTGCCAAGGGCGCGTCGGTCACTCAACAGCGCGTTCAAGTCCCGGCGCGGATCCTGCTCGAGCATGGCGCGCCCGACGGGATGAAGCGAGAATTTCTGAAACTCTCGATCGATGGTAGGCCCCGCCAAAGCGAACATCGCCTCGAAACTGTTGGCCAAGTCGCTGGGAGTCGTGACGAAGCGAAGCAAGCATCTCATGCCGTGCTTCCATTCCGGCCGAATCGGCGGACTCGGATTGGACGGGCTGCTGGTGTCACTCCTCATGGCCCGTTTCCCTCCTATTGCGGAATCCGGCGGCCACGTACTCGGGAGCGAGGCCCATCCCCAAGACTGTCCCGATCCCTGCCGCCATGCCCGCAATCTGACGAAATTTCACCTTCTCTGGACGAGACTACCAAAGCCCGACCACGACCACTTGGTTCTGCTCTTCGGACTCTGCCAACATCGCCGGATGGCCGAGGTCGAGATTCGCTCCCTGACTCCCGAAGACGTCCAGGCGACCGTCACAGTGTGGGAGCGCTCTCGGAGAAGGGCCCAGCCCTGGCTGGAGGAACGCCTCAACTACAGCCGCGATCAGAACCTGGAGTATTTCCGCAACGTCATCGCACGGGAGTACGCAGTGTGGGTGGCCTGGAGCGGCCGCCGGATCGTGGGGCTACTCGCTTTGGGGTCCGGGAAGATCGACCAGCTATTCGTCGATCCCGACCACCAGCGGAAAGGCGTAGGCTCGACACTGCTGCGAAAAGCAAAAGCACTCGAGCCGGGGGGGCTAACCCTCTTCACGCATCAACGAAACACCAGTGCGCGCAGTTTCTACGAGCGCCACGGTTTTCGAAGCGTTCGTTTTGGCGTCAGTCCTCCGCCGGAAAGCGAACCCGATGTGCTGTATGTATGGGATGCTGCTTCCGAAACGCCCGGTTCCTAGACGCTGGAGCGGGTTTTTCAAGAACCATGAGGAGAGACGATGTCGGAAGGAAAAGAAGTCGCTCGTTTCGGACCGTTTGCCCAAGCGATCGCGAACGGCGTCCGAAAAGGCAACGCAATCTACCTATCGGGCCAGGTCAGTATCGATGCCAAAGGACAGATCGTGGGCGCCGGTGACTTTCCCGGGCAGGTAAAGCAGGCCTACGCGAACGTCAAAGAAGTGCTCGAGCGCTTCGGCGCCAGTATGTCGGACATCGTGGACGAGACGTGGTTCGTCACCGATATCGATGCGGTCATGGGCGACCTCGCCAACATCTTCGGGGTGCGACAAGAAGCCTTTGGCGGAAAACCCGAGGTCACCCAAACCCTGATCCAGATATCGGCCCTCGCAATGCCCGAGCTACGCATCGAGATCAAGTGCATCGCGCACGTCTAATCACCGGATCCATCGGGAAATCGAACGCGCGAAAGGACTTCCAAACTCGCGGCGCCTGGATCCACGGGATTGAGCAATCGTGCCTGCCGCGGGGACATGCATGGAATCAGGCTCACGATGATTCCCCCGACACACGCTTCCTGTTCGACACGCACGGCCTCCGGAGAACGAGGGGGCGGCTCCCATCGAACGACCTCTTCGGGTTCTTCTCGAACCCCTCCTCTCGCTGTTTCGATCGCGCGTTCGCGCTCCACGGTGAGATCCGACTTCCCGCCACACCGATCTGATCCGCAGAACAGAATCTCCTCCACCACTTCAGAAAACTCCTGCTCATCCAAGGGCGGGGCGTCATTGGCCGGCGACCGATCGACCTGCAGCCAGACCCAGTGGGTAACCCACGCAGAGCCAACGATGATCGAGAGCGCGATGATGGAGAGAATCATGCCTGTCGAAGAGCGCTTCGCCATGACACAAACCAAGACACCGGGTCCAAGCGCGCCGTTTCACCGCAACGCTCTGCCTCGCCGGTATCGGGCCTGGAACTACATGAGCGAATGCGGTGTCGACACCCAAGAAAACTGAGCCATTGCCTCGCGTGCAAGCGAGCGAACCTCGGCCCAGTGGGGATGCTTCTTCAGCGATTCGTCCGTCCAGAGACTGGCGTTCTCCGGCCCCATCATCGCGCTGAGGGCGGAATCGATTTTCTGGAGCGAGCGAAATTGGGCTTCGGATGGAAGTTGATCGAGGTGCTCGACGTACGTGGTGTACGCCTCGTCAAATTCCAACGCCATTCTTTCCGGAATCCGGCTTCCCGGCGCGCCACTCGCGAGCACATCCTCGCCGGGTCGGGCCAGCTGCTGCACCGCCTGCGCGAGCCGCTCTTCGAAAGCCCCGGCGGCCACTAGTCGCGCTCACCGAACGGGACGCCTTCGCGCTTCGCCGGTAGGGAGTCAACGATCTCGACCCACGGTGCCTTGGAGCCGAGCATGAAGTGAAGCGATGCCAGTTTCTTGGGATCGGTGTCGAGCGTGCCGAGCCGAAATCCCAGGAACTCCGGGTCGGGTCCTTCTCGCTTGAAGATTGGAGAACCGCAACAGCTTGCAAAAAACCGATGCGTTCCCGCGCTCGACTCCCAGCTCGCCAACCGATCCTCTCCGGACCGAAACACGAGATCGCAGGATCGGATACCGACCGTCGTTCCACAGCTCGCACCAGATTGTTTCCGGCATCGCCAGCAGTGACAGTAGGTCACGGGACCCAGCATCTCGCCGCGCACTTCGTATGCTACGGATCCACAGGCGCAGGATCCTTTCAACATGGACACCTCGTTTCTAATTTGGAGACCACGCCTCGAGCTTCGAACCGATGAGGTCGCGGGCTTTCGATTCTTCGAGCACGATCTTCCCTCGGCCTCACAACGCTGAACTCGATTCTGCCCCAACCCCTTCGGCTACGATTCGCGATTGAATTGGGGCTTCCGCTTCTCGAGAAAGGCCTGAATGCCTTCGCGCTGGTCCGCGCTACCCAGGGTAGCCAAGACCGCGCGGCGTTCCTCGGCGATCCCCTCGGAGAGCGGTTTCTCTCCGGCTCCGACCACACAGCGCAGAACCCCCGCCACCGCGAGAGCGGGCATCGCGGCCAACTCCTGAGCCAGGTCCTGGGCGCGTTGAAACAATTCCCCGATCGGCCAGATCGCGTTGACGAGACCCATGCGCAGCGCTTCCGGTCCCGAAATCTTGCGCGCCCGCAAGAGCATATCCAGCGCGTGGTCGCGTCCCACGCAGCGCGTCAAACGCGCGCTCCCACCCCAGGCGGGCACGGTTCCCAGGTCGAGCTCCGGCAACCCGATCTTCGCTCCCTCCTCCGCGGCCAAACGAAAGTGACAAGCGAGGGGCAGCTCCAGGCCACCGCCCAGGCAGTAGCCATAGAGGACCGCAATGACGGGCTTCGGGAGATTCTCGATGGCGTCGAGCACCCGCAACCGCTGATCGAAAACCGCTTCGGGACTCCCCATGCGCGCGATCCCCTGGGGCAACTGTTTGAGATCCATGCCGACCGAAAAATTCTCCTCACCCGCACCGCGAATGACGATCGCGCGCACGCTCGAATCGTTCTCGACCCGCGCCACTTCGGACTCCAGCGCGTCCATGAATTCCAGACTCATGCGATTTCGCGGCGCGTCGTTGATCACGAATGTCAGAACCGCGCCATCGCGCTCGACCAAAAGGGGAGACTTCCCCGCTCTTTCGTCAATCGACATCCCATCTCCTGTCGTCAATCCGCTTCGAGCGGTCACGTCCGATCGACGCCACCGTATCCCCTAGATCGCAATCAACCCGAACTCTCGAAGACGACCCCGATCTGATTCGGACAGTGCTTCCCAGCGCTCGACGAGCGACCGCCACACGCGAACCTGGAAGGTCTTCGCCACCGAGCGAAAGGGACACCCATCGAGCTCCCCGTCATAGAGTGCAGCGTCCGCGTTGAAGGCCGCTTCATTGAAGCGCGTTTCTCCATTTGCGCGGTGCCGCGCATAGGCATCGGCGTTCTGCTGCATGAGCGGAACAAAGATTCGGTTCAGCTCGGCGAGCAGGGGGGCGATCTCCGCATCCAGGGAAAGACGACCTTCGGGTCGACTCGCCTCGAAGTCCGCCTCCGCAATCCGTTGCAGCCATGCGCGTACGCCGGGCGCGTCCTTTCGGATCCACGACTCCGCGCTGGCATCGGACAAATTCATCCCGAGCTGTCCGTAGACGCTGGCATCCGCCAGGGAAAACCGATCGCCGAAGAGGTACGGTCGATTCGCGAACAGCGCTTCGAGGATCGCGAGCATCCGCGTAAAGGCATCCTCGAGCAAACGGTGCGTGGGGGGGAATCCCGATCGCGTGGGCGGGCGAAGCGATTGCGGAAGGTCGCCGAAACTGGTGTCTCCAGCCTCGGCAACACTGAACAAGTACGGCATACGCCTGACCTGCCGCGGCGGAAACCGGCGCTCCACCACGCGCGCAATCGGGCCCAACATCGGGCGCATGTCGTTGGCGAGGCGTTGTCCGGCAGCGTTGTCCCGGGCCGCCACCTTCCAGCGATTGTGGTGCACCATATAGAGCCCGAATTCGTCGAAATGCTCGTCCACCAGCTCGATCGCGAAGCGAAGGGCGGCGTCCTCGCGCGGCACGAGGGGTGTCGCACCCTTGCGCAGGGGTTGTGCCCGCGCGTCGAGCCAGGTCCCAATCGCGCTCGAGTCGTATAGGTTCTCTCCGTCGGGGCCCAACAGAAACGGCACCAGGGGAAATTCGTCGAGTTCGCTCATCTCGGGAACCGTCAATGGCAACTTGCGAGACACAATCGCCCGGACGCGGCGCATGTCCCGCAGCCCCTCGAGGCGCGTTCCTTCTGCGGGCATCCACCGGTGGGGCAAGCCCGCGTAGTCACACATCGCATCCACCTTCAGCGCGAAAGGCGAGAGCGTGCTCGCCCAAAGTGACCACGGCCTTTCCGGGGACTCCGGATGCGCGACATCCACCGTCGCTCGGAGCGCGGGGATCACGGCGCGTCCCGAAGCAGCTTGGCGCTGGACCAGGTGTATCGGCAGCTTTGAACGATTGCACCGCCGTGCGTTTCCGTCGTGGACACGCCTGCGTTCCTCGCCCCCAGCCTCTCATAGAAATTGCGTGCGGAAGTGTTCCCCTCGAGCACCCACAAATAGACGCCTGCATCGGCGTAGCTCGGGTCGAGCCAGGCGCCAGCACGCTTCATGAGGGACGACGCGATTCCATGTCGCTTGTACTCGGCTGCCACATGCAGGTTGTCCACAAAGGAACCCCACTCGGGATCCTCGGCGCCGTACACGCAAACGAAACCGGCGAGGTCCGCGCCCGCTTCCGCTACCAACACGAGTTGATCGTCCGGAGGAGCATCGAGGCGCCCACGCCAAACGTGCAAACGCTCGCCGAGGAGATCTCCATCCAAGAATGCGTCGGAGAAAGAACCCCGATAGTTCTCACGCCAGCTGCGCGCATGAAGTGATGCGATCGCCTCGGCATCGGACGGCTTGGCCTGTCGGTAACCGATCATCGAAGAGTCTTTCCACTCGCCGGGCCACCTGTCCGGCTGCAGTGCGCACTCGCTACAACAGGCTCCGGACCGCACCACCGATTCCACCGAGGACGAGGACCACGTTGGCGAGAAAGCCCAGCACGAATCCCACCGTTCGACTTTCGGGATTGCTGACGTAGCTGCGGTAGTAGATCGGTCGACCGATCACGAAGAGCATGCCGACACCAGCACCGATCGCCGGACTGACGTAGGTGGAAAACACCCAGAGCGCGGGCAAGAAGATGATGAGTTGTTCCAACGTATTCTGCTGGACTCGGAAAATACGCTCCCATTCGGGGTTTCCCGAAACTGCGGGCGCCGGAACACCGTATTTCGAGCGCGACATTCCGACGCGAAAAGCGAAGAACATGTACTCGAGTAGCGCGAGCAACGAGACGATTGCGGGTAGCTCCATTGTAACCTCCGAATGGCCGACACAGCGTAGCTGCTTCGTCGCCCCACGCCTTGGCGGCTTCGCCCGCCCGCCGCGAGATCGATCGTCAGGCTGGAAATACGCGCTGGGCCGCTGGGAGCGTCCGGGCGATGCGGTCCGCGACGCGCAAGTAAGGGTGGGCGACTTCGTCGATTTCAGCTACCGCCTCGGCCAAAGAGAACCACCGGAAGGCGTCGTGCTCCCAGTTCAGTCGAACGGACGCTTCCGGCGAGACGAGGACGACGAAGTACTCCAAGGTGTCCGCGCTTTCGCCCAGGCGTGGCGTCAGCCCTGTGGAATAGACCGCGTCGGGAACCAAAGCGGTTTCTTCCTCGAGTTCCCGAAGCGCGCCGACGAGCGGGCTCTCCCCCGATTCGAGCGTCCCGGTCACGGGCCACCACTGCCCTCCATACGCGCCGCCCGAGCGACGCACAAAGAGGAACAATGGAGACGCCTCGCCCCAGCGAACGACCAGGAGAATGACGCCGACGCAACGTTCCGCCTTCGCCACGACGCGCTATCGCCCAGCTCGATTCATCGCGTGCTCGCTGCGCCCCGCACGCAGAAACATCCCTCCCGCAGGAAGCTACTCGCGGATCTCATAGACTCGCGTGCTCGCGACGATCGGACACGCCCGGGCAATCTTTTCTGCTGCATCGAGGTCTTCAGCCTCGATCCGGGTGTAGCCGGTGATCGAGTCCTTCTCGAACGGAAGGTCCTTCGTCCCCGAGTGGAAAATCTCCCGTCCGCCCGGGAAGCCGCCCCGGTCGAGCTGCTTGTCGGCAATCGACTCGAACCATTTGTTCCACGCCGCCATCTCTTCGGGAGACGGCTTCTCGAATCCGTAGTGCAGAATCAAAAATTTCTTCACGGTTTTCTCCTATGGATCAACGAACACCGAAATAGATCAGTGCGACTCCGAGCCCGACGGCGACGATACCCATCGCGCGGACGGTTGTTTCGCCCGAACGCTCGAAAAAGTCGAGGACGACCCGTACGACGGATCGGTACGAGCCGGGGGTGACGAGTAGCCAGATCGCGGCGGATCCCCAGAGCCAGCCGAAGATGCGAAGAATTGCCGCGAGTCCCCCCTCACCGAGTGGGAGCGCGACGAGTGCCAACGCCAACGGCGCAACCGCGAGGGCGAGTCCCCGAACGCGCCGATCGGTTGAGACCAGCTTCCTCAAGACTCGCAGTGTGGCGGTCGGGGCGAAGACCATCGGACCGCGCGTTACGATGATCAATATCCCGATCAGAACGCTCAGTACGGAAACCGGCTCCACGATCACCCCCTCGGCGAATCTCGTTGCGCGTTGGCGAGCAACTCCGCTTCGACGTGGATCTCGTTGCCAATCGTGCCGAACTTCTCGTCTACGTCGGAACTCACGTCGAGGACGACCAGGCCGTGTGGGTCGACTTCAGCGACGAGATACGACCGGCCCAGGCAATATTCGAACACGACGCGCGATTCTTCCGGCATCGTGGGGACATCGTCGGGAAGCCCAATCAGCTCGACGCGACTCCCCACTTCCGGTGCCCTCGCAAGCAGATCGAATGCCTCGACGACCGTCTCATCCCACGTGTGGAGATCCCCATCGGGTTTTTGCAGCCAGACGACCTCCGGTTGATGGGGGACACCGAAGATCACGGTCCAGATCGAACCCGGCGGCCACGGGGCGCGAATTTCGGTCCCCTGATCGTCGAGAACCGGAAGTTCCTGGCGAAGACGGAGCCGATCGCCGGCCTTCAGATCACACGGATATTTCTCGAGAGTCCGGCCACCGCCGGCAGTGTATGGATCGAATGACAATTCGTGCCGCCTGACTCGAAATCTTCGGTCCAAAGCTACCAAAGCCCACCCGCTCCGAACACCGCTCGCGGATGAGCCCCGACGGTGCTTCTATTTGGCAGCAGGAGGCCGGTCTCATGCGTCGCAATTCGAGTTCCCCTGAAGCCTATCGTTCCGACATCGAGGAACCGAGGAGTACGATTCTCGAGCGAATCCGCGCACTGATCCTCGAGGTTGCGCCGGATGTTGAAGAGGGGATCGAGCACGGGATGCTCGACTACCCGGGACTCGCGAATCTGGCCGCGCAGAAGAACTACGTAGCGCTGTATGTCGCTCCGGCCGTGCTCGACCGCAGGAGGGGCGATTTCACGGATGTCGATTCAGGAAAGAGCTGCTTGCGATTTCGAAAACTGGAGCAGATCCATCGCGACGCATTACTCACGCTGTTGCGTGAAGTAAGAGCATACCGCCGCGCAGCGCAGAATTGACACCAAGCGCAAGCGTGCGCTTCCATGCAGCCCCCGCCTATCCAACGAACAGCCAACCTGAATAGAACATGTAGACCGCCAACAAGAGTCCCCCTTCGATTCGCCCCAAACGAAGACGCGTCGAGATGAAAATCGTCGCGACGCATGCGACTCCGATCATCGTGCCGAAATCGATCCAAGTGATCGCGCCCCGCTCGAGTGGGTGCACGGCGGCAGTCAGGCCCAGGATGCCGAGAATATTGAAAATATTGCTCCCTACGATATTTCCGATCGCGATGTCACCTTGCCCCCGAAGCGACGCAACGACCGAAGTCGCGAACTCGGGAAGACTGGTTCCAATGGCGACGATGGTGAGGCCGATCGTCGCTTGACTGATGCCAAGCGAGGTTGCCAGCGCGACCGCGGTGGTGACCAACAGGTGGCCACCCAGAACAAGCAACGAGAATCCGACGAGGACGAGCAGCCCGCCGGTTCGGGCGTCGGTTGTCGCATGGGGCGCGGCAGACGCGATCTCTTCGCGGACCAATGGAGACTCACGCTTCGCTTCCCAAAAAGTAAACACCGCGTAGCCGATCAGACCGAGCACAAGAATCGATCCTTCCACGCGCGACACGCTTCCATTGGCCATTACAGCCAGAAGCGCGAAGGACGCGGCAATCATGATGGGCGCGTCGATGCGGACGATCTTGGCTTCGACCGTGGTTGCGCGAAGTAGCGTTACCAGACCGAGAATGAGCGCGATATTGGCGATGTTCGAACCCACGACGTTACCGACCGAGATATCGTTCGCACCGGAAAATGCGGCGTTCAACGAAACGACGAGTTCAGGAGCGCTCGTCCCAAAAGCAACCACCGTGAGCCCGATCGCAAGCGTCGACACGCCGAGGCGAGAAGCCAGCACCGATGCACCGCGAACGAGCGATTCTCCGCCAAAATAGAGCATGGCGAGGCCCGCCATCCCCAGCGCGATGGTCACGATCAAAGAGCGACTCCCCCTCCCGCCGCCGCCACACCGTACCGGGCGCGCACTTCCTTCACCGGCTCTTCGAACATCGACTCCCACTTTTCGAACTGCAGGTTCTTCACGCGACGCCCGAACTGCCATCCCTGGGTGATGGAGTCCATCACCGGCACGATTCCGTCGGGCCGGAGAAACGTCATTCGCGAAGTCGTCGTCGCCATCCACATGCCGAAATAGGGAAACTGCAGTTGCGCGAGGCAGAACGCCTGGAGAGAAAGTTCGTCGAGCCCACTCGATGTGTAACCGGTGATGGCGTGCAAAATGTCGTGGATCTGGAAGCCCCGGATGATCGCGTACTTCATCTCCGCCGGCATTCGATCGAGTTGACCGGAAGCCGCCATCGCATCGTGGAGCATTTTGTAATTGGTCGCGAGGTTCTTCTCGAGTCCATTCTTCGTCAGAAACGCGTGGTAGGTTCGCCCGATCGAACCCTCAGGCATTTCGGCGAGGGCTTCGAGCATTACGGGCTCTGCGAGGTAGCCATCGGCGAGAAATGCTTCGGCCCCCGGCGTCTTCCGAAAGTTCTCGAGGTAGCGCTCGATCGTAACTTGCGGAGCAAGTGGCCACCATTCGTTGAAGAGCAAGTGAACACCATGCTCGTCCGAATCGTTGAAGGTACGCACCATCTTTTCGACGAACGCGGGATGCAGCGTCGGTTTGGACGTTGAGGCGTCGATTCTCGCAGACATCGGATCTCCTTTCTCTACTCCGGCGACCCGAGGAGCGTGAGAACGTTTCCGTCTGGATCCCGCAAATGCGCCAGCACTCCGCCCCAGGGTTGCCGTTCGGGTGCCTCCAGAAACTCCACGCCGCGCTCGACCAAACTACGGTACGTTGCATCGAGATCGGAGACCGCGAGGGACACACCCACAAATCGCCCGACCAGATCGCGCGCTTCCGCATCCTCTTCCGCGGCTCGCTCGAGCGACAGTTGTCCCTCACCAGTTGCAAGCTGGGCCCAGCCGATTTCGTCGTTCCGGAAGGTCGCCGCCATACCGAGCGTTTCAGTGTAGAACCGAACCGCCCGGTCCCAATCGGTCACGAACACCCGTACAGCAAGGAGTCGATAGTCCATTTTTCCTCCAGTTGGGACCTCGGGAGATTCAATCTTTCTGGGAATCCCCCTGCCGTTTTTCAGAAGGCGCGCCGGAACAGTCGAGGGTCATCAGCCGATACACCCGTCGATCGTCGCCGGCGGAGTATTCGCTGTGGAAGCGAAATCCCGCTTTCTCGTAGGATCGGATCGCCACGAAATTCGTGGGTTCGGGACTGAGGCCCAGCATAGGGACGTCCCCCTCGCGCCGAAGACGATCGACCAGTCGGAGCAGCGCTTCGGTGCCGATACCTTTGCCGAGGTAGCGCTCTTCGCCGATGAGGATGTCGATATCAACAGCGTTGTGAGGAATCTCCGACAAACCCAACGAGTCGAGCGTGTCGCGAGGCACGCGCTGCCATCGAACGTAGCCAAGCTCGAGCGATGGGACGGCGATGACCGCGTGAGCCCCCCCGGCCGGCGGCTGGGACGCCCAACCGAGGATGTCCTCCGGATCGGGGTACCACTTGGCCACCGGTGGCGACGACAACCAGCGCGCCAACGACACACGATGGGAAGTCCGAAATTCCTGGAGTGAGACGGTTCGAAGTTCCACTACTTCTCGCCTCCCGCCGCGCGAGGCTACCAAACCCCGCATCCCTCGACGATCGTTCGGCCGCTGAATCGCTCGATCCGGTGGAAGGCGAATCGAATAGAGGGGAGTCACCGCTTATTCGGCGAGCGATCGCTCCACGATATCGAGCACCGCGCGGCCATCCGGCCGACCGCGCGCCCCCAGAAGGTTCATCACGGTCTCCCCTTGCCGCCATGCGAAAACCAGCTCCTCGCCCTTCCAGACGAAGGTCGCGGGCTGCAAGAACGAGCGCCGGGGGTAATTCCGAATCTCCGGATGGAGTGGCCACGCGCTGTAGTAGGTCTTGCGCGTGGCGATCGGGACGCCCAACCCCGCCCCGGAAACTAACATCGGGTCCGATAGCATCTTGAAGGGAAGCTCATTCTCATCGACGAGCCTCCGTAGTTCCGATGGGTCGTCAGCGGCGACGCCATATAGAACCGCCCCGATCTGGTCGAAACGACCAGCGTGTTCGCGGAGCTCCCTCCAGGAGCGGACGCAAAACGGTCACCAGCGTCCGCGGAACGGCAACAAAACGGTTCCTGTGCGCTCCGCGAGAGCGTCTACCAGGTTGAAACGAAGACCGTCGTGATCGAGCAGTTCGAAATCGGGCGACATACGGTCCCAAATAGCAAGATGCACACCAACGCGAAAGACACCGTCGGCTCGCTCCGCGTCGCGCGGCGTTGCGGAGGTGCCACAGACGCGTCGCGTCGCTGCAACCCCCCGGGCTTCTCCACGGCGCCCTAGGAATCGGCGTGCTGCCTCGATCGCACATGGCTCAAGAAGAGAAGCGCGGCTCCGACAACAAATCCCGACCACAGGATGAAGAAGCGCAATGAGGCGATCTGCCCTGCAACGCCCACCCAGGGATCGACCGAGAGGCCATGAAGCAGCCGGACATAGACCCAGTTCTCGGGAACATTGAGCAGGGTACAGAGCCAAAGTGTCCACGCGAAGGTTCGCGCGATCCGCTTTTGTGCTGATTTTCCGTGGAACGCAGCCCAAAGGCACATACATGCCACAGCGTTGTTGTGAACCAGGTCGTAGAGAAAATCGAACCCCAAGAGGAACGCGGCGCTCACCCGTAGTGCGGGCGGCCAGGATGCAACAAGCGCACGGGCGGCGGCGGAGTCACGGGTTGCTGCGAGCGCGGTAGCGCGTTCGAGGATTTCGAAGGGCAATATCGCGACCAAGAAGAGCGTCATGAGCGCCCAGGCGGCAAGCAGCCACAGGCTTACCGCACGAATTGCTCCGTACGAAAGCAGCTCGAGGGGATGCTTGGGCATGGGTCCATCGCGCCCTCGTCGGATCACCCACGTCCGCCGGTGGCCAAGACCCACGAGTAGCCGCGGATCAGTTCTTCTCGCCCGCCCTGCTCCGACACCTCACCGTGTGCCACCACCACGCGCTCAAAGGGCCATTCCAGAATGCGCTCCAGCGAGTGACGGAAGGCCGCTCGATCGCGCACGAAGAGCCGTTCGACGAGCGTCGGAGCCAGTCGCCCATAGGACCCTGCCAGACGAAAGGCGAGGCGGGTCAGCCGCGGACTGTTGGAACCGACATTGAACGCCAGGTCCGTCGCAATGAGGGTGGCGCTCGATCGATGAAAGAAGACAACCTCATTCACCAACGGAAATCCATCGAGGAGGACCTGGTCGAGCACTCCCTTCCAACCGGGTTCGGGCTCATCCGAAAGTTCGCCCGCAATCGCCAGGTCCGCTCGCTTCGCGTCGAGACCCGGTGCTGCGTAGATCGCGGCATCCGGACAAGCGCGCTGCCAATCCCCGACAAAGAGGTGGTGGAACCGGTTTGGCGCCACAAGGTAAGCGACGGGGCCGAGCGCCTTCACTTCGCGCACGAGTTCGTCGCTCGCCGCGATCGGAGAATGAAGCAGTAGTTTCGGACCCGGAAGGCGCACGACCGTCATTCGTGACCCGACCTCGAGCCCAGCGAAACGCAGGGGGGCGTCTGCAATCCACAGATCCGGATGAAGCTGCTGCATCGTCCCTCCGATCACGACGGTGACTTCGCGGTGCGGTTCGCCCTGCGCTCCGCTTGCCACCCCGCGTACGCCACGCCCACGAATACCACAAACGCCCCCGACACGACGGCGGAAACGGATGTTGGGATCGGACCCAAGACAAAGACCGTCTGAAGAATGGCGAGCCCCACCAATCCGAACGCGAGGTCTTTCAGTCCTTGCGAAGGCAACCCGGAACGCGCGGCGTAGAACGCAGCTCCCCCCGCGACGAGCGCCAGTTCCAGCAGATACGCGAGCGAAGGAACGTCCCAAAGGCCCAGACCCAGCTTGGGCGGTACCCCCCAGAGGGTCAGGTCCGGCCGGTGAACGAGAATATCCAGGCCCCAGTGGGACGCGACGACCAGCGCGACAACAACGCCCGAGCGCACCGTGCCGCCGAACCGCGCAACCCGCGCGACGACGAGCCCCGCGGCGAGCGCCCACACTCCGGTTCCAACGAGGCTGTGGGTATAGGGCATGTGATAGAGATCCAGTGGATTCGAGGACAACGTCGGATCGAGCCGCACACGTTCAACACCGGTAAGCACAAAGACAGACCAGAACACGTCGACCCACTGTGCCGCCAGCAGGAATATCCACAACGGAACGCGTGGCTCTACGACTTTGGCTACGAAGGCGGCGCTGTAGTGTCCGATGAGCATTTCGAAGACCCGCGACTCAGCCCGAGCCTGTCGGCGGGTCGTACGGACCCCGAACCTGCGCGAACTCTACCCTCAAGGGGCGGACTTCCGGATCTCCGAGCGCACACCCAGTGCCGTCAGTTCTGCTTGAAGAGGCAAGAGGTCGACCTCGGCTCCCCGCCGGACGACCCCCGGCAGGGTCGATCGAAAGGCCGGCATCTCGAAGCGCTTGACGCGGAGAATCTTTCGGACCGCATCGAGAAATTCGGGACCCGGCACTTCGGATAGAACCAACTCCCACGACTGGCGGGCGCGTTCGAGTTGGGCCCGTTCGTGTTCGGATTTCGACGACAATGCGGGCCCCGTTGTTTCCAGATCACTTCTTGGGTGTAGACACGGCGCTGATCAGGATACGAGTTGGATGCCGTACTCGCTACGGATCTCGGCCAGAGGCACGTCCAGGTATCGCTCGAATTGCGACCAGGGCCACCGTTTGGCCATCCGAAAGCAACGCCAGAGCGTGACCGGGATCAGGCGTAGCATGCGAGCGGCAGTGGAAACGACCAAGCCCCAGCGAAGCGTTTCGTAAATCTCTTGGGACTCGGGTAAGCGGTATGCCGCCAGCAGGCTCAAGCCCGCGGTGGTGCCGAAGAAGCTCCACATTTTGACAACGCCCTCGTCCGGGAGTTCGGTAGAACACCCGAACACGACGTGCGCGGCGTCGTGGCATCGGAAAAACTCGCGGGCGACGTCTGAGATGCCTCGGCCCGTAGCCAGGTCGTCGCGGCTGGCATAGTACTCGCGCAGGCCTTCGGCCAGTGTGATCGTCGTATCCGGTCGCTTGAACTCGAGCATCGGGCTGCCCAACGGATCGGCGGTTCAGCTGCGAGCCACAGCGCGTCCGCGGCCCGACCGAAGCGCCCAGATTTCAATGCCAAACTCTACCAGCGTCGATGGGAACGCGCTGTGGCTCGTCAGCAGCAACCGCTCGTCAGGCGGCGTGCTCACGCTCGGCTCGCGGGTGGCACACGGCCACGAGGACGCCCGCTAGACAGAGAGCAACAGCGAAGAAGTGGAACTGGCTGTGTACAACGGCGGTGTAGGCGGTAACCAAAGCGCCCAGCCCCGCGACCACGCTGGAGAGAGTGACCACCGGGACGCGCACAAGATGCAGCGTGCCGGCAAAGAGCAGGAGCCCCGCGACGATGCCAGCCAACCCCACGGCGTGCCACCCGACCGAACCTCCGAAGATGGCTGGGGCCCAGGGAAAAAGCGCTGCTCCGACGAACTCGTGAGAGAGGCCGATGAACACCACCAAAGCGGCGCCCGACGCCGCCAGGGAACGGTGGAAAGTGTGCGGATCCAACATGAAGATTCGCGCCGCCTCGCGGAGTCGCCGCTCAGCTGCGGGCCCGCGGGAACATCCCGCCAGTCGCGGCCAAGCGCAGTGGCGAGAAGCTACCAAAGCCCCGAAAACTCGGCTCGGTCCCGAAGTCAGCCTATGCACCTCCAACTCTTCAACCTGAAGGGCCCTCGCCGAGAGATAACCACACGATTGAACCCATCCATTCCCTGCGATGGCGCATTCGCTCGACTCGCTCTATCGGGGACCGGGTCGGACGAGCGTGACCCGTTGCTGGTGGCGCCGATGTAGAGATCCCTAGGTCGGGGTCACTCGGTAGTAGGGGAACAGAAGATCGTCGCTGGACTGCAACGTGAAGGTCGCCATGTTGAAACCGCTGACCGCCTGGTGGACGTTTTCGGTGATGAGGATTTCTCCGCCCCGGGCGGTGTCTTCGCCCAGCACACTGGCGCGGTTCATCTCGTCCCCCATGGCGAGGTTGGGACCGATCTCGTAGACCGGGCCGAAGCCGATCCCGATGCAACATTCGGGCGGCGTATCGTGCTTATCGTCCGAGTGGTTGTAGGCCGCAACCCGATGCTGAATTGCGAGGGACGCGGTAAGCGCGGCGTTGCAATCGTCGAACAGCGCAATCACATCGTCCGCAAACGTGTGGATCAAGCGGGCGCCGGATTCGCGGAGCGCCGGGATGCAGATCTTCTGGGCATCCAGGATCCGCAGGAAGCTGCTGATGGCGCCGCCGTGCATCGCCGTCTGGGTGAAGCCCGTAACGTCGAGGACCAGGATGGCGCGCGTGGCCAGGTATTTGTCGTCGAATTCGGTATCCGAGAGCTTGCCGCTCTCGACGGCGAGCAGATCTTCGTAGACGGCCTGGCTCCACCCTTGGTACTGCGCCAGCTCGGCTGGATTCTCGAGCACCGGAAAACCGAGCTTCTGTGCCGTCACGCCTACCTCCGTGGGTTCCAGCTCGACGCCTTGAAGGCTACCAAACCTGGCCCCAGCGCCGACTCGTCAGCTGCAAAGCCTTGTTCGGCGGGCCAGCAAGAACCGGGAAGAGTCTCGCTGGAGCCCCGAATTCCTTGGGCAAGTCGCGATACTTGGGCAGTCCATCGCGCACGTTGAGGACTCGCTCACCGTAGTACACATGCATCATGGGTCCGCAGGCTCGGGCTTTCTGGAACTTTGGGGCGTGCAGCTGGATTGGGTTTCCCTCGCGCCGGTTCCCGTGGTCTAATGCAACCTGACTGGCCCGGCTTCGAGCAAACGCTCGGGCGTGGCTAGTCTCAGCCGGATCGCTGAGACAATTTTTCCAGCAGACTGAAACTCATCAAGGAAAGACGGCCATGAGGACACGACTTGCTTCCGCCCTGCTGCTCGGCATCTTCGTAGTGGCGAATCCAACCTTCGGTGCGGGACCGAATCGAACCAGCTATCAGGGTCTGCTTCTGGACTCCGTTGGCGCACCGCTGACGGGCACGGTCGATTTGCAGCTCCGAATCTGGCGAGATGCGTTCTCGACGGATCTGACCGATCAACTCTACGCCGAGGATCATCTGAATGTTGCCGTGAGCGCCGGTGTCTTCTCGATCGAGCTGGGCGGGGGCATCGCGGTGTCGGGTTCATTCAGCGCGGACACGTTTTCGGAAAGCAACCGTTGGCTGGAAACGGTGGTGGACGGAGAAACGCTGAGCCCACGGACGCCCTTTCTGTCCGTCCCCTATGCGTTCCAAGCAGAAAACGCGGACTCGCCCGGGCGCATCTCCGGCGAGATCGCAATGTTTGGGTTGGCGACCTGTCCGCCGGGCTGGACGGAGCTTCCCGCAGCACAGGGGCGCGCCCTCGTAGGTCGATCGGTGAGCGGCACGGGACTCGGAACGGTCGGCAATCCGCTCGCCGATCTCGAAGATCGAACGCACGCGCATGCCGTAGACAGCTCGGATACGACTTCTTCGTCGGGCAGTCACGCCCACTTCGTAGGGTCGAGGTCGACGACGACCGACAGCCACAACCACGCTTGGTCACGGTACACGGGATCCCCGTCTTTCGACTGGCAATCGTACCGCTCCAATGGGACTGAATTCACACTCACTGATTTCGGAAACGGAATCGACGGTTCCGGATCGGGCGTCTATCCCATCGCCGGAAGCAGTAGTTCAGGAGCAACCATCTACACCAACAACGACAGTCACTCCCACACCGTCAGTTCGACGAGTACCGGTTCCAGCGGGTTCCATTCGCATTCGGTGAGTGTCGATTCCGCAACCGGAATCTCGCGAACGAGTGATGTGCTTCCCTATCTACAAGTCCTCGTCTGCATGAAGGACTAGAGACAGTCAAAGGTTGGGGATCTTCGGTTCGACCTCTTCGTCGGTCCAAAACTCGGAAACCGCGTCCGCTGCAACGCCTTATTGGGCGGCAGCGGCTGCGAACAAGCCCCAGTGATACGTGAACCACAGCTCATCCCCCTCCGAAGAGAGATCCAACCCCGCTGGATCGCCAGGGGATTTGGCGAGCGCATCGAGAACCAGTTTGAGATCGCTCATGCGCCGAGGTTCGTGGATGATTCGTGCCCACTCACTGAACTCGCGCCGCTGCGTCCATAGAGTCTCGACGGGTACTTCGAACCCCGCCTGCTGGATCTGATCGTGCATCTCCTCGCGGGACAGCAGAGTCGTATGCGAGGGATCTCGAAATCGCTCTAGGGCGTCTCGAAGTGCCCGTGCCTCCGCGTTGTCGGGGGCGAGAAGATCGAGGACAACGAGGCGCCCGCCAGGCCGGAGAGCCGACCTGGCACTGGCGAGAGCTGCAGTTGGATCCAGGAAGTGGTGGAGGGCCAACCTGAGGACGACGGCGTCGAAAGCGCCCGAGCGGAAAGGAAGCTTCTCGCTGAGTCCGCGCACCAGGAATTTGGATCCGGCGGATTCCACCTCCTGCGCCAGCTGCAAGCTCTTGAGCGTGAGATCGATTCCGACGACCGCGCGAGCGCAAGAGGAGAGAGTGGGAAAGAGAATTCCCGGACCGCACGCAATATCGAGTACGCGGTCGTACCCGTCTCCCAGGGCAGAGGCGATACGAGAGGTAATCTCCACAGCACCGAGAGCCGGTGAGTCACGAAACGACTCACCTTGCCGGGTGAACTCCTCCTGGACTCTCTCGTTGTGCCTCACGCTGCCGCCTAACGGATGGGACTTCAGCCGCAAGTCGGGCCGCCGTGACCCGAGAAGACATTCCGCCACGTCGATTGGAAAGCTACCAAATCTGCCCCCGGCACCCGCGAGTCGGATTCGACGCCTTTTTCGGCGGCGGGCTTTCTAGAGATCGATGCTGGAAAGAGACTCTCCCACGCTCTCCAGTGCGCCACAGATAAGCTCGCCTAGAACATCGGCAACCGTGTCGCTGACGAACCACGAAACGCTGTCGGCGGCCTCAGACTTTCGCGAACCGGTTCGCGCGACGAGAGCGCGAACTCCACGACGAGATAGCAGCATTCCTGAACAGCCTGGGCACCATCCGAGCGCAGATTCGGCAACGCTCGCAGAGAAAAGAGGTTGGGACTGGCACGGTTTTCTTGGACACATCCTCCCGGTCGCTTGACGATTTTCGGGCTCGATCTCGAGGATTTGGCCTTCTCCTGATTCGGACTTCCGGCTTACGTATGCCTCCAGTTCCCCTTCATCGAACCACATGCTCTCGCACGTCTCGCACCGCTCGATCGCGAGTCCGGAGAAGTTGATCGTCCGCATCGCGACTTGGGAACAATTGGGACAGCGCATCGCCTCCTCCGCAAAACGGATTGGCGTTCAGCGGCGTGCGGCGAATCGCCGAGCAGCCTCTAGACGCCTCGGATGTGCGCGATTCTACCACGGCGGCTTCGCGCTAGGCAGCTGCCATGGCAAGCTGAACGAGTCGAATGATCTGGTCGAGGTCCGTTCTGCGATTGAATCGAAGCTCGATCCAATGCGAGCTGACACCGCGCTTCGAATGGACCGTTGAGCCCGGCGGGTGAACGAGCCCTTCGGAACGGATGATCCTCTTCGTGAGCCGTAGGTCTAGCTCGTTGAAACCGTGAAAGTGCGCGACCTCCTTGCCCTTGTATTGGAGGCCGCAGAAACCGTCGTCTCGATCTGGATACGGAACTGGCCGGCCCCCTCATACTGGTACCAGCCTCTGAGTTAGCCTTGGAAGAAGGCGACTGGAGGCGAGATGAAGCGAGCACGGTTTTCCGAGGAGCAGATCATTGGGATTTTGAAGGCGGCGGAAGCGGCGGGAAGCATCCGATCGGTGTGCAGCGAGCACAACATCACGGAGCAGACCTTCTACCGCTGGCGCCGGAAGTACGGCGGGATGGATGTGTCGGAGGCGAAGAAGCTTCGTGAGCTCGAGCGGGAGAACTCCGAGCTGAAGAAGATGGTCGCGGATCTTTCGTTGGACAACCGGCTGCTCAAGGAACTGAACGCAAAAAAATGGTAAGCCTGGCGGATCGACGTCGTGGAGCGAAGCACCTGGAAGCGGCGTTGGCAGTGAGCGAACGACGCGCCTGCCGGGTCGCGGGGATTGCTCGCAGCACGAAGCGCCGCCCGTCAGGCCGTCCCGAAGAGATCGAGTTGGTGGCCACGATCCATCGGCTGTCGGAGCGTTTTCCGCGCTTCGGCTACCGCAAGATCTTCCAGCGCCTGCAACGGGCGGGATGTCGCGTCGGTCGTGAGCGGGTGCGGTTGTTGCGGCGGCGAGAAGGGCTGAGAGTCCCGAGAAGGGGTCCGAAGCGGCGTCGCCGCGGAGTGAGCACGACCGATGCAACGCGCGCTTTGTATCCGAACCACGTGTGGAGCTACGACTTCGTGGCCGACCAGACGATCGATGGCCGCACACTTCGCTTTTTGACCGTGATCGATGAGTACACCCGCCAGGCCCTTTGGATCGAGTGCGCCCGGCATCTGACCTCGGTCGATGTGGTGCGTGTTCTCGAGCAGCTGGTGGAGCTTCACGGGAAGCCCGCAATCGTCAAGAGCGACAACGGCTCCGAGTTCGTCGCGAAGAAAGTCCAGGACTGGATCCAAGCCCGACAGATCGATGTCCGCTTCATCGATCCCGGTAGCCCGTGGCAGAACGGACATAACGAATCGTTCAACGGCGTCTTCCGAGACGGATGTTTGAATCGCTGGCTCTTCGAGTCGGTTCGAGAAGCGAGAGAAGCCACGGAAGCGTGGCTTCAGGAGTACAACGTGGAGCGACCCCATGGGTCGCTGGACGGGCGTTCGCCCGTGTTGTTCTTTGAACAATGGGAAGAGCGGAAGAGGGATGCAGCTTGAGGGTCAAGCACGATCCCTAACCCAACGGCTGGTACCGGTTCCTTGGGCTTGCCAGAACGTGATCAACACCGAGCTCCACCAGACGAGTGATCAGTGTGTCTTGGAGTCTCGGCATTTGTTGTGCACATGAGGACCGCTAATGGGTAGGGCGAACGACTCGTGCCGTCACCTAACGGACATGGCATTCAGCTGCGGGCGATGGACACCGACGACGATTGAGCAACGCAAAAGCCCATCAGCTGCAACGCCTGATTGGGCGGACAGCGATCCGATCGAGAGCAACTCCAAGATCTCGTTCCAGGATCACGTTTCGGATCTTGAGCGATCTGAAGGATCTCCTAGAAGATGAGGCGCAAGCTGAATCGAAGCCATCGCGATCCTCCGACGAAGCAGTCTAACGGACCAGGCGCTCAGCTGGGGAGCTACTGACGAGCCTTCTTGTCGCGGTGGTAGGTGAGCGCCGCGGCGATGCACATGGACAGCGGCCCTTTGGGAACGCGGTCCTTCTCACTAAAGACGATGCGACGATTTCCGTCGAAGTTGAACTCGTGAGGGAACTGCTCGCGAAAGTCGGAGACAAGCGTCGTCTGGCAGTGAAAGCAGATCGAATACTCTCTTGGAGCCGATCTCTTCCACTGGATCCGAATCGTGCTTCCGCTCTTGGTTTCGGATGTGAGATACGCCGGCTCGCCCCATTTCAACGTCTCCTCGATCGGGCCCACACCGCGGGTCGACGCCGCGGTTTCGAGAATCAGCTCGCGGAGAGCCAAGAGCTTCCGCCTGAACCTCGGCGGGTAGCGATCAAAGACCGCGGCAACTCCAGGGTTCTTGATTGGCTTCACGTGAAACTCCGGTGTGCCATGTGCCGTCTGGCGGAACGGCGTTCAGCGGCCACTAACAGCGCTGACCGGACCCGATCCCGGCCCAAAAGTATGCCGCCAGATGTCAACCCGGGTCAATTGAACCGAGCGGTTGATGGGCCGCTGCAACGTCTTGTTAAACAGCCGCTCGACTCAGGCCAATGAGAGCTGCGACGAATGCGGTTGCGCCAGCGATGCTACGAAGAAGGTGTAGGCGGCCCCAGCGAAGAAGAAGTTCGGGTGCTTCGGGCGCCGCGGCGGAGAGGTCGGGATCGAGGAGTTTGTTGTAGACCGGAAGAATGACGAGGAGCGTGAAGCCGACAATAGAAAACAAAAGGACGGATGCGACAAGCCACTCGATCTGGCCGTGACCCAACCATGTCTCGAACGCGCACGAACCACCGACCACGGCAAGAGATGCCTGTACGGCTCGCGCTCGCGGAAAGCCAGGTCGGAATTGGGCGAGCGCGACCGCCGGACCTGCCTGGAGACGGGCCCAGTGCTCGACGAGGGAGATGTAACCCGCCGCGCCCGCGAAGAACCCTGCGCACGCTGTCGCGATGATTTCGAGCACGCTTCGTCTCCGGCGGCTGCCTAGCGGATGGGCGTTCAGCTGCGAGCCGGGCCACCGTGACCCGCGCAGCCATTCCGCCCGACGCTTGGAAAGCTACCAGATCTGACTCCGACGAGGGCTCGTCAGCTGCAACGCCTTGGTTAGGCGACGGCCCGGCCGGGGATGATCGCGACGAGTAGACAGAGAAGTACAAGCCAGCCGATGACAACGACGTGGAGGGTGAGGCGCATCCTCGCAACAAGAAGGGAGAGACCCGGGTCGGACAACCGCCGGTCTTGCCGACGCCACACGAATCGGAAGACCCGGTTGATCGCCGACGGGTTCCACATGACAGTCCAAGAACGGGAGAAGGGCGCAGTGATGTGAACGTGCGTCTCGGGATATCGCTGCCGGAGATGCCGAAGAAGAAGCAGCACCTCGATCGGCCAAGCCATCGAGCCGACCCAGACCACGAAGAAGACCGCGAGTGCCAGCCCTAGCTAGGCGGCACTCGTCCTAGCTGGGGCGTTTTTTGGATTTCGAAGGGACGGTAGTTACGACAAAGAGAAGGTTAGCCAAAACCGCTATCACGAACCCGAAAGCGAAGACCACAGCGAGACCAAGCCCGTGGTCCCCTGCGACGCGAACTGCGTTGGATTGAACAATCGCAACCCCGTAGAGAAGAGGAAAGGCGGTCAACACTAGATAAACCCACCACGCGGATAAACCGCTCATCCCATGTCGCGAGACGTGGGAACGCAAATACGTGAACCCGCCAAACGGTACCGAGATCATCGCAGTCACTAGGCTCGTCAGCATCATCGACTCCCATCGTTGGGTGGCCGCTTGTCCTGGCCAGTACGTTGTCGGTGGATTGACCAGGTTCGAAAGAAAACCCAAAGCAAAACCCAGTACCGTTGGAGCAAGAAGGAGGAAGGATGCACCTACAAACAGGGATACGCGCCTGCGAACTAACGCCGAGCCCAAGGTGTAGCTCGCAGCTACCAGAACGATGATTGTCAGTATGACTCTCAGCCGGTGCCGCCTAACGCAACCGGGCGCTCAGCTGCGGGGCCGCCGTGGCCCGCACAGCCATTCCGCTACGTCGTTTGGAAAGCTACCGAATCCGACTCCGTCGACGGCGCGTCGGCTGCAGCCCCTTGTTGGGAGACGACGCGAGTACCAAGAGAATCCGAACCTAGTTGGACTCTGTATCGTCGAGATAGAACGAATATCCGGCATTGACACATTCCGGGTCCGGGACGATCTCAATGATCTCTCCAGCGAAAATCGTCGGGGGATCCGATCGGTCGTTTAGAACTGCCTGAAGCTTCGGGTCCTCGCGGAGCATCTGGACTGCCGCATTCTCCGCGTTCTCGGGATCGTCCGCTTCAACATATCGAGTCGTGAAGAAACCGAATTTCTTGGCAGAGTCATCTAGCTTGAGCCAGAAGTTCTTGCCCTCTAGGGAAACGCGCCAATGAGCCACCATCTCACCCCGCCGCCCAGCGAATGGGGCTTCAGCTGCAACTTCCAGCAACCCAAGCCCGACGCCTGAAATTCTACCACGATTGAAACAACCCGTTCGTTGTCAGCTGCAAGCCCTTGTTAGGCGGCAACCCAACCTTTGAGGGATCTGGCGTCGATCCTGCCTTTAGGCCCGTACTGAATACCCTGCGGACGGCGGTCGGAGCGAAGGTAGCCGGCGATCCGCGGCAGTTGCGCGATTCCATCGCAGAACTCCTGAAGGGTCGGATGTCCTGGCATTGCTTCCGGGAACATCGAACCCGTGCAGTCGAGATGGGCCAAGGCAATGAGGTCGACGAAAGTGAGCGATGAGCCCACCCAGAACGACTCTCCCCTCGGGTTCGTCCGGAGGAAGCGTTCCAGCCGATCCAGTACCGGTGACAGTTCGGACTCGATGAAGTCCTGCCTCGTCCTCTGGAAATCGGGTCTCCAGGGCGCCCTACCGATCAGGGTGTTGAGATCTGCGAACGCTTCTTCGACGACATCGCAACGGATGCGCTCCTCCTCGCTAGTGCCGTAGAGGTCGTGGATTCGCGCGAGGTGCCGATAGATAGCGTGGCTCTGCCAGATCTCGAGGTCTCCCTCGCGATAAGCGGGAAGCCAACCGAACGGCGTCGTCGTACGGAGCTCGGACCACTCGCTGTCGGTGATCTGATGGTCCTCGTAGTCGATCGCCATCTCTTCGAGAATCAGACGGATCGGCTCCGCGCGCGCGCGAATGTCGAAGTAGATCACCGTGGGCCGAGCCATCCGTGCGAATCCCTCAAGTTGCCGCAAAACGGACTGGGCGCTCAGCTGCGAGCCGGGCTGCCATGGCCCGCGCAGCCGTTCCGCCACGTCGCTTGGAAAGCTAACAAATCCGACCCCGGCGACGGCTCATCAGCTGCAACGTCTCGTTGGGCGGCGAACCCCGCTGGCACTAGCGAGGGTCGCGAAATGGAACGACGTGCTCAGAGACGCTGGCGCGCACGATGCTGGCAGATAGGTCTTCACCGGGACCGTCGCCTCGGAAATCCACTAGAGCCTCTTGGGATTCCCACTCTTCGTAGACGTTGACCCGGTCAGGTTCGAGGGGATCCGCTGCGACGACAAAGTCGCGGCATCCAGTCGTGTTGCGCGCCTTGACGATCGCTTCAGCCGAGCGCCTCAAGAAATCGTCGCGAGAGCCGGCGCGCACGTAGATTCTGCCTGAGACGATGACCAAGGTTCGATTCGCCATGGCTTTGATCACGGCCGTTGGGGGACTTGCTGAAGCACCCAGGTGTTGCCGTCCGGATCGCTGAAGTAGGCGAACAGGATGCCTCCCTGGTCGTCGACTTCGCTAACGGCGACGCCCCGACCGAGAATAGCCTCGCGAGCCACTTCGATGTCGGGAACAACAAGGTGGAGGCCCCGGAGCGATCCGGAGGCCATCTCGATGCCCGGAAGCCCCTCCCCGAGCACAATGGAGCAAGCCGACCCGGGCGGTGTCAACTGAACGACTCTGATCGCCTCCACAGGACGGACATCGTGATCGACATGGAACCCGATGGTGTCGGCGTAGAAGGCCTTCGCGCGGTCGATGTCGGACACAGGCACAGGCACTAGTTCGAGCTTCATGTCAAAGGCCACCATGTCGTCTCCCAGCAGTCGCTCGCAATTTCGTCCGCCCAACGGATCGGCGTTCAGCTGCAGGCGGCGTGACGCACGCGGCCTCGTGGACGCCTCAGATGTTGGAATCCTACCAGGGTCAGCGACCGCTCGTTGATCGTGCGTCTTCAGTCACTCTCAGGCCCCGCTATTCGGGCTCGTGCCAATCGTTCGGTCTCCGTCGCACGATCGGTTCGATCCAGGGGTGCGAAGTAGCGCGCCGAGAGATTGTCCCCGCCGATATCCTCGAGCAGCTCGAACCCACGTGAGCGCAGAAAGCCCGCTGTTTCTGTCGGAGCGAGTCCGAAGCGGAAAGGTTCACCAACGAACCGCACGGCAAACAGAAGCCGCCTGCCGCCCGGAAACGATCGTGTGCCTTCGATCAACGCACGGTCCATGTAGGTCAGCACGACCTCGCTGCCGCGGTTCATGGTTGCGAGCACCCGCAAGGTTGCGTCGACGGCGTCCTCCGGTAGGTACTGCGTCACGCCCTCCCAAATGACAAACGACGGCGAGTCAAACCGGAACCCAGCGGAGCGCAGTCGTTCGCCCAGGTCCTGGCGATCGAAGTCGACACCGACGAAGCGAACGCGTTCTTGGATCGCCTCAATATCCGCGTCAAGACGGGTGCGCTTGAATGCTTGCGTGTCGGGATGATCGACCTCGAAGACCACTGCGCTCTCGATGCCCGGAATGCGCAGCGCCCGAGTATCGTAGCCAGCGCCGAGAATCACGATCTGAGGAGTTCCGCGACGAAGAGCCGCCGCGAGCGCCTCGTCGATGAAGGCCGTCCGCGCGATCGCGTACGGGAGCAGACCCGGCCCAATCTGATCGATGCAATACAAGAGGGCCCGACGGGAAACACGGGCGCGAAGAAGCCAGAGCATCAACAGCCCGTCTTTACCCAAGAAGCGTTCTGCGTACGGATCCTCGAACAGCCGCTTTTCAGGCTCTTGCAGGCTCTCGATGGCGCGAGCGAAAGCGACGGCTTGCGCAGTCTGGGAAGGTTGCCCTTCTTTCATCTCGAGAACGTGAACGATCCTGGGAAGTTTGTCTAGGGGTGTGCGTGCTGCGCGGCGACGCGCAAGATGCGCAGATCCACCCTCGCGAAGGGGAAGATCGGCTGCAGTTCTCGAAGCCGCCCAACGGACGGGGCGTTCAACTGCAACGAACGCTGACCCTCAACGCCCAAGCCAACCCGACGCTTGGAAAGCTACCCAATTCAACCCGGCTATTCGTTGTCAGCTGCAGCGCCTTTTTGTGCGGCGATGGAGGCACGGCAACTAGTTCTGAAACGCAATCAGTGGAACGAACCGCAAAATCAGGCCGCAGCTACCCAACAGAAAACCGATCGAAGCCAGGAAAAGGGCTGTCAGCATTGTAGACCGCGAGCGACTCCGATTGATTCTAGCTGCGAAGAACGCAACGAGGTTAAGACCAGAGAATACAGCCAACGCCATTCCGACGATGAACTCGGAGGAAATCCAAAAATCGTTAACCGCTGCTGAGAGAACGAGAATCACCCAAGAGACTCCGACGATTGTGAGCGGAGACAGTTGTCTTCTCGCTACTTCCGGGTCCTTATCGACATCGTGACCAACGCTCATGTCGGCGCTACCTAGTTTTCTTCGCGACCGGGCTGACCGGGCTGAACGGGCTGAACGGGCTGAACGGGCTGAACGGGCTGAAGGTACATTCGCTGGGGCTCTGTTGAGTCGTACCACCGGACTGGGCATTCAGCTTCGAACGCTGACCGTCAGCGTCCAGGCAACCCAGGCCCAATGCCTGAAAAGCTACCAAAGCCAGCTTGTTAGGCGGCATCGGAAACACCGTTGCTACCAGAATCGCCACCAGGGGCGCCACCGAATCACATTGACCGAGTGGCCCGGTATTGTGATCGACTCGGCTTGCTCGCGCGTTAGATGCGTCACTATGGCGTGAAAGAGCGCAACGACAGTGTCCACTTCGCAGCGCTCCACGTGTCCGGCGATGGTCTGCCCGGCTCTGCAGAGAACGTCGTCCGGAGTTCTGCCGAAAAGGGTGACCCCGTAGCTCGCATCCACGCAGCGCCCTGCAAACGAGTGTACAACGAACGTGCCGTCCACTACGAAAAGTTGCTGCTGCTCGACGCATGGAGACCCAGCCCTTTCGCGAGCATGATCTCGAAAGGCCTCCAAATCCACCGGCTCAATCGCGATCGCTGGCGGTGGGGTCAGGGAAAGAACAATGCTGGCGCCGAGAACCTCCGTCACCACGTTTGATCGGATCATGGATTTGGCATGGTGCATCGCGAGGCCTCCTAGGAATCTAAGTCGGGCGGCGCCCGCCACTCAGATTCAGTCCGATGCTTGGGAACGACCCTGTTGCGCGGCGGCTTACTCCTGCTGTCCTACGATCGATTCAAGCTCTTCGACAAACACATCGCTGAACTCGTCACGCGCACTCTTCCAATGCTCTGCAACGATTGGATACACAAACATCTTCCGCATGTTCACGTGAATCGCAGACCACTCGGAAAGGTCGAGAAGGCCAATCCGGTGTTGGTAGGCGTAGTTCTCCCATCCACGAAACATTCCCCGACAAAGCTGATGTACTCGAAACCTGTCCGCAGGGTCCTGGTCCGCCGCGGAACCCATGGCCGCGATGACGGCAGGTGCGTACTCGGCCCAGCGGTAGACGTTATCTTGGGATGCAAGAGTCAGCTGTTGACGAGCAGCGCCGCGCATCATTCTCGTATTCTGTCGAATCTGGGTTGCCAAGTACAAGAGGGTGATGACGACACCGACTCCCCCGAGAAAATCACCGATATTTCCAAGCGCCTCGAGCACTGGCTACTCCGCCCAACGGATCGGCGTTCAGCGACGTGCGACGACCTGCCGAGCAGCCACATGAACACCTCAGAGGATTGCGATTCTACCATGCCCCGGTTCGGCCAGGCATGAGCACGTCCGCTGCAACGGCTTGTTAATCGGCGAGCCTTCGATCAGACCGCTAACGTTATTGGGCCAGGAACATCAAAGTTCCGAAACCGCCAAGCATATTGACGAATGCAACGATCCCGATGGCGCCATGTACCCGCTCGTTGGAGCTTGCAAACCCCACGATTGAGAACAGAAGCACGATCGTCACCGGAGCGTACTGCGGGTTTGGAAACGCGACCCCATCCATGTAGCCAAGGTTGAACGAGAACAGCGCCAGGCCCCAAAGAACCATCGCCGAACCGTCTAGAAGTGGTCGCGCCAGTCGGGGACCGAGTCCGGGTGCGCAGTAATGAGCGTATGGGCTTGCAGGAAAAGGATCGATGGAAACGCGACGATCGCGAGAAACTCGACGAAGTTCCTGTCCGATGCATCGCGACTACCCCATGCCCCCCAAAAGAACACGGCCGCGCTCATGAGCTTCGTAACGACCCACAAGCTGTGTAGCCAGTAGCGCCGAGATGGGTCGAATCTCTCCCTGAGGCCCTCGAGGAGACGTGCTACCGCGAGTGCAAGGACAATGGATACTCCCGTCGGCCAGCAACAGCGCTGACTGGCTGCCCCAGAAGAATGCCGCCAGACGGTGGCCAAGGTCAATCGAACCGAGCTGTTGCTGGTCCGCTGCAACGCATTGCTGGGCGGGCAGACCCGGCGGCGGCGGCCCCGACACTGGTTGAGTTGCTACTACTTGTCTCGCGGGAGGATCAAGGACGCGCCTTCGACTTCGAGTGGGAGAATTTCGAAGAGAAGGTGTTTACTCGGCTGAGGAGATTCGACACGGTGGCTGACGTCGCCTGTCTCGAAAAAAAAGTCTCCGGCGCGATAGACAACCGTCTCGTCAGGCATGATGTAGTCCATCTCACCCTCCGTCATCTGACGAATCCCGGGCCCCAGATGGTTATGATCCCCAACATGGCCTCCGGCAGCGATCGCGATCTCCGTTACGCGAAGCTTGTACTTTCCATTGAGCTCTGGAATATGACCGCCGTCAATCGTTGCCTCGAAGAGAATCTTGGCGCTGCCCCCCTTCGTGTCGACCTTCAACGACTCGTGCGCACGTGCCACGAGCACCACATTCGCAAAGGTCAGAACAGCCACCACCGACAATACTCGCATTGAACCCTCCCTTTTTGATCGGCGACACCAGGCGCACTTTCTGCCGCCTTGTACCTCTGACTTTGTAGGCTTTCGGGCCTGCGTGATACTCCGAGACGGGTTCCCGGGTGAGGCCGTTGCCGCCTGAAGCCAGAGAGCTTGACTGTTAGATGGGCCCCCCGCCCTCGTCACCCATGCCGTGGA
>JAJDAL010000041.1 GCA_029261875.1 Deltaproteobacteria bacterium
AACGTGATGCAGAAGATCAAACTTGCCCGCATGGGAAACCTGGAAGCCCGCGGGATCCTCGTCCGTGACAACAACAAGATCATCGCCACCGCGGCGATCCGGAGCCCCAAGATCACGGATCTGGAGGTGGCGAAATACGCCAATTCGCGCAACATGAGCGATGAGGTGTTGCGCGTGATCGCCGCCAACCGGGAGTGGACGAGCCAATACCAGGTCAAACACGCGCTCGCCAAGAACCCCAAGACGCCGTTGCAGCAGGCGCTCAAGTTCCTCAACTATCTGCAAGATCGGGATCTGCGCATGATCATGAAGAGTCGCGAAGTCCCGGCACCGGTTGCCGTACACGCCCGTCGAATTCTCACCAAGAAGGGCAAACTATGAGTCCCGCGCGCCGCACCCGAATCGTCTACTGGGGCGCCCCGGGGGCCGGAAAAACCGAGAGCCTTCGAACGCTTCACCGCGCCTTCGCGCCGAAGATGGACGCCCGCTTGCGCCACGTCCCTTCGGAACGCGACCCCGGCGCCAGCATCGATCTGCTCGAACTCGAAGTGCCGCGCGACTCCGGCCCGCCCCACCCGGTTGCGGTCGTCGCCGCTCCCGGCGCAGCGGCGTTCGAAGAAACCCGAACCCGCTTGCTGCGGGGCGCCGATGCGGTGGTGCTCGTCGTCGACGGTTCACGTCTCGACGAGAACCTGACTGCGATGGATGAATTGAATCGGTCGCTCCAGGCCGTCGGAAAGTCCCTAGCGAGTTGCCCGCTGGTGATTCAATACCATCAGATCGAACGCGCCAATCCGCAGATCCGCGCGGAGCTCCAGCGCAAACTCGACCCCGCTTTCGGGAGTCCCGGATCCGGCCCGCTTCGCCAGGCGGACAGTGAAATCGAAGCCTTTCGCGCTGCGCTCAAAGCGTCGTTGCGCCCGCCCCAGACTCCGACTCCCCTGGCGACAACGCCGCCTCCGGCGATTGACCGCGACGCCGTGGCCCAGCGCGCCCAACAGCTGTTCGACGCAAACTGGCGCGAGACGGTGGACGGCATCACTCCCACCGGGGTCGCCATCGAATCCGATCGCTGGTCCCTCGCCTCCGTGGGTGAGGTTTCCCAGTTGGATGATCGGAGCTTGTGCATTCCACTGGCGCTGCGTGCCCCATCGGACGAGATCGTCGAATTCACCCTGACCCTGTCGCTCGACCAAGTGCCGGGCTTCGAGGACGAGTGATGCGTCAACGAATCGGCATCCTCGGCTCCCGAGACGAAAGCGCGCAATGGGCGGCCCGCCTCGCGTCGAATCCCGAACTCGAAGTCGTGAGTGAACTGGAGCCTGCCCTCGCAGCGGACACGGTCGACGTTCTGGTCGATCTTCACGGCAACGCGGTCGATCGTCCCGAATTGCTGGAGAAGGTTCAGGTCGTCAGTCGCGCGACCGCGGAGCTGCTTTGGCTCCCCACGGAACTGCCGGAGCCGGCCGAACCCCCGCCCTGCGTCGAAGCCCCCCCTCTTCCCCACGAACCCTCCTTGCACGAGGTTCTGGCCGCCCACCGCTTGATGACCGACAGCGACGAACTCTACGGCCGCGTGCTGGAATTGGGGATCCGAACCGCGGATGCGGAAGGGGGCTCGCTGATGCTCTTCTTCGCCGCCGACCGCACCCTCCGCATCGTCGCCGCACGCGGAGTCGAGCGGGAACTCTGGGGAAAGATCCAGGTCCCTCTCGGCAGCGGCGTCGCCGGGCGAGCGGCGGCCCTGGGCGAACCGGTCTTCGTATCGGGACGCGCCGACCCGGACGACTTCACGCTATTGCGCGCACGCCACGACGTCGGTCATGCCCTCTGCATCCCATTGATTCGCGACGGCGAGGTCGAAGGCGTCCTCAACCTACATCGGTCTCCAGGCACACCCGATTTCACGGAGCAACAACGATCGGCCGCGGTGGAGATGGCGCAAAGCCACGCCGAGGTCATCGCGCAATCGAGAAGCCACACGAACATGTCCGAGCGAGCGGCACGTTTTTCCGCCCATCGGGAAATTCGGGATGTCTTGAAGCACCAGGGATCCCTGATCGAACGCCTCAATGCGCTGTGCGATTCCCTGGCCCAACGGGCGGACGGCGGCATCGCGGTGCTCTATCTGTGCGAGCCCAACCTCGACGAGCTGCGCCTGATCGCCACGTCTTTGGCAGGCAGCGGCTTCGGCGATTACCGCGTGCGTTTCGGCGAAGGGATCGAGGGCGGAGTCGCGCGCGACCAAACAGCGGTGTTCCTACCGCGTCCCGACGGAAGCATCGCGTACGCGGCTTTGCCCCTGCGTTCCGGAGACACGTTGGTGGGTGTGCTCGCGTTGCAACTGGGCGAGAAACCGTTCGACGACGGCAGTGCCGTTCGCGAAACCCTGCTCGAGTTGGCGTCTCTACTGGCCGATGAAGTCGCCAGCGCCCAGGCCGCGCTATTGCGCGACAGCTTCGCAACCCGCATCGCCGCCGTGGGAGAATCCGGTCTCCAATTCCTCGCCCAATCCGACGCAGCCGAAATCGCCCAGCTGGCGACCTCTGCGGTCGGAATGATCCTGGATGCAGACCACGCGATCCTTCGCTTGCGCGACGAGGCCGCCCACCGCTTTGCCATCGTTTCCTATTTCGGTTCCGCGGATGGCCCCCTGCAGGAGCGTTTGTTCGAATTCGATCAGCGCACGGCGGGCGAAGCCCTGAAACGCCGGGCACCGATCCGCCTGGCCCAGATCGCCGAGGATCCGGGCCTCGCCACGAGCGCGCCGGTTCAAACGCTGCTGGCCGTCCCCTTGTATCGAGGCAATACACCCATCGGAACCCTGTGTGCCTACGACCGCGTTCCCACCGACGAATTCACTCCGGCCGCCTTCCTCGCCGAAGACATGGAAGTGCTGATCAAACTTGCGCGTTTCGTCGAGCGCGCCCTGGCCAACGTTCAATCCGAACCCGCGACCTCGCCGGATTCCGCGGCCCCGGCCCTGGACCGTGCGGCCTTCGAACAACGATTCGATTCGGAACTCCTACGCAGCAGCGAACGTCGCACGCCGCTCGCGGTCGCGGTATGGAGCATCGAGAATCTCGACGCCGCGAGTGCCGATGACGATCCGGATGGCCGCGCTCGACTGGTGGGCCACGCGGCTCGCTCGCTCCGCACAAACCTGCGCGCCTTCGATGTCCTGGCGCGGATCGGCGCGGATCGGTTCGCGGTTCTCCTGCCCGAAGCCGGTGACGCCCCGGAAGAGCGCGTCACCGCTTTGGCGCGTCGCGTGGCAGAGAGCGTCAAGACCAACGCCGAGACGAAGCGCACGGGATTGGCGATCGGATATGCGATCTATCCCAACGACGGCGAGGATCGCGACAGCCTGATGCAGCGCGCCGAAGTCGCGCGAATTCGCACGGTCTAGACGCGGTCGGCCTAGAGAAATTCCGCCAGGGGCCGATGGGGAACACCCAACGCCTGGGCGACACCTTCGCAGATCAATTCGCCGCGCCAGACGTTCACACCCAGCGCCAACGCGGGGTTCTCACGCACGGCTTCTTGAACACCCAGCTCAGCCATGCGCTGAACGAGCGGCAGCGTCGTATTCGTCAGCGCGAACGTCGACGTCCGCGGAACGGCGCCCGGCATGTTCGATACACCGTAGTGGATCACATCGTGGAGCAGATAGGTGGGATCCGAGTGGCTGGTCGGGTGAATCGTCTCGATGCACCCGCCCTGGTCGACCGCGACGTCCACGAGCACGGAACCGGCTTCCATACTCTTCACCATGTCTTCGGTGACGAGTGTCGGCGCGCGGCGGCCGTGTAGATACACGGCTCCCACGACGAGATCGCTGGACAATACGGATCGCTCGATGTTCTGGGGATTCGAGTAGAGCGTGTTGGGTTCGCCGTGAAAGATGTCATAGAGGTAACTGAGCCGTTTCAGATCGATATCGAGTACGTCGACTTCGGCGCCGAGCGCCAGGGCAATCCGCACCGCATTGATGCCCACGATACCCGCGCCGAGGACCGTCACACGGCCTCGCATGACGCCGGGCACACCGCCCACGAGCAACCCCTTGCCCCCCCGATTCTTCTGAAGGAGTGTGACCCCGATCTGGACCGCAAGCCGACCCGCCACTTCGCTCATGGGGGCCAAAATCGGAAATGACCCATCTGGATTTTGAATCGTCTCGTACCCCAGCGCGATGATGTCGGCTTCGCAGATCGCACGACAGAGTTCCGGCGCGGCGGCGAGGTGGAGGTAGGTAAACAGCGTCTGTCCGGATCGCATGCGCGCGATCTCTTCCGGCAGCGGTTCCTTGACCTTCACGATCAAGTCCGGCTCGGACCAGACCGCGTCCCGATCGGCCAGGGACGCACCGGCCTCCTCGAACACGGCATCCGAGAAACCACTGCCCAGGCCGGCCCCCCGTTCGACGGAGACCGCGTGCCCCGCGCGCGTGAGCACGCGAACGCCATCGGGAGTCATGCCGACCCGAAATTCTTGGTCCTTGGTTTCGCGCGGAACTCCGATGTGCACGCTCGCCCCCCGCTCGTCGCGTCAGTCCCGATAGGACTCGATCAAGATGTCCGCGATCTCCGGCCGTAGAATGCGCGGGTCGGGACGGTTCCCACCGCGCAACTGCTCGCGAACCTTGCTTCCGCTCACGCTCACCGGTTTCTCGCCCGGGTGGTTGTCGGTCAGGTCCACGCGTCCCAATTTCTCGTAGAACGCCGCGAAACCGATCTTGCAGGGTTGGATGTGAAGCTCGCCCGGAAGGTCGTCGAAAATTTCCTGGGCATCGAAATCGCCCCAGATTGCTTCACCGTCATCGTATGGCGCATCGGCGTGCTTGCGCCCGATGACGAGATCCGAGAAGCCGTAATTCTGGCGATAGACGCCGTGCATGATCGCTTCCTTGGGCCCGCCGTAAAACATCTTGATGTCGATCGCGATCAACTCGAACACGTCGGAAAGATCGTAACCCGCCTTTTCCCACAGGGCTTCGTTCTTGTCGCCGTCGCCCAGCAGACGCTGGCCGTGAAGCACGCGGTAACAGCGCATGCGAACGCTGGCCGGCACATCGTCGCCCTTGAGTTCACCCACCAACGGGTTCAACACGACGCCAGTGAAGTGCCCCTCGCCCGTCAGGCGTTCGGCCCCGGCGACCAGCGCATATTCATGCGCGCGATGCAGTGGGTTTCGGGTCTGGAACGCCAACGCGCGTTCCCACTTCCGATCGCGAATGAACGCCCGCGTCATACGCGGCGAAAGCATGTATTGACCGTATTCGCGATTGGGTGCGACGGCCAGGACACGCAGGCGCCCACCGACGAGTTGCGCGCGCGTATCCTCCTCGACCGCATGTCCACCGGGGTGATCGAAACGGTCGGTGCCATACACGCCGCGAACGTATTTGGCCTTGTCCCAATCGAAGATCTCGACTTCGTCGAGTATCGCCACCACTTCACCCGATTCATTCTTCACGGCCGCGCTCGCGCCCGCCTTCAATTGATTGGCCTCGGGATCGCTGACCGGAAGCGAAAGGGGAATCCCCCAGGCGTAGCGCTTGCCCTCGCGGAGAATGACGCCTTCATCCAACACGCGGTGCCAAGCCTCGGATCCCATGGGACCTTCGAGGGGCGAGAGGACGCCGTCTGCAATGCGATAGACCGTAGAGAGGTCCGCACGCGTCACGGCGAAAGACGGCAACCCTTCGGCTTCCGCGAGAAATTTCTTGCGCATGGAAAGCGGGACGATGCGATCGACGGGTTCCGCCAACCCACCGTGAACGGGGACGAGATCGGCGTTACTTTTTTCAGCTACCAAGGGGGCTCCTTCTCGGGCTTCGTCTACCACTGTGGGGCGAAGCCGTCGCCATGCTCGAGTACCGCGCGGCTCGCTGAGCCGTCGAAGCGCCGTACTGAAAGCGTTCTTCGGTTTTCTTCGAGGGCAACGTAAGCGACCCATTCCCCGTCCGGGGAGACCACCGGTTGCCGCTCATCGGCGGGCGTGCCGCTGCCCAATCGGGTCTTCCCCGACCCGTCTGGACGCATGCGCCACAGCTGCCACCGCGAACCCAGGCTGTCCCGGGTCTCGGCACTGTAGACCACCCAGTCCCCTTTGGGGGTGAAGTTGGGATCCTGGCCGCGCGCAATGGCTTGACGCTCGCTGCCATCGGGACGCACGCGGAAAATTCGCCAGCGTCCGTTGGCAGATCCAGAAGCGTAGAGGATCCACTCGCCATCTGGCGACCAGACGGCCGCCGCATCCATGGGGCCCGCTGAAATCACCCGAGGACGAGCCCCATGCGCAGAAGTTGCGTATACGCGCGCCCGTGTACGGCCCGAAACCCGCTCCGTGCGCACGGCGGTCACGCGGCCTCCGGGGCCGTAGCTCACAGAATGGTGCGAGTGCGGACCTCGGGTCAACGGCTGCACGGTTCCCCCCTCCAACCGCACTTCGAAGGCCTGGGAGGAACGGCCGTCGGAACGAAGAAACGCCAGGCGGGTGTGATCGTCGGACCAATCCATCGGCACCGCTCCGCGCGGCGCCCCTTCTACGCGCTCGACGACGCCGGTTCGCGGGTCGAGCAGCGACAGGAACCCCTGCAAACGTTCCGGCGAAGGGCCGCCCCGTGTGCCCATCAAGTCGGGCAGCGTATCGAGGTGAAAGACGCCGGGCCGTGTGGGCTCTCTTTCATTCTTGACGCGCTCTTGCCACTCCGCCAGATCGCGCGCTTGCTCGGGGGAGTGATGAACGAAGGCGATCGGATCTTCGGGCAAGTCGGTACGCGAGATCGCGAAACTCGCACAAGACGACGAAAGCAGTGCAACAGCAAGCAGCCCAAGCAACCCCAACCGCGGCATCAGGGCAACTCGACGATGACCGCACGCCCGCGTAGTTCGCGCCCGGGACCTTCGCGTCCAAAGCGTCCCAGCTCGACCACGCGGTTCCCCATCACCGAGAGCACGATGTGGTCGGCCTCGGGAAAGGGAAAACCCGGCTGCTCGACGAACACCTGGTCCATCTCCGAGAAGTAGGCGCCATACCCCACGTGCGAATGGTAGACCGCCACCACGCACTCGCCGTTCGCTTCCGCCATCTGGGAAACCCGAACGTAGTCGTGCGGGTTCATGAAGAAGGCTTCGCGCCCATCGCGCGGAAAGGCGCTCGGGTCGAGCTCGTGCTGCAGTGTCATGTCGTTGCGACAACGATGAACCGACGCGTAATCGCCGGACTCCTTGCCGAGAATCAGTCCGCAACATTCCTCCGGAATCGTTTCCACCGCGTGGGCCGACATCTCATTCACGATCGGTCCCGGTAGGTGAACCGGAGACAAGTCGAGATCCAATTCGATGCGTCGACGCATCGGTTCCCCCGCGGCCCGGCCCCCACCGAACCGCGGCGGAGTGTAGGTGAGGTCGCGAGCGTCGGAAAATGCTTCAGATGAAGTACATGTGGTCGTCGGACCCGACGCGCTCGACACCCGCTCGGGCCGCTTGGCGGCACAGCCCCTCGAGGCTGCTCGCGCGCAGCACCGCCCCCAAGCGTTCCGAGAGATCCGGCCAAAGAAAACCCGGCGCAAAGGGCGTCCCGGTCCCGGCATCGGGCGACCAGGCGTGCGCCAGGGGCCCACCCACCGCTTCGATCACATCGGCCACGCTGATCTCCGCAGCGGGTCGCGCCAGGCTGTAGCCCCCGCCCGGCCCCCGTTTGCTGCGGACGAGCTCGGCTTTGCGAAGCTTCGCGAGAATCTGCTCGAGGTAGCGAGCGGGAATCCCCTGTCGCTCGCCGATCGCCTGCGCGGGCACGGGGTCGGCCGACCCGTTGTACGCGATATCGAACATCCCACAGATTGCGTATTGGATCTGGAGCGAGAACCGCATGCGGATCAAGATAGCGGGATCGTTGCGTGTCGCTGTTCGGGCGACGTGAGGCGGCGGCTGGGGACGGAATCCGCCATGCTCTTGCCCGGAACGGAGATGACCCACGTGACCGAGCAAAACCCTGCGGCCAACGCGTTGTTCGACGGTCTCCGCCGCGTGCGCTGGAGCGTCCTCGCCACCCTCGGCGTGTGCGCCGGTGTGATCGTCTTTCAAACCACCGGCGCCGGCGACGCGAAGCCCCACGAGACCCAAGACTTCTTTACCGGAGCGGCATTCGCTTTGGGGTTGGCGGCGATCCTCTCCCGCGCCCCGGCGACCCGCCCCAAGCGCGCCCCGCGGCAGCGGGTCAACGCCCTGTTGCTGTCTCTGCTGTTGGCCGGTTGCCTCGGATTGCTCGGCGTCGCGGCCGCCAGCGTGACGGGCGCTCGGGAAACGCCGCTCTTGTACACTTTGGCGGGCGCGCTGTTCTCCTTGCGCCCGTTCCCCGAACTGCTTCCGCGCGAACGCTAGGGTCGATTGTGGATTGGGAATCGACACGCGACTGGTTTCCCGTTACACGCGAGCTCATCTATCTCAATCATGCGGGCGTCGCCCCGATTTCGACGCGCGTTCGCGACGCCCTCGCCCGTTTCAGCCGCGAAGCCCTGGAACGCGGGGCGTTCCAGTACGAACCCTTCTTCGATACGGAGATCGAACGAACCCGTGGACACGTGGCGACGCTACTGGGCGCCGAGACCAGCGAGATCGCCTTCGTCAAGAACACGACCGAAGGCTTGGGAATCGTCGCCGCGGGTCTCGATTGGCAGCCCGGTGACCGTGTGGTGGGTTGCGATCTCGAATATCCCTCCAACGTTTATCCGTGGTGGAATTTGCGAGAACGTGGCGTCGAGACGATTCTGTTGCCGGGTCGCGATGGGGTGCTGCCCCTGGAATCCATCGAGGCGGCGCTGCGGAGTGGAAACGTGCGGGTCGTCGCCCTTTCTTCCGTCGAATTCGGCAGCGGCGCGCGCAACGATCTCGTCGCCATCGGCGCCCTGTGCCGCGAACACGGTGCCCTCTTCTGTGTCGACGCGATTCAGAGCCTCGGCTGTCTCCCTATCGACGTGCGCGAAGCCCAGATCGATTACCTAGCGGCCGACGGGCACAAGTGGCTGCTCTCGGTCGAAGGCTGCGGCGTCTTCTTTTGCGCCTCGCGCGCCCTCGAATACCTGACCCCGCGCATCGTCGGCTGGCGAAGCGTCACCGCGAATCAGGATTTCGATCGATACCACCTCGACCTTCAACCCACGGCCGGACGTTTCGAAGAAGGCACCCCCAACACCGCGGGAATTTTCGCGTTGGGTGCGGCGGTGGACCTTCTGCTCGAACTCGGAATCGATTCCGTCGAGGAGCGCGTCGGCGCTTTGACCGACCACCTGGTGCGGGGATTGCGCGAGCGCGGCGCAACGATCGAGAGCCCAAGAGAACCCGGCCTCGCGTCGGGAATCGTCGCCTTCACGCTTGGGGATGAAGCCCCCAAAGCCACGGCTCGCCGCCTGCGGCGTGCCGGGGTCTTCGTCGTCGCTCGCCGGGGCTGTGTGCGCGCATCGCCCCATTTCTATAATTCCAGCGCTGAACTGGATGAATTGGTAGCGGCGTTGTAGGTTCCGCGAGTCGCCCGGGTGGCGGAATTGGTAGACGCGCTAGATTCAGGTTCTAGTGTTCGCAAGGACGTGCTGGTTCGACTCCAGTCCCGGGCACCACCACTCTCTCCGATGCATCGTCGCTCCCCGCGGGGCGGCCCAGCCGACGGCAAACATCGAACTTCCAGTTCCGCTTGACCGCCGCCCCATGGCGCTTAGGTTCTTCCGATTGAGGGGGTACGTGTGTCCGAAGACCTTGATCAACCCATCACCACGCCCGGATTGATGGAAGAGCGCTTGGAAATCCCCTCGGTTCTGCCGGTCCTTCCGGTCCGGGATGCGGTCGTCTTTCCCGGCGTTACCTCGCCCCTGGCGGTGGGTCGACCGCGCTCGCTGGCGGCCCTGGATGCAGCGGGCGATGGCGGATTCGTCATCGTCGCCACCCAACTCGATGCCACCGTCGAAGACCCCCAACTCGAGGACCTTCACCCGATGGCGTGCATCGCCCGGGTCGTCAAAGCCATCGACGCTCGGCGCGGCGGCGAGAGCAAGCATGCCGTTTTGGTGGGCATCACGCGCGCATTGATGGTGGACGTCGTCTCCACGGAACCGATGCTCAGCGTCCATTTCGACCCCTACCCGGATCAGGAATCCGGTCCCCGCGAGGAAGATCTCGATTGGCAACGCGCCGTCGAACTCGCGCACCGAATCATCGATTTGCGGGACGATCTCCCGGATGAATGGAAGGGTCCCGTCTCGGAAATTCCAAGCCGTGGCCTTTTGGCGGACCTGATCGCCTCCACACTTCCGTTACCCCCGGAAGAAAAAGTCGCCCTGCTCGCGGAAGGGGACACCCATCGTCGACTGGCACGCGTCACGTCCCACATGGAGCGCGAGGTCACCATCGCCGAAGCGCAACAAGCCCTGCGCGTCGAGACCGAAGGCGACGAAGTGGACCCCAAACGCCGCGAGCGCATCTTGCGTCGCCGCTTGCGCGACCTCGAATCCGAGCTCGGAGAGGGCGACGCGGGACTGCGGGAAGTCGACGAGCTGCGCGACAAGATCGAAGCCGCGAACCTGCCCGAAGATGCCCTGCAACAGGCCGAGCGGGAATTGCGCCGGCTGTCTGCGCTTCCCCAGCACGCACCGGATCGTCACCTGATTCGCAATTACGTCGAATGGATGGCCGATCTCCCCTGGTCCGTCGAAACCGAAGACCGGATCGACCTTCGCGCGGCACTCCAAACCTTGAACGAGGATCACCACGACCTGGAGAAGGTCAAAGAGCGCATCCTCGAATACCTGGCCGTTCGCAAACTCGCGCCGGAAGCCAAAGGCCCGATTCTGTGCCTGGTAGGCCCCCCCGGCGTGGGGAAGACATCTCTCGGGCGTTCGATCGCGCGAGCTCTGGGGCGAAAATTCGCGCGTGCTTCCCTGGGCGGCGTGCGCGACGAAGCCGAAATTCGCGGCCATCGCCGCACCTACGTCGGCGCCATGCCCGGACGCATTCTTCAGAGCTTGCGCCGCGCAGGTTCGCGCAATCCGGTCTTTCTGCTCGACGAAGTCGACAAGCTGGGCGCTGATTTTCGCGGAGATCCGTCCTCGGCTTTACTCGAAGTATTGGACCCCGAGCAGAATCACAGCTTCAGCGACCACTACATCGAAGTCCCCTATGACCTCTCGCGCGTCCTCTTCATCGCGACCGCGAATACGCTGTCGACGATTCCGCCGGCCCTGCTCGACCGGATGGAAGTCATCGACCTGCCGGGTTACACCGAACGCGACAAACAGATCATTGCGCGCGAGCACCTGGTCCCGAAACAGATCGAAGCCCACGGATTGGGCGATGCGCGGGTTCGCGTGACCGACGACGCCATCGCGCGAATCGTCGAGGAATACACCCGCGAAGCCGGCGTCCGAAGTCTCGATCGCCACGTCGCCACGCTGCTTCGAAAAGCGGCGCGAAAGGTCTCGGAATCCAAGAGCTCGGAAACCCTGGTCGTGGACGGCGCATTCGTGGGCGATGCATTGGGCGCCCCGCCGCATTTGCCGGAAACCGCCGAGCGCACCGCCATGGCGGGCGTCACGGTCGGACTCGCCCGCACCACGCACGGCGGCGACATTCTGTTCATCGAGGCCGCGGTGATTCCCGGTGGCGACGGCATTCGCCTGCGCTTGACGGGGCAGCTGGGGGACGTGATGCGCGAGTCCGCAGAGGCCGCCCTCTCCTGGGTTCGGTCCAATGCCCAAGCCCTCCAGCTCGAATCCGAAGCGCTGAGTGCCGCGGAAATCCACCTCCACGTACCCGCGGGTTCCGTCCCCAAGGATGGCCCCTCCGCGGGAATTGCCCTGGCGACCGCCCTCTACTCGGCACTCTCGGGTCGGCGAGCACGCGGCACGGTCGCCATGACGGGCGAAATATCCCTCCGGGGACGCGCGCTTCCGGTGGGCGGCATCAAGGAGAAGATCTTGGCGGCCGCGCGCGCGGGGATCGAAACCGTGATTCTGCCGCGCCGCAACGAGAAGGACCTGGTCGATGTCCCGGACGAAGTGCGGGAGAAGCTGTCCCTGCGCCTGGTCGACACCGTCGAAGAGGCGCTGGAAATCGCCCTGGAGCCAGCGAGCTAGTCGCCAGGGGCGCCGGGCCCCATTTCACAACGCCATTTATGAGGGCTTTCGCCCCTATCCCTTCGATAGTTGGGTATGCTTCCCCACCCCCATGTCGTGCGGAAAAATGAAATTGGTCTGGAGAGTTGCGCTGGTGCTATGCCTGGTCGCTGCACCTGTACGGAGTGCCGTCGACCTCCCCAACCGAACCTCAGCGACTCTCGCGTGGGATTCGGCTCCCGGAGGCACCGAGGCCTACGCGGTGTACGTGGCGTTCGGCGATGCACCCTTTCCCCTGGCACCGGTTGCCATCGTTTCCGAAAACGACCGCCGATTCACGGTTTCGGGTGAGTTCGGCGATCGATTCGCACTGCGTGTGGCGGCGCTCGACAAGAATTTCGATATCGGGCCCACGTCGCCTGACTCCGCTCAGGTCTGCTTCCTGGATGAGGATTCTCCCCGCTGTGGATCCGCGTTTGATTTCGACGGAACGGGTCCGGTCGAACTCCTGTGGCGCAACCAATTCACGGACGAGTTGGCGGTAACTCGACTCGGTGCCAACGGTTCGGTCGAAGCTCCCACCAACCTTCCCCTTTCGCCCGATGCCGATTGGGCGTTTCTCGGCTCGGCGGATTTCGACGGGGACGCCCACGCAGACCTTGCCTGGCAGATCCCCGATACACGTGTCGTTTCCATGTGGCTCCTGCGCGACAACGCGATCGATGAAACCGTCCATATCGACCCGATTCTTCCGCCCGGCTGGTCGATGGTGGGTACGGGGGACTTCGACGGCAACGGACGAGACGATCTGCTGTGGCGCCACGACGCAAGCGGTTGGCTGGCACCGTGGCTGATGGACGGTCCAACCGTCGTGGACGCGAAGCTCCTCTCCCATCCGCTACCCGATTGGGGAGTCGCCGCGACCGGCGATTTCGACGGCGACGGAAAAACCGACCTCTTGCTCCGAAACCCGGACTTGGCCGGCGCCATGCAGATGTGGTTCATGAACGGCGTGACGGTCGACCGGATCGAAAACGTCGCTGCGCTCGCTCCCCCGCCATGGCGGATCGCAGGTTCCGCAGATTTCGACGGCGACCGGAGTGACGATCTGCTCACCCAGCACGAGTCCAGCGCCGAAATCGCGGTGTGGCTGCTCGAGGGAAGCCAGATCCGAGAAGTCCGCTTCCTCGGCACCCACGATGACGGATGGAACGTGATCGGCACCGGAGACTACAATGCGGACGGCCGTGCCGACATTCTGTGGCGCGACCCGGTTGCCCGCGCGGCGGCGATCTGGTTTCAAAACGGTCTCGACACGCTCGGCAGCTCGAATCTCCCGGGCTCCCAATCTCTATTCAACACCCTCTGGGACATCGTCCCCGACTGACCGCGCGGCCGCGAAGCTTGGGGTACCGTAGGCGCCCCGTGCGTGTTGCACTCGTTCACGACTGGTTGACCGGAATGCGCGGCGGCGAGCGCGTGCTCCACGAAATCGCCGGCCTGTACCCCGACGCGGATCTCTACACGCTGGTTCACGTACCGGGCTCGACCTCGCCTCGCATCGAAGACCGCAACATCCACACGAGTGCGCTCTCCCGACTCCCCGGCGTCCGTCGCCACTATCGCGCCCTGCTCCCGTTGTTCCCCATGGCGATCGAGGCCTTCCGGCTGCGCGACTACGACCTCGTGGTTTCGACCAGCCATGCAGTTGCCAAGGGCATCCGCGCCCCCGAAGGTGCGATTCACATCTGTTATTGCTTCACCCCCATGCGTTACATCTGGGACCAAATCGACGCCTACCTGGGTCGCGGCGCCGTGCGCATGCTCGCCACGCCATTGGTCGCCTATCTGCGTCATTGGGACCGCACCCGCAGCGGTCCGGAACGCGTACACACCTTTCTCGCCATCTCGCGGACCATCGCAGACCGCATTCGCCGCCACTACGGCCGCGAGGCGCCCGTCCTCTATCCCCCGGTCGACACGCAGCGCTTCGTTCCCGATGGGCGCCCGCCCGACGACTTCTTTCTGCTGGTGGGCGGTTTCGTTCCCTACAAACGCGATGACATCGCCATCGACGCTTTCCGGCGGACAGGGCAGAAGCTGGTCGTGGCCGGAGACGGACCGGGCCGCGCTGCACTCGCCGCCGACGCACCGCCGAACGTCGAGTTCACCGGACGCATCTCGGACGCAGAGCTAGCGGGGCTTTACGCGCGCTGCCGGGCGCTCATTTACCCCTCCAACGAAGATTTCGGCATCGTCCCCGTAGAGGCCCAGGCCTGCGGGCGCCCGGTGATTGCGTACGGGGCTGGCGGGGCGGCGGAAACCGTGGTGCCCCCGGACGCCCAGTCCACGGGTCCCCCCACCGGGATCTGGTTTCCCGTCCAGACTTCCGACTCGCTCGCCGCCGCCCTGGAGCGATTCGGTGCACTCGAATCCCAGTTCGAATGCGACGCCATTCGTGCGCACGCCGAGGTCTTCTCGGTGCCCCGCTTCCAGCGCGAATTCAGCGACGCGGTCAACTGCGCCATCGCCGCCACTCCGGCCAATCCCCGATAGCCCTTCGGGGCTTCGCCCCAAAGAATCCGCAACTCCACTTCGCGAACGCGCATCTCTCGGGGAAACGGCGGGGTTGGGACCTCGGGGATCATCCCATCACCTGGGTCGATTTTGTGACGAAGGACACGTAGGTACCGAATCCACCACCCGAAAGGCTTCCCAGTCCGCGAGAAATTCGCGTGCACCGCTGCACCTGGATCACGGGGCAGCGCGAACGAAAGTCCGGGGAGACCGAGCATGATGATACGCAGTTGCCCGACAAATAACCGGGTAGGGTTGAGTCTGCTGCTCACCTTCTGTCTCGCAGGAATCGCATCCGCGGGAAATCCCGTGTTTGGACAGACTTCCGCGAAGTTCGCTTGGGACCCCGCACCCGGTCCCGTGGACGCCTATGGGGTCTACGTATCGCGCAACAGCGCGCAGTGGCCCGACACACCGGAAGAGGTCGTCGACACCCCCTCGATCGAGGTGTTTGGCGAATACGGGGATTCGATCAAGATCAAAGTCGTAGCGCTCGACAACGAGTTCAACGCCGGTCCGATCTCCTTCCCGTCCGAAAAGGTCAGCTTCTTCGAAATCCCGGCCGACGACCCGCCGCCCGTGGCCGACGATCCGCCGCCGCCGGCCGATGATCCGCCGCCCGTGGCCGACAACCCGCCGCCTCCGGCCGATAGCCGACAGGTCACCACCACGCTTTCGATGGCTACTACCACACCGAAGCTCGGCGAAAGTGTCACCGCCACTGCGATCGTCGAAGGCGCGAGCGACAGCGGCGTCGTCGAGTTCCTGTTCGACTGCGAAAGCGACGGCAATTGGGATCGCGTCGTCAACACCTCCACCCGTATGGCGACGCACGACTGTCAATACGACAAGCCGGGCACCTACGAGGTTTCCATCCTCGCCTGGGATCGCACGGAATGTTGCGGCGAAGACCGCGATAAGAGCGGCGCCATCGTAGTGGAAGCTCCGCCCCAGGCGATCGAAGCCCGGATCTCCTCGGTCTCCGCCAATCCCATTTCGACGGCGGATTCCGTGAAGGTGACGGCCCAGGTGACGAACGCGAGTGCGGATGGAATCGTCGAGTATCTGTTCGACTGCGATAGCGATGGGGGTTGGGACGGCGTGATCAACTCCGTCGAACGCGAAGCCACCCACGATTGCACTTATTCGCAAGCCGGCACCTACACCATCAAGCTGCTCGCCTGGGATCGCACGGAATGCTGTGGTGAAGCCACCGACCACTACACCGACATCGTCGTGGCCGCTGCCGCACCTCCGCCGGACGTCGAAATCATCGCCGGCAACAGCGCGATCCTGAGCTGGGAACCCGCCGAGGGCACGGTCGATAGCTACGCGGTTTATGTGTCGCGAAATGGTAGCCCCATTCCCAACGAACCGAACGACATCGTGGAAGGAAACGAGGCCATCGTCCAAGGCCAACCGGGGGAGATTCTGGTCGTGCAAGTGGCGGCTCTCGACGACGACTTCGCCGCCGGACCGCTCTCGCAACCGTCATTCCCGATTCAATTCCAGGCCGCCGCACCGGACCCGGTACCGGCGCCGGAGCCGGCCCCCGAACCGGAGCCCGCCCCGGAGCCGGAGCCCGAACCCGCACCCGAACCGGAGCCGCAACCCGAGCCCACCCCGGATCCCGAGCCGCAACCGGAGCCCGAACCGGCACCGGGTCCCGTGGTCGAGGATTGGACGCGTGAACTTCGCTTCGGGTACGGCGCACCGCAGTACTACTACCAGTACGCGGACGTGAACGCGGACGATCGACAGGACCTGATTCTCCGCGACCACATCGGTCGCGTCTGGGTCGCCGCCGGCAGCGCGATGGGTTTCGAAAGCCCGACCCTCTGGCACGCGTCGATTCAGGTTCCGCCCGAAGAGATTCGCTACGCGGACGTGAACGGAGATGGCCGCGACGATCTTCTGGCCTTCACCGCCACGGGATCGCAGATTTCGGGAACCGGGGATCTGCGGGTTTCCCTGTCGAACGGTGCGGGATTTACGCCCGCCGGTTCATGGATGACCTTCGGTTCTTCGACGGTGGACCAGATCGACTACGCGGACGTGAATGGCGATGGAATGATGGACGCCGTCTATTTCGACATGAGCGGAGAAATCTCCGTGCGCTTGTCGACGGGCACGAGTCTTCAATCGTCCACCGTGTGGGCCACGAGCACTCCGGCCGCTGGCCCCGGCGATGTCCACTATCGCGACGTCACCGGCAATGGAATGGCGGACCTGGTCATCACGCAGGCGGGGGGAAGGATTCACGTCGCCCCCTCGACGGGCGTGGACTTCGCTCCCGCGGAGCTGTGGGTCGTGCATCCGGGAGCTACCTCCGAAGAGATCCAATTGGTCGACCTCTCCGGCGATGGCCGCACGGACATCGCCTATTTCGACACGGCGAATTGGAATCGGATCTTCGGAGATCACTCGGTGGGAATCGACTTTGCCGAAGGCGCCATGATCTCGGAAGAGATCGGATCCTCCGACGCGCGTCGGATGAAGTATGCGGACGTCGACGGCAACGGAATGTTGGATGCGATCTACGTCGCCACGGACGAAAGCCTCACGGTCGCCCTGACGGGGTTGTCGGGTTTTCTGTCGCCCGTGCAATGGATGGTTTCCATGCTCGCAGGGGATACGCGCGTCGCCCACTACGAGGACATCAATGGCGACGGTCGCGACGACCTGATTCTCGAAAGTCAGGAAACCAACGAAATCTGGACGGCGCTGTCGACGGGCTCGGGCTTTCTCACTCCGTCCAAATGGCTCCAATAGCCCGACGACCCGCAGCCCACCTTTCCGGGGGACGCTCGGCGGCAACCGTGCCGCCGAGCGTCTTGCGTTTCGGATTGACGATTCGGACCCCCAACCGTATTCTCCGTCGCGGTTCCCGACCGAGGTCGATTCATGCCGCGCTTTTCACTCATCATTACGACCTGCGATCGCCAGAATCTGCTGGAGGCTGCGATCCGCGCGGCGCTCAGTATTCATTTCGATGACTTCGAGGTGATCGTTTCCGACAATTTCTCGCAGCCCAGCGCCGAGCCCATCGTGTCGCGCTTCGACGACCCGCGCATCCGCTTCTTCCGCACCGAAAGCCGCCTCGCCATGCCCGACCACTGGGAATTCATCTGGCAGCAGGCCCGCGGCGATTACGTGATCTTCGTGGCCGATGACAGCGCCCTGCACCCCGACTTATTGACCCTCGCCAGCCTGGCCGCCGACAACTACGACATGGACATCCTGTCCTGGCGCTGCAGCCTCTACTACCACCCGGATTGGGATATTTCCTATCGCCACCTCCCGAATCGGGGGAACATCCTGGGCGTCGACCCCGGAACCAGCGATTCCCTCTACACCATCGACGAAACCGCCGTTTTGAGTCATTTCGCGAAGGAATTGCGGTTTTCGGGCTGCTTTCCGAGCGTCGTCAACTTCCTCTTGCGTCGGGAATCCGGCGAGTGGATCCGGCGCAACGCCGGACGCCTCCACTGGGCCCCCTGCCCCGACGTCTCCGCCAGCGTGTTGGCCTTGGGCACGATTCGACCGGGTTCCTATCTCTTCTGGGATGGTTTCGGCGCCGTCGGCGGCCGATCGAAGGACTCGAACATCGCTTGCTGCCTATCGGGTGGGAAAGAGAGTCGCCGACTCTACGAATTCCAGCAGGAATTCGGTGAGCAGGATCTTTTTCCCCATCATCCGATCAAAATCGAGTCCATTACCAACTATCTGGCCGCTGCGTTGTCGGTCGGACGCGAAACACTGCCGGGTTATTTCGAGCGCTACCCCGTGCTCCCCGAAACCATCGCGCGCAAGACCGTCGATGACATGTACGTGGATCGAACCGTCCCGTGGATCGACAAACCAGGTCTCAAGCAACATTTCGACGCGCTGGTGGATTCCTTGCCGAAGAACGAGGCAGAGGCCGTGCGGGAATACCGGGATCGCTGCCACGCGACGTTTCAATCCGAGTCCCAGGCTCCGCCGGTTCCCAACCCGACACCCGAAGAACCGGGAAATTGGAGTGCCGGCGGAACACAGTTCGTCGACATGCGGGTTTTCGGTACCCACGACATGGCGGGAGCGGCCGCGAACCTCCCCGCGGTCTTGGATTCCCTGAACAAGCCCTCGACGGATTTTGTCGACTACTACCGGGAACAGGGACTCATCGGAAAACGGCTCGACTTCTAGAACTGACGCTTCGCCACGGCGTCGGCGTACGCCTCGAGTTCCTCGGTCGTAGCGCGCTGCATATCCGCACCGCGGTGCCACGCCCGATACCACGCCACGGTGGCTTCGATGGCTTCCTCGGTCGTCCAGACCGTTTGCCAACCGAGCTCGGTCTCCGCTTTGGTGCTGTCGATGGCCAAGGCCGCGGATTCGGCAGCGATCGCGCCCCCGCCCTTTTCCCACCGCGCCCCCTCGCCCCAGTGTTCCGCGAGACGAGAAGCCACTTCGCGGACCGCGTACCGCGCCGGAGAACGCGGACCCAGATTCCAGGCGCCCCGAAACGCTTTGGGCTGCGCGGCCGCCTGTTCCGCGAGCATCAGCAAGCCGCGCACCGCCTCCCAAACGTGTTGCCACGGCCGCTCTGCATTGGGGTTGCGTAGCACCAAAGGCTCACCGGCCACGAAAGCGCGGATGGCATCGGGAACGATTCGCGTCGCTGACCAATCGCCGCCGCCAATCAGATTTCCTGCGCGAACCGTGGCGAGGCCAATCCGACGCTCCTCGAGATACCGCGATTCGTAAGCGCGAACCGAGAACTCGGCCGACGCCTTGCTGAGCGCGTACGCCTCATTCCCACCCAGGCGATCCGTTTCCCGATGACGGCGTTCGCTCCCCACCGGGTCGTACACCTTGTCGGTCGTAAACACCACGAGCGCGCGAAGCGCTTCCGCGAGCAAGGCCGCATCGAGCAACCGAACGGTCCCCATGGCGTTGTCCTCGAAGGTCCCCACCGGATCCCGACGCGCCTCGGAAACCAACGGCTGTGCCGCCAGGTGAAGCGCGATTTCGGGGTTCGCTTCGCGCACACATTTTCGGAGTAACTCGACATCGCGAAGATCGCCGATGTGGGAATCGATTCGCTCCCCAAGCCCCAATAGCACGTAGCTACTGGGATCCGTCGGCGGTGCGAGACCATACCCGGTGACACGGGCACCCATGTCCGCGAGCCAAAGCGCAACGCGGGCACCGACAAAGCCCGTGTGCCCGGTCAGGAAAACCCGGCGCCCATGCCAGAACGCGGGAGTCGGAAGCGGCCTACCAGCCATCCCCATTCACCCAGGGCGCGCGACCGGACTCGCACATTTCGTTCAGCAGCACCATCTCGCGATAGGTATCCATGCACTGCCAGAAGCCATCGTGGTAGTGGGCAGCCAAGTCGTCTTGCTTTGCCAAGCTGGGAAGAATGTCCGCTTCGAGGGACAATTCCGCCGTCGGTTCGAAGGACGCGAAGACCTTGCGCTCGCAGACCAGGTACCCGCCGTTGATCCAACCGTTGTCCACCTGCGGTTTTTCGCGGAAGTGGGTGACCCGCCCGTGTTCGAGTGCAATCTCTCCAAACCGTGCCATGGGCCGCACGGCGGTCACGGTGGCGCTGCGCCGCTGGGTCTCGTGGTGGATCAGAAGTTTCTCGAGGTTGACATTCGCTACCCCGTCTCCGTAGGTGGCGAAAAACACATCGTTGCGCACGTGGCGCAACGCGCGCTGGATGCGAGCGCCCGTGTTCGCTTGATCCCCCGTGTCCACCAATACGACGCGCCAATCCTCGACCTGTTCCGGATCGAACAGTTCGATGCTGTCGCGTCGCGGCTCGACCGCGAAATCCGCCGTTCGGTAGCGGTAGTTGAGAAAATAATCCCGGATCACGTCGCCGCGGTATCCCAGGCACAGCACGAAGTTGCGCACACCGAAGCTCGAATAGATCTTCATGATGTGCCAGAGAATCGGCTTGCCGCCGATCTCGACCATGGGTTTGGGTTTGATCTCGGTTTCTTCACGCAGGCGCGTCCCCATGCCACCGCACAGAATGACCGCCTCCATATCGTGAAGCTCGGGCACCGCAGAAGTACGCTTTTCGTTGGGTCCAGACACAGAAATCCCTCCGCGCGGCAGACTTTACACCATCTCCGGCGGACGCTGGGGCAGTCCCCGACGCAGGTCCGCGAGCAGTTCTCGAGGTGCTTCGAACCAGCGCGCCGGCTCCTTGGCGTACTGGGTAAGCGCTTCGCGGATTCCGGGTGCGATCGGCACGGCCGCCTGCTCGCAAGCGCCCGCGAGCCCCTGGAGCGCGCCTTCCGCTCGGGGAAACGTCTGTAGCACTTCGAAATAATGCCAGGCCGCAGCGCAAAAGGCCCCTTCGGATTGGCATTCGCGTGCGCGTGCCAGGCGCCGGTGAGAATCCGCTGCGCGACCGAACGCCTGCTCCCAGCGATCGCCCAGGAGCGCATCCGAAAATGCTCGATCGGCGGCAGCGAACTCGTCTTTCCACTGCCCGTGTTCGCCCTTGCGGAAATGCGCCATCTCCGAGGCCTTCGGAAGCGCGCCCGGATTCACGGCCTCGACGGCATGAAACGCCAGGAGACCCTCCATGAACTGCGCCGCATCCCTGCGCAAATCATCGAAGAACAACAGCTGAATCTTCAATCCCGGCTCGTCCTCCGCGAAGGCTCCCAACCAGGATTCCACCCACTGCACCGCGCGAGGCAAGAAAGTGCGTACCTGGAATGCCAGTTTGCGCGCGTGGCTCCACTCGAAATAATCGCGCGGAACGTATTGATAGACCGAATGGTAATTTCGAAGGTCGGGACCGGCGCGATCGATGTGATGCGTAAAGGAAACCGTGCAATCGCGCGGGTCGCGCATCAAGACACTGACGCGCGAAATCCCCGCGTCTACCAGCGCCCGGCGATTGAAGTAGCTCCCCGCCATATGGGTACCGAGCAGCTGACCGCGTCTTGCGTAACGGCGGAGTACCGCGGAACGCAGCAGCTGAACGTCGAAATCCCCCATACTGAAGAAATCGGCATGTTCCGGGTAATAGCCCGTGCGCATTTCTTCGAGGATCCCCGGACGAGCGTACACATCCGGCATGCGGAGCTCCGTCATGCGAAGCAACGCGTTGGTGGTGAAATCCGTACCACTCTTCGGCAGGCTCGCGAGAAACAAACTCGGCTGCGGTTTCGGTCGACGTCGAAACAAACTGCCCCCTAGGCCACGGGCACGAGCTTGCGCTCGCGCAGGCCCTGGGCGATCGCTCGCGCGACGGTATCGCTGAACTCCGCCGTATAGTGGACGCTATCCACGTAGAGCGGCTCCTTTCGATCCCGCTGCAGATCCCCGAGCCAAAGAAAGTCGTCCGCGGGCGGCCGCTCCTTCAACCACTCCGCCATTCGCGCGTAGCCGGGCCCGGATCGCGAGTGCCCGTGAAGACCGTAATGGACGTGCAGTGCCACGTGGTGCTCGAGATCGTACCCATAGGCGGGAACGGGTTGCCAAACGAAAAACGTCCGCACGCCGTACTCCTGCGCCACCGCCAAAACCTGCCGCCGATTGTGATCCCAACGCTCGATCACCGCATCGAGTACCGGTTCAGGAATCGGTTCGGACTTGACGTCGATCGGGGCCCCAGCCACCTCGGTGCTCCCGAAGCGTTTCGCCAAGGCGTCCGCCAGCTGGTGGAGCGGAAGGCTGCCCAGAAAATCCGACAACAGGCTCCACTGCGGGCGGGCCCGCAAAACGTTTCGGCGTTGGTCGTGTTGACGGCGATTGGTCTCTTCCATGGCCTGGGCGTAGATCCCGTGGGTCGCCGGTCGGCCATCGAGGAAAAAGAAATCGTTGAGCCCGTCGAGAAAGATCGCGACATCGGGCACGTGGCCCTGGGCCAGGAGTTGTTGAAACAAGATCCGTTCCTGGGTCGAAAGATAGGACCCGCGACCGAAATTGTAGACGCGGATCGGCCGAGCCGGAGCCGGATCGCGGTTGAGGGCTTCTTGCAGGTAGCTCGGTACGGTGGTCCAGTCGGGACCGACCCCCAGGGCCGTCGAACCGCCGAAGAAAAACACATTGCAAAACGCCGGGTCCGGCGGCCACGCGCCCTGCTCCCGTCCACAGCGAAAACCGTGTTCGGAGTAGTTGAGGAATTTTCCCTGGAGCTCCCCGTGGCGAAGTTCCGTGTAATCCTCCTGGATGTGAATTCCCGCCTCCCCGCGTTTGTACTCGGCGAAGAAAGCTTCCCATTCGCCGGGCTGGAGGCCAAACCACGATTCGGTGTAGGGCGCGAGCTCTCCCTTGAAGCGATCCAGATATTCCAATCGAAGGCGTTCGTTGGGGGATATCAGCAAGCTGGGAAACAGCCGCACGAGCCCCCAAGCGGCGACATTCAGCACCGCGTAGAGGACCGCAATGGCCGCGACCGCGCCCCCGACGACACCCCACACCTCACTCACTCCGGCAGCTTCTCATGTTCGGACAGGAATGGCCACGTGCGATCGGCGTCGGACAGGACACGGGGCGCCAGGGGCCAGGCGATCCCGAGCTGCGGGTCGTCCCAGCGAACTCCCCGGGCCGCTTCGGGCGCATAGGCCGCGGTCATGTGGTACACGAGTTCGACGTCATCTTGCAGGGTCTGAAAGCCGTGGGCGCATCCGCGGGGAATGTAGAGCGTTCGACGGTTCTCCGCGCTGAGTTCCACTTGAAACGTCTCGCCGAACGTGGCCGAGGTGGGGCGCAGGTCCGCGATCACATCGAACACGCGACCGCGGGTGCAACGCACGGTCTTCACCTCCGAATGGGGGGGCAATTGATAATGGAGACCGCGCAGGGTGCCGCACAGGATGTTGTAAGAAATCCCGGCTTGGGCAAACGCCCCCTCGAGACCGTGGGCACGAAACGTATCGGCACAGAAACTGCGGGCGAAGAAGCCCCGCTCATCGCGCGCGGGCTCGACTTCGATCAGGTGCGCGCCCGAGATGGGGGTTTCCAATAGCTTCATTCGATCACTCGCGGTTCCGGAACCGGCACGATGAACTTCCCGCCACGGGCACGATACTCGGCCTGCTGCGCGAGAATTTCGTCGGCGAAATTCCAGGTCAACAACAACAAATAGTCCGGCGGGTCCTCCGCCAACACGTCCGGCGAAAGAATCGGCAGGTGCGATCCCGGCAAGACGCGCCCCTGCTTCAAGGCACTCCGGTCCACCACATATTCGAGGCTCTCGCGACCGAATCCGCAGAAATTCAACAACGTGGAACCCTTGGCCGAGGCCCCGTAAGCGGCGATGCGGTTGCCCTCCTTGCGCAGACGACCGAGCGTTCGCCGCAACTCCACCCGCAAATTGGCAACGAAGCGGCGGAAGGCTTCATAGGGAGCGTCCTCGAGGATTCCCCACTCTTTTTCGTCGGCCAGCATCGCGTGGACCCGCTCTTTCCCCGCGTCGCCTTCCTCGGGATCCGCGCTAGCGACGTGCACCCGGAGCGATCCGCCGTGAATCCAAATGCGCTCGACATCGACGATCGCGAGATCCCGCACCGAAAACGCGCGCTCCAGTGCGGTCAGGGAAAAGTAGAAAACGTGCTCGTGATAGATCGTGTCGAAAGCCAGGTTCTCCATCAAGTCGAGCAGGTAGGGGACTTCGATCACCACGCGTCCGTCGGGCGCCAGGATCTCGTGAAGACCGCGGATGAATCCGTCGAGGTCCGGCACGTGGGCCATCACGTTGTTGGCGTGAACCACATCCGCGCGCCCCATGCGCCGCGCCACATCGCGCGCCAACTCGAATCCAAAGAAACCGAGGACGCTGGGAATTCCGCGGTCCGCCGCAAGCTGGGCGATCTCCTCGGCCGGCTCGATTCCCAACACTTCGATGCCGCGATCGCGATAACACGCGAGCAGCGCACCGTCGTTGCTCCCGATCTCCATCACCCGACTTGCGGGTTTCCAGGTGCGCGACTTGTAGATCTGTTCGACGGCGGCGCGAACGTGATCCAGGTAGGCGTCCGAATACGACGATCGATACGGGTAGTCGCGAAACAGCAGTGCGGGATCGACGAGGTGGGTGAGCTGAACGAGCGAGCAGCGCGGACAGCGCGCGACTTCGAGGGGATAGCGGGCTTCCTCCTGCTTCGATTCCGGATCGCGCAGCGCATTGGCGAGGGGAACCCTTCCCAGATCCAGGACCGGAATCAGTCGGCGCGTCCCGCAGGAGCGGCACGCGTCGGAGCGCACGATATCCACCGTCATGCGTGCGTTTTTCGCGTAGCCGACCTCCGACGTCAACGTCCCGCTTTCCCGGGCGCGCGCTGCGTCCCGTGCTAGCTCCGCAAGTCCTTGCAGCCAAACAGTTTCTTCGGCAACCTCCCATGACTCCAGACCAGGCACCACATGACGAACACAATATGGATCGTGACCGCTTTGGCCCTGCTCGCAATCGCCGGAATCTGGGCGGCACGCCGATCCCAGCGACGGCGGCGCCCCCGTCCCAGCGACATCTACCCCCTTTGGTGAGCCCGCTCTCCCGCGGCGACCTTCGGCTCGCCCTGGCCCGCCTGGGCGAGGATCGCACGCGGCGCGAGCTTCTCACCGCCACGCTTCGCGAGCTGGAAGTCGGTCTCGAGCGGCCGGGATTCGACGTACGCGAAGAGGTCACGGGGCCCCTGGTCGACGCGCTGCACCAAAACGTGGATTCACTGTGCAGAACACTCGCTTCGGGACTCGAAATCCGTTGCCACTACCGCTCGAAGATCGCGCGGGATTTCGCCATGGCGACGCCCGAGCACCCGAACTGCGTTTGGGAACCCCAAACCACGCGTCTTCTCCTCGAGCTCTCCGCAGAGATCGAGGACGCGATCATCGGCGGCGCCTATTTCGGGGACCATGCGATTCCCGTGGCCCACGTTATGCGGGCCCACGGTGGCCGCTGTCACGCCTTCGAGCTCGATCCGGACCACATCGACATGTTGCGTCTGAACGCGCGCCAGAACGGACTCGACAACCTGGTGATTCAGCCGTGTGGCCTGTGGTCCGAGGCCGGTGCGCGCCTCGCCCTCGTGGGAACCGATTCCCACGCGGCACCGGTTCCCGACGCGGCGAACGGCGCACCCGCCACGTCGATCGACGAATACGCAACCCAAGCGGGGCTCCGCCGGATCGGGTTGATTCAACTCGACATCGAGGGCGGCGAGTTCGCGGCCCTGCGCGGCGCGCAGAAGTACCTGACCCATTCCGCCGAAGCTGCGCCCACCCTCGTCTTCGAAATCCACCGCCTCTATCAGGACTGGAGCCGCGGACTCGAATCCACGGAGATCGTGTCCTTCGTCGAAGGCCTGGGTTACGAAGTCTTCGCGATTCGCGATTATCAGGGCAACATGCCGCTGCCCGAAGGGCCCGTGGAAGTGATTCCCGTACGCGACGCCTATCTCGAAGGCCCCCCGCACGGATTCAACGTATTGGCGGTCAAAAACAAACGCGTGCTGGATCGCTTGCCGCTCCGGATGGTGCACGGCGTCAGCCCCAAGCTCTTGCGTCACCGCGATCCCAAGCTTCATCAACCCCTCCCGCCCGTTTAAGGATTCACCAGCGTGTTCACGGTCGTCGGCGGATCTGGATTCATCGGAAGCCACTTGCTTCGCCACCTACGCCAGGAAGGCATCGAGGCCGTGGCGCTTCCGCGCGGCGACCGATCCCTCGCCGACCTGGGCCACGTCGTCTACTGCGCCGGCGTCACTTCCGACTTCCGCAGCCGCCCCCTCGATACCATCGAAGCCCACGTCAGCGAATTGACCCAACTGCTGCGCAACGCGAGCTTCGATTCCTTCTTGTACCTGTCCTCCACGCGTGTGTACGGATCCAGCACCGCGACCGAGGAATCCTCCACCCTGTCCGTTCGTCCGGACGCTCCGTCGGACCTCTACAATCTGTCCAAATTGACGGGCGAGGCCGCCTGCCTCGCCATGCCCCAACGCGAAGTCCGGGTCGCGCGCATTTCCAACGTCTTCGGCTTCGACCTCGACGGCCAGAACTTCCTGAGTTCGCTGATCCGCGACGCGATTCTCAAGGGCCGGATCGTCTTGCGCACGAGCCGCGGCTCCGCCAAGGACTACATTGGGGTTCACGACGTGGTCGCCGCCCTGACGGACATCGCGCGCAGCGGTCGCGAGCGAATCTACAATCTCGCCTGCGGGTCCAACGTCAGCCACGGCGCCATCGTCGACACCCTCCAAACCCTCACCGGCTGCGATGTCGAGAGCGAATCCGGGGCCCCCGTCCAGCGCTTCGCACCGATCGACACCGCGCGCCTGCGGGCCGAATTCGGTGGCCAGACGTCGAGCGTGCTCGACGCCCTGCCAGAGCTCGTCAGCTGGTACCGCGAAGCGTTGATGGAAGGATGATTCGCATCGACGAAGAAAAGGGACGCGTCTTCATCGAAGAAGACGGCGTGGAGCGCGAAGTTGCGATGGATAGCCCCGAAGCCTTCCGTCGCATTTCCCGCGCCTGGCTGCGCGCGGGTTGGGACCACAAGTACGTCTACAGCTTCACCTGGCTGGGGCGCCCCATCATCCAACTGCCCGAGGACATGCTGCGGCTTCAGGAAGTCATCGTGGCCTTGCGGCCGGATGTGATCGTCGAAACCGGCGTCGCCCACGGTGGCTCGCTGGTCTTCTACGCCAGTCTCTGCCAGCTCCTCGGGACGGGGCGCGTCATCGGGGTGGATGTCGAGATCCGACCGCACAACCGCGAGGCCATCGAAGCCCACTCGCTCTTCCCCCTCATCACGTTGATCGAAGGAAGCTCCGTGGATCCGGAGGTGGTGGCGCGGGTGCGAGACGAAATCGACGAGGGGGCCAAAGTCCTGGTCGTGCTCGACAGTCACCATGCGCGCGACCACGTGCTCGCGGAACTCGAAGCCTATGCGCCCCTGGTGAACGTGGGCTCGTACCTGATCGCGGCGGATGGAATCATGGGCGATCTCGCCGGGGCACCGCGCACGGCGGAAGATTGGACCTGGAACAATCCCGCGGAGGCGGCCCGGGAGTTCGTGCGCCGACATCCGAATTTCGCCATCGAGGCGCCGGCCTTCGCGTTCAACGAGGGCAGCGTCGAACGGGCTGTGACCTATTGGCCCGACGGCTACATCCTGCGAAAACGCTAGGTCAGCTTGCGCTTCAGTCGGTGCTGGGTCATCGATTCCACGTGGGTTCGCGTCTGACGACCGAACTTGGCCTCGATGAAATCGAGATATTGCGGGTTTTCGAAGTAGGCGTGAAAGGCTTCGTCGCGGAAGCGCAGGACGTCCGCCGCCGCGACCCGTTCCGTGGGAAGCGGCAGCGCGTCGAAGGCGTGTTGTGAATACGCGTCCCAGCTCTCCGGTAGCGCCCAGCCCCGCTCGAGGGCGGTGCGGTACAGGGGCGACCCCGGGTACGCCATGGCGGAATAGAAATTGGCGAACTCGCAGTTGAGCGACATCGCCAACTCCAGCGTCGCCTTCATGGTTTCGTGGTCGTCGTCCGGCAGCCCGAAGATGTAGTTGCCGATCACGTTGATGTCCGCCGACTGAATCTCTCCGATGGTTGCCTGAATCTGCTCTTGACCGAATTTCTTGGCGGCGCCATCGCGAACGTGGGCACTGGCGGATTCGATCCCGAGGGCGAGCCAGCGAATCCCCGCCGCGCGCATCTTCGGCAGCAGTCCCGATTTCACCGTATCGACCCGAGCGTAGGCCCAGATGTTCAGATCGTGGCCACGTTCGATGATGTGGTCGCAGATCCCTTCCACGTGGCGCCGATTCAACACGAACATTTCATCGACGATCTTGATGTTTCGCACGCCGTAATTCGCCACCAGGTGATCGATCTGACCAATCACCTGTTCGGGACTGTGGTAGCGGATCCCCGAGCGCCCGAAGGGCGCGTTGATGCAGCAGAACGTACACGCGTAGGGACAGCCCAGGCTGGTGTAGAACGATGCGTAGGGCTCCCGGCGATCCAGATCGTCGAAGCAATGCCAGTTGTGGGCCCGGTAGCGATCCATGGGGAGCAGATCCCACGCCAGGGAGGGAAAGGCGGCGTCGAGATCGTCCACATTCTGCGCGCGCGCCGTGTGCCGAACCGCGTCGCCTTCGCGGTACCAAAGGCCCTCTACCTTTTCGATCTCGTCCTTCGAACCATCGCGAAGCAACGTGAGGAGCTGTTCGATGGTCCGCGGCCCCTCGCCTTCGCACACGTAGTCCACGGCTTCTTCCAACAGGGTGCGCTCCGGCAGCGCGGAGACGTGACCACCGACGATCAGCGTGGCGATTTCGGGGTTTCCGTCGCGGATCGCGCGCAGCGTTTCGCCGGCCGCCGTCATGCTTTGGGTCGAAGCCGAGGGCTGATGACCGTAGACCACCAGCACTGCGAGGCGCGGGTCCCGGGCCACGACTTCTTCGGCGGCGCCCGTGGGACTCAGATTCATCGCCTCGGCGTCGAGGATGTCGACGGAGAAACCGCGATCCCGGCAGTAGGTGGCCAACATACCCGCCCAACTCGGCGGTTCGATGGCGGTGAGGGTATTTCCGAGTTCCTGGTACAGCTGCCCACGCGCACCGGGACTGACGAACACGACGTCGAGCTTCGATCCCATCTCGTCCCCTCCCCCTCAGATATTCGAGTACTGATTCCTGCGCAGGATCTGGTAGCCCTTCACGAGTTCCTGGATACCGGCCTCCAGAGAAAACTCCGGCACGAAACCCGTCCCGCGAATCTTCGCGTTGCTCACGATGTAGTTGCGCTTGTCGGGATCTTCTCCGACCGCAGCTTCGGTGAACCAGAATTCGGGAACGTGCTTGCGAATGACTTCGCACAGCTCGGCTTTGTTCAGGTTCGCATCGTCGAGACCCACGTTGTACGCCTCGTTCTTCATCGCATCGAGGTTTCCCATGGAGTGCAGGAAGGCTTCCGAGATGTCGCGCACGTGGATGAAATTGCGCTTGAAGTGCGCTTCGTACAGCACCAGACAGCGGTCGGTGACGGCGCGGTAGGTGAAGTCGTTGACGAGCAGATCCAGACGCATGCGCGGGCTCATCCCGAAGGCGGTCGCCAGCCGCAGGGTGACGGAGTTCCCCGCCTCGAGAATTCGTCGCTCGGCCTCGACCTTGAGCCGCCCATAAAGGGATACGGGTCGCAGCGGAGTTTCTTCGGTGCAGTGAATCCCCTCTTCCCCGACGCCGTAGCCACTGTTGGTGGTCGGGTAGAAGACGGCCTGGGACGGGCTCCGGACTTCGAGGATCCGATCCACGGCATCCAGAATCACGGATTCGGCGCCGCCGGGATCGCGATCGCAGGCCGGGGCGCCGGTGAGGCACGCGAGCGGCACGATCCAATCGGCTTTCTTGAGGAACGGCGCGAGGGTTTCGGGATCGCGCGCGTCGCCGCGCACGATCGTGAGGTTCGGGTCGCATACCCAATCGAGTAGCGGGGTCTGCCCGTAGAGAAAGTTGTCGACGACATCCACGCGGTGGCCGTCGCGGAGCAACCGCGGGACCAGCACGGAGCCGATGTAACCGGCGCCGCCGGTGATCAGAACGCGCATTGTCTCCTACCTGAAGGCCTTCGCGACGGCGTGGGTGCCGAGCCGCGACTGGGGGACTCCGATTATGCCCAAAGACGCGAACCGCGACACCCCGCAGCGAAGAACTCAATTCTATAAAACGACGTATTTGCTAACGGAAACGACGCTTTCGGGGTCAGTTACGCGGATCCGGTTGCTATAGTACGCCCAATTCAACCCGGGGGGGTGTACCAGGATGGATGTCGAAGTCCGAGAGCTCGGGATCAAACTGTTCATGGACGGGGCCGATATCGAGGCCATGAAGTCCGCCTACGAGCGGAAGCTGGTTTCCGGCTTCACCACGAATCCAACCCTGATGCGCAAAGCCGGGGTTTCGGATTACGCGGCTTTTGCCAAAGCCGCTATCGCGGCCATCCCCGATCTACCGATCTCCTTCGAAGTCTTTTCCGACACCTTCGACGCCATGGAGAACGAGGCGCGCGAGATCGCGAGCTGGGGCGGCAACACCTACATCAAGGTTCCCATCACCAACACCAAGGGGGATTCCGCCGTCCCCCTGATTCGTCGCCTGTCCGCCGAAGGCTTGTCGCTCAACGTCACCGCGATTCTCGCGGAGCAACAGGTCAAGGAAGTGGCCGAAGCGCTGGCACCGAACGCGCGCGCCATCGTGTCGGTCTTTGCCGGACGCGTTGCGGACACGGGGGTCGACCCGGTGCCGCTCATGACCCGCTGTGTCGCCTTGCTCAAGAGCAAGCCCCAGGCCGAGTTGCTGTGGGCCAGCCCGCGGGAACTCCTCAACGTCATCCAAGCCCAGGAAACCGGCTGCCACATCATCACCGCCACGCCGGACCTGATCAAGAAACTCCCGTTGATCGGAAAAGACCTTCACGAGTATTCACTCGAAACCGTGAAGATGTTCTACACCGACGCCGAGTCCGCGGGTTACAAGATCACCTAGTTGGACCCGGCGGGTTTGGAACGACTCGTTTGGATTTGGGTCGGGTCGGGTGCAACGGGAGCGGGTACGGGCCTCGTTGCCGCCTGGAAATCGGGCAATGCCAGTCGCGGCCTGTGGGCCGTCCTCGTCCTGCTCATCGGCGCCGCCGTCGGAGTGGGCGCCTTCGCAGCCTTCCTGCAGGAATTTGATCACCACTGGGGATGGATCGCCTTCATCATGGCATCGTCCGTTTTTGCTTTGAGCGCGATTCCAACCGGAGCGTTCGCCTATCTCGCTTCAGCGCAGAGGCGGCTCGCGATGCGCCCCGGGGCCTCCTGCGCGGCGTTTCTTCTCTGCTCGATCGTCCCCTTCGGATTCGCGCACGTCGTATCTACGTTGTCGGGCGTGGCGCTCGGGGGCGACTTCGGACTCGGATTCTACATTGTGTTGGTCGCCGGTGGATTCTTCGCGCTCGTTGGAAACGCCGGCTTCGCGCTCTTCACACTCTACAGGGCGGTGAGACCGAAGCTTCGCTCGGATCCGATCGTCTCGGCGCAAACGAAAGCGGGCCCGTAGGCCCGCCGTTTCAACCCAGCGCCGGTATCCGTTAGATCACCGACTCCCACTTCATTTCGTTTTTCTTCAAGCGCGGGTGCGAGACGATCAGGTGCCACACGACGGCCTGAAAGGCCTCCGTGTGCGGAGTCACGGTCTCGGCGTTGACCGTTGGAATCACCACGCAGGCATCTGCGACTTGTTTGGTAAAGCCGCCGTTGCGCCCCACCACGCCAATGATCTTCGAGCCGCGTTCCTTGGCCAGGCGCAGGGCGTGTACGATGTTGGCGCTGATTCCGCGCTCTTCGTCGCCACCGCCTACGGAGAATACCAACACGGCGTCGGACTCGCGCAGGCGGCTGACTTCGAGCCAACGCCCGAAGGACGTTTCCCAGCCTTCGTCGTTGACCCGTGCGGTCAGCTCCGAAGCATTGTCGGTCGGCGTATAGGATTCGATTCCCACGATCTTGCGAAAATCATTGACGGCGTGGTTCGCGTTGCCCGCTCCGCCGCCGACGCCCAGCACGAACAAGCGACCTTCGCGCTCTCGCAGATCCGTCAGAATCTCGACCATCGCTTCGACCTGCTCCCGGTCCAACGATTCGGTGACCTGAACGACTTCCTTCAGGTACATCTCGGTGTAGTCACTAACGATCACGGCTCCCCCTCCATCAGACGCAATACTACAAGAGATCCCGGTCCAGTAACGCCCGAGAAACCGCCTCGGCGTAAAAAACGATCCCCTTGGCGTTCGGATGCCAATCTTCCGCGCTCACCACATAGTCGAGCGGATTCTCCAGCGGAAGATCCATATGGGGCAGCAGCGGAATCACCGATTGCCCCGCCAGCCGCTCCAAGCTCGCGAGCAGCGCGCGCTCCTGGTCGCCATCCGTGGTGTAGCCGAAGATGTATTCCTCTCGGGCACGGATCTCCGGGTAGACGGGCATGTGGATCAGCAACACCGGGGTTCCCGACGCTTTCAGGCTCGCCACGGCCCGGACGAAGCGCGCATCCTCGCTGAAGTCCCAAACGGGGGTTGCCCCGCCCCGCCAATGATCCTCGAATTCCTGCATTCCCCGATACGGGTAGCCGTAGCGAATCCGGTTGTAGAGAAAGGAGACCCGAAGCGACGTGTGGTCGATCGGAAGCGTCTTCGGGACGTTTTCGCGGCGAATGGTGTTGAATTGGGTAACGAGTCCGCGCACCACCGGGTCGTTGCGAAGCGTGTCCTCGTCGCCGCGTTCCCACGCCTGGCCCATGCGTTGGCACCACGCGCGCGTGACCTGCTCGCTGAGGATCGCTCCCTCGTTCGTGTGGGAGGTTCGCGGGTCGGCCGCCTCGGAGGCCTCGCTCGAGACGATCATTCGCGAGTAGCCGCGCAGGTTCTTCACGATCCGCCAGGTGCGCGGACGGGTCAGATCATTGGTGATGAATACGATCAGGGCGAGATCGGGTTTCCATTCGGGGACGCGCGCCCCCGCGAGATCCAGCATCTGGAGCACGCCGTAGCTATCGCGCCCGAAATTGACGACGTGAACGCTGCGGCCCGTGCGTTCCGCCAATTTTCGCTGGAGCCAATTCGGCCAGGTACGGCCCTCCCAGCCGGGATTCATCGCCGCAAACGAATCTCCGAACACCAATATCTTGAGCGACGCAGCGTCATAGTCTCCCTCGATATCGCCGATATTGCCCCGTTCGTTGTTGCGGGGCTGAAAGTTGCATTGCTTGAATGCCCCGTCCCGGATGTTCGCGGTCCACCAATCGAGGGAAGGCACGTAGCCGAACCCGAACTGGTCGTCGAATTCCCAGGGCGGTGGATTGTAGACGCCGAACGACGGCGCTTCCTCGTCCGGTGGAAGCGCGTGAAACGCGCGCTGATAGACGCGAAAGCCCCGGTAGGCAACCTCGGCGGCGAGCAGGGCCAGCGAAACCGCGACGAGAACGAGCAGACCTTCGCGAACCCGGAAGCCGCGTTGGGGAGACGCCGTCGTCACTCCGTTGCGGTTCCTTCCGTCGCCAGCGATTCGGCGAGGGTCCCGTCGATCACATGAATGTCGATGTTGCGTAGGGATCGCTCTGCCGGCTGCACCGCGAACCCGTTGACGCGAATCGGACTCTGCGAAGCATCGACCTCGATACGGTTGCCGTCTAGATCCCGGGCCTCGACCCGGGCGCGGCGCTTGCGCAAGGACGGAAGATTCAGACTGCCCGCCACGATATGCCGACGCAGTAATCGGACCAGCTTCTCTCGGTGTCTCGGACGCAGCAAGTCGTCCAGCGTGCCGGCCGAGAGGCCCGCAATCGCCTCGTCACTGGGCGCAAAGATCGTCAGCGGGAGACGCGCCATCGTGCGGCGCACGAACCAGGTCTTTGCGGCCGCCACACTCGCGAGCGTGGCCGCGTGCTGGCAACCGATATGAGCGAGTTCGCGGCTGACCCGCACGATCTCGCGCGTAGCCCGAAGCTGCTGCACGCAGAAGGCCGAAGCCCGTTCCGCCCGCCTCCAGAGGTCTTCGCGCTCGATTCCCGTATGGAACCGCAAGGGACGTTGAACCAGGTAGTCGTTCACCGGACTGTCATAGATGAGCCACCAACGCGCGACTTCCAGCGGATCGAATTTCGAGCGCTCGAGATACCAATCCGTGTCCTTCCAGAGCGGCGCGAGACTCAAGGCGAACAATTCATCGGAATCCGTGACGAGATGGATTTCGCTCCAATCCGTAATGCGCTCCGGGAGCGCCTGGGGGCTCAGCTTGACGCGGTTCGGGTCGAAGGCAAACAACTCGCGCGCCAGGAGTCGAAGCAGCACGCCCTCCCCGGGAACCGTCCACATCAGAAACTCCGGGTGAATGGGGAAGTGCTTGCTGTCGCGCAAGTAGACCAGCATGAGGGGGTGAACGTGGCGCACACCGATTTCCATCAACTCGCGCGGAGAAAGCGCCAACCCCGCATCAGTCTCTCGATGCGCGGAGCGAAGCACCTCGGGAACCGAGGTTTCGCTGATCACCCGCAGATAGGTCATGAACATCGCTTTGGCGCCTCGATCGAGGACCTCGCCGGTGTGGGCGAACGCGCCGTTCGACCAGATCACGTCCGGCGGAATGAAGAGCACCATGCAACCGGCTCTGCCGGCCTCTTCGATCGCCTTGCTCCACAGTCGATGATGCATTTCGATGGGGTCGGCGACCGTCGACGGCGCAACGATTTCGAAGCGAACCGGCAAAAGGCTCTCGAGGGTCTTGAAGGCGGGGGCGGCCCGCAGCGTGGCCCGATCCGCTTCGGTGGTGAAGATTCGGTAGACGACATTGCCCCCCTTGGCGAAGACGGGCAGATTGTCGGACGCGATCAAGGTCGGGAGATTGACGTTCAAGTATTGGTCGACGTGCCACGTCCCCCAGACGACCGTGACCAGATGGCAATGCATTCCCGCTCCTCGACGCCGGCCCGAGCCAGCCGTGACGCTGCGAATACTCGCGGCTGTGGCGTGGGCCTGTCAAACGGGTCGAAGCGAATAATTGGGACATTCTCCTCGGGACCCCCAAGAAACGCCGTTCTCCTTACTGCTGGGATTTCACACCTTTGATAGTATTCCCGCGCCTTCGTCGGAGTGGGGGGACATGGCGACCCAAGGCTTCACTGATTCCTGGCGATCCTCTTCGCGGGCCGCGTGCCTGCGCGGCCTGTATGCCCTCAAGCACCGCACGGAGGCGGCGATCCGCACCCTCAGCGGGCCTTCCGAACCGCCGCCCCTGGGCCCGGCTCCGCTGGTCCCCGCCATTCGCGCCCGCCGCGAGGGTCGCCTGCGCGACGCCCTGGAGGCCTACGGCCGCGCGGCGGAGTGCGAGGAAACGCGCTCTACGGCGCTGTGTGACGCGGCGACGCTACTGGAACAGATCGACTCCGTAGACGCTCTACTCGGCGACTTCGACGGCGCCTATGGCTTGGCGGACGACGCCGCGCGGCCCCGCACGATCCTCGCCGACGCCCGCAAAGCCTTCTCGGGCACCACGTCCTCGGAGCTGTTCAGCGACGCCCTGCGAGCGGACCGAAGCTGCGCCCCCGCGCATGCGGGACTGGGTCGAGAAGCCCTCCGCCGCGGCGACGCCGCCGAAGCGGTCGCCTGTTTCCGGATGTCCGCCAGCCTCGACGGGCGTCCCGAAACCCTGTGCCGCTGCGGCGAGGCGCTCGAAGCCCTCGGTCAATACGGAGAAGCCGGGCGATTTTACCGCGACGCCCGGGCGGCCGGAGCCAACAGTCACGCCGTTCAACGACGGATCGGAGACTGCCAGCTTCGCGACGAGGGAGAGCCCCTCGCGGGCGCCCACAGCTACGACCACTTTCTCGACGCCCGCGAGGGTTACCTCGCATCCGGACCGGGCCCCTTCGTGGAAGGCACCGAGACCACTTATCGCGATTTCAACGTCGTTCGCGTCCAGGGCTGGTTCGCCATCCCGCAGAGTGCCGGCCCGCTGGATGTCACGCGCGTACTCGGCAACGTCCGTATTCCCCGCACGAGTTTCCTGCGCACCTGGCGGGGGGTCGTCCCCTGGTTGAAACCGCGCGCCATCGCTCGACACCTGGTTCCCGCGCGCGTGCGCCGCATGATCCGACGTCGCGTTCGCACCCCGGGCAATCACATCCTGTCGGGTGCTACCCTGGAAGCCGCCTTGCGCCAAATCGACATGGAGAACCGCTAACCGTGGCTGCGCCCGCTCTCGTACCCGGCTCGCGCGACCTCGCGCGCGCGTTCCTCGACCTTCGCAACGGATTTCTCGACTGGCGGCTCTGGGGTCTGCTCGGTTGGCTGGACATCAAACAGCGCTACCGGCGCTCGACGCTGGGCCCGCTTTGGTTGATTCTCAGCAGCGCCATCCACGTCACCGCGATCGGGGTCATCTGGGGAACGCTCTTCAACCTGCCGCTTGCGGAATTCATGCCCTACATCTGCCTGGGCCTGCTGATCTGGAACTTCATGCTCGGCATCATCAACGAAGGCTGCACGGCCTTCACGGGGCAGGCGGCGGGCTACATCACGCAGATGACGCGTCCGCTGTCGACTTATTTCTATTGGGTGCTGTGGAGAAACCTGATCATCTTCCTCCACTCTTTCGCGATCTACGTCGTCGTGGCGATCGTGTTTCAGATTCCCATCACGCGCTTCACGCCGCTGGCGCTCGTGGGCCTACCCCTCATGTTGGCGTTTTCTGCCTGGCCGGTGCTCTTGTTCGGTCTGATCTCCGCGCGCTATCGCGACATTCCCCAGATCGTGGGCAGCCTTCTGACCGTGGCCTTCTTCGTCACCCCCATCCTCTGGAAGAAGGACATGCTCGCCGACCGCGCGTACCTCGCCCAATTCAATCCACTCTCCCATGCCATCGACGTGGTTCGGGATCCCCTCCTTGGGGTCGCGCCGGCGCCGGAATCCTGGATCATTACCGCCAGCATCACGCTCGTCGGCTGGGTCGGCACGATGGTGCTGTTCTCGCGCTACCGCGCGCGCATTCCCTATTGGCTATAGGGGCGAGCCTTGGCTGAAATCAACCTGAAATCGATTGCCGTCGAATTCCCCATCTACGACGTCACGCGACAATCCCTGCGACACGAGATCATTCGCATCGGAACCGGCGGCGTCATACGTCAATCCGATCGGGATTTCGTGGTGGTGCGCGCCCTCGAAGACATCTCCCTGCACCTGACCGACGGCGACCGCCTGGCCCTGATCGGACACAACGGAGCGGGCAAGACGACCTTGCTCCGCATTCTCGCGGGGATCTTCGAACCCACGCGGGGCGAGGTCACCATCGAAGGCCGGGTGGCGCCCTTGTTCGACATCACCCTCGGGATGGATCGCGAGGCGACGGGTTTCGAAAACATCCGTGTGCGGGGGCTGTTTCTCGGCATGCGACCCGAGCAAATCGAAGCCCACACCGAGGAGATCGTCGAATTCTCGGACCTCGGCGACTATATCCACGTCCCGATCCGCACCTATTCCGCCGGCATGCTGGTTCGCCTGGCGTTTGCGATTTCGACCGCCATGTCGCCCGACATCCTGCTGCTCGACGAAATGATCAGCGCGGGCGACGCCAACTTCATCGAACGCGCTCAAGCGCGCCTTTCGAACTTCCTCAATCGCACGGGCATCCTCGTCGTCGCTTCCCATGCCCCGGACGTCCTCCGGGACCTGTGCAACAAGGCGATTCTGCTGGAGCACGGCCGGGTGATGGGTACCGGTTCCGTGGATGAAATGTGGGATCTCTACAGGGAGATCAGCGCCAACAGCGGCGCCATCAAGGCGCCGACTTCCGGAGCAGCATGACTCCGTTGCTGATGGGAATCACGATTCGCGCGTAATCGGTCTTGGTGGCTGCCAGGTCGAGAAATGCGCGAACGCCTTCCCCCTTCTCGGTCTTCGGCGGCTGATTGATCGCGTCGCCGTGAAAGAACACGTCGTCGACCACGAAGAGACCGCCCGGCCGCAAGGCCGGCTCGAGGGCGGTGAAGTAGTCTGCATAGCGTTCCTTGTTTCCATCGATGAAGATCAGGTCGAAGGGCTCTTCTTTCAACAGTTGCGGCAACAACTCGAAGGCGTCGCCATCGCGTAGGTCGATTCGATCCGCGAGCCCGTTCTCGCGAAAGTTCGCGCGGGCGATCTCGGCAAAATGATCGAACTTCTCCAAGCTCACGACCTTGCCACCCTTCGGCAAGGCTTTCGCCATCGACATGGCCGAAACGCCGATGAAGGCGCCGATCTCGAGCACGCGCTTTGCACCCGAGAGCTGGATCAGCATCTGCAGAAAACGCAGGGAAATCGGATTCGAACCCATCTCCTCCACTGCGAATCGATCCGACTGTTGAAGTCGAAATTCCTCGTGCGGGGAACGCAGGCCGCTCGCGTCGGCAATCGCCCGATACAGCGCCGGGTAATAATCGCCGGCTTCCCGATCGAAGAACTCGTTGTTCTGCGGTTGATCGGGCAGCATCTTGTCCCAAAGCGTGAGTTTCGCGTCCGACATTTGATCCCTCAGTTCGATTCCGGCTTGGCGTAGCACCCGCGACACACGTCGGGAATGCGCCCATCGAGGTGCGCTTGGCGGAAATCCTCGAAAGCCTCTCCATTCCAGATCGGATTGAACCCCTCTTGGATTCCGTCTCCGATCTCGTACACGTCCGGGTTCCCGAGATAGCAACACGGCGATACCCGTTGATCCGATGCGATGTAGGCGCGCTCGAAGGGCCAGGGACACAGGGTTTCCGGCGACCCCAGGCTGTATTTTTCGTTGACGTTCCAGAACCGTACGCGAACGCCGCGCTCCTTGCCGCGCTCAACCAGCTCCAGCAACCGGTCGACATCCATATGATCCTGCACGTTGACGAGATCGTTGCGCTCATTCCACTCGGAGATTCCCCAATCCGAGAGGTTCAACGAGAAGACCTGGGTTTCGAATCCCAGTTCCTGGGCGAAGTCGACGAATTCCGGCAATTGATGTTGATTGCCCGCTTGCACGACGGTCCACATCTTGGTGCGCGAAATTCCCTTCTCGCGGCAATAGGCGTTGATGGTCTTACAGTTCTCCGCCACGCGCTCGAACACGGAGCCGCGCCGAATCTTTTCGAACGTCTCCTTGTCCGCCCCATCGATGGAGATCTGCACTTCGTTGACGCCGGAATCGATCAGTTTGCGGTAGTTGTCATTCAGATGCAGAAGCGAGGCGTTGGTGGTGGTGCGCACCCAGATGTGCTGGGCGCGCGCATAGCGGATCATCTCGAAGTACGGGTCGCGCTGCAGCGTGGGCTCACCAATGCCCTGCAACTTGATTTCGAGCAAACCGTATTGCTCGTCGATCAGGCTCTTGAACGAGTCCACGGGCAGGTCCACCGCGCGCTGGCCCTTGTCCCAATCGCTGACCACGCACATGGTGCAGCGAAAGTTGCAGCGACTCACGTTTTCGATATCGAGCTTGATGGGCAGGTAGTCGAGCTCCGCATGACGCCGTTTCGACGCCTGATAGCGCTCGAAGTTCTCACGCCGCCGGGGCGAAGCCGCCAAGGCGAGTTCGCGTTCGGCGCGATAGGTGGCCTCATCGGGAACCGGCTCCGGCGCCGGCAGTTCGCGCAGGCGTCGGCGCAATTCTCGAACCGCGGGATCCAATGTTTCGCTCACCCTTCCCCCTTTCGCCCCAACGTAGTCGTGTGGGCCCTCTCCATCAAGCGACCTCTTTCGCATAGCGCTCGAGCATGCTGTCGATCGACATGGGGGCATATCCGTAGCGTTCGATCGCGCGCCGGCTCGACACCGTAAAAGGGCTCCGCAAGGGATCCACCACGCGAAGGTGCGCCTCGACACCGAGCGCATTCGCCAGGCGTTCGACCACCTCGCGGATCCGCAAGCATCCCCCCGCGCCCAGCGTGAGGACATCGAACCCCAACCAACCGCGCTCGATGCAGTCGCCGCAAAGGGCTGCCAGATCCGCCACGTGGACCGCGTTGTTGAACGCCGCATCGGGATTGAAGATGGAAACCGCTTCACCACTTCGAAGCCGCGCCGCGACACCCGATAGCCAATTGCGCCGCGCCCCCGAACCGATCACACCGGGCAAACGCATCGCCAATCCCGCTAGCGACGGCGCCGCTTCCGACAACACGGTCTCTCCCAGGAACTTGGTCGTTCCGTACACATCTGGATCGACGCGGGGAGTGCTTTCGTCGACCTCCGAAGCGTCGATTTCCCCGTACACGGAGGTGGAAGAGCAATAGAGGAAGGCGCGGACGCCGGTCGCACGCGCCCAATCCACCAGTTTCGCCGTGGCGACCGCATTGTCACGCACCATCTCGAATCCGGAGATTCCGGTCCACGCGGAAGTCGCCGCCGCGTGAACGACCGCGTCGACGCCCTCCGGGAGGTTCAGGGGATTCGAAAGGTCGTCGTGCACGACCGCCACGCCCGATGCAGGAGCCACGGGTCGATTGCGCCCCACGGCGGTCACCTGCATCCCGCGCGCCGCCAGATCGCGCGCCACATGCGACCCGACGAACCCGCTCGCGCCCGTAACGAGAACGTGCAAGATGCCCTAGAGGGCCGCGGCGATGAGATCCACGTCCAAGCCGTGGGCGGCGAGGAGTTGGTCGTGGTTCCCGTAGTTGTGAATGAACTTATCCTGCAGCGTGAAGGTGTGCAGCGTGCACTTGGCTTCCGTGTCCCAGGCGATTTCCTTCACGCGTGAAGCGAGGCCCCCCGGAGCGCACTCTTCGATCACGATGACCCGCTTGTGGTGCGCCAACGCCTGGGCAATGCCCTCACGGTCCAACGGCTTGATGGTATGGGCTGAAACCAGAGATACGGAATCCCCCTCGGCCGTGAGTCGGTCCGCAAGCTCTGCCGCCTTGTTCGTCACCACACCGTAGGAGAGGATGCAGGTATCGCTGCCACGACGCAGGTAGCGGATCTTTCCGAACTCCCAGGGCTCTACGGCGTTTTCGGTCAGCGTCGGCTCGCCGGCTTTGCCGAGCCGCAGATAGATCGGGCCTTTCTTTTGCGTTGCGCAATAACGCGTGGCCTCGACCACCTCGAGTGGGTCACAGGGTGCGATCACCGACATATTGGGAATCGCACTGGCAATGATCACGTCTTCCTGGGCGTGATGGGTCCCGCCGAGGGTCGAGTAGATCACGCCGCCGCCGATTCCAACAACGGTGACCGGCAGATTCTGATACCCCAGGTCGTCGCGGACCATTTCGAAGGGCCGATACAGGGAAAAGGTCGCGATCGTATACGCAAAGGGCTGGCAGCCCTTGAGCGCCAACCCCGCGCAGATCCCGATCATGGATTGTTCCGCCACGCCGACGTTGATGAAGCGTTCGCCGCATTCGTCGCGGAATTTCCCCATGCTGCCCGCCGGGGAGATGTCGGCCACGACGATATAGATGCTGGAATCTTTTTTTCCCATCTCGTAGAGGGTTTCCGCAAATTGATTTCTCATGACGACACCTCGTTGAGCTCATCCAATGCCTGCTGGTATTCCTCGGGATTGGGCGCTCGGTAGTGCCAAATCGGCACGTTTTCCATGTAGCTGACGCCGCGACCCTTGGTGGTCTTGCACACGACGACCATGGGTTTCCCGCCCTGACGCGCGGACACGGCCTTGTGTATGGCTTCCGCGTCGTGGCCGTTGACCTCGGCGGTCTCCCAGCCAAACGCGTCGAATTTCTCGACCAGGGGATAGAAGCTCGGATGGGTCTCACTCGTGCGGCCGAGACTTTGAAAATCGTTGTTGTCGATAAAGGCGAACAGATTGTCGACGCCCAGGGTCGATCCCATCATCAACGCTTCCCAGGTCGATCCCTCCTGGACCTCGCCATCGGAAAGAACGGTGAAGATCCGACCGTCGCCGCCCTGGGTCTTCTCCGCGTACGCCATCCCCACGGCTATCGACAAACCGTGGCCGAGGGATCCGGTCGATGCGCGGATTCCCGCCACGCCGTAATCCGGATGCGCGCCGAGCTGGCCGTGGGGCGTGCAGTATTTCGCCAGATCGTCGGAGGAGAGAACCCCCTGGGATTCGAGGATCACGTATTGCGCCATGCAGCCGTGCCCCTTCGACATGACGAAGCGATCCGGCGACGCGTCGTTCCCCTGATCGCGCATGAGCACGTTGTAGATCGCGTCCGTGATCTCGAGACACGAGAAAGCGGGTGCGATGTGGAGCGCGCTCACGTGCTGGGAAACTTCCAGCACCCGCCGTCGGTAACCCATGCAGCGCTGCCGTGCCGCCGCCGCGTCCATGGCTTGAAATTCAGCTTTTCGTTCCATTGCGTTCCCCTACTCGATGATGGTCCAGTAGTAATCTCCGGTGTAACCCGCTTCTTCGAAGAGTTTCTTCCACCCCGCCGGATCGTAGTGGGTCTTCGCGGTCAGCACCCAGGAGAGGAAAATCTCCTTCTCTTCGGGCGTTCGATAGGAGTCGACCTGAATGTAACCCCGGCCGGGTGCCAGACGTTCCATTTCGCGCACCGCCGCAATACAGCCCTCGCGCGGAAGGTTGTGAACGGTATTGATGGCGAGCACCGCCTGGAAGCTGCCATCGGGAAAGGGAAGCTTCTCGCAACTCCCCAGGTGCAGCCGCCCGATGGCCTCGGGCTCACAATTCATCAGTGCGTATTCCGAGATGTCGAGCCCGAACACTTCGAGCCCCGGACACACCGCCAGCAGGTCCTTGACGAGAAAGCCCTTGGCACACCCCACATCCAGTACGCGGTCACCCGCCTTCAAACCGTAGTGCTCGACGATGTCCTCGGCGATCGGAACCCAGCGCCCATCGTAGCTGTACCCGCCGTACCCGTAATCCCGTGTACCGTCGAAATATTCTTTGCCGTATTGGCGAGAAATGGCAATCACGTCATCGCTCTGGGCCGTGTTGCGCTTCTCGATGTTCCGCTTCGAGCGCGGATAGCGCCGCAGAAGGTCGACTTCCGCCATCAGCTTTCTCCTTTTCGCGACTCGACCGTGCGCGCGATCCCGGTTTCGAGGGGTGTGTAGCGAAAACGCGGAAATGCCTTCAGGCAGGCCGAAACATCGAAATGGCGATGGGTGATCGGATTCTGCCGGGGCGTTCCCTGAATCTTGGCTCCGCCGCCGGTCGCCGCCACCGCAATCTCCGCCGCATCCCGGAAGGAATGCGAGATCCCCGTCGCGATGTTGAGCACACCGCGACTCCGGTGCGCGAGCGTCAGGTGCACGAGTTCCGCCACATCCTCGATGTAGACGTGATCCCGCTTTTCTTCGCCCTCTCCGAACAGGGTGATCGTTTCGCCACCCGCCGCCAGACGCAAATAGCGGTTCGGTCCATAGCCGTTGTGCGGATCCGCGGCACCGTGCAGCAGGCTCGGGCGCAGGATCGCGAGGGGGACTTTGAGACTCGCGGCCAAAGCGACCTCGCGCGCCAGGTGCATGGCACCGTGCAAGCTCGAAGGCGCCGCCGGCGATTCTTCGTTCACCGGGTTCGCGTCGTCGGAATAGACCGCGTCGGAGCTGATGTAGACCACGTGCGAGGGCTCCACCTGCGCGAGCGCCGCGGCCACGGTCTCGATCATCCGGACGTTTTCGACGAGTTGCGTCGCCGTCTTACAAGGCGCCAGCGCGGACACCACCACGACGGCGTCCCCGGGTTTCAGCGCTTCGGCGAGCGTATCGGCCGCGCCCTCGGCCAATAGATCCACTTCCGCACGCGTGAGCTTCACGACCGGAATGTCGGAGGCCGCGAGGCGCAAGGCCACGGCGCCACCGACGAAGCCACCCGCCCCGATTACGACCACGCGTTCCGGCGAGCGGGGTTCCGCGTTCTCATGTTCCAGCATCTTCTCTCCTCGTGGCGGCCAAGGCCGCGGTCGTCGGTGCACCCAGTCGAAAATGTTCGAGCTCCGCGGCGGCGCACGCCGCGGGATCGAGAACCCCATAGGGATCGATCAACACACGCCCAGCCATGGCGCGCGCGAGCGCCTTGGGGTCGAGTTCCGCAAACTCCCGCCAGGGCGTCATGATGCAGACCGCGTCCGCACCCCGGCAGGCGTCCAGTGGGGTCTTCGCCGGCACGACCCCGGAAACGGAGTCGGCGGGTACCGCGGGATCGTAGGCGTGCAGTTCGCGCGGCCCCAACGCCGCCACCAGGGCCAGGGACGGCGAGTTCTTGACCGACGCCGTGTCTTGCTTGTAGGCGAGCCCCAGAATTCCCAGCACCGCGTCGGGTCGTTGGGCAAACACTTCGCTCGCGAGTGTGCGCAGCACCCAATCGCGACGGTAGCGACTATTGCGCAGCTGAGCGCTCACCACCCCCGCGTCGGCACCCAGCTCTTCCCCGAAGCGAACGATCGTGGCGAGATCCCGCTCGAGATTCCCCCCGGCGATCCCGAGCCCCGGAGAGAGATACGCGTATTCACCGATGCGTCGATCCAAGCGCAGGGCCGGCACGATCTCGCTCCAATCCGCCCCCACCCCTTCGCAGATTTCCGCCAGTGTGTTCGCGACCGAAATCGACCCCACCAAGCACAAGTTGATCGAAATTTTTGCGAGCTCGGCGCTTTCGAAACGCATGGGGAGAACCGGACAACCGAAGCGCGCCAGAAACGTCGCATAAGCGTCCGGAAGCGCGCTGGCGGGATCCGCACAGCCGATGATGAAACGCTCGGGTTCCAGGGCGCGCTCCATCCCGCGCCCGAAGATCAGGGTTTCGACCTGGTAGTAGAGCATTCGGTCGGGGCGAACGCGCGGGCGCGTAAAACCCGGCGGAACCTGGCTCAGGATCACCAACACCGCATCGGGGGACATGTGGCCCGACACCGTGTCGAACAACGCTTCGAGCCCCGAAAGGTCGCTCCCGCCGCAGTCGTCCGTCGGAACGTCCGGCGCGACGTACACCACATCGCAGCGCGCCAGATCGCCCGGTTTCGCGGTGAAGTGAAGTTTGTCGCGATGCTGCGCCGCCAACTCGGCCAAGTCGGGTTCGACGACCGGATAGCGCCCGGCCGCAATGGCTCCTACGCGCTCTCCGTCGGCGTCGAAGCATTCCACGTCGAATCCCTTCGCGGCGGCCGCGATGGCGGAGCACAGTCCCAGATGGGTCATCCCCGCGTATCCGATCACGGGTTGACTCATGCCCCCTCCCCCGCCAGGGCTTCGGCTTCGAGCCCCTGCAGGGCCCCCTGGATCCAGCGATCGTTCTCGATGTTGGTCCCGGTCCCGGCGGCGCAGAGTTTGCGGAAATGGGCGTATTCGAGCTCCCAGGTCGGGTCCGCTTGTACCAGCGTGGCGGAATCTTCCGGCGGCCGGCCGCTCGGCAGCACCCGGGTGCGAAGGGTGAAGGTCGACGGGCCCCACTTGCACAGGGAGTCGATGTGGGCGCTGCCCTTTTCTCCGTAGATGTCCGCGCGAAAATGGTTTCGCCAGGAGAGCAGCGTCATCTCGAACTCGAGCGCGGGGGTTCCCGGCGCGTCGAAGCGCACGTGATCGAAGGCCTGATTCTCGAAGCAATGGGCGGCGCGCACGCGAAACACGCTTTCGCGCCGACCGAACCAGAACAGCGCCGTATCGAGCAGGTGCGAACCCAGATCCGGCAGCACTCCGGCGCCGCGGTCCCGCCAGACGGATTCGCGCACCTCACGCGCCGTCCCGTTTCCGTAGAACAGGCGCGCGAAATACACATTGCCCAGCTGCTTCGAATCCAAGACTTCCTTCATGCGAACGAAGTGCGGTTCGAAGCGGTGGTTGTAGGCCGTGTAACACACGACCTGCTTTTTCTGAGCGAGTTCCATGAGCCCGCACAGTTGCGCATCGCTGGCGGCGACGAGTGGCTTCTCCACCAACACGTGCTTCCCGTTCTCCAGCAAGTAGGTCAACAGCTCGAGCTTGGCCCCGTCGGGAACGCAGCAAAGGGCCGCGTCGTAATCGCCCAGGGGCACGTCTTCGACCTTGCGGTACTCGGCTTCGATGTTGACGGGATCCACGCTGGCGATCGCGTCCGTCCCCGCCACGCGCCGGCGCTTCACGCCCTGAACGCCGAGACCCACCACTATGATCTTCATCGCGGTCCCGGCCCTCCGTCAGCCGAAATTGGCGTGACGTTCGGCCTGGGCGAGCTTGCCCAGAACGTCGTCGGGCGCCACGGGGACGTTCCCGTCGTGCTCACATTCCACCGCTGCCGCAAAGGATCCCAACACGGCGGCGATGACTTCGTTCCCCGTCGCCACCATGGCGAGGGTCGAGTAGGCGAGCAATGCGTCGCCGGCGCCGACGGCGTCGAGGACATTGTCCGTAAAGCTGTCGACGACCAGGAAGGAGCGCACGTCCTCTCGATTGGGACGTTGGCGGTATACGATCGAGCCGCGATCGCCGAGTTTCAAAATCAATGTCTTGCAGCCCGCGCGGTCATACAGGAGCCGACCCAGGGGACGCACCACGGAGTCCTGATCCCCCAAGGCGAAGCGGGCTTCGCGCTCGTTTGGGGTAATGAGGTCGAAGCCGTGAAATTCGAGAATATTTCCCCAGCGGCTCGCCACCTGACTGTCCGCCACGCGATACACGCCCTCGGGAATGGCTTCGATCAATGCGGGAATGGTGCGTCGATCGAAGATACCGTGGCGAAAATCGCTGAACACCAGGGCATCGGATCGGGTCTGCTCCACGCCTTGCTGTAGCTCCGCGAGGATCTTGTCCGAAATGGTGCGATTGTCGAGCGTGTCGACTTTCAACAGGCGATAGCCTCCGGCGATGAAGGCATTCTTGTTGGTCGTCGGACGCGTCGGGTCGACAATGGCGCGGCAATCGACGCCGGCGTCGGACATTTCATCCAGAACGAAATCCTTGAACGCGTCGTCGCCCAGCACAGTCGAGAACACGACCTCGGCTCCGGCGGCCCGCAGGTGCTTCGCCACGACCGCCGCACCGCCGGCGAAATCGTCCTGGTGGTCGCGCCGCACGCTGAAGGTCGGCGTCTTGGTGTTACCACCGATCAGCGTCGTATGGGTGTAGCTGTCGACGATCGTGTCACCCACCACGTGGACCCGCAGCCCCGCGATCTTCGACAACGCGGCGTGGAAGTCCTGGAACCCGAGCCCCTCGGCTTCCATCAGGGCGAGCAGCTTCTCGGTCCGCAGATTCGGCGGCGCGGTTTCGATCAGATTCGACGACGAGTAGACGATGTCGCCGGGGGTGAAGATCACCTCCCCGCCGTAGCTCTCGAGGACTTTGACTTCTTCCTCGGTCCGCGGGTGGAGTCCACCGTTGACGTACTCGTATCCCTTGGCGAAGTAGTCCGGTTGCAGGGTCTTGAGATTCTCGATCGGCGTCGGATTCGGGTCGATGATCACGTAATCGACCGTCTCGAGCGCCGCCAGGTTCATGGCGCGCAATTCCTCGGGCACGAAGGGTCGAAAATTGGCCTTCCGGATGTGTTCGTCACTCGTCAAGCTCGCCACGAGAATGTCGCCCTTGCTGCGCGCATAGATGAGGTGGCGAATGTGTCCCGGGTGGACCACATCGAACGTCCCGTGACACATGATCACTTTCTTCTTGCGCGGGCGCGGGCCCACGATCTCTTGCAGCTCTTGCGCACTCTTGATCTTGCGGCGGAAATCTCCGTCGATCAGCGGCTTCATCGGTCCCCCTTCGATGAAAGCGCCTCGAACCACCCTTCGGTGGCCTGGGCGATGGTTTCCGGATTCCAGAGCGGCGCGTCGCGCCAATCGTCGATCCGCTCGAGCACACGCGCCACCCCCTCCTCGAAGGGCACCGCGGGTTCCCAACCGAGCTCCGTTCGTATCTTGCCCGTGTCCGCCCAGGTGCACTCGGGCTCGCCCGGGCGCTTGGGAATGCGGACGACCGGCCCGCCGAGAAGTTCGATCAGCCGATTGACGGATTGCGGCTTCCCGGCGCCCACGTTGTAGATCTCGCCGGTCCGATCGGTGTCCGCGGCCGCCAGAAACGCGCGCGCCACATCGCTCGCGTAGATGAAATCGCGCGTCTGTTCCCCGTCCCCGACCACGGTGAAGGGCTCGCCCGCCAGCTTTTGACGCAGAAAGACGCCAAACACGGCCCCATAGGCGCCGGTGGTACGCGAGCGGATCCCGTAGGCGTTGAAGATGCGCACGCTGTTCACGGGCAAGTCGTAGACGCGGTTCCAATGAAACACGGCCTGCTCGCCCTGGAATTTCGAGAGCGCGTAGGGGTACTGCGGATCGATCGGGTGATCTTCGCGCGTGGGAACCGCCGCCAACCCGTAACAGGACGAAGACGCGGCGTACACGAGCTTTTCGACGCCTGCCGCCCGGGCGCATTCCAGCACCTGCACCGTACCCATTACGTTGGTGGACATGTAGTCGAGGGGCTGATCGATCGAAGGAACGATGTCGCCGATGCCTGCGAAGTGGAATACGAATCGCGCGTCCGCGAAAATGGAACTTTTGACGTTCTGCTCGCGAATGTCGCCCAGCTCGAAGGAAAGCCTCGCGTCGCCCGCATGCTGGGCGAGATTCGACTCGCGACCGCCGATCAGGTTATCGAGCACCCGGACCTCGAAATCGCGCTCCAGCAACACGTCCACCATGTGGCTGCCGATGAACCCGGCGCCTCCGGTCACGACGGCGATATCGGCCCTGCCCAACGTCATTTCGCGTGGACTTCCTTCATGGTGCGGACGTTGAAGTAGCGTTCATCGGTCATGGAGTCCGGGAGCTTGCCGGCGCTGAAGGCCCGACAGAGATCCCGCACCGCGTCCTCGACCGAACGCTTGGGCTCGAATCCGAGCACGCGCCGAATCTTGTCGGAATTGATGTGATACGAGCGATTGTCGTCCGTGGGCGTGGTGACGATTTCGATCTCGCCCTTATCGGGGAATTCCTTCCCCACCACATTGCGCACCACATGCGCGATCTCGCCAATCGTGAGATTCTGATACCCGATATTGAAGACCTCCCCCTGGATCTTCTCCGCCGGCGCTTCCACGAACAGCTGATAGGCATCCGCCATGTCCTGGATATGGAGATTGGGACGCATCTGCTTGCCACCAAACACCTTGATCTGACCGGTGTTGACCGCGTGATTGGTCAGAATGTTGACCGACAGATCCAATCGCGTGCGCGGGCTATACCCGCAAATGGTCGCCGGGCGCAGCGCGACGGTGGTGAAATCCGGACCGGCGTGCTTGAAGAGCAGCGGCTCGCACATCCCCTTGAACTTGTTGTAGAGCGTCAGCGGAACCAGCGGGTGCTCTTCGGTGACGTCGGGTTGATCGCTCACGCCGTACACGGAACTCGAAGAACAGTAGATGAAGCGCTTCACACCAGCGGCCTTGGCGGCGACCACCATCGGCTCGAAACAATCGAAATTGATCGATTTACTGAGGTTCTCATCCAGCTCGAAACTCGGGTCGTTCGAGATACAGGCGAGGTGGAGCACCGTATCGATTCCCTCGAAGGCGGTGGCGAGGGAAGCCGTATCGCGGATGTCGCCTTCGAGGACGGTCAAATTCGGATGCTTCGGAAGCGTCTCGTTTCCGAAGAAGAGAATATCGAAGACCGTGACGTCGTAACCCGCATCGAGGAGCTGCGGCGTCAGGACATTGCCCACGTAGCCCGCTCCTCCCGTGACCAGCACTCGCTTCATCGATCTTCCCCTTCTTTGCCGGCGCCGCCCACAGACGTTCGCTCGCTGGCCAAAACTTTCAGAATGATTTCTCCGGCTTCGGGAAGCCCAAGGGCGATCCAATCCGGCGATTCCGCTTCGCGTTCGCGGTAACCCCGATTGATCCAAATCGTCCGACACCCGGCGGCGCGTCCTGCACCGACGTCCCGCCAGCGATCACCGACGAGAAAACTCTCGGAGAGTTCCAGGTCCCCTTCGCGGGCCGCATCGAACAGCATCCCCGGCTTGGGCTTACGGCAGGAACAGGCATCCGCATCCACGTGGAAACACGTGCGGATGTCGTCGATCGGGAGCGTCGTGCGCAATCGCTCGTGCATGGCATCGACCACTTCTCGGCGTTGCACACCCGTCCGAACGTCCGGCTGATTCGTCACCACCACCACCCGCATCCCAGCGGACCGAAAGCGCGCGAGGGCTTCGGGCACACCGGGCAACAACTCGAATGCATCCAAGCTATCCGGGGGATAGGGCTTCCCATCGCGCACGACGGCGCGATTGATCACTCCATCCCGGTCGAGAAATACGGCGCGTCGACTCAAGCGAGATCGACCTCCAGATTCTCGGGATCCTCGTACGCGATATAGGACCGGCCCCACCAACCGATGTCGAGGTGCCGCACGAAGCGCAGCCGGCTCCGCTTGCGAAACTCGATGAAGGCGCGCGAAACCCCCTTGACGGGCGAGCCCTTGTAGCCCGCAAACAAGTCATCGATGTACAGCACACTGCCTTCTTGAAGCAGAGGCTCGATGAAATCGAACACCGGGACCGCGGACTCGTAGAGATCGCAGTCGATACACGCGAGGGAAACCTTGCGCTGCTCCTCGGCGAAGCGTTGCGAAAGCGCGGGGGTGAGGGAATCCGCATAGAACCCCTTGATGGTTTCCACATGGTCGACGAAATGACCCTGCTCGTTGATCATCTTCAGGAATTCGTCTTCGGACGTCGCCAGGGCACCGCGCTTCCAGATTTCCACCGACGGATCCGAAGTCGCATCCGGCAACCCTTCGAAGCTGTCGAACGCGAAGAATTTCATCTCGTTGAGGTTGTGGCGGCGCGCTTCCGTGAGCGCCATCCGGAACGTGCGCGCGCGGTGGCAGCCGAACTCCAGGTAATCGCCGTGCACGCGGTTGTCCGTCAGAAAATCGAAGGTCCGCGTGTAGAAGCGATACTTCTCGGTCTGGCGATTCGCCTGGTTGTACGCGATCTCGGAATCCCGATCCCAGTCGCGCAGTTCGCTGCCATTGGGCAAATGAACCCACGGCTCACCGTCTACGGCTTGGATGTCGACCGACGGATTCTTGGGGGTGGTCATGACTTTCCTATTCTCCGCGCGGCGTCCCGCGGTTGCATTCAGGATCGAAGGGCTTCAGCGACCTTCATGGCGTGGTCAATCGTGTCATCGATGTCGACGTTGTAGAGATACGAACCGGCTCGACCGATGGAGAAAACGTCGTCCGGCATCTCGGCGAAGTACTTCTGCGCCTTGGCCTTCTCGGACTCGAAGGGCATCGGGTAGAGCTTGTTGACCGCCGACGGGATCTCGAGCCCGAGCAGCGTGGTCGGCGCCTTGTGCTTGGTGAATTTCTTGTATTCGACGATGCGCGTGAAGCGTTCCTTGCCCGCGTAGTAACAGAAGTAGACGTGCTCCGGAAACGCGAATTCCGTCGGCAAAACGATGGGATGGAATTCGCGCCCTACGTAGGGCAGCTCACCGTGAGAATAGTCGAACAGAATGTCGGGCGAGATCGTGCTCACGATGATGTCGAAACGCCTTCGCTCGCCGCCGATCACCACTTCCTTGTTGGGAATGTCATAGGCCTCGATCCGTGTGCCGAGGTGAACCGTGGCGTCGCGGGCCGCGATATCGAAGAAATCGTCGTAGCCGTTGGGAGCGATCGGGTACGCGGACATCGCGGTGTCCCAAGCGGCGCGCGGCCCTTCCTTGATCGTCACCCCTTTGGGCGACCAGGCGAAGTCGTCGATCTGCTTGTTGTCTTCGATGCGCCACATCTTGGTCGAATAGCCGTCGACGAACTTCTCGTAGAGCGTGCGCCCCACGGATTGAATCCAATATTCCTCGAAATTCTTGGCCGCGACGGCGCCCGTGAGTTCCGACAGCTCGCTTTGAATCTGTTTGCTTTCGGGCATGGTGGGGATGTCATCGCGATGAATCGGGTAGTGGTAGAAGGCGCCATCGCCTTCGATGTAGGTCAGGAATTCGTGATCCGGGCAACGCCGCAGCGGAACGTACTTGTTGAGGTATTCGTAGACGTGAGGAAACGGCGTCAGGAAATGACGCGGCCCAAAGGTGTGGGGGTGCCCGCCGTGCCACATGGTCCGAACGCCGGCACCCAGAAACGGGTTGGCTTCGACCAACGTCACGTCCCAGCCACCCATCAGGGACAGTTGGTGTGCACTCGCGCACCCCGCAAAGCCCCCGCCAATCACCAATGCGGTTTTCAAGATGCCCCTCCCAAAATGAGTCGACTCGAATCGAGAGCCGATTGCTACAGATCGACGGCACCCCAGCTTCTGGGTGCTCACGGATCCGCGCCAGTGATTGACCGCTCGGCCGTCTGGCCGTACGGACAAAACACCGTTTCCACCCCGCAGCGCAGGGAGGGGGGGCGCGCCGCCGGGAGCAGAGCCCGCGAGTCGTTCGCCGGCTCGCGTCTGCCTGCCGTCGGTATATTTCGAGTTTTCGCGCGTGGTGTCAATCGGCCGCAGCGAATCTTTGAAGGAAAGTTTGAAAGGAAGCACCCCCCCTCAGGGAATGTTTCGAGCGCGGACCAACTCGCTGCGGGAGCGATGCAGCAAGATCCCGAAAACGTCGTAGGGAACGACCGCGGATTCGCGCTGGAGGGCCTCGTAGGCGAAGAAACGCATGCCCTCCCCTTCGTGGAGCACGAGGGCCTCGGACTGGGCCTCGTCGATGGGGGCTTCGAAGAAATAGCGACAGCGCAGGCCGCCTCGCGTATCCCCTAAATCAAACACGACTTGACTGACGTAGGAAATCGAATCCGGGCGAAACTCGAGCTCTTCATCGAGTTCCCTGCGCAGCGCCTCCGCGGCGCCCTCACCCGGGTCGACCCCGCCGCCGAACAGTCCCCAATGGCCTGGAAACCAGATTTCGGGCGTGTCGTCGCGCTTCTGCATCAGGTACTCCCCGCGCGAATTGACGATCAGAGCCGCAGCCCCGTGCCCCTTCAAATCGTCCCTCGGGACAATCGGCCCCACGCGCGACGTCTCGCGTCCCCAAGCCTCCAAATGATCCTCCTCGCAGCCGCCGACGGCGTGCCGTGCGCCGGGCCTTCGAATGGGAGAGAATACGCCGCCAGTGAGCGCCTCCCAGTCGACCCTATCGGTTTTCTACGACCTGAGCGTTTCCCCGACGAGCTTCGACTTCGCGACGTTCCTCGCCCTGGCGGAGTATCGCCGGCAGGCATTGGGGGCCCGCGCGTTTCACGTCTACTTCGTGCCCGCGTCCGGTGACGGGTTCTGGGATCGCGAGCCCTACCCGACCGAGCAAAAGCGCGCACGACTGCAACACCTATTGCTGCCCCTGTGCGGTCTTTGGCCGAACTGTGAGGGATCAACGGTGTTCGCGCGTCGCGACGACGCACAGGCTGTCTTGCCGCGTGACCCGAAGCGGCGGTTCCCCATCGACTACCGCGTCGATGCCCCGGTCGAGGACGCCTACCAATGGGCCGCACTCACGGCCGCGGTATTGACCCAGGGCAGTCTGCCGGCTTGGCGCGTTCCCGAACCTGCCGCTGCTGCCCTCGCGCATTGGCTAGAGCCCCGCGCCCGCGGGCGCCAGGTCGTTTCCATCACCCTGCGCGACGGTTCGTACTACCCCATGCAGAACAGCAACATCCCTGCCTGGATCGAGTTCGCCAAGAACCTGGATCCCCAGCGATATTTCCCGGTCCTCATTCCCGACACCCGCAACGCGCACCGCCACGCTGAAAGCGTCGACGGTGTCGCGATCTATTCCGCTGCCTCGGAGCAAATTGCGCAACGCGCCGCCCTCTACGCCGCCAGTGCGCTCAACATGACCGTCGCAACGGGCCCCATGCTGCTCATGTGGCTCAATCCCGCCTGCCGAACCCTGGTGTTCAAGCTCTTGAATCTCGACAACCACCAGTCGACCCCGACGCCGATTCGATCCATGGGAATCGAACCCGGTCACCCGCTGGTGACCGCCGCGCCCGGCCAACGCGTGGTTTGGCAGAACGACGACGCGGACACCCTGGCGCGCGAATTCGAGCAGAGCATCAAGCAGATCGAGTCCGGCGAGGCGTTCGCGCAGCGAGCGAACGAGCCGCTGCTCACCACCGCTCGCCGAATGCTCGAAACCGGCCGCTTGGCGCCCGCACGGCGCATCTACGCGCACCTGCTGTCGCGCAATCCGCGCGACGCGGGCGCGCTGTACGCAATGAGCCAGTTGGAAATCAAAGACCCCAGCCACACCAAGGCGTTACGCGCGGCGCGGGGCGTTCGCTATTTCGCGAGGGCCCGCCTGGCGCGCTCCTCCGCCGGCGATGCCCCGCTGGAGGAAGCGCTCGAATTCGGCCGCTGCCATCAACGCCTGCACTTCGCACAGGCCGCCGCCAAAGGCTTCGAACGCGTTCTGGCGCTGGACCCGTGCCAACCCGATGCGCTGCACGGACTCGGCACCCTGCACATCGCCGAAGGGCGCATGAAAGACGCCGTCGAAACGCTGACGCGTTCCCTCGACCGTTCGCCCTATCGCGCGGATTGTCATTTCGATCTCGCACGCGCGTACCGTGCTATGGGAGAGCGAGAGCGCGCCCGGGATCAACTCGAGCGCACGCTGGTATGCGACCCGTCCCACCAAGCGGCGCAGCGGGTTCGCGCGGAATGGAACGAGACTTAGGGAATCGAGTTCGGGAAGAACTCGCGCGCCAGCAGTTCGGCCATCAAGCGATTGCCCTCCACCGACATGTGGCCCAGCACGCCGCCCTCGTCGATCCAGAGCGTGCGGAATCGATCCTGATCCTCGACCCCGATGCGGTGCAACTCGTTGTAGGTTTCGAGCGTTCCGAAGCCGTGCTTGCGCGCACAATCCAGAACCGGCGGGCCGTACCAGGGCGGCTCGTCGGCCATCGATTCCGCGGCGCCCCATTGCATCATGACGATCACGTCGAGGTCGTGCGCGTCGCGCATGCCCGCGACACGGTCCATGAGCAGACAGGAGATCTGGACGCCCTCCTGGTCCGTCGCCGAGCGCCGGTAGTTGGTTTCGTGATTGCTCCACCAAAACAATTTGCCCGCGCGAATCAGGCCCCAATGCACCAGGTACGAGTGACCGAAAACCGCGCGCACTGGGCCCAGTTCGATGGGCTCCGCGGTCAGCCGCGGGACCGGCTGCCCGTGGAGATTCAGGTCCCCGTCTTCGATCGTGAAATAGGGTTTATAGCCACCCCCGTAGAAGGAATAGCTGTTGCGCAGGCTGTCCTGGGCGAGCACGCTGACGATCAGCGTGTGGGGACGAACGGCCGGCACCAATTGTTCGGCGCGCAAGACCATTTGATCCACCCCCCAACCCCCCGCTGCACCGTTCACGACCGGAATACCGGTGAACTGCTCCAAGCGGGCGGGCCAGGATTCGGAATCCGTCACCCCGGAACCGACGGTAAAGGAATCCCCCACCGCGAGGACGGACGTGCGGGGTTGCGGCAGTGGACGGATCGCATTCTCGTTCATGCGAATCCCGAACGCCCCCGTCGTCATCCCACCGCCTTCGAAGTAGTAGTTTTCCGCCAAGCCCCACCCGACGGTGGGATCGTGCACGGAAACCCCGGTATTGAATTTCTGATCCAACATTTCGATCAGGAAGTTCGACGTGCGAGTGAGGGAGATGTCGTTCCATACGCGAACGACCGCTTCTACGGCCACCAGCGAGACAACGGCACTGATTCCTGCGACGAGTAGGTTTGAGAGCTTCATTGAGACTCACATGTTAGCCTAGCGATGCGGTCCGGACGCTAGGGGATTCGGAATCCCAATCGGCCAACGGGACGAGGTCGCCGGCCCGCATGCACTTTTTTTTCGGGTCGGTCGAGCAAGCGATGACAAACGGTGTTTTCTGACATGCAATCTGAGCTCGAAGAATCCGCCAACCCCGAAGATCCCATCGTCGCACGCTACCTGGCCGAAGGCCAAGCCGGTGTCGAGCGTGCGGTGCGGAAGAATCAGCGACGCGGCCTGCCCTGGCGCGCGCTCGCCAAGCGCTTCGGCATGGCGCGCCTCGCACAGCGCACCTACCGCCCCGTACAACCCTATGCGGACCTGTTGCAAGCCCAGTGCGAAGCCGAGTTCGCGCGCGCCGCGGCGCTCCGCCAGCAAGGCGACGAACGCAAAGCGCTCCAAATCGAGAATCGCGCGCTCGGCGTACAGATCGCCGCCCAACGCTCGGACCTGGGCTACCTCGACGCCGTCCAAACCGGAATCACCTACGGCCACACCCAGGCGTACACGCGCAACCGCGCCCTCGCCGCGGTCGTCCAGGATTCGCTGACGGCGCCCGCCCGAGTCGCGCTTTCGCCGGAACAGATGCGCGGCTTCTCCATGGACGGCGCAGTTCCGGTGGACGAGGCGTGGCAAGACGGCGTACTGCCGCTCGAACCCTCCGTCGTCTTCGACGACAGCGACCTCGACCTGTATCAAGCCGCTCTGCGCGGTCAGCCCTCTTCCGACGCCACGACCCGCGCCGCCTACGGGACCGCCTACGGGCCGCCCTGGGAGACCCTGCGCAAGGCGCTCGGCGACGCCGCCCTGGCCGGACGCCGGACCGCCGTGCTGTTTCCGAGAACCCCCTGGGCCTGTTCGGCGTGCATCGAAACCGGCGGGACCCCGACGCTGGTGAGTCACGATCCGATCGAAATCCGCTCGCCACGCCTCCAGGCCACCACCGTCGAACAATGGCGGCGGCGCCCGGAACCCTTCGATTGTGTGATCGCGTTGTCGGTGCTCGAGCACGAAGGCCTGGGTCTGCACCGCGAAGGCATCGACCCCGACGGCGATCTGGCCGGCATGGCGTTTTGCGCCGAGCTCTTGAAACCCGGCGGACGTCTGCTGCTGGAGATTCCCGTCGGACGGGACCGCGTCGTGTTCAACCTGGCGCGCATCTACGGTCGGACGCGCCTCCCGCGTTTGTTCGAAGGCTGGAGCGTTGCGGCGCGGTACGGATTCGACGAGTCCCAGCTCGACCGCGACGGGATGTCCACGGCCCTATTCGCATTGCACCGAACGGAGTTCCTTCCGTGAGCGACTCTCTCGCGACGCTTCGCGCCGCAAACCGCGCCCTCAAGCTCCAGGCCGACGAACAGAGCGCACAGATCTCGCATTGGCACCGCTTCAACGATCTGTTGAGCCGTGAACTTGCGGAATTGCAGTGGCGCCATTTCGCGCTGTGCCGCGAACTCTTCGGTCCGCCCGAGCTCCCGCCGACGCCGCCCCGGCGCATTCCGCGTGCCATGATGCGCGGCTTCACGATGGGTGGGCGGGTCGAGATCGAGGACAATTACGGCAACCGCACCTACCCGTCCAATTGGCCCTTGATCTATACCGACGAAGAAGTGGACCGATACCTGGCGCAAATCGCCGAAGGTTCCACGTTCATCTACGGCCAGACGGACCTGTGGGTTCGCGAAGCCATCGAGCGCTATCCCGTCAAGGGTCTGCAAGTCGCGAACATGGGCTCCCTCACGCCCTGGTACGAAAGCACCTGCCTCCACTATGGCGGGTTCCCTTCCACCATCGACTACAACCCGATCCTTTCCCGAACGGATCGCATTCGAACCTGGACCACGGCCCAATGGGAAACCGAACGGCCCCAATTCGACTATGCGCTTTCGATCTCCTCCTTCGAGCACGACGGACTGGGAATGTACGGGGACCCCCTCGATCCGGACGGCGACCTCAAGGCCATGGCGCGCATGCGCGAACTCGTCAAACCCGACGGAATCCTGCTTCTGTCCGTGCCCGTGGGCCGCGACAAAGTGATCTTCAACAATGCGCGCGTCTACGGTCGGGTGCGCATTCCCGCCTTGATCGAGGGCTGGGAGGAGATCGAACGCATCGGACTCGAACCCGAGCACCTCGACGGTCCCGGTCACATCCAACCGATCTTCGTATTGCGGAACCCGGCGGGAACCTGATGGTGAATTTCGATCACCTGGTTTTCGACGCCCACGCGCTCGATACCCGACAAGCCGCCCGCACCTTGAACGAATTCAAGTGCATTCAGATCAAAGGAGCCCTCGATACCGAACGCCTGGAACCGATTCGAAGGCGCGCCCTGGCGAGTCGACTGGCCAAGTGGGGTGCCGGCCAACCCCTGGCCATCCTCGAAACCGAGGGCACCCGTCCGTCCTTCGAGATCGTTCGGGCCTTTCGACGCTCGCCCGCAACGAAAGTTCTGCGCCGCTATTTCGCGTCGGACACGCTGCTCCTGACGGCGCAGCATTCGCGCTACCGCCAGGTGCGGATGGAAGCGGATTACGAGCAACTCCCCTTTCACCAGGACGGAAGCGCGCTTCCCGAAATCCCCAACGTCACGTGCTCGGCGCTGATCTATCCCGATGTGGCGGGCGAACAGGTGGCGGGGCTTCAATTCATTCCCGGCGCCACGGACGAGATCCTGCCCCGGGCCACCCCCGAACCGGGATCGACCCAGTTCTACGATTTCCTCCGTATCGACCCCGCCGTTCTCGAAGTCTGCAAGAAGCAGGGTGTCTGGGTTCCCCGTTTCGAGTACGGCGACGTGATTCTCTTCGACCGCTGCTGCATACACGGAACCTATTGGACCGACCGCATGGAGGGCGCGCGCATTTCCGTCGACCTGCGCGTTTGGCCCTATTCGCCGGAGGTGTACGCCTGGCCGGACTTTCGCTGGTTCGTCGATCACCCGCGTTTCCTGTACGGACCCACGCGGCTGCGCCAAAGCTTGGGGGACCTTCCGGACGAACAATTCTTTGCCCGGGTCCAAGCCGCCCCCTACGACTACGGCCTGATCGAAACCGGCCGCTTCGGGCGCCTCGCCTTCGCGCGACGGCGCACCCAGCTCGAGAGTACGCCCCCGCAGTGAGGCGCCTGCTCGGAAATCTCGGTCTCTCGATCCTCGCAACGCTCGTCGCCCTCGGCATCGCCGAAGCGGGACTGCGCTTCTGGAACGAAATCCCGGTACTCCGCTTCGACAATTTCGTTTCGCTCCGCCTGGAACGCAGCGTCGAAACCGAGACCGCCGCCTACGACGAGAAGCTCGGCTGGCGGGCCAAACGCGACTTGCGCCTGGTCGCGCCCTACACCACCACCACCGACGAACACGGATTCCGCATGCACGGAACCCAGGTGCGCGAGGTCCCCCAACAAGGCGTCGTCGCCGTCGGCGATTCCTTCACCTGGGGTTCCGAAGTCTCGGATCACGAAACCTGGCCCGCGCAACTCGAAGCGATGATCGACCTTCCGGTGGTCAACGCCGCCTATGGGGGGTGGGGCGTCGATCAGATGATGCTCCGCATCGAAGAAGTGCTGCCGATTACCCAGCCCCGCGCCGTGGTTCTCTCGCCCCTGAGCTGGGACATTCTGCGCAACACCTACCGACGCTACGGACGCGCCTTCAAGCCGTGGTTCGAAATCGACGGCGATCGCCTGGTCCTGCGCGGTCAACCGGTCTTGCGCACGTCGGCCCATTGGCGCGATGTCGGAAAGCCGCAATCGATCTTTGGCTACTCGTATCTCGTCTATTGGAGTTTCTCGCGCGTAGGCTGGCTGGATTGGTGGGCCGATGACGGCCGACTCTACGATCAGGTGTACGAAAACGAGGTCGGGGTCGAAGTTTCCTGCCGGCTGATGGAACGCTTCAAAGAACTCGCCACCACCCATGATTTCCGCCCCATCTTCATGATGGAGTACGGAGCCCACGAGATCATGGAAAGCGCCCCGCCGTGGTTCGCCACTCCGGTTCTCGGCTGCGCGGCGGAGCTCGGGATCGAGACCATCGACACCTTCCCGGCGCTGCGCGCGATCGGCGAACGAGGCAAAGAGGCGTTCGACAGCCTCTGGGTGTTGCACCGCGATCGCGAGCAGCCCTACGGCCACCCATCGGCCTTCGGCCAGAGCGTCGTCGCCGCGCTCGTCCGCGAGCAACTCGAAGCGCCCATGCCCGGCGCCGCGGTCACGCGGTAATCCGAACCGGGATCGAACGAATCGTCTAGATGTTCTCGAGCACCAGGATGGGCTGAATGTGGCCCGGACCGTCCATGTGCGAAGGCTCGAGTCCGAAACGGCCTACTTCCTTCCAGCCATCGAGCATGCGGGGCAGGCGAAGGGCTCCATAGACCCGGGCGGTGTTGAACATCACTTTGTCGCGCCCGACGGGCACAGCGAAGTAGAGCAAACCGCCGGGCTTCACGATCTCTTTCATCTTGCGCATGGCCGACAGATCGCCGTCGGGATCGAGCGGGTCGCCGTACATCCCCAGACCGTCGTGCTCGAAGGAAGAAATCGAAATCGCCGCATCGAAGCGCGGCCGTTCCGCATCCCACTCAGCGACGGTCATGGTGTTGAGTCGGTCCGATTGGCTCAGGATCTTGTTGTAATCGATCGTGGTCGGCCGCGCGCCGAAATGCAGACACGTACTTTCGTACCAGGGCGTGAGGGAACCCATGTTGACGACTTCGAGACCCCGCACGGGAAAGCGCTCGAATGCCTGCCACAACCACACGTCCGTCATGCCGTAGATGAAATACTGCTTCCGCGCGAGGCGTTCGAGATACACCCCCACTTCCGTGTCGGTGTAGATGAGGGGCCAGTTCTGCGGGTAGGTGGCGTCGGCCCAGCTGTCTTCGATCGCGACCCGTCCCTCCATGCTGAAGCCCGCTCGCAGCTCCGGGGGAATCGCTCGTGGCGGCGGCGGACCGATCTCCGGCGGGCCGAACAGCTCGCGGCACAGGGCGTAGTGGCGCCAGAGGTGCCCGGCCAAGACCAGGCTGGCGACATTGTTGAATCGCTCGTGGCGCCCCAGGGACGCGGTCTCGGCCGCCATGCGGGCCTCGAGCGCTCGTCGCGTCTCGCGCAAGACGCGACCCTCTTCGCGCAATTGCGAAATCGTGCTCAATTCCGCGCGGCCGGATGCGGACAGCCGATCGCGGGCCCAGCGCACGATGCGATTCGATTCGAGTTGGGGGGCGCTCACGAGCGGGACCCCGTTTTCGGTCGCAGCACGAACACGGGCAACGCAAAGCCCTCCCCTTCGAGCATGCCGTCCGCGAATCCGTAGCGACCCACTTCTTCCCACCCCTCGAACAGTTCGGCCAATCGAACGCGACCGTAGATCCGCGCCGCATTGAAGATCACGCGATCCCGCCCGACGGGAACCGCGAGGAAGACGAGCCCGTCCGGCTGCATCAATTCCCGAAGGCGCTGCATCCGTCGGAGATCCGCATCCGGCTCGGGCGCATCGCCGCGCACACCGAGACCCGCCTGGGCCAGGGAAAAGATCGACAGGGCCGCGTCGAAGCGCGATCCGCGTTCCCGCGCTTCGTCGAAGGTCTCGCTGACCAGTTTTTCGGAGCGGCTCTCGATCGGGCGTTCGCCGAGGGCGGTCGGCTTCGCCCCCGCCCGCAGGCACAGCGCTTCGTAGTAGGGATTGATGGAATCCACGACCGCGACCCGCGCCCCTTCGAGCGGGTGTTTGCCGAGGGCGTCCCCCAGGGCCAGGTCGGACATGTAGAAGACACTCGCGAAGGAGCGACGCGTCAAGCTATCGCGCTGTTCGTTCTCCGGCGCCGCGGGATCGAGATACAGAGCGAAGTCGCGATCGGTGTAGAAATCCCGGTGGGAAGGCGCAAAAGCCGCGTTGAGGAATCCCTCCTCGATCTCGACCCGGCCCCCCATGGAAAATGCCGCGCTGAGTTCGTCGGAAACCGCCTGTGCGGGGACCGGTGCCACTTCCTCCCCGTAGAGTCGGGAGAAAAGCGAACGGTTGCGGAAGAAATACTTCGTATTTTCATACTCGACCCAGGTCTTGACCGCGCCGTAGATCCCATTCTGATGTTTGGCGGCAAAGATGTCCTCGCTGCGCTGTTCGTTTTCGGCGAGGAGTGCGGCGTTCTCCCGCTGCAAGCGTTCGATTTCCGCACGGCGGCCCTTGCGCGTCAACCAGCCCAGTCGCGCGGGGCCGTTCCCTTCTACGTCGGCGGCCGACCTGGCGATCGATTGCGCGGACGAGTTGGCGAGCACGGGCTGCGCCGCACCGGCATGGCGCAGCAGTCCCGTCACCGGCGCGCTCGCACCCTGGCGGCGCGACTCCGTGAAGGACCAGCGAAGCTCGCCGAGCCGAAGCCAGGTCTCCACATCTCCGGGTCGGCCCGCGGTCACCTTCTGCTGGTAACCGAGTGCCTCTTCGAGTCGCCCCTGACTCGGGAGCAGGTGCGCGAGCGACTCATTGGCCGAAACGTTGTCGGGTTCCCGGCGCAGAACCTCGTCGAAGACTTCGATCGATTCAACCGTACGTTGAACGTGCGCCAGAATCTGACCCAGTGTGAGGCGCAACGTGATGCAATCTCGCCCGTCCGCCAGAACCGCGCGCGCGACGCCGATCGCTTCGTCGTAAGCCTCGTGTTTGGAAAGCAACTGAGCCAGCAGCAGGCCCCGGTCCGCATCCAAAGGCAATCGCGCGTCGGGCGAGGCCACCGCAGCGTCGGTTCCCGGCTCTTCCCGGCTTTCCAGGGCGGCGAGGGCAGCGCGCAGTTCGTGTCGCTCGGGATCGCGTTCCAGCGCCGTGCGTAACACGCCCACAGCCTCTTGCCTTCGATTCAGCAGGGCCACGCAGTGGCTCAGCCCGACGACGGATTCGCAATCCAGCGGATCCCCCGCGACACGCCGCTGAAAATGGAGTTCCGCCGCCCGAAGGCTCGGTTCTCCGCCCGGCACCGATATGCGATCCTCTATTTCCAAGTGCCGGAATCTACCGCGCGGCTCTGCAAACCGCTTGAACTTTGGAACGATTCGAAAATGAGACGCGGTTCGATTGACGCTCGCGCAAGGCCTGCGATAGGTTCAATCCCCCGGCAACAGCCGGTCATTCCGCCGCTGCAGGCAAGAGGGGAAGAAATTGAGAGTTTCATTCGGTGAGCTTCGGATCGGCGATGTCGCGCGCCGTTATCTCCAATCCGCGGTCGAGAAGAACTGGGCCAGCCAGGGTGAGAATGTCGCGGAATTCGAGCGCCGATTTGCGGAGCGATTCGGCTATGCCGAGGCCGTCGCCTGCAGCTCGGGCACCGACGCCGTCATCATCTCCGTCGCAGCGCTTCACGATTTCGGCGCCGAGCGCGGAGACGAAGTCATCACGCCGGCGTGTTCCTTCGTCGCAACCGCCAACGCGATCCTGGCCGCGGGCTTCACCCCCAAATTCGTCGATGTCGACCGCTCCACCCTGAATATCGACCCGGCGCAGATCGAAGCGGCCATCACACCCCGCACCCGCGCCATCGTCGCCGTCCACACCATGGGTAAGCCGTGCGACATGGATGCCATCACCGACATCGCCCAGCGTCGCGGATTGCGGGTGATCGAAGATGCCTGCGAAGCGCACGGTGCCAAGCACCGGAACCGTTACGTGGGCGGCATCGGGGACGCCGGCCAATTCAGTTTTTACGCCGCACATTTGATCTGCAGCGGTGAAGGCGGCATGGCGGTGACGAACGACCCCGAGTGGGCGGCGATCCTCCGATCCGTGCGCTCCCACGGGCGACCCACCGGCAGCGACTTCTTCGAATTTCAACGCTTCGGTACCAATTCCAAGATGAACGACCTCGAAGCCGCCCTGGGCATCGAGGGCATCGATCAATTCGATGCCACCTTCGACCAGCGCAAGATCCACATGAACCGCCTGCTCGAACTTACCGACGACCTCGAGGAATTCGTCGAGCGCAGCCGCCAAGCCCCCCACGAACTCATTTCGCCCCACGCGTTCCACCTCGTGCTGCGCAATCCCGATCACGATATGAAGAAGCTCTACGCATTCCTCGAGGATTCGAGCATTCAGTGCAAGACGTTGTTCGGAAGCCTGCCCACGCAGCACCGGGCCTTCGGGTTTTTGGGACACCAGCTCGGAGAATTCCCCAACTCCGAATACATCGGAGACAACGGGCTCCACTTCGGCGTGCACCAGCATCTCCAGGACGATGATCTCGAATTCGTCTCCGAGCGGTTGCACAGCTACTTCAAGGCGCTCTAGTGGGATTGCTCTCCATCGGCGCCTACGCGCGTGCGGAGCAGGCCGCGCGCGCGGGGCTCTCGATTCCCGAAATCATGGCGTACTCACCGGCCGCGTTCGAATCCGTCGGCTATCCCACGCGTGTGGTCGAAGAGCGCGAATTACTCCGCTACGCGGACCACAATTTCGAAGCGGAAATTCCAAAACTCCTGGCTCCAGGGAGTTTTTTTCGCGGCGCCTGCTTCGAGAGCACCTTCACCGAAGACGAAGCGGATCTCATCCGCGGCATTCAGGATCACGTGGTGGCGTTTACGCGCGACGCCTTGGGGCAAGCGGTCAAGCCGCTCACCAATCTCCTGGTACAGATCGGGCTGTTCCGCGTCATCGATGCGCTGGCGCGCAAGTGGGGCCGCGAGCGTCTGTCGATTTTCGAGATCGGCCCGGGTTCCGGATATCTGGGCGCGCTGTTGATCCAATCCGGACATCGATACGCCTCCTTCGACGTCACCCAATCCCTGTACCTGTGGCAGAACCGCCTGTATCACGCCCTCGCGCCGGATCGCTTCGCGGAGCGGATCGTGGATCCCTTCGACGAAGCCGCACCGCCCGCGGTCGTCCATTTGCCCTGGTGGGACTTCCTGGCGTTCCACAAACATTGTCCGCTGAAAGCCGACATCGTGATCTCCAATTCGAATCTCGGCGAAATGCGTCGCCTCGCGCTCAAGTACGCCCTGCGGGTCTCTCACATCCTGCTGGAAGACTCTCCCATGGGCCTGTTCGTGTACGCCAGCCCCGGGATGCCCCACGCCAGTGATGCCGCAGCCATCGAGAACGAATTCGCGAGCGCGGGCTTTACCCGAAAATTCGAGCAGTTCTTCCACGGCTTCACGTCCGAAGGAAATACCTTGCCCGAAGGCATCCTCGAACTCGAAGAACACCTTCCGCTCTACAACCCAAGCGAACGCGAAGGCCGTCTTTCCGCAGCCACCGTCATGGGCGATGCCACGATGGCGCGCCCGCTCGACCTCGAGTTCGCCAAGTTTATCCACGGCTGGTCGCCGCCGGAACCGGGTTAGCGGTCGAATGGGCCGGCTCCGTCGCCTCTCCACGCGCATTCCCCACGCCGCGAAGAGGTGGGGCGATCACTATTTTCGCCGTGGACGCCTGCGACGCGCCGTCGCCTGTTACCGATTCGTCGTTCCCCTGCGTCGCCCGGTCGGGCCCTTCGCACGCCTGTGGTTGTCTTCCTTATGGAGAATCGGGCGCATCGAAACCGCCATTGGGTTCCACCGCGAGCTGCTCGCCCGGGTACCCCGACACCAACCGTCGAGCCACATCATCGCCAACCTACTCGACGCATCGGGACAAGCTCAGCCAGCGGAAGCGCAATACCGTTCCACCCTCGAGCTGGACGTCACCCACGCGGGCGTGCGCTTCGACTTCCTGCAGTTCCTGTTGCGCGCGCAACGCTACGCGGAAGCCGAGGCCATCTATCGCTCGCTGGCGGGTCTCGCACCGGAAGATCCCAACTTGCTTCCGGGACTGGTCGAGATCCTCACCGCCCACGGCCGTTGGTCCGAGGCGGTATCGGTCCAGCAGCGCATCGCGTCCATTGCCCCGCGAGACCTGGGCGCCCGACAACGCCTGGGTGAACTCCTGCTGGAGCAAAACCGCCTTGTCCCCGCCATCGAAACCTTTCGCGAACTGCGCGAGCGCGACCCTTCGGGACCCGATGTGCACCGATCTCTCGGGGAGGCCCTCACCCGGGCCGGACAGTTGGACGAAGCCGTCCAATCCTTTGCGCAAGCGGCACAGATCGAACGCCGAATCGCCGATTCGCCCCCCGACGCCGCGTTTCCCGCGATGGCGATCGTGGTCCAGAACGGTTCCGATCCCCGCGGACTCCTGTCCGTGCTTGCAAACCAGACAAAGCGCCCGGTTCGACAACTCGGCCTCGGCAGCTTCCCCGACGATCGCATCGTCGCGCCCCTACTGGCGGAAACGGTCGAGGGAAAGGCCCTGGGATGGTCGGGGATCGACGGTCGCCCGGAGAACCGCCTCCAGCTGCGGGACGCGGGCGTCGAGCGCTTGTTGTTTCACATTCGCGACCCACGCGACGCCACGGAAGAAATCGCCCAGCGTTGGGGCGCCGAGAGCTCACGCGACTTCGCCCACGAGCGCCTCCACTATCGCCCTGCCCCGCCGGCGAACTTCCAGTACCTCTCGCCGACCCTGCGTCTCGATTGGGCGGTCGAAAACACCTTTCCGGGACAGATCGATTGGCTGAAGAGTTGGTTCGACGGACTCGACGTCTTGGAAAAGGACTTCCAGGTCCTGGTGACGACGCAAGAAGAAGTCACCGCTTCGCCGGACGGGGTCGCCCGCCGGTTGGCCGAATTCTATGGGCTCGAAGCGCTGCCCCGCATCCCTGCAGCTCAATCCTTTTGGGTCGCCGACCCCAACGCCGCCCACCGCGCGCGCATGACCGAACGCATACCGGCAGCCCTTCGCGAGCGTTTCGGTTGGAATTAGCGAAGCGCCCCGCCGCGTAGATCTGCGCGCGTGGCGTCTTCTCCGGCTCCGCGCTCCGCGTTCGCGGGCCCCGCAAAAACAGCCAGTTCCGTCCAGGCATCGACCAGGACATCGCGGCCGAGTTCCGCGCCGAATTCGTCGCACAGCGGAGGCGGCGCGAGCACGAATCGCAACCCGTCGCTGTTCTCCACGATCTCGGCCCCGGCGAGGATTTGTTTCCCGCGCAGATCGGAAACCCCGTGAATCGCCGCCAGCCGCTCGAGGTCCCCGTCCCAGAGCGTCGCCTCGACATCCGCAACGCGCCATTCCAGATTCGGGTCGTAGCGGGCGGCGTACCCCGCTGCGCGTAAGCGCAGAGCGAGGTCGACGCCGCAGGCCAGCAACCCGCGGTATTCCCGGTTCAACCCGCCGACGGCCTCGAAGGCGCTTCGACGCAAGAGCATTCCATACAGGCCCGAACCGTCGAGATCCAACGCGTCCCAGCGGCGCGGATCGCCGCGCAAACGCCCGCGCAAGACTTCGAGCAGACGCGCTTCGCCCTTCCACTCACACAATACGGCCCCGGCCCGGACCAAACGTTCGTTGCGGCGGTAGGAAACGACGCCGCACAGGGCGCCCAGGCTTTCGTCTTCCTTCAGCTGCATCAGGGCGCGACGCCCCCAACCCGGCGTCGTCCGCATCTCGGGCGCAAGGAAAACCACGACCTCTCCGCGCGCGCGCGCAGCGGCTTCATGCAACGCGCGACCCCGATCTTCGGGATCGCCCACCACCGACAAGAGTTCGTAGGAACATCCGGGATCGACCAGGATCGGGCGCGCATCGGACCCCACCGGGCGGCCCACGGATCCGTCCACGACGATCGCCGTCACTTCGGGCATTCCACCGCAATCTTCCAGCAACGTGATGGCCGACGTCTCTGCCGCCGACCGCACGGGAACCGGTCTCGCCGCCACGCCGCCTTGTTCTACGAACGCCCCCAACCGACGTGCGGCGGCGTCGCGCTCCCCCGCGAGGTTCATGAAAATTACGCGGTCGTCCCGACCCCGGGTTTCCTGGGGGCGCTCGCTCGTGCCCGTGTGGTAGTGCTCGAACACGACGTCCGGCAGAAACACCATTCGGTCGTGACCGAGGCGGCGCAGGCGCAGGAAGATCTCGTGCAGATGCGATTCGATGTGATAGTGGTTGAGAAGCGGCGAGGTGATGAAGCCGATCTGCTCCACCGCCACGCGCGAAACGACCGGGAATGTCGCGTTCGCGGCGCGCTGATGGAGATCGTTCCCCCACACGAGAGCGATGTCATCGGGGAACCGATCGAAGGCTTCGTAGATTCGCGCGTCCCAGCCTTCGCTTTCCAGACGGACGTCATCGTTGAACAGCATCACGTAGCGCCCGCGCGTAGCGCGAAAAGCGCTCTCGGTGATCGCCCCCATGGTCAGGCCGAGCCCTCTCGCCTGACGCAGAGCGAGGCGATCGTGGGTGATGGCCTGACTCGCGGGGTCGTCGTCATCCACGAAAAGCACGACTTCGAGCGCCTCGGGCTCCGCCGCGGTTTCCCAGACGCGATCCAGCAGGGCCCGGGTTCGATCCGCATGACCCCGAGTGGGAAGGATGATCGAGAGCTTCGGTGTCCGATCCACGATTTCGCCGTGCATTCGCAAGGTCGGGAGGGTTTCCGCTTCGAGCCAGATCGGATCGAGGATGCAGATGTTCTCGCGCGCAATCCCGAGTCCGAGCAAGCGTTCGAAGCGGTAGGCAAGCCCGTAGCGAAACGCCAGAACCACCGGCGGCCCATCGGCGCGCAGCGTCTCCACCGGATCCACGCCGGGGACATCGTCGACCACCTGGGAAACCCGCACGCCACACTCGCGGGCGAGATCGCGCACGAAATGCCCGACCGTCCCGGTTCCGTATACGGCGATTTCCCGCACGCCGCCGGACTGGAGGCCGTCCAGCGCCTGGCGAACCCGCGCCACGATCTCGCGGTTCCAATCGAAGACCCGGCGCGAAAGTTGGAGCGGGAGTCCGCCCTTCTCCACGAGTTTGCGCGCTTTGCCCGCCCCATCGCGCAGGCGGCTGGCCAGGGTTTCGTGCGCTCCGCCTTCCCGGGTTCCCGGCCGGTCCGGGTAACCGAGGCCCGTCGTGCGCGCGACGAGCCGACCGTAGGTCGAGACATCCCGCGCCACCTGGGTCGCCAAGCGCCCCATGAGCAGCGGATGCCGCAAGGCGAAATGTGTGGGGCGTCGCTTCGCCGTGGAATAGCGCTCCATCCCTTCGCTCGACCACGCCCGACGCATGCCACTCGCATTGGCGAGCGAGAGGGGCGCCGCGTAGATGAACGAACGCGACCCCGCCTCGCGCAGGGCGCGGATGCCCGGATTCTCCACCAGCGGCTGAATCCGCCCGGTATCCCGCGTGCGCAACGCCGTCGTCGACATGTGGCGACCATCGTGGGGACCCACGTATTGCTGATCCCCGGACGCTCCCGGGTGCCAGGTGTGGTAGAGCCATTCTTCTTCGTGCCAGTGTTCCCGCTTCCCGGCGTTGATCAGGCGAAAGGTCAATTCGTAGGGGCCGCACACGTGCCCCAGGAAATCCACGTGCTCGTCCGCTCCCCCGATGGCGATCAGGTCTTTGCGCCGCGCGCTCATGCAAGCGCCGTAGTTGGCGGTATGGAGCGGATCTTCGATGGGCGTCCCATCCAACGGAGGCAGCCCCGCCGGACGTCCGTCCACCAGGTTGCTGCAACCCGCTGCCAGGATTTCTTCCACGCTGGGGTGATTGAAGGGGTAGAAGCGCCGGTCCTGACTGCGGAGTTCGTCGAGGTGCAGGACCAGATCCTGCTCCCGTTCGAAGGATTCCACCACGCGCTCGACGAATCGCTCGGTGAAGACGGCGTCGGAATCGCAGAACGTCACCACCTCACCGCGGCTCGCGAGGATCCCAATGTTGTACAGCAGGTGCTTGTGGTAATAGGCGTGGCTCGGCATTCCCACGACGATCCAGGCATCGACCGCGGGGCCTTCCCCGGCGGCCAGGGAACGATCGAGGCGATCGCGAATGGCCTGCGGCTTCGCGTCGTAGTATTCGACCCAGATGATCTCGTAGAGCGAGCGATCGATATTCTGGCGATTCAAATAATCGATGGCGTGAAAGCTTTCGCGCACGGACCAGTCGACCAGAACGATGCTGTGCTTCCGGGGACGCGGATCGAGATTTCGGTAGACGACCTCCACCGACTAAAATGGCCCTTTGAAGCGATTCTCGTAGGTGTAGAAATCGAATCCCGAAAGATCCATGGCGTCGAGGCCCAGACTGCGTTCGGCCGCGCGCACCAGGTCGTTGGCATTCGGATAGAATTCGTTTTCGAGACAACGGGTGGTCGGACACGGAACGAAGGCCCAGCCGACGCGCGAAACCGCCGCCCCGAGCTGCCCGAAGCAACGCTCGGAAACCATGGCCGCCACTTCGGCGCCAAAGCCACAGAAGCTCCAATCGTTGTCGGCCACGATGCAGTGGCGGGTCTTCTGCACGGACGCGACGATGGATTCTTCGTCGAGGGGCGCGAGCGTCCGCGGATCGATCACCTCCACCGAAACACCGCGCTCGGCCAACAGATCCGCTGCGCGCAGGGCCTCGACCACCATCCACGAAGTAGCCACGATCGTGAGATCGGTTCCCGCGCGAACCACGCGCGCTTTCCCCAAGGGCACGACCGCATCGCCTTCGTCCACCTCGCCCACCGTGTCGTAGAGCCAGCGGTGCTCGAGCATCACGACCGGGTTGTCGTCGCGAATGGCGGCGCTCATCAGGCCCTTGACGTCGTTGGGCGTAGTGGGTGCCACAACGCGGATCCCGGGCAGGTGGGCGAACACACTGTGGAGCGATTTGCTGTGCTGGGCCGACTGGCCCCAGCCCCGTCCCACGACCGCGCGAATCACCATGGGGACCGAAAGGTCTCCCCCACTCATGTAGCGCGCGGTGGAAATCATGTTGGCGAGTTGATTCATGGCGAGGAGCAGGAAGTCCACGCGAATGTGCACGTGAATCGGGCGTAGTCCGCTGATGGCGGCCCCCAGCCCCATTCCCGTCATGGCATCTTCGGAGATGGGCGTGCTGAAGCAGCGCTCGGGCCCGAAGCGCTCGACCAGATCCGTCGTGCTGCCATAGATCCGCTTGTGGTCCGCGACATCGCAACCGTAGACGAACACGCGATCGTCGCGTTCCATTTCCTGGATCAATGCGCCGTTGACGGCTTCGCGATAACTCAGCTGGCTCACGCGAGCACGTCCCGGTGCAATTCTTCCGGCTCCGGAAACGGCGCCTTCTGGGCCTCGGCAACGCAGCGCGACAGGCGTTCGTCGATCTTGGTTTCGAGGGCCGCAACCTCCGCCTCGGGCACACCGAGTTTGATCAGGCGCTCGCGCTGACACCGCACCGGATCGCGCGCGCGCCAGTACTCGAATTCTTCCTCGCGGCGGTAACCCAGGTGGAAGTCCCGGTCTTCGCGGGGACCCACGTGTTCCACGTAGCGGTAACAGCGCAAACGCATGAACACTGGGCGGCCATCCTCGCGTTGACGGGCGAGCGCGTCGCGCGTCAGGTCCGAGATTTCTGCGGGGTCCGTCGACTCGGATTCCACGAAATGGCAATCGAAGCCTCCGACCGCATCGGCCACGCTCTTGTAGCCGCGCCGCGCGACCGAAGGCGTGTGAATCGCCAGGCCGTTGTCCTCGCAAACGAAGAGAACCGGCAAGCGTTTCAGACACGCGAAGTTGAGACTCTCCCAGAAGACGCCTTCGTCCATGGCGCCGTCGCCGAAGAAGGCCGCCACGGAGCGTCCGGTCTTACGATATTGCTGGGTGAACGCCAGACCGAGCGCGACCGGGATCGTGGTCGCGACCACCGCCGAAGTGAGGAACAAACCGTCCTGCGGACGCGCCATGTGCATGGAACCCGCTTTGCCCTTGGCGGGTCCGCCCACTCGTCCGTAGAGCTCCGCGAAGAAACCTTCCGGGTCATCGGTGCGCGCGAGATAGATACCGTGGGAGCGGTAGGTCCCCACGATCGGATCCGCGGGATCGAGACCGTTCACGACACCGGCCGCCACCGCCTCCTGACCGATATACAGGTGCACGGGCGTCTTCATGTCGTCTTCCGCGTAATGGGCCTGGATCTTCTCCTCGGCCCGCCGGATCAACAGCAGGGATTCGTACAGGGTGAGTGCTTGGGCGCGGGCAGTCATTTCGGTTGGCGGGAACGTAACCCCTTCCCCCCAGCACCTCAATCTGTGTGGCGGCGAAGCCAGCCCAGCGCCGCGTCATAACGCTCGGGCGTCCCGATATCGAGCAGGCTTCCGCGATGCACGAAGGCGTGAAGCCCCTCCGGGATCCACTTCGGAAAGAAATCGTGTTCGAGTGAGAAGGCGCCCGCTTCCGCCGCGAGCCATTCCGACTCGACCAGGTACACCCCGGCATTGCAGAAACGACCGGCCGCCAGGGATCCCTTCTCGTGAAAACTCGCAATTCGGCCCGACGCCTCCCGTTCGATGGCCCCCCCTTCCGGAGCCGCCTCGCCGGGAACGACCGCCAGGGTCGCCCGCGCCCCCACTTCGCGATGCCAATCGAGCATGTCCGCCAGGGCAACCGTCGCCAGGGAGTCGCCGTTCATCCCCACACACGTGCGAGATCGCCCGCAGGTCCGCACGGCTTGCGCCCAGGCACCGCCGGTGCCCAGCGGCTCGGTCTCGCAGGAGAACACGATCTCACCGTATTTTTCGAGTTCCGCGCGGCGCTCCTGGATGGCGCTTGCGCGATATCCGACACATAGGACGAAGCGCCGCAGTCCCACGCCGGACCAATATTCCAACACGATATCGAGGAAGGGTCGGCCGCCGACCGGGGCCAGGGCTTTGGGGAGACCCGGGACCGCGCCGCGCAGGCGCGTCCCCTGGCCGCCGCACAGCACATAGGCATCGAGATCCGCGAGGCCTAGGGGTGCCTCACTCGAACTCATAGCGTTCGGGTTGATACAAGATCACCTGGCTACCCAGGTTTTCGAATTCGAAGGGCACCCGAAGCAGGGATGAAAGCTCGGCGCGGACCTGGGCCTGCAGGCCCGGCTCCACGAACAGCAGGAAGAACCCGCCTCCACCGGCTCCGAGCAACTTCCCGCCCAGCGCTCCGGCTTTGCGCGCGACTTCGTAGATGGAATCGATGTTGTTCGTGGTGACATCGTCCGACAGGGTTCGCTTGATCTCCCAGGATTCGTGGAGCAGACGACCAAAGTCGCAGATGTCCGTATTGCTGTTCAAGATGCCGACGGCTTCGTCCACCATGCCGTACATGGCGCGCAGCTCGCGGCGTTTCTGGGGAATGTTTTCGAGCTGCGAAACGGCGATTTCCGACGCCGTGCGCGTGAAGCCCGTGAAGTAGAGCATCAGGTGGCTTTGCAGTTCCTGACGGCGCTTGGCGGGAATCGTGACTTGCTGCACGGAGATCTGATCGCCCGGCGAGAACTCGATGCGATTGAGTCCGCCGATGGCGGCGGCCGTCTGATCCTGACAGCCTACGTTCTCCTTGATGCGATTCTGCTCGATGTCGATGGCCTGCTTGGCGAGGTCCATCTTCGACACCATCGAACCCTTCAGGGCGTACAGCGCGTTCACCAACCCCACGGTGAACGAGGAACTCGAACCCAGCCCCGTGCGCGCCGGCAGGTCGCCGTCGTGGTGTATCTCGACGCCGCGGTTGATGTTCAGATACTTGAAGACTTCGCGGACCGAGGGGTGCTGAATTTCGTCGATGTCCCGAACCGTCTCGACCTTGGAGTACACGACGCGGTAGCGGTGCGGGAAAAACGGCGGCAGCCAACGACAGGTGATGTAGCAATACTTGTCGATGGTGGTGGCGAGGACGGCCCCCTTCTCATCGTTGTACCACGCCGGATAATCGGTCCCCCCGCCGAAGAAGGAGATCCGAAACGGTGTTCGGCTGATGATCATTGGCGCTGCCTCACCCCCGGCTCCCTTTTACCCAAAGCAGAACCCTCTGTCTATCACGTTTCAGGCCGTATGTCGGCTTCGGAGACGCATTCCTAGTACGCGTTGCGATCGATCCACCCGCGCCACAGCGTCATCAGGAGAATGCGAATATCGAGGCCAAGGGACCAATTCTGAATGTAGAAGATGTCGTGCTCGATTCGCTCGTGCAGCGAGGTATCCCCGCGCCAACCGTGAACCTGGGCCCACCCCGTCAACCCCGACTTCACCTTGTGGCGCAGCATGTAGCCCGGGATCTCGCGGCGAAATTTCTCGATGAAGACCGGTCGCTCGGGCCGGGGCCCCACCAGGCTCATGTCGCCGCGCAAGACGTTCCACAGCTGTGGAAGTTCGTCGAGACTGGTGCGGCGCAGGAACGCGCCCAGGCGCGTGCGGCGCGGATCATCCGAGGACGTCCACACCGGGCCCGTCTCGCTTTCGGCTTCGAGAATCATGGTTCGAAACTTGAACATGGGAAACACCTGGCCGTCGAGCCCCATGCGTTCCTGACGGTAGAACACCGGTCGCCCCATGCTGATCGCCACTGCCGCAGCAATTGCGACCAGAACCGGAGCCAATCCGATCAACACCCCGGTCGTGACCACAATATCGAAGATGCGCTTTTGCACCGCCGCCCAACCGACGAGCGGCCCCTCGCGCAGATTGATGACCGGCAAGCCGTCCAATTCGTCCACGGAGCTCCGCAGGGTCAAGACGTGCAACAAGTCCGGAATCAGACGCACGTTGACGAGCTGGTCGTCGAGTTCGGTCATCACTTTCTCCAGGTGATGGGATTCTTCCTTGGGGAGCGCCAAGATGACCTGATCCACTTCGAGGCGTCCCAGCACCTGCTTCAATTCGCTGTATCGCGCGAGGATCGGAACGCCCAGCAACCCGCCCTCCCCGTGCGAACGATCGTCGGAAACCGCTCCGGCGACCCGCAAGCCGGATTCCGGATGGGCTCGAATCCGATCGATCACGTGCTCCGCCAACGCTCCGGCGCCCACCACCAGTACGTTGCGAACGTTCACACCGCGTCGTCGCAGTTCGTGCACCGTCGCGTCGACCGCCATGCGGAACAGGGCGATCGACACCACCGACAGCACACCGAACAAACCGATCACCGCGCGGGAATAGAAGTAGCTGCGCAGGAAGAACGTGGCGGCAACCATGACGAGAATGCCGCCGCCCGTGGCGCGCAGGATCGCGCCTCCCTGGCGCAGCCAAGATCCCGTGCGATGTGCACCGTAGAGACCCTGACTGCGAAACAGCAGCGTCCACGTGGGCAGAATCAACGCCAGCACCAGGGCGTAGGAGCCGAAATCCGGGATCTCCACGGGCGGACCGAACCAAAGCGTCCCCAGCTCCGTGTGGAAGCGAATCCCATACGCGAGCAACCACGCGCCAGACACGAGGACAGCGTCTCCGAGGAAGAGCGCCGTGCGCAAGATCTCCGTGTAACGCGCGAGCACTAGGTACCCACCCGGGAAGACAGCAAAGACGGTCCGCGGTCGCGCGGCGTTGCGCGCATCCTAACCGGCCTCTCCGATGGGAAGCGCGGGAACTTCGTAAACCGAGGCCGAATGATCCGCGGCGTTCTCCCGGTGCAGGAGTCGCATTTCGCGGTCCGCGGCGCCGCGCAAGCCCGGATATTCGGGGATCTCTTCCTCATCGACCACCACATAGCGCGCGCCGCGCGCGCGCAGGTACTCGGTCACTTCTTTTTCCGGAATCGCGCGCAGGGGAACGAAACTGGCGCCCGCGTAGTAGGCAACGCGGTGCTTGACGGCCGCCACGGCCCCCGGTGACAGGCTCGAACCCCGCAGCCATTCCGCCGCCCGGCGTTCGGCGAGACTGTTGGTGCGACTGGGACGAATCGCTTTGGGAACCGCCAACGCGACCACGATGCTGAGCCCCAACGCCAAGGCGACACCCGCGGTCGGAGCCCACGGCGAATTCGGCGCGAGAATCCGTCGCCCCACTTCGAGCAACCCCCGGCCGAAAATCGGAATCGCATACCCCACGAACCCGAACCCAATGATGACCGGTGGCAAAATGTGGCGGCGACTCACGTAGCCAGCGGAGAACACGAGCCCCAGGATGGCCACGAAATAGAGCATCAGACTCAAGGCCACGAGTTCCCCGTAGTCTCCGCTCCCCGCCAGGCGCCGGCGACGCGCGACCACCCATCCCAGCACCATCAGCACGAGGACTTCGTAACGCGCCCCGGAAACGATCGTGTCTCCGAGGTCGACCATTCGGTCGACACTCGTGCGCGGAGCCTGGCGCTGTGCGCCCCAGGATTCATCGCCGGCTCGAATCCGGCCTTCGATGCGCCCCATGGTTGCGATCCCCACAGCCGACTTCTTCTGGGAGAGCACCCAACTGCCGGTCTCGACCCGCATGGCCGTCATGTAGGGCGTCACGAACAACAGCACCCCGGCCAGAACGGCGGCGCCCCAAACCACGGCGCGCCCCAGGGGCAAGCGTCCGCGCAACACGCGCCAGGCTCCGAGGGCCCCCGCCACCCCCAACACCCCGATTCCCTCGGGACGCGTCAAATACGCGAGGCCACACAGGACACCGCCCCAGGCCGCCAATGCGGGTCGCGGCGGGTCGAGGGAGCGGGAGATGGCGAGCAACGCCCCGAGAAAAAGCGCCAGGTACAGCCCCTCGGACTGAACGTCTGCGGAGAAATCCACCGCGTGGGGATGCATCGCCAACACCAGCCCCGCCAGGGCCGCCACGCGCGGTCCGAGATAGGGCCGAACCAGGGCGTAGAGCAACACGACCGACGCAGAGCCCGAAAGGATCGACACCGCAACCGCAGCGCGCTCCCAATCTCCCGCCGCGAAATTCGCGAGCAAGGTCAGGAACGGATATAGGGGGTGGTAATCGTGGGCGAGCGCACCGCTCCAATCCCCCGCTCCCATCAAGCGGGAGATTCCCAGGTAGAGGGGTCCGTCGTTGAAGAGCGCCGCGGTGCGATTCCAGGAGATCACCCGCAGCGCGCCGGCAAGCCCCACGAGCGCAACCAGGATGGCGACTTCGACACTGGGACGTGTCCCCGGATCGCGTTGGTTGCGCGGGTCGCTACGCATTCGCCGGACGGTGCAGCGCCGATTCTATTGCGCGCACCTCGGCGAGCAGCCGATCGAGATCTTGCGGCGTGATCTGCGAGGGACCGTCGCAGGGAGCGGCGTCGGGCGTTGGGTGCGATTCGACGAACAGAGCATCAATCCCCACCGCGACGGCGGCCCGAGCCAAGGGCGCGACGAATTCCCGATCGCCCGCCGAAGCAAGTTCGAGAGCACCGGGACGCTGCACCGCGTGGGTCGCGTCGAAACAAACCGGCGCGAAACTCCGCATGGCTTCGAAGGCCCGCATGTCGACGACCAGGTTGTTGTACCCGAACGCAACGCCGCGCTCGGTCACGAAAGCGCCGCCCTTCCCCAGGGCGTTGACCTTCTCGACCGCGTGTCGCATGTCCATGGGTGCGAGGAATTGGCCCTTCTTCAGATTCACGGGCAAATCGGTTCCCGCGCACGCCACCACCAGGTCGGTCTGGCGCACCAGAAACGCCGGCACTTGGAGACAATCCACCACCTCGGCCGCCATCTTGGCTTGGACGGGTTCGTGGACGTCCGTGATCAGCGGGAGACCGAGCTCGCGCTTTACGCGCGCCAGAATCTGCAGGCCCTCGTCGATTCCGGGCCCGCGAAAACTGTGGCGCGAAGATCGATTGGCTTTGTCGAAGGACGCCTTGAAGACCAGCGGGAAGCGGTGGACGTCGGCAATCTCGGAAACGGTCCGCGCACACTCGAGCGTCGAATCCTCGTCCTCGATGACGTTGAGCCCGCTGATCAACACCAGGGGCGCCCCGTCTCCGAGCGGAATATCGCCAATGCGCAGCTGGTTCATCGCCTCACTCCCGAAAGCCTCTGTTTGATAGCGAGTGGCGCGCGTGGGGCGCTACTCCAGGTCGCGGGTATCCGCTTCGACCATTTCATGGAGATTGTCGAGGAATCCGGGCAAGGCCGATGTAACCCGGTTCCAATTCGGGATCTGCGGCGCCCCCATGGGATCCCGCACGAAGGATAGCCCCGCCGTGCGCAGCGCACGCGTGAAGGTTTCGACCGCCACCTCTTCCTCGTGCCGATCGAACGCCAGGCCGTTCAGGGCCGCGTCGTCGCTGTAGCGTGCGATGGCGTCCTGGGCGGTTCGGACGTAGGCGGCAGACAGCGTATTGAGGAAACCCGCCGAGAATTCGACACCGTAGCTCGCCAGATTGCGGATCAGCGACGACGCGATGTCGACCACCATGCGGTGCAGTCCGCGCGACGCATCCTGTTCCGAGAGATCCTGGTGTTTGTGGTCGTAGTTGGCCGCCAATTCCACCTGGCACACGCGCTTGAGGGAGGAATTGCGGTAGACCTCCGCCAGCATGCCGACCTCGAGCCCCCAATCGCCCGGTATCCGATTGATGCGGGCCAGATCCGTCGTCATCGCGAACTCGCCCGCCAGCGGATACCGGAAGGAATCCAGATAATCGAGCAACGGGAGCGGACCGAGGACGGACTTCATGGCGCGCAACAGCGGTGTCATGAACAGGCGTGTCACACGGCCGTAGAGCCGATCGGTCACGCGACTGTAGAAGCCCTTGGCAAACTCGTATTCGAGGTTCGGATTGGCGGCCGGATAACACAACCGCGCCAGCAGCTCCCGGGGGTACTCGCGAATGTCGCAATCGTGGAGCGCGATCACGCGCGCGACGTCGCGGGCCAAGACGTATCCGCAGGCCATCCAGGCGCTGCGCCCCTTGCCGTCGGCACCGGCGTCGAGGCCCTCCTCACGCAGTCGGCGGTACAGGGATTCGACGCGCTCGCCACCATTCCACAACAACGTCGGGGGATCGCCCGCGAGGTCGCGCACGCCGTCGAACGCGGTTCGCAAACGCACCACGTCGAAGCGATCGTCCGTACCCGAGACACTCACCACCACCTGGCGCAGGTACGGGACGCCGCGCAGGACATCGACGATGCCCTTGAGGGCAGGTTCCCGTAACTCCCGAACGTGACAAGGCAAAACCAGAGCGACCGGCCGGCGGGACGAATACGAGACCAACTCGCGTTCCAAGCGGGGAACGTCCGTGGCCCCGAGACGATGCAGGGTCGTGATCACGCCGGTCTGATGGAAGTCCGCCATGGCGGGGAGGCTGGCATCGACGCCCTGCGGGGTCAAGCGCCCGGGAAGAGCGCCTAGAACCGGCGCCCTCGGGTTCGAGAACTGCCTGAAAGACATGACTCAAGGCGCTGATAATATGGAGTTTTATCGATTTCGACGGATTCGAGAGGCGAGCCCGGACCGGGTTCGGAAACCGGGGAGCCCGCGCAGGCCAGTCAGGATTCGGGAAACGCGTCTTCCAGGGCGCGCTGAACGTCCGGTTCGACGTGGATGAATTCCAAGCCCACTTCGGTCGTGAAGGCGTCCACCTCCGTCGCCCACGCCACCTTCCCCACCGCTTGCACGGCCTGGTCCTCGAGGCTGAAGGTCACGCGCAGAACCTCGCCGTAGTTGATCTCGCATCCGATCACTTGAAACTGCAGCCCGCCCACGGACAGATTGCTGCTGACGGCCAGCTTTCCGGCGTCGTCTTCGAGGGAGTAGGAGATCACCTGCTCGGAATCGATTCGCGCGTATTTGCGTCGCTCGCGTCCCACCGCTGCCCCCCGGCCGAAATGGCGTGCCCCCCCTCCTTCGGCCAGCGGCGGCCGGCGCTTGAGACGCTCGAAGTCGATTGCTCAGTGGTGACTTAGGAAAACAGGTCGAGTTGCCGGTCATCTGCGAGTTCGCGAGACAGGCCCGCCAGGGAGATCCCCAGCAGACGAACGCGGCGGGATCCCACCTGCGTCAGTCCCAGGAGTTCGAGGGCCAGGGCTTGGACCTGGCGAGCGGCGCCGACGCGTCTCGGGAGCTTGCGGCTGCGCGTGGTCGTCTCGCCGTCCGCGTAGCGCACCTTGATCGCGATCCGGCAGGCGCTGAGTCCGTCCCGCCGCAACGCCTCTTCGAGGCCGGAGGACAGCTCCTGGAGGCGGTCGGAGATGGCCGCCATATCGAACTCCTCGCTGGGAAAGGTCACCTCCTGGCTGACGGATTGGGGGTGCCGCGCAACCCCGACCCGCGAATCGTCGTGACCGCGCGCGAGTTCCCAGATCGTCAATCCATGGTTCCCGAGATCCCGCTCGAGGGGCTCGGGGTCCAACGCCGCCAACTCACCGACCGTCTGCGCGCCCAGGGCCGCCAGACGGTCTCGCGTCTTGGGCCCCACCGCCGGAAGACGCGTCACCGGCAGCGGGCGCAAATAGCCTTGGACGGCCCCGTCGGGCACCCGACAAACCGGCTGGGCATTGCGATCCTTCGCCGCCAGTCGGGCAACGAATTTGATGGGCGCGATTCCCACGCGCAGGGGCAAACCGAGTTCTTCGCGGACCCGGTCGCAGAGCGTGGCCGCCGTCTGCTCCGGCGCCGCGACGCGCTTCGGATCTTCGAGGAACGCCCCGTCGAGCCCCAGGGTCTCGAAGCGTTCGAAGCCGGATCGCAGGCTCGCCATCAATTGTTTGGAGATTTCCCGGTAGCGCCGCATATCGGTTCGCAGGGCGCGCGCGTGTGGACACAGCTCGAGGGCCTCGAGCATCGGCATCGCGTCCCGAACCCCGACGTCGCAGGCGTCTTGCGTCGCCGACTGGACGAGGCCGCGTTTGCGCGGGTCCCCGCCGACGATGATGGGCCGCCCCTCGAGCGAACGGTCGCGCACCCGCTCCACCTCCGCGTAGAAGTTCGGCACGAACGCGAACAGGACGGCGCGCGTCACGGAACGGGCTCGATGGTGAGGGTCGCCGCCGCGCGCTCCGCGAGTACCAGGGGATCGGTGACCAACAGGCCGGGTTTGGCGGCGAGCCAACGCGCGACGCCATCCGCGGCATGGGGGTGTTGCGGATGCCCGGATTGCCCGGGCGCCAGGGCGACATGCGCTTTGTCGAGCTCCGATGTATCGACCACCCAACGGAAGCCCGAGATCGCCCGCACTTCGAAATCCCCGCCCAGTTCGTATTCCGACAACGCGACCGAAAGCCCTCCGCCCGGGAGCGGGTACGGTCCCAAAGCGCGCCCCCCGTTGGCGCCGGGGTAGAGGGGGCGAAAGAACAGGCGATGAAAACGCCCCCAGGCCCATTTCTCACGGTTGGCGCCGGCGCGCACGGACAGGTCGAGCCAAGTGCGCTCCAGCGTATCGCGCACCAACGCACCCGCCTCGCGTCGAGCACGCCCGGCCGCGCGCCCCGCGACCTCCTCGAGCATTTCACTCAGCACCGCAACCGGGTTCCCGCGCGCCAGGGCGAGATAGCGGGTCAACAAGTCGGGCCCGAGTTCGGGACCCAGCATCCCCGCCACCAATCGCTCGAGAAAAGCGTGATAGAGAGAGGCTTCGACACTTCCCACGTGGGCGTCGCCGTCCCAGGCGCGCAGGCGCTCCGCGACTTCCGCGGCCTCGGGCGAAAGCGCGCTCGGCTCGAGCAGCGCTAGGGCCGTGCGAATCAAGCGCGTGGACCGCGCCAGGTGGGGATCGGTTTGTATCGCCATCAGCGCGTGAACGTCGATGTCGCCGTTCGATTGCGCGTGACGCAAACGAGTCGCGATTCGCTTCGACCGTTCGCCCGTGCGCCAGAGCGGTTCGAGCAAAGGCTCCGGCGCGTCCGGGTCTTCGCCGACCGGAACCGGTAGGTGATCGTCGGCCGCGATGACCCAAGGCTGCTCGGCCAACGACGCGCGAGGGAGTCGGGCAAAGGGAATTCGTCCCTTCCAATCGTGAAAACCGCTGGGTCCGGGGACCGGGACGAGTCCGGTCGGCTCCGGCCGATCCGGCACGAACCCCGCGACTTGCAGCCCCCCGTCGCCCCGGGCGTCGGCGAACACCAACGCCAAAACGGGTTCGTGGTGGGTCGCCAAGCGGCGCCGAAACAGCGGCGCCGACCGTGCCCGCGCCGCTGCCATCAGCGCCCCCACGCCGTTGCCCGGCCGGGTGCCCCCCCAGCCGATCGAACGCGGTTCATCGGGGTCGCCCACGAAGCTGTGAATCAGCGGACCGCGCGGCGTTTCGTACACCGCGAGCGATCGCTCCTCGCCCTCCCGGACCCGGAGAATCTCATGGCGAACTTTCAGCGGCTTCCAGCGGCGTCCATTGAAGTAACGCGGCGGATCGTCGAGACGCACGCTCTCGTGAAACACATCCGTCACCGAGAGCAAGGCGTTGGTGGCCGCCCAGGCGACGGAACGGTTGCTTCCGGTCCAAAACACCGGAACGCCCGGTAGGGTCGCCCCCAGCACTTCGAGTTCCCCGCCGCGAATGTGGGCCACGTAGAGCGCGGCCGGAATGGTCGCCTCCAGGTGGGCGTCTGCGGCCAACAAGGGGCTTCCGCCGCGGGCCGCCTCCCCCGCCACCACCCAGGCACTGCTCCCCGCGTGTCGGCTGCGCAAACCCGCCATGGCGCGCAGCGGGTCGCGCCAACTCCCCGACTGCGCCGCGCGCTCCGTGGGCGCGGGAAAAGAGGCGCTCGGCGGACGCTCCGGGAAGTACCGACGCGAGCGGGACGCACCGAGATGCCGCACCACGGCCACGAGCCATTCCGTGGCCTCGAGGGTTTCAGACAGCCCCCAGGACCAATGCTTCACCAGCGCCAGGCTATCGGCGGGGGACCAATCTTCGAGGGGCGTTCCCGCCTGCCGGAGCGCGAGCGGGAGCGCCGCCACGCCGCTGCGGATTCGCTCGAGACGCGCGTTGACACCGCGCGCGTAGGCTTCGAGGCGCGCTCGCGTCTTCGTGTCCAGTCTCGACACCTCCGCGTCCGCGTGGTGTCCGATTCCCAGCGTGCGGGCCAAGCGGTCTCCCGCCACACCGGCCTCGCCCAACCATTCGGCGCTGCGTCCGCGCGCGGCCGCCCGCAGCCAAACCATGTGCGCCAGCCGGTCTTGCGCGTGGGCAAAGCCGAGCCCGAAATAGGCATCGGCTTCGGACTGGGCATACACGTGGGGCACCCCGCCCGCGTCGCGCAATATCTCGAGCGACATCGAGTGCCCGGGGAGGACAATTCGCCCCTCGCTGACGGGAAATGCCGCTTCGTGCGCGCCGCGCCCGGATCGCTCGCAGGCAATCGGCAACAGCGCGAGCAACGCACCGAGAAATGCGGTGCGCCGTCCCCAACCCCGATAAAACGGCTTCGGCCCGGGCACAGAATGAGCCCCTCCTGCTTCGAAGAGTACGCGAGCGCCCATCCTACAGCTCCGGTACATTTCTCCGCCTTCTAAGCACTGGAGGAAGCAGATATGGCAGTTCGCGTGGGAATCAATGGCTTCGGACGCATCGGCCGCTTGGCGTTCCGCGCCGCCCGCGACAAGGATATCGAGGTTGTGGGAATCAACGACTTGACCGATCCCGCCACGCTCGCCCACCTGCTCAAGTGGGACTCGATCCACGGCCCGTACCCGGGTGAGGTCGAAGCGGACGGCGACGCCATCGTGGTCGACGGCAAGCGCATCCCCGTCACGGGCGAACGCGACCCGAGCAAGCTGCCCTGGAAATCCCTCGGCGCTTCCATCGTCGTCGAATCCACGGGACACTTTGCGGATCGCGAAGGGGCATCCAAGCACCTCAGTGCCGGCGCCGAGCGCGTCATCATCAGCGCTCCCGCCAAAGACCCCGACGTCACCGTCGTCCTGGGCGTCAACAGCGACGCCTACGATCCGGCTTCTCACAAGATCGTCTCCAACGCTTCGTGCACGACCAACTGCCTGGCGCCGATCGCCAAGGTGCTGCACGAGTCCTTCGGGATCCAGCGCGGACTCATGACGACGGTGCACGCCTACACGAACGATCAAGTCACCCTCGACTTCCCGCACCCGGACTTGCGTCGCGCACGGGCCGCCGCGATCTCGATGATCCCCACCAGCACCGGTGCCGCTCGCGCCATCAGCCTCGTGATGCCGGAACTCGCGGGAAAACTCGATGGCTTCGCGATTCGCGTGCCGACCTTCGATGTGTCGGTCGTGGATCTCACTGTGGAGCTCGAGCGCGAAGCGGACGCCGCCGCCATCAACGCCGCGATGAAGACCGCAGCCGACGGCCCGCTCAAGGGCATCTTGCAATACACGGAGGAGCCCCTGGTCTCGATCGACTTCCGCGGAAATCCGCACTCGTCCATCTTCGACGCGCCGTCGACGAAGGTGATCGAAGGCCGACTGGCCAAGGTGCTGTCCTGGTACGACAACGAGTGGGGCTACTCCTGCCGCGTGGTGGATTTGGCTCTCCTCATGGGCTCCCGCTAGCGCGAGCCGTGAACGTCGCATCGCTGGATGATCTTCTGGCGCAACCGGGCGGGTTGCGCGGCGAGCGGGTTTTCGTGCGAGCGGATCTCAACGTTCCGCTCGACGCCGGTCAGATCGGCGACGACACGCGAATCCGCGCCTCGCTCCCCACGCTGCAACGCCTGGTGGAAGCCGGCGCCCGCGTGGTACTCGCCTCTCATCTCGGGCGCCCCAAGGGCCAGGCCAAGCCCGAACTCTCGCTGAAACCCGTGGCGGTCCGACTCTCGGAGCATCTCGGTCGACCGGTTCAACATGTTTCCGATTGCGTGGGGGAGGAAGCGGAGCGCAGCGCCAACGCCCTGGGCGAAGGCGATGTGCTGTTGCTGGAAAACCTGCGCTTCCACAAGGGAGAGACCGACAACGACCCCGCGTTCTGCGCCGCCCTCGCACGCCTGGCCGACGTTTACGTCAACGACGCCTTCGGGGCCGCGCACCGCGCCCACGCTTCGACCGCGGGCCTGCCGGCCCTGGTGGAGCGCCGCGCAGCAGGCGACTTGCTCCTGGCGGAACTCAAGAGCCTGCGGCGCGTGATCGAGCCCGAGCGTCCCCTGCTGTGCATCCTCGGCGGCGCCAAGGTGTCGGACAAACTTCGCGTGCTCGAAGCCCTGGCCAAGCGCGCCGACGTGCTCGCCATCGGGGGCGCCATGGCGTACACGTTCCTGCGCGCGAACGGGGAAGCCACCGGGACTTCGCTGGTCGAAGAGGATCGCCTCGAAGACGCGGTACGGGTCGCCGAAGCCGCAACGGCGTCGGGACACGAATTGCTGCTTCCATCGGACCACGTCGTCGCGCAACGCATCGATCCCGACGCGCCCACGCAGATCGTGAGACAGATCCCCGACGGTTGGATGGGCGTCGACATCGGCCCCGAGACCCGCGCGCTCTACGCCGCGAAGGCCGCAAAGGCCCGCACCATTTTTTGGAACGGCCCCGTCGGGATCTTCGAGATCGAAGCCTTCGCGGCGGGAACGAAGGCCGTTGCGCGCGCGGTAGCGGACTCGAGTGCGCTTTCGATCGTGGGTGGCGGAGATTCCCTCGCCGCCGCGAACCGGATGGGTGTCGGGGACCGGATCTCTCACCTCTCGACCGGAGGCGGTGCCTCCCTCGAATACGTCCAGGGCTTGGCCCTGCCCGGCGTAGTCGCATTGGAGCGTTGAACGTGCGCAAGCCCATCCTCGCCGCAAATTGGAAGATGCATAAGACCGTCGCCGAAGCCGTACGCTTCGCCGAGGAATTCGCCAAGGCACTGGGCGATGAACAGAGCGTCGACGCCGTCATCGCACCGCCCTTCCACGCGCTGGCGGCCGTTGGACCGGTCCTCGCGGGCTGCAGTGCCGAGCTTTCCGCCCAGAACGTCCACCCCGAGGAAAAGGGAGCGTTCACCGGCGAAATTTCGCCCGGCATGCTCGCGGATCTCGGCTGCGGTTACACCATCGTGGGCCACAGCGAGCGCCGGGCCCTGTTCGGCGAAGACGACGCCTTCATCGCGCGCAAGGCCGCGGCCCTGCTCGCCCATCAGATCCGCCCGATCGTTTGCGTGGGCGAATCCCTCGAAGACCGGGAGGCCAATCGCACCCTCGACGTGGTGGGGGGCCAACTCCAGGGCAGCCTGGCGGAGATCCCGTCCGACCGGGCGGCGGAGATCGTGGTCGCCTACGAACCGGTGTGGGCGATCGGCACCGGGCGCACTGCAACCCCCGAAATCGCCCAGGAAGTGCACGGATTCATCCGCGAGCGCCTGAGCGCGCGCTTTGGTCCCACCGGAGCCGAGATTCGCATTCAGTACGGCGGATCGGTAAAACCCGACAACATTCGCGAGCTGATGGCGCAAGCCGACATCGACGGCGCGTTGGTAGGAGGCGCGAGCCTCGACGCGACGAGTTTCCTGCAGATCGTTACATTCGGTCGCAGCGAGGGGTCCGCATGACACTGTTTTTGACCGTTCTCCACGTAATGGTCTGTTTGGTATTGATCGCAGTCGTGCTCGTACAGCGCGGCAAAGGCGCGGAGATGGGCGCGGTTTTCGGCGGCGGAGCGAGTTCCACCGTATTCGGTTCGCGCGGCGCGGGAAACTTCCTCACGAAGCTCACGACCGCGTGCGCGATCATCTTCATGATCACCAGCCTTACCCTCGCCTACATGGGTACGGATTCCTCGACGAGCTCTCTCTTCGATGAAAGCATCCCCGGCGAAGTCCCGGCCGCGGAAACCGTCACGCCCACGGAGCCGGACGCGGCCGGTGAAGGCGAGAGCCTGGGTGGCTTCGAAGAAGTCGCGCCTCCGGTGACCCCGGAGAGCAGCGCCCCGGACGAGGCCGCACGCCTCGGGGCCGGGGACCCGGCGCCGGAGCCCATCCCGGAAGCGCCGACGAACCCCTAGGAAGGCGGCGCCGCGCGCGTATCTTCGCCAGCGAGGAGGCCGAAAAGCCCGTTTGGGCTTGCCATAGGGCTGTCTGAGGGAAAAATGGTGCGGCAGAGAGGATTCGAACCTCCACGGAGTTGCCCCCGCCAGCCCCTCAAGCTGGTGCGTCTACCAGTTCCGCCACTGCCGCACGAGAGGGCGCACGATAACGAAGCCCTCCGCATAGGCGCTAGACTTAGCGCACCCCAAGTTTTTTCGAGCCGGTCTGGACGGGAATCCGGCCGAATTCCAGGAGATTTCGAGTGGCATCCCCCGCCCCCATTCAAGCCCCCTCCCCCACGGCGCCCGGCGGCGCACCGGTGCGCGGTGTCCTGCACGAACTGAACGAGCTGGCGGAGCGCTATCCCGAATCGGATCTCTATCAATTCCGGAGCCTCGTGAGCGGCCACCAGTACCGACGGGTGTACGCGCTGTTCCAGCGCTACGTGAAACCCGGCGCTCACGTGCTCGATTGGGGCGCCGGCAACGGCCATTTCTCCTATTTCCTGTTGCGCGCGGGCTACCGGGTCTCGGCGTTTTCCTTCGACGAATGTCCGGTCCGGGAATGGATCCCCGAAGCGCCGTTCCGCTTCGTCCACGGAGACCCGGCGGAACCCGTCGCCCTGCCCTTCCCCAGCGGCAGTTTCGACGCCATCACCTCGATCGGTGTGCTCGAGCACGTGCGGGAGGTCGGGGGCAACGAGGCGAAGAGCCTGTCGGAATTCCGGCGCTTGCTGCGCCCAGGCGGAATGTTCGTCTGCGTTCATTTCCCGAATCGCTACAGCTGGATCGACTATCTGGCGCGCACGATTCCCGGCAAGCACCACCACGCCTACCGCTACACCCTGCAGGACATCGAAAAGCTGGTGAACGATGCAGGCTTCGAATTGCTCGAGACGTCGCGCTACGGCCTGCTACCGCGAAACTTCTGGGGACGGCTGCCGGGACGCCGGTCGGAACCGCTGGCGCGGGCCTGGGACCAACTCGACGAAACCCTGAGCGGACCCTTGTCGGGAATCTGCCAGAACTACCTCTTCGCAGCGCGCAAGATCGAATAGTCGCGGTCAATCGGCGAGTGTGCGGTAGCGCCCGTCGAAATAAACCAGAGGAGACTGTTCGTCACAGTGCATTTCCAGCACTTCGCCCACGTAGATGACGTGGTCCCCGGAGTCGTGGGCACCGACGACGCGACAGTCCAGCACCAACGCAGCCCCTGGAATGAAGGGAGCCCCGGTGACGCCCCGGCCGCATTCGAGTCCGTCGAAACGCCGGTCTTCCTGTACCGCGGAGGCGAACCGACTCGACAGGGCCTCCTGGCCCCGCGCCAGCACGTTGGCGGCGAAGTTGCCGCCCTCGGCAATCACCCCGTGGGTGTCCGAGGTCTTGTCGGCACAGATCAACACCAGGGGGGGCCGGGCGGAAACGCTGCTGAAGGCCGACACCGTCATCCCGTGAACGCGGTCGCCCGAGCGCGCGGTCACGATGGTGACGCCACTCGCCCACTGGCGCAGTCCCCGCTTGAATTCCTCGACCCCTACCGGCACGTCGGGCGAGTCTATCGCCACCACACCGCAACCGCTATTCTGGCCGCCCCTGAGAACCAAGAGGAGGAACGAAGAACATGGGTCTGGGTTACAACAAGCCCCTCTACATCTTGCCCTTCGATCATCGCGGATCATTCCAAACGAAGATGTTCGGTTGGAAAGGCCAGCTGACGCCGGAGCAAACCGCGGAAATCGCCGACACCAAGAGAGTCGTGTACGACGGCTTCAAGGCGTCTCTGTCGTCCGTCGAAGCGTCCAAAGCCGGAATCCTGGTGGATGAACAGTTCGGCGCGGACATCTTGCGCGACGCCAAGGCCAACGGATACATCACCGCCGTATCGACGGAAAAGAGTGGTCAGGAAGAATTCGACTTCGAGTACGGCGACGATTTCGGTGCGCACTTCGACAAGTTCGATCCGAATTTTTCGAAGGTGCTCGTGCGCTACAACTCCGAAGGCGACGCGGAAATGAACCGCCGCCAGGCGGAACGGCTGAAGCGCCTATCCGATCACCTCAAAGCCACCGACCGCGGCTACATGTTCGAGCTGCTCGTGCCCGCCACGAAGGCGCAGCTCGAGGCCGCCGGCGATTCGAAGGCATACGATCGCAAGCTCCGACCGGGGCTCATGATCAAGGCCATCCACGAGCTTCAAGACGCCGGCGTGGAAGCGGACGTGTGGAAAATCGAAGGCATCGACACCAAGGACGATTGCGCCAAGGTGGCGGAGGCCGCGCGCCGCAATGGCCGTGACGGGGTGGGCTGCATCATCTTGGGCCGCGGCGAAGACGACGTGAAGGTCCGCGAATGGCTTTCGGTGGCCGCCGGAGTTCCGGGCTTCATCGGGTTTGCCGTCGGACGCACGACCTTCTGGGATGCGCTCGTCGCCTTCCGCAAGGAGGGATTGTCGCGGGAGAAAGCGGCTTCTCGAATCGCAGACAACTACAAGACCTGGGTCGAGATCTTCGAAGCCGGTCTCTAGGTTCACCTTTCCAAAGCACTGCGGGGGTGTTCTCGATTCGAGAACACCCCCGCTTATTTCGATCCGTGCCTTTTGGGCTCCCCGAGGAACCCGGTCGCGCGCGGCTAGTTGTTTTCCCACTCCTCGAGCAGATCATCCGGGATGCGGGGCGCATCGACCTTGCGGGCGAATTTCTTCTTCTTGTCCGCGTCGTCCGGACGCCAATAGACGATGACCGGAGCCTTCTCGGGTAAGTCTTTGAACTCCGCCTTGCGGCCGTTGATGGTGACCGTGGTTCGCGTCAATACCGAGCCATCGGGCTTTACCGCGAAGGTCGTGGACTTGCCCTTGACCTTCACTTCGATCGTATTGGCTTCCGAATCGAATCCCAGAAAGCGCCCTTCGGCCTTTTTCGATTTCATCTCGGCCCCGGCGGGTGCGGCGACGGCGATCGCGACGACGGCCACGAGAGCGCAAAGCGCGGCTCCCATTCCCATTCGGAAAAGACCCACTCGATCGAGACCCCGCTGACGGACGCGTTCCATACTTTTCTCCTTCTGATTCGTCTTCACCCGATTCAATGCAGTCGGGCAGAAATTGGTCACCGGGCAGCCTACACGGTTTCAGACGCCCTGGAAACGACGGAAATTCAGGCAGATGGAAGTGGTTTTGGAGCCGACTCCCCCTGCAAAAAGGCCAATACGTAGGGCCCGATCAGGTCGAGGGGCCGCAATCCCGGGGCCAACTCCGCCCCCAGCCCGTACAGCAGCGTCGCGGCCCGCGACCACATCACGATGCCGTCGGGCAGCCGGAAGCTCCGGATCTGCTTCATGTGACCGCGCATGCGCTGGAAATATTCGGTGAAATCGAGCTGGGTGAGTTCCTTGGGGGTAAGGTTGTAATAGGTGTCTTCGAAGGACATGGCGGCCAGCGCCCGCGCGGCGCCTGCGTCCGCGGCGTCGATCATGTCGAGGTCGAGAATCGATTCCACGTAGAGATCCGCATTGCGCTGGACCGAGGCCAGGACATTCTTACGGATTCCCTGGCGCACATTGGCGCCGAGCCGCTGATTCATTCCGAAGTCCACGATTCCGACTTTCCCGTCCCGGTCCACCAGGAGATTCCCCGGATGCGGATCGCAGTGAAAGAACCCGTCGCGAAACAACATGTGGAGAAACGCGCGCGTTGCCCAGGCGACGAGTTCTTCGATGTCTCGGCCCTGGGCCTCGATCGCTGCGCGATCGTTTATCTTCACTCCGTCGATGAATTCCATGGTCAGAACACGGCGCGCGCTGGTCTCCCAGTGAATCCTGGGAATTCGAACGTGCTGGGCCACTTCCCGGTCCTGGGAAAGGTTGCGCGCAATCTCTTCGGCCGCTCGGCCTTCGCGCTGGTAATCCATCTCACCGAGCAGGGACACGCGGATCTGTCGGTAAACCTGGACCAGATCTGCGACCACGAGAAAATTGAAGAGTGTGAGTCCGATGCGTGTCCCCAGAAGATCCACCGCGACCGATCGCTCGACCCCGGGGTAAAGGACCTTCACCGCAACCCGCTCACCGCCCTGAGTACGGGCCTCGTGGACCTGCCCCAAACTCGCTGAGGCGATCGGTTCGCGTGCGAATTCCGCAAACAACGCGCCGATCGGCCGGCCGAGTTCGCGCTCCACCTGGGAAACGATTTCGCCGTAGGGGTGCGGGTTCACACGATCCTGTAAGCGCGCCAGCTCGTCGGTCACCTCCGTGGGCATGAGATCGACGCGCAGGCTCGCCACCTGACCGACTTTGATCAACCCGCCGCGAAAGCGGGTAGCGACAGCGACGAAACGCCGGGCGAAACGTTGCTCGATGGCGGTCAATTGCTCCGGCGTGCTGCGCCACACCCGGCGGTTGTGCAACGCCAGACGCAGATACAGCCAAGCCGCGCGGAAGATCAAACCCATCAGAACGCTGAACCGGTAGGCGAGCGCCCACCACGCGGTTCCCGTCGTGCGCGCGGTCACGGGCCGAACCGCGCCAATACGAGATCCATCACGTTGGTCCCGGTCGGCCCCGTGCGCAGCAGCCCGCCCTCCGCTCGAAAGAAGCCATAGGAGTCGTTCTCGTCGAGCGCTTTTTGGGGATCCAGACCGAGTGCGGTCGCCCGCGCGGTTGTATCTCCGTCCGCGAATGCCCCGGCCGCATCCGTCGGCCCATCGATCCCATCGGTTCCCGCCGCCAACAGCGTGACCGAGGGAACGCCCGCGAGGTCGATGGCCGCCGCCAGGGCGAGTTCTTGGTTGCGTCCCCCTCGGCCCGGTCCGCGCACCGTAACCGTCGTTTCGCCACCGGCCAGCAACAGCCCCTTCGCGCCCTTTTCGGCCCGGAGCAGAGCGGCGATGCGCTGGCCCGCCACGCGGGCTTCGCCCTGCAACGCATCGGTGACCCAGACGGGACTCACGCCCACTTCCCGAGCCGCATCGCAAACCGCAGTCATGGCGTCGCGATTGCGCGCGATGATTTCCGTGTGGACGCGGTCCAGCTTTGGATCTCCCGGTTTCGGCGACTCTTCACGTCGACCCTGGCTTCCCGCACGCAGGTGGTCGAGCACCGCGGTAGGCGTGTCCCGGATCCGGTCGCGTCGTTCCAATACGGCGAGGGCGTCGCCGAAGGTCGTCGGGTCGGCCACGCACGGACCGGACCCGATCACATCCGATCGATCCCCTACGACATCGGAGATCAGCAGTTGGACCACGCGTCCACAGCGCGCCCGGGCCGCGAGCCTTCCACCGTTGATGGACGAAAGGTGTTTGCGGACCGCATTGAGCTCGTCGATGGGAGCCCCCGCCGCCAGAAGCCCCGCGGTCGTCGCGGCGATCGCTTCCAGGCCAAGCCCCTCGGCGGGCGCGGTCAAGAGTGCCGATGCGCCTCCGGACAACAGAACCACCAACACGTCGTTCGGGTCCGCGCGCTCCACCAGGTCCAACGCGGCGCGCGCGGCCATTTCGCTGCGCGCATCGGGTAGCGGGTGACCTGCGCGGACCAGGCGCCAATCCGTCGCCCCCGGATCGACGCCGTCGACGGTGACGATCAGCGCATTCGCCACCCGGTCGCCGACCCGCGCCGCCAACGCATCCGCCATGGCGACCGCGGCTTTCCCGACGGAAAGGACGACGAGCTTCGAATTCGCTGGAATCGGGAGATCTGCAATCTGGAGCGCCTCGCCCTTGCGAGAAACGTGGGAGCGCAGGGCGCGAACGGGATCCACGGCTTCGAGTGCCATTCGAAACCATTGTTCCAGTTCTTCGCGGTAGCGACCTGTCAATTCGAGGCGGGAGCGACCCGATCTCCAGGGTTCTCTAGGGGCAGCAGGCGAATTTCGATCCGCCGATTCTGCGCACGACCTTCCGGACTCTCGTTCGAAGCCACCGGATGATAGGCGCCGTAGGACGTCGCAATCATGCGACCGGGATCGACGCCACCGTCCGCCAACACGCGCAGAACCCGCGACGCACGCGCTCCGGCGAGCTCCCAGTTGGTGGGGTAACGGCGCGTCAAGCCGCCGTCGATGGGGATGTTGTCTGTATGTCCCTGGACCTCGATGCGGTGATCCGTCGAGCGGATTCGCGCCGCCACGGCGGTCAGCACGCGCTGGCCGTCGGTATTCACCGCCGCCGAGCCGGAATCGAACAGGACTTCGCCCGAAAGATTCACCCGCAACCCCTCGCGCAGTTGCTCGATCTGAATCTGACCCGTCGCCACTTCCGATTCGAGATCCGACACCAGACCTTCGAACGTATTGCGCACGCTCTCGATCTCGCGTTCGCGCGATTCCAGTTTGCGCCGCTTCTCCTCGAGTTCCGCGGCGAGGGTTTCACTCGCGTTCTGGAATTTGCGCAGGTCGGTTTCGAGCTGGGCGTGGGTCTGGCGCATGTCTTCCATTGCATCGATCAATTCGACGCGCTCGCGGCTCAGGCTCGAGTTGGAGGCCTGCAAGCGTTCGACCTGAAGCTCCAATCGATCGCGCTCTCCCTGCAGGTCATCGCGTTCGCCCACGACGCCGCTGTAGAGCCCGCGCGAAACTCCGCAGGCTGCCAGCAGCGAGGTCACCGCCAGCAACCCGAAGGTCAAGCCGAGCGTTCGAGCGCGCGCTGCGCGGTCAGACGGAGACAGGTGCCAGTGTGTGAGCCAGTGCTTCATCGATGGTCCCAACGAACACGAGTTCGAGCCCTTTTAGCAACTCTTCCGGGATCTCGGCCACATCCTTTTCGTTTCGATCGGGCAACACGACACGGTGCACGCCCGCGCGCTTGGCGGCCAGAAGTTTTTCCTTGATCCCACCCACGGGCAGAATCTTGCCCCGCAACGTGATCTCGCCCGTCATCGCCACATCCGGCGGAGGCGGGCGATCCGTCAACAGCGACGCAAAGGAAGTCACCATCGCCACACCCGCGGACGGGCCGTCCTTGGGAACGGCGCCCGAAGGAACATGGAGATGGATGTCCGACTTCTCGAACAGCTCCCCTTCGATCGCATAATCCGCCGCGTGACTGCGGAGCCAGGAACGAGCCGCCTCGACGGATTCGCGCATCACGTCGCCCAGGGACCCGGTCAAGTTGAGCTTGCCCTTACCGGGCATGCGGGTCGATTCGATGAACAAGATGTCGCCGCCCGCAGGCGTCCACGCCAATCCCACGGCGACTCCCGCGGTGCCGGCGCGTTCCGCCAACTCGGGCTCGAAGCGAATGGGTCCGAGCATCTCTTGGACCTGATCCGAACCGACGGAAAACGGACCCGTTTCATCGCTTTCGGCCACGCGCCGGGCAATCTTCCGCGCCACGGAGCCAATTTCGCGTTCGAGGTTACGCACGCCTGCTTCCCGCGTGTAGCTGCGAATCAAGGTCTTGATGCTGTCGTCCGGAAGCTCGAATCCGCGGTCGTCGAGTCCGTTGGCAATTCTTTGGCGCGGCAGCAAGAAGCGCTTGGCGATTTCGAGTTTCTCTTCTTCGGTGTAACCCGGAAGCTCGATCACCTCCATGCGATCCCGCAGCGCCGCCGGGACCGGATCCATGATGTTGGCGGTCGCGATGAAGAGCACCTGCGAGAGGTCGAAGGGGACTTCCAGGTAGTGGTCGCTGAAGGTCGTATTCTGTTCCGGGTCCAGGACTTCGAGTAACGCGGACGAGGGATCGCCGCGAAAATCAGTCCCCACCTTGTCGATCTCGTCGAGCAGGAACACCGGGTTCCGGGTGGCCGCCCGACGCATGCCCTGAACGATGCGGCCGGGCATGGCGCCCACGTAGGTGCGGCGATGACCGCGAATCTCCGCCTCGTCGCGAACCCCGCCCAGGGAAATCCGCACGAATTCACGCCCCATGGCGCGGGCGATGGATCGACCCAGTGATGTCTTGCCGGTACCCGGGGGGCCCGCGAAACACAGAATCGGACCCTTCAGGTCTCGCTTCAGGGACAACACCGCGATGTATTCGACGATGCGGTCCTTCACTTTTTCGAGATCGTAGTGATCTTCGTCGAGGATCGCGCGCGCGGCGTTGACGTCGAGCTGATCCTCGCTCGACTCGGACCAGGGAAGCTCGGTCATCCATTCGAGATAGGTGCGAATCACGCTGTGCTCGGCCGCCGCCGGCGGCGTCTGCGCCAGGCGATCCACTTCGCGCACGGATTGCTTGTAGGCCTCCTCGGACATCCCCACCGCTTCGATGCGCTCGCGCAGGCGCTCGATCTCCGCACCCTCGTCTTCGGCTTCGCCCAATTCGCGCCGGATCGCATCGTACTGCTGACGCAGCATGTACTCGCGCTGGGTCTTCCCCATGTCGGTCTGGACCTTCTCGCGAATTTCCGTCTCGACCTGCAGGGCTTCGCGGGCGCGACTGACTTCCGCGAGCACCAATTTCAGTCGTTCGTGGAGGTCGGTCTGCTCGAGTACCGCCTGCTTGTGCGCCACATCGATATCGAGATTCGACGCCACCAGGTCCGCCAGATTCGAGGGATCCTCGATATTCGACGCCACGATCTGGAGTTCATCGGACAAGCGCGCGCTCTCGGACACGAGCGACACGAATTGTTGAACGACGTTGCGCATGAGCGCCGTGGTCTCGACGGCTTCGCGATTTCCCACGTCGGGCAGAGGGGCGATGCGGGCCCGCAAGAATTCCGGCTCCTCGACGTATTCTTCGATGGTTACTCGGGCCACGCCCTGCACCAAGAGACGGTATGAATCGTCGGGGAATTTGAGCATCTTCACGATGCGATGGACAGTCCCGATCGAAAATACGTCGTCGGGCCCGGGGCTGCCTTCGACGCTCTTCTTGACGGCGGCCATGACGAGCAGGCGGTCCGGCGTCAGCAGGACGTGATCGATCAGCGCCTGCGAACGGGGCGTGTTCACCAGCAGCGGGGAGACCAGAAACGGAAACAGCACCGTATTCTTCAACGGAAGCACGGGCAGCGCGCCGGGAATCTCGAATTCTTCGAGACTCTCGCCGTTGCCATCCGCCACGGTGATTTCCGTCGTCGTCCCGGGGTTCAGTTCCTCGGGCTGGATCTCCGTGGGATTCGATTCGCGTTCGTCGCTCATAACAGCCGTCTGATCTCTTTTCTATTCCGACCCAACGTCGATGGTTCTCCGCTCGCCCTTCGGCAACGTCACGGTCAAGAAGCCCTCTTCCAGATGCGCGGCGATCCCCTCGCGCACGAAGGGAAGCCGCAGGCGCAACACGCGTTCGAAAGGACCGTAGGCAATTTCACTTTGATGCAAGCGAAGCGCGTCGCCGGTCGCGGGCGGCCGGCGCACGCCGCGAATCCGCAACTCCTCACCGTCCACGCTCACCGCGATGTCGCGGCTGCGCACGCCGGACATTTCCAGACGAACCACGATCGCGGTCTGGGTCTCGATCACGTCGAGGGCCGGCTGCCAACGATCGCCGAGCAGCCGCTCGGACAGATCGCCGAACAGCTCGGCGAAGGGTTCGCGTTTGGGCGATTGCATCGAGCTACGCGACGCTACTCGTCCCGTTTCTCTTCGGTGTATTCGGCGTCGATCACGTCGCCATCGTCTTCCGGCGCGGCCTCCGCTCCGTCCGCTCCGTCGGGCGCCGCAGCGCCGTCCGCCGCGGTTTCCTTGTAGAGATGCTCCGCCACCTTGTGCATGGCCTGCTCGACGCGCTGGCGCGCGGCATCGAGCTTCGCCAAATCGTCACTTTCGAGATCCACCTTGGCCGCGGCCAACACCTCTTCGAGTTCCTTGCGGTCGGCTTCGGGCACCTTCTCCTGATTTTCCGCCAGGGTCTTTTCGGCGCCGTAGATCATCGAGTCGAGGGCGTTGTGCTTCTCGATCTTCTCGCGTCGCTCCCGGTCCTCGCCCGCATGGGCTTCGGCATCCGAAACCATGCGATCGATTTCGTCGCTGTTGAGCCCGCCGGAGCCTTCGATGCGAATCGACTGTTCCTTTCCGCTGGCCTTGTCCTTCGCCGACACACCGAGGATCCCGTTGGCATCGATGTCGAACGTCACTTCGATCTGGGGCACACCGCGGGGAGCCGCGGGGATCCCGTCGAGGATGAAGCGACCCAACTCCCGATTGTCGGTGGCCATTTCGCGCTCGCCTTGGAGCACGCGAATTTCGACCTGGGGCTGACTGTCGGCCGCGGTCGAGAACACCTGGCTGCGCCGTGTGGGGATCGTGGTGTTGCGATCGATCTGCTTCGTCATCACGCCACCCAGGGTTTCGATCCCCAGGGAGAGCGGCGTCACGTCGAGCAGCAGGACGTCCTTGACGTCGCCCGCCAACACACCGCCCTGAATCGCCGCACCCACCGCCACCACTTCGTCCGGGTTCACGCCCTTGTGGGGCTCCTTGCCGAACAGCTCCGTCACCTTTTGCTGGACCATCGGAATCCGCGTCGAGCCACCGACGAGAACGACTTCGTCGATCTCCCCCGCCGCGATGCCCGCGTCCGCCATGGCCATGCGACAGGGTGCGAGCGACTTCTCGATCAGATCTTCGACGAGCTGCTCGAATTTCGCCCGCGAGAGCTTCAGGTTGAGATGCTTGGGACCGGACTGATCCGCCGTGATGAAGGGAAGATTGATGTCCGTCGTCTGGGCACCCGAGAGTTCGATCTTCGCCTTCTCGGCGCCCTCCCGCAGCCGTTGCATCGCCATGGGATCCTTGGAAAGGTCGATGCCCTGGTCCTTTTTGAATTCGGCAATCAGGTATTCGATGATGCGTTGATCGAGGTTGTCCCCGCCCAGATGCGTGTCACCGTTGGTGGCCTTCACTTCCACCACGCTCTCACCCACTTCGAGGATGGAGATGTCGAAGGTTCCGCCACCGAAATCGTAGACCGCGATCTTTTCGTCGGACTTCTTGTCGAGTCCGTACGCCAAAGCTGCGGCGGTGGGCTCGTTGATGATGCGTTTGACCTCGAGCCCCGCGATGGTCCCGGCATCCTTGGTGGCCTGACGCTGGGCATCGTTGAAATAGGCGGGCACGGTGATGACCGCCGACGTGACCGTCTGACCGAGGTAGTCCTCGGCGGACTTCTTGAGCTTCTGCAAGATCATGGCGGAGATCTCGGGCGGCGTGAAATCCTTGCCGTCAATGCGAACGGCAACGGAACCTTCCTTGCCCTCGACCACTTCGTAGGGAACCAGGCGGGTTTCTTCGGGGACTTCGTTCAGGCGTCGCCCCATGAAGCGCTTGATGGAATAGACCGTGCGCGTGGGGTTGGTGACGGCCTGGCGTTTCGCGATGGCGCCGACCGGGCGTTCGCCCTCTTCCGTAAACCCGACCACCGACGGAGTCGTGCGTCCGCCCTCTTCATTGGCGATGACGACGGGCTGACCGCCCTCCATCACCGCGACGACCGAGTTGGTCGTCCCGAGGTCAATTCCGATGACCTTTCCCGATTCCGCCATGATTCCTCACTCCTCCGATGCAGCGGGTCCTCCCGCGCGGCCACCCAACGTTGGGTCGCACCCCCCCGGTGTCAAGCTCCCCCGCGGGAAACCTCGGATTTTCCAGGATTTTTCGCGATTTGGTACGGGGTCTTTTAGCCCCGGTTCAAGTCGATGGGGCGCCGAACCAGAAAACGAACCTCGGCCGAGTCTTCGATCTGATCTTGCAGGGGCCAGACCCCGCGGCCGCCCACTCGGAGTCGGAGCACATTCTCACCATCTGGGAGAATCACGAGCCGGCCATAGGCTCCGTTCTCCGCGGCGGTGAATTCCTCCGTCACATCCGAGCCGTTCAGTTGGACGCGAAAACTCTGCGCGTCGATCGACTGCGGTCGCTCGAATCGAACCACGACCTCCAGCCCGCCCAGTCCGACGACTTGTCCCCTCGTAGGTGAAACGACATGAATCAGCACGGGATTCATCCAGCGATAGGCGAGTGCCATTCCACCCACGCCAACGAGGACCGCCAAAGCGAAGAAAACGCTGCGATGGCTCCGGAGAAAAGTGGGTTTTGCCGAATCAGACAAGCGAGCTGCCCCTCCCCTTAGATCGTAGGCGGACCTGCGCGAATTGAACACGCAGCGGGTTCCGCGTGTCTAAAGGCTCGAACGGATTTGCGCCGTGCGACCGAAGACTGTGTCGCACGCGGAACGAATGCGCGGAGGAGTGCTTGGTGGACACGCAGGGCATCGTTATAATCGCCCGGAATTTCGACGGATTTTATCTCTCCCCCCGGCCAACTCCGACGCTTCGAGGCGGCGAATAGAAGATGGATCGAATCGCAATTGGAGCGGTCAACGTGCTGCTCCTCGTGCTTTGCTGTTACCTGATCGCCCGAGTCGTAACCAAACTCGGCGAGGAGGTGCTGGGCCCGGAAATCGCCGCGTCCACGGACCCCAGCCTGGCCGCCATTCCCGAGCGCGATCGCAGCTGGAACCGATACGAGGTCATCGTCTCCCGGAACCTGTTCAAATCTTCCTCGGAGGAAGCCGCCCCCGTCGAAGTCGTCGAAGAGGTGGAAGAAGTCGATGAAATCACCGCCTTGCCGCTGCGCCTGATCGGAACCGCTTTCTCCGAATTCCAGGACGAATCCTGGGCCGCCGTCGAAGACCTCCAGGCGCGCAACCACCTGATCGTTCGGATCGGCGACCGACTTCAAGACAAGGCCACCGTCCACCGTATCGATCGCCGAAGCGTCGTTCTCCAGGAAGGAGAACGACTCACCAAGCTCGCCCTCGACGCAGAAACCACGACGGCGCCGGTCAAGACCGCGCGCAACCGACGCCCCCCCAAGCGCCCGTCGCGCAACAAGCCCGACGACCTCGCTTCGCGCATCAAACGCTTGGGCGACGATCGCTTCGGCGTTCCGCGCGAAGACATGGAAGAAACCGTGCGCAACCCGACGAACCTCATCAACCAGGCGCGCATGCTTCCGAAATACGAAAACGGGGAGATGATCGGGATTCAACTCCAGGCCATCAAACCCGGCAGTTTTTTCGAGGCCGTGGGCATTACCAACGGCGACGTCATCACCGAACTCAACGGGGAGCCGATCGACAGCCCGCAGGTTACCGCCAACGTGCTGCGCGAACTTTCCGAAGGCGAAGGTGTCGTCACCGTCATGGGACCCGACGGCGAGGAACGGCCCATTACTTTTGAGGCTCTGGAGTAAGGCGTGAGTAGATTTCCGCACTTGGGGGAACGGGTGAAGAGATCACACCTGCTGGGCCTGATGGCCGTGGCGGCGCTGATTCTGACTGTGGGCGACGCCCAGGGTCAGGCCGGTCGCAATCCCACGCCGGGAACCGGCGACACCAGCATCCAATCCGAAGACGGCATGGTGCGACTCGATTTCAGTGACGCGGAACTTTCCGTCGTCATCGATACGATCGCGCGCCTCACCAACAAGAACTTCGTCTACGACGACCGCGTGCGCGGTCGCGTCACGGTCATTTCGCCCACCAAGATCACCATCGATCAAGCCTATGCGGTCTTCGAGTCCGTGTTGCAGGTCAAGGGCTTCACCACGGTTCAGGGCCCCGGCGGCGCCCTCAAGATCATCCCGATACGCGAGGCCAAGGAATCCGGTGGCATCGAGACCGGCTCCGGCCGCCTGGCCCCGGCCCTGCGCGATAAATTCGTGACGCGGCTCATCCCGCTTTCCTACATCGATGCCGACGCCATCACCAACACCTTGAAGCCGTTGGTGTCGAAAGAAGCGTCCATGGTGGCCTACCAGCCGACCAACACGATCATCCTGACGGACACCGAAGCCAACATCCGGCGGCTGCTCTCGATCCTCGACGCCATCGATGTCGAGACCTATCAGGAGGAGCTCGCAGTCATCAAGATCGAGCACGCCGACGCCGCGACCCTGGG
>JAJDAL010000042.1 GCA_029261875.1 Deltaproteobacteria bacterium
ACTGGCCGCGCACACCCCTAAGGTGCTACCAAACCAGCGCGAATCGCAAAACGAACCAATCCCGACACCTTGTGGATGTCGAGCTTGTCCATCAAGTTCGCGCGGTGTGACTCGATCGTCTTGAGGGAAACACCGAGCTGCTCGGCAATTTCCTTCGACGAAAGTCCGTCGGCAATCAGCTTGAGGACTTCGCGTTCCCGCTCCGTAAGAGCCGAAACCGCCGAAGAACCCCGATCGCCCGGACGCGCGAGCGCATCCACGACCTGCTGGGTCACCGAAGGCGACAAGTATGAGTCACCGGAACGAATCGCATCCACTGCGGCGATCAGATCGGTCGCAGCGGAGTTCTTCAACACGTAGCCCGCGGCGCCCGCGCGAAGAACTTCTTCCACGTAGCTAGGGCTTTCGTGCATAGACAACACCAGCACCTTGGCTTCCGGATCGTTCTGCGAGATCTGCCTCGCAGCATCGATTCCCGAAAGCTTCGGCATCGTGATATCCATAATCACCACGTCCGGATGTTTCTGGGAGGCGAGGCTCACAGCTTCGGCGCCATCACAAGCCTCACCCACGACTGCAAAGTCGTCTCGAGACTCGAGCAGCGCCTTTAGCCCCTCCCGGACCAGGCGATGATCGTCTGCCAATAGAATCGTCGTCTCCATGCCCCCCCCTTTGCAGGTCCCCGTGCCCGGGTCTTGCTGGAGCTTCACCGGTGATTATCGGCAGACGGCTAAAAGGGTTGAACGGAGGCTCGAAGCGAGGGAATCCGAGCGCGCTCTCAGGTGCTCAGGAGGACTCGGGTGGGGTCGGGGGGTCGGCTCGCATGAGCGAGCGAACCACGCGCTGGGTTCGCGCCAACGCGGAACGCTGGACGCGGAGTTCCTCGGTGTGGGACTCGAGTTGTCGTTGCAGACGATCGCGGGTTTCCCCCGCGCGCTCCAGGCGACGCGTGAGTTCTTCCACACGGTTTTCGAGCGTGGTAACCGTGTGTTCGAGCCCGGGAGCCGTTTCAGGCGCAGTGGACTTCTCTGCCGGAGTCTCGGCGTGGCTATTTTCCCGCTGCGCAACCACCGCGGGGGGTTGCTCGGAATCTTCTTCCGCCAGCGCGGGTTCCGGCTCGATCTCGGCCTCCTGGAGTTCTTCGGTCTTCAGCGCCGCAGGTTCGGCAGGTTCGCGCTCGGACGGTTCGAACGGGCTCGAATGCGGTTCGCGTTCGGGAATGGTACGAAATGCCTCAGCGGGTCGATTCTGAGCGCGACGTCGAATCCCGACCCACAAGAATGCGAGCGCGAATACCAGTGCGGCAATCCCGAGCCCGGTTTTCAGGCCGGGGCCTCCGTCCCCATCTCCGGTGATCGCGCTCGAAACCGGAGGGATCTCTTCTTCGATGGGAGCGCTTTCCGGAGCCGCCGGAGGCGCCTCGGGCGCCGGTTCCGACAGGGCCCGGGAAAGATCGCTTTCGCTCTCCTCCGGGACTTCGGACTCCGCTGCAGGGACTTCGGGGACTTCGAGCCCCGCGATGGGTTCCGGACTCTCCAGCACGGGTTCCGGCAGGTCCGAGCCCGGCTCGCTTTCGGGCACCGGCACAGCGGCTGGAACGTGCGGAGTGATCTCCACCCCGGCAAACGGGGTCGCCTCGCCGGCGTCTTCTTCCGGGGCGACTTCCTCCGCAGGGCTCGCATCTTCACTCGGCTGCTCCGCGTCACGCGCGGGTTTGTTGGCGTCGTGGAGATCGAAAACGATGCGCGGGGGATTCTGGAGAATCATCTCCCCCATGCGCGCCTGACTGGCCTTCAAGCGGATGAAGGCGATCGAACCCTCGGGGCGCGGCTCGAGTTGAACCGATTCCACCAATGCGCTGCGCGACGAAAGGATGCGGGTACTGCAAGAAGCATCGAGGGTGACGACCAGCTCCGACTGGCCGCGCGTTCCCGCTTGCCATTGCACCTGGTAGCTCGTGGATTCGTCGAGTTCGAACACCACACGCGTGAACTCGCGGTGTTGGCCCACGCGCAGATCGACGATTTCCGCCGCTCGAACGTCAAGGGATGACGCGGCCCACGCGAGCGCGGCTAGCGTGACGAGTCTCCGTGCGTTCATCTTCACCCTCGAAACAACGACGCGGACATCACCGGCCTCCCGCCGAATCGAACAGGGATTGCAGAAGGAGAATGCCCCGCGGGATGCGTGGACCGTACCAAGAAAGCAACGTGCCGTCGATCAGATGGATGCGTTGATCGCGCGCGGCGGGGATGTCGAGAGCCATCAGCTCGCGCGCGTCCTCGTGGGCGAAGCTATAGGGTTCGTCGGGCAGCAGGATGACTTCCGGACGGATCAACTGAATCTCCTGGACGCGCACGATGGGGTAGCGGCGCTCGGTCCGTTCGCCGAACACGTTGTCCCCACCACACAGCTCGATCATGTCGTGGATGTAGGTATCGCGGTTGATGGTCATCCAGGGGTTGCGCCAGATGGGACAGAACACCCGCACCGGAGGGTCGGCAGCTCGTTCGCGGGCGCCGGCGAGGGCGGCTACAGCGGGCATGACCACACGCTGCCGGGCCTCGGCGTCGGCACCGAGATCCGCGAGCTCAGCGAGCAGCTGCACCCCTTCGGCCACCGTGCGCGGGTAGGTGACCCATACCTCGATTCCCGCGTCCCGTAGGCGATCGACGTCCTGGCGTTTGTTCTCTTCCCGGTTGGCAATCACGAGATCGGGTTCGAGGGACAGAATCGATTCGAGCTCGGGGTTCTTCGTTCCCCCTACTTTGGGTAGGGGCTCGACCCCCTGGGCGGGGTGCACGCACCATTGCGTTACGCCCACCACCTGGGGACCCAACCCCAACGCGAACAGCGCTTCGGTCACACTGGGCACCAGAGAGACGATCCGGCGCACGCTAGGCTTCGAAGGCGACTTCGAGAACGCCGCCGTGGAGGCGCACTCGCGCGATCTGTCGACCCGCCACCGAAGCGGGCAGCGCGATCAGCCGCTCCGCATCGCGCACCCGGATCACCAGTTCCTCTCCGTGCGTCGCGACTTCGACTTCTTCCTTCTTCGCGCCGGGCAGATCGACTTCCAGCAGCGTGCGCGTACCGCGCTTGCGCAAGCGGATCGGTCGCGAGCGCGTGAACAGTTCCGCGGGATCGCGATCCCCATACACGTTTCGGGCGAGTTCACCGAGCGCCTCGGTGCCGATCAGTTCGTGGGGGTAGAGGGGAGCGTGAAAAATGGGAACCGGAAACGAATCCGCGATCTCGGCTTGTTCGCGCCGCTCCTTCTCCGCCCAGCGCGCGAAGTAGCCACCGGTTGCCTGGGCGGGGAGTTCGCGGTTGACCAGAACGGCGTCGGTCGCCACGCCGTACAAACTGAGATAGGCGAAGGAGCGGCGCGTTTCGTCGACCACCACCCGCGAAGGCGTTACCACCAGCCGGGCACTGGTTCGGTCTCCGTCGAGCAACACCTGACGCACGTCTTCGACGTCGCGATACAGACTTTCGAACGCATCGAAGAACTCTTCCCGAGGGAGAATGCGGCTCTCGCTGACGCGTTCCATCAGTGGGCGCAGCATCCGAATGCCCTTGCGTTCGAACTCGAAGAGATTTTCCATGAAGATGCGCAGGGCGTCGGGGAAGCGCAGCATGCGCAGCGTCGCGCCCGTGGGCGCGCAATCGACCACGCACACGTCGAATTCGCCCGTGGCTTCGACTTCGCGCACGGCGCGCAGGGCCACCAATTCCTCCAAGCCGGGAAACACCAGGAGTTCTTCGGCGATCAGTTCGTCGGTATCTTCGCGAAGCAGTTCCCGCAGCCAACCGCGGATGGCCGACCAGGCGCGATCGAGTTCATCGAGCGCCGACACTTCGCGGGCCACCACACCGTCGGCAATCGGTGTCGGCGCGCCTCCCACCGGTCGCCCGAGGGCGTCTCCCAAACTGTGGGCGGGATCCGTCGAGAGCAGGAACGTGCGGTGCCCCTTGGCCGCGGCACCCAGCGCCGTCGCCACCGCCATGCTGGTCTTCCCCACACCGCCTTTTCCCGTATGGAGCAATACGCGCATCAGACCGCTTCGCCAAACTGCGCGATCAGCACACCGTCGGTCAGTCGAGCGCGCAACAAACTCAGGGGAACGATGCGCCGCGGCAGGATGAGGGCGCGCCGGCGCCCCGCGCTGGTAATCACCAACTCGCCCTCGACCTTTGCGATATCGAGCCCTTCGCGTTGGGCGTGGGGCAGCGGCACGCGGACGCAGTAGCCTCCGTCTTCGCGCGCGAAGCGCACACCCTCGGTCTCACACATCTTCTCTTCCGGAGAGCGATCCGCGAACAATTCCGCACCGTGGGCCTCCAGGCGTTCGAGGCCCGTCACTTCGTCGTCCTGGAGCGGAGCGCGTAGGACCGGCAAGGGTGCGAACAACTGCTCGACCTCTTCGAAGCGCTCTTCCTGAAGGCGTCCCCAATCCTGGAAGAATCCCTCGCCCTTGGCGGATTCCGGCAGCAAGCGATTCATGATGACCGCGTCGCAGGGAATCTCGAACAGCGCGAGATCCGTAAAGGCCCGGCGCGCTTCGTCGATCACCATGCGTTCGGGCGTGACGACCAGGCGGACGCTGCATTCGGCGCCCGTCACGCGGCGCCGCAGGGCGCGCAGCTTGCGAAACAAGAGCTGCTCGGCGTCGCGAAACACACTGGAATCCGGCAGCGGAAGGGGGACGACGTTGCGCGCCAGCGGCGTGACGACCGTGGCAATCGCCTGTTGAACGCGCAGCAAGACACGAAATGCCCCACGAGCGGCATCGGGCAGCGTCAACAATCGCAGGGTCGAATCCGTCGGTGCGCAATCGACGACGATCAGGTCGTAGATGCCAGAGGCGGCGTACGCCTCCACGGCCAACAGCGTGGTGAGCTCGTCGGCGCCGGGCAGCAACGCGAGTTCTTCCGCGACGACTTCCTCGATCCCCTGATAGCGAAAGATCGAGACCAGATAGTCGCGGATCTGCCCCCAGTGGCGATTCATCTCCTTGCGCGCGTCGACCTCGATGGCATCGAGGTTCTCACGCAAGTGGACGACTTCGCTGCCGAGTCGCTGCTCCACCACGTCACCGAGGCTGTGCGCGGTATCGGCGGAGATGACGAGGGTGCGGACACCGCGTGCGGCGGCCGCGACCGCGGAGGCAGCCGCGGTGGTGGTTTTACCAACACCGCCTTTCCCTGTGTAGAGGACGAGGCGCACACCCTCAAGGTATCACGCCGCTCGAGTGACCTCCGGCTCCACGCGTCGCGCGCAAACCGCCAGCGCCGGGCTCGCCTCCCCAGCGTCGAGGCGACGCGTGGTTCGATGGCTGCAGCGCGGGCATTCCGTCAGCAGCAAGATGCCGTGATCCACAACTTCGTCGGTTCGAACCTCGCCGAAGCCACAGATGAGGCAGCGCGTAACGGTTCGAATGGCTCTGGAGATACTCATGCAGGTCCCTTTCCTATCTCGATGCTCCAACCCTAGTACGCCGTCATGACGGATCCGGTCACATGCATCGCGGCCCGCCTCAGGTAAGCTCTCCCGATCATGAAATTGGGACTCATTCTCTGGGGTGATTCCGCCCGTTACGAACTCGAGCTCGCCAAGCGGGCCGAGACCGCCGGCTTCGGGACCCTGCTGGTGGTCGAATTCTTCCACCGCAACGGGTACGTCCGGATGGCGGCCTTGTCCCAGGCCACCCAGACCGCGCAGATCGGCACCGGCATCGCGAACGCCTTCATCCGCTCGCCCCTGCTCCACGCCAGTGCGGCCATGGACGTGGACGAGCTGTCGGGCGGGCGCGTCATCTTGGGTCTGGGGAGCGCCACGCGGCGCATGAACCAGGATTGGTACGGGGTCCCCTTCTCCGCCCCCGCCGCCCGCATGGCGGAACTCGTAGAACTCTTGCGCGCGGTCTTCGCCGCCCAGGATGGCGGCGGCTTTCGCTGGGACGGGAAGTTCTGGCAGCTCAACGTCCCCATCTACAGCCGCCCCAACGCCGCGCGGAAAACCATCCCCATCTGGATCGCCGCGGTGAACCGCGGAATGATCGCCACCGCGGGCAAGGTCGCCGACGCCCTGGTGGGCCACCCGATCGCGACCCGGCGCTGGCATCGCGAAGTCACCCTGCCGGGGATTCGCGAAGCCGAGTCCAAGGCGAGGCGCGCGTCCGGCGCTTGTCGCCTCGCGCCCTACATCCTCACCTCGATCCACGCGAACCGGGAACAGGCGGTGCGCGAAGCCAAGAAACAGATCGGCTTCTACTACACCACGGCGCTCTACCACACGGTGCTCGACCTGCACGGCATGCGGGAAGTGGGCGAAGCCTGCCAACGGGCCTTCCGCAAGTTCGACTTCGACGCCATGGCGGACGCGGTACCCGACGCTCTGGTCGACGAGATCGCCATCGCGTGCACGCCCGACGAGGCGCGCGACCGTCTGGCCCAGTGGAAGGATCTGACCGAAGACCCCCTGCTCTACGCACCCAGCGTCGCGATCGCGAGCGAACGCGTGCGCGAGAATCTCGAGAGCATCGTCGACGTGTTCGGAAACCCGTGAGCGAACTCGACAAAGACGCCCGCTTCACCCACTGGCACGCCAGCGCCATGGAGGCCACCTCCAGCGCCTGGGCGGAGAAGCGCCGCCTCGCCACGGCCATGCGCCGCGTGATCGATTTTCTGATCACCAGTGACGCCCCAGAACCCGAAATGCGCGTGGCCGCCGACAATCTCGAACGCTACGCGGAACGCCTTGCCAGCCATCCCAAGCTGAACCGCTACGCGGGCGTGGCGGAAACCGCCAACGCGGGCGACGCCGCCGCCTTCTTCGATCAAAGCCCGGTGATCGGTCTCGCGAACCCCTTGGCACCCCCCATCTCACTGAGTTCCGAAGGCAAAGAAGTGCGGGGCAGCGTCACGTTCGGCTCCGCGTACGAAGGCCCACCGGGTTGCGTCCACGGCGGTTGGGTGGCGGCCGCCTTCGACGAGGTGCTGGGCTACGCCCAGTCTCTGACGGGCAAACCCGGCATGACGGGCACCCTGACGATCCGCTACCGCAAACCCACCCCGTTGAAATCGCCGCTCCGCTTCGAAGCCCGCATCGTCCGCACCGAAGGCCGCAAAGGCTTCGCCGAGGGGCAACTCTACGCGGGAGACGAACTCACCGCCGAAGCCGAAGGCATCTTCATCACCATCGATCCGGGCAAGTTCACGGCGCTGCTCGAAGAACGCATGCGCCGCAGCGGAAGCCAACCCTAGGCGGCTTCGGGCTCCGCATCGCGCGCGCGCCCAAAGCGCACTTTCAGGAAGGCGCGCAAAGACAAATAGAGATGCACGCTGGTGGGGATCATGGCGGAAACGCCCATGATGATGCCGAAGTAGATGCTCTTCAGATTCTGGGCCGGGTTTTCGAGGGCATTGCTGACGCGGCGTTCGTAGAGCGCGTGGCGCTCGACGAGCATCTGGGGTTGGGCTTCCCAGACGCTGATGATCCAGCCCGACACCGAGAACACGAACAAGACCCACCAGGTCGCCACGATGGCGATCACGATGTCGATGGAGAGATGGCCCAGATAGCTGCGCCTGGAAGTGGTCTGCAGCGCGCGGCGCACGATCCAGACCGTCACGAAAAAGGAAAGGCTGTCGAACAACGCGCCCAGGAAACCCACCGGAAACTGGACGCGGAAGTAGTGCTTTCCCGGCCAGCCGCGCGTGAGTTCGGGGAAGGCCGTGAAGAGCCCCCACCAGTAACAGAACAGGTTGATGGCGAGGAAGAACAAGAAGAGCTTCGGAAAGAAGCGGCGCGTGGTGGCGCGCTTTTCTTCATAGAACGCGAGCAGGCGCGCGAGGGACCGTTTCCAGACGTCGAAAACCGTTTCCGGAGCGACCGTGGCCACGTCAGTCCTGGAACAGGTGAACCAGGCCCGAGAAGCGGCCCTTGGGCGAGGTCCAGTCGAAGGTCTCCATGGGGTCGATCGCGGCGACGCCGTGATACTTGTTTCCGCTGTCGTAGACCAGGAGATCGCCCACGTCGAAATAATCCTCGTAGTAGCAGGGCTCTCCGTCGAGTTCGACGAAGCCCCCGCCCTCGTGAAAGTCTACGCCCTTCTTGGACATGATGAGTAGAAAGTTCATACCGCGTTCGAGCCCCGTATTGCGCTTGAGGGATCGCGCATAGGGGAGGTCTTTGTGGGACGACAGAAATCCGCCGCCGGCGGGATAGTGCTGCACGCGAGAAGCGGTGAACAAACCGCCGTCCGCGCGTTCGATACAGAAGTCGCGATCGAAGCCCATCAGAGCGTTGCGAAAGCGGCTCATTCGAACCCAGGTATCGCGCAGACCGTAGAGGTCCTTCTCCCAGATGGGGTTGTAGAAGATCCGTTGTAGGCGTGTGTTGTGATCCCGAATCACGTGGCCGCTGTGGCCGATGCACACGCGCTGGTAATTCGTCTTCAAGAGGTCGTATCCGTCGGGGCCGCGCACGCGATCCAGGCCGGGATCGAAGTTGCGTTCGAGCGTTTCGCGTCCTTCGGTTACGGCGCGCGGGTCCACCCAGCCTCGGATCACCGTAAAGCCCAGGGCGTCGGTCTGTTCCTGCACCGCCGCGACGTCGAGTTCTTTCTCGTCGTAGATTTCGAGCAGATGATCTGCGGGATCGAACCCCGCGAGCATTTCGGCAGCCTGCACCATCGGTGCCTCCTATTCGGCGGGCGGCGGTGCCAGGTTGCGGGAGATCGACAGAGGTCGATGCCGCTTCACCGTCGGCCGCGCGACGCCCGGATTCACCTGCCATTGGTAGGGAACCCGAACCAACGTGTTGATGCGCACGATCGAATCCGCTGCGGGGTGGCCGAAGCCCAGGCGCTTGGGATCACTCCGAATGCGAAACGAACCGAGAATTCGCGAAGAGAATGCATCGTGGTGAATGTCGGTCTTGGCCAACACCGCCACGCGGTAGACACCCGCCGTCAGCGGCACGTGGTCGAATTGCGCCTCGACGATGCCCGTACCCGCGGGAAGGCGTTCGGGAAACTGGCCGTCCACCGCCATGTTGGCGGAGAACAGCGGACCCTTCTCGCCCCAGATCGTGGTCGCGAACAGCGGGCGCTCCACGGTTTCCTTTGCGCGGTAGTGAAGCCGAACCGTAAAGGGTTCGCCGTTGTCGAACTCCTGGGTCTCTATTCCATCGCCGCCGTGGAACGTCACGCGATCGACCACCACGCTGCCGGTTTCGGAGGAATCGATGGGTTGCACTTCGTTCAAACGCGCGCGGTCGCCGTCGTCGAGATAGGCGCGAATTACTTCTTCGGCGCTGCCCATCAGCCGCGGCACACCTTTGTCGAGCCACAACACGCGATCGCAGAGCACGGAAACGGCGGCGAGATCGTGGGAAACGAATACGAAGGGACAACCGCGTTCGCGAAACGAGATCATGCGCTGATAGGACTGGTGACGAAACGCGGCATCGCCTACCGAAAGAATCTCGTCCACCAACAGAACGTCGGGATCCACGTGGGTCGCGACGGAGAAGCCGAGGCGCGCCGTCATGCCGGAGGAATATTGCTTGAGGGGCGAATCGAGAGCGTGCTCGAGCCCCGAGAAAGCGACGATCTCGTCGAACTTGGCATCGATCTCCCGATGCGAGAGTCCCAGGATCGACCCGTTCAAGTAGATGTTCTCGCGCCCGGTGAGTTCGCGGTGAAAACCCGCCCCGAGGGCGATCAGCGACGCCACGCGCCCCTGGGTGCGAACCACGCCCCGGCTCGGGCTCGAAATTCCCGCCAGCAGTCGCAAGATCGTGGTCTTCCCCGCGCCGTTGCCACCGATGATGCCGAGGGACGCACCGCGTTCGACCTGAAACGAAACGTCGCGCAGCGCCCAGACCCCATCGGTATTCGGCCGCCCGAGGAAAGCGCGCAACACGCCCCCCACCGCCACGCGTTTTCCACCGAGCGGGTAGGACTTCCAGACGTCGTCGAAGCGGATCGGGGGTTCCGTCATACCACGTCCGCCACGACTTGTTCGACGGCGCGGAAGGCCCGCAGGGCCAGCGCCAGTCCGAAGACCGCCACGCAACAGCTCCACAGAAGTGCACCGGGGCTGATGAGAAAGCCCTCGAGAAAGAGACTGCGAAAATTGACCACGATCCCGACGGCGGGGTTCGCGAGATACAGCGTCTGCCAGGTCGGCGCGATGCGCTCGAGCGGATACAGAACGGGAACGGCGTAGATGAGAAACGAAAACACGAACGCGAGGATCCGGTCCAGGTCGCGCGCCGCCAATGCCAGCGGCGCGAGGATCAAGGACGCCGCATAGGCGAGAACGATTGCGGGAATCACCAACAAGATGGCGAGGAATGCCCCCGTGGAGGGCGCCATCTGATGCAGAGCAAGCACCCCGATCAAAGCGATGACCCCCACCCCGAAATCGATCAGCTTCGAAACCAGCGGATAGAGGGGAAGCGCCGCGCGCGGAAAAGGAACCTGGGTGATCAGGTCACGGTGCTGCACCAGGGAGCCCGCGCTTGCGGCAATCCCCGTGGAAAAGATTTGCCAGGGCAATAGACCCGCCATTACGAATACCGGGTACGGAGTCTCGGTGAGTTCGAGTCCCAGGACGCCGCGCACCAGGAGTGTGACCGCACCGGTGGCGATCAGGGGTTGGATCGCGATCCACCCCACCCCGAAAAACGCTTGGCGGGTTCGCGCGCGCACGTCGCGGGACACCAGGGTTCCCACCAGGCCGCGTGCTCCCCACAATCCCCGAACGGTCGAATCCATGACGCCCCTTCCGTCTATCTCATCGGCGGGTGGTGCCGGGGCTTGAGAGATTTTCGTTGTAGTGACGGGGATCTACGCGCTCGACTGCGCGATCGTGGAAGGCCCCTCGGGGTCCTCCAGCAGAAACGGAGCCCCGTCCTGGATGCCCGCACAGATGGCGTCGAGACCCATGTCCCGCCCCGGGGCGAGGTCCGCGACATCCCGCAGGTGGAAGAACCCCATCTGTGGCTCCCGCGGCGCGTAGGTGAAATAGGGGAACGGAATCATCCAGCGGAAGTAACGCAGATAGGCGTAGCGCCGCGCCCACTCGACCTGAATTTCCGTGGGACGCGGGATGCTCGTCAGATCCTCGAGCTGCGCGCGGTATCGCTCCGGGTCTTCGGGGTCGAGGGTGAAGCCCTTGCCCCGGTAGTGAACGTCGCCGACCACGACCACGGGTTTCCCCATCAGAGCCATCTCGAGTCCGACGGTGCTCGAATACACGAGACCCACGCTCGCCAACCGCATCAGCGAATAGGAGAGCACCGGTTCGCTCGCGGGAATCACCTTCACGTTGGATGGAAGCTCGGGGAATGCCCGGCGGATTTCTTCGTCCACCGGCTGGCGCGTTCCGTTCACGGTTTCACCGGGATGCGCGCGGATCAACAGATCGACGGGGCCATCGGCAAAGTGGCGAATCGTCTCTTCGATCCACTGGCTCATGCTCGAAAACGTACGGTCGCGACCGAGCACCGCACCGTCCCAGGAACAGTTGGTGAACATCACCGCCAAGGGGTGCCCCGGGCGCAATCCGTATTTCGCGCGAATCGCGTCCGGATCCGCGGTCGCGTTTTCCGCCTGGTAGACACGGGTATCGGGCGGCTTGCCGGCGAGTCGCTTCCCGAAATAGTCGTCGAGCCGTGCCTTCTCCGTTTCCGTCAGCGCGATGCCATTCCACGTCAGCCATTCTTTGTCGAGAATGCCGTGAGAGGCATTGGCTTCGTGGGCGAAGCCCACGGTGCCGCTGCGGTTGGTGACTTCCCAGGTGTCCACGGGGATGCCGTTGCGACGCGCTACTTCCCAGATGGGCCAGCGCGTAAGCGTGGGACCGTGAAACAGGATCACCTTGTCGATTTCCTGCTTCTTGAGCAACGCCTTGGTGGCGGCAGCAACGAGGGCGCTCGTCACCAAGGATCGTCGTTCGATGTCGGCCCGACCGGGCGCGCTGTCGAGGTCGAGGGTCCTGAAATAATTCGGCAGGTAATGGCGCACACCGCGACCAATCGCGATGCCGTCCCAGCTGAACTCCGCCAGCGCTTCTTCCGGAAGTGCCGCGACCGCGTCCTCGATGGCCCGGCGCTCGTCGCCAGCGACGAGCGCATTCAACGTGTACGCGTCGAGACCGAAGGCATCGATCAGACGCCGTCCGTCCCGGGCGCAGCCGCTACAACGCGGCCGCATCGGAAACTCGACGGTCGCAATCTCGCAATGCGGTGCGCCGTCGCATTGGAGCGTCACGACGCGCGCGCCCCGCATCCGCAGCGCCGTTGCCACCGTAAACTCGACGAAGGGTGCGAGCGGACCCACCCCCTCCATGTCGGGAATCAGAATGTTGCGAAAGCGGGCACTCGGTGGATTTCCGTACGGCCGCACGTCACGCGGGCGCACGGACGCCTTGCGAAACGCCAGGTGGATCTGGTGCAGCCGCTTGGCCCAGGGATCGCGTTTCAGAGAATGCGCGATGCCCACGCGATCGAGCAAAAGCGACGTGCGCCGAACGATCCCGCGGTAGAGCTTTCGGGCCGCGCGCTTGTGCGCGGGCAGAGCCGCGATCGGCTGCTTTCGTATCGCCGTCAATCCCTCACCCTTCCCCCGACGCAACCGCGGGGTTGTGGAAGCAGTTGTCCAAAGGCTTTGTCGGGACGCACTGACGGGAACTTTAGTGATCTAGACCGGGGGGTTCCGGCGACGGCCTACGCATTCCTGACGGCGCAAATGGCAGGCAACTCGGGCAAAACTTCAATTTTCAGCCCCGTTGCCCGATACGGGCCTCACGAGGACGCATCCATGCCCGAGAACCACACGGCCTACAATCGAATCTTCGTCACCGGGATGTTCCGATCCGGCACATCGGTCACCGCACGTGCCCTGTCCGCGCATCCACGCCTGCTCGTGGTCGGCGACCCCTACGTGTACTTCTTCAAGGGGTACCGGAATTTTCTCTACGAACGCGCGGGAATCTCGGAATGGAATCCCGACGAGCCCATGTCCGACCACTTCCTCGATCCCCACCACGAAGTGTTGCAGGAGATTGCAGCGGCGGATTTCTCGGAGCCCATTCCGCTTTCGATTGCCAACAAGATCAAGAGCGACATCGTGGAATGGAAGACCTCCCAGCACCCCAGACTCTGCGAACGCATCTCACAGGTTTCCGGCGAGACCTTCGCGGCGTTCTACGACAGTCTGATCCAGGCCCTGCACGACGCCTATCCCGATCCGAAGGTCGAGCAACTGGGCACCAAGGCGTGTTGGTCCGAAGAGTTCATTCCCGCCCTGGCCCGGGCTTTCCCGGAGATGCGTTTCGTCATTCTGATCCGCGATCTGCGCGCGGTGGTCGCATCCCAGAACAGCCGCAGCGGCGAGGGGGCGGGCAAACGACCGCTACTCTTCTACATCCGCCAATGGCGCAAAAGCGTTGCCTTCGCGATGTCGCTCGCAAAATCGGACTTGGCCGGGCGCCTGCTGGTGATGCGCTACGAAGACCTCATCGAAGATTCCGACACCTGGCTCACACGCCTTTGCGACCACCTCCAGGTGGATGCGGACGCCGCAGTACTCGACCCGGCGCAATACTCCGACGGCAACGAAACCTGGCGACCCAACTCCTCGTACGAAGCGGTCGGGGGCATCTACCGATCGTCGCGGGATCGCTGGCGCAGCGTCCTCACACCCCGCGAGATCGCGATGATCGACACCCTGGCGGGACCCGAGCTTCGCGCGCTCGAATATCCCACGGAGAAACCGGGAGCGGTGCTCGACTTCCTCGCCGACGCACCGGAGCCCGCCTACGAAGAACTGGCAGCCTGGGTGCGCGAATGCAGCGCCGGGGACTACCTCGAAGATCCCACCCGATTCTTCGCGGAGATCGCGAAGGAACGGTTGCGGGAAGACCTGCTTCAGCGTCTGCAACCCATTCCCAGCGACATCGCACCGCGGATGTTCACCAACGAACGCCACGGGAAGCGACTCCGACACCACGCCGCTCCCGCGACGCCCGTGACCGCGTTCGAACGCGCGACCAAGGACCGCATTCGCCGGGAACTCCTCGATGGTCCGTCCCCCCGACCCAACACCGGTTCGCGGCGAACCCAGTAGCGCGCCTCTCGACAATCCCGCTGACGGCCGAGCGTCTCTCCGGTAGCTTCTCCCTGCCTCGAACACGGGGAGAAGCAAATGAATTGGGATGCGATCGGTGCGGTGGGAGAAACCGTTGGCGCTTTGGGCGTGATCTTCTCCCTCGTCTACCTCGCGCTACAGATTCGCCAGAATTCGAAGCTCTTGACCCAGAACACGCAAGTTGCGCGCGCGAACGCTTCGATCCACTCCTCGTCCCAAGGCGCCAATTTCACCCGGGCGATCGCCTTCAATCCGACCATCGCAAGAATCTGGTCTACTCCCGCTGCCAACCTGCACCAGCTGGAAGAATCCGATCGGCGCAGCTACGACTTCATGCTGATTTCTCAAATCATCGACATCGACGCAAACCACTTTCTGTTTCGGCAGGGAACGCTCGACGGGGAGATCTACGGCATCTGGGACGGCATCCTCGATTCGATACTCGACAACCCGCGATTCCTGGAGCTATGGAACGCAGGTGTGATCGACGATTTGACCACCGATTCCCTGAGTGCGTACGTCCGTGAGAAATTCGAGGCTCGAAAGCGCGCGGAAAAATAGAAAGACGCGTTCCGCTTAGCCGAGACCCCCGCGAAACTCGTAGTCATCGGAGTTGGGGGTTTTCGTCCAGCGCCAGTAGTCGAGCAGCCGCCAGGGCGACGTGCAGGTAACGCGACCCGCACGATTCTTGTACCAGCTGTCCATTCCCGGGTGAGACCACACCATGCCTTCGAGGGTCTTCTCTAGACGCGCATTGTACGCGTCGTGCACCTTCGCCTTGCAATCCGCGGCGCCTTTCCCGCTCTCGAGCAAGAGGCGCAGCATGCCGAGGATGTAGCGCACCTGGCATTCGGAATGGAAGATGATGCTACCCGCATGGGCGAGATTCGTCCCCGGACCGTAGATGCAGAAAAGATTGGGGAACTTGGGAACCGTGATCCCGAGATACGCCCTGGGGTCGTCTCCCCAAAGCTCTCCGAGCACCGTTCCCTCCCGACCCACGACCTCCATGGGCCACAGGAATTTGTTCGAATGGAAGCCCGTGGCGAAGACGATTGCGTCCACTTCGAAGGTCGCCCCGTCTCGCGTTCGAATCCCTTCGGGCACGATCGCCTCGATGCCTTCGGTCACGAGCTCCACGTTCTCGCGCTTCAGGGTCGAGAGCCAGGTTCCGTTGTCCTGGAGCATGCGTTTGCCGAAGGGCGGATAGCTTGGAATCACCTTCTCGAGCAGTTCGGGATCGTCGCCGACCTGGGACTTCAGATAGTCGGTGAAGAAGACGCGCGTCTGCTCGTTCAGTGCATTGACGGAACGCTCCGGGTGCGGCCATTCCGGGTCGACGATCAGCGACGGCAGCAGTCCATCGGATCCCGGCCAGAACAGCAGGAAGCGGTACCAACGCGCGTAGAAGGGAAGGTGTTTCAGGAGCCAGCGCTTTCCCGGGCTGACCTCCCGGTGGTAGTTGGGGTTCGGAGCCATCCACGCGGGAGAGCGCTGGAAGACGAATAGCTGCTCCGCGCGCTTGGCCAGCTCCGGAGCCAGCTGGAAGGCGCTCGCTCCGGTTCCGATCACTGCAACGCGCTTCCCCTCGAGAGAATGTTGGTGTTGCCACTGCGCCGAGTGAAACGCGGGACCGCGGAACGTTTCGCGCCCCGGAATATCGGGAAGCTTCGGGCGGTTGAGCTGCCCCACGGCACTCACCAGCGCGTTTGCGCTGAGGGTCTCCCGAGAACCGTCCGCCGTGCGGATACGCACAGACCACCTGGAACTCGCATCGTCGAATCGCGCGGACTCCACTTCCGTGCGAAAGCGAATCCGCTCGCGAATCCCGTAACGGGTTGCGCAGCGCTCGAAATAATCGAGCAGGGAATCGCGCTGACAGAAGAACTCGGGCCAATCGTGGTTGGGCTCGAAGGAGTAACTGTAGAAATGGTTCGCAACATCCACGCGACAACCGGGATAGGAATTTTCGAACCAGGTTCCCCCCACGCGTTCGTTCTTTTCGACGATCGTATAGGGAATGCCCGCTTCGCAAAGGCGGATGGCCGTGAGGATTCCCGACATGCCGGCGCCGATCACCAGAACATGGAACCGTTCTCGGACCGCCGCGGGGATGTTGTCCCCCCAATGCTCGTCTCGCGCGGCACCGCCGTCGAGCGCCATCTCTTCGAGCATCATGGGAACGTATTCGTCGGGAACCGGCTCCCCGACCACGAAACTCATCATTTCGCGAATCGTTTCGTCACCGGGCGGCGGAGGCAACCGATAGCCGCCGTCGCGATAGGCCTGGATGATCTCCAGGGCGCGCGCGCGAACGCGTGCCTTGTCTTCTTGCGACATCCCGCCCTGGATCTCCCCCATTCCGGCTCGCGCCGGGCGGATCGAACCGCGCAAGATCTCCGTATCGCCGGTCATGTGGAGCATGGACATCATCAGCGTGGGAATGCTCGCGCTGCGCAAGGCTTGTTCGATGAACGCGTCGCTGTCGGAGAATTCAACCGCCGCGGGGGGGTGCCGGTTCACCATCTCCGCAGTTTATCATCGTCCTACTCGAATCGGGAGAAGCGACACGGGTGCCCGTGCGCTCCCGCGACGCGGCCTGTGTCAAAGCGCGGCATACTCGCGGCGTGGACCAATCGAACGACGACCTGGACCAACATCCTTTTGCGCGACGTCCGCACCGAACCCTGTTGTTTCTCTCGCTCCCGGTTGTGGTTTCGCTCATCGCAGAGCCCCTGACGGGTCTGGCGGACACGGCCTTCGTGGCCCGCTTGGGCGCCGTGCCCCTGGCGGCGCTCGGTCTCTCGACGACACTGCTTTCCAGCTTGTTCTGGGTTTTCAATTTTCTCGGCATCGGAACCCACACGGAAGTCGCGCGCTACAGCGGAGCCAACGAACCGATGCGCGCACGCCGCGCCGCCAGTACCGCACTCTGGGTTTCCCTGGCGATCGGCGGCCTATTGACACTCGCAGCCTGGCCATGGGTGGACGAAGCGGCGCGCTTCATGGGCGCCGACGACGCGATGGCGCCGCACGCAGTCGTGTACCTGCAGATCCGTCTGCTCGGAAGCGCGGCGGTGCTCATCATGCTCTCGGGCTTCGGGGCGTTGCGCGGCCTGCAGGACATGAAATCTCCGCTCTACATCGCCGTGGCGAGCAACGGACTCAACATCGCCCTCGACCCGCTCATGATCTTCGGCGCGGGCCCGCTCCCCGCCATGGGCGTCGCCGGCGCGGCGTGGGCGAGCACCGCCAGTCAATGGATCGCTGCCTTGTGGGTCGTTGCCGTTGTGCGGCGAAAGCTCGGCCTCGCGTTTGAACTGCGCACGCGCGACGTCGCGCGTCTTTTTCGAATCGGGCGCGATCTCTTCGTGCGCACCGGACTGCTGACCCTGTTCTTGCTGTTCGCCACCCGCTCGGCCACGCGCATCGGCGCGGAAGCGGGCGCCGCCCACCAGGCCATCCGACAGATGTGGATCTTCACCGCGTTCTTGCTCGACGCCTACGCGGCGGCGACGCAGAGTCTGGTGGGATACTTTCTCGGCGCACAGCAGGTCGACCTGGCTCGTCGCGCCGCAGCGGTTTCCGTTCAATGGGCACTGGGAACGGGATTCGCCCTGGCATTGCTGTTGGGTCTTGGCGAAGACGCCGTCATGGCCTTGCTGGTTCCCGCCGAGGCGCGCACGGTGTTCGCGTCCGCTTGGTGGGTGGCCTGTCTCGCGCAACCCCTCAACGCCCTCTCCTTCGCAACCGATGGCATTCATTGGGGGGCTTCCGACTACCGCTTCTTGAGAAACGCCATGCTGGCTGCGACTGCGGCCTCCCTGGGCGCCCTCCAATTCGTCGACCTCCAGGCGGAATCCGCATTGTTTTCCATCTGGCTCATCACCGTCGCTTGGATCGGCATCCGCGCGCTCCTGGGCGTTGCGCGGATCTGGCCGGGGATCGGATCGGCGCCACTTCGCCCGCGCTGATCGAGATTGAGTTTCGCGAGCGCCTGTGCTCCCATAGCGACCTCAGCAAGGAGACCCCGCATGATTTCTGCCGACGAGCGTTACGCGAAAAAGACGACTTCCGTGCTTGGGTCGAACATGACCTATGTGGAAACCGGCAGCGGGGACCCGATCGTGTTCTTGCACGGGAATCCCACGTCCTCTTACCTTTGGCGAAACATCATTCCGCATTTGGAGGCGCACGGGCGCTGCATCGCGCCGGACCTCATCGGCATGGGGGATTCGGACAAGCTCGAGCCCAGCGGGCCGGACCGGTACCGCTTCGTCGAACACCGCCAATTTCTCGATGCGTTGCTCGAAACCCTGGGTGTGCGGGAAAACGTCACCCTCGTGATCCACGACTGGGGCTCGGCCTTGGGATTCGATTGGGCGCACCGCCATCCGGAGGCCATCCAGGGCATCGCGTACATGGAAGGCATCGTGCGCCCGGTCTCCTGGGCGGATTGGCCCGAGGCCGCGACGGCGGTGTTCAAAGGGTTCCGCTCCGAGGCGGGCGAATCCATGGTGCTCGAGAACAATGTCTTCGTGGAGCGCGTGCTACCCGGTTCCATCCTGCGAAAGCTCAGCGACGAAGAAATGGCGGTCTATCGGCGTCCCTTTGCGGAAGCGGGCGAGAGCCGACGCCCCACACTCACCTGGCCGCGTCAGATTCCCATCGATGGCGAGCCCGCGGATGTGGCGCAAATCGTGAAGTCGTATTCGGAATGGTTGGCAGAATCGCAGATCCCGAAACTCTTCATCAACGCGGAGCCCGGCGCGATCCTGACCGGCCCCCAACGCGACTTCTGTCGCAGCTGGCCCAACCAATCGGAAGTGACGGTCAAGGGCGTGCACTTCATCCAGGAGGATTCTCCGGATGAAATCGGTGAAGCCGTCGCGAAGTGGCGATCGAACCTGAAGTAAGGGGGTCGAGAGACGGGGCGGCGCAGGAGGCTGACCCGCTCGGGCCAGCCTCCGACAACACCTATTGGAACCGGGACGCCAGTCGAACGGCGCGGAAGGCGTCCACGCGGCCTGCGCCCAGGTCATCGTTGCTGCCCTTCACTCCGACCGCGGACAATTCGAGGATCTGTTTGACGGCTTCGAATCGTTCCCGGCCCTCGAGCGCCTTGAGTTCAGGACTGGCGCTCAACATCAACGCGATCACACCCGTCACCATCGGCGTCGAAATCGACCCGCGCCAGCGAACGTATTCGCCGTCGTTCGGCCCGATCATCTCGCCCGTGACGCGAACGTCGTCGGTGATGTCCTTCTTCGGTGTGCCGTTCGCCCACAGGTGACCGAGTAGGCCGTCGCGGACGGGCATCAGGTACGGCATCGCGCCGCTCGGATCGGCGGCCAGGAGCGTCAGGATGTTGTTGTTCCCGTACAGGATCTGCTTGCCCTGGGGAAATTCCGGACCCGGATCGTTCACCGCGCCATCACCGCCCGGAGCCGCAATGTCGACCTCTGCACCGAAGTTGGAATGCGAGGAGCGTTGCTTCGCCCGATCCCCATTTCCGACCCGCGCCTTGCGCTTTCCGAGCGCGTAGGCGGAGACGGTAATGACGTGCGGGCAATTCGCGGGCGTCATTCCCGTCGCCATGTTGTTCGGATTGCTCCCCATGATGTCGACGGCCGCGCCCTGGTTGTTCTTCCCGTTGTGGGCCGTGACGACCACGATGACGCCGGCATCGGCGGCGTTCTTGCCGATGTCACAGAACGTTCCCGCAAGCGGTGAATTCCAGAGTCCACCGCTCAGATTCACCACATCGATGTCACCGCGGGCAATGATGTGATTGGCGACCGCGAGACCCCGGAGGCCTCCGAGATCCAGCACTTCCGCATCGTCGGGGTGCGTGATCCGATAGGGAACGATCTTCACTTCCGGCGCGATGCCGCTGATCCCGATGCCGTTGTTCTGTACGGCTCCGATGATTCCCGCCATCGCGGTACCGAAACCGTGGGTGTCCGTATCGTGCTCGGGACCGAAGAAGTGCTCCACCCCGACCGTGGCGGAACCGTGATCCCATTCGATGTTCGGTGCGAGGTCCGGATGGCTTCCGTCGATGCCGGTATCCATCATCGCCACACGCACGCCGGCACCTCGGGTGAACTGCCACGCCTTGTCGACGTGCATCTCCTTCAAGTACCACTGGTTTTCATAGGAATTTCCCCAGGCGCCCTTGGCCCAGCGACCGCGCTCGTCGTACATCAAAGGATCGTTGGGGTCGGACTCGGGCATTCCGCCGGAGCCGGCGATCTGCGTCAGAGCCAGCTCCTGGTCCGCGGCCAATACGCGTTCGAGAATGGATGAGGATTTCGGCGAAATCCCCGTGGAGCAGGCCAAGGTGAGGGCGGCTGCGCCGACTAAAATTTTTCGGATCATGGTGTGTGGTTCTCCCGTCCCCTTCATCGGACGGCCCAAACCCACCTTGACGAAATCGATGTGGTTTTCCCCCGGCTCGGGAAAATAACCAAGAAGTTGAGGCGTATTGTCTTAGGAGAGTTCCCGTTTCAGGATCTTCCCCGTGGGACCCTTGGGAAGCGTGTCCAGGAATTCCACGAGTCGCGGGTACTTGTAAGCCGCCAGTCGTTCCTTGCAAAAGGCGATCAACTCTTCGGCACTGAGGTTCTTGCCCTCGGCAATGACCACTACGGCTTTCACCTCTTCGCCGTGGCTCTCGTGGCGTACGCCGATCACCGCCGCTTCGATGATGGCATCGTGGCTGTACAGCACTTCTTCGATTTCGCGCGGATAGACGTTGAAGCCACCGCGAATGATCATGTCCTTCTTGCGGTCCACGATCGCGTAGCTTCCATCTCCGTCGCGGACCCCGATGTCTCCGGAATGAAACCAACCGTTGCGCAGCGCCTCGGCGTTGGCGTCCGGGCGTTTCCAATAGCCCTTCATGATGTTGTGGCCGCGGATACAGATCTCACCGCGCTCGCCATCGGCCACGGGCTTGTCGTTTTCGTCGAGGATCGCCATCTCGACCCCCCAGACCGGATATCCGATCGAGCCCGTCTTGCGCGGCCGGTCGAGCATGTTGAAGCTCGCCACCGGCGACGTCTCCGACAACCCATAGCCTTCCAGGATCTTGACCGGGTATTTCTCCTCGAAAGCCTTCATCACTTCGACCGGCATGGCGGCACCGCCCGTCATGCAGAAGCGAAGACTCGAGAGATCGAAATCTTCGGCGCCGGGATGATGAAGGATGGCGAAATACATGGTCGGCACGCCCGCAAACAGCGTGACCTTTTCCTGTTGCATGATGGCCAGTGCGTCTTCGGGCGTAAAGCGCGGAAGCAAGACGAAGCGTCCACCGCGCGCGATGTTCGCATTCTGAATGCACGTCTGACCAAACGAATGGAACAAGGGAAGGGTCGCCAACGCGACTTCTTCGTCGTTGATGGGCAGCAGTCTCGGCACGACGATCGCGCAATTGATCAGCAGGTTGGAATGGGTGAGTTCAGCACCCTTGGGCTTTCCCGTCGTACCGGACGTGTAGAGGATCACCGCCGTATCGTCGGGGTTCGTGGGGTGGAGGCCCGCGACGGGCTCCGCCAGGGCCATGGCGGTCAGACTCGAGCCGGCTCCCTCGCTCATCACCAGCGGGACCGAAGCCCCCGCGGCTCCCTCGCGCGCGGGTTCCTCGAAGAACGGGTGCGCGATCAGAAGCTTCGCGTCGGAATCCTGCAGGTGGTACGTCACCTCCGGCGCCGAGAGCAGAACGTTCAGAGGAACCACCGTGCAACCCGCGTACAGAATGCCGAAGTACGCGATCGTGAACTCGGGAACGTTGGGCACCATGATGGCGACCTGCTCGCCCGGAGCAACGCCCAATTCGCGTAGACTCGTCGCCACGCCGCGTGCCGCGCGGTCGAGTTCCGCGTAGCTCACTTTTCGTTCGCCGAGCTGGAGAACCGTATTGTCCGGCCGTTCCGCCGCACTTCCCTGAAGAATCGTTCCGAGATTGAGACTCACTGGGTCCCCTTCATTCCAACGGTAAATCTTCGCGCGCGAAAATCGATTCGAGGTGGAAACCGCGCGCCGCCATGGCGTCCACCGCACCTTCTCCCCGGTCGACCAGGCATATCACCCGGGCCACCTTCCCCCCCTCGCCCGCAACCGCGTCGATGGCGTCCAGGGTCGAGCCGCCGGTGGTCGTGGTGTCTTCCAGCATGGCGACGCTTTGACCGGCGCGGAAGCCGCCCTCGATGCGTCGTCCCAAGCCGTGTTTCTTGGCTTCCTTGCGCACGAAGAAACCCAACAGGTCGCTCTTCTCGTGTGCGGCCGCAGCGCCCAGCACCGCGGAGATCAACGGAACCGCGCCCACCGCCATCCCCCCCACTGCGTCGACCCCGGGACCGCGCAAGAGTTGAGCGAGTACCAAGCGACCCGCCAACGCGATGCCTCGGGGCCGCATCAAGGTCTGCCGCAGGTCCAGATAGAAGTCGCTCTCGCGACCGCTCGCCAGCGTGACGCGTTCGCGGCGGAAGGAGACCTCCAAGATCAGAGCCAGGAGCGCGCGCCGATCGGCTTCCAGGGATTCGGGCGTGAAACTCATTGTTTGCGCAATCCGAGAGCATACTCGGCGATCAGCTTGCGGTGGAGTTCGCTCGTCCCCTCGCCGAACTCCAAGGCTTTCGCTTCGAGGAGCAACCGCCCCACTTCGTATTCAGCCGACAATCCATACCCTCCGTGAATCTGAATTCCGTCGAGGGCGTTCTTGGTCGCCGCCTCGCTCGCCATGAGTTTCGCCATGGAGGCCTCCATGGACGCGCGCTCGATGCCGGCGTCCTTCATGCGACCCAATCGGTACACCAGGGCGCGCGCAGATTCCGTGCGGCAGACCATGTCGGCAATTTTTTGTTGGATCATCTGGAACTCGCCGATCTTCTGTCCGAAGGCTTCTCGATCGAGCGCGTAGGGGATGGAGAGATCGAGGCTGCGTTGGGATTGTCCGACGCAGCGCGCCGCAACGGAGTAGCGCCCCATGTCGAGCGCCGAGCCCAGAACCGGAAACCCTTTTTGCTCTTCGCCCAGCAGGCTTTCATCGGGGACGAAGGCGTCGATGAATCGGACTTCCGCCAGGTTGTCGCGCTTCAGGGTTCGCATGGGGAAATTGCTGATCTCGATACCCGGATTGTCGGGATCGACCAGGAAAGCCGTCACGCCTTTGTGTTTCTTCGCCCGGTCGAGCGTCGCCACGACCACGAACAGGCCCGCGTGGGCGGCGTGGGAGATGAAGACCTTGGTGCCGTTCAGGCGATAGCCCCCAGCGACCCGCGCGGCGGTCGTCCGCAGGTTGCCGAGATCCGTGCCGCCGTCGGGCTCCGTGAGACAGGCGGACGAAAGCACCTCGCCGCGCGCCATGCGGGGCAGCCAATGGTCCTTCTGGGCCTCGCTGCCGAAGCGGAGAATCGAGCTGGCCGCCAGGGAGTTCTGGACCGACACCACCGAGGCCACCACCCAATCGATCCGCGCGAGCTCTTCGCAGATGATCCCGTAGGTGAGGACATCGCTGAAGGAGCCCCCGTAGCGCTCGGGGATCATGGGACCCATCAGGCCCAGAGGAGCCAGTTTGGCGATCAGTTCGAGGGGATAACGCTCCTCCTGCTCGTAGCGCTCGACGTGGGGAGCGATCTCCTTTTCGGCGAATTCCCGGACGCTGCGACGCACCTGGCGCTGCTCTTCGGACAGGTCGAAATCGGCGCCGCGCTCGAGGGGGGGTCCGGTAGGCATGAGTAGACTTTAGCGGGGCGTTCCCCTACGTTCCGGCCCCCAAACGATCTTCCGGAGACCCCATTGAAAAAAGCGAAGGCCCTCCCGCATCGCAATCGCAACAAGAGCTCCCGCCACCGCGCCAAGCTGAAGGCGAAGCACCGTCGCGTCCGGCTCCGCAAGAGCTCCGGCGAGCGAAAAACCTACCGCTAGCGAGACCGTGACCGCAGCTCCGTTCTCCTTCTCCCTCGAGGGGCAATCCGGCGCCGCTCGTGCGGGAGTCTTTCAAACGCCCCACGGGCCGATCCAGACTCCGTGCTTCATGGTGGTTGGAACCCAGGGAGCCGTGCGCGGGCTCCATCCCAGTCAGCTCCGCGAAGCCGGTGCCCAGGTGGTGCTCACCAACACCTATCACCTGGCCCTGCGCCCGGGTGCCGCTCTGATCGCCAAGCTCGGCGGCCTCCACTCCTTCATGGGATGGGACGGGCCGATGCTGACCGATAGTGGGGGCTTCCAGGTTTTCTCACTGCCGAAAAAGAAGATTGGCGACGACGGCGTGCAGTTCCGCAGCGAAGTGGACGGAGACGCCATCGAACTCACGCCGGAACGCTCGATCGAGATTCAAAACCAGCTCGGCGCCGACATCATCATGGCCTTCGACGAATGCACGCCCTTCCCCGCCGACGAAACCCTGGCGGCCACCGGCGTGCGGCGAACCCTCGATTGGGCCAAGCGCTGCATCAAAGCCCACGCGCGTCCCGAAGACCAGGCGTTGTTCGGCATCGTTCAGGGCAGTACCTACACGAAATTGCGTCAGCGTTGCGCCCGGGCGCTGGTTTCGATGGATCTTCCCGGCTACGCGATCGGCGGAGTGTCGGTGGGCGAAGGGCACGAGCTGATGCGCAGGATCGTGTCGGAAACCGTGCCCGAGCTCCCTTTGGAGAAGCCGCGCTACGCCATGGGGGTGGGGCTCCCCGAAGACATCCTGGTCGCGGTCGGCCTGGGGATCGACCTTTTCGATTGCGTGATTCCCACGCGCTTCGCGCGCGCCGCCACGGTCTTCACGGTCCACGGCAAGATTCGTCTCACCAACCGTCGCTATCGCCACGACGCATACCCCATCGACACTTCGTGCGATTGCTCGACCTGCCGCGGTGGTTTTCGTCGCGCCTATCTCCACCACCTCTTCAAATCCAATGAGATGCTGGCATCGGTTCTGGCGGGAATTCACAACGTTCGTTTCTACCAGCGATTGGTGGAAGAAGCGCGGCAAGCCGTATTCGAAGACCGCTACGACGCATACCAGCGCGACTTTCTCGCCAACTACCAGCGCAACACCGCGACCCCGTAGAAACCCGGAGCCGCAACCGGGGTAAACCCCGCTGCACTCCTCAAGTAAGCCCGCGGCAACTCCGATAATTCGTAGTACGGAATTGCAGCACGGGACCTGTGCGAACGCGGGTCCCTCAACGCGGAGTTGCCTTGTCGTCGAATCCCCGAAGCCAGGTCGTCACCCCGCCGCTGTCCTCGATTCTAGAGAGCACTGCGGTCGGGATTCTTTCGCTCGACCTCTCCGGGCGGATCACCTTCGCGAATCACGCAGCGGCACGCATGACGGGCTATTCGCTCGCGGAACTGCTCGGCGCCAACGCCCACGATCGATTGCACCACACGCGGTCCGATGGCTCCCCGTACCCGATAGAAGACTGTCCCATCGAACGCGTGGTCGGCGCAGGATCGGCGCGCCCCGTCTTGGGTGAATTGTTCTGGAGAAAGGATGGGACGAGCTTCCCGGTGGAATACAGCTGTAGCCCGCTGCAATCGGCCGGAGCCCTTCCCACCGGCGCCACGGTTTCCTTCACCGATATCACCGAACATCAGACTCACCAGAACCAATTGGTGCAATCCCAGAAGCTCGAGTCCATCGGACAACTGGCTGCGGGAATTGCCCACGAGATCAACACACCCACGCAATACGTGGCCCACAACATCCGCTTCCTGGAAACCGCCTTCCAGGAATTGTCGGTGCTCCTCAAGCATTACGGCCAGCTACTCGAATCCGCACGGACGGGAACGGTCGACGAGGCCCTCGTCACCGAGATCGATTCGGCACTCCAGGAAGCCGACGTCGACTACCTCTCCGCGGAGATTCTGAGCGCCGTCCACGAATCCACCGAAGGCATCGATCGCGTGAAGAGCATCGTGCACGCCATGAAGGACTTTTCCCATCCGGGCGGCACCGAGAAGAGCTCCGTCAATCTCAACAACGCCATCGAGAGCACGGTGACCGTCGCGCGAAACGAATGGAAGTACGTCGCGCAGCTGCGACTGGAGCTCGACCCCGAACTTCCTCTGGTCTTTTGCCTTCCGGGCGAGGTCAACCAGGTCATCGTCAACCTGCTCGTCAACGCCGCCCACGCCATCGCGGATCGAATCGGCAGCGCGACGGAGGAGCGCGGTGAGATCCGGGTGGTGACGCGCCAAGACGGTGACTTCGTGGAGATTCGCGTTTCCGACACGGGCACCGGGATTCCGGCGAACGTTCGCGATCACATCTTCGATCCTTTCTTCACCACCAAGGACGTCGGCCAGGGCACCGGCCAAGGCTTGTCCCTCGCCCATTCCATCGTGGTCGACAAGCACGGCGGAGAACTCAATTTCGAAACCGAGAGTGGCGTGGGGACGACGTTCATCGTTCGGCTGCCAATCGGATACGCGGAAGCGGACGAAGAGCTACCGCGGCCGTGAGCCGGATCCTGTTCGTCGACGACGAGGCGAGAGTGCTTTCGGGTATTCGCCGCACTCTGCGCCCGCGGCGAGGCGAATGGGAATTGCTGTTTGCCGAGAACGGCGAGGACGCCCTGGCGTTGATCGCATCGGATCCTCCCAATGTCGTCGTCACGGACATGCGCATGCCGGGAATCGACGGCGTCGAATTTCTCGAACGCGTCGTCGAAGCCGCCCCGGATGCGATTCGAATCGTGTTGTCGGGCCATGCGGACGTCGAATCCGCCCTGCGCGCGGTCTCCATCGCCCACCAATTCCTCGCCAAGCCGTGCGATGCGATTCTCTTGGAATCCGTCATCGAAAGCGCGCTCGCGCTGCAATCCCAGCTGAGCGATCCGACCCTGCGCCGGGTCGTCAGTGGGATGAGGACGCTCCCCACGCTTCCCGCGGTCTACACCGAACTCGTCAGGATGCTTTCGGACCCCGAGGCTTCACCTGCCGAGGTGGCTCAAATCCTCGAGCGCGAACCCGCCATGTGCGCGCGCGTGCTGCAGATCGCGAACTCCCCGTTCTTCGGCGCACGGCACGCGATTTCCCAGATCCCCCAGGCCATGGGTTTTCTCGGCACGGCCATGATCAAGAATCTGGTGCTGTGCTTGGAGATCTTCCAGCCGGCGGAAACCGGTTCCCTGCCCGCAGGCTATTGCCTGGCTGCCGCTCAGCGTCACGCGCTCCTCACCTCGGACCTGACGCGCCGCCTGGTCACGCACCGACGCTGGGCCGACGACGCCTCCATGGCGGCCATGCTCCACGACATCGGAAAGCTCGTGTGGGCCAGCCAGCTTCCGAAAGTCTACGCGGGGATCCTCGAGACCCAACGCCTTCACGCGCGGCCCATCGAAGAGGTCGAAGCCGACTCCTGCGGCGTCCACCACGGACATGTGGGGGCCTTTCTACTGGGGAGTTGGGGGCTTCCGCTCCGGATCGTCGAAGCCGTGGCGCTTCACCATGGTCCGGATCCCGCTTCCGCCGAACCCGGCCGCATCGACGTCGTTGCGGCGGTCCACATCGCCAACCTGTTGGTGACCGAGCACGAGACGATTCAATCGGACCCGGATTATTCGATCGATCCCGCGGATTCGGAATACCTTCGAGCCCTCGGCGTCGCACCCTTCTGGGAAGAATGGCGCGCACTCACGGCCGACCGGGCCGAGATCGTGAAGTCGCTATTTTGATCGCGCGCGCGAACTCACTACTTTCCCGCCATGGCACGCAACGGACCGCTACTCGATCCCGAAGAAGTTCTCGAGCGCTTTCACGGAGGCCCCAAGAGCGGTGTCTTCACGGACGGCTCCTGTGAGGGAAACCCGGGCCCCGGCGGATGGGGTTTCGTCTGGGTGGAGGATGACGAAATCCTGGCACACGACTGCGGTTACGAACCGCAGACCACCAACAACCAGATGGAACTGGAAGCCCTCATCCAGGCCATGCGCCGCATTCCTGAAGACGCCCGCGTCACGATTTTTTCCGATAGCCAGCTTTGCGTTCGCACCATCAACGAATGGGCTCCCGCCTGGGAGCAACGCGGGTGGCGACGCAAGGGCGGCCCGATCGCGAACCTGGAGCGGGTCCAGGCCCTGTACCGCCTGGCAGGCTCCCACCCGGACGTCGAACTGCGCTGGATCAAAGCCCACGACGGCTCCCGCTGGAACGAATACGTGGATGCCCTCGCCAACACCTACATGCGAGAGCGCGGCGCCTGACGGGCCGCGTTCGATTCTGTAACCGTTCCCCATGGCTGTCTCGGGGCGCATGCGCAAAACGCTTGGGGGCGTGATCCTCGCCGGGATCGCAGCCGCGGTCGCGATCCCGCTGATGGTCCAGCGCTCCCCGCAAATCGACTTGCTGCTCCTCATCACCGTCGACACCCTGCGAGCCGACCATCTGGGCGCCTACGGGAACACCGACGGACTCACCCCCACCCTCGACGCCCTCGCCGCCGAATCCCTGGTGTTCCAACGCGCCTACACCGTGGCGCCCTTCACGCTGCCCTCGATCACCGCCATTCAGACCGGCCGCTATCCCCGCGAGCTGGGAATCGTGAACAACCGCTTGTTGCTTCCCGAAGAAACCCGGACTCTCGCGCAACACCTTCGATCCCTCGGTTGGCGAACGGGTGCGGTGGTGAGCAACTACGTGTTGCGCCGCAGCTCCGGACTCGCTCGCGGCTTCGACCACTACGACGATCGCTACCCCCAACTCGAAGCCCATCGGCCCGACCCCGAACGAATTGGCGTCGACACGACGGACGCCGCGCTCGCGCTCTTGGACGGCCTCCTGGAATCTCGCGAACAGCCGATCTTCCTCTGGGTTCACTACCAGGATCCCCATGGACCCTACCGCCCTCCTGGGAACCGGCGTGAGCGTCACATCGAGTCAGAGAGAGCGAAACCCGACGGAAGGCAAACGCTCGAGCTCTCCGGAAACCAAGATCCCCAAGGCCGAATTCCTCGATATCAATTCGAGGCGGGCCACAACGAAGTCGCCTACTACCGAGCGGGCTACAAGGGTGAAGTCGAATACGTGGACCAGGAAATCGGTCGCTTCCTGGCGGGGGTACGCGGGCGCGTTCCCCGGCAGAGAACCGCGATCGTCTTTACTGCCGATCACGGTGAAGGACTGGGAGAGGACGACTACTGGTTCGGACACGGGATGTACCTGAGCGATGCCCAGATGCGAATCCCAATGCTGATTCAGGTGCCGGGACAAACTGCCGGCACACGCAGTGATGCTGCCAGCGTGGTAGACGTATTCGCCACCTTGTTGGGCCTTGCGGGCGAGTCGCCGCCGGATTCTCGCAGCCGAAACCTCGTGCAGTTCGGGGCCGCGCGACGCGATGCCAGACTCTTTGTCGCGAACTTCAACTCCCGCTTGCCAAGGATGGGAATCGTGACGCGGGATTTCAAATACATCGTCACCGCGGACGGATCCGCCGCGGGTCTCAAAGAAGAATTGTTTCGTCCCCTGGGCGAGGCGCACGAGTTGTCCGAGGAACTCCCGGAGGTCGTCGAGCGAATGCGACGTGTATTCGCCGAGGTACAACAGGAGATTCCCAATGGGAATGCGGCGCGTGCTCAATACCTCTCCGAAATCGAACAAGCGCGACTTCGCGCTCTGGGGTATGCGGAATGAGACGCGTTGCAATCGTGCTTGCGATCCTTGTGATCGGTGCGATCGGTCGTCAACCGAATGCGGGCACCGTCGAGCAACCGCCGCTGCTGCTCCTCATCACCGCCGACACGCTGCGCGCGGATCATCTGGGTACCTATGGAGATCCCAATTGGCTCACGCCCCAGCTCGATGCGCTCGCCGCCGAGTCCCTGGTTTTCGAACACGCCTATACGCCGGCTCCCTTTACCCTGCCCGCCGTGACGGCGCTGCACACCGGGCGCTACCCGACCGAGGTCGGGATGGTGAACAACCTCTTGATGCTTCCACCGGGAACCCAAACCCTGGCGGAATCCCTGCGGCGCCTGGGCTACCGAACCGCAGCCGTCGTGAGCAACTTCATCCTGCGGCGCGTCAGCGGGTTGCACGCCGGCTTCGACCACTACGACGATCGCTTCCCCCAGGTCGAAGCCAATCGACCCGATTATCCGGAACGCATCGCGCAATTCACGACCGACGCGGCCCTCGAGGCGCTCGCCCAGTATCCCCCCAGCGCAAAAGCCCCGGTATTTCTCTGGGTTCACTACCAGGATCCCCACGGGCCCTACACCCCGCCGGGCAACGGTCGCGCGCGCTATCTGGCAGCGGAACGCAACCGCGAGGACGGCCGGCGCACGCTCGCGATCTCGGAGAATGACCACGGGATGGGGGCCCTTCCGCGCTACCAGGTGCTGTCCGGTGAAAGGGAAGTCGCATTCTATCGGGCGGGCTACAAGGCCGAAGTCCACTACATGGACCAGGAGATCGGCCGCCTGCTGAAGACCGTTCGCACGCTGCCGGCTTGGAGGGGTTCGGTCGTGCTGTTCTCTGCGGACCACGGGGAAGCCATGGGGGAAGAGGACTATTGGTTCGCCCACGGCCGACGCGTGGACGACGGGCAGGTCCATATCCCGCTGTTGATTCGCGCGCCCGGCGCGAAACCCGGGCGACGCAGCGACATCGCTTCGCTCATGGATCTATCGGCTACGTTGCTTGCCCGCGCCGGCGGAGCCCCGGCTCCGGACACGAGGGGCCGCGATCTGTTGGCCCCGGATGCAGCGCGTGCCTCGAGTGACGTCTACTTCGCCAATCTGAAGGACGATCGACCCCGAATCGGCCTCGTGGCCGACGGTTACAAGTACGTGCTCGACATCGACCCCGCCACCTCTACGGCGACCGAGCGACTGACGCGCCTGGCCGCTGAAGACCAGGATCTCAGCAAGCGAGAAACCGCGCGCGCCGAGTCCATGCGGGGTCGCCTCCTGGCACTGAAACAGAACGCCGTCGCGAGCGTACCCGCTGCGCGCCAGGAAATTTCCCCCGAGGATCACTCGAAGCTGCGCGCCCTCGGATACGCGGAATAGCTCCCGCCCGACGCTCGAATCGACTAGCGGAGTTTCGGATCGACCCGCGTCGCCGTCACCTGTTTGGCGATCAAGGCGAGCGTCGAGCGCGGCAACAATCGGATGGCCGCATTGGCGCGGAGCCAATTGAACCAGCCGTGAATCACCGAAGGTTGCGCGCCCAATTGCTCGAGGCCGAGGCGCACGACGTCCCGGGCGGGTGCGCCGCCATGGGCCACTTCTCCCGCCTTCTCTTGAAACTCGGTCGCCGTGGGTCCGGGTTCGAGCACCAACACATCCACACCCGATCCCTGCAATTCGCCCCAGAGGCTTTCGCCGAACAATTGGTCGAAACCCTTGGTGGCACTGTAGACCGCGTGCAGCGGTAGCGGCTGCCGACCGGCGATCGATCCGGTCACGAGGATTGCGCCCCGTCCGCGCTCGCGCATGGCCGGCAACAGGGCATGGGTGAGCAGGACCGGGGCCGCGCAATTGAGTTGAATCATGTCCCGCAAGCGGGCTCCGTCGAGCTTCTCGAACAAACCCGCGTGACCGAAACCCGCATTGTTGATCAGGATGCCAATGGGGAGGTCCGAAACCGCCTCGACGATTCGATCCACGGCATCCGCCTGGGTGAGGTCCGCGGCGACACAGCGGGTCTGGACATTGAAATTCTTCTCGAGCTCCGAAGCCAACGCCAGCAGGCGGTCTTCGCGCCGGGCTGTGAGTACGACGGAGACCCCTTCGCGCGCCAGCTCTCGGGCGAACTCGACGCCGAGCCCCGCGGAGGCACCGGTCACCAACGCCCAATCGCCGTAGCGCTGCTTCAGGGTTTGGCGTTCTTCGTTCGTTCGCTCGTTCCACAGCGCGAGGGTGAGCCCCGCAAAGGCGCCGCCGGAAATTACGCCGGCGATGAAACCGCCGAGACCACCGGCGATGAAGGTGCCCCAGATGAACATCCCGAAGGCCACCTGCGCGAAGTAGAGCGCCGAAAGCGGGTACGCCCAGGGGCGCGAACGCCAGAAACCGTAGGCCATGGCGGCGTAAACGAGCCAATGCGGGACCGCGAGAACCTTGGCCGCAGCCCCGTGGAAGAGAATCCCGAACCAGACCTCTTCGTCGGCGGAAACCGGCTTGATGAACAGATCCCAAGGCACGTAGACGATCGCCATGTAGGCGGAGAAGAACATCAGAAGATTGACCCAGGTCGGTCGTCGCGAAAGAACCTGTCGGAACCAGATACCCATGGGACCCTCCTCGTCGGGATCCAAAGGGTGACAGAGGGGTGGGGTTATTTCCAATCCTCGGATCGCAGCTCGAGTTCGCGAATCTTCTGCTGCAGACTCTGACGCACCATGCCGATCGCTTGCGCGGTACGGGAAATGTTGCCCTCGTTGCTCCGCAATGCATCGAGGAGAAACGTGCGTTCGAAATTTTCCACCGCGGACTTCTTGGCTTCGCTGAAATTTCCCGAGGAACCCACCGATTTCCCGGAACCCCCAGATGCCCCCAGGGCGAGATCCGCCTCGTCGATCTCGCCTTCGGCCATGACCGCAGCTTGTTCGACTGCGTTGCGCAGCTCTCGCACGTTCCCCGGCCAATCGTAGGCGGCGAGGCGCGTCACGGCGGCCGCAGTGATCTTTTTCTTCTCGCGGTCCAAACGCTCGGCCACTTGTTCGAGGAAACGATCCGCCAAGGCGGGGATGTCTTCGGTGCGATCGCGGAGCGGGGGGATCTGGATCTCGACGACCTTCAGCCGGTAGTAGAGATCTTCCCGGAACTCTCCGCTCTTCACCTGGGCTTCGAGATCGCGATGGGTGGCCGCCACGACGCGAACATCCACGGCAATGGGTTGGTTGCCCCCGACGCGCTCGAAGGAACGCTCTTCGAGAACGCGCAACACCTTGGCTTGGGTTTCGAGGGGCATGTCGCCGATTTCGTCGAGGAAAATCGTCCCGCCGTCGGCGGACTCGAACTTCCCGGCGCGCCGGGCGTCGGCGCCGGTGAACGCGCCCTTCTCGTGACCGAAGAGCTCGCTCTCGACCAGCTCACGACTGATGGCCGCACAATTCATGGCCACGAAGGGTCGCTTCCCCCGCGCGCTGCGCTGGTGCAACGCCTGGGCGACGAGTTCCTTTCCGGTTCCGCTTTCGCCGCGCACCAGCACCGTGAGATCGGTTTCCGCCACTTTGCCGATGGTTTCGAACACCCGCTGCATGTCGCGGCCGCTGCCGATCAAGCTACCGAAGCCGTAGTCGCGTTCGATGCGTTCCAGCAACAGCCGATGTTCCCGCTCGAGGCGGGTGCGGTCGAGCGCCCGGGCCACCACCACCCGGATCTCGTCGTTGTTGAAAGGTTTGGGGACGTATTCTTCGGCGCCCGCCTTCATGGCCTCGACGGCGATCTTTTCGGAACCGTGGGCCGTGATCATGATGACGGCCGCTTCGGATCGAATCTTCTTCGATTCCCGCAATACGTCCATGCCCGAAATGCCGCGCCCCAGAGCGAGATCCGTCAGCACGAGATCGAAGGGATCTTCGCGCATGCGCTCGATGGCTTCTTCCCCGGTGCTCGTCGTCTCGACCGTGTAGCCCTCGCGCTTGAGCAACCCCGATAGCGCAATCTGGATGGCTCGTTCGTCTTCGACGATCAGAATGTGGGGGATCACGCTTCGGCTCCTAGGCTGCTCTTGGGAAACACGAGCAGGAATTCCGCACCCTGGCCCGGCACCGTACTCACCTCGATCATACCGCCGTGGGCGTCCACGAGTTTCTTGGATATGGCGAGGCCCAGGCCCGTTCCCTTGTCCTTCGAGGTATAGAAAGGTTGGAAGACCCGATCGAGACTCTGGGCATCCATTCCGGGCCCGTTGTCCTTGACCCGCACCCACACTTCCGTGCCCGCCAGGTTCTCACCCGACAACACATCGACGCGGGGGTTGGCGACGCCGCTTTCTTCCAGGGCGTCGGCCGCATTGCTGACGAGGTTGATGAGCACCCGGCGCAGCTTGTCGGCATCGCCCTTCATTTCTCCGGGGCTGTCGACTTCGTGATGGACGACCACCGGGCTATTCGCCAAGCGTTCCTGGAGCGCCTCGATGCTGGATTCCACCACGTCCATCATGCGCATGGGTTTGGGTTCCAGCTCTTCTTCGCGCGCGTAGCGGAGCAGATGCGAGACCGAACGTTCCACACGTTCGAGTTCGTCCAGGGCCACACGCGCGTATTCGATGTTCTCCCCGGCGGCGGGGTCCTCGCCCATCTGTTGAACGAGACTCTTGGCGGCGGTAATCGGGTTTCGGATCTCGTGGGCGATGGAGGCCGAAAGCTGCTCGAGGGATCGCGAGTGTTCGCCGTGCAGCGTCCGACGCTCCTCGGTCACGCTGTTGTGCAGTCGCTTGCCGACCTCGTCGTTGATCCAGCGCCGGCGCAACTGCGGAACGATGACCGCGAAAGCGTGGGACGCGACGCCGATGCCCCAGGACAGTGCGACGATCATCGCCACCCGAAATCCCGCCACGACGGTGAGAAACAGACACGTCGTCAGGTACGGAATGAAGTGAAAGATGAAACCGATGCGGGCATTGACGGCGCGTTGCGCTTCTTTGTACGCCCGCTCCTCGGCGCTGAGCTCGGGTTTGCCTTTCTTCCGTTTGCGTTTTCGCTCCCGGCGCGGAGGCGCTACCGGCGCCGGCGGCGACTCGAGAGAACGCGAACCTTCTTTCCACAGGGGAAATCCCTGCCAGGACCAGTCCCCGGTCTGCTTCGCCCGGCGCTGCCACTCGCTATGGCGACGCTGCCAATCGCGGTGTCGCTCTTGCCAATTCCGATGACCTCGCATGGCGTCGCCCCATTTCGAAGGTGCCGGGGGACCCGACCCTTCGGCTCGTCCAAACAGTTTAGTGGTCTGCATGCCGAGGTGGAAAAGCAACTGTCGTGCCGAGACAGAAAATCGATAAGAATCAGCAACTTAGGTGCAGGATCCGTACGCCGAAACGCAGCTTCTCCGCTGCAGGTGCAGCGAATTGACTGCGCTTCTAGAGATTCAGCGCGTGGTGGGCGGCGCCCAGAAGCGGGGTCCGGGGATTCAAACAGATGGAGACCGGAACCCGAGACAGGAAATCGCGGAAGCGCCCCTTGTCCGTAAACCCGGTCATGAAGCTGCCGTTTTCGAGGGCCGAGCGGAGCTTCGGTGCGATGCCGCCGCCCACATAGACACCGCCAATCGCCATGGAGCGCAGCGCCATGTTGCCCGCCTCGGCGCCATAGAGGTTCGAGAACAATTCGAGCGCGCGGATACACAGGGCCGCTTTCCCTTCGAGACCGACGCGCGTAATGGAGACGTTGGGGTCGCCTTCCGCCAGCTCTTCCGCCAACCAACGGGGCTCCTCTTCGATGCCCGTATCGCGCAAGAAACAATAGACGTTGTAGAGCCCGGGCCCCGAGAGCACGCGCTCCCAGCTCACGTGGCCGCCGAACTTGTCGCGCAGATAACGCAGGAGATCGAGCTGAAGATCCGTTTGGGGCGCGAAATCCGCGTGGCCGCCTTCGGACGCCATGGGGTGATGGCGGGTTCCGTCGAAGTACAACATCGCTTCGCCTAGCCCGGTGCCAGCGGCGATCACCACCACGTTCCCGCGCTTGGGTTCGTGCTTTCCGGGATTCAGGACCGCGAGATCCTCGCGGCCCAGGGTCAGCATTCCCAGCGACATGGCTTCGAGATCGTTCAGGAGCTTGAAGCGCGACGTTCCGCTGACGACGGCGAGCGAACTTTCTTCCATCACCCAGGGCAGGTTGGTGGCTTGCGAGCGTCCACCGACCACGGCTCCCGCCACACCGAAACACCCCGCGCGCAGATCCACGCCTTTTTCCGCCGCGAGAAACTCGCGCACGATGGCTTCCAGGCTGTCGTAGTCCGCGCTCGCATAGCGCTCCTCGCGCACGAACACCGGTCCGTCCGGCGACTCTTTGCAGATCGCCAATACGGTCTTGGTTCCCCCGATATCCCCGGCAAGAATCACGCTTCACTCCGATCCGAGAGGGCGGCTCCCGCCGCACGATCCACGAACCAACGCAGGCTACCCCCGGTGGGTTCGATCAATTGAGACGGTAGCCGCTGGCTGTCCCGCGGACCTTCGAGCACCTCCGCCAGGACCGAAGCCTTGTCTGCTCCGGCGACCAGGAAGAGAATCTCCCGGCCGTTGGAGAGAAACGGCGCACTGAGCGTCATGCGGTACGTGTCGAACTTCGGCACGAAGTTCGGCACGACCCAGCGCGAGCGTTCCCCCAGGGCTTCGGTCTCGGGAAACAGGGATGCGGTGTGGCCGTCGGGGCCCATCCCCAGTAACACCAGATCGAAGACCGGAGGTTTTCCGTCCGGGGCACAGCCGAATACGCGCGCAATTTCATGGGCGTAGTCGCTCGCCGCCGCCACCTTGTCTTCGCGCTCGGCCTGCATGCGGTGTACGTGATCCGCCGGAATCGGCACCCGGCTCAACAACGCTTCACGCGCCATGCGAAAGTTCGAATCTTCGTGGTCCGCCGGGACGGATCGTTCGTCGCCCCAGAAGACGTGGACGCGGCTCCAATCGACGCGCTCGCTCAGGGGGGGATCCGCCAAGATCTCGAACATGCGCTTGGGCGTCGAACCGCCCGACAATGCGACGCTGAACATGCCGCGCTCGCGGATCGCATCTGCGGCCAAGCGAACGAATTCGGATGCCGCCGCGCGACTGATGGCGAGGGCGTCCTCGAAGCGTTGGATCTTCATCGCGATGCCCCTGCGTGCGCGCGTGTGGAAGACGCGACCGAAGAATTCGTGCAGGACCAGAAACCGGGACCCGAGTCCCCGGTCACTATACGGTCCTCCACTTCCTTCCATCGGCGTCGATCATGCGATCGGCTTCCACGGGACCCCAGGTGCCCGCGCTGTATTCCGGCAGCCAGCGTTCTCCGCCCTGGCGCCAGGCGTCGAGCAGGTTCTGGATCCAGGTCCAGGAAACTTCGACCGCGTCGCGGCGCATGAAGTGCGTCGCGTCGCCCGCCATGACGTCCAAGAGCAGGCGCTCGTAGGCTTCCGGCGATTGACCCGTGAAGGCATCCCCGTATTGGAAGTCCATTTCGACCGGCCGCAATTGCACCTTCGGCCCGGGTAACTTGCTGCAGATTCGCATGGACAGTCCCTCGTCGGGCTGGATGCGCAGGCGCAGCACGTTGGGTTGCACGGGCTGGCTTTGATTCGTGTTGAACAAGATCGGCGGCACGTCGCGAAACTGCACCGCGATCTCGCTGGCTCGCTTCGGCAACCGCTTGCCCGTGCGGATGTAGAACGGAACGCCCGCCCAACGCCAGTTGTCGACGAAGACCTTGAGGGCCACGTAGGTTTCGGTGATGGAATCCGCCGCGACACCCGCTTCCCGACGGTAGCCCGGCACCTCGACGCCGTTGTGGTTTCCGGCGCTGTATTGGGCGCGGATCACGTGGCTCGCCACATCGGCGCCTTGAATCGGACGCAAGCAATTGAGAATTTCCATCTTGTGATCGCGGATGACGCCCGCCTGCACGGACCAGGGCGGTTCCATGGCGGTCAAGCACAAGAGTTGCAGGATGTGGTTCTGCACCATGTCCCGCATGGCTCCGGATTCTTCGTAATACCCCGCGCGCGTGCCGACCCCCTCTTCTTCCGCCACGGTGATCTGCACGTGATCGATGTACTTGTGGTTCCAGAGGGGCTCGAAGATCGAATTGGCAAAGCGCATCACCAAGATGTTCTGAACCGTCTCTTTGCCGAGGTAGTGATCGATGCGGAACACCTGACTTTCGTCCAGCACGTCGGAGACGGCGCCGTTGATCTCCTGGGCGCTGGCGAGGTCGTGACCGATGGGCTTCTCCACGATCACGCGACTGAAGGGTCCCTTCTCGTCCGTGGGCGTGATCAAACCCGCGCGCTTCAGTTGCTCGACGCAGGGCGCGATCCCGCTGGGCGGAATCGAGAGGTAGAAGATGCGGTTGCCCGGTACGCCCAGCTGCGGCTCGACTTCCTCGAGCTTCTCCTTCAAGCGCGCGATCGCGGCGGGATCACTGAACGACCCCGGCACATAGAAGAGCGCGCGTTCGTACTCCGCCCATTGTTGGGCGTCGAGATCCTGGCGCGAAAACTTCTCGAGGCCTTCCCGCGCAAAGCTGCGGAACTCCTCGTCGCTGCGTTCGGTGCGCGCCATCCCGACAACACAGAAGTTCTCGGGAAGTACACCGTCGAGCTTCAGATTGTAGAGAGCGGGCAAAAGCTTGCGCTTGGCCAGGTCTCCACCGCCACCAAAGATGACGATGGAACACGGCTCGGGCGCGAGTCCTTTTTCCGCAATGGCGTTCAGCGGGTTTTCCTGCGGCTGCTCGGCGGGTGCCTCGGGCATCCCATCCTCCTCTTACTTGCTCTCGACGTGTCCGCCGAACTTTTCGCGCATGGCCGAGAGCACCTTCTCCGCGAAGGTGTGCTCTTGGCGCGAACGGAATCGAACGTAAAGTGCAGCGGTCAGAACATCCGCCGGCACGGCTTCTTCCACGGCCGCTTGGACGGTCCAACGTCCTTCGCCCGAATCCGCCACGTGGCCCGAGTAGTTTTCGAGGGTGGGGTTCTCGGCGAGCGCCATGGCGGTCAGGTCCAACAGCCACGAACCCACCACGCTGCCGCGGCGCCAGACTTCGGCGATGTCGGGCAGGTTCAGGTCGTAGCGAATCTCTTCCGGAAGGTTTTCACACGTCGCGTTCTTGAAGATGTCGAAACCTTCGGCATAGGCCTGCATGATTCCGTACTCGATCCCGTTGTGGACCATCTTCACGAAGTGACCGGCACCGGCGGGTCCGCAGTGGAGATACCCCTGGTCCGCGGTGCTCTCCCAATGCTCGCGTCCCGGCGTGGCGGGAATGTCGCCACGTCCCGGCGCCAGGGTCTTGAAGATCGGATCGAGATGACCCACGGCTTCCTTCGAACCGCCGATCATCAGGCAGTAACCGCGGTCGATGCCCCAGACGCCACCGCTGGTTCCCGCATCGACGTACTCGATACCGCGCGGTGCCAGTTCCTTGGCGCGCCGGGCATCGTCTTTGAAATTCGAGTTTCCACCGTCGATGATGATGTCGCCCTTGCTCATCAAATCCGCGAGGGCTTGCACGGTTTCTTCGGTGGGATCACCGCAGGGAACCATCACCCAAGCGGCGCGGGGCTTGTGGAGCGCATCGACGAATTCTTGGAGCGTGGTGGCCGGGGTTGCCCCTTCTTCCGCGAGCTGCTCCACCGCTTCCGGACTGCGATCGAAGACGACCAATTCGTGGCCGTCCTTCATCAGGCGGCGCACCATGTTGGCACCCATCTTTCCCAAACCGATCATTCCAATCTGCACGTTTCGCTCCTTTGGCCCGCGACGCCGCGATGCGACTAGCTGGCGTTCCCTCGGGTTCGTACTTGCGCCTCGTCCCCATCCTGAACGAGGACCGCGTCAGCCATTCCCGCAAAAATTCCGGTCCCCAGCACGCCGGGAATCGAAAGAATCGCCGCATCCATCGCGGCGGGATCTTCGATGGCCGACACGCGGCAATCGAGAATCCAGTTGCCGTTGTCGGTCACGAGGGCCTCGCCATCGGCTTGTCGGACCTCGCTCTGCATGCCCAGCTCCGCCAGGCGCCGCCGGCACAGCGACACACCGAAGGGCACAACCTCCACGGGAAGTCGGCCACGCTCGCCCAAAACTGAAACGACCTTCTCGGATCCGACCAAAATCACCAGTTTTCGGGAGGAAGCGGCCACGATCTTTTCGCGCACCAGCGCCCCGCCGTAGCCCTTGATCAGATCGAGTCGGGGATCCACTTCGTCGGCGCCGTCGATGCAGACGTCGATCTCGCCCGCATCTTCCAGGGCCACCAGCTCGATCCCGAGCTGGCGCGCCAACTGTTCCGTGGCGTCGGAGGTCGGCACCCCGCGAATTCGCAATCCGGCCTTCACGCGATCCGCCAGGGCCTGAACGAACGCCGTGGCGGCGCGCCCGGTCCCCAGCCCCAGGGTGTGGCCGTCTTCGACGAAATCGAGTGCCCGCTCCGAGATATCCATGGTCCCCGCTCTAAACGCGACCCTGTGCGGCGAGTTGCGCCTTGACGGCTCCGACGACGTTTTCGGTCGTGAAGCCGAACTTCTTCTGGAGTTCCTTCAAGGGTGCCGACGCCCCGAAGGTCTCCATGCCGATGACCTGCCCCGTGATCCCCACGTAGCGCCCCCAACCGAAGGTGGACGCCTGCTCGACCGCCACACGCGCTGTGACGTCCGGCGGCAGGACTCGGTTACGGTAGGCCTCATCTTGGGCTTCGAATAGCTCCCAAGACGGCATACTGACGACGCGGGCCCGAATTCCTTCCGACGTGAGCTGCTCGAAGGCTTCGACGCACAAGCCCACTTCGCTGCCGCTCGCCATCAACACGACTTCGGGGTTTCCCCCTTCCGCATCGGCCAGCACGTAGGCGCCCTGGGCAACGCCCGAGGCCGGTGCGTACCGGGTGCGATCCAGCGTCGGCATGTTCTGACGCGACAGAATCAAGGACACGGGCTCATGACGCAGCTCCATGATGACGCGCCAGGCCTCCACGACTTCGTTTGCATCTCCCGGGCGCATCGTGATGAGCCCCGGTATCGCGCGCAGGGAAGCCAATTGCTCGATGGGCTGGTGCGTGGGTCCATCTTCGCCCACACCGATGGAGTCGTGGGTAAAAACGTGAATCACCGGCAGTTCCATGATGGACGAAAGCCGAATCGCGGGCCGCGCGTAATCGCTGAAGATCATGAAGCCCGATCCGTAAGGCCGTACTTTCGTGAGGGAAAGTCCGTTCAGGATGGATCCCATGGCGTGTTCCCGGACACCGAAATGGAAGTTTCGCCCCCCGGGATTATCCGCCGAGAAATCGCCGGCACCGTCGAACGTGAGGCGCGTTTTGGTCGAGGGCGCGAGATCCGCGGAGCCACCGATCAGCCAGGGCACGCTCTGGGCGATGATGTTCAACACCTCGCCCGAGACCTGGCGTCCCGCCAGACCCTTGGGGTCGGCTTCGAAGGTCGGGAGATCGCGATCCCAGTTTTCCGGCAGCTGTCGCTTCTGCATGCGGAACAGTTGATCCGCCAGCTCCGGGTGCGCCTGCTTGTAGGCGTCGAACTTCTGGATCCACGATTCGCGCGCTTCGTGTCCGCGCTTGCCGAACACCTCGGCGAAGTGGTCGACCACGTCGTCGGGCACGAGGAATTGTTCGTTTTCCGGCCAACCGTAATTGCGCTTGGTGAGGCGAATTTCTTCTTCGCCCAGGGGTTCTCCGTGCGCCGCGCTGGTGTCCTGCTTGTTGGGCGAACCGAAGGCGATGTGGCTGTCGACCACGATCAGGGTCGGACGATCCGTCGTGTTCCGGAAATTGTCGAAGGCGCGCTCGAGCATCGCCACATCGTTGGCGTCGCCCACGCGCGTCACGTTCCAGCCGTAGGCCATGAAGCGCGTCGCCACGTCTTCACTGAAGGACCAATCCGTGTGGCCCTCGATGGTGATCTTGTTGTTGTCGTAGATCCAGCACAGGTTGCCGAGACCCAGGTGACCGGCGAGGGATGCCGCCTCGGCGGACACGCCTTCCATCAGGCAACCGTCGCCGCACAGGGCATAGGTGTCGTAACCGAACATGTCGAAGCCCGGCTTATTGAAGTAATCCGCCATCCAGCGCGCGCCGCTCGCCATTCCGACGCTCGTCGCAACGCCCTGTCCCAGGGGCCCCGTCGTCGTCTCGACGCCCGAGGTCCAACGGTATTCCGGATGACCCGGGCAACGGCTGTCGAGCTGACGGAAATTGCGAATGTCGTCGAGGGGCACCGAGAGCTCGCCCAACTGTTCGTAGGCGGAGTTGACGGCTTTGACCTGGCCCAGGTGCAGGGCCGAATACAAGAGCATCGATGCGTGACCGATCGAAAGCACGAAGCGATCGCGGTCCGGCCAGATGGGATCGCCGGGATCGAAGCGCAGAAAACGCGACCACAGGGTGTAGACCACCGGCGCCATCGCCATGGCGGTTCCCGGGTGGCCCGAGTTCGCGGCCTGGACGGCGTCCATGGATAGGGTGCGAATCGTATTGATTGCCTTGCGCTCGATATCACGCACTTCGCTCATTGCAGCATCCTTTTGGCGGCGGGGAACCGCGGGTTAGCGGAGAAGCTTTTCAACCAGCTCCGCAAGTTGCGATAGACCGCGACCGACGTCGGCGCCGAGATGCACGCGCAGTGCGCGTCGCCCCCGCCCGGCGAGAACCTCGAAGTCCCCCTGGGCCTGAGCGGCTTTCAAGACTCCGAAGCTGAAGCGCTGACCGGGGATCTCGAGATCCTCGGCATCATCGGAAGTGATTTGCAGGAACACTCCGCTGTTGGGTCCGCCCTTGTGGAGCTGGCCCGTGCTGTGGAGGAAACGCGGTCCGAAACCCAGCGTCGTCGCCACGCGGGCGCAGTCGCGCACGGTGTGGCGCAGGCTCTGGAGCGCGCGGTGGTTGTCCTCGTTCATCTCCACGTAGCTGTTGAGCGCGAAGTAATCGCCGGCCCCGAGCCGCGAGAAGTGCGCCGCGAGAAACGCCTCGACACTTTCTCCGTTCGCCGCGCTGCGCAGCTCCGCCGCGTTTCGCTCGTCGGCGTAGAGCGCGATCCCACCCTCTTCGAGGATCGGCGTCTCGGCCGGCAAGCTTCCGGATTCTTCGTAGGCGGTCATGAGCTTGCGCGCCGCAACCTTGGCGGCTTCCACGTCGGGCTGGTTGAAGGCGTTGATGCCCAACACCGCGCCCACCACCGCCGTCGCAATCTCCCAGCGGAACATTTCCTGTCCCAGGTCCATGGCCTCTTCCAGGGTGATGCGCACTACCGGGTGTCCGGCGTTTTCGAGGGCATCGACCGCCGCGTCCTGGTCCGGATTCGGCTTGGATTGGAGTTGCAACTGCACGAACACGCGATCGTTGCCGTACACCTCCGGTGCACCCACGCGCTCGTCGTCGACGGGAATGAGTCCGGTGTCGGACTTACCGGTCGATTCCGCGATCAACTGCTCGAGCCAGGCACCGAGGGTGCCGATCTCGGGTGCCGTCACGAACGTCACCTTGTCGCGGCCTTGCTTGGCGAGGGTGCCGAGCGCGATGCCCAAAGAGACGCCGGGGTTCTCTTCCGGCGGAACGACGGACGAACACGACTGCACCATGATCTCCGTGCGGTGCAGGAAGTCGGGCACGTCGAGACCCATGATGGCCGCCGGCACCATGCCAAAGTTGGAGAGCGCCGAGAAGCGACCTCCGATGCTCGGCACGCCGTGGGCGATGTGTCGGAAGCGCGCGTCTTTCGCGACCTGGTGGAGCTTCGTCCCGGGATCCGTAATCGCGATGAAGCGCGAACCCGCCTCTTCCTCACCCACCACTTCCTTCACCTTGCCGAGGAAGTACTGCAGGAACATGTTGGGTTCGATGGTCCCGCCGGATTTGGAGGGAACGATGAAGATCGTGTTCGCGATGTCGATGGCTTCCTCGATCGTGCGCACCTGGGCGGGAACCGTCGAGTCGAGCACGTGCAGCTGGGGAAAGCCTTCGAGCTTGCCGAACGTCCGCGCGAACAGATCCGGGCACAGGCTCGAGCCCCCCATTCCCATCAGGACGCAGTGACGGAAGCCCGCCGCCTTCACGTCGGCAACGATCTTTTCCAGGTGCTCCGTGTGATCCGCGAATCCGTCGACGGCGTGCAGCCAACCGAGCCACTGGTCTTCGTCCGCATTGGTCCAAAGGGTTTTGTCCGCGTTCCACAGACGCCGCACGTTGCCGCCCACGCGCCAGGCCTCGAGGGTGGTTCGGACGTCGGATTCCGCATCGCCGAAGCTCGCCGTCTGTCGGGCCAAGTCTCCCCCCAATAGTGCTTGTCGTTTCTTTTCCACTGCACCCAGGAGTGTGTCGAAAGCGTCGGAGAATTTCTGCACTCCGTCGGAGAGCAGGAATTCGGTGACTTCCTTGATCGAGATCCCCACGGAGGCCAGGTTCGCCAACGCCTCGCGCGCCGCTTCGAGGCTCTCCGCCCAGTTGTCCGTCAAACTGGGGCGAGGCCGCCCCGTTTGCTTGAAGACCGAATAGGTTTCCGCCGGTACCGTATTGACGGTGTCGGGGCCGATCAATTCATCGACGTACAGGGTAGTGGGGTACTTGGGATTCTTCGTGCCCGTGCTGGCCCACAGCAGGCGCTGGGTCTGGGCGCCCTGCGCGGCCAGCGCCTGCCAGCGATCGCTGTCACACAGATCTTTGTAGTGCCCGTAGGCGAGCTTCGCATTGGCGATGGCGATCTTGCCCACCAAACCCTTGAGCTGCGTGCGGCGCGCTTCGTCCGTCGTCGCGTCGAGTTCCTGGGAGAGTTTCTCGTCAACGAGCGAGTCGATCCGGCTGATGAAGAAACTCGCCACGCTGGCCACGCGAGAGAGGTCCCCACCCGCTGCGGCGAAACGTTCGAGTCCCGCCATATAGGCGTTGGCGACGTCCGCATAGGCGGAGACGGCAAATAGCAGGGTGACGTTGACGTTGGTTCCCTCGCCGATCAATGCCTCGATGGCGGGAATACCGGCCGGCGTGGCGGGCACTTTGATCATGACGTTGTCGCGGCCCACCGCTGCCCGCAGACGCCGCGCTTCGGCGATCGTTCCCTCGGTGTCGTTGGCGAGGTAGGGCGAGACTTCGAGGCTCACGTAACCGTCGCGTCCGCCGGTGCGCTCGTAGACGGGCAACAGGACGTCGGCGGCGAGCTGGATGTCCTCGATCGCCAGGGCTTCGAACAGCGCCTTGGCGTCCCCCACTCCCTGAGCGACCAGGGCCTTGGTGGCGGGGTCGTAATCGGGACTGCCCGCGATCGCCTTCTCGAAGATGGCGGGGTTCGAGGTGACGCCCATCAGGCCGTCTTCTTCCAACATGGCGCTGAGCTCGCCGGAGGTGATGAGTCCGCGGCGGATGTTGTCGTACCAAATGCTTTGGCCGAAGCGCTGGATCTCTTTCAACGGATGAGTCATGGCGAAAACCCCACAGTGATTGGGCAAGCGACGAGCGCTGCCAATTCATTCAATTCGTCCGATTCGGTTGTGGGCTTGATGCGGTCCAGATTTCTCGACACACGAATCCCCGGCTCTGGGTCGAGGACTCCAGAGGCGCCGGGTTTTCCACCGAGCGGATTCCGGTTCGGCTAGCCGGCGGCCAGGCGGTGCGCTTCGATGACTTCGGGCGGCGCTTGAACGAGCTCGATGAGAACCCCCTCGCCACCGATCGGCGCGTCGGGATTTCCCTTGGGATGGATGAAGCAGACGTCGTGACCCGACGCCCCGCGGCGAACCCCACCGGGCGTGAAGCGCACACCTCGACCTTCGAGCCACGTCACCGCCGCCTTCAGATCGTCCACCCACAAGCCCACATGATTGAGGGCCGGGTCGTGAACCTTGGGCCGCTTCTCCGGGTCGATGGGTTGCATGAGGTCGACTTCCACTTGGAACGGGCCCGCCCCCGCAACCGCGATGTCCTCGTCCACATTCTCCGACTCGCTGCGGAAGTTGCCCTCCGCGCGCAGCCCCAGGGTGTCGACCCAGAGCTTTCGGAGCGCGCCTTTGTCGAGCCCCCCCACGGCGATCTGTTGCAGACCCAGAATCGAAAACGGACGGTCGGACACGGTGTGGATCTCCTTCGACGCGGAGAATATCGGGCTCCGCGGGCCAATGCGACTTAGCGAACGTGTTCGCATAGTTCCGAACTAGGCGCGGAACCCCTGGGCAAACCAGTGCTTTTCCGAGGACCCCTGGCGCTTGGCTTCGGTGCTGACGGTCTTCTTCTTGTCGAAGCGTCTACCCCAGGTGCGGATCCAGGCCTGGGCTTCCGGGCTCTCGAGAATCTTGACGAGGGCGGTCCCGCCGGGTTTGAGCAGGTCGGGAAGCAGCCCGCCCACGGCCTCGAGCAGTTCTTCCTCCCTGGCGCGATCCGTGATTCGGATCCCCGTCAGCTTGGGCGCGGCATCGGAGAGAAGCAGATCCGCCGGCCCCCCCAAGGACTCCCGAATCCGCTCCGCCAGCCCGGCTTCCGCCAGGTCGGCCGTAAAGGCGAACACGTTCGCATTCGTGAGCGGCGGGTCGATCGCAGCCCGATCGACCCCGACCACGCGCCCCCCCGAGCCCACCTCGGCGGCGGCCACCTGCAGCCAACCGCCCGGCCAGCAGCCCAGGTCGACCACGCGTTGGCCCTTGCGGAGCAACCGGTGTCGCTTCTGGAGTTCGAGCAGTTTGTAGGCGGCGCGCGACCGAAATCCCTCGCGCTTGGCGCGCTGATGGAAATGGTCCTTGCGTTGGTAGGCCAGCGGGTCCGGCTAGTGGGACGCCACGGCGGAGCGGATGCAGACGACCCCGTTCTTGTGGCCCGGTACGGCGCCGCGGATGAAGATCAGATTGTTCTCCGCGTCGATCTTCGCGACTTCGAGATTGCGGGTCGTGATCCGTTCCTGGCCCATTTGGCCCGGCATCTTGAGGCCCTTGATCACCTTGCCGGGATAGGCGCCGGCGCCGATGGAGCCACCGTGGCGGAAGGATTCGTGGGTACCGTGGGTGCGCTTCTTGATCGCGAAATTGTGGCGTTTCACCACACCCGCGAATCCGCGGCCCTTGGAGGTGCCGATCACGTCCACGCGCTGACCTTGGCTGAATAGGTCGACCTTGATCTCCTGGCCAACCTCGTAGCCCTCGACTTCCTCGGCGCTCAAACGGCTCTCGCGCAGAACCCGTTTCGGTGCGACCTTGGCTTTGTCGAAATGTCCCCGCAGGGGTTTCGGCGTATTCTTGGGGCGACGATCGAGCCCGCCGAGCTGGATGGCGTTGTATCCATCCGTTTTTTCAGTCTTTTTCTGGAGCACGCTGTTGGGCGCCGCTTCCAGCACGGTGACGGAAATACGCTCGCCGCCGTCCGTGAAGACCTGTGTCATGCCGAGCTTGCGGCAAATGAGTTCAATAGCCACGTTGGGACTCCGAAGAAAAGCCGTGAAGGGGCGGCAATATAGAAGGGAGTGAGGGCCATGTCGAGCGAATCCGAAATCATCACCCTGATTCCCGGCGACGGGATCGGGCCCGAGGTCTGCGATGCTGCAACCCAGGTGCTGGACGCCAGCGGGGTTGCGATCGAATGGCAACCCGTCGAGGCCGGTGCCGAAGTCCTCGCCAAGTACGGCTCGGTCGTACCCGAGGGAGTCCTCAACGCCATCCGGAAAACCGGGGTAGCGCTCAAGGGTCCCATCACGACCCCGATCGGTCACGGCTTTCGCAGTGCCAATGTCGTCTTGCGCCAGTCCCTCGATCTCTACGCTTGCGTCCGCCCGGTGCGCAACATCCCGGGCGTCGATTCTCCCTTCAAGGATGTCGACTTGATCGTCGTGCGCGAAAACACCGAAGGCCTCTATTCCGGTCTCGAACACCGCGTGGCACCGGGCATCGTGGAGAGTCTGAAGATTTGTACCGAACACGCGTGCATGCGGATCTCCCGCTACGCCTTCGAGCTCGCCCGGCGCGAGGGTCGACGCGAAGTCGCCGCGATCCACAAAGCCAACATCATGAAGCTCACGGATGGGCTCTTCCTCGAATGCGCACGCAAGGTGGCGCGCGATTACCAGGACATCCAATACCGCGAACTGATCGTCGATAATTGCGCCATGCAGTTGGTTCGCAACCCGTCCCAGTTCGACGTGCTGCTGCTCGAGAATCTGTACGGCGACATCCTGTCGGATCTGTGCGCGGGCCTGGTGGGCGGTTTGGGCGTGGTCCCCGGCGCCAACGTGGGCGAAGATTGTGCAGTGTTCGAAGCGGTCCACGGAAGCGCGCCCGATATCGCGGGCAAACGCGTGGCGAATCCCGTGGCGTTGGTCCTCTCCGGGGCGGCCATGTTGCGACACCTCGGGCACATGCAGGCCGCTTCGAATGTCGAACGCGCGGTGCACGTCACACTTTCGGAGCCCCGCAATCGAACCGGGGACCTGGGTGGCCCCGCGAACCTGGACCAGATCACCGAGGCGATCATCCAAAACCTGGAGTAACCCCCCTTGCCGCGTCGCGTTCTCGTACTGGGCCTCGACGGTGCCAGCTTCGACGTCATCGGGCCCATGGTCGCGGCCGGACGCCTGCCCACCCTCGCACGCTGGATGGAGATAGGAGACGCGGGCGATCTCCAGAGCACGGTTCCGCCCATGAGCTTCCCGGCCTGGTCTTCTTTTCTCACGGGGCTCGACCCGGGCGAGCACGGGTTGTTCGACTTCACGCAAAAAGTACCGGGCGCGTACCGCGTGCGTTTTGCCAACGCGAGTGATCGGGCCGGAAGCTCGATCTTGGCGCGCGCGGAAGCGGCCGGGAAGCGCGTGATCGCCCTCGGTGTTCCCGGTACCTACCCCACGGAAAAACTCCGCGGCTTCGTCGTCCCCGGCTTCGACGCACCGGTTTCTACCGGATCCGACGCCTCCCTTTCGAGTGACCCCGCGCGCTACCTGGCGATCGCCAAACGCGTGGGACCGTGGATGACACCCAAGCTCGACGAAGGCGCGGACGACGCGGGTTGGCACGATGCAGCCGTGCAGGTGATTCTCGACCGCATCGATCGCAAGCTCGCCTTCGCCCGGGAAGCCATCGCTCAATGCGGCGCACCGGACTTCATGACCGTGGTGTTTTCCGAAAGCGACACCGTGGCGCACCACTTCTGGCGCGACCACGACGACGCTTCACCACGTCACGACCCGACCGCCAGTGCCGCCCGGCGCGGTGCCATCGAGGCCGTCTACGAACGACTCGACCGGGCCTGCGCGGAGCTCGTGGACGCGTTCGGCGAAGACGGCCTGGCGGTCGTGCTTTCAGATCACGGCAACGGCGGCGCTGCAGCGCGCGTCATTCATCTGAACCAGCGGCTCGCGGATTGCGGTCTGTTGTTTCGGGCGCCGCGCGGGCTCGACGGGTGGGCGCGCTCGGCGCGCGACGCGCTGTTGCGAAACCTTCCTCCGCGTGTCGCCCAGGCCATCTTCCGAAGAGTGCGCCCGGCTGCCGCGCGTTGGGAGAGCGCCGCGCGCTTCGGTGGTTTCGATTGGTCGCGCAGCGCGGCCTTCTCCGAGGAAGCCAACACGCAACCCGGAATCTGGATCAACCTGCGGGGCCGGGAGGCATCCGGTTGCGTGGACTCCGCGGACTACGAGCGGACACGCCAGGCGGTGATCGATGCGCTGCTCGATTGGAAACTTCCCGAGGGCGGGCCCGTCATCGCCGCAGCGCGGCGGCGAGAGGAAGTCTACGCGGGACCCTTCGTGGACCGCGCACCCGACATCGTGGTCGAGCCCGCTTTGGATCGCGGCTATGCGCTCGCCGTCGTTCCCACCCCGTGGAACGACGACGCGCCGTGTCCCGCCGTACGGGACCTGCGCCGGTCGGAATGGCACGGCGGACGCGGGCGGGGCATGAATGGGATGCACCGGCCCGCGGGGGTCTGGATTGCAGCGGAAACGGGGAAGGGTCTGCCCGCTCGCCCGAAGGAACTGGTCCACGTCGCCGATTGGCTGGGCCGCGTCCTGGAACTTCCGCCGCGCGGAGCGAGCCCCGCGACAAAAGAGCGCGTAAGCTACAGCGCGCAAGAGGAAGAACGCGTCGCCCGTCGGTTGCGCGCATTGGGATATCTCGAGTGAAGCCCGTCGCGGACCGACCGAAACTATCCTTCGTCTTTCCGGTGTTCGATGAAGAGGAGAACATCGGGCCCCTGCTCGATTCCGCGTGCGCGTTGGGAGAGCGCCTGGCCGGCGACTTCGAGATCGTGGTGGTCGACGACGGCAGCCGCGACGCCAGCGCGCGACGCATCGCGGAGAAACGCGCCCGCGAACCGCGCATTCGCAGCGTTCACCACGAAAGCAATCGCGGTTACGGTGCGGCACTGAAAGCCGGGCTGTATGCGGCGCGCGGAGATTTGATCTTCTTCAGCGACGCCGATCGACAGTTCAGCCTGGACGAACTCGAACTCTTGCTCGATCGCGCCAAGCGATTCGACATCGTCGCCGGTTTCCGGTCCCCGCGGCGGGACCCCTGGGGACGCCGTGTCATCGCTTTCGTCTGGGGCAACCTGGTGCGCGCGTTGTTCGGTCTGCGGATTCGCGACATCGATTGCGCGTTCAAGGTCTTTCGGCGCGACGTCATCGAGGCGATCCCCATCGAATCCATCGGCGCCTTCGTCAATACGGAAATCCTGGTCCGGGCCCGGCAGGCGGGGTTCCAGATCTGCCAGGTGCCCGTCAGCCATTTCCCGCGCCGCCACGGACGCCAAAGCGGCGCGCATCCGCGGGTGATGCTGCGCGCCTTCATCGAACTCGCGACCCTCTACGGTTCCCTGCGACGGAGTCGCCGGTAGCCGTGCGCATTGCCCTCCTCGGCGCTTTCCCTTTTCCCAGTCCCCAGGGATCCCAGGTGTACCTGCGCGATCAGGCGCGGGCGCTCGCCAAAGCGGGGGCTTCGGTCAGCGTGTTCTGTTACGGATCCGGCGACGGGAATCCGCTTTCGGATCTCGATCTGCGCCGCATTCCCCGATCCGTGAGTCCGGTGGGTTTGCGCTCGGGCTTTCAGTTTCGAAAACCCATGGCCGACGGGTTTCTGCTCGACGCGCTGGTTCGCGCACATGCGGACCAACCCTTCGACCGGGTGCTCGCCCACAACGCTGAAGCCGCCCTGCTTGGATTGGCGGCCCGACGCCTCGGCGGGGCACCGGTCGTCTACGCCGTCCACACCCTCGTCGAAGAAGAATTGGCGAGTTATTTCCCCGCGCAATTCGCGCCACGTGCGCGGCGCTTCGGACGTGCCATCGACCGCTTTCTCGCTCGGCGCGTCGACGGAATTCTCGCGCTGTCGCGGGAAGCCGGCGAGGCACTCGCGCGCCACAGCGCGCGACCTCGGGTCGAAATTCCGCCGGGCTGCGAAGTCGGTGTCGCCCCGACGCCGCAAGAGATCGGGCGTGCCTGCCAACAGCACGCCTTGGAGCCCGGTCGCTATGTCGTCTACGCGGGCAATCTCGACGCCTATCAAAATCTCGCTGCACTCGACCGGGCCGCGGCGGACCTGGACGCACCCGTCGCGGTTTTCAGTCACGACACCTCGGGCGCGCGTTTCGATCACCTACGTGTGGTGCAAATCGATTCCGCCCAGAAGACGCGACCTCTGCTCTACGGTTCGGCGGTCGCGGTGCTACCGCGGCGCAGCGCGGGCGGCTTTCCCATCAAACTTCTGAACTACATGGAAGCCGGGCTCCCTATCGTGACCCGACGCCATCTGTCCGGGGGATTGGTCCACGATCGGACCGGCTGGTTGATCGATCCCGACAGCCACCCGCGTGCCCTGGCGGAAGCCCTGCGGTTGCTGCTGGGGGACGCGGAGCGGGCGGCGCGGTTGGGTGCGGCCGCGCGACGGCAACTCGCCTCGCGTCACGCCTGGCCCGAGCTCGCCCGCCACACATTGAAATTCCTCCGCACATTGCCGATAAACCCCTAGATCCCAAGTTTTGGGATGGCCGCTCGCGAGGCGGCCTCGACAGGAAGGGCTCTCGCACAACGCGCATCGCGTTCCATTGACGCGCATCGCGTTTCAATGACGCGCCGCGTGTCCCAAGCCCGACCCCGCAACGGCAACGCGCTCTCCGACCCACCCTCGCGTGGGCGAAGAGGGCGTACTTGTGTTTGGGCCGCGGAAAGCGGCGATTGGGCCGAAGTGAATCAAAGGCGCGGAAAAGGATCGGGACCGCTCGCGGATCTGGACGGCGTTTGCCAACGCGTCATGGAACGCCAGGGTCCCGTCCGATTGACGGGAATGCGGGGCGCCGCCGACGCCCTGGTGTGCGGACACCTGATCCGCGCCCATCGCGATCGCCCGGTGCTCGTGATCGCCGCGAACGCCAAAGCGAGCGATCGTCTCCTCGAAGACCTGCGGGCGGTCATGGGCGAGCAGGGCGACGACAATGGCGGCGGGCGTTTGCGCACGTTCCCCCACCACGACACGAGCCCCTACGATCGGTTCTCTCCCCAGCCTTTCGTGATCGCCCAACGCATGGCGCGCCTCTACGAGTGGCTCGTGTGCCCGAACACCGACGATCCCGCGCCTGTTGTGATCGCACCCTGGACCGCCCTGGCATTGCGGGTGCCGGCCCGCAGTGTGGTTCGCGCCCGCTCCCTGCATCTCGAAGTGGGGCAGACCACGGACCGCGACGCTCTGGTCGCGACCCTGCTGGGCGGGGGGTACTCGCGGATGTCGATGGTGGAAGAACGCGGAGAGCTGGCGGTTCGCGGCGGAATCCTCGACCTGTTTCCCCCGCAACGCGCGAATCCCGTGCGCATCGAATTGCTCGGAGACCAGGTGGAGTCGATCCGCGAGTTCGACCCGGGCAGTCAGCGATCCCGCGGCAGCTTGTCCGCCATGGTCGCCGCTCCGCCGCGCGAGCTGCTCTTCGACCGCGCGCAGGTCATCGAACGTTCCGACGCCCTGCGCGCACTGGCGCCAACGGACGAAGACCAGGCGGCCGTCGACGAACTCGTCGACGGCTTGCTGCGCGGCCACATCCCGCCCGGCGCAGAGGCCATTGCGCCCGCCCTGCAACCGCGCTGCGAAAGCCTGCTCGACTACCTGCCCGACAACACCCTGATCGCCATCGCGGATCCGGACCCCGGTCGCGACCGCTTGCTGCAATGGCACGCCGACGCCCTCGACAATTACGCGGCCGCGCGCGAAGCCGGTCGCCCGGTCTGCGCGCCCGGGGAATTGATGCTTCCAGCCGAAACCCTGTTGGACGAAATCGAAGCCCGCCACCCCGTCTACCTGGAACGAATGGACATCGCGGACGGCGATCCCGGCATCTCCCACTACAGTTTGCGCGCCTACGCGAACGACGACTTGCGACGCGAGCTCGTGAAGTCCCGCACCCAGGAACGCGCACTCGTCCCCCTGGCGGATCGCCTCGCCGGTTGGATGGAAGACGGTTGGCGGATCTCCTTGTGCGTTCCCTCGCTGTCGGCCGCGGAACGACTGCGCGAGCTGTTGGGCGACTACGGCTTCGCGCCGCGGGTGGCGACGGATGCGCGCCCGGCCTGGCGCTGGTCCGGACCGCGACGTCTGGAAATTCGGGTCGCGCCGATCTCCGAAGGCTTCGCGTTTCCCCTCGAACGGTTGGCCGTCGTCACCGAAGAAGAGATCTTCGGCCCGCGCGAGCGGCGGCGGACTCGCAAACGCTGGCGCGAAGGCGCGGCCGTCGAAGCGCTCGCGCAACTTTCTCAAGGCGACTTCCTGGTTCACGCAGATCACGGCATCGGCGCCTACCGCGGACTCGTGACCCTGAATCTGCGCGGCTTCGAGGCCGATTTTCTTCGCATCGAATACGAGGGAAACGACCGGCTGTTTCTCCCCATCGACCGACTCAATCTGATTCAGCGCTACGCGGGTTCCGACGCCGGGCCAGCGCGACTCGACCGCATGGGGGGATCCACCTGGGAACGCACCAAACGCAACGTCAAGAAATCCCTGCGCGACATGGCCAAGCAATTGTTGTCCGTACACGCGGCGCGCGAGTTGGCGCCGGGCCACGCCTACCCCGCCCAGGATCACTACTTCGAAGAGTTCGAAGCCGCCTTCCCGTTCGAGGAAACACCGGACCAGGCTTCCGCGATCTTCGACGTGATGGCCGACATGACGCACACCAAGCCCATGGACCGTTTGGTGTGCGGAGATGTGGGCTACGGCAAGACCGAAGTCGCCATGCGGGCTGCCTTTCGCGTGGTGATGAACGGACGGCAGGTCGCAATCCTGGTGCCCACCACGATTCTCGCCCAGCAACATCTGGAAACCTTTCGCAAGCGATTCGAGGGCTACCCGGTTCGCATCGACATGCTCTCGCGTTTCCGCTCGCCCAAGGAGAGCAAGCAGGTGATGGAGGGAATCGCGACGGGTGAAATCGACATCGTGATCGGAACCCACCGCTTGCTGAACAAACAGGTTCAGTTTCGCGAGCTGGGCCTCCTCGTCGTCGACGAAGAGCACCGTTTCGGCGTCGCGCACAAGGAGCGCATCAAGCAGCTGAAGAAAACCGTCGACGTGTTGACCTTGACCGCCACGCCGATTCCGCGAACCCTGCAACAGGCCTTCACCGGGATTCGCGATCTGTCGGTGATCGAAACGCCGCCCGCGGATCGACTCGCCATACGGACCCAACTCTGTCGCTTTTCGGAATCCCTGGTACGCGAAGCGATTCTGCGCGAGGTGCGCCGGGGCGGGCAGGTGTATTTCGTCCACAACCGCGTCCATTCCATCGGGGCCACCGCCGAACTCCTGCGCAAGATCGTCCCGGAAGTGAGCGTGTTGGTGGCCCACGGTCAGATGCGCGAACGCGAACTCGAAGCCCGCATGCTCGCCTTCTTTCACGGCGAGGCGGATGTGTTGCTCTCGACCAGCATCATCGAGAGCGGTCTCGACCTTCCGCGCGCCAACACCATCATCGTGCACCGCGCGGACACCTTTGGCCTGGCCCAGCTCTACCAGCTGCGCGGTCGCGTCGGTCGCAGTTCGCGGCGCGCCTACGCGTACCTGTTGGTCCGCAACGAGGAGAGTCTCAGCAAAGATGCCGAGCGGCGCCTCGAGGCCATCCAAGATCTGAGTGAACTCGGGAGCGGCTTTCGCCTGGCCAACATGGATCTGGAGATTCGCGGCGCCGGCAACCTGCTGGGCGGCGAACAGTCCGGGAACCTGACCGCCGTGGGCTACGAGACCTACATGGAGATGCTCGAAGAAACCGTCGAGGAGATGCGCGGCCACATGCGCGAAGTGGAGATCGACCCCGAGATCCGCTTCCCGCTCCCGGCCCGCTTGCCCGAGAGCTACGTTCCGGACATCAACCAACGCTTGGTTCTCTACAAGCGCTTGGCCTCCGCGCGCGAAGACAGCGAAGTGGATTTGATCCGCGACGAAATCCTCGACCGCTTCGGGCACTTTCCGCCGGAAGTCGAACACCTGATCGAGGTCTTGCGCATCAAGAATCTGGCGCGCCGCCTGCGCGTGTCCGCCGTGGATTGGAACGACGGCGATCTGGTGGTGACCGCCGCCGAAGGGACCCGGATCGATCCCCAACGCCTGGTGAACTTGTTGAGCAGCGCGGGCTCGAATCTGCGCGTCACGCCGGACCATCGGATCTACGCGCGGGTGGGGGACGGCGAACCCAAGGCGCTGTTCGGTGCGGCGCGGCGACTCCTGGTCAGCCTGGGCGCGGAAGCCGCTTAAGCGGGCGCTTCGGGAACCGGCTCTCCGCGCAGCCACGCCGTCAACATGGCGTTGACGGTGGCGGGGTCATCTTGCTGGACCCAGTGCGATGCTTTCGGGAGATAGCGAAGCGTCAGGTCTTCGACGTAGCGGTCGGTCCCGTAGGTGGTCTCCTTGGTGAGGGCTACGTCCTGTTCGCCCCAGAGCATCAACGTCGGTACTTCGATGATGGGAAAACCCAGTTTCTCCTGACGTCGGCCACCGCCGCCGCGAACCAGTGCCCGGTAATAGTGAAGCATCGGACGCACCTGCGCGGGGGTGGCGGCGTTCTTGCGATACTCCTCGAGTACCGGTGCGGGAAATTGCTCGGGATTGCACGCCGTATCGCGCAAGCTTCGAGCCAGCACCTGCCCCTTGCGCGCGGAAGCCAGCCGTTCGGGCAACCAGGGAAGCTGGAAGAAGATGCCGTACCAGGAGCGGCGCAATTGACGCCAACTCGTGTTGTCCCGGAACGCCGCCGGGTGCGGAACGTTCATGATGACCAGGCGTTCGAGGGACCGAAGCTTCCGCATGGCGAAATACCAGGCCAGGATGGCGCCCCAATCGTGGCCGAGAAGCGTTACGGAACGTGCCCCCGCGGCGTCGATCCAACCCGCGATGTCTTCGAGCAGGTGTTCGATCGCGTAGTCGGCGACGCGCGTCGGTGCGTCACTGCGCCCGTAGCCGCGCAGGTTGGGCGCCCAGACCCGGTAGCCCTGCTCCGCGAGCACGGGAATCTGGTAGCGCCAGGAATAGGCGCTTTCGGGAAATCCGTGGAGGCACAGGGCCAACCGGTCTCCCTGGCCGCAGGTCGCCACCTCGAAGCGCAGCCCGTTGCTGTGTATCCATTCGTATTCGAGGTCCGGTGACGGCGGCACGCGAACACCATAGCGCCCTTCGCAAGTCTGGCGGTCAGGCCTCGGCGGGTGGGTTCCGCAGGAACACCCAGCAAAGTCCGACCAACACGACGGCCGGTGCATAGACGCCCGGCAGATCCGTCCACCAATGATCGGACGACACGGTCCCACTGACGGTGTCGTAGACGTGTCCCGCGGCGTGAAGTACGTAGAAGAAGGTCGTCACGAGCACCAGCGCTCCGCGCAAGGGGGGACGAAAGGCCGCCCAGCCCATGGCGATGCCGAAACTCAAGAAGGCCGCGCCGATGTCGCGCACGAAATGCTCGTTCAACGGACCGAAGTCCGGCACGTCCGCGGGAAGATCCGTGTACCAACCCGCCGCGTCGGCGAGCATCCAGACCCCGTTGGCGATGTTGGTCGCCGCCAACGCCAGCAGCACCCAGCCCCAGCCGTCGAGTCGGTTGGCCTTCGTCGTCATGCTAGAAGCCTCCTGCGCGGGCGAGCGAGCGGGCGTTGCGCGTCCGACCGCGTCGGGCGTGCCAGCGCGCGATCGCCCCGAATTCCGCGACACCCGCTCGAATCTGTTCGGGTAACAAACTCGCGAAGGAGAGCAGCAAGCGATCGCGACCTCGCCCGTCGACATAGAACGCGTCGCCCGACACGTAGGCCAACCCATTCTCGCGGGCGGCGGCGTGGAACGCGTCGGGGTCGATCTCTTCCGCCAGGCGGATCCAGATCGCATTGCCGCCGGCCGGTTCGGCGAAGGAGGAACCCTCGGGCAGCTCCCGTTCGAGGGCTTCGAGCATGGCGGCGCGGCGTTCGGCAAAGAGCTTGCGCACGCGGCGCACGTGACGCTCGACGGCGCCACTGGTCAGAAGCTCGGTCAAAATGGCCTGACTCACGACATCGGTTCCAAAATCCGCCGCCGCGCGCGACAACGCGATACGACCGATCACCGGCGGCGCCGCCACCGCGTATCCAACCCGCAGTCCCGGAAACAACGCTTTCGAAAACGTTCCGATGTAGATGATCTGGCCCGCGGTGTCCTGGGTCTTCAAGGCGGGAACCACGGGACCGCCGTAACGCAGCTCGCTGTCGTAATCGTCCTCGATCACGGGAACGTGATGACGGTCGGCCAGCGCGAGCAGGCTGCGCCGACGCGCCTCGGACATCACCACACCCGTGGGCGATTGCACGGCGGGCGTGGTGTAGATGAGCTTGACGCGCCGCGCGCGCAGCACCTGGGCGAGCTCGTGGGTTCGCAATCCCTGCTCGTCCACCCCCACACCGATCACCTGCGCTTGGTTGGCGGCAAACACCAGGGACGCGCCGAAGTAGCCCGGCTGTTCCATCGCGACGTTGTCTCCCGGGTCCACCAACACGCGGGCAACCAGATCGAGGGCCTGCTGGGCACCACTCGTGACGATCACGTCCTCGGGCGCGCACGCGATCCCGCGGGCGACGAGGGATTGCGCGATGGCTTCGCGCAGCGGAGACCATCCGTAGGTCGAAGGTTGGTTCGCCATCTGGGAAAGGTCCGCCAGCGCGCGCGAGGCCGCGCGCCGGAATTCGGTCCGCGGCAGGGCGTTGACGTCGACGCGACCGGGACGGAAATCGAATCGGACGGGCCCCGCCATGGCGGCGCCCAGGGCTTCGGGCAATGCCACGCCGCGGGTCCGTTTGGCGAACATTCCCCCCCAGGCAAAACGGCGGGCCGCGGACTCCGGAACCGAAGGCGCCGCGCTGTGCAGTGCCGGCCCCGTCGCGAAGGTGCCCTGCCCGACATGCGCACTCGCGAAGCCCGCATCGATCAGCCCCTGGTAGGACTGGTTGATGGTGTTGCGCGAGACGCCGAGCGCCAGCGCCAGATCCCGGCTGGCGGGAAGTTTTTCCCCGGCCGGGATGCGACCGGTTTCGATCAGTTCGCGCAGGTACGCGGTCAACTGGCGATAGACGGGGCTGCGGGCGTCTCGATCGGGTCGAAAGGCGATTTCGAGCATGTCGCCATTTTATAAGTACCAATAAGGTTCGCAAGGCTCCAATTTGGGGCCTTCGGGTGGATCCATTGGAGCCGCCCGGGAACGCCCCGCCCGACTTCACCCAACGGCAACTTCCGCCGATACAAAGCGGTTATGGGAAACGAATCCGAGAGCCTGCGCGAAGGCTGCGAAGAGCTCGAATGGCGTGTCGTGGCCGCCCGCTCCGGAGCCGAGACCCTGTGGTTGGGGAACCGGGCGGTCCACAGCCTGTACGATCCGGAGCGGGATGCGGAAGCGCGCGCCGCCGAGATCGCGCGCGAGGTCGAGCACCAGGGCGCCGGGTTCGCGGTCCTGATCGGCCCCGGACTCGACTACCTCCCGAACGCCCTGCTTCGCTGCCTCGCGGTTCCGCTTCTCGTCTGGGATCCGTTCCCCCAAGCCAGCGCGCGCTACCAACCGGATGAATCCGCCTGGCGCGGAGGCGCTGGCTACGCGACCTCCTGCAATGAAGTTCGCCAAGCGCTCGCGGAGATCGTTTCCCGCGATGCCCCCCCCTGGGTCGGCATTCACGCGGGCTACGAGGAGATCGCGCGTTTCGAACATCGCTGGCTCGAGCGCGAGCTGCGCCGCGTCTACGGAATCTCCCCCGCGCTTTCACCCAAGAAGACGCTCGTCAGTCAACGCGGTATCGACAGCTTGGTGCGGTTCCCATTCCTGGGTTCCGTCGACGAACTCGACGGATTCATGGACGATCAAACCGCCATCCTGGTAGGCCCCGGACCGTCGCTCTACCCCGCACTCGATGCCCTGGCATCGCGCACGGGCGGCATGTTGATGGCCAGCCTGCGCGCTCTGCGCCCCCTCTACGAGGCGGGTGTGCGGGTCGATCTCGCCGTGAACGCCGATCCCCTGGATCCAACCAAAACCCTGCGCGGAATCGGGAACGCCGGCGATGGCGTCGGCGCCTTCCTGGCGGAAAGCGCGACGGCTCCGGTGCTGTTGGACCGCTGGCCCCGCAAGACGTTCCTGTTTCACTTCCGCAGTCCCCACCTTCCCCAATTGGCGTGGCAACGCTGCCGTCTCCCGTACTTCGACGAGCCCTTCGTCAGTGTTTCCGAAGCCTCTCTGCAGCTCGCCTATGGGATGGGGGCGCGACGCTTCGTCCTCATCGGTATGGATTTCTGCGGGGCCACCAGTCGCTATGTGGGACGCTTCCGAGCACCGCGCATCTCCGGCGCCATCAGCAACACCAGCCCCCACTATTTTCACGCGGCGCGCTACCTGAACGACCTCTGCCCGCGCATGCGATCCGAGGGCTGCAGCATCCTACGCACCGGGGATGGGCTTTCCGTGGCGGGGGCGGATTCGATTTCCGTCGAACAACTAGCGCCCCACCTGGCGGGTCCGCCCGCGCGGGCACCGAGCCGGCCCGAAGACCGAATTTCCGATCGTTTCAAAGTCGCCCGGGACCTCATCGCCGCCGGCATGAAGCCCCGATGGGGCGGCGATCTGGAGCGGGCCCCGCTCCACGACTCCCATTGGTCCCAGCGCGAGGCCGAGCTGCGCCCCATCCCCCGGGCCGATCGGCGAAAGTCCGCTGCCCGCGCACTGCGCGCGCTGCGGGAAGCGCGCCGCGGATGAAGCCGCCTCCACGCGTTACCCTACGGGGTTCGCGGGGCGAGAATCGAATCCAGCACCCGTGTGGAGAATCGCGTGCGTCGAACCGTTTGGGCTGAAATCGCGGTGCTGATATTGGTCTTCGCAACCCGTTCGCATGCCGACGGCGAAGAGGCGCTGGTGGATGGAATTGCGGCTCAGGTGGGCTCCGACATCGTCTTGCTGTCGGAGGTCCTGCACATCACCAAGGGCATGGAAACCGAGATGCGAAAGTTCGGAATCGACGATGCCGGCATCGCCCAGGTTCGCGCCGACGCCCTCGAGCGCTTGATCGAGCGACGCCTGATCGAGCAGGTGGCGGACCGCGCGGAGCTGATCGTGTCCGACGCCGAGGTGGATCAAAGCATCTCCGCCATCGCGACGGAGAACGGACTCACCCTCGACCAACTGCGGCGCAGCGTCGAGGCCCAGGAACTCTCCTACGAGGCCTACCGGGAACGCATCCGCGGAGAAATCCAGCGCGCCAAGATCGTCGGCGGCGTGATTCAAGAACGCGTGCGCATCGAGGAACACGAGGTACGGGAGCTCTACGCTAAGCGCTACGCCGAACAGCCGGAAAGCGGCGAAGAAGTTCACCTGCGTCATTTGCTCATTCCCTTCGGCCAGAACACGACGCGCGAGTTGGCCTGCAAGGAAGCCGAGAACGCGCGCAAGCGCGTGCTCGCGGGCGAAGACTTCGCCCAGGTCGCTGCGGAACTTTCCGCCGTCAACCCGGAGCGCGGCGGCGATGTCGGCTGGGTCCACCGCAAGTCGCTGGCCGCGTGGATGGGCGAGGCGGTCGATCAGATCGGTCCGGGGCAGACCACGGAAGTGCTACCGACGGCGTTCGGCTGCAACCTCCTCTACCTCGTCAACCGGCGCCAATTCGTACCCGCCACCTTCGAAGCGGCCCAAGAAGCGCTCTACAACGAGATCTACGAGCAGCGCGTCGAGGCCGATTACATCGAATGGATGGAGTCCCTGCGCGCCCAGACGTATATCGAGCGCAAGGGATTCTTTGCGGAAGCCGCGCGCCTCGGAACCCCGCCCGCGCGCGAAAACCCAGGGGCTCCCGAAACCGCGCGCCCGTGACGAGCGGCGCGAAAGCCAACCCCGGCCTTCGCGAGATCACCGTTCGCGGCGCGCGCGAGCACAACCTGCAGGGCATCGATCTCCGGATTCCGCGCGATTGCCTCGTGGTCATCACCGGACTTTCGGGCTCCGGAAAATCCTCCCTCGCCTTCGACACCCTCTACGCCGAGGGCCAGCGACGCTACGTCGAATCGCTGTCCGCGTACGCGCGACAGTTCCTCGAACAGATGGGCAAGCCCGAGGTCGAGTCGATCGACGGACTCTCGCCCGCCATCTCCATCGAGCAACGCACGGTCACCAAGAATCCGCGCTCCACCGTGGGCACCACGACCGAGATCTACGACTACCTGCGACTGCTCTACGCCCGGGTCGGTCACCCGCTGTGTACGTCCTGCGGGAAACCGATCAGCAGCCAGACGGTTCAGCAAATGACCGATCGGATCCTCGGTCTCCCAGAGGGGACGCGCGCGCAATTGTTGGCGCCGATCGTGCGCGGTCGCAAGGGCGAGCACCGTAAAGAACTCGAGGGTTTCGCGCGTCAGGGATTCGTCCGGGTGCGGGTCGACGGCACCCTCTACGATTTGGGCGAACCCATTCCTCTGGCCAAGAACAAGACCCACGACATCGATCTGGTCGTCGATCGCATCGCGGTCAACGCCAACGTGCGCGGTCGCATCGCCGAATCCATCGAGACCGCATTGCGCCTGGCCGACGGCCTGCTCAAAGTCGATATCGGTCCCGGGGGCGAGGAGTGGCTGTTTTCCGAAACCAGTGCCTGCGCGGATTGCGGGGTGTCGTTTCCCGAAATCGCTCCGCGCCTGTTTTCCTTCAACAGCCCGCACGGGGCCTGTGAGCGCTGTTCCGGACTCGGTACCCGGCTCGAATTCGATCCCGAGCGCGTAGTGGTCGACGCTTCGCGGTCGCTCGCGGGCGGTGCCATCGAGCCCTGGGGCGGGCGCAAGCTGTCGCGCTATTACAAAGCGCTACTCGGCTCCCTCGCCAAACACTACGACTTCGCCCTCGATACCCCCTGGCAATCGCTTGCGCCGACCGTTCGCAAGCTCGTGCTCCACGGATCCGGCAAACAGGAGGTCCCCTTTTCGATCGAACGCGACGGGAAAGCGGTTTCCGTCCGTCGGGTCTGGGACGGTGTCGTGGGTGAGCTCGAGCGACGCTTACGGGAAACCGGCAGCGACGGCGTGCGCGAAGATCTGACGCGTTTCATGAGTCCGAGTCCTTGCCCCGCTTGCGACGGCGCGCGCCTGCGTTTGGAGGCGCGCTGCATCCAGGTCGGAGGCGTCTCGATTCACGAACTCACGCGCCTGTCCATCGATCAAGCCACGGCGTTCTTGCGCGGGCTTTCGCTGGCGCGTACCGAACAGGCCATCGCCGATCGCATCCTGAAGGAAATCGGTGAACGTTTGCAGTTCCTGCAGGACGTGGGACTCGGCTACCTGACCCTCGACCGCACCAGCGCGTCGCTTTCCGGCGGAGAAGGTCAGCGGATCCGTCTCGCCACCCAGGTCGGTTCGAGTTTGATGGGCGTGCTCTACATCCTCGATGAACCCTCGATCGGACTCCATCCGCGCGACAACGATCGCTTGCTCGACAGCCTGCGCAATTTGCGGGACATCGGGAACAGCGTGATCGTGGTCGAACACGACGAGGCCACGATCCGAGCCGCGGATCACGTGATCGACATGGGACCGGGGGCGGGGATTCACGGCGGTCGCATCGTCGCCGAGGGCACGCCCGCCGAAATTCTCGAACACGAAGCATCCCTGACCGGCGCCTTCTTGTCGGGGCGCCGCCAGATTCCCGTACCCAAACGTCGGCGACCGCCCAGCAACCGCGCACTCGTGCTGACGGGTTGCCGCGAGCACAACCTCAAGGGCGTTACCCTGCGGGTACCGCTCGGTTTGTTCACGGTCGTAACCGGAGTCTCGGGATCCGGAAAGTCGAGTCTCGTCAACGACACCCTGTACCGCGCGTTGGCGGCCAAGCTCCACAACGCCAAGGAAACGCCGGGGACCTTCGAGCGCATCAAAGGCCTCGAAGAAATCGACAAGGTGATCGACGTCAACCAGGCGCCGATCGGGCGCACGCCGCGCAGCAATCCCGCGACCTACACCAATATCTTCGACGGCATCCGCAATCTCTTCGCCCAGGTTCCCGACGCACGCGTACGTGGCTACACACCGGGACGCTTCTCCTTCAACGTCAAGGGGGGCCGCTGCGAGTCGTGCCAGGGGGACGGCATTCTGCGCATCGAGATGCACTTCCTGCCGGATCTGTTCGTCACCTGCGAAGTCTGCGGCGGTCGGCGCTACAATCGCGAGACCCTCGAGATTACCTACAAGGGACGCACCATCGCCGACGTTCTCGACATGACCGTGGAAGAAGGCCTCGAATTCATGTCCAACGTGGGTTCCGTGCGGCGACCCCTCCAGACCCTGCACGACGTGGGGCTCGACTACATCCACCTGGGCCAACCCGCGACGACACTTTCCGGCGGAGAAGCCCAGCGCATCAAACTCGCCCGCGAGCTGTCGCGCAAGAGCACCGGGCGTACCGTGTACCTGCTCGACGAACCCACCACGGGTTTGCATTTCGCGGACGTCGAAAAACTCCTCGAAGTGCTGAACCGGTTGGTGGAACTCGGCAACACGGTGCTCGTCATCGAACACAACCTGGATGTCATCAAGACCGCGGACCACGTGATCGACATGGGACCGGAAGGCGGGGAGAAGGGCGGAGAGATCGTGGTGGAGGGAACCCCGGAAGCCGTCGCCCAGAACCCCACTTCCCACACGGGACGCTTTCTCGCGGATGTGCTGTTCCGTTGAGTGTTTTCCCGAGCCCGTTTCAAGCCTTCCTGCTCTCCATCGTGGGGCCCATGTTCGCGCTGCTCGTCTTCCAAGCCGTGTCGGAATGGTTGGATCCGACCGCGGCGCTGGGGGTGGGGATGACCCTGGGGCTCGGTGGCGTGTGCGCCGCGGTGACGCGACTCGTCCCGCAACCCCACACGGAACGTCTGGGCTTGCGGGGTTTTCCCGCGAAGTTCTGGGTCCCCATTTTGTTTCTGGTTCCCATCACCCTGGTGGCCAGCGAGGTGGACAACTGGGCCAACCTCCTGGCTCCGCCGCCGGACGCGGCGGAGATCGAAGAACGCGTCACGGAACGATTGCCCCACGACACGCCGCTCGCGATCGCCGAAAGTTTGATCGTCGCCGTGGGCTTGGCACCGGTGATCGAAGAATGGCTGTTCCGGGGCATCATCCAACAAGGCGCCATCGCGCGCTTCGGCGTAGGGTGGGGGATCTTGTTCACCGCCGCGCTGTTCGGCGTGGGACACGTGGGGCCCGGGGTTTCGGCCGCCGCGTGGCTGGCTTCGATCTCCGTGGCGACGCTCTACGGATTCATGTTGGGAATCCTGCGTCAGAACACGAGGTCGCTGCTGGCCCCGATCGCGCTCCACATGGGGATCAACGCCAGCGCCGTGCTGGGCATGGTGTTCGCGGAACCGGTACCGATCGCCGGCTTCAACGCGCCCGGCGACCACACCCCGAGCGCCTATCTGTTCCCGGCCGCGATCTCGGTGCTGATCGGTTGGTGGTTGGTATCGCGTTGGGCGCTTCCGCCCGTCGAGATTCCCGAAGAGGAACCCACCCAAGACACGCCTTAGACGTCGAGACGATCTCGAATCGCGGCGAGGGCGTCGCGCTGCACGGCGTCGGCGTCGCGGTCCGCGTCGATGCGAACCAGGTACGGGAGATCGAGCTGGCGGTAGATCTCCGCCACACCGCGCAAGCGGTCTTCGTCTTCGAAGGTCGGCTCCGCGCGGCCGCCACGGGCGCGCACGCGTTCGAGGCCGCGCTCTACATCGATCTCGAGTAGCAGAGCCACGTCGGGCAGCGGGAAGCGCTTTTCGCTGTCGCGCAGGATTGCCTGCCAATCGAGCCCTTGAGCACCTTGGTAGGCCACGGTCGACAGGTAATAGCGATCCGTCACCACGAGTCGCCCCGCCGCGAGCGCCGGCTCGATCACTTCGCGGACGTGCTCCTCCCGGTCGATCAGAAAAAGGCGCAGTTCTTCCTGTGGATCGACGGGGTCATGAGAGGCGGCCAGCGCGCGGATCTTGCGACCCGTTTCGCCGTCCGTGGGCTCGCGCGTACGCAGCGGTTCACGACCCTCGCGTTCGAGGGCGTGCACCAGCCGCTCGACCTGGGTGCTCTTGCCACTTCCGTCGAGGCCTTCGACGGCGATCAGTGCACCGCGCTTCATGGTCGAAAGGGATCCCGCTGTTCACCGCGCGCGCACGACAGAGCCTCTTCAGTGCCCCAAGTGCGCGCGCAACAAGGCGTTGCCCGCACCGCGATTGCGCTGCCGTGCTGGCACGAGCCTTGCTCTAGAAAGATCACGACGCCGGAAGGCGTTCCCGCCAACGCCCCTCTATCGGGACCGGGGGCGGCGGGTCGAGGCTCCGGGCGGGAGCTCGGGTGCGGCGCGGGTAATCAAACGGGGTGAGGCCCACGTCGCTGCTCCCGCCCGGTGTCTCTCTTATTCGAGACCCGGGATTTTGCTCTGAAGCATGTAGGCCACCACGAAGGAAACCAACGCAATGGATTCGATGAGCGCCATGCCGAGAATGAAATTCACGAACATGTTGCCCGCGGCACCGGGATTGCGCGCAATCCCCGCGGTGGTGTTTCCGGCGGTGAGACCTTGACCGATCCCACACCCAAGGCCCGCGAGCCCCATGGCGAGGCCCGCTCCGAGCGCGAGGCCGAAGTAGGACATGTCACCAGCGCCTCCTCCGTGTTCCGCCGCGAACGCCGCGGTGGGAGCCAGAGTCAGAGCCACGGTCCAAACTGCATTACGTACGTACTTGATCACGATCGACCTCCTTGCGTCGGGCGCCCACCCTTAGTGGGGTTCATCGAGCGCCATTCGAATGTAAATCATGGTGAGAAGTGAAAACACGAACGCCTGGATGACGGCCACCACCATCCCGAGCCCCATGAAGACCGCGGGAATGGCGAACGGAACCAGACCGATCCACACCGCCACCACCTGGTGGTCGGCAAACATGTTCGCGAGAAGACGAATCGCCAAGGTGGCGATTCGCGCCCAGTGAAGAATGAATTCGATGGGAAAGAAGAACCAAGCCATGAGCCGCATATGGATCTTCTTGCCGAAGATCGTGGCATCGAAGAAGCTCGGTCCCATCAGCTGGGTCATGTACTTGGGCAACCCGTGTTTCTGGATGCCCACGTAGTTGTAGAACACGAAGGAAATGATCCCCCAGGCGACGGTGGTATTGATGTCGCTCGTGGCACCACCCAAACCGGGAACCATTCCCATGAAGTTACTCACCAGAATGAAGACGAAGATCGTGCCCACCAGCGGCATGAAGCGACGGTGGTCTTCCCCGATTACGTCGCGCGCCAGATTGTCGATCGATTCGATCACGATCTCGATCATGTTGCGAAGCGTGACGCCTTCGTCGGGAATCACTCCGCCGTTGGCGGCCGCCAATTGACGCCGCACGGCGAACCCCGCCGCCACCAACAGGGCGGCGGCAACGAACGCGGCTTGGAATACGGCCGGAATCCCGAGCGCATGTTCCAGCGGGCCGTAGATGCTCATTGCTCTTCATCCTCATCGATCGGAACGTTCTCACGCGCGAACCAGGCGTTCCATTCGTCCCAGCTCGGATCGTCCGGGGGCGGACCCTCGAGACCGACGATCGGTTCCGGGCGCGCGCGCCAGGCGGCGACGAACAGCGCGGGAACGATCATCAACAGTCCGACGGTAACACCCAGAGGGTGAGCGCCCGCGGCCAATACGAACAGGATCGCGGCGCCCACGAACACGAAGCGAAGCGCGAACACGCCGACCCAGGTGCGACTGCCTTGAATGGTTCCCGCAAACAATTGAATGGAGGCCGCGCGCAACGCGCGGAAATTGATCGCCTCGAGCAAGGCGCCGATCGCCACGGAGGCCGCGAAGCCCGGCGAGATCAGGGCCCAGGTCGCCGCCACGGCACCGGCCGAGAAGGTCAGGTTCCATTTCTCTGTGGCGTCGGGGCCGAAGGGCGTCACCGTTCTATCCATCTCCGTTTGGGTCCGGGTCGTCGAGCGACTCGTTTTCGGGAACGATCAGACGCCTCAAGCGCATCAGGCGCATGATGAACGCGGAAAACCCCAAAACGAGCCCGACCAGCAAGAACACCGGCTCGGTTTCAAACTTGCGATCGATCCAAAACCCGGCCCCGAGCGCAATCAGGAGCGAAAAGACCGCTTCCATGGCGCCCCCGTAGGCGGCAGCTTGGCGGCTCATCTTCCCCGGCGCCGTGCGCCGTATCGAGAACCATCGGGTGCTTCGTTTATCGCTCATGCGAAGCCAGCGCGACGCGCGTTCGTGCGCGACACCCCCCGGGCGGCCGCGATACTAGCCAAGGGGCCTTCTCCACTCAACGCGGTTTCAAGGCCTCGGGAAGGGCTTTTCTCGCCGCCTCCAGGGTGGCGGAGATTTCCGCTTCGCCGTGCGCGGTCGAGACGAAGCCCGCCTCGTAGGCGGACGGGGCCAGGTACACGCCCCCCTCCAGCATGGCGTGGAAGAAACGCGCGAAAAGCGCTGTATCGGACTGCTTCGCATCGGCAAAGTTGCGAACCGGGCCCGCCTGGAAGAAGAACCCGAACATTCCACCCACGACCGCGCTGCAAAGCGCTACACCGCAATCCGCCGCCGCGGCTTCGAAGCCCGCCATCAACTGGCGAGCGCGGGTCTCGAGCCCTTCGTAGAGCCCCGGCTTCGCCAGCTGCGTCAGCGTTTCCAGGCCCGCCGCCACGGCGAGTGGGTTTCCGGACAGGGTCCCGGCCTGGAAGACGGGTCCCACGGGCGCGACGCGGTCCATCAGATCCGCTCGACCGCCGAAGGCCGCGGCCGGGAGTCCGCCGCCCACCACTTTTCCGAGGCAGGTGAGGTCCGGCTCCACCCCGTAGAGGAGCTGCGCTCCACCGTACGCGACGCGAAAACCGGTCATGACTTCGTCGAGAATCAGCAGGGCACCGCGGCGGTCGCAAATCTCTCGCAACCCGGCGAGGAAACCCTCCGCGGGTGGAATGCAGCCCATGTTGCCCGCGACGGGTTCGACGATCACACACGCGATCTCGTTCCCCCACTGCGAAAACGCGGATTCGACCGCTGCCAGGTCGTTGAAGGGAGCGACCACGGTTTGGTCGGTAAACGCCTTCGGCACGCCCTCGGAACCCGGCAGACCGAGGGTCGCCACACCACTCCCCGCCCCCACCAGGAGCGCGTCCAAATGGCCGTGGTAGCAACCGTCGAACTTCAACACGCGGTCGCGGCCGGTCGCCGCACGCGCCACCCGCAGGGCACACATGCTGGCTTCGGTTCCCGAACTCACCATGCGCACGCGTTCGACACTGGGGAGCGCGTCGCACACGCGTTCCGCCCAGGCGACTTCCAATTCCGTCGGAGCGCCGAAGCTCGTGCCGCGTTCCATGGCGCTCTGCACCGCGCGCAGAACGTCGGGGTTCGCGTGCCCCAGAATCAGGGGACCCCACGAACCCACGTAGTCGATGTATTCGTTGCCGTCGGCGTCGCGAACCCGCGCGCCGCTACCGCGTTCGAAGAAACGCGGGACCCCGCCGACCGCGCCGAAGGCCCGCACCGCGGAATTGACGCCGCCGGGGATCACGCGGCAGGCGCGCTCGAGAAGTTGTTCCGACCTTTCGGTCTTCACGCTGACGCTATTCGTCGCGCTCGGCGAGGCGCGCAATGGCGACCAGCTCTTCGCCGGGGCCCATGTCCATGAGGCGAACACCCTGGGTTGCGCGTCCCATGGTCGAGATGCCGCTCACCTTGCAGCGCAGCACCTTGCCCCCGTTGGTGATCAACATGAGCTGGTCGTCGTTCACCACCTGCGCCACGCCCACGACCTGGCCGTTGCGCTCGGAGGTACGAATCGTAATCACACCCTGGCCGCCGCGATTCTGAACCCGGTAGTCCTCGAGGGGCGTGCGTTTGCCGTAGCCCTTTTCGGTGACCGTGAGAATCGTTGCGCCCGGGTCGAGGACCTCCATACCCACGACTTCGTCGCCGTCACCCAACGCCATGCCCCGCACACCCGCCGCCGTGCGCCCCATGGCGCGCGCCTGGGATTCCGGGAAACGGATCGATTTGCCGCGCGAGCTGGCGATCAGGATTTCCTGTTCACCGCTGGTGCGGCGACCGGCGATCAACTCGTCGCTCGAATCCAGGTTGATGGCGATGATGCCGCCGCGGCGCGGGTTCGAGTACGCGTCGAGCTTGGTCTTCTTGATCACGCCTTTGCGCGTGCACAAAACCACGAAGCCGCCTTCTTCGAAGGTGCGCACGTCGAGTACCGCTTCCACGCGCTCGCCTTCGGAGAGTTGCAACAAGTTGGCGAGAGACTTTCCGCGCGCGGCGCGTCCCAGCTGCGGGAGCTCGTAGACCTTTTGCCAATGCACGCGGCCGCGGTTGGTGAAGAAGAGCAAGTAAGCGTGCGTCGACGCGATGAAGAGCTGCTCGACGAAATCTTCTTCGCGCGTCCCCATCCCCGCCACGCCTTTTCCGCCGCGCCGCTGGGAGCGGTATTGGGTGATGGGATTGCGCTTGATGTAGCCGTGGTGCGAGATCGTCACCGCCATGTCTTCTTCGACGATCAGGTCTTCGGTCGTGATGCCCACGACCGGGCCGGTGATCTGGGTCCGGCGCTCGTCGCCGAACTTTTCGCGAATCTCCGCAAGCTCTTCGAGGACCACGTCGAGAATGCGGTCGTCGCTGGCCAGCAGTCCCTTCAGATCGGAGATCTTGTGGCGGATCTCCGCGAGTTCGTCGAGCACCTTCTGGCGCTCCATGGCGGTCAACGACCGCAGCCGCATCTCGAGAATCGCGTTGGCTTGACGCTCGGAGAGTTCGAAGCGCGTCATCAACTGGGTGCGCGCTTCGGCGGTGTCGGCCGCCGCGCGAATCAGCGCAATCACCTCATCCAGGTGATCGAGGGCGATCGCGAAACCCTCGAGGATGTGGGCGCGCGCTTCCGCCTGGGCCAGGTCGTAGATCGCGCGACGGATCACGACTTCGCGGCGGAAGTCGATGTAGTGACGCAGGGCCTGCTTGAGGGTCAGGGTCTGAGGTCGACCGTTGACGAGGGCGAGCATGTTGACGCCGAAGGTCGATTGCAGGGGCGTCATCTTGTAGAGCTGGTTGAGCACCACCTCTTCCTGGGCGTCGCGCCTCAGCTCGACCACGATCCGCATCCCCTGTCGATTCGATTCGTCGCGCAGGTCCGAGACACCGTCGATCTTGCGGTCGCGCACCAGCTCGGCGACGCGCTCGAGCAGGGAAGATTTATTGACCATGAAGGGGATTTCGCTGATGACGATCCGCGGCCCGCGCTTGGTCTCTTCGAAATCGGCTTTCGCCCGCACCGTGAGCAGGCCCTTGCCGGTCGCGTAGGCGGACCGGATGCCATCGGTGCCGCAGATCATGGCGCCGGTCGGGAAATCCGGTCCCGGAATCTTCTCGAGCAATTCATCCAGGTTGCAATCGGGCTGGCGCGCTTCGAGCTCGATGGCATCCACGAGCTCGCGCAAGTTGTGGGGCGGCACGTTGGTCGCCATGCCGACCGCGATGCCCGAGGAGCCGTTGGCGAGCAGGTTGGGGAGCCGCGACGGGAGCACCGTGGGCTCGAGCACCGAGCCGTCGAAGTTGGGCGTGAAGTCGACGGTTTCCCGGTCGATGTCGCGCAGCATTTCCTCGGCCAGCGGGTTGAGTCGCGATTCCGTGTAGCGGTAGGCGGCGGCGGGGTCGCCGTCGATGGAGCCGAAATTTCCCTGGCCGTCGATCAGCGGGTAGCGGAGCGAGAAATCCTGAACCATGCGGACCATCGAGTCGTAGACCGCCGAGTCGCCATGGGGGTGGTAGTGCTTCAGCACTTCACCCACGGTTCCCACAGACTTCGAATAGGGGCGGTTACTGTGGAGACCCTCTTGGTTCATCGCATAGAGGATGCGACGATGAACGGGCTTCAAACCGTCGCGCACATCCGGAAGCGCACGGGAGACGATGACGGACATCGAGTAATCGAGGAACGACTTGCGGACCTCGTCCTCGATGTTGATCGGGATACCGCCCGGCGGCATCGGGGGCGGGCCGCCCTCCGCGTTGCCCACGGCTCCGTTGCCGGAGTCGTCTACTTCTTCTTCTTGCGGTTCAGGCGTAGGGTCTTCAGCCACGTTCGGGTCTCGCTAGACGTCTAGGTTCTGGACATCGAGGGCATTGCGCTCGATGAATTCGCGGCGGGGTTCGACTTCGTCCCCCATCAGCGTGCTGAACACCAGGTCGGCCTCCACGGCGTCTTCGACCTTGACCTGCAACAGCGTGCGGGCAGCCGGATTCATGGTGGTTTCGAGCAACTGATCGGGATTCATCTCACCCAGGCCTTTGTAGCGCTGGATCGAGCGCCCCTTGCGCCCGAGTTCGAGGATCCGTTCCAGCAGATCCACCGCGGTTCGGCACTCGGTGGGCTCGGCGTCGCCATCTCGGCGGATCCGATAGGGGGTTTGTCCGAGATCGACGAGCTGGTCCGAAAGGGAGTGGAGCCGCAGGAAATCCGAAGAGCGCAGGAAGTCCGTGTCGAGTCGGGTACGCAGCACGACGCCCGCCGGGCGGGTTTCGCCGATCAGCGCGAAGGCGCCGTGCTCGGGGTCTGCTTCGGTGTGCCAGGTGATGGGGAGCGCATCGGGGTGAATCCGTTCGAGTTCGGTGGTGATCTGCGGCGCGATCCGATCGCGGAGAACCGCTTCGTCGCGCAACTCTTCTTCGCTGGGCGCATTGGCGGCCAGCGCCGCGTCCACCACGCGATCGTCGAATCGTCGCATGGCGAGCCGCCCGATCAGGCGCTGGAATTCCCCGGCGATCTTCAGCAGCCGCTGCGCCGCATCGGCGTCGAGGGTGGCGCCGTCGGCCGTTTGGATTTGCGATTCCGCCAGGGCCAACTCGAGCAGGTAGGCCTGCAGACTTTCTTCATCCTTGATGTATTGCTCGCTGCGACCCTTCTTGACTTTGAAGAGGGGAGGTTGCGCGATGTAGAGATAGCCGCGCTCGATCAGGTCCCGCATCTGTCGGTAGAAGAAGGTGAGGAGCAGGGTGCGGATGTGGCTTCCGTCGACGTCCGCATCCGTCATCAGGATGACTTTGTGGTAGCGCGCCTTGTCGGGGTCGAAGTCGGGACCAATCCCACAGCCGATGGCGGAGATCAGGGCCTGGATTTCGATGCTCGAGAGCATTCGATCGAGGCGCGCGCGTTCGACGTTCAGGATTTTTCCCTTGATGGGAAGGATCGCCTGGATTTCGCGCACGCGTCCCTGTTTCGCGGAACCGCCTGCGGACTCCCCCTCGACGATGAAGAGTTCACAACGCGCCGGGTCTCGCTCCTGGCAATCCGCGAGCTTGCCGGGCAACGAATGATCCGAGAGCGCCCCTTTGCGACGCGCCAGGTCGCGGGCCTTTCGCGCCGCGGCGCGCGCCCGTGAGGCATCGACCACCTTGGCCGCGATGGGCTTGGCGGCGCTCGGGTTTTCCTCGAGGAATGCGGAGAGCTCCTCGTAGACGAGGGCTTCAACCAGGCCGCGAACTTCGCTGGTGCCGAGCTTGGTCTTGGTTTGCCCTTCGAACTCCGGCTGGGGGAGCTTGACCGAGATCACGGCCGTCAGCCCTTCCCGGATATCCTCACCGACCACCGAATCCGGATTCTTTCCGTTCTTCGCCTGACTCGTGAGGTAGCGGTTGATGGTCCGCGTGAGCGCGGTGCGGAAGCCCACGAGGTGGCTACCGCCCTCGACCGTGTTGATGTTGTTCGCGAAGGCGTAGACGCTCTCGTTGTAGGAGTCGTTGAACTGCAGCGCGATGTCGATCTGCACCGGAGTTTCCACGTTGTGGTTCGTGAACCTGCGCTCGCCCGCCAGTCGAATGGGGGGTCGGTGAAGCGGCGAACGCGTGCGATTCAAATGTTCGACGAAGGAGACGATTCCGCCTTCGTAACAGAAATCGTGGTTCTTACCGCTGCGCTCGTCGGTGATCTTGATTCGCAATCCCGCGTTCAAGAACGACAGCTCGCGGAGGCGTTGCGACAAGATATCGAAGGAGAATTCGATCGAGGTAAAGATGTCGGTGTCGGGCAGGAACGTGACCCGCGTGCCGGTTTTGTCGGTGGTTCCGATTTCTTCGAGGGTGCTGGTGGGTTCCCCACATCCGTAGGTCTGCCGCCAGACTTTGCCATCGCGGCGAATTTCGAGTTCGAGTCGCGACGAAAGCGCATTGACGACCGAGACCCCGACGCCGTGAAGCCCACCCGAAACACTGTAGGTTTTGTCGCTGAACTTTCCGCCGGCGTGCAGTGTGGTCATGACGACTTCGGCTGCGGGCCGGTTCTCCCCTTCGTGCATGTCGACGGGGATCCCACGTCCGTTGTCCGTCACCGTGACACTGTTGTCATCGTGGATCTGCACACTGATCTCGGTACAGAAGCCCGCCAGCGCTTCATCGATGGAGTTGTCGACGACTTCGTAGACGAGGTGGTGCAGACCGTCGGGACCTGTGGTCCCGATGTACATCGCAGGGCGTTTCCGGACTGGATCGAGGCCCTCAAGGACCTCGATGGAACTCGCGTCGTAGCTCACTGAGTTTCGTTTCTATCTCTGTCTCTAAGCCGTCTCGCTGGGGGACGATTCGAGGCTGCGCATACGCGCTTCGAGGTGGTTCAGGCGAGAGTATCGAAAGTCTAAGTCCGCGTAAAGACTCTGGGTTCCGGTTAAGTGAGTGTTTTAAACCACTCGCTTAACCCAGCGTTGCCCGAAGTCGCTGGGAGATAGCTTTGCGAACATGTTCGCAATTTTGCTGTCGCGGCCCGTCCTAGAGCCGCATGGGCATCACGACAGCCGTGGTATCGCGATCGTCCGTCGGTTGAACTCGCGCCGGTGAAAGTTCGTCTTTGAGACCGATTTCGATTTCCTTCGAACCCATCGAGGCCAGCGCATCCATCAAATATTTTGCGTTGAACCCAATCGCGAGGTCTTCGCCCGAATAATCGACATCGAGTTCCTCCTGGGCTTCCCCGAGTTCCGGACTGCTCGAAGAAATCGACAGTTTCCCATCCGCCAGCTCGAGCTTGATAGCGCGCGTTCGCTCGGCCGAGAGCAGGGAAACGCGTCGCACGGCGCGCACGAGATCTTCATTGGGCACGCTGAAACGGAGGCCGATTTCCTTGGGGAGAACCTGCTGATAATTGGGAAATTCCCCTTCGATCAGGCGCATGACCAGGGTCACATCGCCTTTTCGAACCAGCCCGCTGTTCCCCTCGAACCCGATCTCCACCTCGTCGGCGTCGTCTTCATCCACGAGCCGCTTCAATTCGGCGAGTCCCTTACGCGGAATGATGACGCCACTCGTCAGGCCCTCGGCTTCGGAACCCACGGTTCGTTCCGCCATGGCCAAGCGATGCCCATCGGTTGCCACCATGCGAATTTTCGAGCTCTCGCTCGCAACTTCGAAAAGGACACCGTTGAGGTTGTATCGCGTCTCGTCGGAAGAAGTCGCATACATGGTGCGTTCGATCATGCTCGCGAGTACGACGGCCTGCACCTGCACCGTCTTGTCCGGAGTCGTTCCCGGAAGCGTGGGATACTCCTCCGCGGCCGTTCCCGCCAAGACGAAACGCGAGCGCGCACATTTGAGTTCCAGGTATTGATTGTCCGTCGTCGTCAGCGTGACGGTCTCTTCTGGAAGTTCGCGCACGACTTCGTAGAACTTTTTTGCCGCGACGGTCAGACCACCGACTTCGGCTACCTCTGCTGTTTGATTGCTTCGAAGACCGACTTCCAAATCCGTTGCCGCGAGATGAAGCGAACCGGTATCACCGTCTTGCGTTGCTTCGAGCAAGACGTTGCTCAAGATGGGCATGGAACTTCGCTTCTCGACGATTGCTTGAATGCGAGACAAACTTCTCTGGAGTTCACTCTTCGGAATCGAAAGCTTCATTTTCCTTTCGGCTCCTTTTGTTCTTCTTTAATTCTTTAAAAATTAGTAGGAGAAGCAGTAGGGAAACCGTTCCGACAAAACCGACTCAGGAGGTTGAAATCGTTGAGTTCGGGTTACGACCTCAAACGATCCGTTTCGCCCTGATTCGATGAAGGAGCCACCCCCCGACGGCGCTGTGTGGGGATTATAGCGCTAGGAGGGCCCAGGTTTTGTCGTCGTTCCGCCCTCCGGAGCTCATTTTTTTTGATTCTCGCCCGGTTGGACCCTTCGGTTCCACTCGCTAGCGAGGATCGCAGGGCCCGGTTACCTTTCCCGCTCGCTTTTTCAGGGTTTTTTACGAACCCTCTGTGAGGAGTGCTGGCGGATGAAACGCACGTATCAACCGAGTCGGATTCGCCGAGCCCGCACCCATGGTTTTCGAGAGCGCATGAGTACGAAGGCCGGCCGCGCAGTTCTGAAGCGCCGACGGGCGAAAGGTCGTAAGAGGCTCAGCGTTCGCCCTTCTTCAAAGTAGGTGTCCAATAGCGCGGATCACCGCTTGTGGCGGGCATTGCGCCTGCGCAAGTCGGTCGAATTCCGGCGGGTGGCGCGATTGGCTCGTCGAGAGACTTCCCGTGCATTCGTGGTGCTTTGGGCTCCCGCTTCACGGAAACCGGAATCGGAAACGTCGCGCCTCGGTGTCACCGTCAGTCGAAAGGTGGGCAACGCGGTGGTCCGCAACCGCGTTAAACGCTTGATTCGAGAGTGGTTTCGGCGCCAGCGCAGCGAACTTGGGGTGGCGGGAGACATCGTTATCATTGCGCGCCGAGCGGCGGCGGAACTGTCTCAAGCCCAGGTAGATCGAGATTTATGCGAGCAGGTCGGGCGTCTCGCAGTCGGGGGAACCCGTTGAACGCACTGGGAATCGAATCCCGAAACCAGGTCAACCCGGCGGGATGGCTTGTCCGACTGCTTCAGCTGCTCCTTGGCGCGTACCGCGTCACGCTCTCGCCCTATCTGGGACCGGCTTGTCGCTTCGAACCCAGTTGTTCCCGTTACGCCCATGAAGCCCTCGGTCGTCACGGCGTCCGTCGTGGGCTGGGAATGACCACACGACGAATCACCCGATGCCACCCATTAAATCCGGGTGGTTTCGACCCCGTTCCTTAGGATAAACGTTGGATCGAAACTTCTTCCTTGCTCTCGGCTTGATTCTCCTTTGGGTGACTGTGTGGATGTCCACCCAAGAGGACAAGTTAAAGGCCGCGCGAGAACAACAAGCGCAACAAGCGGTCGCGGAGGAGCAGGCGACCGCAGCTCCGAATTACGGAACCACGATCCAACCACGCAGTGGTTCCGAACCGGCGGTGCAGGGAGATCGACCGGAGGATGCGGGGGGGCCGCGTCTCGAGCCGGCTGTTCCGGAGCGCCGCGTGGTGGTCGAGAACGATCTCTATCGCGCAGAATTCACGACCCGCGGCGGCGGCCTCGTACGCTGGGAATTGAAGACCTACGACGATCGCGAAGTGGATCCGCCCCTGCCCGTCGAACTCACGACCCACGATCCCGACTGGCAGGTCGCACTCGCGACACCCTTCACGCCGCTTGGATTCGGGGATTTGAGCGCCGCGCCCTACGAGATCGAAGAAGAGTCCAACGACCGCTTGATCTTCAAGCACGTCCAATCCGGCGTCACGCTCCGCAAGGTCTACAGCTTCGAGCCGGATTCCTATTCGTTCCGCTTGCGACTGGAAGTCGCGAACGGGACCCCCCGCAGCGTGGAGCCGATCTTCGAGATTCGCTGGCCTGCTCAAACCACGGAGCGCTCGGATTTTCTCGAGTACGCGTTGGTCGCGCTTCACGAAGCCGAGGTGGAGAGTCAACCGATCGAGACCGTCGGAAACGAGGGCTTCTTCGGTGGCTTGTTCAGTCCCGATCTGCCCCTGGTAAAAGACGTCGATTGGGCGGGGGCGCAGACGCGTTACTTCATTGCGGCCATCGCGACGGAGCGGCCGAGCGAAGCCAACGCCGACTTCGTTCCCGTCGGTGGCGAGAAGAAGGCCGCCTACGCGGCCCTCTGGCATGGAGCGACGGCCGTCGTACCGGGCTACAGCGCGGATCTCCAGTTCGACATCTATATCGGCCCGAAAGAACCGGAACGGATCGCGCACTTCGGCAAGAACCTGAACGAGTCCGTCAATCGCGGTTACTCGTGGGTGACTCCGCTGACGGATGCCTTCAGCTGGCTACTGCGCGGGCTGTACGGATTCCTGCCGAACTACGGTGTCGCGATCATTCTGCTCACGATCCTGGTGCGCGGTATCACGGCTCCGCTCACCGCCAAGCAAATGCGTTCGATGAAGCACATGGCCACGCGGATGAAGGAGATCAAGCCGAAGATCGATGCCCTCCAGGAGAAGTTCGGCGACGACCGCGCGCGGCTGCAACAAGAGCAGATGCGGGTCTACCGAGAGGAGAACGTGAATCCCGCGCAGATGTTGGGGAGCGGTTGTCTTCCCATGCTGTTGCAGTTCCCGGTTTTCATCGGACTGTTCTTCTCGCTACAGAGCACCATCGAGCTGCGCCAGGCCCCCTTCGTGGGCTGGATCAACGATCTATCCCAGCCCGAGGTACTGTTCGACATTCCCGGCATCGGGATTCCGATTCGCGTGCTGCCCCTTATCATGGGACTCAGCATGGTGCTTCAACAAAGACTTACCCCCCAAACCAGCATGGATCCCGCCCAGGCGCGCATGATGCAGACCGTGATGCCCATCGTCTTCACGTTCATCTTCTATCAGTTCGCTTCGGGCTTGGTCCTGTATTGGTTGGTCAGCAACCTGCTAGGCATCGCCCAGCAAATGTGGCTCAATCGTAACCCCGAGCCCGCATCCTCGTAGGAGTCAAAAGCGTGTACGACCCGAAGAACGAAGCCAAAGAATTTTTCGGCCTCGATCGAGATGACGCCGTCGCCAAGGCGTGTCAGTTCTATTCCGCAGATGAGGGAGATCTCACCATCAAGGAAGTCGGCAGCGACAAGGTCCAGGGCCTTGCGGGCCGGTTTTTGGTCGTGGCTCTGCCCCAGGGTGTCTCAGCGCCCGAACGCGGCGCCGCCCCGGAACGCGAAGAACGCTCGGCGCGACCGCCGCGCGGCCGCGATCGCGAACGCAGTGGAGGCGGAGGCGGAAGCGGCGGAGGTCGGGACCGGGACCGCGGTCGTGGCCGGGAGCGAAGTGCTGGAGGCGGCGGCGGAGGCCGGGATCGTGGCCGTGGTGGCCGAGATGGCGGTCGAGACCGAGATAGCGGTCGAGATCGGGACCGCGGTCGCGAAGTCGACGGCAACCGGGTGCCGGATGGAAACCGGGCCGCGCCGGCGGCTCCCTCGGCGCCGTCGGGTCCGTCCAAAGGCGAAGCCCTCACGGACCTCACCGAGGTCGGTTCCTTCGTACAGGGCCTGGTGGAGCGAATGCAGTTGGGCTCCTTCGAAATCTCCGAGAACGTCGAGGGAGAACTTCGCGTGCTGCTGATTCGCGGCGACGGAGCCGACAACCTGAGCCAGCAATCCCGAGCCCTGGACGCGATCCAGTTGCTCGCCAACCAAGCCGCCATGCGTTCGGACGAGGATGCGATTCGTGTAGTGATCGACGCCGACGGCAACCGGGAAGCGCGAGAAGAGGCGCTCGAACGGCTTGCGGAACGCGCTGCGGATCGCGCCCTGCGCGCCGGCCGGGCACTGGGGCTCGATCCCATGAACTCGCGGGATCGCCGCATCATCCACGTCGCCCTGCGCGATACCGAAGACGTCGCGACCATGAGCGTGGGCTCGGGTCAGTATCGCCAGGTCGTGGTGGTTCCCAAGGGAGCTCCGGAGTACGAAGAAGCGCAGCGTTCGAGCGAGCAGTCGAGCGGCTGATCCTCCGCGACGCACGGTTCGAAAGGGTGGCCCGGACGGGTCACCCTTTTTTTATGGTGCGACTTCGATTTCTCGGGCGCCTCGACTTTCTCGGACTTCGCGCGATCTTCTTCGAACATCGGCCCCGGTCGATGGCGCCGTTCGGTTCCACGTGGAACAACCGGTCGGAGGCAAGCGCCGCGTTCCACGGGGAACACGCCGACGTCTGCCTCCAACTCGGATCTGCGGGCATTGCTCGAGCGGGGACTCGCGGAACTCGGAATCGCTTCCCGCGTCTCCGATACACAGCGCGACCAGTGGCTCGCGTTGGCGGTGCTGCTATCGAGCTGGGCCCAGCGCATCAACCTGACGGCACACCGGGATCCCGAAGCGATCCTTCGTCGGTTGGTCCTCGATGCACTCGCGCTTTCGACCGCACTCCCCTCTTCTCCGCGCACCGCCGACCTCGGGTCCGGCGCGGGGTTTCCGGGCCTGCCCTTGGCGATCCTCCAACCCGACAGCCGCTTTGTGTTGGTCGAATCCCGCCTGAAGCGACACCACTTTCAGCGCGCGGCGGTTCGCACTCTTGGGCTCGAAAACGTCGAGCTCGTTCATGCGCGTGCGGAAGACGCGGGCCCCGAAGATTGCTCGTTGGTGCTCGCCCAGGCCATGGGGCCCATCGCTTCGGTGGTGGGTTGGATGCTGCCCTGGTGTGCCCGCGGAGGGCAATTGGGCGTTCCACGTGGAACCGACACCGATTTCGAGACCCCGGAAGGCTTCGAGCAGGCCGAAATCCGAGCCTACCAGGTGCCCCTGGGAGGACCGGGAAGGAGCCTCTGGCTCGCGCGCAAGGCTTCTTAGCGCGATCGCGTGGAATCCGGTGGACCGAGTTCGCTACCTATGGTATCTCGGAATAGACCCTGAATCCCCCAGGGGAAATCCTCACTCAGGAAGATTGTGGCAGCCCGCGGACGCGTATTCGCCATCGTAAATCAAAAGGGGGGTGTGGGCAAAACCACCACATCCGTCAACCTCGCAGCCTCGCTCGCGGCTTCCGAGCGTTCGACCCTATTGATCGACCTCGACCCCCAGGCGAACGCCAGCAGCGCGTACGGGATCCAGTCCCCGCCTCGCCAGATTTATGACGCATTGATCGGAGACTGCGTCATGAAGGACGTCTCGTTCCCCACGGAACTCGCCTACTTGCAGGTCGTACCTGCGGGTACGGATCTGGTCGGGGCGGAGATCGAGCTGGTGAACAGCGAGCATCGCGAGCACCGCCTGGAGCGCGCCCTGGCCGATGTGCGTGAGACCTACGATTTCGTGCTGATCGACTGCCCCCCTTCCCTGAGCCTCCTCACCCTGAATGCACTGACGGCCGCCGACGCGGTTTTGATTCCGCTCCAGTGCGAGTACTACGCCCTCGAAGGCCTGGCGCGTTTGCTCGAAACCGTCGAACGCGTGCGCGAACAACTCAACCCGAAGCTGGAAGTGGGCGGCATCGTGCTCACCATGGTGGACCGGCGAAATAGCCTGAGCGGTCAAGTGGAAAACGAAGTGCGCAGCCATTTCGGCGACTTGGTTTTCGAAACCGTCATCCCCCGCAACGTGCGCTTGAGTGAAGCGCCGAGCCACGGGAAGCCCGTCATTCTGTACGACATACGCTCCACCGGTGCGCGCAGTTATTTGCGATTGACCCAGGAACTACTTCGCCGCTGCGAAACCGCGGCGCTAGCCACAGGAGAGCGCGATGGCGAGTCGACGTAACGCTTTGGGAAAAGGCCTCGGTGCGTTGATCCCGTCGGGACCCAAGCGCAGCGAACCGACGGCGTCGGAAGAAACGACGTCGGGACAGCGCACGGTTCCCATCGGACAGATCGTCGCGAACCCCGATCAGCCCCGTCGGTATTTCGATCCCGAAGAGCTCGAACGACTGGCGAGTTCGATTCGCCAATACGGCGTGTTGCAACCCGTGGTGGTACGGCGCTCGGGTGAGCGCTTCGAACTACTGGTGGGCGAGCGCCGTTGGCGCGCTTCGAAGCTCGCGGGGCTCGAGTCGTTGCCCGTCGTCGTCGCCGATACGGCACCCCAGGAGCGTCTCGAAATCGCCCTGGTGGAGAACGTGCAACGGGCGGACTTGAACCCCATCGAACTCGCCCTGGCGTTCAAGGAACTCGCCGACGGGGGTGCCACCCAGGAGCGGATCGGTGAGCGCGTCGGTCTCGACCGCTCGAGCATCGCGAATCACCTGCGTTTGCTGGATCTTCCGAAGGAGTTCCAGGAGGACGTCGAGACCGGGCGGCTCTCCACCGGCCACGCCAAGGCGCTGTTGCAAATTTCGAATCCCGAGCGTCGGCGCCACCTGCGGGACCGGATCCTCAAGGATGCCCTTTCCGTACGCGAGGCGGAACGCCAGGCGCGCGGCGCCCCGGCGCCGGCGACCCGCAGGGAGACCGGGGCGGAAACCGGCCACCGGGATCCGGACCTCGAGCACCTGCTCGATCGCCTGCGCCGCCAGCTCCAGACCAAGATTCGCATCATCGGGGACGCCAAGCGCGGCCGGCTCGAGATCGCCTATTTCAGCCCCGAAGACCTGGAGCGCGTCGTCGGCGCCCTGCTTGACGCGCGATGACGCAATCCCGCGCCCTCTCCCCGCAACAACCCGGACTTGACTGCATCCTTGCGTCAGGAACGTCGTTTCAGGGAACCCTCGCCTTCGAGGGGGCGGCCTGCGTCGAGGGGAAATTGGCGGGGCGCGTGGTTGCGCGTGGGATGCTGCGCGTGGGTGAACGAGCCGTGATTCAGGGAAAGATCGAGGTCGACGAGCTCGTGGTCGCGGGCTCGGTGGAGGGCGAGATTCACGCCCGGTCGCGCGTGGAAATCCGGCCCGGAGCGCGTGTGCGCGGAACGCTTTCGACCCCGACCCTGGTGGTCGATGACGGTTCCCACTTCGACGGCCGCTGTGAAGCGGGCGCATTGGGTTCGGAGAGCCCTCCTAACCCCGTTTAAGAGCTTGAAGTTCGACTGATCTTTGTAACTATTCCGGCCCGCGCGCGTGGCGACCGTAGTGAGCCCGCCGGGCTCGCTGTATCGCTCGGAAACGAAATCGCCGTGGACTCTTTTGAGGTGAGGCGGATGCCCCGAACATTACTAGTGTTGGCGCTCTTCATCGCCACGGCTCTGTGGGCGACACCGAGCTTTGCGGCCGGCGCCGACCTCGAAATCATTCCGGACCTCATGCAGACCCTGGTTTTGATCGCCGCCTTCGTCGCCCTCATCCTTCCCATGAACGCGCTGCTCTTCAAGCCGCTCTTGACCCTGCTCGACGAACGCGATGCGCGCATCGCGGGCGCCCGAGCCAAAGCCGAAGAACTCGATCGCGAAGCCAAGGAAGTACTGGGCCGCTACGAAGCCGCGGTGACGTCCGCTCGCGTCGATGCGGAGCAGCAGCGTCGCGCGGGGCTCGATTCCGCGCGCCAGGAGCAAGCCGCGCAATTGGGTTCCGAGCGTGAGTCCGCCGAGCGCGAAATCGAAGCGGCTCGCGGTGAAATGGCCAGCGCCCTCGAAGACGCGCGCACGCGCCTGCGGACCGACGCGGAAATGCTCGCGCGCGAAGCGGCGGAGCGAATCCTGGGAAGGTCTCTGGCATGAATCGAATCCTGCTCCAGGTGGCTGCGATCGCCGTCGCCTCCCCCGCCTACGCGGCCGGTGGCGAGAATGTTGTTACGGGAATGCTCTGGCAGGCCTTCAATCTACTGCTGTTGATTGGCGTGATCTTCTACTTCGGCCGCACGCCGATTCGAAATTATGTGTCGGCCCGGCGTCGCGAGATCGAAAGCAACATCGAGAATTCAGCGAGCGTACTCTCCCAGTCGGAAAATCAACTCGCCGAATGGAACGCACGCGCGGCGCGCCTCGACGGGGAATTGAACGAGATCCGCGAAGGCGCGCGCCAGCGCGCGGCCAGCGAGCGCGAAGCCATCTTGGCCGACGCCGTGGCGTCGGCGGAGCGCATCCGAAGCGACGCGCGCGCGTCCGTGGCTCAAGAACTCGAGCGCGCGCGCGAGACCCTGCGCAATGAGGCGGCGGAACTCGCCACGGACCTGGCGGCGGAGCTGCTCAGTCGCAACGCGACGGACGAAGACCGCGAAAGCTTGATCTACGAATTCGTCAGTCGGGTCGAGAGCGAATCACCCCATGGGAGATCCAGCTAGCCATGGCGGCATCTGCAGCATCCCGTCGCTACGCGCGGGCCCTCTTCGGCATCGCGCGCGACGAGGGGACGATCGAAGCCACGCGAGAGGAACTCGACCGCCTGGCCGCGCTCGTGAACGAAAGCGCCGAGCTCTCTCAAGCGTTGCTCCGGCCCATGTTTCCGGCCGCCGAGCGGCGCGAGGTGCTCAGGGCCTTGTGCGAAAGACTCGGAAGCAGCGACACGCTTCGCAGCTTCTACAGTCTGTTGATCGACCAGCGCCGCCTGGTGGATCTTCCGCGCATCCTCGAGGAATTCCACCGCCTGGCGGACGACGCCGCGGGCAAGACGCACGGGGAGGTCACGTCGGCGACGGAACTCTCCGCGGAGCAAACCGGGCGCCTGCGCGCTGCCCTGTCGCGCCGCATCGGTTGCGAAGTCGAAATTTCCGTACGCGTCGAGCCGGAACTGCTCGGCGGCGTCGTTGCCAAAGTCGGCGACCTGGTGTTCGACGGAAGCCTCCGAACCCAACTCGCGCAATTGCGAACCACGCTCACGAAGGGACATTGACCATGGACATCAAACCCGGCGAGATCACCGACATCCTCAAGCGGGAGATCAAGGAATACGAGCGCGAAATCGATGTCGCGGAAACCGGCACCGTGCTCTCCATCGGTGACGGCATCGCGCGCGTCTACGGTCTCGAGAAAGTGATGGCGGGTGAACTCGTGGAGTTCCCCGGCGGTATCACGGGCATGGTGTTGAACCTCGAAGAAGACAACGTCGGGATCGCGATCATGGGTGAGGCGAACCACGTGCGCGAAGGCGATCTCGTGCGCCGCACCCGCCGCATCATCGAAGTGCCCGTGGGCGAGGGTATGTTGGGACGCGTGGTCGACGCCCTCGGCAATCCCATCGACGGCAAGGGCGCGATCGCGAGCAGCGAAAACCGCCGCGTCGAGGTCAAGGCTCCGGGCATCGTGGCGCGTAAATCGGTTCACGAACCGCTTCAGACCGGCATCAAGGCGATCGACGCCATGACGCCCATCGGGCGCGGTCAGCGCGAACTCATCATCGGCGATCGTCAGACGGGCAAGACCGCCATTGCGATCGACGCGATCATCAACCAGAAGCACACGGGCGTGAAGTGCATCTACGTCGCGATCGGTCAGAAGCAATCCACCGTCGCCCAGGTGGTGGAGAAGCTTCGCCAATACGGAGCCCTCGACTACACCATTATCGTGGCCGCCACCGCAGCGGAACCGGCCCCGCTCCAGTTCATCTCGCCCTACACGGGTGTCACCATGGGCGAGTTCTTCCGCGACAGCGGTCAGCACGCGCTCATCATCTACGACGATCTTTCCAAGCACGCCGTCGCCTATCGCCAGCTCTCGCTGCTGCTGCGCCGGCCGCCGGGACGCGAGGCCTTCCCGGGCGACGTCTTCTACCTCCATTCGCGCCTGCTCGAGCGCGCGGCGAAAATGAGCGACGCGCTGGGGGGGGGAAGCTTGACCGCGCTGCCGGTGGTGGAAACCCAAGCGGGCGACGTTTCCGCCTACATCCCCACCAACGTGATTTCGATTACCGACGGACAGATCTTCCTCGAGTCGGATCTCTTCAATTCCGGGATTCGTCCGGCCATCAACGTGGGTATTTCGGTTTCGCGCGTCGGAGGCGCGGCACAGGTCAAGGCCATGAAGCAGGTGGCGGGCAAGCTCAAGCTGAGTCTCGCGCAATACCGGGAGATGGCGGCCTTCGCGCAGTTCGGCAGCGACCTCGACAAGGCGACCCAGGAGCAATTGGCGGACGGCGAGCGCATGACCGAGATGCTCAAGCAGCCCCAATACGCGCCGCTTCCGGTCGAAGAGCAGATCGTATCCATTTACTGCGCCACGCCGCCCGAAGGCCGCAGCTCCTGGATTCGCGCCTACGAGATCGAAGACCTCGAGCGTTACCAGGAAGAGATGATGGCCTACATCCGCGCCAGCCACGCCGATGTACTCGAGGCGATCCGCAGCACGGGAAAGCTAGAAGAGGCCACCGAGGCCAAGTTGCAAGCCGCCCTCGACGCCTTTGCGGATACCTTCCAGCCCGGCTCCAGCGCTTCCGCCGGCGGCGACGAAGCCAAGGCCGCGTAATTGGCGACTCTACGCGACATCAAGCGGCGGATCGTTTCTGTCCAGAAGACGCAGCAGATCACGCGCGCCATGCGCATGGTTGCGGCTGCAAAGCTGCGGCGGGCCCAGGAGCGCATCATCGCTCTGCGCCCCTACGCGGATCGCATGCACGGCACGATCGCGGAAATCTCCCTGCGTCAAAAAGGGGCCGAGCACGCGCTGCTGATTCCGCGCGAGAAAGTGCAAAAGCTCGAAGTCGTGGTCGTGACTTCGGATCGCGGTCTCGCCGGCGCGTTCAACTCCAATATCCTGAAGGCCGCCGAGCTCTCGATTCTCCAGCGCGAACCGAAGCTCGATGCGATTTCCCTGAGCCTCTACGGGCGCCGTGGCCGCGACTTCTACAAGAGTCGCCGCGCCGCGCAGATGCGCACAGCGACGGTCGGGATTCGAGAGGTCGAATACGGTCACGCGTCGGGTTTGGCGAAGGAATTGGCCGAGCGCTACGTCAGCGGGGAGATCGACGAAGCGGTGATCGTCTTCAGCGAATTCGTTTCCGCCATGACCCAGATACCGTCGATCCGACAACTCCTACCCCTCGAACAGGCGGCGGTTTCCGAAGACGCGGACGAATCCCCCTATTCGGTGGAACCCGACGAGACCAAGCTGCTCGAGCTGCTGGTTCCGAAAGCGCTCGAAATCGAAATCTATCGTGCGCTGCTGGAGACCCAGGCCGGCGAGCACGCGGCCCGCATGGCGGCCATGGAATCCGCCACGCGCAATACCGAAGAATTGATCGAGAGCCTGACCCTCCAATACAACCGGGCGCGCCAGGCGGCGATTACCAAGGAACTCGTAGAAATCGTAACGGGCGCGGAAGCCCTCTAGGAAGTAGGCGGATCAAATGGGTGACGGAAAAATTTTGCAAGTGATGGGACCGGTGGTGGACGTGGAGTTCCCGCCCGGCCAGCTGCCGGAGATCTTCACCGCGCTGCGGCTCACCAACCCGTCCATCGACGAACGCGACAGCAATCTCGTGGTCGAGGTCGCCCAGCACCTGGGTGAGAACACCGTGCGCTGTATCGCGATGGATACGACGGAAGGTCTTGTTCGCGGCCAACCCGTGGCGAGTACCGGTAAACCGATTCAGGTTCCGGTGGGTCCGGAAACCCTGGGTCGCATCATCAACGTAATCGGTGAACCCGTGGATGAGATGGGTCCCGTCACGACCAAGCTCAGCTACCCGATTCACCGTCCGGCTCCGGAGTTCGTCGACCAGGCCACGAGCGTCGAGGCTTTCGAGACCGGGATCAAGGTCGTCGACCTGATCGCCCCCTATCCGAAGGGGGGCAAGATCGGTTTGTTCGGTGGTGCGGGGGTCGGTAAGACCGTCGTCATCATGGAGCTCATCAACAACATCGCGAAGGAACACTCGGGCTACTCGGTGTTCGGCGGTGTGGGTGAGCGAACCCGCGAGGGCAACGATCTCTGGAACGAGATGAAGGAAGCCGAGCTCGCCGACGGTACGACGGTGCTCGACAAAGCCGCGCTCGTGTACGGCCAGATGAACGAGCCTCCGGGAGCGCGTGCGCGCGTCGGACTCACGGCGCTGACGGCCGCCGAGTATTTCCGCGACGAAGAAGGGAAAGACGTCCTGCTCTTCATCGACAACATCTTCCGTTTCACCCAGGCGGGTTCGGAAGTGTCGGCGTTGCTTGGCCGGATTCCTTCGGCGGTGGGGTATCAGCCGACGCTTTCCACGGACATGGGTGAACTCCAAGAGCGGATTACGTCGACCAAGAAGGGATCCATTACTTCGGTCCAGGCGATTTACGTTCCCGCGGATGACTTGACGGATCCCGCACCCGCCACGGCGTTCACTCACTTGGATGCGACGACGGTGCTTTCCCGGCGAATTTCGGAACTGGGGATTTATCCCGCCGTCGACCCGCTCGATTCCACCAGTCGAATTCTCGATCCCCAAACCGTGGGCGAGGAGCACTACGACGTGGCGCGCGGTGTGCAGAAACAGCTGCAGAAGTACAAGGACCTGCAGGACATCATCGCGATTCTCGGCATGGACGAGCTCTCCGACGAGGACAAGATCACCGTCGCTCGGGCCCGCAAGCTCGAGCGTTTCCTCTCCCAGCCCTTCCACGTGGCCGAGCAGTTCACGGGCTCGCCGGGTGTGTACGTGCGGATCGAGGACACGATCCGCGGCTTCAAGGAGATCCTCGAAGGCAAGCACGACAATCTTCCCGAGCAGGCTTTCTACATGGTGGGCACCATCGAGGACGCCATCGAAAAGGGAAAGAAGCTCGTCTAGTGGCGATCGAACTCACCATCGTTACGCCCGAAGGCCAGGCTTTCTCGGGCACCGTGGATTCCGTTGTGCTGCCGGGCAGCGAAGGCAACTTCGGTGTGCTCGAAGCCCACGAGCGTTTCCTTTCCCCGCTTCAGATCGGAGAGGTGGAAATCCAAACCGCCGCGGGCACCCAATGGGCCGCCATCTCCGAAGGTTTTGCGGACGTGAATCCGCAGCGGGCGGTCGTGCTGGTGGAAACCTGCGAACTGGCCAGCGACATCGATAAGGCGCGCGCGGAGTCCGCCAAGAACCGCGCCGAGGCCTCCCTCCAATCGAAGGCCGACAGCGAAGACAGCCACCGACTCCAGCAGGCCGCACTGAAGCGAGCCGCGGTGCGAATTCAGGTCGCGGCCCGGCTCTAGCCCATCACCCGCTGAGGCTGAATTCCCAGTTCCGTGAAGCCGTCCAAGTCGCTATAGATGGCCGACGCCCATCCCGAATCCTCGCCATCGAATCGATGAAAGGGGGACCTGCATGGCCCAAGCGAAAGTATTGGCCGGAGCCATCGCATGCCTCGTGGCTTTGGCGGGAGTCACCGTGTTGCTCGACGGAGCGATCCGGGATTCGTTCAGTCTCGGCGAACTCGGGGATCGTTCGAACCTTTTTACGATGTTGGCCGGAGTTGGAGTCGTCGTGGCCGGGGTTCTGATTCGACCCCTGCGGCCCGAGGTGTCACCGTGGTCGGTTGCAGGTGTGCTGCTTGCCGGGCTGAGCTCCGTGTCCTACGGCTTTACAGAGTATTTCGTTTCGATTGGTGCTCAACACCAGACTTTGTCCGCGCTGGGCGAAATGTCTTTCCCGCTCGGTCTTGGGTGCTGGCTCTACGGTGTGGCTGTAGATTCCAGGCACTAGAGCCGCTTCGCCTTGGCCTTCTAGCCTCGAACGGGCGTCGCCTTGAGGCGCGCCTTTCCCTTCTCGACCACTACGCGAAAGCGGATTTCGTCGCAGCCGTGTTTTTCGCGCAGGCTGCGGGCCTGCTTGCGAAGCGCGGCTTGAAAGTTTTCGCGGGTGACGGTCTTACTATCGCCACACGCACTTCGCGCCTCTTGGTACGCGCTGAAGAGTTCGTCATCGGATTTCTTGCGCGGCGCCTTGGTGGCTTTCGGCGGCGCTGTCTTGGCCGTTCCGACGCGCAACTTGGCTTTGAACAGGTGGGGTTGATAGGTCCCGTCTTCGATCTGCCGCATGTTCTTTTCCCACTGTCCGCGTTGGGCGAAGAAGCGCGCACACAGGGTGTTGAATTTGAAGCGCAGGGCGGTGTTGACGATGGGGGTCCCGGACCAGAATGACACCGTGCGCTGGACTTCGTCGCGCAGCATCTGGGGTGGACGCGGTCGGGTGCCCACGAAGTAGGCCTCGTACTCGCGCTTGAGTTGCTTGAGCTTGATCTCGAATGATTCGAGGTCCGCCTCGAGGTCTTCGCCCAGGGGTTGCGCCATGCAGAATCAATCGGAGCGCTACGGCGATCCCTTGACCCGGGGGGTAGACTCGCCGGGTGGCAAGAACGCTTCTCGAAAACGCAATTTGCATCGATCCGGAGTCCCGCGAGCCCGTGCCGGGCGCCCTGCTGATCGAAGACGAGCGGATCGTCGAGTTGTTGCCGCCGGGCGCGCCGGTTTCCGATGCCGCGCGGATCGACCTGGACGGCGCGTACCTGGCACCGGGATTCATCGATCTGCACTTCCACGGCAGCGCGATCTTCGCAGCGCCCGGCTCCCTGGGGCCGGCGCTGGCGCTCGATTCGGCTTCCCTGGCCCGGTTCGGAACCACGAGTTTTCTCTCCACGACGGTCGCGCTGCCGGCAACGGAGCTCTCGGGTCTGATCGAAGAAATGCGCGATGCATTCGGCCGCGGCGCGTGGCCCGGCGCACGACCGCTCGGCGTCCATCTCGAAGGTCCGTGGATCAATACCGACGCACCCGGGGCCCAACCGCCCGCCGGGATACGCCCCTACGATTCCGCCGAAGGGCGCGAAATTTTCGACCGCGGCGATTCGCTGATTCGCATGATCACCCTGGCGCCGGAGATCGAAGGGGCGGACGACCTGCTCAAAGATCTGGAGAAACGCGAGATCGTTCCCGCTCTGGGCCACACACGCGCCGACCGCTCCACTACCGAGCGCGGCGTCGCCCATGGGATCCGGCACGTGACGCACCTCTTCAACGCGATGCCATCGCTTCATCATCGCGATCTGGGTGCGACGGGCGTGGCGCTCAGCGACGACGAATTGACCTGCGATCTGATCTGCGACGGAGTCCACGTCGATCCGGGTGTGGTGGTGCTGGCGGCGCGCGCGAAACGGGATCGCCTGATATTGATCACCGATCGACTGCAACCCCCGGCCGGTGAGCACAGTTTCTTCGGGGCCGGTCGCCTGCGCGACGAGGGCGGTGCGCTGCGCATGCAGAACGGCACGCTGGCGGGCAGTCTCGTCACCCTCGACCGCGCCCTGGCGAACGCCCAGGAATTCGGCGCCATGTCGCTACTCGAAGCGGTTGCGGCCTGCACGCTGCGCCCCGCCAAGGTGCTGGGAATCGAAGCCACGCGCGGCACCCTGCGCAGGGGATCCCAAGCCGACCTCACGAGCTTCGATGTCGACGGAAAGATCCTGCAAACCTGGCTGGCGGGGAAGCGCCTCTACCCGACGCCGAATTCGAGCGCGTGAACGAGTCCGCGGACTTCCCGGACCGCGACCACAATTCCCGCACCTTGGCTTCGAGCTGAGCCACCGGTTCGGAAAGTTCGCGGGTTCTCGCGTCCATGGCTCCATGGCGTCAGCTTCGGGATGTGTTGGGGACCGTTCTTGTGGGCGAGCTCTTCAGAAATCAGAAGGGCCATTCCCCGGTTGATTTTCCAACGCGCGTAGGAATTGGGGGCCCAGCCGCTACTGCGGCGTCGTCAACGAACGGCTCGGAGGGGGGCCTCTACGCGCCTCTCGCACGGATCACCGCTGAGTGAGACGAAATGGCTTCGAGTTCGACCTCCAATCCGGCCCGGCGGAATCCCGACTGGGCGCGCTCGAGCCATTGGTCTGCGGATTGCCCCTCGAACGATTTCCCGGTCCGTTCCAGCTCGCTCGCGATGTCGCGAAAGATCCGTGCGAGCTCCGGAAGCGCATCCAAATCGGTCGCGCCGTCGATCGCGCGTTTCCATCGCGACGAGGCCTCTCGATGAAGCCCCAGCAGTGAGAAACCGCGGGCAATCAGGCCGAGCGTTTCGCTGCGCTCTCGGGCGAGCTTGTCGCCGATTTTTGCGCAACGCCGGGCCGTGGCGTTGAACTCGCGTCGCAACTTTGCCGAAACCGGTTGTCCCGCCGTCACCTCCTCCTGGATCTGATCCACCGCGAAGCGGAGCCGCGCCGCGTAGTACATGGATGCGTGATACGGAATCGGCCGACCCTCTCGGCTCAAGAGACGCTGGGCTTGGCCGATGCGTTTTGCCGCCTCATCCCATTCTCCGCGGAACAGCTTGATCTTGGCCAGCCCCCCGATGCCGACTGCTCGGATACGGTTTTCGGTGCGAGATTGCACCCAACTCTCCAGCACCTCCTCGGCTTCGTCGAGTCGCCGTTGCTCGAGGAGGCTGAAGCCGGTTTGGCAGCGCTCGTTCGAGTGAGCGAACTCGTAGCCCCATTCGGCTCCGAGTTCGCGGAGCTTCGCAATCTGATCGTTGACGGCGTCCCAACGTCCCTGGCGGATGTTTCGCTCGCAACACAGTCCGAGATACACGTCGGCGTCCCAGAGCAGGCCGTGGCGCAAACCCACTTCCAAGAGTTCAGGACTCAGGTCCTGATCCGGTGACCATCGCCCCCCCAGGTAGTTCGGAATGAACGTCATGGCTTCGTAGAGGAAGCGGTCGACGTCGCTCTCTACGAATCGCTCGGCCACGTCGAGGAAGCGCCGGCTGGCGCCAACGGAGATGTCCGTCCACGCGAAGAACGCACCGGACGAAGCGATGACTCCCACCGCGTGTTCCCAGTTTTCGGGGTCGAACTTTTTCGTGAAGTGGTTGATGGCCGCAATGACGTCGAAGAATGCGCGCTCGGCATCGGCGGTGCATTGGGCTCTGGACCGGTTGTACATCAATTGCCAGACCCGTCCGTCCCTATCGGTACCGACCTTTCTCGCGTCCGTGAGTTGCCCCCGATAGAGCCGCCACAATACCCGCGGTAAATCCAAGGCGAACTTCGCATAGGTGCCCACCTTGAACGTCGGAACCCATTGGCGGTGCAACCGAAGCGCGCGATTGAAATGCTCGATGCTCTCCGGAAGTTCGCCTCGATTCAGTAGAGCTCGGGCGAGATTGGCCTCCAGCCGCGCGTTGTCGTGGCCGTGGATGGAACGCTTCGACGAAGCGGCATAGAGCCAGTAGGCCTGCCGGAACAGGCGAAGCGCTTCCGCGGAGGCCGCCGCCGCCGCCGCCCGCTCGCCGGCCGATTCGAGGTAGCCAATCGCGACATCGTTGTGTCCCGCGGCGAGGTGGTGATACGCCAACAGCGCATACACGTCCTGGCGGTTCCCGACGGAGGCTTCCTCGATGGCTTCGGCGCAGCGCGCGTGGATGGTTTTCCGCTCGTCTTCGGGGATCGAGTTGTACAACGCTTCCTGGGTCAGGGCGTGTTCGAAACGATAGATCCGCTTGGCCCGCAGACTGCGAACTTGGGTCTGGGTGGTCTCGTGGGTCGCGCTCGCGCGCAGGAAGCAGCGAGCGATGAGAGCTTCGAGATCGGTTGCGAGTTCGCCGAAGTATTGGTGGTCCGCCTCGATGGCTTCGCCAATGGCCGTCTCCTCGAACTGACGACCCAGAACCGCTGCCAGTTTCAGCAAGTGCTGTTGCGAGGGCGTCAGGCGCGAAACGCGGTTCGAGATCACCTCGTTGATGTTCTGCGGTATGTCCAATTGGATTGAAGTCACATCGAGCCGTCCGCCCTCGCCGAGTTGGAGGCTGCCTGCATCGAGCATCGAGCGAAGGAGCTCTTCGAGAAAGAACGGGTTACCCCCGGCCCGGTCCACTAGGACTCGGAGCGCCGCATGGGGGAAATCCTCGCTAACCGTCGCCGAGCGAAGCAGTTCCGCACTCTCCAGATCACCCAGCGGTTCCAACTCGAGGTGACGCAAGTGAAGGGCGTAGTTGGACGAACAGTGACTCCTCAGTCGATCGCTCGTATCCGGATAGCCGGGTCGAAACGCAGCCATCACGAGCAACGCGTGTCGTTCGGATACCGGCAAGATTGCCTCGAGCAGATCCATGGTGGCCGGATCCGCCCAGTGGAGATCTTCAAAAGAGAGGATCAACGGTCGGGCTTCGACGAGACATTCGAGCCAGCGGCGCACGCTCGCTTGAATCACGCGTTCGAGTGCCTCTCCCTCGAGGCCGCGAATCGCAGCACCGCTCGCTGCGGGAAGCTCGATCCCAATCGCGCGGGCGAGACACGCGGTGATCTCAGGCACTTCCTCTGCGGGACAGAGGTCGTTCACGCCCCGTTCGATCCGGTCCAAGGGCCGCGTGTCCCCGGCTGCGTGAGCGAGGTCCGCCCAGTCGAGAATCATGTCCACGAAGTGTTGGTAACCCAGGGAGGTACCCGACGAACGGGCACGGCCCTGCAATACCAGAACTTGTTTGGATGTCGCATACGCTGCGACGTGGGCGACGAGGGCGCTCTTTCCCAGTCCGTTTTGCCCTTCGAGGGCGACGATCGAGCCGCGTCCCCGGCGCAGCTCTTCGATGCACTCTTGTAGTACGTGGATCTCCCGCGTGCGACCGACGATGCGCGACGCGCGCAGGCCCGTGGTCTGCTCAGAAGCGCGGTCGATCGCACGGAGGGCCGGCGAAAGGAGGGTTGGGTTCTCGTTTGCTTGGGAAGTGATCTGGGACTCGATACTCCGGCGCAGGCTGTCGATCGTATCACGGGAAGGTGTGAGCGATTGGCGCGCGGCCTCGAGAATCGCCTGGGTGTGGCGACTGAGATCGGTCATTGTCCCCTCTCCTGCTCGGCTTTTCGGAAATCCGCTGCAGCGGATTCGAATTGTTTGCGTGCGGCGCGCAAGCGCGAGTAGACCGTGTTGGCGTTCAATCCAGTCAGCTCCGCGATTCGGGCGGCCGTGAGCCCTTCGATCTCGGAGAAAACAAAGATCTCTCGCTTCTCCGGATCGATTTGCAACAGAAGAGATTCAAAGATCTCGATCGCCTGGTTGCGAATAGCAACCCGGGACGGCGGCCGGTCGGGACCTTCGAGGGCATCCTCGGCAGTCAATGGAGAAGTGGGATGTCGCCGCAATCCCCGATGGTAGTTGCGCACGACGCCGCGCAGGATTCCCCGCACCCAGGCCTGCATGGAGGAACGTCCGTCGAAATCCGCCATTCGCCGGTGTACGACCAGGAATACTTCCTGGACGATGTCCGCCACCGCCGACTCCTGCACGCCCATCAGCCGCGCCTGGCGCCACGCAAAGCGGACGTGCTGCTCATAGATCGCCGCGAACGAGGATTCTGCAGCCGTGTTCCGGGCTGCGGAGCTCCCTACTGCATCGAGGGCCCTCGGGGGCGTCTTTGGAACGAGATTCACTGCTGGACCCATCGTCGCTCTCAGAAAAAATAGCCCCCACCCCTAAGTAGTTGTCCACGTTCCGAGATTTTCGTGACGCTTTGAAAATCTCACTTTTTTCCCTCGATCGGGACAGATTTCCGAAGCCGCGGACAATTCACCTATGAGCGCACGACTTTGTTGCTGTGGTGGAGATGGTTGTGGGTCGAGTCACGAATCGGTTCCGGGGGAGTATCGAGAAGAAAGCCTCCCCGGTTCCGATTTCGGGCCTCGTGATCTGCGGGGGAGCCTTGCGGCTCTGGGACGGGACCGACGCCCGTTCGCGCGAGGTACGCTGGCATTCCTCCAATTTCATCAAACAAGAGTTTCCCAAGTTGTGCATTGAGGGACTAACGAGTAGGCCCGGACGCGTCGGGCCGATTAGAAGGCAAGGGAGTCTTTGATGCAACTTTCGGGTATAACGGGTTGGGTTCGCACCCAGAAATTATCTCTCTTGCCCACGCTATTCGCGCTTGTTTTGAGTGGACTGTCGACCGCGAGTGCCCGCGCGATCTCCATCGATTCGAGTTTCGGATCTGCGAAGTATGGATTCGGTTCGAGCCCCTCCGGCCGTTACACGCTGCCGAACGACGCACAGATGGTGGGCGTTGCGCCGGATGGAAAGATCATCGTCGCCGGAACGGTCTACAACTTGGCGCTGGCAGGAGTTCCGCAACGCGAAGACTTCGCGGTAGTGCGCTTCCACGCCGATGGTTTCATCGACTCCTCTTTCGGCACGTCGAGCAACATCACCTACACCAATATTTCTTCGGTTTCGAACCCGGGGCCTCCCATCTCGCTGGAGGGAACCGTCGATGAAGTGATGGACATGAAGGTCCAAGCAGACGGAAAAATCGTTGTGGTGGGCCAGATCTCCACGAGTTTCGATTCGACGCCCCCGGCCGGAGCCGTCGTCCGCTACACCGCGGCCGGCGACGTCGATCTATCGGCTCGCAACGGCGGGACTCCCTTCAAATTCATCCTCAACGACCCCGTGTCCGCCGTTGTGATCCAAGCCGATGGTCGGATCCTGATCGGTGGGTCCGGTACCGGACCCGGCGTGTTCATCAAACGTTTCGAGGCCGACGGAACCGACGATGGCGGCTTTGGCGCCGGTGGTGCAATGACCGTAGACCTGCCCGGGCAAGGAGATCAATTGCTGGGCCTGGCGATCGATTCAAGCGGTGCCATTTTTGGATACGGGAGCACTCATGAGTCGGAAGTCCTCATCTTTCGCCTGGACGGCGACGGCGTGTTGGATTCCGCATTTGGCGCCTCCGGCTTCGCCGATCTCGACAACGGTCTTCCCTATGGCCTCAATTTCTTGTATGCGACTACGCGAGGTGGGGTTCTTGTCGATTCGCAAGATCGCATTTTGGCGGTAGGCCGCAGTTGTGGTTCGATCGCGCTGGGTTGTGGAATCGGCGTGATTCGACTTCTGCCAGACGGGACGGTGGACACGAGCTACGGGTACGGGGGCCTCGCACGAGCCCCCAAGGAATGGGGCACGCCGAACCACGCGACGATTTCCAGCGATGACCGTGTATTGGTTGCATCTGCCGTGTACGCCACATACATCTACTACGGCGTGACCCAATTCGGTCCCGAGGGACAACGCTACACGGAGCATGGAAATTCCGGGATCAAGGGCTGGCCCCAATCGGTTGCGATTCAGCAAGATCCCAGCGGTGGGTCGGATCGAGCGCTCGTGGCAGGATCATCCTTTGGGGGCAACGGAGCCTTGGCCGCCCTTCGCTTTTCCCTCGATGCGTTTCCGGAGCCGGTGGCATGTCCCCCAACGCTGCAACCGAGCTGCATCCCTGCGAATCGTGCGAAGTTGTTCTACGTGGCCACCAAGCCTGGGAAAGAAAAACTTAAGATTGATTGGAAGAAGCTCGCTTCTGCCACGCTGGCTTCCAACTTCGGAAATCCGGTGGAGGGGACAACGAGCTATGCGGCTTGCATCTACGACGATGGAGGCGCGCTGGTGGAGGAATTCTCTGTTGACGCCGCCGGTCTACAATGCGCTGGACGCGACTGTTGGAAACCGCGCTCGGTGATCGGCTACAAGTTCAAAGACTCCGACGCGTCTTCCAAGGGGATTACGAATCTCGGAATCGCATCCGGTCCAGCACTGCGCGGATCCGTCAAGCTCCAAGGCAAGAACAATGCGCTGCGCGGTCAAACAGAACTTCCCAGCGGCCTCGCACTGGCGCTCCTCGGACAGACCGCACCCACGGTGCAGTTACACGCGAGCGATGGGATTTGCGTCGGGGCGACCCTCGACAACGTTCGCGTAGACACCGGGACGATCTATCAAGCCCAGAACTGAGCGACGAAAAGATCGAGGGTCCGGAGGAAACTCGGGCCCTCGATTTGGTACGTTGTCCCGATCGGCGGGAATTGTGTCGAGCCACGTGCGGCACCCCCTCGGTAGGTGGACGCACCGAATGCGCATACGGACCAAGCGAATCTATGAACCCCGAGCCGCGTCTGATGGCCGCCGGATCCTGATTGACCGCTTGTGGCCGCGCGGGGTGTCCAAAGCCAGTGCCGAGATCGACTACTGGGCCAAATCCGTCGCGCCCTCCAACGAACTGCGGCGCTGGTACCAGCACGATCCCGACAAATGGAAGGAATTCCGGCGGCGTTATTTCTCGGAGCTCCGCGCCAATCCGGAAGGGATGGCGGAGCTGCGCGAACATCTGGGCTCCGGGACGAACACGCTCCTGTTCGGTTCCAAGGAAGAGGTGCTCAACAATGCGAGCGCATTGCGGGAATACCTCGAAGCCAAAGCCAAAAAGAAGGCAGCGTCGAAGCGGAAACGCTGAGCGAATCGCTGGAATCGGGGCGCGATCGCGATGGAGGAAAGAACCCGATGCCCTACGACGAAGAGTTGGCGGACCGGATCCGCGTGCTGCTCGCGCGGCGGCGCGAAATTTCGGAAAAGAAGATGTTTGGTGGGCTCTCCTTCTTGCTGCGCGGCAACATGTTTTGCGGTGTCGCGAACCAGGCCTTGATGGTGCGGGTGGGTCCCGATGCGTACGAGAATGCGCTGACGCGCGCCCACGCCCGCGAGATGGATTTCACGGGCCGCCCCCTCAAGGGGATGGTGTTCGTCGACGCCAAGGGTTTTCGCACTTCCGCGCAGCTCGGCGCGTGGGTCGAACGCGGGCTCGAGTTCGCCAAGACGCTACCCGCGAAATAGATCGGGGGGGCTGCACTGTGGTGAAGGCACGTTTGTGCGGTTCCGACCGCGCTGGCGAGTAAGCTCGCCCCATGTCTCCCCGTCTGGTCGCCAGCCTTCAGACGCTCGGGGCCGTCTATGCCACGGTATTGGCGGCGGTGTTGGCGAAGATCGCGCTTCGCGAAGTGGCGCCCTTTACTTTCGTTTGGTTGCAACTCGCGGTGGCGGGTACCGCGCTGGGGATCTTTACGTTCGGGCTGCGTCGCGAACGCGTTCCTCGCGGGATCGGGTGGCGGATCTGGCTCTATCTCGCGGGCATTGGGATCTGCAATTTCACCCTCGTGCGTCTCGCGACGATCTTTGCCCTGGAGCGTCTGCCTGCGACCACCCACGCCTACCTGTTGGGGTTCGTTGGCATCGTCACCATGGGGATGAGTGTGTTGTTCCTGGGCGAGCGACCTTCGGTCGTCCAGCTGCTGGGTGCGTTGCTGGCGATCGTGGGTCTGCGCGTATTCTTTCGGGAAGCGCCGCCGCCCGCGGAGTTGACCGGTGCGCTGTACGCCGCCCTCGCGGTGGTGGGCCTCGCGGCGTACAACACGTTCGCGCGCAAGCTCGCGGTGGTGAACGACGGCGCGATCTCGAACAACGTCGTCTCCACGCTGGCGCTTTGGATTGGAGGGGGCCCCGTGGTGGCAGTGGGTTTGTGGGGGGATTGGCCGCCCGAAGTCCACGCCTGGCAAAACTGGGGGATCATCTTCGTCAACGGCATCGTGGGGGTCGCGATTGCGCTGACGGTCTTCAACTACATCCTGCGCACCCTGCGTTCCTACGAAGCGAGCCTGCTGGCGAGTTCGGGAATCATCTTCATGGCGCTCACGGCCTACGTAGTATTGGACGAACGACTCGACGGCTACCAGCTCGTGGGTATCGCGATGATGCTCGCCGGATTGGGGATCGTTCAAATTCGTCGCGGGAGCGGTGCTTGACCCGCCGCAAAAGGGGCTCGCCGGCGAATCAGCCCTCGACCCAAAGCGCATCGGGGGTGCGCAGCACCGTGCGCCGCGGTAGCGCCTTTTCCAGATCGACCAGCCGCAGGTCGGGTTTGCGCGCGGCGAGAACCTCGAGCGCCACGCTTAGATTCTTGCGGGCCAGGTGCATGCCCGGGCAGGCCTTGATGCCGCGTCCGAAGGTCAGGGTTCCGCGCGGGTCGCGATCGAGGTCGAAGCGATCGGGATCCGGGAAGTAAGCGGGATCCCGATTGGCGCCCGCCATCGCGAACAAGACCCACGCGTCGGCGGGAATCTTCACGCCATAGAATTCGATGTCCCGGTTGCAGGACATGCGGGGTAGGACGGCGATCGGTGTTTCCCAGCGCAGGGTCTCTTCCACGGCGTCGCCCGCGCGCGCGGGATCGGCACACACGCTTTTCCAGACGCCCTCCTGCGTGAAGCAGCTGTACAGCAGATTTCCGAGGGAGCCGTGGGTGGTCTCACCGCCCGTCGGCAACAGCAGCCGAATGTGGGCGTAGATCTCTTCGTCGTCGAGGGCGCGCCCTTCCACCGTCGCCTGCACGAGTTCCGAAATGACGTCGTCGCGCGGGTCGCGCCGCCGGGCGTCGACTACCGGTGTCAGAAACTCGGTGAGTTCCTGGTAAACCCGTCGCGCCTTGTCGGGTTGAGAGCGAAAGCGCAACAGGGCGAGGGCCCATTCGTGAAAACTCGCCTCCCGCTCCCGAGGCAAGCCGAGCAAGCGCGAAATCACCAGGTACGGATACCGCGAGGAATAGGCCTCCACGAGATTGACGGGTCCGTTGCGGTTCGCGATTTCGTCCACGAGTTCGTTGGCGAGAGCCGACAAACCGCTGCGCTCGTAGTTCTCCACCGCCCGGGAACGGAACGCCGGCGTGGCGAGCTTGCGGTAGACGCGATGGCGTTCGGGGTCCTGCATGGAAATGAAGCTCCCGCCGATCGCGGGCTCGAGGGCGTTCTCGTACATGAGGTGGGGAGGAAAACGTTCGGTATCCGCGAACGCATCCGCGAGGGCGTCGTACCCGGTGATCACGAAAGCCGGGAGCCCCAGAAACCGCGTGGGCATCACCGGCGCCGTTTCGCGGAACGCGCGCAGCACCTCGTGCAGTTCGTTCCCCGGCATCTCGTCGAGGGCAAAGTCTACTTGGGAGAGCTCGCGCATAGGGCCTCGTCCCCGCAAGGCTAACACGTCGCTGGGACCGTCCTCGATTCCGGGGCCGATAGCGGATTCGCCGGCGAGCTAGGCGTGGATCGCGTCGACCCGGATGGCTCCTGGTTGTGGGGCTTCGTCGGGCGCGAGGGGGGGGAGTTCGCCGATCAACCGCTCGCCCAGGGCGTCCCGGAGATGGGCGGCGTTGCATTCGTCCGCATCCGAGAGTGGGCCGTCGGCATGCGACAGCACGACGCCCGCCAGCACGGCCCCGCGCGCGCGAATGGCGTCGATGCTCAGCAGGGTGTGGTTGATCGTCCCAAGCGCCGCGCGGGCTACTAGGAGGATGGGAAGTTCGAAGCGTTGGGCGAGACCCAGCATGTCCAAACCCTCCGTCACCGGCACCCGCAATCCACCGGCGCCTTCTACGTGGAGAAAATCGTAACGCGCGCGGAGTTGCGAAAACGCGGCGTCGATCTGCTTCAGGTCCACGGAGCTTCCCTGGTGGGCAGCGGCGACGTTGGGTGCGGCGGGTAGCGAAAATTGTTGGGGGCAGATGCAATCCAGTGGATCGTCGACGCCGGCGGCGCTTCGAAGTGCCAGTGCATCCGCGGGACCCTCGGGCGGAACTCCGGTCTCGATGGGCTTCATCACCCCCACGCGCAGGCCGCTTGCGCGCAAGGCCGTAATCAACGCGCAACCCACCCGTGTCTTCCCGACGCCCGTGTCCGTACCGCTTACGAAGATCCCGCGTCGCTTCACGACAGGCGTGCGAGCTCGCTCGAAAGGGCCTCCACGAAGGCGTCGATCTCGGCTTCGCGGTGGGTCGCCATGGGGGTGACGCGCAGGCGTGCGGTGCCCTCGGGTACCGAGGGATGTCGAATGCCCTGGGCGAAGAAGCCGCGTTCGAGCAGGCGTTCGCACAGGGCCATGGTTCGATCGTTTTCTCCGATCTGGACCGGCACGATCTGGGTCGTGCTGGGCTCCGTCGAGATGCCGTGATCCGCGAGACCTTTGCGAAGACGCTGGGCGTTGCGTTGCAACGCCGTGCGGCGCTCGGGCTCTTCGATCACCAACGTGAGTGCGGCGCGCGCGGCGGCAACCTGCGGCGGTGCCAGGGCGCAGGAGAAGATGAAGCTGCGCGCCGTGTTGACGAGGAAGTCGCGCAGCAGCGCGCCGCCCGCCACGAAGGCGCCGAAGGATCCCAGGGCTTTCCCGAGGGTTCCCACGTGGATGTCGATGTCCTGGCTCACGCCCAGATGTTCGAGGGTGCCGCGGCCGTTCGCGCCGAGGGCGCCGGTCCCGTGGGCGTCGTCGAGCAGGAAAATGGCGCCGTGTTCCCGCGCCAGTTCCACCATGCGGGGCAAGGGCGCGACGTCGCCATCCATGCTGTAGATCCCGTCGACCGCGAGCAGCACGCGCCGTTCGGAATCGCACACCTCGCGGAGCACTTCTTCGAGATGGCCCACGTCGTTGTGGCGGAAGACGCGAACCTGCGAGCGGGCCAACCTACAGCCGTCGATGATCGAGGCGTGATTGAGTTCATCGGAGACCACCACATCGCCGGGGCCCATCAGGCTCGAGATCACGCCGACGTTGGCCATGTACCCGGTACTGAAAACCAGCGCGGACTCGGTGCCGAGAAAGTCTGCGAGCTCGCCTTCGAGGGCTTCGTGGAGGTCGAGGTTGCCGGTGATCAAACGCGACCCCCCGGCCGCGCAGCCGTATTCGCGCGCCGCCGCGGCGGATGCCTCGACCACGCGCGGGTGGTGGGCGAGGTCCAGGTAGTTGCTGCCCGCAAACAGGAGTACGTCGCGCCCGTCGACGCGCATGCGCGCTGCCTGAGCGCCTTCGAACTGACGCATTCGCCGATAGGTGCCGCGCTGTTCGATGGCGGCGAGTCGCTCGCGTGCGACCCGGTCGAGACTCACCGAGGCGGGCTCGCGATGTCCGGCTTCATGATTTCGCCGTCGCGCCCGGTCAAGCGAAACTCGCCGGGTGTTTCCACAGCGTCCTCGTCGAAAACCGGATTGCCTTCCACCTCGAAGCCGGCCTCGCGGATCATGCGGTAGGTCTCGCGGACGTTGTCGCCCTGGGTGGTGAGGTAGCCCTCGACGAAGATCGAGTTGGCGGGCCACAGCGCCAGGGCACCGAGGCTGCGCAAGTGACCTTCGCGCCCACCCGCCGCGCGAATCTCCGCACTGGGGTTCACCAGGCGCATGAGGGCCAGGGCGCGCAGGCAGCGTTCGGGAGACAGGGAGCCGTCCGTGCGGACGGGGTTGCCCTCGATCGGGATCAGGAAGTTGATGGGGATGGAGGGGACTTCGAGTTCGCGCAGGGAGAATGCGACTTCGACCACGTCGGCCGTGGTCTCCCCCATTCCGAGAATCAAGCCGCTGCAGGGTTCGATCCCGCATTTCTTCGCGGCCTTCAACGTGTTGATTCGGTCCTGGTAAGTATGGGTGGAGCAGATTTCGCCGTAATGGCTCTCGCTCGTGTTGAGGTTGTGATTGAAGCGATCGAGCCCCGCGTCGGCCAGGATGCGCGCTTCGTCTTCCCCCAAGAGACCGGCGGAGACGCAAACCTCGATGGGATAGCGGGACTTCACTTCCCGCACGATTGCCGCGAGCTTGGTCGCACTGGCTCGGGTCGGCCCGCGTCCGGAAAGCACCATGCAATACCGGGAAGCGCCGGAACGCGCCGCGCGCTCGGCTTCGGCCAGGATCTCATCGTCGGATTTCATGGGATATTTCCGGATCGGCGATTCCGAGTCCTTGGACTGGGCGCAATAGCCGCAGTCTTCCGGACACAGTCCGTTCTGGACGTTGTTCAGCACGTGGACCATGACGCGGCGTCCGAAGTGGTGTTGGCGCGGCACGAATGCGGCGTGGAGGAGCGGGAGCAAGTCCACGTCCTTTCCGTCCAGAATCCATTCGGCCTGTTCTTGAGTGGGCGCCTCACCGCGCAGCGCGCGTTGGGCCATCGCATAGTAATCGCTGTACACAAATCCCCCGGCTTGGGTTGAGATGGGGATGAACCCTAGAGCGCCGTACGGGCCTGTCAACCATTCGGGCACGTCGGGTTGACAGGCCCGAGCGTCTCCCCAGATTGCGAGAACACTGGTTAACCCAATGATTTTTATGTGTTTTTCGCCATTTCGGAATTTGACGCAGAGGGCGGGCGAGGCTAGGCTCGCTGTCGATGGGCGATCCCTCCGCCAAGCACCCTTCGCTGCAAGAACCCTCTCGCCAAGAGTTTCGTAAAACATTGGATCACATCGGCGACGGCCTCGAACAGGTCGATCGCGCGATGAACGAACAGCTCACTTCCAACAGCGAGGTCGTGGGCGCGGTCGGTCGTCACGTGGTGAATTCCGGTGGCAAGCGGGTGCGTCCCGCGCTGCTGTTCTTCGCCGCCGAACTCTGTAGCTACACGGGTCCGCGCTGTGTTCAGGTGGCGGCGGCCGTCGAGCTGCTCCACACCGCGACATTGCTCCACGACGACGTGGTGGATACTTCGGATCTGCGGCGCGGACGGCCTTCGGCGAACGCGCTCTGGGGCAATCGGCGCGCGGTACTGGTCGGCGATTTTCTCTACGCGCGCGCTTCGGCGATGATCGTCGAGGACGGTGACCCCGACATCCTGCTCATCTTCACGGATACGATTCGCCGCATGGCGGAGGGCGAGCTCCTGCAGCTGGAGCGCAGCTTCGATCCGTCGGTGACCGAAGCCTACTACTTCGAAGTGATCGGTCGAAAAAGTGCCGCGCTCTTGTCCGCCTCCTGTGAGGCCGGCGCGGTGTTGGGCGGCGTCACTCGGGCGGAACGCCGGCGCTTGGCGGAATTCGGTCGCGAAGTCGGGATCGCGTTTCAATTGCGCGATGACGCCCTCGACTACGAGGGTGGAGCCAAGGATATCGGAAAAGATCCCTTGGACGATCTGCGCGAAGGCAAGATCACACTCCCCTTGTTGCTGGCACTCAAGCGCGCCACCGTGGCGGAACGCGAGGAAGCCTCCGCGGTACTCAAGGGCGTGGCCAACATGGCGGCGAACGGAGACGACGAAAACTTCTCCATCGCTCCGGTCGTCGATTTGGTCGAGCGCTATCACGGCGTGGTGGATACGGTGCGAAGAGCCGAAGAGCACGTCGCCCAGGCGGAAGAAGCCATCGCACCCTTCCCCGATGGGTCCGCCAAACGCGCCTTGCTGGCGGCTGCGCGTTTCGCCGTAGCGCGAGATCGCTAAGCGGATTGTCTCCCCCAGTCGGTCCCGACTGGAGTTCGAAAAATGAAACATCGCATCCCCACAGTGCGCGCCCTTGGGCTCGCATGGCTGCTGGCTCTCCTACTCGGTGGGGCGCCACTCGCCTTTGCGGCGGAAAGTCCCGCCTTGTCCGGTGTGGTGAATGTCAACACCGCCACCGCCGAGGAGTTGCAGATCCTGCCCGGCATCGGGGAGGCGCGTGCGCGCGCCATTCTCGATGCCCGCAAAGCACGGGGCGGGTTCCAGAGTGTCGAGGAACTCGTGGCCGTGCGGGGGATCGGGAATACCGCGCTCGAACGGTTGCGACCCTTCGTGGCCGTAAAGGGGAAAACCACCGCGCAGGTTCGCTGAGCAGGCCCGGAGTCAATGGGTGCCGGGAGCGACGCTCCCGGTGCCTCGCGGGTCCCCTATCCTAGCGGCGCCATGTCCCCCCGAAGCGCGGCCCCCTGGGCATTTTCGCTCGCTCTGCTTGGGACGGCGCTGGTCGCGTTCGCGGCGGGCGCCGCGGAGCCCGTCCGTGGGGCCAAGCGGGTGGTTTCCCTGAATCCTTCCTTGACCGCCATATTGGTGGCACTCGACGCGAGTGATCGCCTGGTTGGGCTGGACGATTTCTCGGCCCGCCAGAACCCCGCATTGGCGGAGGTTCCACGGGTGGGAGGTCTCTACACACCGAGCCTCGAGGCCGTGGTTGCGCGCGAGCCGGACCTCGTGCTGCTGGTTCCCAGCGCCGAGCAACGCGGCTTTCAAGATTCCATTCGCGGCCTCGGGATCGAGGTCCTGGCCGTCGATCCGTTGACTTTCGAAGACGTCGTTGAATCCATCGAACGAGTTGGAGCCAAGATCGGTCGCTCGGTGGAAGCCAAGGCGCGGGCCGACGCCATTCGCGCCGCGCGTGCGGAAGTGCAACGCGCTACTCGCTCCCGCGCGCCGCGTCGGGCGGTCCTGGTGATCCAGCGCGAGCCGTTGTTCGTGGTGGGACGCGGCAGCTTTCTCGACGACATGTTGCGCGATGTCGGGACGCTGAACGTGGCCGCGGAATTCTCGGAGCCCTACCCGCGCGTGTCCATCGAATGGTTGGTCGCTGCTCGCCCGGAGTTGATCGTCGATACCAGTGCCGACGCGGAATCCGCGCAAACCTATTGGGCGCGCTGGCCCTCGCTCCCCGCGGTTGCCAACGCGGGAGTCGTTGCGGTCCCGCAGGGGATGTTGTCTCTACCCGGTCCGGACCTCGATCGCGCGTTGCGCAAGCTCGCGCGACTGATCCACGGAGAAGATGTGCTCCGCGCGCCGCCGGTGGCGCCGTGAGGCGCTTGACCCCGGCGCGTTTCGCGGGCGCGCTGCTGGTGCTGCTCGGGCTGCTGCTGCTGGCCATGACCTACGGACTCTGTGTGGGCGCCAGTGCGCTTTCTCCAATCCGTGTGGCCGAGGTGCTACTCGGGGACACTTCGAACGAAGTCGCACGGGATATCGTGCTTCGGATTCGCTTGCCCCGCGTCGCCCTCGGCGCGCTGGTGGGCGCATCGCTGGCTGCGGCCGGCGTGTTGTTCCAAGCGCTCCTGCGCAACCCGCTCGCGGATCCCTTCATCCTGGGAATTTCCGGCGGGGCTGCGTTGGGGGGCATCGCGGTGCTGGGTTTCGGCGGGTTACTGGGACTCGGTTATCAGGCGGTGCCACCCGCGGCCTTCCTCGGTGCAATCCTCGCGACGCTGCTCCTCTACGCCGTCACGGGTTTGCGCGGCCGATTGTCGGCCACGAGCCTGCTCTTGACCGGCGTCGTGTTCAACGCCTTCGCGTCCGCGGCGATCGTCTTCATCGCATCCCTCTCGGGCCTCACCGAAGGCGCCAGCATCTTCTTGTGGTTGATCGGAAGTCTTTCCTCCGTCGACGGTCCCGCACTCGGCTGGGTGGCGGCGTTCTTGGCACTCGGCCTCGCGATCACGTTCCCCATCGCCCGCGGCCTGAACCTCCTCAGTCTCGGCGAGGAATCCGCGGAGCAGCTCGGCGTCGCGATCGAGCGACACAAGCGCATCATCTTGCTCGCGACTTCACTGATGGTGGGCGCGGCGGTCTCGGTGTCGGGCTTGATCGGCTTCGTGGGTTTGATCATTCCACACTTGCTCCGCTTGCTGATCGGTCCGGACCATCGCTTGTTGCTGCCCGCATCGGTGTTGGGCGGCGCTGCCTTTCTCGTCGTGTGCGACGCCCTGGCGCGGACCTTGATGGAAGGCCGCGAACTTCCAGTCGGTGCGGTGACGGCTTTGGCGGGGGGGCCTCTGTTTCTCTTCTTGTTGCGGCGCTACCAACAGCGCGCGTTCGCGACATGACCCACGCCCTGCGCTTCGAAGGCGTATCGATCGACCTGGGAGCGCGCCGCGTTCTCAGCGGAGTGGATCTCGAACTGGGTCGCGGCGAACTGGTGGCGCTCGCGGGGCCAAACGGCGCCGGCAAGACCACGTTGCTTCGCGCGGCAACGCGCACCTTGTCTCCGTGCGAAGGCCGAATCGTTCTGGGCCGCGACCCCCTATCGGATTTGTCGCGCCGAAGCCTCGCGCAACGGGTGGCCATCGTCCCGCAAGAAACCCAGATCCCGTTTCCCTTCTCCGCCCTCGAAGTGGTGCTGATGGGCCGCTCGCCGCATTTGAATTGGCTCGGTTTCGAGAGCGAGGAGGACGTCGCGATCGCGCGGCGCGCCATGGAGAGTGTGGGCGTCGGCGAGCTGGCCGAGCGTTCGATTCTCGAGCTCTCCGGTGGAGAGCGCCAATTGGTCATCGTGGCACGGGCTCTCGCACAATCTCCGGAGGTGCTGTTGCTCGATGAGCCGACGGCGTTCCTCGATCTCAAGAATCGCACCCAGGTGCTCTCGCTCGTGCGCGCCTGGGTGCGGGAAGAAGGTCGTTCGGCGCTGGTGGTGTCGCACGACCTCGGGCTGGCCGCCCAGGCGGCGGACCGGGTGGCGCTGGTGGCCGAAGGGTGTGTGCAGGGGGTTGGGCCTCCGGAAGAGGTCTTGACCGCCGAGAATCTGCAGCGGGCCTTCGGCGTCGAAGCAACCGTGATCGAGGGGCCGGGCGGCAAGCCTGTTGTGGTTCCCCGCCTTCGCTAGCCTGCGGAGCCTTGGAGGAGGTCGGGAAATGGCTAAAGCGCAGGTCGTCCGGGTTCACGGGCGCGAAATTCTGGATTCGCGAGGCAACCCCACGGTCGAGGTCGAAATCGAAACCACCGATGGATCCGTGGGACTCGCGGCCGTGCCCTCGGGTGCTTCGACGGGAAGTCGCGAAGCGCTGGAGCTGCGCGACGGTGACAAGGCGCGCTACGGCGGCAAGGGCGTTGCCAAAGCCGTGGGCCACGTGAACGGCGAGATCGCCAAGGCGATCAACGGCTTCGACATCACGGGCGTCGACGGTCTGCGGGCGCTCGACGAAGCGCTGATCGCCTTGGATGGAACCGAGACGAAAGCGCGCCTCGGCGCCAACGCGTTGCTGGGCGTTTCCCTGGCCGCCGCCCACGCCGCGGCCAACTCGGCGGGGGTTCCCCTATACCGTTTCTTGGGAGCCGACGACGCGAATCTCTTGCCGACACCGATGATGAATGTCCTCAACGGGGGCGCGCATGCGGACAACAATGTGGACCTCCAGGAGTTCATGTTGTTTCCCGTGGGCGCACCGAGTTTCTCCGAGGCGCTGCGCTGGGGAACGGAAGTCTTCCATTGCCTGAAGGGTGTGTTGCACGAAAAAGGCTACGGCACCGCGGTGGGAGACGAGGGTGGCTTTGCGCCAAATCTCAGCAGCAACCGCGAAGCCATCGACCTCGTGCTCGAGGGAATCGAGAAGTCGGGTTACCGACCGGGCGAGCAGATCGCCATCGCGCTCGATCCGGCCACGAGCGAGATCTACAAGGATGGGGTCTATCACCTCGACGGCGGCCAGAAGACGACCGAAGAGATGGTGGAGTTCTGGAAGGATTGGTGCGCGCGCTACCCCATCGTCTCGATCGAAGACGGCTTGGCGGAAGACGATTGGGCGGGATGGGCGAGTTTGACCCAGGCCCTCGGGAACCGGGTTCAGTTGGTGGGCGACGACCTGTTCGTCACCAACCCCAAGATCCTCGCCCGGGGGATCGAGGAGAAGGTCGCCAACGCGATTCTCATCAAGGTCAACCAGATCGGAACGCTGAGTGAGACCCTGGACGCCGTCGCCATGGCGCGCGACGCCGGCTACGCCTCGGTGATTTCCCATCGCTCGGGAGAAACCGAAGACACCACCATTGCAGACCTCGCGGTGGCGACCGGCGCGGGACAGATCAAGACCGGTTCTCTGTGCCGCAGCGATCGGGTGGCCAAGTACAACCGACTCCTGAGAATCGAAGATCAGCTCGGCAGTCGGGCCCGCTATGCGGGGCGGGACAAGCTCGCCGGGGGAAGCGCCGCGTGATGGGCCGCGCCGCGCTCGTCTTGACCCTCATCGCCTGCGCCGCGGTCCCGCCGGCCGCGGCGTACGTTCCGTCAGCGGAAAAGATCAGCGTGGCTGCGGCCCAGACCAACCGTCGTGCGCGCACCACCCAAGCGCTCCACGTTCGCGTCGCGCTCCATGTCGGAGGCGCAGAAATTCCGGCTGCGAAGGGCGAGCTTCTCAGCCACCCCAGTGGCCTCGTGCGCTTGGAGCTGCGCCGCCGGGACGGTTCCATCGAGCGCCACATGTTGCGCGGCAACGAGTATCTGAGCGCCCGCGATGGGCGGATGATTCAAGACGCGGCGCGGATTCTCCCGCCCATCTTTGTCCTTCAGGCGCGCTCGGGTTCGGGGCTGCGCTCCTCGCTCTCGACGTTGGGTGTCGATGTGGATACCGCGGTGTTGGGTCGATCTGGCGAGAGCGACTGCTACGTGATCGGCGGTCGCGACCCGGCCGCCGAGCGCCTACCGGGCGGTCGTACACCCCCTTCGCTTTGGCTCGACATGGAGGATTTCCAAGCCGTCCGGATCGACACGGCTTCCGGAGTCCATTTTCGGTTCGGACCCCGCGCCCAATTCGCAAAGATCTCCCTTCCCAGCTGGGTGGATGTCGAGCAGAGTGGGAGGCCGCCCTTTCGGCTCGAGATCTTGTCCGCCGAGCCTGCCGGTGCCACCTCGGCCACATTTCGGACCGATTGGCTGCTCGCGACACCCGGCCCCCCGGGGGATTTTTCCCCCAATCCCTAGACTCCTGGGGTAGGGTGCTACTCGCGCCCAGATGCCCTAATTCTTTACGGGTCTTTGGCCCCCCCAAGGGGCCACCCCCCTTGGATCGGAATGAAGGAGTCTCCACTGCGCAGCGTCGAGGACATTCGCCCGCGCAAGGGCCTTTCGGTTCCCATCGTCACGGTGTTGGATGAGGACGGGCGTTTGCTCGAGTCTCAGCAGCGCGCGGTGGTGCGGCACGTCATCCAAGATGGCTACGGAGCGGACATCGTGTTCGCTGCGGGGACCACGGGCGAATGGGATCGCGTGTCCAATGACGTGCGTCAATCCGTGATTCAAGTTTGCGCCGAAGAGGTTCGCAAGCAGAACGCGGGCCGAACCCTGGACCTCGAACGCGGCGTCGAGAGTTGGGGTGGCGTGACGGCGCCGACGCGTCACGAAACCCTCGAGAATCTCGATTTCGCCCTCCAATGCGGCGTCGATGCCGCGGTGCTGGCGCCGCTCTCGATTCGCGACGTCAGCGACCCGGTGAACTTCGTCGCCCGGGAAGTTGCGGACCTGCTCGATGCGCGTCCGCGCCGCATCCCGATCTATCTCTACGACAATGCCGATATCGCGGTGAATCCGCGCATCCCCCACATCCGCACGCGTCAAGTCAAGGCGCTCTCGCGTCTCGATTTCGTGCGCGGCATCAAGGTGTCCGCGCCGCGCAAGGTGTTGAGTAACTACACGCGCGCTGCCGAAAACTTCCGCGAGCGCGGCGAATTCGGAATCTACGTCGGAAGCGCCATGCTGATCTTCGACATGTTCCAACCGCGCGTCGGTTGGCTGGGCCGTGCCTTCGAACACTGGCAGCGCCGCGGTTTGCGCGGTGGAATCGTGAGCGGTGTGGTGTCCGGACCCGCCAACGTGCTGCCGCGGGAATGGGCGCGTGCATGGCAGGTTTGCCGCGCCGGCGACGCCGAGCGCATGGCCGATGTGCGCACCGTCGTGGATGCATTCCGGGTCGGCACGCATTCCGCAGGCGGACGGCGCACGATCGCGTGCCTCAAGCGCGCTTTGGTCTCCATGGGCGTGATCGAGAGCGATCGCGTGGCAGCGGGAACGCCGGAGCTGGCGCGGCCCGACGCGGAACGCTTCGACGCGACCTTCGAACGCGTGCGCGCCCTGGCGGAAGAGCGCATCGGAGCGCCCTGGGTGACCCCGAGTTCGATCCACGCCCCGGCCTCGGAGGTGCTTTCGTGAAGATCACGGCACCCAAGGCCGAACGGCTCGACGTCGTGGGCATTGGCAGCATGGTGGTCGACCGCTTGCGCCGCGCCGCACGCATTCTGGGCCCCGAGGAAAAGGGCACCTTGCAGCCTTTGTCGGGAGGTCGCGCGTACGAGACCGCCGTCGGCGGCGTGGTGTTGAATCACTTGGGTTGGGCGGCGTGTCTGGGGCTCAAGACCGGGATCTTCGGCAAGCAGGCGCCTGATGCGGACGGCGAATACCTGCGCAGCGCCATGGATCGCATGGGAATCGTCCACGACCTGGTGCTCGACGGGTCGAGCACTTCTTCCGCGGACATCTTCGTCGACGACGCCGGCGAGCGCGCCATCTATATGATGGGGGGCGCGACCTCGGAGACCAGCGCCGATCACGTACGACGCCACCACGAAGGCTTCATTTCGCGGGCGTCGCGCCTGACCACCGAAATTTCCATGCTCCCCCTCGAGGCGACCCTCGAAGCCCTGCGCATTGCCCATGAAGTCGGCATCTCCACGGTCGTGGACCTCGACATTCCCATGTCGGATGCGGTGGCAACACTGGGGGACGAGCGCACCTTCTTCGAGATCCTTCACGCCGCGGATCTCATCAAGCCGTCGAAGCGCGCGGCGCGGGAATTGTTGGGCAATCCCGAAGGCGATGCCTTGACGCTCGCGAAGGCGGTTCGCGCGCGCTTTGCCAGCGACGTGGTGGTGACCGACGGTGCTTCGGGTTGCGCGATCGCGACGAAAGAATTCGAGGGATTCGTTCCCGCCTTTCCCATCAAGGCCGTCGATACGACCGGAGCCGGCGACGCCTTCCTCGGCGGTCTGTTGGTCGGGATGCAACACCAGCTCGATTGGAAAGACATCGGCCGGCTCGCCAATGCGTGCGGTGCGACCTGTTCGGAAACGCTGGGCGCGTTCCCGAGCGAGCCCGTGTCGGCGCGCGCGCGAATTCTCGAGCTCTTCGAGGGCCCGGCATTGAATCTCGGCCCGCTTCCCCGCGAAGGCGATCAAGAGCCTTCGGCCTTCGTGGCCGAAGCCTTCTCGACCTTCGACGTGATCCTCGAAGAATTGCATTCCGTTCGGGGACGCCTCGATGCGGCGGCGCTCGCGAACGCGGTGGATCTGATCGTGACCGCCGAGCGTCAAGGTGGGCGGGTGCACGTCACGGGCGTCGGGAAGCCCGAACACGTGGCCCACTATGCCGCGGCGCTGCTGTCCTCGACGGGAACACCGGCGACCTTCCTGCACGGCACCGAGGTGTTGCACGGCAGCGCGGGACAGATGGTTCCCGGCGACGTGGTGATCTGGGTCAGCAACAGCGGCGAGACCGATGAAATGCGCTGGGCGATCAAGACGCTCAAGAAACTCGGCGCCCGCAGCCTGGGGATCACGGGCAATCCGCGCTCATCCCTGGCGCGCAACTCCGATGTCGTGTTGGATGCCGGAATCGCGCGCGAGGGGGGATCGCTGGGGTTGGCACCGCGCGCCAGCGTGACGGCGGAAATCGTGATGGTCGCCGTATTGGCTGCGGCGCTCGAGAAGGCTCACGGTTTCACCCGCGACGACTACGGCGCGCGTCACCCTTCTGGATCCCTCGGGAAACTGCTGCAGAACGGTTCGTCTTAGGTCGAGCCCGAGCGGGGTTTGACCGTGAGCACCGGGCACGGTGCTTTCTGCACCACGCGTTCGGCCACGCTGCCGAGCAGCATGTGGCGCAAGCCCGTGAGACCCCGCGTGCCGATCACGATCAAGTCGGCGTTTTGGCGCTCCGCTTCCTCTTCGATCACCGTAGCGGGATAGCCCTCTCGAACCACCGCCTCGACCTCGAGTCCCTGGGCGCGCAGGCTTGCGGCGTGACGCTCGAGCCCCTGTACCGCTTCGGCTTTGACGTTGGTCCAGAAATCCGGCGGAAGATACGCGCCTTCGAGTTGCTGGAATTCGACGGGTAGGTGATAGGCGTGCAGCAGCACGACTCGGCTCTGATGCTCGAGCGCCAGGTGAGCCGCCCATTCGGCCACCTGCGGGGCGTGTTCCGAGAAATCGAGGGGAACCAGGATCTGGCGGATTTCGATCGTCACCCCGTTAGCGTGCAACGAAAAGGTTTCTGGGTAAAGGATAAATTGGCCTGGCTTCTCCTCGCTGCCGCGAGTGGGACCCGCACTCGACCGGTGGCGGATCGCCTGGGCGGCCGGGGTCCCTTCGAGTCCCCGGGTTATTCGATGTAACCCAGGGCTTCGAGGCCGCGGAGAACATCTGGGGCGAGGGCCGGGGTGGGTTGCGGGGGTTCGAACTGCTGATCGCGCCAGCCGTGGAGGCGCGTGGCGAGTTCTCGGGCCCGTTCCGGCTGGCGATCGATCAGGTTTGCCGTTTCCCGTGGGTCGGCGTTCAAGTCGTAGAGCTCAGTCCGGTTCTCTCTGGGCCCGACGATGAACTTCCAGTGCCCCGACCGGATGCCGAATTGTGCGCCGTTCATCTTGACCTGCCCCGCGTTTGCGTTGTTGTAATAGCGACGCTGTAGGAACACGGGACGTTGGGGATCGAGGGTGGCCTCGCCGCGAAGTGCAGCGGCCAGACTTCGGCCGGGTCCCGCCGTCGCTTGGGGAAGGTCTGCGAGTTCGAGCAACGTGGGAAACAGATCGACCATCTCCACCGGGGCATCGTGTCGCGTTCCGGCCGGGATGCGTTCGGGCCAGCGGAAAATCAACGGTACGCGAACCGCTTCTTCGTAGATGTGAACCGAGTGGTACCAATGTCCCCGCTGCATGAGACCTTCACCGTGGTCCGAAGTGACGACGACGAGGGTTTGGTCGGGGTGCTCGAGCGATTCCAGCAGCCGCGCGATCTGATCGTCGACGAAAGCAATTTCGCCGTCGTAGGCGGCGGTTCGCCTTGCGGGGTCCGGGTCGTCCTGGGCCCCGGCCCAGAATCGCGAGCGAAACGGTTCGGGCGGAGTGTAGGGGGAATGGGGGTCGAAGTAGTGGACGAACAGGAAGAAGGGCGCGTCGCCACTAGCTTGTTCGAGCCATCGCACCGCGAGCTTCGTGGTCTCATGGGCCCGACGGTCGAAACCCCCGTCGACCGCGTGCCCCTCCCAGCGCTCGGTTGAAAAGGTCGAGGCCGTTGCTTCGAATTCATCCGCGTAGCTTTCGAAACCGCGTGCGAGACCAAAACGCGCGTCCAGGGCGAACGAACTCACCACGGCCCCGGTTCGGTAGCCCTGCGCCGCGAACGCCTCGGCGAGGGTTGTGTGCTTCTTGTCCAGGGGAAGTCCGTTCTTCACCACTCCGTGGGCGATCGGATATTCGCCTGTGAAGAGCGTCGCGTGGGTCGGAGCCGTGATGGACATGGGCGCGTAGGCGGTCGTGAACTGTGCGCCGGCCTGGGCCAAAGCATCGAGGGTGGGTGTGGTGGGTTTCGGGTAGCCCGCCAGCGAGGTGTGGTCGTAGCGGAGGGTGTCGATCACGATCAGCAGCACATTCGGCGGACCCGAAGGCGGAGCCGTGCAACCCGCCCCCGAGAGCAGCCCAGCGATGCCAGCCAAGATTCCTGCGAATTTTCGCATGCCTCTCGCCGCATGGTACACGGGGGGTACTCTCCGCTCGATGTCTGGGCGCTCCCGTCTCCTGTTGGGAATTGGATTCATCGTCGTCGTCACCGCCGTGGCGTACGCTCCCGCCTACGAGGCGGGCTTCATCTGGGACGACGATTACTACGTGACCGAGAATCCGCTGCTCACCGCACCGGACGGGCTGCGTCGAATCTGGTTCTCCACCGATGCACCGTCGCAATACTTCCCGTTGGTCTACACCAGTTTTCGCATCGAATACGCGTTGTGGGGCGACGCCGCCGCGGGCTACCACGCGGTCAATGTGGTGCTCCACATCTTGAACGCGCTGCTCCTCTGGCGCGTGCTTTGGCGGCTGTCCGTGCCCGGTGCCTGGTTGGCGGGAGCGGTTTTCGCCCTGCATCCCGTGCACGTGGAATCCGTTGCCTGGATCACCGAACGCAAGAACGTGCTCTCCACTCTTTTCTATCTCGGCTCACTCGTGGCCTGGATGCGTTGGTTGGCGCGCGATCGCACGCGCGGCTTGCGCGACTACGCACTCTCGCTGTTCTTCTTCGCGCTGGCCCTGTTTGCCAAGACGACCGCGTGCACACTTCCCGCGGGCCTGGTTCTCGTCGCTTGGCTGCAAGGCATTCGTCTGGATGCGCGCCGCAAGCTCGCGCTGGTTCCCTACGTCGCCATGGGGCTCGCCATGGGACTCGTCGCGATCTGGTGGGAGCAGAATCTTCAGGGCACGCGCGGTGACCGCTTCGCCCTGGCGCCGCTCGAAAGCATCTTGGTGGCCGGGCGCGCGATCGGGTTCTATCTCGAAAAGCTCGTCTGGCCTGTCGACCTGGCTTTCAGCTACCCGCGTTTCGAAATCGATCCCGCCAATCCCGTGGGTTACCTGTGGCCAATCGGATCGCTCCTGCTTGCGGCCGTTCTTTGGGTCGGGCGTTCCCGATTCGGTCGGGGTCCGATCGCCGCTTACGTGTTCTTCGTCGCGAGCCTGTCGCCGTTGTTGGGATTCATTCCCCTGTTCACGTTCCTCTACACCTTTGTGGCGGACCACTACGTGTATGTGGCCAGCATGGGGCCGATCGCGTTGCTGTCGGCCCTGGCCGCGCTCGGTTTCGGAAAAATGGGAAGCGCGGGAAAACGCGCGTCGGCCCTGGCGGCGCTCCTCTTGTTCAGCGCTCTCGGGCTCGCGACCTGGAACCAGGCAGGCACCTACGAGAGCCCGGAAACCCTCTGGCGCCACACCCTCGAGTCCAATCCGAACTCGTGGATGGCGGAACACAACCTGGGCCGCGCGCTATTGGGAAAAGGTCGCTACCGCGAAGCGATTGCCCACTACCAGCGCGCGCTGACGATTCGTCCGGACATGCATCGCCCGCATCGCGGAATCGCCCTGGCGCTGCGCGCGCTGGGACGACCCGAAGCGGCGTTGCGGCATCTCGATCGTGCGATCGAATTGAAACCCGATTTCGTGCGCGCCTATCGCCAGCGCGGTGCGATCCTGCTCGAACTCGGTCGCCCGTCGGAAGCGGTTCCGAACTTCGAAGCCGTACTCGAACGGGTTCCCGACGATGCGCAAGCAGCCGCCGCTTTGGAGCGCGCGCGGCGGGAAGCCGCTCGCTGACCAACTACTCCGCCAGATACCCCAGAGCGCGTAGCTGCTCGACGACCCGTGGGCCGACGCGTTGTTCCCCCAGTAGGCCTTCGGGGAGATAGGCGCGGCGCTTCAGCTCGGCTTGGAAGCGCTTCGCGATGTCGGGATGGTCCGTGAACCGGTTGCGGGTTTCCCGGGGATCGTTCGCGAGATCGTACAGTTCGGATTCTTCGCGGCGAATCGAATGGTGGATGTATTTCCAACGACCGTCCGTCAAGGCGGCGAGCACATCCGTTTTCCTGTCCTCGACACCCGGTACCGGGTGATAGACGAGCCGGTTGATGGAGTCGCTGTAGGCCCAGCGTGGGCCGGATGCGGTGTCTCCGCCGATCAGCGGCAGGAGGTTCAGACCATCCAGGCTGTTGTCCGGCGGCATTTCCAGCAGGGCGAGCAGCGTGGGAACGATATCGATGGTTCGAACCAGCGAATCCACGCGGGAAGCGGGTAGACCCGGCGACCGCAACAAGAAGGGAACGCGAATCTGCTCCTGATACAGAACCCCGTGGCTCCACCAATCGTGGTCCCCCAAGCCCTCGCCGTGGTCGGCGACCACGACCACGATTGTGTTTTCCCAGTGGCGGCTGCGGCGCAGGGCTTGGAAGACCGCACCGATTTGAGCGTCCATGTATCGGATTTCGAAGTCGTAGAGCGCCCGCAGCCGGTCCTTTTCGGAGCCGGGGGGGGCGGAAAACGAGGCCATGGTTTCTTCGGGCGGAAGCAGGGCTGCGTCATGGGGGTCGAAATAGTGGAGCCAAGCCAGGAAGGGGCCGTCGACCCGGCCGAGCCATTCCAGTGCCCGGGCGTTGGTGTCCTCGGCACGACGCTGAGCGCTACCGGTGTTTACGACGCCGCGTTGATTGATCGGCGGTGCGTCATTTTTTCCGAACTCTGCGTCAAAAACATCGAAGCCCTGTTCGAGACCGAAATACGCGCTGACTGGAAAAGCCGAGAGAAAGGCACCGGTTGCGTAGCCCGCGTCGCGCAGGGTCTCGGCCAGACTGACGCGCTCCTCGGGCAAGCGACTTCCCGAGACGCCGTGCAACACGCGCAGGCCGTGGTTGTAGGGATTCAAGCCAGTAAGGATGGAGGCGTGGGAGACCGGGGTCACCGCCGCCTGGGCAATGGCGAGGTCGAAAACGACGCCTTCGTCCGCCAAGGCATCGAGGTGTGGGGTGGTTTCCGGCCCGTACCCGTAGCAACCGAGCCGGTCCGCCCGCGTGGTATCCAGGGTGATGAGCAGGACGTTGCGGCGGTTGCCGGGCCCATCGGGGCCGGGGCCGCTACAAGCCAAGCCCCCCGCCACCAGCAAGGCGAGCCAGCCAGCCCGCAACAACGCCCACTTCCGTGCGTACCCATCCACGAGGATGTCCATCCGTAGTGTGGCGCCGTCGCGCTGGCGCTCGCCATGCAGGCGCCCGCGGTGTGGCGCAAAGCCTCCCGGGGTAGAAAACGAGTGGAGCCGAGCGGGATTGAACCGCCAACCTCCGCGTTGCGAACGCGGCGCTCTCCCAATTGAGCTACGGCCCCAGGGTTGGGAACTCTAGCATCGATCTCGCTCGTGGAAGTAAGCTGGAGCCATCGTGAAACAGAGTATTCCGGCCATCATCGCCGCGGGCGACCGCAAAGCCGCCAAGGACGTCCTGGGTCAGAGCAAGGTGTACCTCGAGGTCGCCGGCCGGCCGCTGGTCGCCCATGTGGTGACGGCGCTTCAGGATGTTCCCGAGATCAGCGAAGTCTGGGTGGTGGGCAATGCCGAGCGGCTCGAGGCGGCCCTGTCCGATGCCCCGTTCCAGGCGGGGCTGAAGAAGCCGCTCCAGATCGTCCCGCAATTCCGGAATCTGTACGAAAACGCCTGGCAGACCTACCGGCGTCTGTTGCCCGGGGCCGGCCCGGAAGGGCGGGATCCCCAACTGGAAGACCTGGAACAGACGGTCCTGTTCCTGAGTGCCGATCTTCCCTTTGCGACCGCCTACGAGATTTCTCAGTTCATTCGTCGCGCGACGTCGCTGGGTTGCGATTACGCCATCGGTCTGGTGGGCGAGGAGTCCATGGAGTCCTTCTATCCCAAGTCGCCCGATGAGCCCGGCATTCGGATGGCGTACTTCAACCTCAAAGAAGGGCGCTTTCGCCAAAGCAATCTCCACCTCGCCAAACCCGGGCGCCTGGTGAACCGCCGCTACATCGAAGAGATGTACGAGCATCGCTACCAGAAAGAATTCGGAAACATCCTGGGCCTGGCCTGGCGACTGCTGCGCAGCGAACGCGGGGGTGCGCGCATCGTCGCCTACTATGCACTGATGCACCTGGCCTCCATCGCAGATCGCCGCGGCTTGCGTTGGGTCGCGGATCTGATGCGTCGCTTCATCCCGATGGCGCGGGTGGAGACGGCGATCAGTACGTTGATGCGCGCGTCCCAGCGTTTCGTCATCACGGATCTGGGCGGCTGTGCGTTGGACATCGACAACGAGCACGACCTCGAAATCGCAACCCGGCGCTACGACGAATGGCGTGCGGACCTGGAGGCGCGCGGGCGCGCATTGCAGCACGCCCTGCCCTCGTCCATGTCACCCAACGCCGCGGAATCCGAGGTGAAATCATGACCCCGTCCGAAGAAAGCGAACGCGTTCGCAAAGGTTCGGGGTGGTTCCGAATGGCGCGCGGACTGGTCGAAGTGCGCGGCGACGACGCGCGCACCTGGCTGAACGGAATGATTTCCAACGACGTCGTTGGGCTCGAGGCCGAGAGCGAAAAGAACGGCTGCTACGCGACGCTGCTCGACGTAAAGGGGCGCATCCTCGCTGACCTCCACGTGTTGGCGCGGCCGGATTCGTTCTGGCTCGAGACCGAAGCGGATGCGGCGCCCCAGGTCCTCGAGCGACTCGACAAGTACATCGTGGCCGACGATGTAGCGCTCGCGCTGCGCAGTGACGTGTTCGCGCGTTTCGCGATCGAGGGACCGACCGCGGGGGAACACCTGGCGGATTGCCTGGACCGCGCTCCCCAACTCGAACGCGAAGCCTGGGCGGACTTTCACTGCGCGGGCAGCGAGGTCGTGATCGCGCGCTACGGCTGGAGTGGTGAAGACGGGTTTCAGCTCTTCGTACCCAAGGACGGCGCCGCGGCGGTCGAGCGCGCGCTGTTGGCCGCCGGTGCGTTTGCGGCGTCGGACGCAGCCCTCGAGATCCTTCGCATCGAAGCGGGAATCCCGCGCCTGGGTGCGGAACTCGACGCCGAAGTTTTTCCCGCCGAAGCCCGGCTCGAGCGCGCCGTCGCGACCGACAAAGGTTGTTACGTGGGACAGGAAATCGTCGAACGGCTGCGCTCGCGCGGACACGTGAACCACATTCTGGTGGGATTCCGGTTCGACGCCGAACCCGCCGAGCTGGGGTCGCGAGTTGTGGTCGATGGCAAGGCGGTGGGGGAGATCACGAGCGCCGCGGTCTCCCGCAGCCGCGGTGCGATCGCGCTCGGCTACATCCGACTCCCCCACGACGCTCCGGGAACCCGGGTCGAGATCGATGGCCGCTCGGCGCGGGTCTCCTGCCTGCCCTTCGATCCCGTTTCTCGAGCAACGTCTTGAGCAACGGCGCACTCGTCGTCTTCGCCAAAGCGCCGCGGCCGGGCGAGGTGAAAACCCGCATGTCTCCGCCCCTGGAGCCCGAGGTCGCAGCGGCTCTCTACGCCTGTCTGCTGGACGATTGCCTGGAGCAGAGTGCACGCTTGGCGGAACAGTTCGGCCTCGAACCGGTGTTGGCCGTTCACCCCGCCCCGGCCTGCGCGCAGCTCGCCCGGTGCGCTCCGCTGCCGTTTCGCGTCATCCCCCAACGCGGCGCCGACTTGGGGGCCCGCATGGCGACGGCCGCGCTCGAGCTGGCCGCGGGCGGCATCGCGCGCGTCGTGTTGCGGGGCAGCGACAGCCCGGTCTTGGACGCGGGAATCGTGGGCGCGGCGCTCGCTGCGCTTTCGGACCACGCGCTTTCGATCTGCCCGGACCTCGATGGCGGTTACAACCTCGTTGCCCTGAGCAACGCCGCCGTCGCTCACGCGGCGAAAATTTTCGATCACCCCATGAGCCACGCCTCGGTGCTCGAGGCCACGAAAGAAAATGCAGAAAACCTTGGACTCCGTGTCGCCTGCTTAGAACCCAGTTTTGATCTCGATACCGCGTCGGATCTGACTCACCTGGCACGCGCGCGGCGCGAAGGCCGAGCCCTTTCTTGCCCACGTACCCTCGCCTTCCTCGATGAATCCGGACTCTGGCCGTCGGCCCACGACTGACCGGGCGGCAATTTCCTTTGCATTTCAGTTTGAAATTCGATAGATCACACACGCTGGCGTGCAAAGGGGGGCTTCTGTGCGAACGCTTGGATATCTACGGACAGTTGGCCCCGCGGGTTCACGGCGATAGCGGTTAGGCGAAATCCTAAACGCAGGAGTGGGGCGAGAATAAAACGTGTCGATATGCCCCCAGACTCTACCCCCTGAAAGAGTTGTGGTGAGGGTTTCGCGCGAAGCGCGCGCCAATTGATTTTTTGGAGACGTCTACGCATCGTTCCCTGCGGGGTCCGAGCGGTAGCAAGGAAGGGAGAGACGATTATGCGATTCGGCTGGAAGACTCTGGTCGTAGCTGCGGTGGGCCTTTTGATGGTTCCCCAGCTAGCGGCAGCGGACGATGTGGAGGACCAGCTTGAGCAGATGCAGCAGCGGTTGCTCCAGCTTGAAGACCAATTGCAGGCGACCAACGATCAGCTCGTGGACGCCAACGATCGTGCGCAGCGACAGGACGTTCTGATCGAGCGCGCGGGACTGGGCGAGAAAGATGCCGGCGGCTCCGCCCTGGCAGCCTTCTTCGAGCGTTTGACGGTCCACGGTTGGATGAATGCCAGCTACTGGTACAACTTCAACGATATCGACTCGAAGAACCTGACCACCGCACCGAATACCGGTAACGGGTACACCAACCCGTTCAACCCGGATGCCAACACCTTCTCTCTCGATCAGTTCTGGCTGGAGCTCGAACATCCCGTGAGTGAAGAGCATCGGGCCGGTTTCTATATCGACCTGGTCTTTGGTAAGCACGCGGACATCTTCACCGATGGAATCAACGATACCCTGAGCGGTGACTCCGACGATCTGGACATGTACCAGATGTACGTTCAGTACCTCGCACCCACGTCTCAGCACTTGGGTGGGAACATGAGCGACATCAAGATCAGCGCCGGCAAGTTCGCGACGCCGATCGGTGCCGAGGTTGCGCAAGCGGTCTACAACTGGCAGATCTCGCGCGGCAACGTCTACAACATGTTCCAGCCCATCAATCACGTGGGTCTGCGCGCCGAAGCGACGGTGGGTGAGAGCTGGGATTGGGCTGCGTACGTGGTCAACGGCTTCTCGCCGATCTCCACGGATCTCAACAATGCCAAGACCGTCATGGGGCACGTCGGCTACAACGCGGGCGATAGCACCTACATCTCGCTCAACTACCTGTACGGTGCACACAGTCTTGCGTGTACGGCGGGTGGTGGTAGCGGTAACTGCCAGGAGCAGGACCGAAGCGTGCTCGACCTCGTGATCACCCACGACGTCAACGATCAACTGTCAACGTGGTTCAACTTCGACTACGCGACGATCGATCGTGACTCTCGCCGCAACGGTGAGGGTTGGGGCGTTGCGGGTGCTGCCCGTTACGCGATCAACGACCGCCTGGGCGTGAGTGCTCGTGCGGAGTGGATCGACACGGACGGTAACTACTTCACGAACGCTGGGTTCACGACCACGACCGCCGCGGGCTTCACGGCAGTCGGTGCTCAGACCGTAGATGCCGACGTAGCCGTCATGTCCTTCACGGGCACGATCGACTACCTGCTCACGGAAGCCCTCAAGGCACGGCTCGAGGTACGTTGGGATGACTTCGATGTCGACACCAACGGAACCACGGGTGGTGACAAGCGGAACGACTTCTTCGTGAGTGACAGCAGCACGTGTGCGGGCGGTGTCAGCAGCCTGGCGTGTGCGACCGAGTCCACGCAGCTGCTGATCGGTGCCGACCTGACCTACGAGTTCTAAGCTCGTACGGTTCGATCGACCAAGGATCGAGGGCGCGGTACCCAAGGGGTGCCGCGCCCTTTGTCGTTTTGGCGCCCGCCCGCTCGGGGGCTGCCCGACCCTTCCCTTCCACCCTGCCGAAATTTTCATCAGCCCCTGCCCAGGCCTTGGGCAAAAACCGAACGCAGTTCCATTCAGAAACGCCCGAAAACGCACCAGAAGCCCGGTCGCCGGGGGAAGGCCTCTGGCATGGGTTTTGCTCTTTGTGGTCTTGCTGGCTGTACCCGCGCTGGGCGGGTGTGGGACCGGCCCGAACGGGCCCGGCTCGTGTTACCGTGTGCCCGCCCTGAGCCTCGGTCGGGACACCGAGTTCGGGGTTCGGAATCCGGAAACCCGCGAGTTGCGGGTCAACAAGCGAGGACTCGCTATGCGCAAGGTCGAAGCAATCATCAAGCCCTTCAAACTTGAAGAGGTCAAAGAAGCTCTGAATGGCATCGGTATTCAGGGAATGACGGTGACGGAAGTAAAAGGCTTCGGTCGCCAGAAGGGTCACACGGAGCTCTATCGGGGCGCCGAATACGTGGTCGATTTCTTGCCCAAGATCAAGCTGGAAATCGCGGTGAGTGACGACCTCGTCGACAAGGTGGTTCAATCCATCGTGGAAGCCGCAAACACCGGCCGTATCGGAGACGGGAAGATCTTCGTCCTACCCATGGAAGAAGTGATCCGCATTCGGACGGGTGAGCGCGGACCGGACGCCGTCTAACGCCCGAACAGGCGTTTCTACCCCTAAACGCAGGACTGCGAGGAAGGCAATAATTTCGATGAAGCCCAAGGAAGTTCTTGAGTTCGCCAAGAAGAACAAAGCCGTGATGGTGGACATGAAGTTCACCGATTGGCCGGGAATGTGGCAGCACTTCTCGGTTCCCTTCCATGAGTTGGACGAATCCTCCTTCGAGGATGGTTTCGGATTCGACGGTTCGTCGATCCGGGGTTGGCAGGCCATCGATGCCAGCGACATGCTGGTGATCCCGGACCCGGTGACGGCGATCATGGATCCCTTTACCGATGCACCGACTCTGTCTCTGGTTTGCGACATCGTGGATCCGATCACGCGTGAGAACTACACCCGTGATCCCCGATTCATCGCAAAGAAGGCAGCGAACTACGTCGAAAGCGCGGGCATCGGGGACACGATCTATTTTGGCCCGGAAGCGGAGTTCTTCCTGCTGAATCAGGTTCAGTTTTCAACGGGACCGTCCCACGGCTTCTATCACCTCGATTCGGTGGAAGCCACTTGGAACAGCGGCCGCGCCGAGGATTGGGGCCAGCCCAACCTGGGCTACAAGCCGCGTCACAAAGAGGGCTACTTCCCGGTCCCCCCCACGGACTCGCTCCAGAACATTCGAACCGAAATGGTGCTCGAAATGGAGAAGCTCGGGATCGTGGTCGAAGCGCAGCACCACGAAGTGGCAACGGCCGGGCAGTGCGAGATCGACATGAAGTTCGGCCCGCTGGTCCAGATGGCGGACCGGGTGATGCTGTACAAGTACGTGGTCAAGAATGTCGCCCGCCGCAACAATCTCTCGGCGACCTTCATGCCCAAGCCGATTTTCGATGACAACGGTTCGGGGATGCACTGCCATCAGTCGATCTGGCGCGATGGCAACCCGCTGTTCGCCGGCAACGGCTATGCGGGATTTTCCGAGATGGGGCTCCACTACATTGGTGGAATCCTGAAGCACTCGCGGGCGATCGCGGCCTTCACCAACCCAACGACCAACTCCTACAAGCGGTTGATTGCGGGTTTCGAAGCCCCGGTCAATCTCGCGTACTCGAGTCGGAATCGGTCGGCCGCATGCCGAATCCCCATGTACTCGCCCAGCCCGAAGGCCAAGCGGGTCGAAGTCCGGTATCCGGATCCGTCGTGCAATCCGTACCTCGCGTTCGCAGTGATGACGATGGCGGGTGTCGACGGAATCGAGAACAAGATCGATCCGGGCGAGCCCCTCGACAAGAACATCTACTCCTTGTCCGCCAAGGAGCTCGAGAACGTGCCCGCCATGCCGGCGAGCCTGGAAGAGGCATTGAGCTGCCTCGAGCAGGATCACCAGTTCATGTTGAAGGGCGACGTGTTCACCGAGGACGCGGTGCTGAAGTGGATCGAGTACAAGCGGGAGAACGAAGTGGATGCCATGCGCCAGCGGCCGCATCCGCATGAGTTCGAGTTGTACTACGACGTTTAGGGTATAGAGCCGTTCGATGAAGCGCCCCGTTGGGAGATCCAGCGGGGCGTTTTCTTATTGTTCATAGCTTGGGCGCTGGGTTGGGTTACCGGGGGTGGGTCCGCGCAAGGCTGGCACGGCGGCATGGGGTGCGGTGCGGCGTGCTGGGTGCGGGCGGGGGTTGCTGGCTGCTCGCTGCGCTTTACTTCGCTGCAGCACCCCCCGGAACCCAACCCAGGTTGCGAGCTAGGCCGATCGATTCGGACTCGGGGTTGCGAAGGCGAGTCGGGCTACGAGAGGTCGAGGACGTCGCGCATGGTGTAGAGGGCGGCTGGCTTTTTGTTTTCGAGTAGCCAGGCGGCGGCGCGGACGGCGCCCTGGGCGAAGTGGTCTCGCGTGTAGGCGCGGTGGGCGAGTTCGAGGCGTTCGCCTTGGCTGATGAGGTGAACCGTGTGTTCGCCGGGGTTGTCGCCGCCGCGCAGGGTTTGAATGCCGATGGCGCCTTCCGGGCGGGGACCGGTCTCGCCTTCGCGGGAGACGACCAGGTGGTCTTTGGCGGTCTGCTTGCGGCCGCGGGCGATGGCTTCGGCGAGGCCAAGGGCGGTGCCGCTCGGGGCGTCTCGCTTCGCCGAGTGATGGAGCTCGACGATCTCGGCATCGAACTCCGGGAGCAGTCCCGAAGCTTTCTCGACCAGGTGCATCAGCACGTTGACCGACACCGAGAAGTTGGGGGCGAGCACCAGGGGGATTCGCGTGGCAAGTTGTTCGATCTCGGCTCGCTCCTCGCCGGAGAAGCCCGTGGTTCCCACGACTGCGGCGACACCGGCGTCGGCGGCGCCGCGGAGCAACGAAAGCGTCGCCACGGGGACCGTGAAGTCGATGGCGACGGTCGAACGCGTCAGTGCGGCCTTCAAGTCGTCCGTTACCGCGATGCCGGGTGCGACCTCGCTCCCGATCCCCGCGTGTCCCGGGCCTTCCACCGCGGCAGCGAGTTCGAGGCTGGGTTGCTCCGCAAGCGCTGCGCGAACGCGTTCTCCCATCTTCCCGAGGGCGCCCGATACGAGCACACCCGCCCTCATAGCAGTCCAAACTCCTTGAGGGTGACGCGTAGGCTCTCGCGGTTCTTGTCGGAGATTCGCACCATGGGGAGCCGGATCTCTTCGTCGATGCGCCCCATCATGGCGAGGGCGGCTTTGACGGGAATCGGATTGGTTTCACAGAAGAGTGCGCCGCACAGGGGTAGTAGGCGGAAGTGGGCCGCGCGTGCACGCTCGAGATCATTGGCGCGAAACGCGCGGTAGAGCTCCGTCACTTCCGCTGGGGCCACGTTGGAAAGGGTCGAAATGGCGCCGTGCCCGCCGATCGACAAGATCGGCAAGGTGATGGAGTCCTGGCCCGACAACACGTCGAAATCCGCCGGGCAACGCGCGATGACTTCGGAAACCTGCTCGAGATCGAGCGAGGCTTCTTTCACGCCGACGACCTGCTCGATGTCTGCCAGCTGCGCCATGGTCTCGGGCAGGATGTTGGATTGGGTGCGACCGGGGATGTTGTACACCACCAGCGGAAACGCGGATTGGCGCGCGATCTCGGCGTAGTGGGCGACGATGCCCGCCTGGGTGGGCTTGTTGTAGTAGGGCGAGATCAACAGCGCACCGTCGGCGCCGGCTTCCTTGGCATGGCGTGTGAGTTCGATGGCTTCGGTGGTGGAGTTCGAACCCGTGCCGGCGATGACTTGTACGCGTCCGCGCGCGGCTTCCACCACCACTTCGACCACGCGCCGATGCTCTGCATGGGAAAGCGTGGCGGACTCGCCGGTGGTTCCGCAGGGAACGATTCCGTCGACCCCGCCGGCCACCTGCAGTTCGACCAGGTTGCCCAATGCGCGCTCATCCACGGAGCCGCCGCGGAACGGCGTGACGATTGCTGTATAGACGCCTCGGAACAACTCACGCACCTCCCAAGGTGTAGTGCCCGGTAAAGACTTCGGCGGCGGGGCCCGTGAGGAGCACCGGCGCTTCATCGGACTTCCAAACCAGTTCGAGTTCGCCTCCGCGCAGCTCGATGCGGAGTTCCCGGTCCGCTACGCCGCGCAAGATGGCGGAGACCGCGACCGCGCAAGCCCCGCTTCCACAAGCCAGGGTCTCGCCGGTGCCGCGCTCCCAGGTGCGCTGGCGCAATCGGTCGCGCCCGAGAATCTGGACGAACTCGACGTTTACGCGATTCGGAAACGCGGCGTGATTCTCGATCTTCGGACCGAGGGTCCGGACCGGCGCCGCATCGACGTCCGCCACGAACAACACCGCGTGCGGGTTGCCCATGGAAACACTCGTGACGAGATAGGTCTCACCATCGATCTCGAGCGGGGCGTCGATCACGGGTCCGTCGCCCTGCCCCAACTTCGTGGGGATCTTCGCGGGCGCCAGAATCGGGCGTTCCATCTGTACGGTGATCCGATTCGCTCCCGCCCAACGCGGGTGCACGACGCCGCTCAAGGTCTCCACCGAGACCTCGTCCGCGCTCGTGTGTCCGCGATCGCGCAGGAACTTGTAGAACGCCCGGATGCCATTGGCACACATCTCCGCGCGAGAACCGTCCGCGTTGTAGATGTCCATTCGGAAGTCCGCCGCCGTCGACGGGCGAACCACCAGAATCTGATCGGCCCCGATGCCGAGGTGGCGATCGCAAATCTCGGCCGCGATGCCCTCGAGCTGCGGGAGCTCGTCGCGCAATCCGTCGAGCACGACGAAGTCGTTTCCGGCACCGTGCATCTTCGTAAACCGCAATTCGCTCACGGTTGTTCTTCCTCTTCGGGTTCGGCTTGCACTTCCTGGGCGGTGGCCGGCGGCGCCGGCTTCGTGCGCCGCGGCGGACCGACTTTTCCGCAGGCCACGGAAGTAGCGAGGGCGAGCGCCATCGCGAAAACACCGATGCCGGCTTGGCGAGAAGTCATGCGTTTCCCCGATCGGCGTCGAAATTCGCCAGCGCCGCCGCGACCGCGGACCGTGCTTGGTTCAAGTTCTGCTCCACGTTTTCCCGCGCGGTCCCACCGATCAGCTTCCGCGATTCGAGGGCCGACTCCAAACTCAGCAGCTCGCCCGCGCTCGCCGGAAACGCCGGGTGGAAACCATGCAGATCTTCTCGCGATAGCGATCGCAGGTCGACCTCTTTTTCGACGCAATGTCCGACCGCACGACCCACCGCTTCGTGGGCTTCCCGAAACGGAACGCCTTCCCGAACCAGCGCCTCGGCCAGGTCGGTCGCGAGCAGCATCGGGTCCGATGCGGCTTCGCCCATGCGGGCGGTGTTGACGCGCAAGGTCGCGATGGCGCCGGTCATGACCTCGAGGCAATCGCAGAGCGTTCGCGCGGCATCGAAAACCGGCTCCTTGTCTTCCTGGAGATCCCGGTTGTAGGTGAGCGGCAAGCCCTTCAGCACGGTGAGGAGCGCGACGAGATCGCCGATCACCCGACCGGATTTACCGCGCACGAGTTCCGGCACGTCGGGGTTCTTCTTGTTGGGCATGAGACTCGAGCCCGTCGAGTAGGCGTCCGCCAATTCCACGAACCCGAACTCGGAACTCGACCACAACACCAGTTCCTCGGCCAGGCGCGACAGGTGCACCATGGCGATGGCGGCGGCGGACAGGAACTCGAGCGCGCCATCTCGGGAAGCGACGGCGTCCATGCTGTTGGGGTTTGGCGCCGCGAAGCCGAGCTCCCGCGCCGTGTGTTCGCGATCGAGGGGCAAGGTCGATCCTGCGAGAGCGCCAGCGCCCAGCGGCGCACGATCGAGCCGCGCCCGCGCGTCGCACAAGCGTCCGACGTCGCGCTGAAACATTCCCACGAAGGCGAGCCAATGGTGGGCCAGGCGAACGGGCTGCGCGCGTTGCAGGTGGGTGTAGCCGGGCAGAACCGTGTCCAGATGTTCCGTGCCGCGCTCGATCAACACGGCGCACAATTCGAGCAACGCGCGTTGCGCTGCGGATTCAACGTCTCGCAAGTAGAGGGCGAAGTCCGTCGCCACCTGGTCGTTGCGGCTGCGGCCGGTGTGAAGCTTGCCCGCCACCGGACCCACCAGGGCGCCGAGCCGGCTCTCGATGGCCATGTGGATGTCTTCCAGAGCCGGGTCGTAGACGAATTTGGCGGTCTGGATCTCCGTCTCAATCGCGTCCAGGCCGCGCAGCATTTCGTTGCACTCGTCCGCGCTGACCAGGCCTACAGACTGGAGCATTCGCACATGGGCGCGCGAACCCCGCAAATCGTACTGGGCCAGGGCCCGGTCGAAGTCGATCGACGCCGTGAAGCGTTCGACGGCCGGATCGGTCGATTCGCGAAAACGCCCGGACCAGGGCTTGTTGCCGGTCGGCTGGGGACTCATAGTTTCACCGGAACCCTTCGGAAAATAAGTGGAAACATACCGAGATTTTGCGATGCTGCATCGCAGACCCCGCCGCGGCGTCTTCCTCCCCCAACACCGCGGAGCCGGAGAACCCCAGCATGATCATCGTGATGAAGGCCGACCTGCCGGCGGATTCCCCGGAGCTCGAACAAGTCATCCAGCTCGCGGAAGGATACCCCGGCGTTTCCACCCAGGTGCACCGCATCCAGGGCGTCACCCGATCCGTGACGGAAGTCTACCTCCTGGGCTCCACGGGTGTGATTCCCGCAGAGCCCTTCGAGGAGTTCGTGGGCGTCGAGCGGGTGGTTCGGATCACGGAGAAATTCCGCACCATCGGCCGCCACGACAGCGGCCAGGAGGCCATCGGCTTCGAGTACAACGGGGTGGAGCTGTCCCAGGATTCGTTCCACGTCTTTCCCGGGCTGTGTGCCGTCGACACGAACGAGAACGTCGACACCATGTTCCGCGCCCTGGCGGATCGCGGCATCCAGACCTCTCGGGCCGGAGCCTACAAACCGCGTACCAGCCCCTATGACTTCCAGGGCCACGGGGCGCAATGTCTGCCTCACCTGTTCGAATCCGCCGGCAAGCACGGCATCCGCATCGTCTCCATGGAGGTCACGAGCGAAATCCAGGTCGAAGAGATTCAGCAGGCCCTCGAGCAATCGGGCCAAGCGACCGGCGTAATGCTGCAGATCGGAACCCGCAATGCCCAAAACTTCGAACTCCTGAAGGCCGTGGGGCAGCAGACGGAACTGCCGGTGCTCTTCAAGCGCGGCATGGGGATCACCCTCAACGAATCGCTCAATGCCTGTGAGTACGTGGCCAGCGCGGGCAATCACCGCATCGTGTTCTGCCTGCGCGGCATGAAGACCAATTTCGGCGACCCGCACCGCAACTTCGTGGACTTCACCCACGTTCCGGTCATTCGGCGCATGACGCGGCTGCCGGTATTCGTGGATCCGTCTCATTCCGTGGGAACGCGCGCGGTTTCCTCGGATGGTCTGCTCGATATCTTCCACGCCAGCGCGCAGGGCATCATCAGCGGTGCCAACGGCGTATTGGTGGATTTTCACCCCCATCCTCAAGAAGCGTTGTGTGACGGGCCCCAGGCGCTGTTGCTCGACGAGCTCGAACCTTTTCTCGAGGATTGCCGTATCACTCGCGACGCCTACGAGCAGCGTTTGAAAGTCGCGCCGCGTGCGGGCGCGCGCTAAAGGCTGAAACGTGACAAAGACGCGCCCCAGTCGGCGGCGCTCCCCCGGGGCACGACGCAAGTCGAGTCCGCGCCGAGCTTCGAAAAAAAACCGAGGGACCTCACGCGCCCTGGGGCGCACGTTTGCCATCGCGATGTTCGCCGTGGCCTTTGTCGCCGGGTTCTATCTCGCGGGTTTCGCGATTCGCCTCGACCGGGTGGTGACCAGCCGTTTCGAAGGACAGCTGTTCCGCGTGCCCTCGCGAGTTTTCTCTGCCCCCACCATCCTCCACGCGGGCTTGGGGTGGGGGGAGCAGGAATTCACCGACGTCCTGCGGCGCTTGGGTTACCGAGAGGAAACTTCCAGTCGGTCCCTCACGGAGGGACGCTTCGTTCTGGGACGCAATTGGATTCGCGTCCGGCTTCGCGCCTTCGAACACCCGACCCGAGCCGAGCCGCCCCGCGATCTCGTGATCCGCTTTGCGGACGGGGGCATCGACGAAATTCGCGACGCCGAGACCCGCCGCGAACTGGCGGCGGTGTACCTGGAGCCCGAGCAAGTGGGGGCGTACTACGGCCCCAACCGCGAGCAACGCGACCTGGTTTCCGTCGACGACGTGCCGAAGCACCTGGTGGAGGCCGTGCTGGCCGTGGAAGACCAGCGTTTCCACAGTCACCATGGGGTTGACCTGCAACGCATCGCAGGTGCCTTCCTCGCCAACCTCCAAGCCGGCAGCATCCGTCAGGGCGGCAGCACCCTCACCCAACAGCTGGTGAAGAACTTCTTCCTCACGCCCGAGCGAACCGTCGAGCGCAAGCTTCAAGAAGCCATCATGTCGTTGCTCGTGGAGGCGCGGTACGACAAACAACAGATCCTCGAGAGCTATCTGAACGAGATTTATCTCGGGCAACGCGGATCCACGGCGATCCACGGCGTGGGGGAGGCAGCGCGTCTCTATTTCGGAAAGAAGGCCGAGAATCTCTCACTCGGGGAATCCGCCTTGTTGGTGGCCATCATCAAGAGCCCCAACGGGATGTCGCCTTACCGGGATGCCGAACGCGCGATGACGCGCCGCAACCTGGTACTCGACCTGATGCTCGATCAAGGCCGAATCGATGACGCGGAACTTGCCCAGGCGCGGCGCGAACCGTTGCGTTTGGCGGAGATCGTGCCGGATTCCGGGGCCGCGCGTTACTTTCTCGACGCAGTTCGACGCCAACTCCCGGAGGTCTATGACGCAAAGACCCTCACATCGGAAGGATTGCGGATCTATTCCACGCTGGATCTGCGAATGCAACGCGTGGCCTCGCGCGTTCTTCGCGAAGGGCTCGAGGGTCTCGAGGAGCGCTACGCCTGGCTCCGCCAAGAGGACCCGAAGCGCCGGGTCCAGGGCTGCCTGATCGCGTTGCGCCCACAGACCGGTGAAGTTCTGGCATTGGTGGGCGGGCGCGACTACCGCGCCTCCCAATTCGATCGCTGCACCCAGGCGCGCCGACAGGCGGGCTCGGTCTTCAAGCCCATCGTGTATGTGGCGGCCCTCGAGCCTGCTTCGGGTGGACCCGCCATTACGCTGGCGAGCAGCCTCGACGACGCCCCCCTGCGGCTGCCAACTCCGAGCGGCGATTGGGAACCGGCGAATTACGATGGAGAATTTCACGGCACCGTAAGCGTGCGCGAGGCCCTCGAGCGCTCGCTCAACGTTGCGACGGCCCGACTCGCCAACGAAGTGGGGATCGGCCACGTTGCGGATGTGGCGCGGCGTCTGGGGATCGAGAGTCGGCTCCCGCCGGTGCCGAGCCTGGCGCTGGGCACGGCGGACGTATCGCCCATGGAGATCGCGCGGGTCTACGCCACTCTGGCCAACGGTGGGGTTCGCCCCGAGATCCGAACCTTCGACGACATGGTGGACTCCAGCGGCAACCCCGTGGAGCGGCGCCAGATCGGTTTTGAACGCGTGCTCGATTCGGGAACCGCCTATCTCGCCACCTCGCTCCTGGCGGGTGTGGTCGAGCGCGGTACCGGGGCCCGCATCCGAGGACTGGGCGTTCGCGGCCCGGTCGCGGGCAAGACCGGTACCAGCGACGACGAACGCGATGCCTGGTTCGTGGGCTTCACCCCGGAGCTGGTGGTGGTCGTATGGGTCGGGTTCGACGCTCCCCGCAGCATGAAGTTGGCGGGAGGCCAAGCCGCCCTCCCCATCTGGGCCCGCTTCACCCGGGAGGTGACGGGCGGCCGCGTGCGCGGGGCCTTCCGAACGCCTCCGGACGTGGTCGAGATCGACATCGAGCCGACGACCGGGGCCCTGGCGCTTCCCGGTTGTCCCCAGCGGCGCACGGAACTTTTCTTGATCGGCACCGAACCCGAGCACGTGTGTCCCGAGGGGGGTCGCCGAGGGAGTCGCGGAACCCCCGGGGTCCGGCGCTTCCTCGATTGGATGGTGGACTCCCTGTTCGGCGATGAAATTTGAGGGGGTGGCGGGTCTCGCCTCTGTTGCTGGTGTTCGCAACCGGTTGTGCCGCTATGGGGATGCGGAGCCATTCCGACCCCTTACACGTATCGACCCTGGAGTCCCGCGATCCGACCCGGCGCGCGTCGTTGCATCTGCTCGTGGAGGGGCTCGACGCCGAAGTGGAGGGAAAATCCGCGCGGGCTTTGCGCTTGTATGAAGATGCGCTCCGTATCGACCCCGGAAACGGGTTCGCGTATCTGGTGATCGCGCGTCACCACGCGGAACAGGGCGATGCGCGGCGAGCGCTATCTTTTCTCGACCAAGCGAACGCCTTCTTGGGTTCCCAGCGCGACGTCGAAGCGAAAACCCAGGCACACATGCTAGGAATTCGGGGGATGGCGCTGGTCGCCAGCGGGGACCGTGCAGATGCGAAGCCGTTGTTCGCTCGCGCGCGGGAACTTGCGCCGGGAGTGTGGGCCGATTCAATGCTGACGGCGGATGAGCTTCGTTAGCCCTGCGGGGATGCTTATGATAATTTGGACGACCCGATGACGCCGAAACGACTGTTCTTCCTCGGCGCTTTGCTGATCTCGGTTCCGCTGGATCAGATCACCAAGATCCTCGTCTCATCGAATCTCATCTACGGATCGAAGCAAGCGGTGATCGAGGGGTTTTTCTACCTCACTCACGTTCGAAACCCTGGCGCCGCGTTCGGTTTATTTACCGACGGACCCGCGGAGATCCGCTTACCTTTCTTCATCGGCGTTTCTCTCATCGCCATTTTCATCGTCGGATCTTTCTACCGTCGCTTAGCCCCCGGGGATCGCTTCCTCCCGCTGGCTTTGGGTTTGATCCTCGGTGGCGCCATTGGAAACCTCATCGACCGCATCCGTCTGGGTGAGGTGGTGGACTTTCTGCATTTCCGACTTTGGAGCGGATACTCCTGGCCGGATTTCAACATCGCCGACTCGGTGATCGTCGTGGGGGTTGGCATGTTGATCCTCGACCTGATTACGAGCGAAGGTGAAAATCGCGCGAGTGCCGTCGGCGACGAGTAATTCGGGCCCGATCTGCGCTAAGATTTTTTTTGCTGAGATTGCGCCGTCCGCCTCCGGGAAATTGCTTGAATGGCGACGCGGATGCGCGCCATCATTGTATACACAGAAAAGTGCGAGTCACTCCTCTACCGTCGACAAACGCGTGTAGTTTTCTTGACACTCGGAGTGGCTCTGGTCTAGAAGAATGTTTCACGAACTTTTCTAGTGAGCATTGGTTGCGACATTCATCGGAAATGAAAACTGTTTCCCTTGCGGCGCCTCGTGCGGATTTCCGCGCCCCCCCGAGACCGTTTAGCAGACAGGATGGGGACGAAATTCGTATGGGTGCCTGGACCCGAAGAATCCAGGCGGCGTCGATCCGGAAGCTGCAGTTTCAAAAGCTCGAGTTGAAACGGGTCACGTCGTTGGGTTCGATGGGCGGAGAGCCACATCGATGAGAAAGCCGAAGAGCGATTACGTCATTCAAACTGTGAGCAATGCTTTGCAGTTGTTGGAAGTCTTCCAAGGAGAAGATGAGCTTGGGGTGACCGAGTTATCCCGTCGCTTGTCCTTACACAAGAACAACGTGTTCCGACTCCTCGCGACACTCGAGGAGAAGGGATACATCGATCAGAGTCCCAACAGCGATCGCTATCGCCTGGGTGTGCGTTGTCTCGAACTGGGGCAGTCGTTCAGTCAGGGGCGCGATTTGCTGCGCCGGGCACGGCCCATACTAGAGGGGCTATCGATCGAGACCCAGGAGACGAGTCACCTGGCCGTGCTCCAGGAGTTCGAGGTGGTTCACCTCGACGGTGTGGCGTCGCGGCAGATGGTGCTGTCGGGTTTGCGCACGGGGCTGCGGCTACCGGCGCACTGCACTGCACTGGGCAAGGTGTTGCTGGGGTGTGGCGATGATGAGCTTCGCCAAGCGTTCGACCGCGCGGTCGTTTCGTCCGGGCGTCTCGCGTCGCGCACCGAGGCGACCATCACCGATCGCGACAAGCTGTTCGAACACCTCAATGGGGTGCGGGTCCAGGGCTTCGGCCTGGACGTCGAGGAGTGCGAAGCGGGGCTGCATTGCGCAGCGGCGCCGGTTCACGATGCCAATGGCCGCATCGTGGCAGCACTGTCGGTTTCGGCACCCTCCCTGCGCGTCGATCAAGAGAAGCTGGTGGGGGGCTTGGCGCCCGCCGCGGTGCGCTTCGCGGACCGGCTATCCGAGCAGCTCGGAGGGGTTGCTTAGCCATCCCCGCATTCGCCGAGGCTTCGGCGATCCGCAATTTCGGCTTCCGCGAGAGCCGGGGTGGAGGGTACTCTGCCCCGGCTCTCCGCGTTTGACCCCCGGGCCGTGTTTTCCTACGTTTCCCCGCCGCACTCGGCTGTTTTCCCGAGGCTTTTCCCCCAACCGGTCGATGCGCTCGGTCGACAATCCCGCGCCGCGGGATCCGGGCGACGCTTGGAGCCAACGTATGGATTTTGAATTCAGCGACGAGCAGAAGATTCTTCAGGATACCGCCCATCGCTTCGCGGCTGAGGAGATCAAGCCCGTCGCTGCGCAATTTGATGTGTCGGGAGAGTTCCCTAGAGAGATCATCAAGAAGGCCTGGGAGTTGGGTCTTTCCAGCACCTGTATTCCCGAGGAATACGGTGGCGTCGGCCTGTCGATCCTCGACAGCTGCATCGTCACGGAAGAACTCGCTTGGGGTTGTTCGGGCTTCGGGACGTCCATCATGGCGAACGACCTCGGCCTGACGCCCATTCTCGTAGCGGGCACCGACACTCAGAAGAAAGAGTGGTTCACGCCCTGCTCCCAAGAATTCAAAATCGTTTCCTTCTGTCTCTCGGAACCCGCGGCGGGCTCCGATGTTGCGGGGCTGCAGCTGCACGCCGAGAAGGACGGGGACGACTACATCCTCAACGGCACCAAGGCGTGGATCACCAACGGCGGTGTCGCGGACCTCTACACGGTCTTTGCCACCCTCGACCGCGCGAGCCGTCACAAGGGAATCTGCGCCTTCGTGGTGCCCGCGGGAACGCCGGGCGTGAGCGCGGGCAAGAAAGAAGACAAGATGGGCCAGCGCGCGAGTGACACGTGCCTGGTTCATTTCGACAACGTGCGCGTGCCCTCCGCCCAGCGCCTCGGTGCCGAAGGCGAGGGTTTCAAGGTGGCGATGAAGACCCTCGATCGCACGCGGCCGCCGATTGGTGCGCTCGCCGGCGGTATCGCGCGTCGCGCCCTCGATGAGTGCGTCGACTACGCGAAGGAGCGCAAAGCGTTCGGTTTTCCCATCGCGGAGTTTCAGGCGGTCCAGTTCATGATCGCCGACATGGCCAAGGAGATCGAAGCCGGCCGGCTCCTCACCCTGCGCAGTGCCTGGATGGTGGATGCGGGTATGCGGGCGTCGAAGTTCTCTTCGATCGCCAAATGCTTCGCCACCGACGCCGCCATGCGAATTGCCACCGATGCCGTGCAGGTATTCGGTGGCAATGGCTACACCCGCGAGTACCCCGTAGAGAAGCTCATGCGGGACGCCAAGCTGATGCAGATCTACGAAGGCACCAACCAGATCCAACGCTTGGTGATCGCGCGCGAAGTTCTGAAGGAGTAGCCCCCCGCTCCCGCAGTCGGGCCTTCGGCATAACCCTTTGAAATCGCTGAGGTCCCCGCTCGGCACCCCCCGAGGTGATCTGATAGACTGCGGTGCTCCGTTCCTGCCGAGGTCCGGCGAGCGGAAGCGCTGAGCAACGGAGTCTGTGAACTCACGCGGCTTGCAGAGGTTCTCTTGGTGAATCAGAAAGACCAGGCTCTCGCCTATCACTCCGGTGACCGACCCGGCAAAGTCAAAGTCGTCCCCACCAAGCCTACGCTCACTCAGGAAGATCTGTCCCTCGCCTATACCCCGGGGGTCGCGGAACCCTGCCGCGCCATCGAGCAGGACCCCGAGGCCGCGTTCAAATACACCGCCAAGGGCAACCTGGTCGCGGTGGTGACCAACGGCACGGCGGTGCTGGGGCTGGGGAACATCGGCGCCCTCGCGGGCAAGCCCGTGATGGAGGGCAAAGGAGTTCTGTTCAAGCGCTTCGCCGATATCGACGTGTTCGATATCGAGGTGGGGAGCGAGGACCCCGAGGACGTGATCAAGGTCTGCGAGCTGATCGCCCCCACTTTCGGCGGAATCAATCTCGAGGACATCCGGGCACCCGAGTGTTTCGAAATCGAGCGCCGCCTGGTCGAGAGCCTCGACATCCCGGTCTTCCACGACGATCAGCACGGTACGGCGATCATCTGTGCCGCCGGCATGCTGAACGCCATGCAGGTCACCAACCGCAAGCCCGAGAACAGCAAGGCGGTTTTCCTGGGCGCGGGTGCTTCGGGCATTGCCTGCGCGCAGCTCTTCATCGACCTGGGCTTCGACCGCGACGCCGTCACCCTCGTGGACCGAACCGGCGTCATTCACGACGGTCGCACGAATCTGAATCCCTACAAGAGTCGCTTCGCGCGCAAGACATCGAATCGAACCCTGGCCGACGCCATGCGGGGCGCGGATATCTTCGTGGGTTTGTCTTCCGCGGGTCTGGTGAAACCTGAGATGGTGGCCTCCATGGCGGCCCGTCCGATCGTTTTCGCCATGGCGAACCCGGATCCGGAGATCGACCCCGTCGAAGTGCGAAACGTGCGCCCGGACGCCGTGATCGCGACCGGGCGTTCCGATTATCCGAATCAGGTCAACAATGTGCTCGGTTTCCCGTTCATCTTCCGCGGCGCCCTCGACGTGCGCGCCCGCAAGATCAACGAGGAGATGAAGCTGGCGGCGGTGCACGCCCTGGCGGATGTCGCGCGCCTCGGTGCCACGGGGATGCCCGCAGCCGTGCGTCGCGCGTACCCGAACGAATTGTTCGAATTTGGCCCCGACTACATTCTTCCGAAACCGTTCGATCCGCGGGTACTGCTGTACGTGTGCCCGGCGGTAGCAACCGCTGCGCTCGAGTCGGGAGTAGCGCGCGAAACGATCGACCTCGATCAATATCGGACACGCCTCCAAGGCCGCGCCGACGAGATCGCCATCTTGTAAAAAAGGCTGCGAGGCAGAGCCCCCATATGTCCATCGACGAGAAAATCAAAAAACTCGAAGAGCTCGATGAACGCGCAATCCTCGGAGGAGGAGAGAAGCGGATCGAGCGACAGCACGCCCAGGGAAAACTGACGGCGCGCGAGCGGATCGAACTCCTGCTCGACCCGGGGACGTTCACGGAAACCGATCGTTTCGTGACCCACCGCTGCACCGACTTCGGGATGGAAGAAAACAAGATCCCCGGCGACGGCGTGGTGACGGGTTACGGCAAGATCGACGGTCGCCAGGTCTTCCTGTTCGCCCAGGACTTCACGGTCTTCGGCGGCAGCCTGTCCGGCGCCTTCGCGGAGAAGATCTGCAAGGTGATGGACCTTGCCACGAAGGCGGGCGCGCCGGTGATCGGCCTCAATGATGGCGCTGGGGCGCGCATCCAAGAAGGCGTGGTTTCCCTCGGCGGGTACGGGGATGTCTTCATGCGCAACGTCAAGGCGTCCGGCGTGATCCCGCAGATCTCCGCCATCATGGGGCCCTGCGCGGGCGGCGCGGTCTATTCCCCGGCCATGACGGACTTCATCATCATGGTGAAGAACACGAGCTACATGTTCATCACGGGCCCGGACGTGATCAAGACCGTGACCCACGAAGAAGTTTCCTCCGAGGAGTTGGGCGGTGCGCAGACCCACGCCAGCAAGAGCGGCGTGTGCGACTTCGCGGTGGGGAGCGAAGAGGAGTGCATCCAGGCGATTCGCGGCCTGATGTCCTACATCCCGCAAAACAACATGGAAGATCCGCCCTTCGTACCGACGGAGGACGACACGCACCGCATGGATGCGCGCTTGCGCACGCTGGTGCCCGACAACCCGAACAAGCCCTACGACATCAAAGAGCTGATTCAATTGGTCGTTGACGACGGCGGCTTCCTGGAAGTGCACGCGGGTTGGGCAAAGAATATCGTCGTGGGCTTTGCGCGCTTCGGCGGACGTTCGGTGGGCATCGTGGCCAACCAACCGTCGCACCTGGCGGGCGTGCTCGACATCGATTCGTCGAAGAAGGCCGCGCGCTTCGTGCGTTTCTGCGACGCCTTCAACGTTCCGCTCGTCACCTTCGTGGACGTGCCGGGGTTCCTTCCCGGGACCGCCCAGGAATTCGGTGGCATCATCACCCACGGCTCCAAGCTCCTCTACGCGTTTTGCGAAGCCACGGTCCCCAAGATCACCGTCATCACCCGTAAGGCCTACGGTGGCGCGTACGTGGTCATGAACAGCAAGCACAGTGGTGCGGATGTGAATCTCGCCTACCCCACGGCGGAAATCGCCGTGATGGGGCCCGACGGCGCGGTCAACATCGTGATGCGCGACGAGCTCGCTGAGGCGAACGATCCGGTTGCGCGCAAAGACGAGCTGGTGGCGGAATATCGGGAAACCTTCGCGAACCCCTTCAAGGCGGCGGAACTCGGCTACATCGACGCGGTCATCAAACCCGAGGAAACGCGGCCGCGCATCATCAACGCCCTCGAAATGCTCGCCAACAAGCGAGAGCAAACACCGGCCAAGAAACACGGGAACATCCCGCTCTAATGGGAAGCCAAGGTCCATGTTCCAGAAGGTTCTAATCGCGAACCGCGGCGAGATCGCCGTCCGAATCATTCGCGCATGTCACGAACTCGGCATCAAGGCCGTCGCCATCTACTCGGATGTCGATCGCGACGCCCTGCACGTGCGTTACGCCGACGAAGCCTATCCCTGCGGTCCGCCGCCGGCGTCGGAGTCGTATCTGGTTTCGGAGCGCGTGATCGAGATCGCCAAGAATTGCGGCGCCGATGCGATTCATCCGGGTTACGGCTTCCTGGCGGAGAACGGAGATTTCGCGGACGCCTGCGCGGCCGCTGGGATCACCTTCATCGGGCCCACGGGCGACGTCATGCGCAAGATGGGCGATAAGGTGACGGCGCGACAAACCATGGAAGCGGCGGGCGTCCCCATTGTGCCGGGCACGACCGAGCGCTTGAGCGACAAAGAAGCCGCTGCTTGGGCGAAGAAGATCGGCCTGCCCGTCATGGTGAAGGCCAGCGCGGGTGGCGGTGGTAAAGGCATGCGGCTCGTGCGCGAGGACAGCGAACTCGAGCAAGCGCTCGCCCGCGCACGCAGCGAAGCGAAGTCTTCCTTCGGCGACGATGGCCTGTACATCGAGAAGTTCGTCGACGAGCCGCGCCACGTGGAAATCCAAGTCCTCGCGGATTCCCACGGCAACACCATCCACCTGTTCGAACGCGAATGCTCGATCCAGCGCCGCCACCAGAAAGTGATCGAAGAAGCACCCGCCAACCGCATGACGCCGGAGCTGCGCGAGAAGATGGGCCAGGCCGCCGTCGCTGCAGCGAAAGCCGTCGACTATCGCGGCGCGGGTACCTGCGAGTTCCTCGTCAATCCTCAGGGCGAGTTCTTCTTCCTCGAGATGAATACGCGCGTTCAAGTGGAACACGCCATCACCGAAGCCATCACCGGAATCGACATCGTGAAGGCCATGATCCGCGGGGCCGCGGGTGAGCCCCTGGGATTCGAGCAGAAGGATCTGAAAATTTCGGGGCACGCCATCGAGGCGCGCATCTACGCCGAAGACCCGGACAACAAGTTCCTACCCTCCCCCGGCGAGATCCTCGTGTATCGCCCGGCGGGCGGGATTGGCGTTCGCGTCGACAGCGGCGTCTATCAGGGCGCCACCGTCACGGTCAATTACGATCCGATGGTGGCGAAGCTCGTCACCTGGGGTATCGATCGCCAAGAAGCGATCGACCGCATGCGCCGCGCCCTGCGCGAATTCGTGGTGAAGGGTGTGAAGACCTCGATCCCGTTTCACCAGCAGGTCATGCGCCATCCGAAGTTCATCGAAGGTCACTACGACACGGGCTTCATCGAAACCTATATGAAGGACTTTGCGGCGGCGGAAGTGGACCCGGAAGTGCGTCGGGTGGCTCATACGCTGGCCGCCATCGCGGCCTACCGGCGCGACAAACACCAAGCGGAACGCGCCTCTTCCATTCAGACCGGTGGCGAGGGCAGTCCCTGGAAGAGCTTTGGGCGGCGTTCCCAGATGCGCGGGTCGCTCCGATGATTTACGAAATTTCCGAGAAGAATGAAGAAACCGTTCGCGTCGAGCTGCGAGAAGCCGGCGAAGGGCTCTACGACATCACCATCGACGGCAAGACCGTCCGCGTGGATGCGGCCAAGAGCGGCAAGACCATTTATTCCATCATCGAAGATGGCCGGCAATTCGAGGCCATGGTGGACGAACGCGGAGCCCACGGCTTCCACGTGCTGGTCGCCGGCGAACTCTTCCAATTGGAAGCCGTCGACGAACGCAGTCGGCTCCTGGCCCAACAGGCCAAGCAAGCGGCGACGGGCCCGCAGACCGTCGAAGCCGACATGCCGGGCAAGGTGGTGAAGATTGCCGCCGCCGTCGGCGAAACCGTCAGCGAAGGCCAGGGCATCATCGTGTTGGAAGCGATGAAGATGGAAAATGACATCCTCTCCCCGGTGGACGGCATCATCAAAGAGATCGCGGTCGGCGAGGGAGACACCGTGGAGGCCGGGTCGACGCTCTTCGTCGTCGAGCCGCCGGCGGAAGATGCCCCGTAGCGCACCGCGCCCGATTCTTTTCGACACCGATATTGGAAGTGACGTCGACGATGCCCTGGCGTTGGGTTTCGTGCTGGCGGAGCCCGCGGCATTTTCCCTGGTCGCCGTAACGACGGTTTCCGGCGACACGTGGGCGCGCGGCCAGATTGCCGGAGGGTTGCTGCGACTCGCCGGGCGCCAGGACGTCGAAGTGTGTGCGGGCGAAGCGTCTCCCCTGCTCCGGCCCCGGGCGGTGTTCGCGAACTTCGGCCACGAAGGCGCGATGATCCCGAGCGGGCCCGAAAGCGTCGTCAGCGACGAGCCCGCAGCCGAGCGCATCGTGCGCGCCGCGCGCGAAGTTCCGAATCTCGAAATCGTCATGATCGGTCCGCTCACCAACTTGGCGCGCGCCCTGGCGCTCGACCCGCAACTTCCGAAGCGCGTGGCGGGGCTCTCGGTCATGGGCGGTCACATCCGCAGCGCGCGCATCGGAGACTTCGTCGCGCCCTACGGAATCGATTACAACCTTTGCTCGGATCCCGAGGCCACGGTCGCCGTGCTGGGCGCCGGATTCACGACACGTCTCGTCACCGCGGACGTCACCCTCGCAACCTGGCTCTCGCGCGACGCGCTGAACCCGTTGCGTCAGGGGAGCCCACTCGCCCGGGAGATCGCGCGTCAGGTGGAAATCTGGGATCCGGTGCAGCGCAAACTCTTCACGGGAATCGGCGGCCAGGTGGCGCCGGACAACGTGTCCTTTCTCCACGACCCCCTCACCCTGCTCGCGCTGGTCGACGCATCTTCCCTCGGGTTCGAACCGCTTCGCATCGTGCCGACCATCGAAGGGGGTGTGCTGCGCACCCGCGAAGCGGATCCGGCCAGTGGAATGGGAAGCCCCATGGAAGTGGCGACGTCCGTCGATGCCGCCGCCGCGAGCGCGGCGATTACGGAGCGACTGCTCCGTCTGTAGTGTCTTCGGTCTTCTTGCGCCGCGGGCTCAAGACGAACGCCACCGCGACGCCGATCAAATACAGCACCATCAGGGGCCCGGCGAGAAGCAATTGACTCACCACGTCCTGGGGGGTCAGGATCGCGGAGACGACGAAGATCACCAGGATCGCGTACTTGAAGCTCGCCAGCAGCTGCCGCGGCGAGACGATTCCCAACATCGAGAAGAAGACGATCGCGATCGGCAGTTCGAACGCCACGCCAAAAGCCAGGAACATGCGGCTGCAGAGCGCAAACACTTCGCGCAGGGTCCAAGCCGAAGCCACGACCGAATTGTCGAAGTCCGCGAAGAAGGGAAACATGATCGGGAACACGGCGGTGTAGCCGAACGTGGCACCGCCCAGAAACAACAGCGTCGACATGAAGACGAAGGGGACCGCCGTGCGCCTCTCGTTGGCGTAGAGCCCGGGCGAAACGAAGGCCCAGATCTGCCAGAAGATCACCGGCAGCGCGACCAGGAATCCGCCGAACAACGCGGTCTTCAAGTAGGTGAAGAAGATCTCCGTCGGCGCGATGGCTTGGAGTTTTTCGCCTTCCGGGAGTGCGGCGATGGCGGGTCGGAACAGAAAATCGAAGAGCGGTTCCCGGAACGTGTAGACGGCTACGAACCCAAGCGTCCAGGCGATCAGGATTCGAATGATCCGGGTGCGTAGCTCAGCCAGGTGTGCGGTGACGGGAACGCGCTGATCATCCACCGTCTTGACCGCTGGGCGCACGGTGCTTGGGTTTCGCAGCCTCCACGGGCGCGCCCGGCGCGCTGGCGGGAGCCTCGAGGCCCGCGGGATCGGCGGGTTGTTCCGCCGGCGCTTCCTCGGCGCGTTTATTGGTAGGCGGCGGTTCGTCGTCGGGGTCGAGGAACGATTGGCGCAGGTCCGTCGAAGCCCGGCGGAATTCCGCCATGCCGCGTCCCAGGGAGCGGGCGAGTTCGGGCAGGCGCCCCGGTCCGAAGACCAGTAGCGCGACCACCATGATCACGAGTAGCTCGGGCATCCCGATACCAAACATGGGGAGATTCTACGCAAACGCCGGAGAATCGGCCCCTTCGGGTGCGCGCGGCATGCAGTCGGCGATCCGCGGTGATTGGACCCGGGCTCGGGTCAGCCCCTCAAGCCGCGTTGGCGGATAAGCGGGTGCGGACCTGCCCTCGATCGACCTTGGCGATCAGGAACAAACCGGTCCGATGTCGCTCTTCCCCCTCCGGTCGCGACCAGACCACGCGAGCGAGCCCGTCGACGATGGGTTTCCCCTGAGCGCTGTGCAGCACCACGTGAAGCAGGCTTCCCTCCTCGAAGGCGTAGTCCCCGGCGACCTGCAGACCCGACAGCGAAAGGTCGCGGGTAAAGGCCAGTCTCCGGCGTTCGTTGGCGCGTTTGCGCGGGAAGGGCGTGCATTCCACCAGCCGGACCAACTCTTCCCGAGGCTCCCGGCGCTTGGCGCGCTGGCGAAACGGAGATTGCGAAAACTCGAAGCTCATTTGTTGTTCCATCAAGGTCGTGCTCCACCGTAGGTCTTGCGAGGCCCCCGCTGCCGCGGCGGCGTCGTGGTCTTGCGGCCCTCGCGTCGACTCTTGGCCGGCGTACTCACCAGCGGCAAGAAGGCTTTCACGAGAGCGGGATCGAATTGCACCCCGGCCAGCCGCGTCAGCTCCGCCGCCACCGCTTGGGGGGCGGGCATGGTGCGGTAGGGCCGCGATGCGTTGCGGGTGATAGCGTCGTAGGCGTCCGCCAGATGAATGATGCGCGCGAACCGGTGGATCTTCTCGCCCCGTGCGCCGCTCGGGTATCCCCCACCGTGCCACCATTCGTGGTGATCGCGGATCGAAGTCACGATCTCGTCGTCGAGACCGAGCTCGCGCGCCAGGCGTGCACCGAGTTCCGGGTGACGTTCGACGCGTGCGCGTTCCGCCGGGTCGAGGGCACCGGGCCGCGACAAGAGCGCGGGCGAGATTCCGATTTTCCCGATGTCGTGAATGAAGGCCGCGGTTCGCAGCCGCTCCACGGTTTCCGCATCCAGATCCAGACGCTCGCCCAGAAGTTTCGCGTAGTGGGCAACGCGTCGCGCGTGCCCGGCCATGTAGGGATCTTCGCGCTCGATCAATTCGGCGAGGGAACGCAGGACGGCGGCCACCGGGTCCGAAGGGTCGTGGGTGTCCGAGTTCGCGCTTTGGGGCGCCAAGCCATTGGCAAAAAGCTCGGCGTCCAAGGATTTCATCAACGCGGGTAAATCGCGCTCGCGGTCCACCACGTCTTCGAGCACTTGCCACAGCCGGATGCGCAGTCGTTGGCGGGTGTGGGTCGAAAGCGCCCGCGCGACGGATTCGCGCACGGCCGCGACATCGAACGGCTTCACGAGGTAATCGCGAATGCCGTGGCGGATGCCGTGGGTGGCACTTTCGAGGGTTCCCTCGCCGGTAATCACGACCACTTCCGTGGCCGGATGTTCGCGGCGCACGCGCTCGAGCAGCACGTCGCCCCGCATTCCGGGCAAGTTGAGATCGATGGTGGCGAGATCCACCGGGTGTCGTTCGAGTGCCGCCAGGGCGTCGGGGCCCGTGGCGGCCGTCGACACGCGGTATTCGGGTTCGAGAATTGCGCACAGGGCTTCGCGCACACTGGCTTCGTCGTCGACGACGAGAATTTGGGCGGTCGGGTTGGTCTCCATACCCTTCCTCTTCGCAAGCCGCGTGCCACCCCGAGACTTTCGCCGCCCATGGGCAGGTAGTTGATTTCAATGAAGAAATTTCACCGCGGGGCCAGTACACCGGAGCCGGTTCGGTACCCAGGCGAACGAAAACTCGGAAGCAGTCTCGCAAGTAGTGGGAATCGAAGGTGAATTCCCGGCTGTTCCAGACGGAACGCAAGTGTCAGCGCCTTGGCGCCGAAGGGCGCGCAGGGGGTCGGCGGCCGGCCCATGTTCCCTCCGAAGGCTTTGGTAGCCTGTCCGCCGCCAATGACCCACGAAACCCCCCGTCCTTCCGCAGCCCCGAAATCCCCTTCCGAACTTCGCATCGTCATCATCGGGGCGGGGATGTCGGGTGTCCTCAGCGCGATCCAGTTGCAAGAGTCGGGCTACGACAACTTCAGCGTCTACGAGAAGGGCACGCGCATCGGCGGCACTTGGAACGAGAACACCTACCCGGGCTTGTCGTGCGATGTGCCCTCCCATCTCTACAGTTACTCCTTCGAACTCAATCCGGATTGGAGTCACCGCTATTCGCCGGGTGAGGAGATCCAGGCGTACTTCGAAAATGTCGCGCGGCGCCACGGCATCCCGTCGAAGCTTCGGCTGGGCCAGGAGGTGGTGCGCTGCGTATTCGAAAACGGGCGTTGGGAGATCGCGCTCGCCGACGGTTCCCGCGACAGCGCGGACGTCGTGATTGCCGCGACCGGCGTGCTCCACCACCCGTCCGTACCGGATTTCGAAGGACTCGACCGCTTCGCGGGGCCGCAGTTTCACAGCGCGCGTTGGGATCACAGCGTTTCCCTCGAAGGCAAGCGCGTAGGGGTGGTGGGGACCGGTTCCACCGCGATCCAGATCACGACGGCCGTCGTCGACCGAGTGGCGGAATACAAACTCTTCCAGCGAACTCCCCAATGGGTGATGCCCCAGGAAAATCCCCTCTACAGCGAAGCAGAAAAGAAACTCTTCCGCGATCGCCCGGAAACCCTGCGCGCCCTCAACGCGGACATCCGCCTGCTGTTCACCGAAGGCTTTTCCAACGCGGTGGTGGACGCGGACTCCCCCCAGCTGGCCGCGATTCACGAAGCCTGCGAGGCCAACCTGGAAGAAAGTGTGCGCGACCCGGAGCTGAAGGAGAAACTTCGTCCGAACTACCGCGCGGCCTGCAAGCGCTTGATCATCTCCGGCGAATTCTACGCCGCCATCCAACGCCCCAATGCGAATCTCGTCACGGACCCCATCGAGCGCATCGAGGAAAGCGGTGTGCGGACCGCCGACGGCACGCTTCACGAACTCGACGTGTTGGTGTTGGCCACGGGCTTCCGGGTCGACCGTTTCGTACGGCCCATGGAAGTGGTGGGACGCAACGGCGTCGCCCTGAACGACGTTTGGGAAAAGGGCCCCTTCGCCTACCTCGCCATCACGGTGCCGGAATTTCCCAACCTCTTCATGTTGAACGGGCCCAACGGTCCCGTCGGCAATTTCTCATTGATCGACATCGCCGAATGTCAGTTCGCCTACATCCTGCAGCTGATCGAGCGCGTGCGTTCCGGTGCGTGCCGCGAAATCGCCGCGTCCCGCGAAGCCACTCGGCGTTTCGACGCCGAGCGCCGCGAAGCGGCCAAGAAGACCATTTGGACTTCCGGTTGTCAGAGCTGGTACCTCGACGCCGACGGTGTCCCCATGGCCTGGCCCTGGACCTTCGATCGCTTCAAGGATGAGATGCGCGAACCGCGCCTCGACGATTTCGATTTGCGTTAGGCGTGCAGCGCCGCCTCCCGAAACGTTTCCCGATTTGCAGCAGGAGTCCCGATGAATACCGAGCATTGTCTAGTGGAACGCGAAGGCCACGTGTTGGTCATCACCTTGAATCGTCCGGAAGCCAAGAACGCACTTTCCGGCGGCATGATGGCGGGCATGTATCGCGCCTGGCGCATGCTCGACGAAGACCCCGAGCTGCGCGTAGGGATTCTGACGGGCCGTGGTGACGTGTTCTGTGCGGGCGCGGACTTGAAGGCGATGGGGGGCGGCGAAAAGGACGAAGCGTTCCAGGAGTTGATGGCCCAGGTGCCGGACCTGCATTGGCAAGCCCTACTGCGACACAACCGTCCCCTGAAACCCATCATCGCTGCGGTGGAAGGTTTTGCGGTCGCGGGCGGAACCGAAATTCTGCAAGGCACGGACATCCGCGTGGCCGCCGAAGACGCCATTTTCGGCGTGACCGAAGCGCGCCGCGGCCTCTTCCCCCTCGGTGGCTCGAGCGTGCGTCTGCGCCGCCAGATCCCCTACACGCTGGCAGCGGAAATCCTCCTTACCGGCCGCCACGTCAGCGCCCGGGAAGCCCTCGACTTCGGTTTGGTGGGACGCGTCGTCCCCAAGGGCGAGACCCTCGCGGAAGCCCGGAAGATCGCCGCAACCATCTGTGAAAACGGCCCGCTCTCGATCCGCGCCCTCATGCGCATGCTGCGCGAAATCGACGAGAGCTACAGCGAAGCGGACGCCCTCGCCAAAGAGATCGAAATCGGCGGCCCCGTCTTCGCCTCCAAAGACGCCCGCGAAGGCCCCCGCGCCTTCAAAGAAAAACGCAAACCCGTCTACACCGGCGAGTAGTCGCGAGTCCACGCGGTTACTCGGCACTCGGGCCGCGGCTCGGCAGCCGCAACACCCCGGTCGGCTGCGCTCGCCGTTGCGCGTCCTAGCGAAGCCGTCTCTTGAATGGACGCGAAGCGGATTCCAGCCTTAGGTGCTGCGAACTTTCTTCATTCCCGCGGCATCGGGTTTGAATCCGTCCGGGAAACGCGTCTTACTCGAGTACTCCGCCCCGGTCAGGTTGGCCCCCGTCAGGTTGGCCCCCGAGAGGTCGGCCCCCGCAAGCAAGGAGTTTCCGCCCACGTCATCACCCCCGAGATTTGCGTTGGTGAGGTTGGCACCGCACAGGATCGCCCCCGTCAGATCGGCACCCTGAAGCGATGCGGACGAGAGGTCTGCGTTGGTGAGATTCGCGCGAAACAACGTGGCGGAATAGAGATTCGCCCCGGTCAGGGTCGCTCCCTTGAGATTCGCATCGCAAAGGTATGCACCTTTGAGATTGGCGTCGGCAAAATCGGCCTTGCGGAGATCCGCATCGTCGAAGACCGCGCCCGCCAGGACCGCCTTCGAGAAACGAGTGCCCTTCAGGCTCGTTTCCTCGAATGAAACGCCGCTCAGCTCTTTGCCGGAGAGGTCCGCCCCAGGCAGCTCTTCGTCGATCGTGAGCATGATTCGCCCACTGGATGTCTTGAGATCCATTGCGCCGCCTATTGGATTGGGCTTTCGCTACTGGCCCGCGGGAACGTCCCGCGATGGCGACCGAAAGCCCTGGGCCAGAGACTACCAAACCCCGAGAACGGCTGGCTTTGGCGGGTCCGCTGCAAGCCTTTGCGAGGCGGCGAGCGCGACCCTTCCCAGGTGGGTCGGCGATTCCGAACTGGAGGTTGGAATCGCCAAAATCAGGCCAGCGAACGCTAGCCGAACAGCCGATGGAGCCCTGTACCCGCCTCGCCGCCGTAGAACACGGCACCGACCGGGACACTTCCATCGAGCGCAGCGACCACCGCCGCAAGACCGCCCCCAGCGAACGCACCACAGAGTTCAATCAGTTCTGCGCCTTCGGCCACCAATTCCCGAGCCACGCCCGGTGCATCGTCGATGGAACGCACACCCCTGCAGAGGAGCACGCACGCGGTCGAGCCGATCGTATCGCTCCGAGGCTCGGCTGAGGGGTCGCCAAGCGTGTAAATGAATCCCCACTTCTTCACGATGCCGACTCCTTCGCTGGCTTGCTGATGAGCCTGGTCGTTGGCCAATGCACCGCGAGATCAACGACTATCTGGCTCGCAAGATCGAAGCTACCCACTCCCGACGCCTAACTGGTGTTGGATTGCGCCTCGATTCCGTGGCGGTCCATTTTCAATTTCAGGACGCGGCGGGTCAGGCCCAGGCGTTCGGCGGCGCGGGTTTGGTTCCAGTCGGCTTCGGCCAGGGCTTCTTCGAGCAGTTCGCGTTCGAATTCGCCGACGGCTTGGCTGAGGTTGGAGCGGCCGGACCAGAGGTCGGCGCGGAGTTGTTCTACGCGGTCCGAGCGGGCGATGGATTCCGGTAGGTCTTGCAGGCTCAAGAGTGGGGAATCCGTCAGGGCGACGGCGCGCTCGATGGCATTTTCGAGTTCCCGGACGTTGCCCGGCCAGGGGTAGTGCTCGAGGGCGCGTTGGGCTTCACCGGAGAATTCGGCCGGTGTGCGGCCGGCTTCCCGGCAGGCGCGTTCGAGGGCCGCGGCGCACAGGAGCGAGATGTCTTCGCGGCGTTCGCGCAGCGGCGGGATTTGGATGGTGACGACGTTGATTCGGTAGAAGAGATCGAGCCGAAAGCCGCCGCCCTCCACTTCCTTCTCGAGATCCCGGTTGGTGGCACTCAAGACCCGCGTGTCGAATTCGACTGCTTCCGTGCCGCCCACGCGTTCGAACCGCCGCTCCTGCAAGGCGCGCAAGAGTTTGGGTTGCACCGCCGGCGCGAGCTCGCCGATTTCGTCCAGGAACAAGGTCCCGCCGTTGGCGAGTTCGAACTTTCCGATTCGCTGGTCGCGGGCGTCCGTGAAGGCGCCGCGTTCGTGGCCGAAGAGTTCGCTCTCGATCAACGAATGGGGGATCGCTGCGCAGTTGACGGCCACGAAGGGTCCCGCCGAGCGCGGTCCCAGCTCGTGAATCGCCCGGGCCACCAGTTCCTTTCCGGTGCCGCTCTCGCCGGCGATCAACACGCTCGAACGCGAATCCGCCACGCGCTCCACCGTGCGGAACACCGTGCGCATCTTCTCGCTGCGGCCGATGATCTGGCCCAGGCGGTTGCGCCCGTCCACTTCGTCGCGCAGGCGCGCCACTTCGTCCTCGAGGTCGCTGCGTTCGAGCAAGCGCCGTACTTTGAGGCTCAAGGCATCGATGTCGAAGGGCTTGGTCACGTAGTCGACGGCGCCGAGCTTCATGGCATCTACGGCCGTGGTTACGGTTTGGGTGGCGGTCAGCACCACCACCGGTACGCGATTGCCCTGCGTCTGGAGTTCCTTCAGGCAGTCCATGCCGCTGCGTCCGGGCATGACGAGATCGAGCAGCACCAGATCCGGGCTGTCGTGCGCGACGCGCTCGAGCGCCTCTTCGACTCCCGACGCCACCAATACGTCGTATTGGTCCTTGAAGAGCATCCGGAGCGATTCCTGGACACCCATTTCATCGTCGACGACGAGCAAGCGGCGCATCCAATCAATCTAACGAACTGCCCGCGGCACGCCCCCACCCTCGGTAATTCTCAATGCGGCGCCCTGAAGCTTCTTGAAGATTGCCGCTGCCAGCGCCGTGATACGTTGCTTTGCCGCCGGTCCTCGGCGGGTTCCGGGGGTCCAGGAGTGAGCTGACGCCGCCATGCACCGCAAGTGTCGAAATTTCGTTGCAGTGCTTTGCGTCCTATTCGCCTGGTCCCCCCTCGCAAACGCCGTCGAATATCGTTTCTACCATCCCGACACGCTGGGCTCGAACGTCGTGGTCACCAACCGCGCGGGCGCGATCGTCCAGCGCACGGTTCCTTCGCCCTACGGTGCGCTCCCCAAGGTCTTGCCCGGCGATGCCGGCTCCGTCAGCGCCCAGGAGACGCGGGTGCGACCGCTCTTCACGGACCAGGAATTCGATCCGGAGTCCGAGCTGCACTACTTCGGCGCTCGCTTCTACGACCCGGCGGTGGGGCGCTTTCTGGCGAACGATCCGGAACTCGCGCTGGGGGGCATCAGTTTCGCGCGCATTCCCAACCAACCCGGAAATCTCAACGGACACAGCTACGCGCTGAATCGCCCCACGGTGTTCGTGGATCCAACGGGAGCATTCGTGGTGGGGACTGCCAACGTGGGTGAACTCGATCCCACGCAACGCGATCCATTGCTTGCGAGGACATCGCCGACCCCGGAACCCCGAGCCACTGAATTCCCGCGTCCGGAGCCCACGCCGGCGCCCGACCGCCTCGAACCGACTCCGCAGCCCACAGCCGATGCCCTCACACCGGTTGAAACGCCCATCGATGAACCCGACCGCTACCCGGAAGATCCGCAACGCTCTCCCTTTCGGGAACCGTGGCAGCGGCGGGAGTTCGAGCGCGCTCTGCAGGCGGGGCTCGAGTCTCAAGAAATTCTGGAGTTGCTCGGAATCGATGCTCCCTTCTACACGTGGGAGTTGGATCCCGAGAATTGGCGCTACGACTCGGCGTTCTTCAAACGAACCTCACCGGGTGAGGGATTCTTCGACAAGTTCACCCACCCCTGTCTGCGCGGCGGCTTCGATTGCAGCGGCCAAAGCGGTCTGCGTAAACCCAGGCGACTTCCCGAGGTCAATCGGAACCCGGCCTCGGAGCGAGGGCGGTGATGGGGAATCGCGGTTCTTGAACGATCGAAGTGGTTAGAGGGCGCAGCCCACCGGATCCGGGGCGGCTTCGTCATCCAGTTCGGAAAATTCGCATCCGAGGTCGTCCGGGTAGTCGATCAAGCCATCTCCATCATTGTCCAGGCCGTCCGCACATTCGGGAAGCGTTGACGACAAGGCCTTTGCGTGGCTGTTCCATGCGAGAATGGTGGTGCCGTCAGCTCCCGATTCGAGATGGATGAATTGACGGTGCTTGGGAAGGCCTTCATAGACCTGTTCGACCCAATGGTCAGGCGTAGCTTCCGGGTCGAGCGAAGCGAGTGTGCGGAGCGTTCGGGGCGAGCCGCCCGCCAGGATCCAATGATCTCCGGTATAGGTGGCGCCGCGAACGAACCGGAAGGGCGAAGCCTGAAGCGAGGGGAATTGCTGCCGCGGACCCCATGTGATTCCGTCGTCCCGAGAAACCAGGTAGCCCCCTAGGCCGTCGTTTAGTAGCCACGTTCCCTGTTCATCCGTGGCAAGCACGGCGCGCGCGACGATCGACCGAGGACCGTTCCCTTTGTAACACGCCGCTTGGTTATCGGAGAAATCGCACTCGGGGGACCAGGGAACCGCAGGGGCCTCCTCGGTGAGCTTCACCGGCGTGCCCCAGGAGCGTCCGCCGTCCTCCGAGCGCGCGACCCAGGTGCCTTCCCAGATCCAGCTGGCGAGCCAGACACCCGTCTCGCTGGCCTCGATGTCGACGTCCAGGCCTTCGTCGGCGAGCAGCAACGGCTCCGACCAGGTGGCTCCGTCGTCGACGGATGTGCGTAGGAGAACCCCGGTGCTGCCGTCATGAATCCACAGCATTCCGGGGTCGTATAGGGTTTGGTGATAGAGCATCGCCCACACACCGTCTGCGCCGGCGAGCGCAATGCTTTCGACGGCGTGAGGTTCCGTACTGAATACGATCGGTTCGCTCCAACTCATACCCTGGTCCGAGGAGCTGCGGAACTCGGCTTGCCAGATTCCGCCGGTCGCCAGTCCGAAAAGGCCGCTAGCGTAATCGACGCTAGCGTACGTTGCGGTTGTAGAGAGCGATTCTCGCGGGGTCCACGTGAGGCCGTTGTCCGACGAGGTTCGGATCTCGACCGCGTCCGCCCAGCCGTCGAAGAGATCGTACTGCGTTGCAACCCAATCTCCGTTGCCGTTCGAGGCCACCGAACTCCACTCGGCGCCGGGAACATCGAAAACCGGTCCGGTTGGGTCCTGTCCTGGATTTCCGAGATGTCGATACTTTTTCCAATAACACGTGGTGGGATCATTCACGTAGAAAGTACTGTATTCATTGGAAGGAACCGGGACGGGTACGGAGAAGTTGCCGCTTCCGTCGGAGACCGTGAGCGTGAGCGGTGTGCCGCTGCAAGTATCATCGTCCAGGAAGATGCGGATCTCCGTGTTGGGTTGCGATGACTTCCCTGAGATTACCGGCAGGGGGTCGCTCGAAGGCCCAGCCGGGTCGAAACCCAAATTCGATACGAAGTTCAGGAAAATCGTCGAAAGGCCGGCCGCGCAAAGCCCGCCGAGCAGGGTGAGTCGCTTGTTCGTCGTCATGAGCCCAATCCCTGTCTTTGTTACACGTAGGTGATCGAATGGACGGGATGGATCCTTGAGGTGGGTACATTCGAGCTTCGCGGTGACCTGTGTTGTATCCCTCTAGGGGGAAACCTTCAGGAGCCGACGTTCCGAGGATGAGTAGGGAGCTCTCGTGGCAACGCGTCCGAAAAAATCGAAGACCCCGGGAGAATTCGGCGTCGCGGACGCCTCGTACCGCGCCGCGGGAGAAGAGGCGGGGATTGCCAAACTCGTCGACGATTTCTACCACGTGATGGACGAGCTGCCGGAAGCCGCCACCATTCGTCGTTTGCACCCGAAAGACTTGACCGAAGCCCGCGACAAACTGTCACGCTTCCTATGCGGATGGCTCGGCGGTCCGAAGCGTTACCACGAGAAGTATGGCTCCATCAGCATCCCGGGTGTCCACCAGCGCTTCCCGATCGGTGTGGAGGAGCGCGATGCGTGGCTGCTCTGCATGGTGCATGCGATTGCGAACCAGCCCTACTCCGAGGAGTTCTCCAGCTACCTGCTCGAGCAACTCTTCGTGCCCGCCGAGCGTGTGCGGGAAACGAGCCGCGAGCCCGCGGACACCGCGTAGCCAGCGTTTCGCAGCGCGCCCACTTGCGCGGAGTTTCTACGGCGTCGCGATCTGGTCCAGCGCGAAGGTGGCGAAGCTCAGAACGAAAAAGAACCCACACATGTCGGTGACGGTCGTCAGGATCGGGCTGGAGGCCAGGGCGGGATCGAATCCGAAGCGACGCAATGCCAGGGGGATCGTCCCGCCGATCGAGACGGCGACCACGGTGTTGAGAGCGAGCGCGATCCCCACGACGGCGCCGAGCGCGACGTTGCCCTGCCAGAGCCAGGCGACCGCACCGATCAGGCAGCCGAGGATCAGGCCGTTGATGCAACCGACACCGAGCTCCTTCGACCACACGCGCAATAGCTCCGCCGGGCGGACGACGCCCAGCGAAAGTTCCCGCAAGCTGACCGCGACGGCTTGATTGCCCGAGCAGCCGCTCATGTCGGAAATGATGGGCAGGAAGACCGCGAGGGCGATGGCGGCCGAAAGCGTGTCCTGGTAGAGCGCGATCACGCTGGCGGCCGCAACGTTCAAGACGATGTTGACCGAGAGCCAAGCCAGGCGTCGGCTGGAGCGAACGTAGAGCGGCATGCTCCGCAGTTCTTCGCCGCCCACGATACCGCGGCTCTTCAGTTCGTCGGATTGGGCCCGGTTGACCCGCGCTTCGTCGACGTCTTCGCGCAGCAGGACGCCGATCATGTGCGCGTCGTCGTCGACGACCGGGATTCCCAGGAAGTGGTTTCCGTCGAACAGATCGAAGATCTCGTCGAGCGGGAGGGTCGCGGGGATCGAGAGGGGGCGCGGCACCATCAAGGAACTCAAGGGCTGGTTGGGTCGCGCGAGCACCAGGTCGCGCAGCGGGATCACACCCACCAGCTCGCCCCGTGCGCCGAGTGTGTAGACGTATTGCGCGGCCAGGTGGGCGTAGCGATCGACGTTGCCTTGCAGGTGCGCGATCAGCTGCTGCGTGGTCCAGCTCGCCGGAACCGCGGCGTACTCGGTGATCATCAGGCCGCCGGCGCTGTCCGGGGGATATTGCAGCAGGGAGCGGACGGATTCGGCGGTCTCGGGTGCGGCGGCGGTGAGGATCGCCTCGGCGTCGCGGGGGCGCAGCTGCGCCATCAGGTCCGCGCGATCGTCGCTCTGGAGCTCGTCGAGGATGCCCGCGGCTTCGTCGGGGTCGAGTTCTCCGACCGCTTCGGCGGCGTGGGAGTCCGGCAGTTGCTCGATCAGCTCCGCCGCACGATCGGGATCGAGCGCGCTGAGGACGCTCCCGAGATCCTCGGCATCGAGGTGCGCCAGGGCGTGGATGCGATCCTCGGCGTCGAGCGCCGCGAGCAGCGCTTCGAGCCGGTCCAGATCGCCCGATTCCGCGGCTTCGAGCAATCCCTCCCAGGGATTCAGATCTTTTGACATGTCCCCCGCCCACCCATCGCTGGGCTGGGAACAATCTACGCGAGATCCCCACTCGGCGCTTGAAGGGCGCCCGCGGGTACGAATTCTTGCCGGCTCGGGGGTTCCCCGCGTAGACTGACGGCGTCGAAGCTGTGCGGCCTTGTTGGGAGAGTGTGGATGAATCGGATTTTCACGCTGGGATTGTCTTGTTCACTCTGGGTTGCGCTGCTCGGTTCGGGTTGGGCCAACGCAGACATCGTGGCGTTTCGGGCGAACGGAACCGTTGTATCGGTCATCGACCTTTCGGATACGCATCCGTCGATCGGCCCAGGAACTCCCCTTTCCCTTCGGTTCGAATACGACACGGAGGCCACCGCGACGCTGTCGGATACGGTTCGGAGCGAATACGAATTTGCCCCGAGCGGGTTCCGCGGGCACGCGTCGGTTCAGATCGGCAGCGCGCTGACGTTCTCGACCGACGAACTCAGCATCGCGATCGCGAACGACGAACCCGGCCCCATCTTTCCTCCCGGTGACCTGTTCTCGATCTCTGGATTCGGAATGACGGGGAGCGGGGCGTCTGCGGGCTTCGGGTTCGAACTCATGGACGCGACCCACAGCGCGATCGATTCGTTTCTTCTCCCGTCCGTCCTCACGCTGGACGATTGGCCGCAGAATCAGTTCACATTCCAGATCCTCGACCCCTTTTTCGCGCTCGAAGGCAACATGGGGAGCCTCGTGATGGTGCCGGAGCCGACCGGCCTCTCCCTGCTGCTGCCCGGCCTCGGCGTGCTTCTCGCTCTACGACACACGCGGGCACGCGGTCGACGCCGATCGCGATTTCTGTAGAGCTGTCCGGGGTTTTTCGCCGGTTTTCGTCACGGGTTGCCGGTCGTTGTCTCCGGCCGTCGCGGTGTGTTCCAAATTCCGTAAGAAGTAGAGCCCCTTGGCCGCCCACCCGGGGTTAGAATGAGCGCGGGTGAAGTTGAGACGGGGAGTTCGGGATGGAGGCCAGCCGGGTTCTGGTCGTCGACGACCAACGCGAGGTTCGAATCGTCCTGCGGCGACGGCTCGAGAAGGTCGGGTTCGACTTCGTCGAAGCGGAAGATGGGATTTCGGGTTGGGAAACGTTCCAATCCGCCAAGCCGGATCTCGTCGTTACCGACCTGCGAATGCCGCGAGCGGACGGAATCTCCCTGCTGCATCGGATTCGCAGCGTTTCCAGTGTTCCGATCATTGTTCTGACCGCATTCGGAGACGTCCCCACGGCGGTCACCGCCATGAAGGGCGGCGCACAGGAATTCCTCTCGTTTCCTGCCGACGTGAAGCGATTGGTCGAGCGCGCGCAGCAGTTGACGGAAAACGAGCCGAGTGGCGTTTCGGCCGAGCTCGAATCGATGGTGGTGGGCCGGAGTGTCGGGATGCGACGATTGCGCGAACGCATCCTCGGTCTCGCACCCCTTAGGGTCCCCGTGTTGGTGCACGGGGACGAGGGATCCGGTCGAGACCACGTCGTGGCGGCGCTCCACAGGTTCGGATCCCCCACCGATCAGCCTCTCCTGAACGTGACTGCGGCGGAACCGCGTCCGCCGGCGCGCGGGGACCAGAACATCTATCTGGACGGCATCGAAGATTTTCCGCCCGCAACGCAGACGTATTGGGCCCAGCGAATTCGCGAGTCCGGTAGCGAGTCTTCGGGGCGGTTTTTTGCATCGACGGCGCTGGAACTCGAAGACCTGTCGGGGGAAGGTGCCTTCGACCGGGATCTGGCCGAACAGCTGTTGCGATTTTCCATCTCGGTTCCGCCCCTGCGCGATCGCATCGAGGACATCGCGGAACTCGTTCCCGCAATCATTGCACGTACCTCGCGACACGTCGGGCGTGAGAACGTTCGCGTGACGGCGGGCGCGCTGGCTGTGCTCAAGAGTCATCCCTGGCCCGGCAACGTGGCGGAACTCGCACAGACCCTCGAGCGACTCGCTGCCTTCGTTCCCGATGGAAACATCACGCGCCGCCATGTAGACGATCTGTTGGGCGCGCAATCCGAGAGCGTCCACGGCCTTCGAGGCCGGCGCACTCGAAAACAACGCGAAGAACTCGTCCAGCTATTCGAAGAATGCGACGGAAATATCTCCGAAGTCGCCCGCCGCCTCGACCTGAGCCGAGGCGCCGTCACCTACCGAGCCCAAAAATACGGACTCCTCCGAAAGCGCCAGCCCCGCAACTCGAAGTGACAAGACTCACCGAGATCTCACTCACCTACCCGCGCAGCGTTCTCACAGCGCTAGTGATGGTGACTGTACTCTTCGCAGCGGGCCTGCCTCGATTAGAGACAGATGTTGGGTACCGAGCGTTTCTTGGAGAAGAGGACAAGGAAGTCCGGAAATTGGACGACTTTGTCGCCCGCTTTGGCGGTGGTTTTCCAATTGCATTGATTTGGTCCTGTGCGGACACAAGTTTCTGCAGCGATGTATTCGAACCCAAGGCGCTGCGGATGGCGCAAGATTTGTCTCGAACGCTCGAGCTAATGCCGGGCGTCGCGAGAGTGGAAAGCCCAGCTACGAGTATTCTGCTCACGCCGTCAAGCGACGGTTTTGATGTGAGGTATCTGGTCGAGAACGGCGAAGTGGCTTCCGATGTCAGTGAGCTCTCAACGCGCGCGAAGATCGACCCGCTGTGGGTTGGCGGACTAATATCCGCCGATGGTCAAGTAGGTGCCGTCGTCGTCGAATTGGCCTCGACGGATATGAGAGCCAACCAGGAAATTTTTGATGCTGCCCAATCGGCAACGACGAAATACAAAGAACAAGGGGTCGAATTCCATTTTGTAGGTGAGGTAGTCGAGGCGACGGTTACGCAAAGGGAACTTGGTCTTGACACCGCGACGCTAATTCCCGCGATGGTTGGATTGATCGCGGTGATTATATTTGCCTTGTTCCGCTCAAGTCTAGTCGTCGTTTACTCCCTGCTCGTTGTGGGCGGCGCGTTGGTTTGGGGCTTTGGTCTGATGGGCTGGCTCGCTTGGCCACAGACCCCGATCAGTAACACGCTCGCTCCACTGGTTCTCGTCATAGGAATCTGTGATGCGATTCATTTCCTGTCTCGCTATGTCGCGCTGAACGACGATCCGAGTGCTTACGAAAACGTTTTAGTCCAGGTGTCCCGCGAGGTGGGTGCACCATGTTTGCTGACCTCTGTTACGACCGCAGTGGGTTTACTCTCGTTCGCGACCACGGGTCTCGAAAGCATTGTTCATTTCGGGGTAATTGCAGCAGTGGGCGTGCTTTCTGCGTTGATCCTGACCTTCACGCTTCTTCCATTGTTGATCAAAATGGTTCCTCCAAAGACCCTAGAGAATGGTATTTCCTCCCACGCTTGGGAGGATGTTCTCAACCAGCTGATGAAAACATCCTCCCGGCGAGCGCCGATAATAGTCCTGACTAGCCTAATCCTCGCTGGGATCTCGATTGTCGGTCTGGGGCGCCTTCGCGTTGATGTTGACTTTGAGCAGATGTACGGCGAGGAGAGCGAAGTCGTTCAATGGTGGCGTTTCGCCGAGAATCTTCGGAAGCCTGAGACCCTCGAGATCTCGATTCGACTTCCAGAACACTTTGACCTTGAGTCACACGAGGTTCTCGATGAGATTGACCGGTTCTCGAAATTCGTAAGCGGCGTTCCGGGACTCGGGCCAGCTCATTCTTTTTTGGAGCCGTTCGGGTGGACGCGAAGGCTTCTTCATGACGACGATCCCGCCTTTAATCGTCCGGCGCCAACGGTCGAGGGGAACGCGGAGCTGATGCTGCTGCTCTCCCTTCAGCAGGCGTCCGCGTTAAGTAACTGGGTCACGCTCGACCAGAAGAATGTGCGCATCTCGGTGGAAGCCGATGCGATTTCGAAGAAAGAGAGGTCGATCGTTGAGAATGAAATCGAGTCGTATATAGAGGAAGAGTTTCCTGAGGACTGGGTCGTCGAATTCACAGGATCCTTTGTTCTTGATCTCTATCTCAACAATCTCTTGCAGCAAACTCAGATTAGAAGCTTTGCGACAGCAGCTATTGCGGTTTTCGTGATTGTTTCGCTGTTCTTGAGATCCATTAAACTGGGATCTTTGGCGATGATCCCAACTCTATTGCCGGTGGTCGCGGTGATGGGGCTAATGGGTTTTGCCGACATACCTCTAGACGTGGCAAACGCGATGATCGCCGCTGTCGTGATTGGAATTGTAGTCGATGACGCCATACACCTTCTGCATGTTTATCATTCGAAGAAACATGAGGGGATCGCACCCATAGAGGCGATCGGTTTAGCAGTTCGTGCGGTTGGTCGCCCGATCGTAACGACATCGACCGCTTTGATCTGCGGATTCCTCACGCTGACCGTCTCAACTTGGCAGAGTTTGGTCAGTTTCGGGCTTCTGACAGCGCTGGCCATTGGGTTCGCTCTGGTGGCGGACCTTGTCCTGCTCCCAGCAATAATTTTTTTGTTGAACGGATCGAGTTCAGCCCGCAAGGGGGTATCGTGAGCCCGCGTGGTCGAGCGATCGTCACGTCACTCTCCCTCGTTTACGTGACCGGGTTCCTCCTGCTTGGTGTTTTCGCGATCGATCTCCGGGAACGAAGCTCTGTCCTGTCGTGTCGCGTTCTCCCCAATGGTGTCGTCCCGAAGAGTGTCGCGATCGTGCCGAGCTGCCCGCTTCGTTCGAAAGACAGGGTTGTTCCGAGAGAAGCAAGAATCGTAGATCGAGATGCTGTCGAAGACGGGGGAATTCGCCTGAGCATTGAAAGGGGCGGAATAAGACGGAGTGAACTCGTTCCTGTTGTCGAATTTTCGCCAATGAACAGTGTTGCGCGGTTCCTGCTGACCCTTACGCTTACCTCTGCGTTAATGGCGCTCTGTTTGGCTATTCTTTGGAATTCCAAATCGCCCGCAGCGCTTCCTCTCGTAATATTCTACTCCAGCGTTTGTGGCCTCCTTGGTTGGTACTTCCTCGGCCACCTTTCCGAGTTGCTATTTCCGCCGGCTGCACTGGCCAGCGCAGCGCTCCCGGCAGCGATTGCCCATCTGGCGTTTGTGTTTCCGAAGGAACGAGAGATCGCCAAGCGAGTGCCTCAGGTCCTTTTGATTCCGTATATCGCGACAGCAGCGCTTGTATTTGCTGCAACGGTGAGTTTTAGAAGAGCAACATCGGTTTGGATACTCGTGGATGATTTGATCCACGGCTTAACGATGCTGGGTTGCGTGTTCGTCGTATGGGCATGCGTTCTCGCAGTGAAGGAATCAACTTCAACACTTGAGCGTGCCCGAGCCAAAATCCTGTTGTACGGGGCAATCGTTCCAGCCGCGCTGTTTTTTGCGACCGCGATGGGCTTCCAGCCGATCCTGTTCGGGGGGTCGATACTTCTTACTGCTGTTTCGGTCGCACTGTTGCCGGTGTCGATCGGTTACGCGATTGCTCGCTATCAGCTGTTTGACCTCAATCTTGATGCCCGCCGTGGCATCGCGTACGGGCTCTACTCCGCAGCAGTGGCAGGTGCCCTGACAGGTGTTTCGCTAGTTGCAGTTGGGAGTGGGGATCTGCAATCGGTGTTCGCTGATCCTGGGCTTCTATTTGGAGTGCTTTTTGCGGTGGTGCTCGCTTCAGAACCTATTCGCGGGCGTCTCTGGTCTTCGTTGGAGGGGTGGATTCATCCCTTTCACTACCAGTTTGCTGCGATAGAGCGCGCTCACGCACGCAGGCTAGAGGGGGCTGGCGATCCAGAAGGCTGTGCGCGTGTGTTTGGGGACTCCGCCAGGGAAGGACTTGGTTCCAAGGGTGTGGCGGTTTGGTTGACGGGGCACAACGAACGGTCGCTGGCGTTTGCATGTGGGTCTGCATTCGAGTGGACGGATTTCGTGCCCGATCTGAACGATCTTTTCGCTCGCGAGGGGAAAGTTATTCACTTCGTCAGATTCGAAGAGGAGTTCAGTGAGGAAGCGGAGTTCCTCGAGGGCGTTGGGGCCGAGGTTGCGATTGATTTGTCCGTTGGCGACAAGTCATTTGGAATGTTGGTGGCGGCGGGGCGGCACTCGGGTGAGCCTTACACGAGTCTCCATCTGGAGTTTCTCAAGGCCCTGGGCACGCAGGCGGCGATGGCGATCAAGAGCGCGCGGCTTTCTCAAGAGCTCGTGGCAGCGGAGCGGTTTGCGACGTTGGGTCGTATTCGAGCTGAGCTTGCCCATGAGATTGGAAAGCCACTGGGCGCGCTCGAGTTGATCGCCGAGGATTTGCCCGACCAGTTGGATCCTTCGAGTCCGGCGAAGGAGAGCGTACAGCTCGTCGCCAGCCTATCCAAAGAGATGAGAAAGATTCTCGAGCACGTGTTGGATTCGAGTCGTCGAGGCGATCTTACGCACGGGATCGGCGCCGATATCGAGGAGGCGGTAGGGCGTGCGGTGGTTGCGATGTCGCGAATCCACGGCGAAGAGCGCGTATCGGTCCGCATCGCTCCCGGCATTCCGAAGGTTCGGGGGGATCTCGACGGACTGGCGCGGGTGTTCTCGAACCTCCTCGACAACGCGTTGTTGAGTTCGAAGCTCAGCGAAATCGTCGAGGTGTCGGCGGTATGCGATGGGGAGACCGTCGTTGTCGAGATCGTAGATCACGGATCCGGAATGGAACTGCAGGTCCTGGAGAACGTCTTCGAGCCGTTCTTTTCGCAGCGCGAGGCTGACGTGGGGAATGGCCTGGGACTCCCGATCGCGAGGCAGATCGTCGAGGGGGCGGGAGGGACGCTGAAGATTCAGTCGACCGTCGGCCAGGGTACGAATGTTCGAGTCGAACTGCCGTGCATCGACTCGATCGGCGCGCGTTGAAATAGTTTTCACCGGTTTTCGTCGTTGTTTGCCTGGGGACGACGACCTTGAGCCTGGATTTCGCAGCTGGATTGCGGTTGGGTGGTCGCAGAGGACGCGCTCCCGATGACCAAGCTGACCGAGATCTCTCTCTCCTACCCGCGCACGACGCTTCTCGTTCTTCTCGCCGTGACAATCGGTTTTGCCGCGGGCCTTCCGAAGAGTCGGACCGATATCGGGTATCGCGCATACCTCGGTGCCGAGCACCCCGAAGTGCAGAAACTCGACGCCTTTGTGGAGCGGTTCGGGGGCGGGCTTCCCATCGTCATCGTCTGGACCTGTGAGGGAATCCGGTTCTGCGAGACGGTTTTCGATCGTTCCGCGCTCGAAATGGCCTACAGCGTGTCGAGGGATCTCGAGCGCTTCGCCGGTGTGCAGCGGGTGGAAAGTCCGGCTACGAGCGTGCTCTCGGTCCCGTCGCAGGACGGCTTCGACATGCGACAACTCGTGGTCGAGGGGGTCGTCGCACCGGACGCGGCGGCGCTCGCGGAACGTGCGCGCATGGACCCGATCTGGGTCGGGAACCTGATATCCGAGGATGCTCGGGTTGGTGCCATCGTCGTGGAACTTCCCTCGACGGACACCGAGAAGAACGAACCGATCTTCCGAGCGATTCTGGAAGCGGTCGGTCCCTATGAAGCGGAGGGTATCGAGTTCAAATTCCTTGGGGAATTCGTTGAGCTTTCTATTACGGAGACAGAGCTCGCAACGGATACCGCGCGCCTGATCCCCCTGGCCGTCGTGATCATTGGCGTGATCGTGTTCCTCCAATTCCGGTCAGCGGTTGCATCCGCTTACGCGTTGCTGGTTGTGGGGCTCTCACTGGTCTGGGCGCAGGGGCTGATGGCATGGTTGGGCTGGCCTCAGAGCACGCTCAGCAACACGATGCCCCCGTTGATCCTCGTCATCGGAGTCTGCGACGCAGTTCACTTTCTTTCCCGCTATTCCGCGCATGTCGCGAGAGGTTTGGGGCACTCCGCGGTTCTATCGAGCGCTCGCGATGTAGCGGTTCCTTGTCTCATGACCTCCATAACGACGGCGGTCGGCCTCTTCTCGTTTGCTTTCGCGGACGTGCAGGCACTCGTTCATTTGGGCGTCGTGGCGTCCTTCGGGGTGATGGTGGCGCTACTTCTGACGTTCACGTTGCTCCCGACCCTGCTTCACTTCCATGCGCCGCGATTGTCATCTGCGCAGAGCAATTCTCCGCGTTGGTCGAGTCTCGAGCGTATGGTTGCGGTGGCGACGCAGCGTTCGGGATTGGTTCTAGGCTGTTCCCTGCTCGTCGCCGGTGTCGCCGCAGTGGGAGCATCGAAGGTCCGTGCGGATGTCAAAATGGAGACCCTGTACGGAACCCAAAGCAAGATCGTTCAGTGGTGGCGGTTCGCGGAACAGAATCTGAGAGAACCCGATACCCTCGAGCTGTCGATTCGCCTTCCGGATCATTCGACCGCAGAATCGCCTGACGTCCTTCGGCAGCTCGAAGAATTCTCGCAATTCCTGGTCGAGCGAGACGGGTTGAAGCGCGTAACGTCGATCCTAGACCCACTGGGTTGGACACGGCGCCTCCTTCACGATGATGTTGCGTCGTTCCAAGGTCCCGCGCCGTCCGAGGAAGAGAACGCCGAAATCCTATTGCTGCTGTCGATGCAGCACGAGGGAGCATTGGCGCCGTGGGTCACCTTGGACCAGCGGTCGGTTCGAATCTCCATACAAGCTACGGACGGTTTCATTTCGGAGAAAGCACGGGTTCGCGATCAGGTCGACTCCTATATCGAGTCGAGTTTTCCCGAGGATTGGACCGTCGAGGTAACGGGGTCGTTCTGGATGTCGACCTACCTCAATCAGATCGTACAGCGAACGCAGCTGCAAACGTTTGCGTTTGCGGCGGTTCTGGTATTCACCCTCGTTGCGGTGTTCATGCGATCGGCGCTGTGGGGAGCCGTGGCCATGGTGCCTACGCTATTCCCGGTTCTCGTCGTCCTCGGGGTCATGGGGTTCGCGGAAATTCCACTCGATACGGCGAACGCCATGATTGCGGCGGTGATCGTCGGAATTGCCATCGACGATGCGATTCATCTGCTCAGTCGTTTCCGCGTAGAGAAGAATGCGGGTGCCAATTCGCAAGAGGCGGTTCTCGCCGCCATATCGCACGCAGGCCGGGCGATCGTGATTACGTCCGTTGCCCTGAGCGTCGGCTTCCTGTCGCTCGCCATTTCTTCCTGGCAGAGCATCGCCAACTTCGGCTGGCTGACCGCGCTTGCAATCCTGTCCGCGCTCGTTGCCGATCTGATTCTTCTACCCGCGATGATGTCGTTTCGAACTGCCGCGCCGGCGCTGGATCTCAGTCGCGAACTCGGGAGTTAGCGGCCCCGGGCGGGCGATTTGCAATTGGATTCCGGACGGAATGGGACCTAAGCGGGCAGGTCGATGACGATGACGGTGTCCTGGGGGTCCGAGGTGTTGACGGAGAAGCGTCCGCCGTGGCGTTGGACGATGGCTTCCGCCAACGCGAGGGAGATGCTGCTTTCCACCAGGGATGTTCCGCGGGTCGAGACGTCGCTCGAGATCGGGCCGCGGCCGCGGAAACGGAGTAGGACGCGGACCGAGGCGCCTTCGCCCAGGCCTTGCGGGTGGTGTTTGCTGGCGAGGTAGAGGTCGCCCTGGTCCGAGACCAGGTCGAGGACCTTGGCGATCACCGCGTCGAGGGCGAAGCGCAGTTGCTCCGCGTCGCCGTGCGCGTAGGGTTGGTCGCGGTCGAGTTCTTTGAGCACCACGATCGGGCGTTGTTCGATGGCTTCGCGGCGGTCTTCGAGCAGCGTTTCCAATAGCGCGGGGATGTCGACGGGTTCGGGTTTCGGGGCGTCGAGACCCGCGAAGCGCACCATCAATTCGATCAGTTGTTCGATGCGACGCACCTCGGATCCGACGATCGGGCCCGAGCGCGCGCGGAATTCCGGGTCTTCGAAGCGGCGCGGGAGCAATTGGGCGAAGGTGCGGATCGAAACCAGCGGGTTGCGGATTTCGTGGGCGACGGCACCGACGAGTTTCTGGATGGCGTCGTCGTCGAGCAGCGCGCCCTTCGCGATGGCGGCTTCGAGTTCGCGGCGCGTTCGTTCCACCGACGGCGGGGGTTCGATGGGCGGAGCCGGCGCGATGGGGGCTGCGGGTTCGACGGGCGGCGGCGGTTCGGCCGCTTCGATCGGCACGGAAGTTTCGGACCGCAACGGTGTCGGGGCGTCGCGTTCTTCTTCCGGTTCCGAGTCCTCGAATTCCGGGCCTTCGCGGTGGTTGTCTTCATCGCGTTCGTCCGGCGCTTCCGCGGGCTGCGAAAAGTCCGCGCCGCTTTCCGGTACGTCGTCCGAGAATTCGATTTCGGTTTCGCGTTGCGGGCTGCGGTCGAAGGCCGGCGTGGGCCGGGCGCCGTATTCCATTTCTTCGGCGCTTTCGCTCGTGACGTCGTGGTCCACGGGGCCGCCGTCGAAGCGCAGGTGTTCGGCGCGGACCGGGTCGTCCGAGCTGGCGGCCAGGGTGCGGCACACTACGCGTTCGAGTTCGCGGCGGTTGCCGGGCCAGGGATAGATGCGCAGGGCTTCGAGCGCGCTGGCGTCGAATTGGCGGAAGCGTTCGCGTTGGGTTTCGCTCCAGGCGTGGGCGATCTCGCGCACGCTCGCCACCACCGAAGTGGGTTCTTCGCGCAGGGTCGGCAGGCGCACTTCGATGCCCGCCAGGGCTTGCACGAGTTCGAGGTCGAGGTTCGCGGGCGGATCGAAGGGGCCAATCTCCGTCACGGAACCGATCCAGCGCAGCTCCGGCGTGACGGAAACGCTGGGCGGTGCGCCCGAGTCGATCCACCACAGAAGTGCGCGCTGGGTCGCGCCCGGCAGGCGTTCCACGTCTTCGAAGTAGAGGGTCGAGATGCGCTGCTCGCCCGCCAGCATGCCAATGCGTTCGAGCAGGCTGTCCGGCGTATCGGTTTCCGCGCAGGCCACCGGTGCGAACGTGCCGGCTTCACCGATGCCCGCGTTCCCAAAAGTATGGAGGTAGCGCGCCACCAGCGCGCGTCCGGTTCCGCGTTCGCCCCACAGGAGTAGCGGCACGCGCACCATGCGCGGCTCGAGGGCGCGCAGGAGCTCCGGAATTTCGACGCCGCAGAACAGGCGCGCGAAGCGCGTGGCGACGGCGTCGCGCACGCGGCGTTCCGAGAGCGCCGGTGCGCCGGAGCGTGCGCCGGGCGATCCCGAACGCAGTTGTGCGCGCAGGGCGGCGGGGTTCGGGGGGTAGGCGACGAATTCGGCCGGGACTGCGTCGAACAGGCGCTGGCCTTCACCGAGGTCCCGGCGATCCGCCAGGACGATCCAGTTGGCGCCGCTGTGGCGTCGCGCGAAGCGGTGGGCGAATTCCAGCTCGCTCTCGAAATCGCCCGTCAGCCCGAGCAGGATGGAACCCGGGGCTGCGGCGTCCGAAAAACGCGGGTCGCTGGGGGCTCCGATCAGATCTGCCGCGCCCGCTCGCGCAAGGTGCGCCAGAGCGGCTCGAATCTGCGGTTCCCGATGTACGATCCAGAAGTTTGCCATGGGCTCTCAGTCGTCAGCGGACACGTATCCACCCCCGCTAGGGGCAAACGCTGTGCCAATCCCGCAACCGCACTCAGCAGTCGGAAACATCCCCCCGGAAGTCTTCAAAAAAGGTATAGATTTGGGATGGCCTCGGGGGGTGGCCGTGTCCCTTGGACCCAATGGCGGCGCACGAAATGCGCACCAATTTGGGAAAATTTTTGCCGCGAAGCCCTTTGCCTGCTGGACCGTCAGACGGCCGTTGATTGGGGCGAGCGCGTCTGCAAGAGTAGCACCAATCCCTGGAACGGAGTCTATGTCTGATCTAAGCGCCGGTTCGATCGAGTCCGTGATCGACGGCGGGCCCGAGGTCCGTCTGCGCAATTGGTTCGATCGTCCCTACGACGACGCCATCTCCGCCGCGCGCACCTGTTACGCGCCGCGCGTGATCTCGCCCGACGAGGTCACGGATCGCCAGCGCAGCAACATCGGTCCCCTCACCTACAACGGGGGGCACCACACCGTCTTCCAGCACGCCACCTTCGAGTTCGCGCTTTCGGGGATCTCACGCCAGCTCGTGTGGTGCTTCTTGCACGCTTTCCCGTTCTACAACACGGAACAGCAGAGCCAGCGCTACGTGAAGCTCAGCGAGGCGCAGGCCCACATCCCGCCGGCCCTCGAAGGCGAAGCGCGCGCGGTATTCGAAGCGTCCGTGGTGCGCTCCTGGCGCGCTTACGCGGAACTCACCGAACGCCTCAAGCCCGTCACCCTGGGAATCCTTTCGGACCTGTGGCGCTTGAAAGATCGCCAGTCCATGGCCTTCGGCCGCAGCGTCGAGCGCGACGCGGAAAAGCGCGCAATCGAAACCGCCCGCTACGTGATCCCCATCGGGTGCCACACCGCCATGGTGTACACGGTGTCGGGCATCGTCCTGCATCGCCTGCGCCGCATGGCGGCGGTGTGTGACGCGCCCGACGAAGCCAAGGCCGTGGTGGGGCGCATGGTGGAAGAAGTCGAACGCCTCGACCCGGCGTTCTTTTCGAAGATCGGCGAAGCCCCCCTGGAAGACGACGAAGTCATGGAATGGGGCCTCGCGGCGCCGGGCTTTGGCGATGCCGAAGCCATCGCGCGCTTCGACGCAGGGCTCGAAGGCCGCGTCGCGCAGCTCGTGGATTACGGTCACAACGGCCCGGCCGTGGTGGCGGAAGCCGTGCGCAACGTACTCGGTCGCTACGATCTCGACGACGAACGCGCAATCGATCTGGTCTTGAACCCGGCCCACAATCGCTACCGGCTCGACACCCTCAACGTCTCGACCCATTCGCCCATCATGCGCACCCTGAACCACGCCCATTACACGTATCGGAAGAAGCTTTCCCATACCGCGGATTCCCAGGATCAGCGCCATCGCATGACCCCGGGGTCGCGCCCGCTCTTGACCCGCACGGTGCCGGCGGCGGTGGACGTGATCGAGCCCGAGCTAATCGCCGAAGACCCGGCCTGTCACGCGATCTTCCAGGAAGCCGTGCAGGACGCCTGGGACGCGCGCGAGCGCCTGCTGAAGCTGGGTGCGGCGCCCGAGCACGCCCTCTACGTGCTCCCCAACGCGTTAGCGGTCCGCTTTGAAGAATCGGGCTCGTTGCTCCATCTTATTCACAAATGGACCATGCGAACCTGTCTCAACGCGCAGCGCGAAATCTGGCAAGCCTCGATGGACGAAATCGAGCAGCTGGATCGTGTGCATCCCCAATTTGCCAAGTACGTGGGCCCGCCCTGCGCGGTCCGCACCGGGCTCGCCAAGCCCCGCTGCACCGAAGGCTCTCACTTTTGTGGAATTCCCGTATGGCGCGATTTTCCAGCGGTCGAACGCAACATCTGACGCATCGGCTCGCTCGCTACGTCGGGTTGTGGATGTTGGCGTGGCTCGTCGGGCTGGGCGCCGCCGCGCCCGCATCGGCATTGGACCTGCTCGGCACCTGGCACGTCACCATCCACTACAAGGATGAACTTGCCGGCAACCCCGATGCGGAGCGCTGGCTCGATCGGGTCTGGGCGCTTTCTCCCGAGGGCTCGCGCCTCAAGTGGATCGACTATCCCCTGGTGGTGCTCGAAGATCCCACCGGGCGCTTCGAGCGTCTCAGCACCAACCGCGCTTCGCGCATGCTCTCCTATTGGGAACCCACCGAAGATCAACTGGCGGAGATCCTGTCGGGTCCGAAGGTCAACTCCCGGGGCAGCAAGACCAAAACCCTGCGCGGTTCCGCGACCGAAGGCTGGCGCTCGCGTTCCGCGGGCCGCGCGGCTTCGGCCTCCATCGTCACCTACAGCGAGACGTGGATCATCGAAGACCCGAGCCACCTTCCGGTCTTCATCCGTTCCGACAGTATGGGGAGCGGCCGCAGCGACACCCTCGAAGGCGAAACGCGCTACGAGACCGAGGTCGTCGAGCCCGGTGGCGATGTCTTGCGCGGCAGCTACCAACGCGACGGCACCCAGCAGGGAACCTTCATCGCGCGCCGCACGGCGCCCGTGCGCGGTCTCGGCAGTCAGGAAGAACAGGAAGAACGCATCCGCCGCAAACGCGTGGCCGGGGCAGTGCAGCAATATGGAACCGGGAGCGAGGGGCGCGCGGAGATCCGCAAAGCGCTGGAGCAAAACGGCGTCTATCTCTCGGACCCCGACGTCGACGCCCTGGCGGCGGAAGCCGCGGTTCTGATCCAGGAAGGCGTCACGCTTTCGCAAGTCACCCGGCGCCTGGCGGGTTCAGCGCTCGATAAGTACGTCGCGAGCATGGCGAAGTACTTGCCGGAGTCGGGCATGGGCGCGCCCCACGACAGCAGCGCGCGCTATCGCTTTCCCTTCGACGGGCCGCGAAAGCTGATCCAAGGGGTGAACGGCGAACTCAGCCACCGCGGCGCATCGAAATATTCCTTCGATTTCGAAATGCCGGTCGGTACCCCGATTCGGGCGGCGCGCGAGGGAGTCGTCGTGCGCGTGGTCGATGGCTTTACGGAAGGCGGGCGCAATCGGACGCTGGCGGGCAAGGCCAATGTGGTTTCCATTCTGCACGCCGATGGCACGGTCGCGAACTACATCCATTTGAGTCCCGGAATCGAAGTGAAGCTCGAGCAGCGCGTGAAGGCCGGCGATCTGCTCGGGAAGAGTGGCAATACGGGCTTCACCACGACTCCCCACCTGCACTTCTCGGTCTGGCGTCGCGACCCCGCGGAAGCGGACCTGGTCAAATCGTTCCGCTCCGTGGAGATTCGCTTCGACGATGGCAGCAGCGCCGGTGTGGTTCCCGTAGAAGGCCTCACCTACGGCGGCCAATCCTCCGCAGCCCGGTGAGCCCCGCTACCGCGGAAACCGGCGGGGTACGCCGGGCGGTGCGGCGCGATCTCGATATCGCGACGGAGCTCTGGCTCGCCATCGGTCGTCACCACACCACCCTCGACCCTTCCTTCGAGCTGCGGCGCGGTGCCGAGTCCGAGGCGCGGCGGCTGCTCGAAGCCATGCTCGGAGTCGAGGAGATTGCGATCTTCGTATTCGATTCCGGCAATGGCCCCGTGGGGTTGTGCATTGTCCGGGTCGATCGGGCGCCTCCCATCACCGCCGAGACCCTACGCGCGGAGATCACCGACATCGGCGTGCGCCGGGACATGCGGCGTAAGGGAATGGGGCGCGCCTTGGCGCAAGCCGCCCAGGCCTGGGCGCGCGAGCAAGGCGCCGCGCGCATCGAGATCCGCGTGGCCCGCGGCAACGAAGAGGGCCAGGCGTTCTGGCGCGGATTGGGTTTCGACGACTTCATGGACGTGCTGCACCGCCGCACCCGCTAGGCCGATTCGGGATTTTCGGTCCCGAGCCTCCGAGCAGCGCGACGTTCCCTTGCTACTCTGATGGCCGAAAGGAACGCCCCATGTCGTTTCGCGAAACCCCTCTCGCGCAGGAATTGAACGCCACCCTCGAGGCCGCAGCACCGGAAGTGCTCGCGATGCTCTCGCCCCTGGGCCGTCGGCTGTATTTCCCGCGCGGCATTCTCACCCAGACCGCGGAAGCGAAGGACAAGGCCACGCGTTTCAACGCCACCATCGGCATTGCGACCGAGGGCGGCGCCCCCATGCACCTGGCGTCGATCCAACAACACCTGCAGGGCATCGATCCCGCCGACGCGTACAACTACGCCCCGCCGGCGGGGCGCATGGGTTTGCGCCAACGCTGGCAGGAAAAGTTGGCGGAAGAGAATCCGAGCCAACGCGGCAAGGCGATCGGGCTTCCGATCACCACGTCTGCCATCACTCACGGTCTGTGCCTGGTGGGCGACTTGTTCGTGGGGGAAGGCGATTGCTTGCTGCTGCCGGACAAGTTCTGGGGCAACTACCGGTTGCTCTACGAAGTGCGCTGCGGCGGCGAAGTGCAGACGTTCCCGTTCTTCGACGGCGAGGGTTTCGACACCAAGGGTTTCGCACAAGGCTTGGCGGAAGCCGCGAAGGGACGCGACAAGATTGTCGTGTTGCTGAACTTCCCCAACAACCCGACGGGCTACATGCCGACGCCCGCCGAAGGCGAGGCCATCGTCGCGGCGTTGCTCGCCCAGGCCGAACGCGGAACCAAGCTGGTGACAGTGCTCGACGACGCGTACTTCGGGCTCTTCTACCACCTCGGTGGAACGTCCATGACCGAGTCGCTGTTCGGAATGCTCGCGAACCGACATCCGAACTTGTTGGCCGTGAAACTCGACGGTGCCACCAAGGAGCTGTTCGTGTGGGGCCTGCGCTGCGGCTTCATCACCTTTGGCCCCGGGCGCGCGGACACCAGCGATGCGGTCTGCGATGCCCTCGAAGCCAAGGTGCGCGGGGCGATCCGCGGGGCCATCTCCAACAGCCCGCAGCTCTCCCAGTCCCTGGTCGAGCAATCCCTCACCTCGTCGACGATCTCCGCCGAGCGCAAGCAGAAGACCGAAATCCTGCGCGCGCGCGCGACGCGGGTGAACGAAGTGGTGCGTCGGTCCGAGTACGCGGACAGTTGGGACGTCTATCCCTTCAACAGTGGTTACTTCATGTGTATCCGCGTGAAGGGCGTCGACGCCGAAAAGCTGCGCCTGCATCTGCTCGACGAACACGCCACGGGGTTGATCGCCACGAGTCCGACGGATCTGCGCATCGCGTTTTCGTGCCTCGAGCTCGAAGACGTGGAACCGCTGTTCGAAACGGTCCATCGCGCCATCGGCGAGCTGCGCTCCGCCTAAAGGGCTTCCAGGATCTGAACCAGGGTGTCGACGCCGCGTTCCAGGTTTTCGACGGAGACCCGCTCGTTCGGCCCGTGGACGCGTCGGGATTCTCCGGGCGCGAGCCAGCGCGGCACGAATCCGTAGGAGACGATGCCGAGGTCGCGAAAGTAGTGGGCGTCCGTAAAGCCGGAGATCACGCGCGGCACCACGTGGGCGCCGGGATCCACCTTTTCGGCCACGCGTTCGATCGCGCGGAAGAGATCCGTTTCCATCGGCGAACTCCGGGTATCGAAAGCCAATAAGATTTCGAGGGAGATGCGGGGATTGCCCATTTTCGTGTCGATGGCTCGGGCGAGTTCCGCGCAGGTATCGCCCGGCAGCAGTCGCGCGTCGAGATGGGCGGTGGCGGTCGCGGGAATCACGTTGGTGCGCGGGCTGCCCTCGAGCATCGTGATGGCGACGGTGTTGCGCACCAACGCGGCGCGCCCGGCATCGGTCAAGAAACGCCGTCGGAAGCCCGGGTCCGTTTCGAAAGCCAGAGCCAGGTCCCCATAGCCCGCGCGATCCTCGGCGCTCGCGAAAGGAGCCAGCGCGGCAAACATCCGCGCCACTTCGGGAATGACGCGGACCTCGGTCTGGAAACGACGCACGCGATCCAATGCGGCGACGAGGTGCGTGACGGGCGATTCCGGGGGGGCGGTGGAGCTGTGTCCCGGAGCGCCGCGCGCCACGACGCGAAGCCAGCACGGACTCTTCTCCACGACCGTCACGCCCCACATGGGCGCCGACCCCGGCCGGGCAAGGATCCCGCCGCCTTCGGTCAAAAGGAATTCCGCGTTGTGCAAGAGTTCCGGGTGTTCGCGCGTGATCCAACCTGCGCCCAGGCGCCCGCCGGTTTCTTCGTCGGGCGTCGCCAAGAAGATCACGTCGCGTTCGAGGGGCGCTTTGTCGGCGAGTGCGACCAGGGTGAGGAGCTGCACCACCCCCACCCCCTTTGCGTCGAGCGCGCCCCGTCCCACCACGTGGCCATCGCGAATGGCGCCCTCGAAGGGGCCCGTCTCCCAACTTGCTTCGTCGGCGGGTACGACGTCGAGGTGCGAGAGCAGGACGATCGGACGTTTTGCGCCGGTTCCCGGCAGCCGGGCCCAGACCGCGCTTCGACCGGGGTGGTTGGGCACCGGCAGCACGCGTGCGGGGATGCCCTCGTGCTCGAGCACCCGGGCGTAGAGTCGCGCCACGGCGTGTTCGCCCCCCGGCGGATTCACGGTGGGATAGGCGATTGCTCGGCTGAGGATGGCGCTCGCCGCTCCCGGCAGGTCGCGATCCGGGTCCGGATAGTGGGAGGCGGCGCAGGCCACGAGAACTGCGCCCAGAAGGCCGAGGAGCGCCCGAGGCGGCAAAAAACGGAGTGAATTCAACACGTTCTGTGTCGTCGAAATCTTCATGGGGTGCCACCGGCGGCTTCGGGTCGCCCGGGGAGGCGGATTTTCGCGTGCACTTTCCTCCCAGAGTGGTAAACGGTCTGCGCGCTCCGGTTTTGTCGGAACGCCGGGAGGGGTTCGTCTGCAATGCCGTCGCTGAACACGCGCTTGCCTAACTGGCTCGAGGGGCCCCATGGGGTCCCCCACCGTTGGTTTCTCGGCCTCGTGGCCTTCGTCGCCGCGACTGTGGCGCCCTTGGCGGCCTTTGGCCAGGCCCCGAGCAGCGACCCTTCGGCCCTCGCCCCCCTGGTGGTTGCCCGGGCGGATTCCGCATTCGAAGACCTCGCGGCGGTCCCCGGGATTGCCGAGCTGTCGGAACTCGTGGTCACCACGGGCACGATTACCCGCGGCGATTCGGTCTACCTCTCGCTCACCGACCAGGGCATCACGCCCCGCACGGTCTACGAAATCTCCAATGCGCTGGAAGGCGTTTTCGACTTTCGCAATGCCCTGCCCGGACACTGGTACCGACTGGTGCAGCGCACGGACGGAACGATCCTCGAGTTTTTCTACGGAACCTCGGCCCTGGAGGGCTACCGACTCTATCGCGACGGAGGCGACTTCGTGGCCGAACGCCACGAAGTCGAAATGATTCGCCGCGTGTCGCGCATCGCGGGCGTCATCCAAAGCACCCTTTACGAATCCGTCGAAGCGTTGGGCGAGAGTTCTCTGCTCGCCGGTGACTTCGCCCAGCTGTTTGCCTGGGATGTCGATTTCTCGCGTTCGGTGCGCAAAGGCGATGAGTTCTCGGTTCTCTACGAGCGGTTGTATCGCAAGGACGCCCTCGGGAAAGAGACCTACGTGCGCCCCGGGCGAATCCTCGCCGCACGTTATACGGGCGGCTCCGGCAGTCACACCGCGGTGTACTTCGAACAAAAGGACGGGCGCGGCGGGTACTTCCGGCCCGACGGATCCTCCATGGAGCGTCAGTTCATGATGGCGCCCCTCAAGTACAACCGGATCAGTTCTTCCTACACGTTGAAGCGGCGCCACCCGATCTTGAAAGTCACGCGACCGCATCAGGGCATCGACTACGCGGCGCCCGTGGGTACGCCGGTCTGGTCCGTCGCCAACGGAAAGGTGCTCTACAAAGGTTGGGCGGGCGGATTCGGTCGCTTGGTGAAGATCAAACACGACGACGGTTACGTGTCCTATTACGGGCACCTTTCGAAGTACGCGAAGAACCTCGAAGTGGGTCAGCGCATTCAGCAACAGGAAGTCCTTGGTTACGTGGGCAAGAGCGGTCTCGCGACGGGCCCGCACGTTTGCTTCCGGATTGCGAAGAACGGCTCCTACGTGAATCCCACACGCCTGCGGACTCCGCCTGCGGACCCGGTACCGCCGCAGTTCGAAAACGCTTTCCACTCGATTCGAGACCGGCGGCTGGCCCAGCTCGACCCCACCCGGGAAGTCGGCCTCGCCGAGGCCCTCTAGGCGGTTCCTGCTAGAGTTTCCGCCATGCCCCCCCCGGGACAAACCGTTCTTTCGGAGCGCATGGAAGCGGCCGGCACGCGTCTCGGCGCGCGCGAAGCCCTGCACCACTCCGCTCTCGAATCCGCCCGGGCCCGGGCGGAAGTCCTCCACAAACAGGTTGCGGCGGCGCTCGAGCGCTTCCACGAGGCGGCGGCGCGCGCCGGTGCAGCGCACCTGCGCGTCGAGCTGACGCCGGTTCGCCTGGACGACAAGCACGTGCGCGCGGTCGAGTTCGAGCTGCGGCGCGGACGCCAGGTCGCCATCGTCACGGCCAAGAGCCGGGGTGACGTCACGCTCGTCGGACCGTTTCGCAGCGGCAAGACCGAAGGCCCCTGCAAGACATTTGCCTTCGACGCCGGGTCCGAGTTCGATCTCGCCCTGGCGGAATTTCTCGAACAGTTTCTGGAAGAATCCCTCGCGCCCTGAGTGAACGTACAACATGGAAGAAAAACGCCGCAAACCCCGAGACCCGGTGGGTTCCGTCGCCGACCTCATTGCCTGGTTCCGCGAACATGAAAAACCGCCGGAGCGTTGGCGTGTGGGAACCGAGCACGAAAAGGTTGGCCTGTATCGCGACAGTTTGAAGCCGGTTCCCTATGAGGGGGAAGCGGGAATCGGTGCACTCCTCGAGCGGGTTGCGGTCACTGACGGGTGGAAGCGCATTCGCGAAGACGGCAACCTGATTGCCCTCGAAAAGGAAGGCGCCAGCCTGACCCTCGAACCCGGCGGCCAAGTGGAGCTTTCCGGTGCGCCCCTGCACGCCATCCACGACACGTGTCGCGAGTTTCACGGCCACCTCGAACTCATGAAGCGCGTGTGTGAACCCCACGGAATCGTCTTCCTGGGGCTCGGAATGAATCCGCTGCACGCGGTCGCAGACATGCCGAAGATGCCCAAGGCGCGCTACGCCATCATGCGCGAGTACCTGCCCTCGCGCGGTTCCATGGCCCTCGACATGATGCATCTCACCGCCACGGTCCAGGCCAATTTCGATTACGCGAGCGAAGCGGACATGATCGACAAGCTCCGCACCGCCCTGGCCATCACACCGGTGGTTTCCGCCATCTATGCGAACTCGAGCTTGAGTCAGGGTAAACCGAACGGGTTCATCTCGAAGCGAATCCATATCTGGCGCCACACGGACCCGGATCGAACGGGGCTCCTGCCCTGGGCCTTCGACGACGATTTCGGATACGAACGCTACGTGGAATGGGCCCTGGATGTTCCCATGTTCTTTCTCGTGCGCGAAGGGCGCTACCGCCCAGCGCGGGGAATGACCTTCCGCAACTTCATGGATGCGGGTTTCGAGGGCGAGCGGGCCACCTTGGCGGATTTCGATCGCCATCTCACCACCTTGTTCCCGGAAGTTCGGCTGAAACGCATCATCGAGGTGCGGGGTACCGACGCCGTTCCTCCGGGATTGACGTGCTCTCTACCGGCCCTCTGGAAGGGAGTTCTCTACGACCCGGAGGCCCGGCAAGCCGCCGCCGCCCTGGTGTCCACCTGGGGGGCTCCAGAGCGCGAGGCAGCGCTCGACGCGGTGGCCCGCCGGGGCTTGGCGGCACAGGTCGGCGGACGTTCCGTCTTGGAGCTGGCAGGCGAGCTGGTCGCAGTCGCCGCAGCCGGGCTGCGGCGAATCGGCCATTGCAACGATTCGGGCGAGGACGAGGGCATCTTCCTCGAACCCGTGCGGGAACAACTGGAGCGAGGAAAAAGCCCCGGTGAGGTGGTCCTCGAGCATTGGGAGGGCGATTGGGCTCGTTCACCTCAGCGCTTGCTCGACTACGCGCGATACTGATACGCTCGGGCGCTTGCGATGGAGGCATAGACCATGGCCGGGAACATGAAAATCACCTTTACCCTCGACGAGGCCGATGCGTCTTACTTTCGGAGCATTTACCGCCGCGCCAAGAAGAATTCATCGGAACTCGATACCCAGGTGGTGATCAAAGAGGTCCGCGCGTTGGTCGAGCGGGTCGAAGGCGAGAAAAAAGTCCCTTCCTTCGTCAAGGAGGCGATCCTCACCCTCGACACCCTGATCGAGATGTTGGAAGACAAGGATTACGCGCTCCCGAAATCGGTGGCGGGCAAAGTGGTCGCGGCCCTCGCCTATTTCGCGAATCCCGACGATCTGATCCCGGATTCGATTCCCGGTCTCGGCTTTCTCGACGATGCAATCATCATCAAGATCATCGGCGACGACTTCAAGCACGAGCTCAAGGGCTATCAGAAGTTCTGCAAGTTCCGCAATCGAGCGGAGCAACGTCCCTGGACGAACGTTGCCAAGACCCGCCTGCCCAAGATGTTGGACGCGGAGCGCCGCAAGCTGCGCGGAGAGATCGAACAGAAGGAACGCTTGGATTCCGCGAAGCGCACATCGATCTGGAGATGATTCGCGGGAAGCTTCCGCCCGAACATGACCACTGCTAGCCCGGCTCAAAGTCGCATTCTCATCGTCGACGACGAAGAGGCCATCCTCGAAACGATGGCTTTTACGTTTTCGGATCAGTACGACGTGCTGACGGCGGGCGATGCGTCCAAGGGTCTCGAGATTCTCCGCGACAAGGCACCGGTTTCCGCCGTCATCACCGACCAGCGGATGCCGAACATGACCGGCGTGGAGTTCCTCGCGAAGGTCTACCAACAACATCCGGCCACGACCCGCATCATTCTGACGGGCTTCGCCGATATGGACGCCATCATCAAGGCCATCAACGATGGCCACGTGTACGCCTATATCAACAAGCCCTGGGAGCCCGCGGAACTGAAGCAGTTGGTCCGGCGGGCAGTCGACCATCACCACCTGACCCTCGAAAACGAGCGGCTGGTGACGGATCTGCAGCGGGCGAACACCTTCCTCGAGGCCCTGATGGATCGCCTTCCCACGGGCGCCCTGGCGTTGGATGAATCGGGCATCGTGCAGGCATCGAATCGCTCGGCGGAGGAGTATCTCGAGCTCGAGACGGACCCGCGGGGCCGCACCCTCGCGGACGTCTTGTCGGGCGAACGCCTGGCGCCTCTCGAAGAGGCGACGCGACAGCTGCTCGAATCCGATACGAATCAGTTTCAAGAGCTCGACCTTCCGGTGGAAGGCGGCGTGCGAAGGCTTCGTGTGCGAACCGACCCCTTGCTCGACCCCAAGGGCAGCAACGAGCTGGGCCGCGTCATCCTGCTGCGCGAGATTTCCCACGAACCCATTCGGCGCCGCTTCGAGGAACTCCTGGGCGAGCTCACTCGCGAAAAGGAAGATCTGCGTGCGCGGCTGCTGAAGGCGGGGGAAGAGCTGCGGGGAATTTCCCTTCAAGTCCAAGAGGCCCAGGTGCCATCGGCGAGCATGCAGGAACTCGACGAACTCGCATCGCGCACCCAGACGGCGATTCAAAACTGGCTCGATGTGGACGATGCGCTGGCGGAAAGCGATTATCCCGACGCACAACTGCTCATGGATCGGATGCGCGTCGCAACCGCGCGTTGGCCGGTGGCGGAAAAGATGCCCGAGGCGGTGCTCACCCTGGCTCGTCGCGTGGAGGCCTATTACGAGTCCGGCGAGAACCCCAAGCGCCGCACCCTCTGAGATGCCGCCGGAAGCGCCCACACTTCCGCGCCTGGAATACCGACTCGCCCGGCTGAAACTGAGCTTGCGTTTCACCTATGCGTTCCACGCGCGCGAGATCCGCTTCGAGCGCGACACGGGCGCCGGCTTCGGACGCGTCTTTCCCGAAACGTTCTCGTTTCTGGCCGATCGCCACGATCCCGCGGAGCTGTACCTGCAGATCGAAGACTTGTGGAGCAAGCCGAAACTCATCTCGCCCGAAGCCACGCGCCGCGAAGCGGAAGATGTGATGATGCGTCTCATCTTCGCGACGCCCCGCTACCTGGACGAGCTGCTCGATCGGCTGGAAGGCGACGGTCGACTCGACTCGGCACAGATCCAGCGCGTCTACGAAGACGCCGTCATGCTGACGCGTGTGCTGTCGCGTTTCATGCGCGACAAGAATTTGGAGCGCGAACCGCGCTTGCGCTTCACGCGGGTCCACTTGCGTAAAGTGCTGTTGCGATCGTTGCTCGCGCTACTCGGTTCGCGGGTCAGCGACGGGTATCTGGAGCGCTTCGCCCGGGGCCAGGTCGATCCCATCGACCGAGGCGACGATCTGTCGGAATCCGGCTTCTTCTACACCATGGCGCGCGGCGACGTCGACGCGGTGGATCGCTGTCTGGTCGCCACAACGGAGCGCGTCTATTTCCAGTGGATCGAGGAGATCTGCCTCGACGAAGAGAATCAGGCCTTCGAGGCCGAAGAGTCCCCCTTCGCGGATCGCGAATGGGAGGTGCTGCGGGCCCTGCACGCTCGGGGGGGCCAATACATCGCCCGCGGTCGGGACATCAGCCCCTTCTTGCGCCGCCCGAACAACAAGAATTGCCTGCGCATCCTGGAGAAGCTCGAGCGCTGGTTCTTTCGCCAATACGATGTCCACCACGCGGCGGTGGTGATTCGTCACGCCGCACACCTGCGCCACGGGATCGAAGACGCTGAGCGCATTCTGTCCCGTCACTCTGCTTCCAACTACGCGAAGCTGTTGCTGTTGGTCGCGCTGCCCTACCTGGGCGCGATCTTCTTCTACGAGCGCGCACCCGACGTCTTCGATTGGATCTGCTCGGCGGAGGTCGTCGTGATCCTGGCGGGGACCTTCTGGTTCTTCCTGTACAACTTCTGCTGGAAACGCGACCTGACGGTCTTCTACACCGCCGTGCCGCGCGTCATGGCGGGCATCATCGTCGGTTATGCCCCGGTATTCCTGATCGACGAGGTGTGGGACCTGGCGGGCAGCAGCTGGTTTCCCCTGATCTCTGTGGGCGCGCTGCTCGGATTCACCACGCTGCTCTACCTGTACGTCGAGATCCGACGTCGGATTCCCGACAGCAGCGAAGCCTTCTCGCGCGCCCGTTCGATCTTTCTGCTGGGGATCGTCGAAGCCTTTGGCTTCGGGATCGTGACTACCAGCCTACTCGGTCCCTTCATGGTGGCGCGCAACTGGGTCGATGTAGCGCTTCCCCTCGACGCGACGACCGTGGACGCCCTCCAGGCCGCCGCAACACCGGTGTTGGGCGAGCTCCCTCGGGTGTTGGGCGTCGACCCCTTCTTTGCCTTTCCGACCGCGGTGTTCCTGTTTACGTTCCTGTCCTTCTTCATTGGAACGTTTCTACAGCTCTTGTGGGAAGACTTGCCGTTTACGGAACCGCTGTAGGGGAGGATCGGCGAACCTCGATAGCGGATCTGGCATCCAAAGCGAGGTACAGTTTGTGGGCGGAATCCGAGGCGTAGATGGAAGAGATCCTTCTATATACCAAGTCCTGGTGTCCCTATTGCGCGCGGGCCAAACGCCTGCTCGAGGAGAAGGGACAGACCTGGACGGAAGTCGACGTGGAACGTGAATCCGATCGATTCGCCGAGATGATGGCGCGTTCCGGTCGCCGCACGGTCCCTCAAATATTCATCGGAGAACGGCACATTGGAGGCTACGACGATCTTCAGGCGCTCGAAGACAACGGGGAGCTAGACCCGCTGCTCGAAGCTCAAGCCAGTTCGTCACATTCGTCATGACCGAAGAACACACCAAAATCTTGATCGTGGGCAGTGGCCCCGCGGGTTTCACGGCTGCCATCTACGCCGCGCGCGCGGAACTCGAGCCCGTGGTGCTGGCGGGCCTTCAGTTCGGCGGTCAGCTGATGCTGACCACGGACGTCGAGAACTACCCCGGTTTTCCCGACGGCGTGACCGGCCCCGCCATGATGGAGATGTTCCAGAAGCAGGCCGAACGCTTCGGAAGCCGGGTGATTCTCGAAGACGCCACGCGCATCGATCTTTCGCAACGACCGTTCCGGGTGGAAACCGAAGAGCGACGCTTCACCGCCGATGCGGTGGTTCTCGCCATGGGTGCCTCCGCCCGCTGGCTGGGGCTCGAATCTGAACAGCGCCTCCAGAACCTGGGCGTGTCCGCCTGTGCGACCTGCGATGGCGCGCTCTACCGCGGCAAACCCATGGCGGTGGTGGGGGGCGGCGATACGGCGATGGAAGAGGCGCTATTCCTCACGCGTTTCGCCACCCAGGTGCATGTGATCCACCGTCGCGACGAGCTGCGGGCTTCGAAGATCATGCAGGAGCGGGCCCTCAAGAACGAGAAGATCGAATTCGTCTGGAATGCGGCGGTGGAAGAAGTGCTGGGGGACGAGTTCGTGACCGGCGTGCGGCTGCGGGACCTGAAGAACGACTCGACCCAGGAGCTTCCGGTGGAGGCACTCTTCATCGCCATCGGTCACCAACCCAACACGGAACTCGTAAAGGGACAGATCGATCTCGATCCGGTGGGCTACATTCAAGCGACTCCCGGTGGGACGAAGACATCTCTCGAGGGGGTGTTCGCCTGCGGTGATGCCATGGATCCGGTTTATCGGCAGGCGGTTACGGCGGCAGGTACGGGTTGTATGGCGGCAATTGACGCGGAACGCTGGCTCGCTGAGCAGGGGATCGAGTAGGAGAGGCCGATGGCCCTGAGTGTCGAGCAGCTCGAGCGCCTCATCGCGCACTCGACGGATATCGTGGTCGGAACCGACCGCCGCGGGGTCGTCGTCTACTACAACGATGGTGCGAAGAAGAGCCTCGGGTACAGCGCCGAAGAAATCATCGGCAAGTTCGTCGCCCAGCTCTACCCCTCCTTGGAAGAAGCCAAACGCGTCAAAGAAGCCATGCGGAGCGAACACCACGGCGGGCCTGGCACCGTCGAGACGTTCCAGACCACCTTCGTCGCCAAGGACGGCGAGCACATCCCCGTCGCGATCTCCGGCGCACTGATCGAAGGCGATGACGAGGAGACCGACGGGGGCACCATCGGGTTCGCCAAGGATCTGCGCGAAATCCTGCGCAAAGATCAGCTCGCCACCCTGGGCGAGGTCGCCATTGGGCTGAGTCACGAGATCAAGAATCCCCTGGCCGTGGTGCTCAACCAGGTGGAGCTGTTGGAGCGCGATGTCGCCCGCATGGCGGGCGAACTGGACGCCTCGGTGGAAAACGAACGGCTCGACGCCATCCGCCGCGAAGTGGCCCGCATCTCCGAAATTCTCGAGCGCGTGGGCGAAATGGCGGAGCACGAGAAGTACGAGACCGTCGAATACATCGGCCCCGCCAAGATGATCGACTTGCGCCGTCGTCCCACCCGCGTCCACGCATCGGACCCGCGGTTGAAGGGCCTGCGAATCCTCGTGGTCGACGATGATTTGGGAATCTGCCGAACCCTGGCAGAAATTCTGGAGCTCGAAGGCTGCAACGTCGAAACCGCGAGCGACGGTGAGGAAGCCCTGCGCCGTTTGGAGTCGGGGCCCATCGACCTGGTTCTGTCCGACGTCGTGATGCCCAACATGGACGGCTACGAGCTATTGCAGGCCGTCCGCGAAAAACACCGTGGCCTCCCGGTGTTGCTCATGACCGCCTTCCACTACGACAAAGACCACATCATCAAACGCAGCCGCCTCGACGGCCTCGAAGGCGTCGTCTTCAAGAAACCCATCGACGCCGAACGCCTCTGCCAAGTCATCGCCGAAACCGTCAGCAACAACTGAGATCTCAGCGGTAACGAACACCGACCGAATTCGATTCGTCCGCGCCGGGCTCGTCAGTCTCCCGTCGCCTGGGCGACGCAGATCGCGACGACGCGGCTTGCGCCCGCTCGTTTCAGGGCCTGGGCGGCGTGTTCGAGGGTGCTGCCGGTGGTGGTGATGTCGTCGACGAGCCAGAGGGGGCCGCGGCCCGGGCGGCTCGCGAAGGCGCCCGCGAGGTTCGCGTGTCGCTCGCGGCGCGTCAGTTCGGTTTGGCTCTTCGTATGGCGGGTGCGGCTCAATTGCCGGGTTCGCAGGGGCAAGCCCCATTGCCTTGCGATGCAGCGCGCGAGGGTGTTGGCCTGGTTGAAGCCGCGTTCGCGCAGGCGTTTCGGATGGAGGGGGATGGGGACGACGCCCTCCGCCACGCCGTAGCGCGACCAGGCGAGGGCGCTGGCTTCGCGTGCGAGTTGAAGGACGGTCTGGGTGGCCGCGGCGTCGAGGAAAGCGATCCCCGCGTTGGGTCGCGGATACTTGAAAGCCTGGAGCGCATCGCGCACGCACGACGCGTAGCGGGCCGCGGCCACGATGCCGTCGAGGTTTGGGCTGGGGGCCGGAGCGATGGGTTGGCGGAGACGCGGCAACGCCCCGTCGCATGGCGGGCACCAGGGCATGCGTTCGGCCGCGGCCCAGGGTTTTCCGCAGATCGAACAGGTCGGGGGGCACAGGAGGTCGCGGACCCCTGCCAGGAAGTCGTGCACGCCAAGCTCGCCGGGACCGGGATGTGTTTCGGATCTTATCGCGCCGGGGTGACGAGAAGAGACCGGCCGCCCATTTCTTCGGGAATCGGAAGCTCCAACAACTCGAGGATCGTCGGCGCGAGGTCGGCCAGGGATCCGTCGCGGAGCGTGCGGCCCCTCGTGTCGGAGGTGACCCAATAGACCGGCACCGGGTTCGTGGTGTGGGCCGTGTGGGGGTCTCCCGAATCCGGGTCGACCATCAGTTCGCAATTTCCGTGGTCGGCGGTGATGAGTGCCGTTCCGCCTTGTTCGATCACCTTTTCCACCAATCGCTCGAGGCACAGGTCGACGGTTTCGACGGCCTTCACCGCGGCGGGCAGGATGCCGGTGTGTCCGACCATGTCGGGGTTCGCGAAATTCACGAGGATGAACGCATAGTCGCGTTCGGCCATGCGGGACAACAATTCTTTGGTGACTTCCCGCGCGCTCATCTCCGGTTTGTGATCGTAGGTGTCGACGTCGCGCGGCGATGGCAACAAGGCGCGCACCTCGCCGTCGAAGGGGTCTTCCTGGCCGGCGTTGAAGAAGAACGTCACGTGGGCGTACTTCTCGGTCTCCGCAATGCGCAATTGGGAGAGGCCCGCAGCGGCGATCCGCTCCCCGAGAATTTGCTTGGGCGTTTCGAAGGGGAACGCGACAGGCAGCAGGTAATCGGCGTCGTACTCGGAAAAACATACGAAGGATTCGAGCCGCACGACGGCCCCGCGGGTCAATTGCCCTTCGAAGCGGTCCGGCGCCACCCCGGTAATCGCATTCGTGAGTTCGCGGGCGCGATCCGCGCGGAAATTGAAATGGATCACGGCGTCGCCGTCGGCCAGGGCGGGAGCACCGGCAATGACGGTCGGTTGCACGAACTCGTCGCCTTCGTCGCGCGCGTAGGCGGCGCGCAGGGCCGATTGGGCATCGTCGGCTTCGATTCCCTTGCGTGAAACGATCGCGTCGTAGGCGCGTGCTACGCGGTCCCAGCGGTTGTCGCGGTCCATGGCGAAGTAGCGCCCGATGACCGTGGCGAAGCGGGCGCCCTTGGCTTCGAGTCGCGGCGCGTAGGCTTCGAAAGTGGCGAGTCCGCCCCGCGGTGCCGTGTCGCGCCCATCCGTGAACGCGTGAATGAAGGGAGAGACGCCGCGTTTCGCGCAGTGTTCCACGAGTGCGAGCAGGTGGTCGACGTGGCTGTGTACGCCGCCGTCGGAGAAGAGTCCCATGAGGTGCAGGTTGCCACCGCTGCGTTGCACGGCGTCGATGGCGCCGGCGATGGCGGCGTTTCGGTCCAGCTCACCGGAGGCCAGGGCGCGCCCGATCCGCGTGATGTCCTGATCGATGACGCGTCCAGCGCCCATGGTCATGTGACCGACCTCGGAATTTCCCATTTGTCCGGGCGGTAGGCCGACGGCTTCGCCAGAGGTTTCGAGTTTCGCTTTCGGGTAGCTGCGGTCGGCGCGGTCGAAAAAAGGGGTCGACGCAACCGCCGTAGCATCCGTCGCGCCACCGTCACCGATGCCGAATCCGTCCAGGACGACGAGCACGACCGGTCGCGTCAAGGCGTGGCTCCGGGTTCCGGCAGGCCTTCGAAGCGAATTTGAGCCGCGTCGCTCCAGAGTCGCTCGAGGTCGTAGTGGGCTCGAACGTCTTGCAGGAACACGTGGACGATCACGTCGCCCATGTCGAGCAGGACCCAGCGCGCGTCTTCCTGTCCCTCGATACCCAGGGGCTTACTGCCGTGCTGTCGTCCGGCATCGGCGATGGCTTCCACGACCGCCAGCACGTGGCGGTCCGAGGTGCCCGTGGCGATCACGAAGGCATCCGCAAAGGACGCCACACCGCGCACGTCGAGCGCCACCACTTCCTGCGCCTTGCGCTCGTGGGCGGCTTCCACGATCCAGCGGACCTTCTCCATGCTGTCCTCTTTGACGGACGGATTCGGGGGGCTTGTCATGTTTCCTCGGTTGCGGTGTCGCGCGCGGCATACACGCCGCTCTCGACGACGTCCCGCCAAACGGCTTCGGGCAGGAGATAGCGCACCGACCGGCCTTCGTGCAGGCGCGCCCGCAACTCAGAGGCGGAGATGTCGAGGGCGGTGATGGCCAGCAAGCGAATCCAGGTGTCTCCGTTGCGGTGCTTTCCCGAACGGCCGTCCGCGGCGAGTCGGTAGGCGTCCTTGGCGCAACCGGGCATGCATTCGTCGAGTGAACGCACGAGGTCCGGCGGGCGCGTGATCACCCCCAGGTGGGCGAGTTCGAGCAGCGCTTCGGGTTCGCGCCAGATCCCGAGGTCCGCGAAGGCGTCCTGGCCGATCAGGAAGACCGGCGGATTGCCGCTGCCCGCGCGCTCGCGCAAGGCGCGCACGGTTTCGACGGAATAAGAGGGGCCACAGCGCTCGCCCTCCAGGGCGTCGACTTCGAAGCGGGGATTGCCCGCGATCGCTTTCGCGACCCAGGCCAGTCTTTGTTCGAAGGGTGCGGTGACGCCCTGGGTGCCGGTTTTGTGCGGGGGCACTGCATTCGGGACGAACACGACGCGTTCGAGGTCGAGCCCTTCGGCGGCCTCTTCGGCGGCGCGCAGGTGTCCCTGATGAATCGGGTCGAAGGTCCCGCCGAAAATACCGACGCGATTCATTCGCGGAGTTGGCCCTCGCCGTAAAGAATGAACTTCTGCGTGGTGAGCCCCTCGAGCCCCATGGGGCCGTAGGCGTGAATCTTGGAGGTTGAAATTCCGATCTCCGCACCGAGCCCCAAACGTTGACCGTCGGCGAAAGCGGTCGAACAGTTGACGCCCACGGTTGACGAATCCGCGCGTCGCAGAAACGCCTGGGCGTTGGCGTAGCTCTCGGTGACGATCACTTCCGTGTGATCCGAACCGTAGGTTTGGATGTGGTTCAAGGCTTCGTCGAGATCGTCGACCACGCGAACCGCGAGGATGCGGTCCAAGAATTCTGCGTAGTAATCGTCTTCGCTCGCCGGGATCGCATCGCTCATGATTTCGCAGGTCCGTTCGCAGCCGCGAATCTCGACGCGCTCTTCGCGCAGGGCCTTCAGCACCGAGGGCATGACGGAATGGGCGGCGTCGCGATGCACCAGCAGGGTTTCCAAACCGTTGCAGACACTCATCTGGCGAATCTTGGAATCGATTACGATGCGCGTGGCCATTTCCGGGTCGGCGCTTGCATCGAGGAAGACATGGCATACGCCCGCGTCGTGTTTGATCACCGGAATCGTGGAATTCTCCGAAACCATGCGGATCAGCTCCGGGCCGCCGCGCGGAATGATCAGGTCCACGTATTGGTCGGCGCGCAGGAGCGGAGCGATGGCGGCGCGGTCCGTAACCGGGACGAAACCGATGGCATCTTCGGGAACGTTGGTTTCCCGCGCAGTCGCGCGCAGTTCTTCGACCAGCGCGCGATTCGAGTGGAACGCTTCGCTGCCACCGCGCAATACCACCGCGTTGCCGGACTTCACGCACAGGGCTGCGGTGTCGACGGTGACGTTGGGTCGCGATTCGTAGATGATTCCGATCACGCCCAGGGGGATGCGCATGCGTCCCACCCGGAGTCCGTTGGGCCGAACCGTCATCGCCGAGACGCTGCCGATCGGGTCCGGGAGTGCCGCGACTTGCCGCAAGCCCGCGAGCATGGCGTCCCAACGATCGTCCGAAAGCTCGAGGCGTCCGATCAGCGGCGCGGCAACGCCCTTTTCCCGGGCGTTCTCGAGGTCGATGCGGTTCGCTTCGAGGATGCGTTTCTTCGCAGATTCCAGGCGATCCGCGGAACGCAATAACCACTCGTCTTTCTCCTGCGAAGAAAGCTCGCTCGTCGGACGCGAGGCATCGCGCGCACGCCGCGCGAGTTCGAGAATGGAAGTTTCGAAGCTTTCTGCGGAACTCATGTCGAGTGTTTGAGGTCTTCGGAGAGCACCAAGTCGTCGCGGTGTATGACCTCGTCTCCGTTGGAATATCCTAGCACCTCGTGGATTTTCTGGGTCGCTTGGCCGCGAATGCGCTCGAGTTCGCCAGCCGTGTAGGACACGAGTCCGCGCGCGATCTCCATGCCGTCCTTATCGACACACGCGACCGCATCCCCAATCCGAAAATCGCCCCGGGCTTCGATAATTCCCGCCGGCAACAGGCTGCGACCCCCCTTGCGCAGGGCGGCTACGGCGCCTTCGTCGATGATGAGTTCACCGCGCGTCCGCGCCGTGTAGGCGAGCCAGTGCTTGCGGCTCTGGAGTCGCGATCCGGCGTGAAAGAGTGTCCCCACTTTCTCACCCGCCAACGCACGCGACAGCACGTTGTCCCGCAATCCGTTGCAGATGATGGTTGCGGCGCCCGAGCGCGCGGCGGCCTCGGCGGCTTCCAGTTTGGTCGTCATGCCGCCGCGTCCGAAGGCGTGATTCGAACCGGAGGCCGCGCGCAACACTTCCGGCGTGATGGATTCGACCACGTCGTAGAGCTCGGGGGTGGGTTCGCCTGCGGTCGGGCGTTTCGTGTAGAGGCCGTCGACGTCCGTCAAGATGACGAGAAGCTCCGCGCCCACCAGGTTGACCACCATGGAGGAGAGACAATCGTTGTCGCCGAAACGAATCTCTTCGGTCGCAACCGTGTCGTTCTCGTTCACGATCGGGACCACGCCCAGGCGCAGCAATTCGAGCAGGGTGTGACGCGCGTTCAGGAAACGTTCGCGGTCTTCGAGTCCCGCGCGGGTTACGAGAATCTGGCCGACCCGGCGACTCCTTTCCGCGAAGCGATTGCGGTAGAGCTCGATCAGGCCGATCTGTCCGACGGCGGCGGCGGCTTGTTTTTCCGGAACCGAAGACCCGGGTTCCGACCATCCCAGCTCGCGACTTCCGATCGCGATGGCGCCGGAACTCACGAGCACGATTTCACGACCCGCTTCCGTCGCGCTCGCGATCTGGCGGCTGATCTGCTCGAAGGCCTCTTCGCGCAAGACACCGGCCTGGGTCAGCACGCTGCTTCCCACTTTGACCACGATGCGGCGGGCCTGGGCGATGTTGTCGCGTTCGCTCATTGCGTCGTTTCATCCTGGGCGAGGATTCGCACGATCTGCTGCAGCAGCCCTGCGATTCCTTCCCCGGTCGCTCCAGAGATACGGAACGTGGAGCACCCGCGGCTCGCGAGCGCGTGTTCGATGGCGTCGAGTTGTCCGCGGTCCGAGAGCAAGTCGATCTTGTTCAGCGCCACGATTTCCGTTCGCTCGGCGAGGCTCGCATCATAGGCCTTGAGCTCGCCCCGCAGCGCCTCGTATTCCGTCAGGGGATCGCGCTCCTCGAGCAGCGCCCCGCCGCAATCCAACACGTGGAGCAACACGCGGGTGCGTTCGATGTGGCGCAGGAAGCGATCTCCCATGCCACTGCCCTCGCTCGCCCCCTCGATCAGACCCGGGATGTCGGCCACGACGAAACGCCGCTCGCCGACGGCCGCGACACCGAGATGCGGAACCAGCGTCGTGAAGGGGTAGTTTGCGACCTTTGGGCGTGCCGCACTGATGCTGCGCAGGAGCGTCGATTTTCCCGCGTTGGGAAAGCCCAGAAGCCCCACGTCCGCGAGCAGTTTGAGGGAGAGGCCGAGCTTGCGTGACTCTCCCTCGCGCCCGGGAGTCGCGAAATCCGGCGCTTGGCGCGTGGCGGTGGCGAACTGCGCGTTGCCCCGTCCACCGCGCCCGCCTCGGGCGGCGACGAAGCGCTGTCCGTCGATGCACAGGTCCGCAGCCTGGGGCTGGCCCTCGGTCGAGAGATCCCGCACCACGGTCCCTACGGGCAACCGGACCTCGACGTCTTCGCCGTCGCGACCGGTCCGATTGCGCCCTTCCCCCTTGTGCCCATCTTCCGCTGCGACTTCGACCCGTAACCGCAGGTCGTAGAGCGTGGCGAGATTGTGGTCGGCCACGAACACGACGTCGCCTCCCGCACCCCCGTCGCCCCCGTCGGGCCCTCCGCGCGGCGCAAACTTCTCGCGACGAAAACCCACGAACCCATCCCCCCCGCGCCCCGCGCGGACGGAAACCACGGCCTCATCGATAAAGGATTGATCCGACTTCAAGTTGAACTCTCAACCGGCCTTGGGCCCATGGGCTCTGTGCTGCGAAGTAAAGCGCAGCGAGCATGAACCACCGAGTTGCATGTTGGCAAAAAAGACCGCACAGCAAG
>JAJDAL010000043.1 GCA_029261875.1 Deltaproteobacteria bacterium
TCCAACCCCCTCAGCTACCCCCCCCTGGTCGGGGGGGGTTGGGGGGGGGGCCCTATCCTTCTATCCGCGCCCCCCCCCGCCGCCCCCGCAAACCCACCGCGCACATCGCCCAAGCACCGGAGAAATACGCGGCCGAGCCATGAGCAGCGGCCGCCCCCCGATCCCCCGACGGTGCGCGAGCAAAAGCGGATCGACCGCTTGGGTCTCGCGAGACGAACCGCGATTAATTTTCGACGAAGTTCTTGAGCAGCCGGCTACGACTCGGATGCCGCAGCTTGCGCAAAGCCTTGGCTTCGATCTGCCGAATCCGCTCGCGCGTCACATCGAAGTCCTGTCCGACTTCTTCCAGGGTGTGACTGGCGCGCTCCCCGATGCCGAAGCGCATCTTGAGGACGCGTTCTTCCCGGGGCGCCAGGGTCGAGAGCACCTTCATGGTCTGGTCCGACAGGTTCGCGTGAATCACCGCGTCGTGGGGATTCACGGCAGCCTTGTCTTCGATGAAATCCCCGAGATGACTGTCGTCGTCTTCGCCCACGGGCGTCTCGAGGCTGATGGGCTCCTTGGCGATCTTGAGCACCATTCGAACCTTTTCGAGGGGCATCTCCATCTTGTCCACCAACTCTTCCGGAGTGGGCTCGCGGCCGAGGACCTGAACGAGATAGCGCGTAGCGCGCGCGAGCTTGTTGATGGTTTCGATCATGTGAACCGGAATGCGGATGGTGCGGGCCTGATCGGCGATCGCGCGCGTGATGGCCTGGCGGATCCACCAGGTCGCATACGTGGAGAACTTGTATCCGCGGCGCCATTCGAATTTGTCCACCGCCTTCATGAGGCCGATGTTCCCCTCTTGGATCAGGTCGAGGAACTGAAGACCGCGGTTGGTGTACCGCTTGGCGATCGACACGACGAGGCGGAGGTTGGCTTCCACCAACTCGCTCTTCGCCTGATGGGTCAGGGCTTCCGCAACCGCATGGCGCTCGAGGGAAAGACGCACATCGCGCCCGTCCATACCGACACTGGAACTGAGCTTCTCCGTGTCGCGGTGCACCTCATCGAAGGTCACTTTGGCTTCGGCGATGGAAACCGGATCTCCACCGAGCTGGGCCAGGGCCTTCTTCCCCTTGGCACTGCGCCGGGTCGAAAGCTCCGCGAGTTCCACGAACTCGTCGGCGGCGACCTCGAAGGGTTCGGCGATCTGGCGCAAAGCCGAGTAACGGCGATTGAAGTCCTTGGAAAGCCGGCGCATGCCATCGGTCAGGTCTTCGACGCGCGCCTTGGCGAAGCGCGCCTCGCGCAGGTGTTCGACCATCGCGCGATAGCAATCTTCGATTTCCCCGAACAGGCGTGCTCGTGCCTCGTCACTCGTCCGCGAGTTCGAAATCGAGCTTTGCTTGCGCGAAATCTCCGCCTCGAGCTTCTTGACTCGATTGCTGGCCAGTAAGAATTTCTTGCGCTGATCTTCCGGTGTCACGCCCTCTTCGTCGACGAGATTGACGAGCTCCGAAAGCTCCATCTTGTTGCGACGCAACAGATCCGCCAACCGGAGTACTTCCCCGACGCCGTAGGGCGTTCCCACGATGGCCAATACCTGATCGTTCACCCCCGCTTCGATCCGCTTGGCGATTTCGACTTCGCCTTCGCGGGTCAGCAACGAGACCTGGCCCATCTCACGCAGGTAGACGCGAACCGGATCGTTGGAGGGGCCGGCCGAGTCGTCATCGCTGTTGCTCGGGGCTCGGGTCGCACGCCGGGTATGGGGCAACTTCTTCGACGAGTCGACGACACTGATGTCTTGGTCCCCGAAGAGCGTCACGAATTCCTCGATCTGCTCCACGGTGGTCATGTCTTCCGGAAGGCTCGCGTTGAGCTCATCGAGAGTGAGGTAACCCTTGCGTCGTCCCTCGGAGATCAAAGCGCGGATCGCGCCGTTCTCCTGGGCCATTTTTCCCAGAGGACTATTCATCGCTACAGCTCCGTTGGTTTCGCTCTGCGCCGCTGATTTCGATCCTGCTTTGCGCCCGTTCACTTTGACTGCGCGCGCAGCCTTCCCGGTAGCGCTTGTTTTGCCGCCAACCGGTTTGCGCTCGTTTTGCGGACGGGTGCCATTCGCGGGGGATGAGGCCATGGGGGGTATTCTCCTTGTTCGTTCGCAACCCTATGGGTTGGGTTGCGACCGAGCCCGACGATGCGCGGCTCTGCGTTCTTCCAGCTGCCGTTGTTTTGCCGCGAGCCACTCTTTCGAATCGCGACTGGGATCCTCTGAGTATTGCCGCGTTGCTGCGCGACGCGCTTGGGAGCGTTGTCGCTCTTCAAGCTTTGCAATGATGTCGTGAAACGCGCCCTCTGCAGAGGACTCGTCTAGCGAATGCTCCTCGCCGAGCGCAACGGTGAGAAGGAGGGTGCGCGCTTCGCCTTCCATTTGGTTCGCCAGCTCAGCAACCTCCACTGTACCGCCACGGTTTCCAGCTGCTGCGAGATCAGAGATTAGCGCGCGCCAAGGGCCTTCGGAAACCGCTGCAGATAGCCGCGCTGCGTCAACCAATGACGCGCAGCGTGGATGCGCGATCAGGATGCGCGCGAGGCCTTCGTAGAACCGTTCGTCCAGCTCACGCTTGCGTGCGACCGGCGCGAGTTCGTCCTCGTCGGAGTCCGATTGGCCCGCAGCGCGCCGTACAGCCGCTGCAACGGCCTTAACTTCCGTTCCGGTCGCCAAAGCGAGTTGCCGAACCCGTTCCGCTCGCTCCACGGCGTCCGGCAGAAGAACGAGAATCGGCGCCACGGAGGCCACGGCGTCGGACTTCTCCCAGGCGCTCGTACAGCCTTGTGACACAGCGCGTCGAATCACGGCATCGAGCGCCGGCGCGGCCTCATCGATGATTGCGCGCAATGCGTCGGGCCCTTCGCGTCGCAATAGCGTGTCGGGATCGTCGCCGGCGGGAAGAACCGCTGCACGTACGCGCAATCCTTCGGGCAACAACACATCGAGTGAGCGCTCCATCGCGCGTTGCCCGGCTTCGTCACCATCGAAAATCAAAATCACTTCGCGCACGCGTTTGCGCAAATCGCGTGCGTGATCTGCGGTGAGCGACGTACCGCACGTCGCCAAGGTTTCTTCGACGCCCGCGCGACACAACGCCAACGAATCGAAGTAACCCTCGGCGATCACCGCACGTTCGGCGCGACGGATGGGTGCCAACGCGCCCGGGAAACCGAAGAAGGCTTTGCGCTTGCTGTAGATCGGGGTCTCGGGGGAATTGAGATACTTCGGTTCCTGGTCCGCGCCGATGGCGCGACCGCCGAAACCGACGATGCGATCGCGCACGTCGCGGATCGGAAAAATGATTCGACCGCGCAAGCGATCGTAGTGTCCGCCGGACGGGCGTTCGACCAAGAGCCCCGCGCGTTCTCCGATTTCACGCGAGATCTTCTTCGCATCGAGCGCATGCACGACGCCGTCCCAACGATCCTGGGCGAAACCCAGCTCGTAGCGCTCCGCGATTTCTGCGTCGATTCCCCGGTCGGCGAGATAGCGCCGGGCAGGGGCGCCCGCGGGACCCTTCAGCGTATCGCGGTAAAACGCCTGGGCGATTTCGTTCGCTGTGTAGAGACGCTCGGACAGACCGCTGTTTCCGCTGCCGCCGGATTCCGGAATCTCGACACCGCATTCACGCGCGAGAATCCGCACCGCTTCGGGAAACGTCAGATTGTCGTGCTTCATGATGAAGTCGAAGGCATTGCCCCCGACGCCACAGCCGAAGCAGTGAAACACCTGGCGATCGACATTGACGCTGAACGAAGGGGTCTTCTCGTTATGGAAAGGACACAACCCTTTGAAGTTGCGTCCCGCCTTCTTCAGCGTGATGTGTCTTGAAACGAGCGCGACGATGTCGGTTCGATCGCGAATCTCATGAAGCGTTTCGTCAGGGATAAGGCCCAACGAGTGCGCCTCCCTTTACCGCGCCATCCTCTTCAATTTCTTGAGGGCGCGTTTACGGGCCGCTGCTGCTTTCTTCTTCTTGCGCACGCTGGGTTTGTCGAAATGTTCCCGGCGTCGAAGCTCGGTCAGGATTCCGGCTTTCTCACATTGCTTCTTGAAGCGCTTCATGGCGACTTCAAAAGGCTCGTTCTCTTTGATCTTTACGAAGGACATCCCCGCCAAAACCCCCAGATCCAGAGAATCGCTCTCCAGAGAATCACTCGGTCTCAGTTTCCACAGCGCAAGTACAGCCCAACAACCACCTATTTCAAACGGGTCCAGTCCGCTCGCCAGTCGAGCGATCCCCCGTTTCTTTAGTGGCCCATTCTCCACTTCCGTGTCGCGGCTCGCGCAGGCACCCGTAGCACCGAAACGACCTGGGAAGGAGGAAAACCCTGCGCGTCCGCGCAGTTCGGGACAGTCTTGCCACGAAGCTTGAAGGGTAGCGTAGGCGGAAGTGCCAGCGCCAGTTTCCCTCTCGCTGGCCGAGATGCGCCTGCGGCGTCGGGTGGTCCCCTCTAGGTGGGCGGGGGACGGACCGCAATCCCCCGGGCCAGCAGCTCGCTCTTCACCTCCCCGACCGTCGTTTCCTTGAAATGAAAGATCGAGGCCGCCAGGGCGGCTTGGGCGTGCCCCCCTTCGGGACCGTCGTCGAGCGCCATGGCGAGGTCTTCCGCGCTACCCCCGCCTCCAGAAGCGATGACCGGGATCGGGACCGCGTCCGAGACGGCCCGCACGAAGGGCAGGTCATAGCCGCTCTTCGTGCCATCGCGATCCATGCTGGTCAGGAGGATCTCCCCGGCCCCGGCCTCCGCCATGCGGACCGCCCAGCCCACGGCATCGATGCCCGTAGGGCGACGCCCGCCGTGGGTGCAGACCTCCCAGGCGTCGTCCTTCCCGGCAACTGCTCGCGCGTCGATGGCAAGCACCAGATTCGCGCTGCCGATCTTGGCGGCTGCATCGCACACCAGATCCGGGTTCTCCACCGCCGCGGTCATGATCGAAACTTTGTCGGCACCGGCGTTCAAGAGATCGCGAACGTCCTGAAGCGTGCGAACGCCGCCTCCCACCGTCAGGGGCATGAAGACACGCTCCGCCGTGCGGGATACGACATCGAAGATGATGCGCCGTCCCTCGTGACTCGCCGTGATATCGAGGAACGTGATCTCGTCGGCTTCCTGTGCGTCGTACATGGCCGCCACTTCGACCGGGTCCCCAGCATCGATGTGATCGATGTATTGAACGCCTTTCACCACGCGCCCCTGATTCACGTCGAGGCAGGGAATGATTCGCTTCAGGAGCACCGCACCACCTCCAGGGCCTGTTCGAGATCGACATCGCCGGTGTAGAGCGCACGTCCCACGATGACACCCGCCAAGCCGCGCTCTCGGAGTTTCGCCGCGCGTGCAATGTCATCGAGCGACCCGACGCCACCGGAGGCAATGACGGGCGTGGGGACGCTTTCCGCCAACTCCGCCGTTGCGTCCAGATTGGGTCCCGTCAACATGCCATCGCGATCGATATCGGTGTAGATGATGGCCGCCACCCCGACTTGTGAGAATCGCTTCGCCAGTTCCACCGCCGTCGCATCGCTTTGCTCGAGCCATCCCTGCACCGCGACGCGGCCGTCGCGCGCATCGAGACCCACCGCAATCTTCCCGGGAAAACGCCGCGCCGCATCGGCCACGAGCTCCGGTTCGCGCACCGCGACGGTTCCCAGCACGACCCGGTGAACCCCCGCTTCGAGCGCGTCCTCGATCGCCTGGATCGAACGAATCCCGCCGCCGAGTTCGACCCGCATCGAGCCCGCCGAGGCGAGGATCGCCTCCACGGCGCTGCGATTGCAAACGCGGCCTTCGCGCGCGCCGTCGAGGTCGACCACGTGCAACCAACGAACGGCGTGGGAGGCGAAGCCCGCGGCGACGCGAGCCGGATTCTCGTCATAGGTGGTCGCGGCGTCGTAGCGACCCTGGGTCAAACGTACGCACTTCCCGCCGAGGAGATCGATGGCGGGAATGAGGTCGAATGTGTGGGTTTGGGCCTCGCTCACGGACCCAGGGGGAGCGAGGCGGCCACGTTCTTCGCGCCCCAGCGACCGAGTTCTTCCACGGTCAACCAGCGCGTTCCGCCGCCGGGATAGTGGCGGGCACGAAGCACGTTCTCATTCATCGGAACCTGCGTCTCGTCGAAATTCGCCGTCCAGAGTTTCACGCCGGTCGCGCAGCGATAAATCGTCACCGTGAAGGACACGCTGGCTGGCTTCGAGGCTCCCATATCCTGACCCACACGTTCGCGAAAGCGTGAAACACGACCGACCAGGAGCGAATCCGCGCCAAACTTTTCTTGTACCAAAGCGGCGAGGGGTCGGATCTGAATCGGTTGGCTGATATCGCCTGCGGCCAACATCACGTCGTGAGAGGGGATGACGTCGACCCCCCGCGCCGCGATGGCTTCCGTGATGAACCGGGCCGACAAGGCCGTGGCGTCTGCGGGATTAACGTACCCCGGGGCTTTCCCCTTGGCGGCGTCCACGGTCGGTTCCCAGTTCTGGGGCGGCGCCAAATTCCCAACGGATTCGAAGGGCGCCACTGCGAGCCGTCCAATCGCCAGTCCCTGACTGCCTCGCCCGGCATGGGTTTCGCTTCGCACGGATTTCGATCCGAAATCGAACGCACACCCGACCCACACCAGCAGGCCGAACCCACCGGCCCCGACCGCGAAAGCACGTAGACTCGGTTTCATGCAGACACCCAAGCCGAAAAGGCGTCGAGCAATCGCTTGCCTTCGGATTGGCTCTTCTCCGGATGAAACTGAACCGCGAACACGTTGTCCTTGGCCACCGCCGAGGCAAACGCCCCGCCGTATTCCGTGCGCCCGATGACCGAACCGGAATCGGTCGGAACCGCGCGATAGGAGTGGACGAAGTAATAGTGGGCGCGGGACGGAAGTTTTTCCAGCATGGGGTGGTCTCCGGAAAACTCGACTTCGTTCCAGCCGATGTGGGGTACTCGGAGCTTTTCGCCGGACGGTGCAAGATCTGGAAAACGTTCGACGCGCCCGGGAACCAACCCCAGACCGCGCGTCCGCCCATGCTCATCGCTCTCGTCGAAGAGTAGCTGCAGACCGAGACACAAGCCCAGATAAGGTTTCCCCGTGTCGATGAAAGCCCGCACGGCATCGTCCAGCCCCTTGGCCTGCAGGTTTTCACACGCGGACGCAAAGGCCCCGACGCCGGGCAACACGACGCCGCAGGCGTTGCGAATCGCGTTCGCATCGCTGGTTACGTCCGGGGACATCCCCGAGCGCGCGACCGCCTTGGCGACGCTGCGCAGGTTTCCCGAGCCGTAGTCGACGACGGCCACCACCGGTTGAGCACCCAAGGCCTCAGAGAACCCCCTTGACCGAAGGCACACCGGAAGCGCGCGGGTCGATTTCCACGGCATCGCGCAAGGCACGGGCGAGCCCTTTGAAGATGGCTTCGACCACGTGGTGCGGGCTCTTCCCGTACGACTGATTGATGTGCAGGTCGAGCCCGGCGTTCTGCGAGAAGGCGTAGAGAAAATCTTCGACCAGGGAGACGTCGAAATTTCCGACGCGGTCGTTCGCGAGCGAAACGTTGTAGACCAGGAACGGCCGATTCGAAACATCGACCGCCACTTCGACCTTCGATTCCGCCATGGGGAGCACGAAGGAAGCAAAGCGGCGAATGCCCGAGGCCGCACCGAGTGCGCTGCGAAACGCTTGCCCGAGAGAGATGCCCACGTCTTCCACCGTGTGGTGCAAGTCGACCTCCAAATCACCACTGGCTTTCAGGCGCAGGTCGAACAGGCCGTGCTTCGTAAACGACTCGAGCATGTGGTCGAAGAACGCGATGCCGGTTTCGATTTCGTATTCCCCGCTGCCGTCGAGATCGAGCGCTACGCGGATTTCGGTCTCGCGCGTCTTGCGATCGATGGTCGCCGCGCGGTTTGCAACGGATTCACTCACAGCTCGGCGTCCGCACCGCGTGCCGCCTCGCGCTCGCGACGCGCTCGGCGGATCTTCTGCAAGCGCAACTCCACCGCCAGACCGTGGCCCGTGAGACCTTCCAATTCGGCCAGCCGAATGACGTCAGCTCCGAGCTCGCGCAACTTCGGCGGTTCGAAGCGAATGAAACTCGTACGCTTCAGGAAGTCGTCGACCCCCAAGGGCGAGAAGAAGCGCGCGGTTCCGCCCGTCGGAAGTACGTGGCTCGGCCCGGCAATGTAATCCCCGACCGCTTCGGGCGTGTAGTGCCCGACAAAGATGGCACCCGCGTTCTTGATCGTCTTCAGCAATGGTTCTGCATTGTCGATCGCGAGCACCAGGTGCTCGGGCGCGTACTGCTCGGCAAGCTCCAGCGCTTCGTCGAGATTGCGGGTGGTAATGATGGCACCGCGCTTGGCCAGGGACTGCTTGGCGATCTTCGCGCGCTTGAGTGTCTTGAGCTGTTTCGTCAGCTGTTCCTGCACGCGCGTCGCCAATGCCTTGTTGGGTGTCACGAGAATCGCGCAGGCGCTCTCGTCGTGCTCGGCTTGCGAGATCAAATCCGCGGCCACCCAGGCCGCCGTAGCCGAACGATCCGCAACGATCAGGATCTCACTCGGGCCGGCTTCGGAATCGATGTCGACTTCGCCGAACACCAGGCGCTTGGCACTGGCCACGTAGGCGTTGCCCGGGCCGACGATTTTGTCGACGCGCGGCACGGTCTCCGTTCCGTAGGCGAGCGCACCGATTGCGTGGGCGCCCCCCATCTTGAAGATGCGGTGCACGCCGGCGAGACGCGCGGCGATCAAAACGGCGGGCAGTACGCTGCCGTCCGCTTCCGGCGGCGTCGCCATGATGATTTCAGGCACTTCGACGATGGACGCCGGTACGGCGTTCATGATCACACTCGACGGATACGAGGCCTTGCCACCCGGGACATACACACCCACGCGTTCGAGGGCGCGCACTTTTTGACCGAGCAGGGCTCCGCCTTCTTCGTGGATCTCCCAACTCGAAGGAATTCTGCGGCGGTGGTATTCGCGAACCCGCATGGCCGCCTTGGCGAGCGCGGCTCGGTCCGCCGCATCGACTTGGTCGACGCCGCGGTCCCACTCGTCCTGGGTGACTTCGAGCGCGTCGACCTTGGCACCGTCATACTTCTTGATGCAGGCGCGCAATTCCTTGTCGCCGCCCTCGCGCACGTCGTCGAGAATCTTCTGGACCGTCTTCTCCACGTCCGGATCCCGAGCGAAACGCCGATCGGCCACCTTCGCGAATGCGGCTTTGAATCCCGACGCGTCGCTCCTCAGAACGGGCATCGGTCCTTTCGCGGTAGATCGAGCTGCCATCCGTCACCTCTCTCGGCGGACCGAGGCACCGAGGCTTCGCAGCTTTTCCTCGATGCGCACGTATCCGCGGTCTATATGGTACACGCGATTCACTGTGGTCTCTCCCCGGGCCGCCAGAGCAGCCACCAAAAGACCCGCCGAAGCGCGCAAATCCGTCGCCATCACCGGAGCCCCCATGAGCTTCGGAACTCCGCGGACGTGGGCCGTGGGCCCGGTCACGGTGATGTCCGCGCCCATCCGGCGGAGCTCCGGAACGTGCATGAAGCGATTCTCGAAAATCGTCTCCGTCACAATGCTGGATCCGCCCGCAACCGACAAGACGGCCATGATCTGGGCCTGCATGTCCGTCGCGAAGCCCGGATAGGGCCCGGTCACGACGCGAACGCCCTCGATCGGCCCATCCGCGCACAGGTGGACCGTATCGCCTTCGACCGAGATCTCGGCCCCCACCTCCCGCAACTTCTGGAGCGTCGCGTCGATGGCGACCGGATCGACCCCCTGAACGCGAATATCGCCGCGCGTGATCACAGCGGCGGCCAGTAGCGTGCCCGCCTCGATTCGGTCTCCGGAAACGCGGTGGGTAATGCCCTGAAGTTGCTTGGAGCCGACGACGGAAATCCGATCCGTGCCCGCCCCGTGGATCTCCGCCCCCATGTGGGCCAAGGCGGTGGCGAGCTCGATCACCTCGGGCTCCCGCGCGGCATGCTCGATGACGGTCTCCCCTTCGGCCAGGGAAGCCGCCATCATCACGTTCTGGGTTCCGTTGACGGTGTTGACGTCGAACGCCACGCGGCCACCCTTCAAGCCCGAGGTCGACGCTTCGACGTAGCCGTGGTCGAGGCGCACCTTCGCGCCGAGCGCGGCCAGGCCCTTGAGGTGTTGATCGACGGGCCGAACCCCGATCGCACAGCCTCCCGGTTCCGAAACCCGAGCAAAACCGAAGCGTCCCACGAGCGGGCCCAACACGAGAAAAGAGGCGCGCATCTTGCGCACAAGGTCGTAGGGGGCTTCCGGGCGCGAAAGCGCGTCGCCGCGGATTCGCACCGTATCGGGCTGGCTCGGATCGAAGGCCGCGCTCGCGCCCAGGGCGTTCAAGATCTGGAGCATCGTTTCGACGTCCTGCAACTTCGGAACGCCGTGCAGCACCGTCTCGCCTTCGGCGAGCAGCGCCGCCGCCATCAGCGCCAGCGTCGAATTCTTGGAACCCGACACGCGCACGTCGCCTTCGAGGCGCGCGCCACCGGTTACGACGATGCGATCCATTCGCCTTCCCCTCTTTCCGAGTTGCGCGCCGCGAGCACCCGCGGACTGGACGCGAGATCGCGAAACACGCGCGGCTCGCACAGACCGGCTTCGAGCATCAACGCGCGCACGGGTTCCGATTGATTCTCCCCCAACTCGAGCGCCACCCAGGCGCCGGCCGCCAGGAACCCCTGGACTTGCGCCACCAGGGGACGCACCACAGCGAGACCATCTTCTCCCGCAAACAGCGCCCCCTCGGGCTCGTGGGCCAGTTCTGGCGCGAGCTGAGACTGGGTCGCGCGACACAGGTACGGGGGATTCGACACCACGACGTCGAAACGCTCGTCGCCAAGCGGCTCGAACAGCGACCCCTCCAACATCTGCACGCGATCTTCGAGTCCCAGGCGTTGGGCGTTGTCGCGCGCGATTCCTAGGGCCGCAGCCGAAATGTCTGTCGCCAGGACGCGCGCCTTGGGACGTTCCTTGGCCAGCGCGAGGGCGACGGCTCCGCTACCGGTTCCCAGATCGAGCACTTGGTATTCGCCTTCGGTTTCCGGCATGAATTCGAGGGCCGCGGAGACGAGGGTTTCGGTTTCCGGGCGCGGAACCAACACGTCGCGCGTCACGCGAAACGGCAGCGACCAGAATTCTTTTTCGCCCGTGAGCTGGGCCACGGGAATCCGCTCCTGGGCGCGCTGGCGCACGAGATCGCGAAAGCGGCTGCGCTCGTCGGTCATCACGGGTTTCTCGAAATCGATGTACAGGCGCATGCGCTCGGTCCCCAACGCAAAGGCCAACAGGCATTCGGCGTCGAGGCGTGCCGTCTCGATTCCGATCGACGTAAAGTGGTCGCGCGTCCAGCCCAACAGTTCGCCCACGCTCCAGGACCGATCACTCACGAAACACTGCCTCGCTCGGCTTCGCCCGCCATGTAGACGTGCACGGCGTCGAGCAGCGGATCCATATCGCCTTCGAGAATCGTTTCCAGTTTGTGGAGCGTCACACTCGCGCGGTGGTCGGTCACGCGCGTTTGCGGATAGTTGTAGGTGCGAATGCGCTCGCTGCGGTCGCCGGTTCCCACTTGCGATCTGCGCTCCGTCGCGCGCTCTTCCGCCAGACGCTCCTGCTCCGCCTCGTAGAGACGCGAACGCAGGATCTTGAGCGCGCGCGCCTTGTTCTTGTGTTGCGATTTCTCGTCCTGGCACTGAACGACGAGACCCGTGGGAACGTGGGTCAAGCGAACCGCCGAATCCGTGGTGTTCACGCTCTGGCCTCCGGGCCCGGAAGAGCGGAACACGTCCACGCGCAGATCCTTGGGTTCGATCTCCACGTCGACATCTTCGGCTTCGGGAAGCACGGCAACCGTGACCGTCGAGGTGTGAATGCGTCCTTGCGACTCGGTGGCGGGAACCCGCTGCACGCGGTGCACACCGCGCTCGTGCTTGAGACGGCTAAAAACCTTATCGCCCTTGATACTGCAGACGACTTCTTTGTATCCGCCGGTTCCCGTCTCGGAAAGCGAGTAGGGCTCTACCTTCCAACCCCGCGTATCCGCGTAGCGGGAATACATGCGAAACAAATCAGCGGCGAACAGGGCCGCTTCCTCGCCCCCGGCACCGCCGCGGATTTCGAGAATGACGTCTTTCCCATCGTTGGGGTCGACGGGCGTCAGGAGCAGTCGGAGTTCCTGTTCGAGCTCTTCTTTCAGGGGCTCGAGGCGTTCCAATTCGTTGCGGGCGAGTTCGCGCAGCTCGGCGTCGGATTCGTTGGCTTGGAGTTCCCGGGCCTCTTCGAGCTCCGTCAGGGCCTTGCGGTAGCGACCGCCGACTTCCACCAGGGGCCGCAGGTCCGCGAGCTCCTTGGCGAGACGAGCGAATTCCTTGGTCGCGCCGGCGGTGGCCGGATCCGCGAGCTGTCCCTCCAGCCCCTGGGAGCGGCTTTCGGCCTCGGCGATGCGCTCGAGCAGTTCGGACATTGAGTTCTCGGTTCCAAAAGTAGCGGTCGCGATCGTTGCGACCGCGAATCAGCGTGGGGCGGGGAAATGCCCACAATTGATGAACTCGGGGGAAAGGTCTCGAAAGCGCTAGGAAGCGGCCTTCTGTCCGTAGCGCCGCCGGAAGCGCTCCACCTGACCCGCGGAGTCGACGATTTTCTGCTTCCCCGTGTAGAACGGATGGCAGTTCGAGCAGATCTCGACGTGGATCTCGGGCTTCGTCGAGCGGGTCTCGAATTGGACGCCGCAGGCGCAATGGACCTGGGCGGTGACGTACTCGGGATGGGTGTCGCTCTTCATCGGCAGTTTTCGTAGCTCATTCGGTGGGTTGGATCAACCTAGCTGGCGAGGATAACGCTCGCGTCGTCGTCTGACCCAGCTTTTGGGTCAGGCTCCTAGGAGTTCATCGAGGCCAGGAACTCGTCGTTGGTGTCCGTGGCTTTGATCTTCTCGAGCAGGAACTCCATCGAGTCGACCGGGTTCAGCGGGGCCAGCACTTTGCGCAGGATATACATCCGGTTCAGTGTGCTTTCCGGCAGCAACAGTTCTTCGCGCCGGGTCGACGATCGGTTGATGTCGATGGCGGGATAGGTGCGCCGATCCGCGAGCTTGCGGTCGAGCACGATCTCGCTGTTTCCCGTGCCTTTGAACTCTTCGAAGATGACTTCGTCCATGCGCGAACCGGTGTCGATCAGCGCGGTTCCGATGATGGTGAGGCTGCCGCCTTCCTCCACGTTGCGCGCGGCACCGAAGAAACGCTTGGGCTTGTCGAGCGCGTTGGAGTCCACACCACCGGAAAGGATCTTGCCCGAATGGGGCACCACGGTGTTGTGGGCACGCGCCAAACGCGTGATGGAATCCAGCAGGATCACCACGTCGCGCTTGTGTTCGACCAGGCGCTTGGCCTTCTCGATCACCATGTCGGAAACCTGGACGTGGCGCGAAGCCGGTTCATCGAAGGTCGATGAAACCACTTCGGCATTCACGTTGCGCTGCATGTCGGTCACTTCTTCCGGCCGCTCATCGATCAGCAGCAGAATCAGATAGACCTCGGGATGGCTCTCGCTGATGGCGTTGGCGATGTCCTTCAGGATCATCGTCTTACCCGCCTTGGGCGGCGAGGGGATCAGACCGCGCTGCCCCTTCCCGATGGGCGCAATCAGGTCGATGATGCGCGACGTCAGCCCGCCCTTGACGGATTCGAGGTTGAACTTGTCCTCGGGGTACAGGGGCGTGAGGTTGTCGAACAGGATCTTGTGCTTGGAAGCTTCCGGCGGCTCGAAGTTGACGGACTCGACTTTGAGAAGCGCGAAATAGCGCTCGCCTTCCTTCGGCGATCGGATCTGGCCAGAAATGGTATCGCCGGTTCGCAGATTGAAGCGGCGAATCTGGGACGGTGACACGTAGATATCGTCGGGACCCGGCAGGTAACTCTGATCCGGTGCCCGCAGGAAACCGAATCCATCGGGAAGGGTTTCGAGCACGCCTTCCGCGTAAATCTTGCCGTCGTTCTCGGTCTGGGCCTTCAGGATCGCAAAGATCAGATCCTGCTTCCGCATCCCCGCCGCGTTCTCGACGTTCAGGTTCTCCGCCAACTCCGTGAGCTCTTCCATGGTCTTGGCTTTGAGCTCTTTGACGTTGATGCGCTCGCCGTCGGAATCATCCGCCTCGGCGTCGTAGATCTCCTCTTCCAGCAGAGTGTCGTCCATATCGGGAAACTCTCGCTGGGGGGGAGCGTGATTTCCGCCGCGATAGCCGCCGCGTCCATTCCCGCCTCCACCACCGCCGCCGCCGCCGCGCGAGCGACGTCCTTTTCCTCGGCGCGAGCCTCGTGCTTTGCCCTCGGATCCTCTTTCGGAATTCACTGCGTTCTCTCTCTCATGGCGAATGGTTGCGTTTGGTTGGAATCGGTTTTTGATTTTGGGGGAAGTTGTTGAGGTGCCTGTCGCTTGAAAACGGAATCGGGCACGGGGGATGGAAGGTGCCTGGCGCCCCGGGCCTGGTAGGTCGGGGCTCGCGGAGGAGCCTTCGGTCTGGCTCTAGCCTCTGATTCGGGCACTCAGGGCCCGAAGTTGAACGAAAATGTTGAACAAAACCCGTGGAACTGATGAATCGCTGGATTTGACCTCAGGAACACTCGGAAGAGGTCTCTGGACGGACACCAACGTAAAGCCAGCTCCCGCGGGTGTCAAGAGCCGTTTGATCTAGGCCCTCGCGGCCAGAAAATGCACGAGGCGGCCGCTCTTGGGCCCATCGCGGCGAAAAGAGTGAAAGCGCAACGCATCGCAGCGGGTGCACACCCCGGAAAATCGCCCGACCGAAGGGGGGGAAATCCCCGTCGCGATCAAGTCACCCCGCACGAGCAATCCGAGATCCAGCATCCAATGGGACGCTCCCGCAGGCCGCAAAACCCCGGGCGGGACGCCGCGCGGTCGGGCGGCCAGTGCGCGCACCACGGGCTCGTCGACTTCGTAGCAACACACGCCGATGTGGGGTCCGACGACGGCAACGAAATCCGCCGATTGGACGCCTCCACCGACGGAGCGCTCGAGTTCCTCGACGGCCCGCGGGATCACTCCGCTCGTGGCGCCGCGCCAGCCCGCGTGAATCGCCGCCACACCCGTCCCGTTGCGGTTCGCCACCAGCACGGGCACGCAATCCGCGGTAATGACGCCAACCCGAACCCCGGGGTGGGTGGACACGATGGCATCCGCCTCACCGGTTTCGGGCGCGCGAATGACCGCCGTGCCGTGAACCTGCTGCGGCCGATGCAGACCTTCGGGCTCGGAGGCACCGCGCGTCCCGAAGCCGTGCTCGATCCCGCACCGCTCCAACAGCGGATGGGACAAAAATGCACAGTTTTCAGCCATTCGCGGGCTCGCGGCGGCGCGCAGATTCGATGAAATCCAGTAAATCCGGCGGCAACGGCGCTTCGAGCCGCACCCGCGCCTCGTCTCGCGGGTGCGCGAAGCCCAGCACTGCGGCGTGCAGGGCAGGCCGGTCGAGCGACGCGACGGTGCGTTTGCGGCCATACACCGGATCGCCCAAGAGCGGGAGTCCGGTGGAGGACAGGTGCACGCGGATCTGATGGGTACGCCCGGTCTGGGGACGCACCTCGAGCCAGGTCGCATCCGCACGCGGAAAGCGCTCGACCACGCTCCAATCCGTACGCGCTTCGCGTCCCGAATGGGTTCGCGTCGACATGCGTTTGCGATCGCGCGGGTGGCGACCGACCGCCCGATCCACATGACCCCGATCCGCACTCGGCACCCCGCGCACGAACGCCCAGTAAACGCGCTCGATGGTGTGCAGCCGGAATTGTTCGGCCAATGCGCGGTGCGCACGATCGTGCTTCGCCGCCACCATGACGCCCGAGGTTCCGCGATCCAAGCGGTGCACGATCCCCGGTCGCAACACGCCCCCGATGCCGGAAAGATCCCGACAGTGGTGGAGCAACGCGTTGACCAACGTGCCCTGGGGATGTCCGGGTGCCGGGTGCACGACCAGACCGGCGGGCTTGTCGATTGCGATCAGATCTTCGTCTTCGAGCAGCACCGCGAGGGGAATGTCTTCGGGTACGAGTTCACTCGACACGGGCTTCGGCGGATCCGCGGCAATCCGATCGCCTTCCACCACGCGCTGCGAACCGCGACACGCCCCGTCGTTCAAGCGCACGCGCGCCGCATCGATCCAGCGCCGCGCCTCGGCGCGAGACAACCCCGCGAGCGCAGACAAAGCCAAGTCGAGCCGGCCCCCGGCCTCGGATTCTCCAACGACGAAGTCGAGCACCGTCGAAGCATACCGCTCGCTTTTGCTCGCACGCGC
>JAJDAL010000044.1 GCA_029261875.1 Deltaproteobacteria bacterium
TCGGGCGGGCAATCCGCTTCGCTCGTTCGAGCAGATCGGAAGCGAGACGCTCCTCGATCAACGCTTCGAGTACGACCCGCTCCACCGTCTCGCGAAGGTCACGACGTCCGGAACCCTCAATTACGGGTCGATGGAATACGGTTACGACGACGCGGGAAACATCCGGGAAATGGGCCCGAAAGAACTCCGCTACGGCTGCTCCGAAGGCGGTCCACACGCGGTGACCGAGGTCTTCGTCGACGACGTCCGGCTCGGAAACTACGAATACGACCGCGACGGCGCCGCCACCTACCGAATGGAACTGAAGGTCTTCGAGGGCCTCAACATGATGAACATGGTGCGCGATGACGATGGGCGGATCTCGCAGCTTCAAAAGACGAAGCAGAACGTCTGTTATGCCTACGACGAAAGCGGCGCACGCGTCACCAAGATGTTCTCCTCGACGCAAGCCGCGTACGAGGTGAATCGTCTCTACGTAGACCCCGAATATGAGGTGGACCTCAGCAATACAAGCCACCAGACCCATGTGTTCCTGGGAGGGAGACGCATGGCAACGATTCTGAGAGACGGCCTCTAGACCGGTTCGACCTTCTGTCTCGATCGTGGATCGGAAACATGCGGCCGTGCGTCATGCGGTTCCGCGAATTCCAGCGTACTGCAATCGCACCGATCTGCTGGAGACCTGCACATCCAAGTCACGGGAATGAAGCCCGAAACCCAGCGGGGAAAGCACGTTGCTCGTCCTTCTCGGTGGCGTTCTTCGACGCGCGGGTACCGCGATGCGCGGCCATTGCGCGCGTCCGGCGGCAAACGACACGGCTTGAAACACCGAACCGTAGAGAACCGCCGATTCAATAGAAACATCAACCATCCGTCGGTCGGGTTCAGCGCAATTCAAGAAGTCTCTGGGCGCCTCAACTGACTTCCCGAACGATTGACCGCGATCCAGCCGGCAGTGCATTCTGCCCTCGCCATGAAAATCACTCATCGTCTGCGTAGGTTGGTGTTTGCGGCTTTCGTGTTGGTTGCCCCGATCGTGACGGGCACTGCCGGAGCCAACGATCCGTTGCGCCCGCTGGATCGCCTCTACGATACGGAACCGCAAACCCGGAACAGTCCCCTCATCGCCACGCCCGAAGCCGTCAAGCTTCAAGCGTTCTCGGGCGGCGCTTCGTTCGTGTACGGGATCGACGCTCCGCCGGGTACGGGCGGAGCCACGCCCTCGGTTGCGCTCCGCTACAGCAGCTTGAGCAAGAACGGACCCGTGGGCTATGGGTGGACGCTCAATCTTTCTCGCATCGAGCGCTGCACGCGTTTCGGTCCGCCGACCTACGACTTCTACCAGGACGACTTCGAACTGGATGGCGAAGTTCTCGTTCGCGACCCGGAAAACCCGCATCGATTCTACAAGCGAAACTACGACGCCACCCGGGTCCTCTACGACCCCAATTCGAACACCTGGGAGGTCAGCACCCCGGATGGATCGCGCATGCACTACGGGGACGCGAGCCGCAAGGCCCGACTCATCTTCGGCTTCGCGCAGTTTCGCTGGGCCCTCGACGAAGTCATCGACGCCAATGGCAACGCCTATCGGGTCGAATACGAGGTCGACACGGACCCGCTGACCTCGCTGCAACTCGAAATCTATCCCCACACGATCCGGTACAGCTACAACGTCGACAAGTCGATCGGATCCATGCAGGGCAAGCGCCTGGTACGCTTCTTCTGGGGCAATCGGAGCAACGGGAACGAGGATGAGGATCGTCCCACCAGCTATCGATCCGGATTCAAGATCCAGGTCGCGCGGCGCCTGACTGGAATTTCCACCGGGATCGACGCCAATGGGAACGGACTGTTGCCGCCCCAGGACAACGGCTCCGCGGAAAAGCTCACCGCTGCATACCTACTCGACTACGCAGACAAAACGAGCGCCGCAACACCTCGAGAGGCCCCGTTCTCCAAGCTGGTAAAGATCCATCGTCTGGGTTCCGACGTTTCGTTCTTCCCGAAAGCGACGGAATTCCAGTACTCCGACCCGCCCCGACGTTTCATGGATTCCGAATTCATTACGCCGAAGCTCAGCTCGTCGCAATCCGGTCTCGGGGACATGCTCGGTGCAACCCAGCGCTCGAGACCCGATGGGGACAATGAGTCGACGGCCTGGGTCGAACACCACCGGGGCTTCTACGACATGGATGGCGACGGAATTCTCGATCACGTTCAATCGGGAGGCGGGAACGTCGGATGGGAAGTTGCGTTCGGTCGCTCCCGCGGCGAGGGCGGTCCTGGGCTACGGAACCCCGTTACTTGGCCTTGGCCCGCAGGCGGACCCCTCGATTCGGATCAGTCCCTCCATCTGATCCGCTTCGAACACCTGGGTAAGAAGGGCTACATCACACAGAATCGAACTTTCTTCGAGGATTGGCGGCGAACGCTCGCGGATCTCGTCGATATGGACGGGGATGGACTTCCGGATCACATTTCGGTGCTTCCGGGTGACTACACCTGGGTGTTTCGAAAGAACCTGGCGGGCGAAGGACGACATGAGTTCGCAGCTCCGGTGGTATGGCCGGGCCCGAACCTGGATAGCGACAAGACCTGGCCGGGTGCCGCATCGATTCATCGGTCCCGCGTGCGACCGACTCCCAGTTCCTTTGGAACCAATGTCGAAACGTTCAGCCGCTTGATGGATGTCAACGCCGATGGTTGTCCCGACCATGTGACCACCGAGGCGATCAATGCGCAACAAAACGAACGTGCGATCTACGTGTCGTACAACCGCGCCTGCGGGCCCGGTGGCCAAATCGGTTTCTCCGACCCGGTTCGGATGACCGCCGGTTTCATGGAATCGAACGCGCATGGGAACAACACGGCCTGGACGAGCCTCGGCGAGTCGTGGAAGCGCTACACGACTTCGGAAGTTGCGGACATGAACGGAGATGGAATTCCGGATCTCGCCAGTTTTCCGGTTTCCACCGACCCGGGCTGCCTGACCGTCGAGTTCGGGAATGGCACGGATTGGGGCCCGCGCACGACCGTGGATTGCAGCCAAGGGAACGTCGGTATGTTTGGAACCGAGGGTTTCCTGGCAACGCAACAAGTCGTCGATGGAACGTACTACACGGGTCCGGGGTTCGTGTTCAGTCTTCGAACGCTGATCGACATCAACGGCGATGGGGTACCGGATCGCTTTGGCATCCGAGACGATCTGAATGGCGAAACCGTAGTCCGGTTCGGATTGGGGGACGGAAGCTTCACGCGGGACGAAATCGTTTGGACCGAACCGCGTGACCGGCAAGAAGGTTTTACGCAGTTTCCACTGCTTACGCGGACATTGTCCGGCACCAGCGATGATCGAAGCCACCTGCTGGATATCGACGGAGACGGTCTGGTCGATCGACTCCATTGGGGGAATGCGGGAACGAGTGATTGGGAGCTGTTTGCCCACCCGGGCGCACCGGGCCTCCTGACCAAGGTGACCAACGAATTTGGTGGGACGACGGAGATCCAATACAAGTCGAGTGCCGACGTCGTCGGCCGGCAAGCCATCGGTGCTGACGAGAATCTTCGCGCGAAGACGCTTCCGCTTCGCGGCCACCAATGGGTAGTCAAGCGGATCACCGTGAAGGATGGTCGCGGCGGGGCTTCGATAACGCGGAACATCGACTATGCGGAGCCGCGCTTCGACGTGGGCCTGCGAGAGAACTTCGGATTCCGCGAGGCGATCGAATCCGACACCCAGAGCACGAAATCTACGACGCTCTTCCACCAGCGAATTCAGCTGAAGGGTCGCGCGGAGTATGTGGAGAAGAGGGACGGCGATGGGGGGCTGCTCCAGACCCAGTCTACGGACTGGCAGATATTCGGAACCCGAACGCCGGACGATCGGCTGATTCCCGGGACCTGGCTCGCGGTGCCGCGTGGCCAGAGCACGCGACTCTATGAGGGCGGCTCTTCCCAGGGCTTCGATGTCACGCGCACCTTCGATCGCAAGACCGGGAATCTGGTCAGCGAACACGATACCGGAGGCGATGGCGTATTCGGGACCGGTGACGACCTCAAACGAGAGTTCGTCTACGCCGTGAACAACGGGCGCTGGATGCTCAACTACCCCGTAGTCGCGACCGAGCGTCACGGTGGTGCTGTCGTGGGTACGACCCTCATCCACTACGACGGGGTTCCCTGGCCCGGCGCACCGGTCCGCGGGAACGCGTCTCAGGTGGATCGCATCTTCCAATCGGCCGGCGCCAACGAGGTGCTGACCGAGACCTGGACCTACGACGACTACGGCAACGTCGCGACC
>JAJDAL010000045.1 GCA_029261875.1 Deltaproteobacteria bacterium
GGTCGACGATGTAGAGCTCGCCTGCGCCGTCTTCGCCGAAGCCCGAGATGTTTTGGAGGTCGCCGATGTCCGGGGTCAGCTCGGCCGTGCGCTCGACGAAGTTCGTGAAGCCGGATCCCCCGTCCCACACGAAGCTCCAGACCTGGTTGCTGCAAAAATCCGCGTAGAAATAGTGCCCGTCGATTTCGGGAATCGCGCCCCGATAGACGTAGCCGCCGGTCACCGAGCAGCGGAACGGCGTGCCGCCGTGGGTGTATTGCGCCACCGGGAGCACGAGGCCCGTCATGTCACAGGATGCGGCGTTGAAGCACGTGTCGCCTTCCATGATGCGCCAGCCGTAGTTGTGTCCGCCCAGGTCGTCCAGATCCTCGACGTTGATTTCCTCGATGATGTTCTGGCCTACGTCGGCGATGTAGAGGTGTCCGGTCTGGCGATCGAAGCTGAAGCGGTACGGATTGCGCAATCCCTTGTCCCAGATTTCATCCAATGGATCGCCCGGGCCGTCGAAGGGATTGCCGGACGGAATCGAATAGGTGGTTCCCAGGCCGCCGGATACGTCGATGCGAAGCAGCTTGCCGAGGAGAATGTCGTCGCGTTGGCCCGCGTTCAAAGGGTCTCCGACGAACCCCCCGTCGCCCAGGCCGATGTAGAGCATATCGTCGGGACCGAACGCCACGGTGCCGCCATTGTGGTTCGCAAAAGGTTGGGCGATCGAAAAGACGGTTTCCCCGCTCGGGTTCGCGACGTCTGGATTCGCGCTGACCTGGTAGCGCGCGATGATCGTGACGTTGTCCGACAGGCGCGTGTAGTTGACGTAGAAGAGCCCGCTGGACGCGTAATCCGGCGCGAACGCCAGCCCCAGCAATCCGCGCTCATTGTTGCCGAGAATCGGGCCACCGACTTCCGTGGTGAGATCCAGAAACGGGTCATTCAGGATGGCGCCGTCCTTGCGGATGCGAATCAATCCAGCTTGTTCGACGATGAAGAGCCGCGGGTCGCCCTCGGGCGCGGTGAGGAAAACCGGGTGGGCGAGTCCGGATTCGATGCGCACGGTGTGGATGGCGGACTGACCCTCCGAAGCGAAGATCGAGAGCACGAGCGCCAGGCTTGTGGCTTTGAAGCTGCGAAGCAGGGGGTGACTCAACACGGTACCTCCGCGCCCATCTTACCGCGCTTCGGGTGTGGCGTGCGCCCGAACTTCAGCGCGTCAGGCTTCGTAGGTCCAATCGGCGACCGAATCGCCTTTGCGCGCCTGGTCGAAGTAGGATTCCAGCATCTGTGCGAGCGCGTCGGATCGATCGAGCCCCCTCGCTTCGAGCCGTTTCAGCATTTCGAGTTGCCAGCTCGCGGGTGTAATGCCCCGTTCCAAGCGCGCTCGAATGTTCTCCACCGCGCGCAGCGCCTCGCGATCCGACACACCGAGAGACAACAATCCCTCGTGCGCGCGCGGCAGCAGTTCCAGGGCGAGCTCTTTTGCCGGGACTTCGCGCGGTGTCGGCCCATCCGGATCGGGCCACAGCAAACGCGCGTCGAGGCCGTGCTGTGCCGCCCGATAGAAATTCCGCTCGGCGTATTGGAAGGGGAACGCGGGCAGCAACTCGGACACCCGGTCGCGTAGGCTCGCGGTGAGTCCCAGGAGTACGGCCGCGTTGGCGAGCATGTCGAAGGAGGTAGGGCCGGCGGGAAGGGCGCGCAGCTCGATCCGCAGGTGTCCTCCCGCGCCGGGATCGTAGATCGCGCGGTTCCAACGCCAAATCGTTCCGTTGTGAAGACGCAACTCGTCGAGTTGCGGGAGCTCGCCGGCGCGCACACGGGCGAGGGAGTCTTCGGTCTCGCAGATCGGAAGCAGGGGGGGGTACAGGGCGACGCCTTCGGCGAACAGCTCGTAGGCTCCTTCGCGTATCCACCCATTTCCGAAGTCAACGCGCGGCGGAACGCTCCAGTCCGGCGTGTCGTGGTGCCGGTGATCGACGGTCTGTTTGAAGAGCACGACGCGCGTTTCGTGCCACAGACGGTGACCGAGGAAGGTGGGAGAGTTGCCCGAAAGGGCGAGAATCGGCGCCGTGGCGAGTTGAGCGGCATTGTAGGTCGACGCAAACTCGGCGGGGGCCACGCGGAGATGGATCTGGAGCGAGGTGTTGGCGCCTTCGAGGGTGACGTCGTCCCATTCGAGGAAAAGGGGATCGAGGCCGTCGATGCGGACTTCGAAGGGCCCAGCCCGCAGGCGCCGCAAACCCGCGGCCAGGGCGCGGTAGCGCGGTAGGTCCGTCATGGCTTGGGATTGCAGGTCCTCGGTGCGCAGGGTGGGGAGTATCCCGATCGGAACCACGCGGCCGTGAAACGGCGCCGCGCAGGCGTTGAGGTCGCCGATGGCACGCCGCATTTCGTCTTCGATGGCGACGAAGGGTTCTCCGGCCAACGGGACCGGGGTCAAGTTGTATTCGAGGTTGAAGCGGTCGAGTTCCAGGGAGAGTTGCGGATCCAGGCTTTCGGCGAGCACGGCGCGGTTCAAGGGCAGCGGGCGGGCCGCCTCGTCGATGATGGCGAGTTCGACTTCGGCGCCCAGGGTCGTGGGGCCGTGTCCGAATTCCGGACGTGCGAGAAGTTCCGATAGGGCGCGCAGGCCCAAACGGAGGCGGTCGGAGAAGCGGGGGAATTCCGCTTCTTCGAAGCGGTCGCGTCGTATCTCGCGGCCCACGACCTCGAATTCGCCTAACGGGCCAGACGGCGGCGCAAGTCCGGGCGATCGAAGTGGGTGATGCGTTCATCGTCGATGCGGATCAACGGGATTTCGTGTCCCCCCGAGAGTGCGATCGCGCCGCCGCGCGCTCTGGTTGTTCCCGATATCGTAGCGTTTGAAGTCGATCCTTTCTGCGCGGAGGAACGATTCGCGGGCGCGGCGAGCGCCCCACCCATCGCTCACGTCGATCTCGATCTCGATGTCGGGCTGTGGCGCGGTCGCGCGCGCAGCGCCGTCGGCGATGGCGAAGACCGCCATGGGGATCCCAAAAAGCGCAGCGACTTCGCGGTTTCGCCGCATGCCTCCTTTCGCGTTGAGGCGAAAGTCCCCTGAGTTCCTTGACCCTCCGCCCAAAATGCGGTGGGATCCCCAATCGATGCCCATTCACGACGACAAACCGTCCCAGAGGGATGCCGGGCTCCGGCGCCGCGACTTCCTGCGCGGGGCGGCAGTCGGGTTGGGGCTGGGGCTCGCGCCGCTGCGCAGCGCATGGGCGGACGAGGCAACGCCGGGCGTGCGACGCCGGGTCCGCCTGGGCCGTACGGGGCTCGAAATCGCCGACGTGAGCTTTGGCGCGAGCCGACTGCGCGACGACGAAGCGCTCGTGGAGCACGCGCTGGCCCGCGGCATCAACTATTTCGACACGGCGGAGAGCTACACCCGTGGAAACTCCGAAACGACCCTGGGAAGAGCGCTGAAGGGGCATCGCGAGCAAGTCGTTCTCGCCTCGAAGCAGTTGACGCGGGTAGGGATGAAACCCAGCGATTTCATGGAATCGCTCGAAGGCAGTCTGAAGCGCCTGCAGACCGATCGCATCGACATCTATTTCAATCATTCGGTGAATTCGGTCGGCCGCATCGCGGATCCCGCCTGGGGGGAGTTCATCGCCCGTGCGAAAGAGCAGGGCAAGATTCGCTTCAGTGGGATGTCGGGGCACAGCGGAAAGCTGGTCGACTGCCTGGAACACGCGATCGATCACGATCTCGTGGACGTCATTCTCGTGGCCTACAACTTCGGTCAGGACCCGCGCTTCTACGAAAAATTCACCAAGGGGCTCGATTTCGTCGCGCGCCAACCCGAGCTGCCCCGCATCCTCGAAAAGGCCCGGGCCAAGGACATCGGCGTCGTGGCCATGAAGACGTTGTTGGGTGCGCGCCTGAACGACATGCGGCCCTATGAGTCCGGGGGCGCGACATTCGCCCAGGCGGCGTTTCGCTGGGTGCTATCGAGTCCGCTGACCGACGCGTTGATCGTCAGCATGCAGAGCCCCGCGCAGGTGGATGAATACCTGGGAGCGTCGGGTTGGACCGCCCCCGCAGTCGAGGACGCGGCGCTGCTCGAGCGCTATCTGGCGGCCCAAAGCGAGCGGCAATGTCGCTACGGGTGTTCCGATTGTACGGACGCGTGTTCCGCGGGTGTTCCGATCTCCGACGTTCTTCGCGCGCGCATGTACGACCGGGATTACGGCGATCCCGCTCTGGCGCGGGAAACCTATGCCGCCCTATCGATCGATGCCGGCGCCTGTGCCGCCTGTCTCCACACTTCGTGTGCGAAGGCTTGCGGCTATGGGCTTTCGATTCCCGATCTCACGCGCGCCACACACACCGCACTTTACCGAGGGTAGACCGATGACCGCTTTGCGACGGATCTTCAGCCTGGTAGCGATCTTGGGCGTCGTTCTTCCGACGACCGCCGGTGCCTTCGACCCCGTGCGCTGCCTCAAGGCTTCGGGAAACGCCGCGACGCGTTGTCTGCACCGAACCACCGCGGCCGTGGAAAAGTGCCGCTTGCGGGGTGACGCGGGTTGCGAAGAGGCGCTTCGCGCGCCCGGCGGGCGGCTCGAAGATTTGCGCCTTGCGGCGGGCCTTGCGGTGGAACCGCGCTGCACCGCCGAGGAAGCCGAATTCCTGGGCTACACGGGAGCCGAAGACGTGGTGTTCCGCCAGCCCGAGGCTTGCACGGATTGGGGGGAAGATTCGCTGGGCTTGGAATTTGCGGCGGATCTCTCGGAACTTTCGAGCGACGCCCTCGACTGTCAACGACGCGTCGTCCGCTCCCTGAGTTCACTCCGGAAGCGGGTGATCCTGGAATTTGGACCCCGTTGCTTTGCGCGTGCCTTTGCGGGCGGAATCTGCGACCGCAGTCGGCGCGACGAACGCGTGTCGAACCGCCGCGCGCGAGCACTGGATCGAATCGTCAGCCACTGCGGTGCCGCGTTCGACGACCTGGGATTGGTGAGCCTCGATACGGGAAGTTCGCCGGAAGATCGCGCGGAGATCCAGGTCGACACGGTGATCGAGCGCGCGCGCCACTTCGCCCAACGCGTCTATCCCCCGAACGACCTCGGCCCGACGGCGGATTTCGGTCCCTTTCCCATCGGCGTGCGCACGTTGCCGCTGGTCGATCCCGCTCGCAGCCACGTCACCACGGCCGGGCCGCGGCCGGTGGTGACCGAAGTCTATTACCCCTCGACGGAAGCCGCCGTGGCGGGCTTGCCGCGCGACATCGTGCGCGTGCTCGGTATCGAGATCGTGGCCACCCCCGCGTTCCGCGATGTGGACGCCGCGGCTGGCGATTTTCCCCTGATCGTCTTTTCCCACGGAAACGGGGGGCTGCGCTTTCAATCGTTCTATTTCGCCGCGCATCTGGCGAGCCACGGATTCATCGTCGTCACCGCGGACCATCACGGCAATACCTTCATCGATGCGGCGGTGGGTGTCGTGGACGCGGCCTCCGCGGTGAACCGTCCGCTGGATGTGACTTTCCTGATCGATACGTTCCTGGCCTTCGACGCCCTGGGCGCACATTTCCTGGAAGGGCGCGTCGATGAATCGAAGATCGGCGTGTCCGGACACTCCTTTGGCGGTTATACGACGTTCGCCGTGGCGGGGGGGCCGTTCGCATTGGGAACGTTCACGGACCCGCGCGTCGATGCGATTTTTCCCCAGGCGCCCGCGGCCTTCGGGTTCGACGAGGCGTTCTTCGCCAGCATCGACATTCCGACCCTGATCGTGGGCGGGAGCATCGATGAAACGACTCCCTTCGAGACCGATCAACAGCGACCGTTCGACCATCTTCCCTCGGGCGCCAGCGTGGTGGGGCTCGCGAAGCTCGAAGGCGGCGGCCATTTCACCTTTTCCGATTTCTGCGAAGTGGACCGCACGTTGCTCGCGTTCTTGGGGGGCTTCGAAGAAGCCTGTGAACCGCGACATCTTCCCTGGCGTCACGCCCACGACATCGCGAATTTTCTCGCCCTGAACTTCTTTCGTGGGACGTTGCAGGGGGACGCCGCATCGCTGGCGCGCCTCGACCCCGCGGCCCTGGAATCCATCGAGGATCTCGTCTACTCCAGCAAGTAGCCCGCGCGTCAGGCGCTACGGGATCAGCAGGACTTTCCCGATGTTCTTCCGGTCCTGAATGAAGTGGTGCGCGATCGCCGCCTGGTCGAGGGGGAAGGTTTGTGCCACGACCGGGCGGATTTCGTCTTTCCGGTAGTAATCGAGCAACGCCTCCATCCAGCCGCTCACGCGCTCGTTCTGGTCCCAGAGATGACCGGCGTTGACGCCGAATACGCCCTTGTTCTCGTTGAGAAGCGTGATCGGATTGAATTTCAGGAGCGGTGTCTTGAGCATGGCACGCGCCGCCTTGAAGTAGCTCTTTCGTTTGCCCGTGGCAGCAGCCGACATGCCGAACATGCCGAGTCGGCCGGTGGGAGACAGGACGTTGAAGCTCTTGCTGAAGGAGCTGCCCGCCACCGCATCGAGGGCGAGTTCGACGCCGCGTCCTCCGGTCACTTCGAGCACGCGCGCTTCGAAATCTTGTGTCGTGTAGTCGATGCAATGGGCGACGCCCGCGGACTTGAGGAAATCGTGCTTGCCCGCCGACGCGGTTCCGATGATCTGTGCGCCGATTCGCTTGGCGAGTTGGATGGCTGCGATCCCGACGCCTCCTCCCGCGGAGTGAATCAGTATCCGATCGCCTTTTCGCAGGCTCCCCATCACCTCGATCAATTGAAACGCCGTCAGGTAGTTGACGGGAAGCGCCGCACCTTCGATGGCCGACATACCGGGGGGGCGGGTGTAGACCTGGTTCTCGGGCACGCACACCACATCCGAGTAGCCTCCGAACTGGGTCATGGCCAACACGTCGCGGCCGATCCAATCGGTTTCCACCTGTTTGCCCACGCAATCCACCCGGCCCGCAACTTCATAGCCGGGGACGACGGGCATGGGGGGGAGGTCGGGGTAGAGACCCATGCGCCCCATGATGTCCGCGAAATTGATTCCGGTGGCTTCGACGCGGATCCGCACCTCGCTGTCTTTGGGCAGCGGGTCGCTGACTTCGCGCAGTTCGAGTACCTCGGGCGGGCCCGCTTTGGGAATCCAGATCTGTCTCATGGCGGCATTCTAGCCGGTTCGGAGTGGATTTCGTCCCGGCGTTGAGGAAAGATGTGCGCCGTGGATCCCCTTCGAATCGGAATCTTTGGCGCAGCGCGAATTGCCCCCATGGCGTTGACCCGCCCCGCGCGCAAGGTTCCGGAAGTGCGGGTTCACGCCGTGGCGGCCCGCGATATCGATCGCGCTCGGGCGTTCGCCCAGAAGCACGGCATCGCCCGCGTTCACGACAGTTACGAAGCCCTGTTGGCGGACCCGGAGATCGACGCCGTCTACAACCCGCTCCCCAACGGGCTGCACACCCATTGGAATCTCCGCGCCCTCGAAGCGGGCAAGCACATCCTGTGCGAGAAACCGCTCGCGTCCAATGCCGCGGAGGCGGAGGCAGTCGAACGTGCGGCGGCGTCCACCGATCGCGTGGTGATGGAAGCGTTTCACTATCGCTATCACCCGCTCGCGAATCGCATGCGCGAAGTGGTGGACAGCGGTGCCCTGGGCAAGGTCCGGCAGATCGAGATCAACCTCTGCATCCCGTTCCTCAAGCGCGACGACATTCGCTTCCGCTACGACCTCGCCGGCGGTGCGACCATGGATCTCGGCTGCTACGCGATCCACATGTTGCGCCACCTGGCCGGGGACGAACCCACGGTGCTGCAGGCCCATGCCCTGCTCGCGGCCCCCAACGTCGATCGCGCCATGTCGGCGGACTTTCAGTTCTCCGATGGACGGACCGGCCGCATCGCGTGTTCGCTGATGTCTTCGAAGCTCTTCCGCATGAGCGCGCGGGTGAAGGGCGAGCTGGGAGAAATGCGGGTGTTGAACCCCCTGGCCCCGCAGTTCTACCACCGACTCACGCTGCGCACGCCCGACGGAAAACGCGTCGAACGCCTCTCCCGCACGGCCAGCTACATCTACCAGCTGCGCGCCTTCGCGGCGGCGGTGCGCGATGGCGCGCCGAATCTCACGCCGCCGGCGGATTCCGTGGCCAACATGCGGGTCATCGACGCGGTCTACGAAGCCGCCGGACTGTCCCTACGCGGGGTCTAGCCGCCCCTGTCCGGTCTGGCTGATCGCGATTCCACCCAAGATCAACAGGAGCGCGAGCCACGCGCGCGCGTGGGGCGCTTCGCCGAGAAACGCGATTCCGATGCCCAGGGCGACGAGCGGAATCAGATAGTTGATCAGGGAAACGAAGGTCGGCCCCGCGCGCGAAACGACGCGGAAATAGACCACCGTGGCGGCGGCGGTGGAGATCACGCCGAGCCACCCTACGGCGAGCCACGCCATCGAGGTTTCGGGAGCGCCAAATCCCCCGGTTGCCCAGACCGCGGGAAGCAGGGCCACGCTCGCAAAAGACATGACGATTGTGGTGGAGGCGCGCGGATCGAGTCCTTCGGGAATCTGCTTGGCGAGGATCGCGTTGATGGCGTAACAGAGCGCGCCCAGCAACACGGCGAGTTGGCCCGCCAGCGCGCTTTCGCGTCCGGCGAATTCCAACAGCGCTTCGGGTCCCATCAGCACCACGATGCCGAGGAAACCCAAGACGAACCCCAGGGTCCTGCGCGGGGTCATCCTTTCACCGGGAAGGATGAAATGGGCCAGGACGAGTGTCGTGAGGGGCATGATGGCCATCAGGATTCCGGCCAGCCCGCTGTCCACGCGGGTCTGGCCCCAGCTGATCGCGAAAAAGGGCAGGGCGTTGCCCATCAACCCGAGCAGCAGGAGGTGGGCCCAGGTGCTGCGCTTGCGGGGCAACGCAATGCGCCGCACTGCGACGAACACACCCATGACGATGGCCGCCATCGCGACCCGGTAGAACGCCAAGGCGGCCGGTGAGATTTCCGCAACCGCGAGCTTGATGAACGAAAACGCGCTGCCCCACATCAGGACCAGCAGTGCGATGTCGATCCAGTCTCGGGCGGGTCGCAAGGTCACTCCTGGTTTCTGCGCGGCTCTTTGACGCCGGCGCAATCGATCCCGATACTTCCCGCGATCGGGTCGGATGCACTCGGACGAAAGAACGCGGGGTACGCGAAGCATGGATCCTAACCAACTCACGGGATCCCAGACCGTGGGGCTGGCGCTCGGGAGCGGGGCCGCGCGCGGCTGGGCCCACATCGGTGTGATCCACGGGTTGCTCGAGCGCGGAATCCGACCCCAAGTCGTGTGCGGAAGCTCCATGGGAGCCGTGGTGGGCGGTGTATATGCGGCGGGCGCGCTCCCGTCTTTCGAAGAATGGGCTCTGCGACTCGATTGGCGCGATCTCGTGGGCTACTTCGATCTTTCCATGCGCGGGGGTCTCATCAAGGCGCGCCGCATCTTCGAAACCATGGCGAGCGCCTTGCCCGACGCCGACATCGAGTCGCTTCCCTGCCGGTTTGCGGCGGTCGCCACGGACCTGGCGACGGGACGCGAGGTCTGGATCCGTCGCGGCAAGCTCTTCGAAGCACTGCGGGCGTCCGTGGCGTTGCCGGGATTGGTGACACCCGCGAGCCAGGATGGACGCTGGTTGGTGGATGGGGGGCTCGTGAATCCGGTTCCGGTTTCGCTTTGCCGTGCGCTCGGGGCACAACACGTGATTGCCGTGGATCTCAATTCGACCCTACTCGGGCGCCGCTTCCGCGCCGAAGCCGTGCCTGAGGAAATGGCGGAGGACGCGAATGAAGACCCCGAGCTGGAGCCCGCTTCCGCGCTGCGGGATAGCGCCTTCGGGCGCGCATTGGGGGGCGCGCTACAGGACCTGGCGGAAGAATTGCGCCACCGCCTGTTGGGGGACGATGCGGAACGCGAAGTGCTCCCCTCGGTGTACGAGGTGATGGCGAACAGTCTGAACATCATGCAGATGCGCATTTCGCGCAGTCGCATGGCGGGGGATCCGCCGGACCTGCTCGTCACCCCGCGCCTCGCAGATTTCGGATTGCTCGATTTCGATCGCGCCGAAGAGGCCATTGCCGAAGGGCGTCGCGCGGTCGCCCGGGCCCTCGCGTCGGTGGATACGGACCTCGGTTCGCCCGCCTAGCGATCTTCCGCAGTGAGGAATTCGATCGCGTAGTCGTCGCGGCCGAGCCAATCGCGCGGAATCTCGAGAAACAATACGGGCGCGTATTCGTCGCGCGCAAAGTGATGGACGATTTCGCGTCGTCCGTCCGCCGCGCGGACCCGCACGCGGAACGCTTCGCCTTTCAGGTGGTGGGGCACCTCGACCCGCAACGTTCCGGGCGCCGAATCCTCCTTTTCTGCGAATGCGCCCCGGTCCCTATGCTGTGGCTCGGGCGGCGCCATGCTGCGCGCAAAACCCGGCACGGCTTTGTGGGCATCCGCGGAGCCCTGAGACGCTTTCCCTTCGGAGGATTCCCCGAGCTGCAGTGCAGCGGCGGGCTCCAAGGCCCGTCCCACCTCTTGGCGCGCGTCGTTCTTGGGAAGCGCTTCGGGCGGCGAAACCGCATCCCGCAGCGGGGCCGCATCGGCGGCCTGGCGAACGCGTTCCGTGCGCTGCGTTCGTTGTGCGGAGGCGAGCTCCCGCGACCCTTCGACCTTCTTTTGAATCGGCTCGGGCGTTTCTTCCCGCGCGCCGGCCTCGCGTCGCGCGAACGCGTCTTCCTTCACCGCCGCAGTGGCGTCGTCGCGATCCTCGAGCACCGCGCGGAATTCGGAATGCGGGGCTCGCGGGGCGGGGGTCGGCGCAACCGCGGATTCGGTTTGGGGCGCGGCGATCTCCCGCACGCTCTGCAACGGGAGCTCCCCCTGGCGGAGCATGGAACGCACGACGGGGATGGCGATCAGGGCCACCAACGCGTAGGCGAATGCCGGGTGCCAGAAGAGTCGTCCCAGGGGCGCGAACCAGCTGCCGAGGGAAAAGCCCGGAACGGACGCGCGCGCCGGGGATTCGAGACGCGCGAAATCGAAATTCCCAAAGGTCGCGAACTCGTCGCGGCAGGGAGCACAGCGGGACAAGTGGGCGTCGAGCCGCGCTGCGTCTTCGGTCCGCAGCGACCTGGGTCGTTCCGCCAGTTGGAGGAGCTGTTCGGGCGAAGGGTGCGCGATGCCTTCGGGAGCCGCCGCCTGCAGCGCAGCATGGAGGTCCGTCCAGACGCGTACTTCGGCAGCACAGCGCGAACAGCCTGGATAGTGCTCGCGAAATCCGGCGAACTCGGGCCTGCGGGAATTCTCCAGGAATCCCGCAAGGTCGATTTCGAATGCCTGTCGACAGCTCATGGCCGCAGACCCCCTATCCATAGTCGCGGATGGTCGGAAATCGGATCACCCATGGGGGGCCGCTCCCGAAAAAAACTTCCGCAGGGCTTCGAGGCCTTCGCGTAGACGGCGCTTCATGGTGCCCAGGGGAATTCCCGTGTCGCTCGAGACTTCGTCGTAGGTCTTGCCCTCAAGGTACACGCCCTCGATCACGCGGCGCTGGTCCGTTGGCAGGGCTTCGACCGCGGACCACAGCTCCGGCGAAGGTTGCGGGGATTCGTCGGCGAGAATCTCGTCGCCCCAGGGCAGGCTGTCTTTTTCGTGGCGCCGAATCCGTCCCTTCAAACGATCTGCGAATTTGTTGCGCGTGATGATGCGCACGTATCCCACGAAGGCTTTCGCCTCTCGCAAGCGCCCGGCACGCGCGTTCTGAACTACGGCCAGGACGACTTCCTGGCGCAGGTCATCCCATTCCTGTTCGAAGTCGTAGGCGCGCAGCTGTACCAGGAAGCCCGTGATGAGCCGGTTCATCTGCAGGAACGCCAGTCGCTCGCCGCGGATCAGCTGCTCGCAAACCGCGGACCAATCCGTGTCCGGCGAATCCGTCAATGCCCGCCGTCCGCCTGGAGTCGCGCGAGCAGGTCCGCGTCGATCTTGGCCTTCACGGTGCGGCGGTCGAGTCCCAGGCGCCGGGCCGCTTCCTCGTAGCTCCCGGTTCGGGCGTAGACATGTGTGCAATAGCGCGTGAGCAACGCTTCGGCGCTGAGTTCACCGGCTTCCAGGTCCGCTGCGAGCGCGGAATCGTGCGCGCTTGCGGATCGCGGCGAGGCCGGCGGACGGTACTCCTTGCGGATCAATACGTTGCGAACGCATTGTTCTAGCTCGCGGACGTTGCCGGGCCAGGCGTAATCGGAACCCAACTCCTTGAGGATGAAGCCTTCGGTTTCTTCTGCCAGGGGCAGGGCTTCTTCGTCGCCCGCGATGCGCCGGGCGAGGATCAGCAACAGGTTGCGCAGGTCTTCGGGGCTGTCCCGCAGTTGTTCGCGCAGGGTGGGGGTTCGGATCAGGTCTGCGCAGAGCCGGTAATACAGGTCTTCGCGAAAACGCCCGCCGTGCATTTCGTCGACCAGATCGCGGTTGGTGGCGGCGATTACTTTGCCAAGGAAGCGCCGCTCCTCGGTTTCGCCGATGCGTTGGAAGGTGCGCGATTGGAGCGCGCGCAGGAGCTTCACCTGGATCGCCGGGTCGAGTTCGCCGATTTCATCGAGGAACACGCTGCCCCGCGGGCCGCAGGTTTCGAACCAGCCTACCCGATCTTCGAGGGCGCCCGTGTAGGCGCCGCGCCGGTGTCCGAACAGTTCGGATTCGATCAACGTCGGGGAGAGCGCCGACAGGTTCAACGGCTGAAAACACTGGGTGTAGTCGTCGGTGAAAATCTCGCGCTCGGCGTCGAAGGGGATATAGCGCGACAGTCCGATGGCCCGGGCCACGAGCTCTTTGCCGGTACCCGACTCGCCGGTGATGAGGGTCGGAATGTCTTCCATCCGATCGTAGAGTGCGCGCCGATAGCGCGCGCTGTCGTGGGTGAAGATCGATTGCCACACGGCGGCGCGCAGGCGCGCTGCCGGCATGGAGCCGCCGTAGATCTGGCGGAAGGTGTGGTGAAAGCTGCGCCGAATCTGGAACCCCCAGGCGAACAAGTGCGGCGCACTGTCGGACACGGGCAGGGAGACGTTCGCGACCCCGAGGAAATGCTCGACGTCCGCGGCGAAGCGCCGGAACGCGCGCACCTTCTTGGTTGCGGTGCGCCCGTCTTGATACTCGACGATCAGGTCGAAGAAATCCTACTCGTAGCGTTGGTAGATCAGATAACGGATCAGCGACTCGTACTGGCGCAGTTCGCGTTCGTTCGCCTTGGCGCCCCCGGCGAGTCGATCGCGCAGGCTGGCGCCCAGGGCTTCGACGAGTTCGCCCAAGCGCGCAACGTTGGGATTGATGCCGTTCAGGTCGGCTTCGACGTGCCAGACCGCGCCCTGGGCGACGAAGCTCGACCCGAGCGCGCCGCGCTCATTCGCGACGCGTTCCGGCAGGAACGGGTTGCCATCGGAAAGGGCCGCGATGGCGGCGACCGCCTCGCCCTCGTTGTCTCGGAATAACGCCATAAGACCGTGCATCGACTGTACATCGACCGGCATTGAGTGCCCGCAAACGCACTTATGGAGAGTTCGAAGGAACTTGCAGGGTGTCGGTGTATCTGTCTGGAAGATATGAGAAAACCGGGGGTGGGCGAAGCTTGGCACAGGCTGTGCTCTACCGAGGGGAGAGATTGAAGAGGAGATAACCCATGCGAGCCATTCTCGACCGCTTCGTCAAAGCCCTGGCCCGGACCCTGCTCCACGTGTTCTTCCGCCGGGTGGAAGTCGAAGGCCTCGAAAACATTCCGACCCGGGGTCCCGTGCTCTACGTCGCCAATCATCCCAACGGTTTGATCGATCCCTTCCTGGTGGTGGGCTACCTGCCCCGGGCGCCGCGCTTCCTGGCCAAGAGCACGTTGTGGAACAACTTCGCCGTGCTGCCCTTGCTGAAGCTGGGCGGCGTGATCCCCATCTATCGCCGGCAGGACGACGTCGATATGGCGGCCAACCGCGCGACCTTCGCGCGCTGTCACGAGGAATTGGCGGCGGGCGGAACCGTGGCGCTGTTTCCCGAAGGTCTGAGTTACGACGTTCCGAATCTGCAACCGATGAAGACCGGCGCCGCGCGGATCGCGCTCGAAACCCAGGATCTCCACGGCGTGCAGGTCCAGATCGTACCCGTGGGGCTCACCTACGAACGCAAATGGAAGTTCCGCTCCCGCGTGTTGCTGCGCGTCGGAAAGCCCGTCCGCGCGGCAGGCGAATTCGAGAAATACGCTTGCGCGCCCCGCGTGGCGGTTCGCGCCCTGACCGAGCGCATCGGGGAGGCGCTGCAGAGCGTGACCCTCAACCACACGAATTGGACCGAATGCGGTCTGATGGAACGCGCGGCCGAGGCCTTCGGGGAATCCCGACCCCTGGGTGCAGAAACGGGTGCGATCAGTCCGCGTTTTCCCCTGCGCCAGCGCATGGCGCTCCGCTACGCGCGAATCCGCGAGGCGCACCCGGAACGGGTGGATCGATTGACGGACCTGGTCACGCGCTACGACGCCGAACTCGAAGCCATGAAGCTGCGAGACGATCAAGTGGCGCGTCCCTATCGGTTCGAGCAGGTGGCGAGCCGATGGTTGCAACGGCTTCCGTTGATCGTGCTGGCGGGCCCGGTGGCGCTCGTGGGAGCCGCGCTCAACTACTTCCCCTATCGCGCATCTGGGCTCGTGGCGGATCGCTATTGCGACAGCGCGGATCAGCCGGCCACTTACAAACTGCTGACGGCGTTCTTCCTGATGCCCGTGGTGTGGCTCGGCGAAGCGTTGTTCGTGGCGGCGAGCTTCGGCTGGGGGGCGGCGGTCGTGGTGGCCGCCCACGCACCTGCAACGGGTTACGTCGCCCTGCGAGTCCACGAACAGACCCGCCAGCTGGCGGGGGAAACGCGCGCCTACTTGCGGCTTCGCGGCCCGTCCCGCAAGGCCGAGGAATTGCGCCGAATGCGGCGGGAGATCGGGCGCGAGCTCGATGCCCTGTTGGCCGCGTAGGAGAGGGCCCTAGATGCGACATTCGAGCTGGCCGAGTTTCTCGGTCAGCTTCATGTTCTCCGCGTAATCCACCGGGCAGTCGATCACCACCACCGTATCGTCTCGAATGGCTTGCCGGAGGGTTGGAATCAGTTCGCGCGCCGCTTCCACGCGGTAGCCCTTGGCGCCGAAGCTTTCCGCGTAGCGGACCAGGTCCGGGTTGTTGAAATCGATATAGGCGGGCCGGTCGAAGTGGCGCAGTTGGTGCCACTTGATCAAGCCGTATTGGCTGTCGTTCCAGACGAGGATCACGATCGGTGTGCCGATGCGAAGTGCGGTTTCGATCTCCTGCGAATTCATCAAGAAGCCGGCGTCGCCCGTCACCGTGACCACGGTCCGGTCGGGAAACGCGCGCTTCGCCGCGATGGCGCCGGGCACGCCGATCCCCATGGTGGCGAAGCCGTTGGAGATGATGCACGTGTTGGGGCGCTCCGCCTGGTACATGCGCGCCATCCACATCTTGTGGGCCCCCACGTCGCTGATCACGATGTCTTCGGGAGCCAGCACCTGGCGCAGATCCCAGACGATTCTCTGGGGTTTCATGGGGAAGCCCGTGTCCGTCTCGCAGGCGCTGAGTTCTTCGAGAATCGTTTCGCGCAGGGATCCGCTGTAGATCTGATCGCAGGCGTTGGCACGGCTCGCGATGGCGGGCAGTGCCGCGGCGACGTCGCCGATCAAACCCGCGCGCACGATGTAGTGGGTGTCGACTTCCGCCGGGCTGGCGTCGATGTGCAGAATATTTTTATCGGCCTCGGCGTTCCACAGGTACGGGTGGTATTCCACCATGTCGTAACCGATGCAGATCACCAGATCCGCTCGGTCGAATCCGCAGGCGATGTGATCGCGCGCCTGGAGCCCCACGGTGCCGAGGGACAAGGGGTGGGAGAAGGGCAGGGCGCCCTTGGCCATGAAGGTGGTGGCCACGGGGATGTTGAGGATTTCCGCGAAGGCGCGCAGGGCCTCGGAGGCCTTCGCGCGCACGACGCCATTGCCCGCCAGGACCAGGGGGGATCGCGCTTCGTTGATGAGCGCCACCGCTTCATCGATCTTCACTTCCGGCGGGACTGGAAGCTTGGCACTTTGAACCAGCAGCGGATCCATGGCGTCGATGTCCGCTTTGGCGATGTTCTCGGGAAACTCGATGAAGGTGGCGCCGGGTTTTTCGGCTTCCGCTTGTTTGAAGGCTTTGCGCACGACTTCGGGAATGATGGACGCGTCGCGAAGTTCCACGGCGTACTTCGTGATCGGATCGAAGAGATTCACCAGGTTGAGGTGCTGGTGGCTCTCCTTGTGCATTCGCGTGGTGGCGGCCTGGCCCGCGATGGCGACCAGGGGAGCGCGGTCCATATTGGCGTCGGCCACGCCGGTCACGAGGTTGGTGGCGCCCGGGCCGAGCGTGGCGAGACAAACACCGGCTTGACCCGTGAGGCGTCCGTGAACATCCGCCATGAAGGCAGCGCCCTGCTCGTGTCGCGTGGTCACGAAATCGATCGCGCTGTCCAGCAAGGCATCCATGACGTCGATGTTTTCTTCGCCCGGGATTCCGAAAATCGTATCGACGCCTTCGTTCTCGAGACAGCGAACGAACAGTTCTGCGGATTTCATGCGGCCCTCCCCGTGCCAATAGACGCCGCGGACCTGTACCCGGTTACACGCGGAGCCACAAGCGCACCGACATCCTACTGGGGATTGGGTTCCGACAGTGGGATGGCGTGAGCGGGGTCACGAACAGCGGATTCTGGGGCAAAGCCCCGTCAAGTTCTCGGGGTTTGCACCGATCCAATAGGGCGTTCCCTGGAGGGGCCCCGTCGTTTGCTCGACGGGAATCGAGGTGCCCACCGTGGAACGCCTCCTCCTCCTCTGCCTCGGGTTCACCCTTCTCGCTCCGACCGCAGCGATGGGCTGCGGCGTGACATGTCTCGCGGATTTTCGCGAGCGCACTGGAATCCGCAGTCCAATCCCGATTCCGATCCGCGACGGAGTCTTGTGGACCCGTCCCGCTACGGGCAATTCGGAATCGCGCTTCGCGCAGCCGCGTGGGTGGGGGACTGCGGCATTGGGCGCGGCCGCGCTCGCTTCGCGCTACTGGACCGATGGTCCCGACGAGCCCGCGTGGGAGGGGGGAACGCTGTTCGACGACGATGTGCGGGACAGTCTGCGCGCGCGCTCCGAGAGCGGACGGGACCGGGCGGCCGACGTCAGCGATTTCCTCGAAGGCGTGCTCTGGACCTACCTGGTGGTCGACACCGCGTTGATTTCCGACTGGGAGCTGCAGAAGCAGGTCTGGCTCATCAATCTCGACGCGACGTTTCTCAACTTCATGACGACGGACGTGGCGAAGTTTTCCGCCGGCCGGCGACGTCCCCACGGTGGGAACAATCGGAGTTTTTGGAGCGGACACGCTTCGAACGCGGCTACGGCGGCGGGGCTTTCCTGCGCACACCACTTGAAGGCACAACGCTACGGCGAGCCTTGGGCCGACGGTTTGGCGTGTGCGGGCGTGGCCGCGCTGGCGGCGGCGACGGGCGTGCTGCGGGTGGTTGGCGACCGCCACTATGTGACGGACGTCATCGCAGGATGGGGCGCCGGTTTTTTGGCGGGTTACCTGTTGCCGTCGGTTTGGCACTACGCGGAGACTCGGCCGAACGCGTCCACGGGACGCTTCCTTCCGATCGTGGGGCGCCGGGAATTCGGCGTGCGCTACGTGGCAAACTTCTAGTTCGGTCGCCGGCAGGTTGACCCAGTCCGCTAGGGTACCGACGTGGTCGTTCGCAAGCGGGTGAATCCGCGGTACCTCTTCGGGATTGGGATCGGTTTGCTCCTGCAGGCGTGCAGCGCGCAAGCGCCGAGCCAACCCAACATCGTGTTGATCACGATCGATACCTTACGCGCGGATCGTCTGGGCGCCTACGGCTACGCGGGGGCCCGGACTCCGCACCTCGATGCCCTGGCGGCCCGCGGACGTCGCTTCGACCAGGCCACCACGCCGCTTCCGCGCACGACGCCGGCACTCGCCAGTCTCTTGACGGGACTCGAGCCCCGCAGCCACGGTTCGCGCGAAGTGGGCTATCGCATCCGATCGGGAACCCTCTTGTCCGAACGCTTCGCCCGGCACGGCTATGCGACGGTCGGTCTGACCTGCAACGGGGCGGCGGGAACCAAGCAGGGTTTTGCGCGCGGCTTCGATCATTTCGTGGACGCCTACGCGCGCGGGGTCGAGCACGCCGAAGGGGCGACGGAACTCGCGCTGGCGCAAGTCGAACGCGTCCCCGACGACGCTCCGCTGTTTCTCTGGGTTCACTATCAGGACCCCCATTCCCCCTATTGGCCGGCGGAGCCATGGCGGGCGGGTCGAGATACCCAGGCTTGCCGGCTCCTCAACCTGTGGGCTTGGGACGATCCCGCGCGTTGGGGGCAGGTCTACGCGAATTACGACGACAAGGCGCGGCGGGCCTGGAAATCCTGTAGCGATCTCTACGATGCGGACATCGCCAACACGGACCACTACGTCGGTGAACTCTTCGCGGGATTGAAAAGCCGGGGACGCATGGAGAACACCTGGTTGATCCTGACCGCCGATCACGGTGAGAATCTGGGCGAAGAGGGATTGTTCTATCAACACGGCCCGAGTCTCCACGACGCGAGCTTGCGGATTCCGTTGATCATCGCCGGTCCCGACGTGGCGAGTGGGGTGGACCCGGATCCCATTACGCTGGTCGATTTGGCACCGACGATCCTGGGTCTCGCTGCGCTCGACGCCGAAGAGGAACTCGAAGGCATCGATCAATCGAGGCGCGTACGGGGCGAAGCGGCAGGCGATTCAACGCGCATCGCCTTTTCCGAGAGTGGCAACGCGCTGATGATTCGAAATCACCCGTATCTCCACAGCGGGTGGGACGGAGAGCGCTCTTGTCTGAACGGAACGCGCTTCTCCCTGTGTGGCGAGCCCGGGAAGGTCGCCGGGTTGTTCGAGCCGGGTGTCGATCCTGAACTCGGGAACGATGTCAGCGAGGACTTTCCCAACGCGCTCGCGGTTCTTCGGGGAGCGCGCGAACGTTGGCCCGTCGGTCATGTGCGATCCCGCAGCGCGCGCACTCCCCGCTTCAAGCTGGTCGATACGCCGCGCATCGAAGGGGGCTACGAGCGAAAACTCGTCGACCTCCGCGCGGACCGCGACGAAGCCGCCGATGTCCGCGATCGACACCCGGACGTGGTGCGACGCCTGGGGGAGGCACTCGATAGCTGGACGGCGAAACGCGCGGAGGCCGCTTCGCCGCCCGTCGACCCCGGCGTGCTCGAGGGGCTCCGCGCCCTGGGCTACATCGAATAGGCGCGCCGCCGGCCTGTCCCAATGGGTTGCGACGCGATCGCCCCGGCGTTCAATTCCACGCCAGGTTGCGACGCGTCGTCCAATAGGTTTCACGCGTTTCGCGATCGTCTTCCAACTGCCGGTAAAGGTCTTCGTCGCAATCGACCTCGAGGGCGCGAAGGTTCTGCTCGAGTTGGCTCGGCGTCGCTGCTCCGGACAGCACCACATCACACCAGGGCTGCGCCAATACGACGGCGAGGGCGATCGCGTCGATGCCGGTCTCGCGTTCCCGGGCGACCTTCCAGAGGGTTCCGCCTTCGAGGCTCGGATTGCGTTGTGTCAGGCGTCCGTTGGCTACGCCTTCTTTTACGATGACGCCCATTCCCGCGCGCTTGGCTTCGGCGAGGGCTTCGCCGGCGGACGGTTCCAATAGGTTCCAGGTCGATTGGACGCAGGAGAAAAGCGGTTCCGCTTCGATCTCGATCGCGAGGGCGCGCCGGATCACGTCGCTTTGATCCGGTCCGCTGGTCGTCAATCCGATCGACAGCCCGTCGTCGCGGAGTTCCGCCAAGGCGTTGCAGACTTCGGCGTTCTCGAGCACGCCACTTTCGAGGGTCGCCGAATGAATCTGGTACAAGCCCAGATACGGACCGAGCAACGCCTCGCTTTCCTTCCACTGGCGCTTGAAGTTCGCCAGGGAATGTTCTTTCACTTCGTGCACCGCGGCGTCCACGCGCCAATCCGCCGTGTAGGTGTAGCCCCACTTGGACCCGATACTGATCTCTCCAGGCACGAGATTCTTGTGGGAGAGCCAGCTCGACAAGAAGGCTTCCGCCCCGCCGTAGGATCGCGCGGTGTCGATGTAACGGATGCCGGCTTGGCGGGCGGCGTCCAGCACCTGGTGGGTGCGGTGTTCCAGGGCCGCGGGCTCGCAACGCTCGAGGTCCTGTCCGTGTCCCAGGTTTACGTAGCCCGGCCGCCCGAGGGCGGCGAGTCCGAGGCCCATGCGCGAAACGCGCGGGCCGCCGATTCCAAGCCTCTTCAGCTGCATGGCGTTCGGATGACCGTCACCGGTCTTCCCTCCGGACGGGTCTCGGGAGATAATGGCACGAACCGAGAACCAGGAGGAAACCCATCCATGTCCGCCGCCATCGCACCCCCCATCGAGTCCGTCCAGGCTTTTCTGGCCGAGAAACATCAACTGTTGATCGGCGGCCGATGGGTTCCCGCCGCGGCGGGGGAGACCTTCGAGGTCGAGAACCCGGCGCGGGAAAGCGTCATCGCCCACGTGGCCCGCGGTCGCGCGGTGGATATCGATCGCGCCGTCGAAGCGGCTCGCCGCGCCTTCGACGCGGGGCCCTGGCGCCAGGTCACCCCCAGCGAACGCGGGAAATTGATCTGGAAGCTCGCGGACCTGATGGAGGAGCACACGGAAGATCTCGCGCAGCTCGAATGCCTCGACAACGGCAAACCCCTGGCGGTGGCGCGCGCGGCGGATGTCGCGTTGGCGATCGATCACTTCCGCTACTACGCGGGTTGGGCGACGAAGATCGAAGGCGAAACCATCCCCGTGAGCGTGCCCTACACGGAGACGCGCTTTCTCGACTTCACCCTGCGCGAGCCCGTGGGCGTGGTGGGGCAGATCATTCCCTGGAATTTCCCGTTGCTGATGGCGGCCTGGAAACTGGGTGCGGCCCTGGCGTGCGGAAATTGCGTGGTGGTGAAACCGGCGGAACAAACGCCGCTCAGCGCATTGTTGATCGGTCAACTCGCCTGCGAGGCGGGCTTCCCGGACGGTGTGATCAATATCGTGACGGGCTACGGCGATGCGGGCGCGGCCTTGGCGGCCCACGACCATGTGGACAAGGTGGCGTTCACGGGCAGCACGGAAGTCGGGCACGAGATCGTGAAGGCTTCCGCGGGGAACCTGAAGCGTGTCAGTCTCGAACTCGGCGGGAAGTCGCCCGCCATCGTGTTCGACGACGCGGATCTCGAATTGGCGGCCGAAGGCGTCGCGGGCGCGATCTTCTTCAACCACGGTCAGTGTTGTTGTGCCGGATCCCGCCTGTTTGCGGGGCCGAAGATTCGCGAGGAGTTGATCGAACGCGTATCCGCCATCGCGCAAAACACCGTCCTCGGGGATGGCTTCGATCCGAATACGGAGATGGGTCCCCTGGTGTCGCGAGAGCAATACGACCGCGTTTGCAACTACATCGGCTCCGGAGAAGAAGAAGGAGCGCAGATTCAGGCGGGTGGCAAAGCGCGGCCCGAGGGGCTCGATCGGGGCTATTTCGTGCGCCCCACGGTGTTTACGGACGTGAATCCCGACATGCGGATCCTCCGCGAGGAGATCTTCGGACCCGTGGTGGCGGTGCAGCCCTTCGAGGAAGTCGAGGAGGCGATCGCGCGCGGCAACGACACGGAATTCGGACTCGCGGCAAGCGTTTGGACGCGCGACATCGGAAAAGCCCACAAGGTCGCCCAGGGCTTGCGCGCCGGTACGGTCTGGATCAATTGCCACAATGTGTTCGATGCGGCCGCTCCCTTTGGGGGCTACAAGAAGAGCGGTTACGGTCGCGAGATGGGGCGTCACGCCCTCGAGCTCTACACACAGGTCAAGAACGTCATCGTCAACCTCGGTTGATGAGTCCGGAGGAATCGTGGGTCGCTTCAGTCGCGCCGAATTGGAAGCCGCGTTTCAGAACTACATCGAGGTCAACGACAAGGCGTCTGCGACGGGGGATTGGAACGCCTGGGCGAACAAATTCACCGAAGACGTCCACTACGTCGAGCACGCCTACGGAGAGTTTCGCGGTCGCGAAGTCGTGCGGGATTGGATCGCCGAGGTCATGGCCCCGTTCCCCCATATGGACTTCCCCATGGATTGGTGGATCGTCGATGAAGAGCGGGGCTGGGTGGTGTTCCAATGTCAGAACCGCCTGCTTCATCCGAAAAATCCCGCGGGCCCACCGTTCCAATTTCCCACCTGGACTTTGCTCAAGTACGCGGGAGATAACCTCTGGTCCTACGAAGAGGACAACTACAATCCCAGCGAAGCGAGCGAAGTCATCAAGGCTTGGCTCGCCGCAGGCGGCCAGCTCGTGCAACGCGAAACGCGCAAGATGACCAAGGCGTGAGCCCCGCGGGCTTACTCGCTATCGCCTTGCAGTAGGTTTCCGAGCCCGCGAATCGCGCGGCCCGCTCCCTCGCCCAGCCGGCGTTCCGCTTCATCGGCGAGCCGGTTCGTGGCCGTGCCGGGAAGATCGATGGCAATCCGCTGGAGGCCTCCGAGGCCCGACCGCAGATCTCCGGAAATGGCCGCCGGGAGGCCACTTTTCCGCGAAATGGCCGTCAGAACGGCCTGGGTCACGACGCCCGAAATTTCCTGCAATGTGGCGCCGCCGGTGGATTCGGATCCGACGTTGCGCAAACGGATTTCCGGAATGAGGACTTCGAGTTCGCTCTGTTTTCCCAGTTCCGGCAGGAACTGAATGATTCCCGTTACGTTCGCAATCGAGATCTCCTCGATCACGAACTTCTTTCGCGCATCCGCGCTCTCGCTACCCGGCGTGTCGCCGGAATCCAGATGTTCGAAAATCGCGCCGTAGTTGGTCGCCTTGCCTCTACGCTCCAGGCGAACGTCGATGCCATCCAGCGCCAGTCGGGGCACGACCACCGTATCGCTGCGCAGAGACTCGAGGGAAACGTCGACGCCGCCGGACTCCAAGAACAGGAAGTCCGACGCGAAGGGCGAAGGGTTGGCGACCCGTAAGCCGCCCAGTCGGATCTGGCCCGAAAGCAGGCCGATGCGAACCGATCGGACCGTCGTATCCACACCGAGCGCCGCGCTTGCGCCGCGTTCGATGGCCAGCTCCGCAAGCGTGTTGATGTAGAACCAGACGCCGCCGAGCGCGAGAACGACCAGCAACAGGAGTGCCAGCAGCGCGCGCATAGCGAGCTTCATCTCCTCCCCCTTCGAAGTGTCGGCGTTGCGCTATTGGGTCGGCGGCGGCGTTGCGACGGCCGGGGTGTCGACGGCGATGGAACTCTCGACGCCGATCACTCCGGGGGCGTCCCCCGCGATGTCGACGGCGCGTTGCTGAAGTTCGGCGTCGGGAACGCGACCGCGAAGGTATACGACGCCATCTTCCACCTGGGCCGCAATGGCGAATTTTTCGAGATCTTCGTCTTCGAGAAGAGCTCGCTGAATGATTCGAAACAAAACCGTGTCGGTGGCGCGGGCGTCGATCGAGGTTTCGATTTTTCCGAGCTCGATCTCGGCCTGGCGCAGTTCTCGCTTGGCGACCTGCAACTCTTCGTCGGCGGCTTCGGCCTGGGCTTCGCGTTCCTCCACCACGGCGCGCGCGTCGGAAACGGCCTGGCTCGCCGCGACGAGGGATTTCTGGGCGGCTTCGAGTTGGGCCTGGTCGTCGTCGGAGCCGCAGCCCGCCAGGGACAGGACGGCCACGAGGCCGGAAAGAGCGATCAAACGGTTCGGGTATTGAAAACAGCGCATGGGGCCCTCCAATTGGGAAACAGAGCATATCGCGAATGGGTGTGAAGCAGCTACTGGGACGGATCGCCGCTGCAGGGGAGTGTTTCGGCCGCTCTCGCGCCGCTAATGGACGGGCAGAAGCTCCGCCGTAGCTCCGATTTTCTTGCGCTTGCGGTTGATGTCCCGCAGCTCGAGCATGGCTTCGTTGGCGACGTCTTCGCCAAGGGCGATTTCGCCCTCCTTGGCGAGCTCCGCGACGTCGACCCAGCCCGCGTATCGGTGGCTCGTGCGTTCGGTGATGATTCCCGCGTGCAGCAGGGTCTTGACCAACACGCGGAACGCATTGGTGCTGCGGCGCATGGCCTGGCGACGAATGTCGTCGGTGAACGACTCGCGAATTGCGCCGGACACCCAATCGGGATCGAGGCCGAATTTCGGATAGATGGCGCGTTTCTGCTCGGCGTTGATGAGATTCATCAGCAGGTTCTCGAAGCATTCCGCCGCCCAGTTCTCGACGCGCTCGTGCTCTTCCTCGCTGAGTTTCGGCACCGTGAGTTTGGCCCAGATGCGTCCGAAGCGATGGTGAAAGGATTCGTCGGTCATGACGAGTTGAACCGTACGTCGCAGCAACGGATCTTGGGTCTTCGAATGGATGGTCGCGAAGGCCCCCATGGCGAAACCCTCGATCAGCATCTGCATGCCGATCAGCTTCTTGTAGACCTCGGGGGCGAGGATGATTTCGTTCATGAGGTTCTGAAGCGTCGAGCCCACCGGCATTGGCGTACCCCAGCGCGCGCCAATGTATTGCGAGAACGCATTGACGTGGCGGGCTTCCTCGCGGGTCTGATTGGCGGCGTATTCCTGGGGGCCGGGATCGAGCAGGACCTGACACAGGCTCGCGGATAGCGACATGGCGCCCTGCTCGCCGTGGAGAATCTGCGAGATGCTGAAGCGCGTGACTTCGTTCCCCAGGGCGATTTGTTGACCTTCGTCGAGTTTGTCCACGATGGCGGAATTGAGTTCCACGCTGAAGTCCCGCGGCATGATGAGTTCTTCGGTCATGTCGAAAGGCTGTTGGAAATCGATGTAAACCGGGTCGTTGGGGTCCCAGAAGTGATCCACCGTGGCGGAGATGATTTCGTCGAAGGCGTCGCCGCGGCGTCCGTAGCGCTCGACTTCCACCATCGCGTCGAAATCGTCGCGGTCGACGGTGTCGTAGATGGGATCGCGGGTGATGTGATTCGCCAAGGGGTTGTCTCCTAGAGGCTGTCGGGTTCGCGCGTGGAGCGCGAGACCGGGTGGAGTCGGACCAGGGTTTCGATGACGGCTTCGCGCGGAGCGCGCTCGGGATCTTCGCTCCACCACGCCACGACCCGCGCCCACATGATCGTGAGCGCACGCGCCGCCACAGCGGGATGCCAGTCCGGGTCCGCATGGCCGGCCGCCATGCGTTTGCGAAGCCCGGCCTCGACGCTCGGAACCAATTCGTCGAGCACGTCTTCTTCGATGTTCGCGGCCTGGTGATCCCGCCCGAAGATGACCTGAACCAGGTTGCGATTCTCCTCGGCGAAGTCCAGCAGGACGGCGACCCGGGCGCGAATGGCCGCCTGGGGGCTTTCGGAGGATTGGGCCGCGGTGTGGCGCAAACGCGCGCGCAGCTCCGCCAGGGCATCGAACACGATGGCGCGAAACAGTTCGTGCTTGTCCCGGAAATGCAGGTAGAAGGTGCCCGCGGCCACGCCCGCGCCGCGCGCGATCTGAACCGTCGTGGTGCGGTGCAGTCCGCGCTGGGCGAACAACGCCGTTCCTGCCGCGACCAGGCGTCGTCGGGTTTCCGCCCGGCTGCGCTCCGGGGCGCGCAGGGGAGGGCTGACGAGAGATTCAGCAACTGAACTTTGTTTCACTTCGAAAGCCTACGAGATCGCGCGAATCGACGCCAGGCCAAAAAAAACGAACGAGGTCGATGGGTTAGAGAGACGCCTCGGAGCGCTCGGCGGTTGGCTCCAGGGTGGCGGGCGTCGCGCGCTTCACCTCGGCGACGTCACAGATCTGCGCAAAGGATTCCTCGAGCGCGAGCGCGAAGTCGTGGAGGTCCGGGACCAGATCCCAATCTGCCATCAAGCCCCATTGGAGCTTGCCCGCGTAGCTGAAGAGGGCGACTCCCAGGGTGTGATTCGTGAGCAGGTTCAGCATGGGATAGGTGTCCAACATGCGCGATCCCAACATGTAGAGGGGGATCTGCGGACCCGGGACGTTGGTGACCACCAGGTTTGCGGCGCCCATGCGGTACGCGGCGCGGGTGGCGGTCGAGAGCAGCGTCGGGACGGTCCATTCGCTCACCGCCGCCAATACTTCGGCACCCAGGGCCTGGCGCGAATGTTTCAGGGTCTCGGTGACTTCGCGCACGTTGGCGAGTCGGGCGCGCGCATCCTCGCTCCCGAGCGGGAGCGAGACCGCCCACAAGGCAATTTGATTTCCCGTCGTTCCCCGTTGCGACGCCGCCCGCATGCTGACGGGCACCATGGCGCGAAAATCGAGCCGCTGCAGGGTCTGGTTGGGAATCCCGCGCTTCACGAGGAAGCGCGTAAGCGCGCCCGCAACCGTGGCCAGCACGACATCGTTCACGGTGCCGCCGAGACGATTCTTGACGGCTTTCACGTGTTCGAGTTCGAAGGTCAGCCAGTCGAAGCGCCGGTGCGGCCCCACCGGGCGGTTGAGGAGCGTTTCCGAGGCTGGATTCATTCCCGAGGCCAGGGCTTCCCGGAGCGCCGTTACGCGTTCGGTGAATTCGTCACGCGCTTCGGCGAGATTGCGGAGCGCCCAATTCAATCCACCGAGCGCGCGCAATGGCGTCGTCAGCCGCCGGCCGAACTCGCGTCCCGCGAGTTCGATTGCGCTGGGTACCGGTTCGCGAATCCATTCGACGGGTTCCGGGGTCGGATCGTTTGGCGTGGGCGAGAGCAACACCGCCATCAGATCCACGCCCGCAATACCGTCGATCATGCAGTGATGGGACTTCGTGATCAGCGCGAAACGATCGCCCTCGAGGCCTTCCACCACCCAGACTTCCCACAGCGGTTTTCCGCGGTCGAGCTTCTGGGACATGATTCGACCGGCCAGGCGCTTGAGTTGTCGTTCGTCGCCGGGCTCGGGCAAGCTGGAATGGCGCACGTGGTAGTCGAGGTTGAAGCGGTCGTCGTCGACCCACACCGGGTGATTCTCGAGCGGGATCCACGCGATCTTCTGACGGTAGCGGGGAATCTTGTGCAGGCGGGAGGCCAGGTGATCGCGGATGCGGTCCGCCGCGATCCCTCCGTCCCGGCGCAACAGCGAGCCGCCCTCGAAGATCATCGTGACCGCGACGTGCTGGGGATAATTTCCCCGCTCGATGTCGAGGAAAGTCCGGTCGATGACCGAAAGTCGTTCATAGCGGGCCATGGGGGGTCTCCAGCACCCGATTCTACGCTGGAGTTGCCGCAGATGACAGCGGGAAAAGCCCCCGCCCCAAACGGGCGCGAACGGTTTATCATGGTCGGTCGCGGGTGTTTGCGGACGCCGCCGGGTTTCTCGGCGAGTCTGCGGGGGAAGTGACCGATATGGCGGCCTACGGCTACGACCGATTGACGGCTCTCGACCATTCTTTCTTGCTCCTGGAGAAGGACGAGGCCTACATGCACGTGGCCTCCACGATGATCTTCGAGGCAGGAGGGCTGCGCACCGCCAACGGTGGCGTCGATGCCGAAGGGATCAAGCGTTTCGTTGCGGCGCAGCTGCATCTGATTCCGCGCTATCGCCAGCGCCTGGCTTGGGTGCCGATCGAGAATCACCCGGTGTGGGTCGACGACGACCGCTTCAACCTCGACTACCACGTGCGCCACACGAGCTTGCCGAAGCCCGGCAGCGAGGAACAGCTCAAACGCTTGTCCGCGCGGATCATGCAGCAACACCTCGACCGCAGCCGACCCCTGTGGGAAATGTGGATCGTGGAAGGTCTCGAGGGCGATCGCTTCGCCATGATTTCCAAGGTTCACCACTGCATGATCGACGGCGTGTCGGGCGTCGATTTGCTGAAGATTCTGATGCGGCTGACCCCGGACACGTCGATTCCCGAGGCGCCGCGCTACATGCCGCGCCCGACCCCGGGTGGCCTCGAATTGTTGGGCCAGGAAATCTTTCGCAGGGCTTCGCTGCCCTTCGAAACCCTGCGCGACATCCGACGCTTCGCCCGCGAAGCCGACGACGCGCGTCGCGAAGTCAGCGTGCGGTTTCGCGCGATCGCCGACACCCTCGGAGCCAGCATGCGGCGCGCTTCGACCACGCCCCTCAATCGACCGATCGGGCCCCATCGCCGCTTCGATTGGCTGACCATGGATTTGGCGGAGATCAAATCCATGCGCCGGGCCCTGGGTGGGACCCTGAACGATCTGGTACTGACGGTCGTGACCGGCGCGGTGCGGCGCTTTCTCGAACTACGCCAGGTGAACCTCGATGAAATCGATTTTCGGGTGATGACGCCCGTCAGCGTGCGTTCGGATTCCGAGCGGGGAACGCTGGGCAATCGCGTATCGGCCTGGGTGGTGGCCTTGCCAGTTTCCGAACGCGATCCACGCAAACAATTGGAGCAGATCAGTGCGCGCACCGCGGAACTCAAGGGGTCCAAGCGTGCGGTTGCGGCGGAGATCCTGACCCAGGCGGCGGAATACACCCCGTCGACGCTGTTGTCGCTGGGCGCGCGCAACATCACGCGACTCCTGCCCTTCAACATGGTGGTCACCAACGTGCCCGGACCGCAGATTCCCATGTACTGCCTGGGAGCCCGGATGCAGGAAGCCTATCCCCACGTTCCGTTGCTCGACAATCTCGGGTTGGGGATCGCGCTCATGTCCTACGACGGGCGCTTGTGCTGGGGATTCAACGCCGACTACGACCTGGTGCCGGATCTGTCGGCCTTCGTGACGGCGATTCAGGAATCCTTCGACGAGCTGCGTTGGCTGGTGCGCGAGAATCAGGTCCACGTGGAGCCGAGCCCCGCAGCGATTCCCAGCGAGTCCGCCGCCGAAGCCACGCCCGCTCGGCCGAACGGGACCAACGGATCGAGCCAACCCCCCTCCGCCTGAGCCCCGCAGGCGGTTTTTCGGAGAGCCCCATGCGAACCGTAGGATCTCTGCTGCGTTGGCGCGCCAATCAGCACCCGGACCAGGCTGCCATCGTTCACGGCGATCGGCGTTTGAGCTTCGCGCAACTCGATCGGGCGGCCAATCGCGTCGCCAATGCGTTGCGGGAATCCGGCTTGCGACCCGGCGATCACGTGTGCGTGCTCGACAAGGGGCACGATCGATTCTTCGAAGTGATGTTCGGAATTGCGAAGGCGGGCGGGGTCTTCACCCCCGTGAATTGGCGCCTCGCGGCACCGGAGATCGCCTACGTGATCAACGATGCGGAAGCCACGGTGCTGATCGTGGGCGGGGAGTTTGCGGATGCGGTTCGAAGCATCGAACCGGAACTCGCCAAAGTGCGCCAGATCGTCCGTTTCGACGAAGGGCCGGAAAACTGGGCGCCCTACGAAGCCTGGCGCGACGCCGCCTCGGACGTCGATCCCGTAGCGGATACGCGGGAATCCGAAACCACCTGGCAGCTCTACACCAGTGGCACCACGGGTCATCCCAAGGGGGCGGAGATCACGCCGGACAATCTCTTTTCGCTGATGTCCGTGGCGAGCCTGGGTTTCGGGACCACCGCACCCGGTGGAAGCGGCCTGGTTTCGGTCCCCCTGTATCACATCGGCGGTACGGGGTACGCGTTGTTTCTGTTGTACTCCGGTGTCACGGTGGTGGTCACGCGGGAATTCGAACCGGGCGCGGTGCTCGAGACCATCGAACAGCATCGCATCCAGCACGCGTTCCTCGTACCCGCCATGCTCAATTTCCTGCTGCTGCATCCGAACAGCGCGAAGACGGATTTCTCTTCACTGGAAACCATCTTGTACGGCGCTTCCCCGATCCCCGAGGAGTTGCTCGTCCAGGCCATGGAACGTTTCGGCTGCGGCTTCGTGCAGGCCTACGGCTTGACCGAGACCTCCGGCGCGATCGTCACGCTCGCCGCCGAAGATCACGTGGTCGGGAGCCCCAAGCTGAGGGCCGCGGGCAAAGCGGTCTTCGGCTGCGACATCCGCATCCTCGATGGCGAGGGCAACGAATGTGCACCTGGCAACGTGGGCGAGATCGTCGTGCGCTGTGATTCGGTGATGAAGGGGTATTGGAATCTCCCCGAGGCCTCGGCCCAATCGATTCGGGGCGGTTGGTTCTACACCGGCGACGCGGGCTATCTGGACGAGGACGCCTACCTCTACATCCACGACCGCGTGAAGGACATGATCGTATCCGGCGGTGAGAACGTGTACCCCGCGGAAGTCGAGTCGGTCCTCTACGCCCATCCGGAGATCGCCGATGTCGCGGTGATCGGGGTTCCGGACGAGCGCTGGGGCGAGTCCGTGAAGGCGGTGGTGGTTCGCGCCCCGGGCTCGACCCTTACGCAAGCGCAAGTGATCGAATTCGCGAAGGATCAAATCGCCGGCTACAAGCGACCCAAGTCCGTGGATTTCGTCGACGAACTGCCGCGCAATCCCACCGGGAAGATCCTCAAGCGCGAGCTGCGCGAGGCCTACTGGAAAGGGCACGAGCGCCGGGTCCATTAGGCCCGGTTTCCCTAATTAATCCATCGGGCGATCGGCCGATACGTACCAGTGCACGACTGTGCGCTGCCCCCCGGCGCGGTGGGGCGCGTGGGACGTTCTTATTTCAAAATGAAATGGTGGGTGGCAGCGGTGCTGGCTCTCGCGTTGGCGGGCGAAGGGCGCGCGGGTGAAATCGCGCCGCGCCTGGACCTATCGCTCCTGCCCGGGACCGACCGGATTCTGGGAAGCGTCGATGTCTTCTGGCCCGTCCTGCAATGGGAATCCCAGCTCCTGTTCCTCGATTTTCGGACGCTGGTGGGAAGCCGCGACGTGTTCGAGGGCAACGCGGGGCTCGGGTATCGGCGATCCGTCGGGGATTGGGTGCTCGGGGCGCACGCCTTCGCCGATCATCGGCGTAGCGAACACGGCAATTGGTTTCGCCAGGCGACGGTGGGCCTCGAGGCTCAGGGCAGCATCTGGGAATTCCGCGCCAACGCCTACCTGCCGGAAAACGTCCGGAAGCCCGTGGGCAGTGAACTCGTCACCCCGGCGGCAAGCATGTTTTCGGGCACGACTCTGCTCGCCCACGGAAACGTGTTTCGCGACACCTTCGAACGCCCCTTGCGGGGCTTCGACCTGGAGGTCGGGCGCCCGTTGACGCTGTGGCCCAGCATTCGGGCCTACGCGGCGGGGTATCGCTTCAAAGGCAAGGGGGCACCGACGACGCTCGGGAGCCGCATCCGCTTCGAGGCGCCATTCTCGAAACGCTTTACCCTCGGCGCGTCGGTCTCCCGGGATCGCATTCGCGGCACCGAGGGATTCTTGGAATTTCGTTGGAGCCTGGGTCGCAAACCCAGCGCCGAAGCGCGCGACCGTCTCGCGGATCGCTTCGCCGCGCGCGTGGTTCGCGACATCGACATCTTCACCTCCGACAAGGTGTCGCAGACGCGCGGCTCCGCGGTCTTCGCACCCATTTCGATCGGCGGTGCCAATCTCGACGTCCTGTTCGTGCAGAACAACGCCGCGGCCGGCGGCGACGGAACCCAGGCCAATCCCTTCAACAGCCTCGCCCTGGCGGAAGCGGCCAGCGGCGTCGAGGACATCATCTACATCGCGCGGGGCGACGGGACGACGACGGGTCAGAATGCGGGCGTCACCCTCAAGAACGATCAGAAACTGATCGGTGAAGGCGTGGCCCTGGTGGTGAGCGGCATCCAGGTGCTGGCCGCGGGAACCGCACCCCTCATCACGAACACGGCGGGCGATGCCGTGACCCTCGCGGACAACAACGAGGTGGCGGGGCTCAACATCGCGTCGGCGAACAACGACGGTATCGTGGGCAGCGGAATCACGAGCGCCAACATCCACGACAACACCATCAGCAATGCGGGGCAATACGGGATCCAGCTCGCCAACCTTTCCGGGACCGCGACCATCACGTCCAACAGCATCTCGGGATCCGCGGCGAGTGGCGTTCTGGTCAACAACACGGGTGCGGGTGTTGTGGGCAGCGCCACGGTCACGGGCAACACCTTCACGAGCAACGACAACAGCTTCAGCGTGGGGGCGGTGAGCACGAGTCAGGTGACGGCCACCTATTCGAACAATACGAGCAACGGCGACAACCACGACTTGATCGTTCTCGCTCAGGGAAACGGCCAGATCACCCTCACTGCAGCGTCGAACAACAGCACCCGCGTAGCGGCGGGGTCGGCGTTTGCCGTCGCTCAGGCGGAGGACGACTCGATCGTCAACCTTACCTTCACGAACAACGTCGCCTCCGCGGTGGCAGGCGGCGTCTTGGCAATTTCCCGAGACGATGCGCAGTTCGACCTGACGGCCTCGGGGAACGCCATCTCCAATACCGAGTTTGGACTCGCAGTTGCCGCCCTCAACAATTCGCAGTTCTCGTTCAACTTCACTTCGAATACGCTCGCCAACGGAACGGACGACGGCATTGCGATCTCAGCCGGTGACAACTCGACCGTGGGGGGGACCATGACGTCGAACGCGCTCAACAACAACGCGGAAGACGGCATCGATGTGAGTGCCACCGGGACATCCGATGTCGATATCCTGCTGGTGTCGAATACGGCCACCGGGAATACGGATTTCGGAATCAATATCGACCAGGGCGGAACCACCAACATCTGCGCCCAGCTCCTCAACAATACGAGCGACACTGATTATCGACTCTTCCAGAAGGCACCCGGAACCTTCAACGCCGAGAACACGTTGGGGACCAACACGGGTACGGTGAATCAGTTCGGGACGATCAACCTCGTGGCTCAGGGGACCTGCACCCCCTAAAGGGGAGGGCGCGTTTTCGCGCGCCGGATGTGCCAAGATCAGGGGCCGATCGAACCGGGAGCCCCAGGAAATGTTGCGAAGTGTGGCGCTGCTGCTGACCGTGCTCACGGGTTTTAGTGGGCTCGTCTACGAAGTCAGCTGGCAGAAGTACCTGGCCTCGCTCCTGGGCTCCGATAGCGAGGCCACCGCCGCCGTATTGAGCATCTTCTTGGCGGGGCTCGCCGTGGGGTATTCGCTGTTCGGCGCCGTGAGCCGCCGGCTGGTGGCCCGGGCGAGGGCTGCCGGGCGGCGTCCCCCGTTGCTCCTCACCTACGGCGTCGTCGAGATCGCCATCGGGTTGTACGTCTTTGTGTTTCCCGAGCTGTTCGAAGTCGTGCGCGGGTTCTCCGCCGTCGTACCGCCGGACGCGGCGGTGGTCTCTTTTGCCTTCGACGTGGCGCTCGCGGTGCTTCTCATCGGGCCCCCCACGGTGCTCATGGGGGGAACCATTCCGCTGCTCACCCAGGGGCTCGCCCGTGGACTCGACGACGCCACGCGGATTCACGCTTTCGTCTACGCGTTCAACACCGTGGGGGCTTTCGCGGGCGCGCTGGCGGCGGGCTTCTATTTGATCCCGAGCTTCGGGCTGGTCCGCGTGATGGCCATGATGGGCGCCATCAACGTCGCAGCGGGGATCCTCTACGCGGGGATGGGCTTTCTGATTCGGAGTGACGTGCCAGCGGAGGCGCCGAAACCCGGAGCGCCCGTTTCGACGACCTCCTATGCCGCCGTGGCCTGGTGCGTCGGGTTTTCGATGATCGTGTTTCAGACCATTCTGATCCGCGTCGGCGGCCTGTCCTTCGGATCCTCGCAGTTTACGTTCTCCATGGTGGTCGCCGTGTTCGTGCTCTGCATCGCCTTGGGGAGCTTCGGGGTGTCGGCCTTCACCCGAATCCCGCGCGCCCTGCTGGTGGTGAATCAGTGGTCGCTCGTGGCCCTGATGGTCGGGGTCTACGGGGTTCTGCAAGATGCCCCCTATTGGGCCCACGTGTTGCGCACGCTGTTCCGCGATCAATCCGCGTCCTTCTACCCTTTCTACGGCGCCGCATTCCTCGGCGTCCTCGTCTTGGCCGGGCCGCCCATCGTCTTGTCCGGCGCCACGCTCCCGTTGCTGTTCCATCACCTGCGCAGTCGCGATGCGGACCTGGGGGCGGTGGCGGGCCGGATCTACAGCTGGAACACGGTCGGGTCCCTGATCGGCGCGCTCCTGGGTGGGTACGCGCTGCTCTTCTGGTTGGACCTGCACGAGGTCTACCGCGTGGCGGTTCTCTTCCTCGTTTTGGCCGCGGTGTTGTTGACCCTGGCCCTCTACCGGATTCCGCCGCTCTTGGGTGGCGCCGCGATGCTCGTTCCGTGCCTCGTCGTCCTGTTGTTGCTCGAAGACTGGCAACCGAAACGCCTGAGTCTGGGGTTGTTCCGTCAGCGCCGCGCCGTCGAATCGACCTACCAGGGCGTGGAAGCCGCGGTGAAGGAGCGGCGCGGTAAGGTCGAGGTTGCGTACTACAACGACGATCCCACCCAGTCCGTCGCCGTTCTCGAACGCATGGACCAACCGGGCCGAACCGTTCGCGTGATCCTCAACAACGGGAAACCCGACGGTTCGACGGTCGTGGATTACACCACGACGGCGATGCTCGCGTTGGTTCCGGCGCTCTTGACCGACGATGCCTCGCGTTCCTTCGTGATCGGCTTCGGTACCGGGATCACCGTGGGCGAACTGGCGGCCCTCGAAGAATCGCGGGAAGTCGTGGTGGCGGAAATCTCGCCGGGCGTGCTGGAGGCCGCGCCGCTGTTCGATTTCGCCAACCTGCAGGCGTCCCAGAGTCCGAAAGTCAGGTTGGTGCGCCGCGACGCGTTTCGCGCTTTGCTGCGCGGGACGGAGAAATTCGGTGTGATCGTCTCCGAGCCCAGCAATCCCTGGGTGACGGGTGTCGAGATGCTCTACAGCCGCGAGTTCTTGGAAACCGCGCGCGATCGACTCACGCCGGGCGGTGTCTACGCACAATGGTTTCACGAGTACGAAACGGATTCGGAATCCATGGGACTCGTATTGCGCACCTACGCGGAAGTATTCGACCGCGTTTCCGTCTGGTACACCCTGGGTTCCGACCTGTTGCTGATCGGTCGCAAGGCGGGTCCGCCGACGGATCTGGAACGCCTCGAGCGACGCGCCGCGCGTGCGGATTTCAAGGCGGGGTTGGAACGTTCGGACGTCCACGGCTTCGCGGCACTGCTCGCCCACGAGATCCTGCCCGATGGCGTCTTTCACGCGGCGCATTTCGCCGGGCCGATTCACACGCTGTATCACCCGCTGCTGAACGATCGCGCGGGTCGCGGATTCTTTCTCGGCGGGAATGCGAGACTGCCCTTCACGGGGTTCGGTGCGGCGCGCGAGATCGGGGCCCGGTCGTCCCTGGTTCGCCGTTTTGCGGCGCGCCGGGGCGGGCAGCTACCGGACGCCGTGCGGCGCCAGATCGTGCTCGAAACGTGCAAGTACCGCGGCACCTTGTGCGCTTCCCTGCTGGCAGAGTGGCGCCGGGACGCACCAGGTTCGGCGGTGCTGGGCGATGTACTGGCTGCCGCGCGCAAGCGCGTGAACCCCGTGGCCATGGGGATCGACGAAGCGAGCTTGAGCGTGCTCGGGCCGTTGTTTCGAAGCGATCCGGGGCCGGTTCCCGTGGGCAACGCGCGCAGGGCCAGCCAACGCTTCGTCGCCTACTACCATCACGCGGCGCCCTTCGACCCCAACGCTTTGCTGGGGATCTGGTCGCGCTGCAAACCGAGCCCGCAAGCGCCGCGCGCCTGCCAGATCGGGCTCAACAACGCGCAGGTCATTCTGGCCCGCGGCGAAGACGCTTTCTCGAAGACGAATCCGAAATCGAATTGACGCGGATCTAGGGCGGCGGCGTGACCTTACGGCCTGGGCGCCGTACTCACCGTGGCTTGCGGCGTGCGGCGGCGCGTCCGTCCCGTGCGCATGCGTTTGTGCATGTGGCGATGGGGGATGCCGGCATCGAGGAACTCGGGGCCCCGGGTTCGGTACCCGAGGGACTCGTAGAAGGGCAGTGCATCGAGTTGCGCGGATAGAACCAACTCGCGGCGACCGCGCTGGCAAGCCCAGCTCTCGAGGGCACTCACGAGTGCCGCGCCGACGCCGCGCTTGCGCCAGTTGTGGCGCACGGCGACGCGTTCGATTTTCGCCGTGCCCGGACCGTAGTCGCGCAGGCGACCGGTCCCCACGGGTTCATCGCCGTAGAGTGCCAGGAAGTGAACGCACTTCGCGTCGAGATCGTCGAGTTCACGATCCGGCGGAACGCGTTGTTCGTCGATGAAAACTTCGCGGCGGATTTCGAGGCAATACACCAGCTCCGGCTGAGCCGCTTTCCGCACGCGGATGAGCATGAACCGGCCCCTCCCTGGTGCTGGCCGCGGGCCCAGTCTACACCCGCGAGCGCGGCGGAGGCGCTAATCTCGCTCTCGCCATGAATTTTGATTTCTCACCGGAAGAGGGCGCGTTTCAGGCGGAGGTCGAGGCCTTTCTCGCCCAGAATCAGTCGCCGGACGTGATGGATACGAACCCCGAACAGCTTTCTCAGACCGTCGATACCCCAGCCAAACGGGCCTTCATGGCTCAGCTGGCCGAGCAGGGGTGGTTGGGGATGTCCTGGCCCAAGGCGTACGGCGGCGCCGAACTCCCGGGGATCTACGACTTCCTGCTCACGGAGTCCCTGGCGCGCTGGGGGGCGCCGCAGCCCGGCAAGGGCGTCGGCATCGTGGGGAAGACGATCATTCGTCACGGCAACGAGAAACTCAAATCCTATTTCCTGCCGCGCATCATCCGCGGCGAAATCGAGTTTGCGATCGGGTACAGCGAGCCCCAGGCCGGCTCCGATGCCGCCAACATGCAGCTCAAGGCGGAACGCGACGGGGCGGGTTGGCGCATCAACGGCCAGAAGATCTGGACCACCTCCGCACATTTCGCCGACTGGTACTGGTTTGGCGCGCGCACGGATCCGGCGGCGTCGAAGCACCGGGGAATCACGCTCTTTCTGTTGGAAATGAATCATCCGGGTCTGACGATTCGACCGACCTGGACGATCGGTGATGAACGCACCAATGAAGTCTTCTTCGACGACGTCTGGGTCAGCGACGATTTCGTCGTGGGCGAGGCGCACCACGGCTGGACCTATATCTGCGAAGCCCTCGATCTGGAGCGGTTCGCCATGATGCCCGTGGGACCGCTCGAAAAGAAAGTCGAAGCGCTTTGCGAATACCTGGCGAGTGGCGAACGCGACGGCGAATCGCTGAAGCAGACCGCGCACGTGCGCCAGACCACCGCGCAACTCGTGACGCAACTCGAGGTTGCGCGCATGTTGCAGCGACGGGTCATCAGCGAAGCCATCAAGGGCGGTGTGCCCACGGTCGAATCGTCCATGTACAAGCTCTTCATGACCCAGCTGGGGCAGCGCGTGAGCAACGCGGCCCTCGACCTGCTCGGGCCCGAAGGGCAACTGAAACCCGGCCAGGACGGGGCACCACTGGCCGGGCGCTTCGAGCGCTCCTACCGCTACACGGTGGTGGATACGATTGGAGGCGGGACCTCGGAGATCCAGAAGAACATCATCGCCCGCCGCGGCTTGGATTTGCCGTTTCGCAACTAGGCGATGCGCGTAACCCATTGAAAACGAAAGACTATTTATTCGGCGATTTACTATACGCAACGTATCGTATACTATCTCCCGGTCCGCAGTTCCGGGAGGAATCCATCTTGGACTTTGAGTTTTCCGAAGCCGAACGAGACTTTTCGCGCCAGGTCGAAGCCTTCCTGGATGAACACGAAACGCCCGACGTCATGGACGTGACGCGCGAGAACATGGCGCAGATCGTGGACACGCCGGCGCGCCGCGCATTCATGAAGAAACTCGCGGCGCAGGGCTGGCTCGGCATGACCTGGCCCAAGGAATACGGCGGCTCCGAGCGCAGCGGCGTTTACGAGTACATCCTGAACGAAGCCCTGGCGCGTCGCGGTGCGCCGCAGATCGGCAAGGGCGTCGGCATCATCGGCAAGACGTTGATCCGTCACGGCAACGAGAAGCTCAAGCGCGAATTCCTGCCCAAGATCATCAACGCAGAGATCGAATTTGCGGTGGGGTACAGCGAGCCCCAAGCGGGCTCGGACGCCGCCAACATGCAGTTGCGCGCCGAGAAGACCGAGGGCGGTTGGGTGCTCAACGGAGAAAAGACCTGGACCACTTCCGCGCACTTTGCGGACTGGTATTGGGTGGGCGCGCGCACGGATCACGAGGTCAAGAAGCACTACGGCATCACGTTGTTCCTGATTCCCATGGACCATCCGGGGCTGACCGTGCAACCCATGCCCACCATCGGGGACGAGATCACCAATCAGGTGTATTTCGACAACGTGGACGTGAGCGATGATTACGTCGTCGGCGACCTCAACAAGGGGTTCCAATACATCTCCGAAGCCCTCGATCTCGAGCGTTTCACGATGTTTACCTTCTCGCCGATTCACCAACGGGTGGAAGAGCTCGTCGATTACGTGCGCGGCGAAGAGCGCGACGGGGAGCCACTCAAGAACGATCCCCTGGTGCGATCGAAGATCGCCGAACTCGTGACCCGGACCGAAGTCGCCCGCGTGTTGGGGCTCAAGTTCGTCGCGGCTTCCCTCGCCGGCGGCAAGCCGCCCACCTGTGAAGCTTCGGAGTACAAGTTGTTTGCGACGGGGCTCTCCCAGCGTCTCGCCAACGCGACCCTCGAAATCGCGGGGCCCGGTGGGCAGCTTCGGGTCCACACCCCGGAAGCCCCCCTGCGCGGGCGTCCGGAGATGAGCTACCGCTACTCGGTCATCGATACGATCGGCGGCGGCGCGTCGGAGATCCAGAAGAACATCATCGCGCGGCGCAAGCTGGGATTGCCGAAGAACTTCTAGTCGTGACTTCCCGAAACGCCACTCCCGCACTGTCCGCGATCCGCGTGCTCGACCTTTCGACGGTCGGTCCCGCGGCGCGCTGTTCTCGCATGCTCTCCGATTACGGCGCGCGGGTGGTCAAGGTGGGAGCGCCGCCGCGCAAGGGCGGCGTCCAGATCGTGCCGCCGTTCTACGCCTACAGCGGACAACGCGAGATGGAGCGCATTCGCATCGATCTGAAAGCGGAGGGCGGGCGCGATGCATTTCTGCGCCTCGCCGAGAAATCCGACGTGGTGATCGAAAGCTATCGACCGGGTGTGATGGAACGCCTGGGGCTCGGCTACGAAGTGCTGCGCGCGCGAAATCCGCGCATCATCTTTTGCTCGACCAGTGGTTACGGACAGGACGGACCGTATTCCCAATGGGCGGGCCACGATCTCAATTATTTGGCGCTCGGGGGATTTCTGCACTGCAGCGGGCGTCGCGCCGACGGGGGGCCCCCGATCCCCGGCGCAACCGTTGCCGACAGCGCGGCCGGGGGAATGCACGCGGTGATCGCGATCCTCGCTGCGCTGGTTGCGCGCGATGCGACAGGGGAGGGCGCGTACCTCGATGTCTCCGTCGCCGAAGGGGTGCTGTCCTTGATGGCGCTGGCGGTGGATCAACATCTCGCCACAGGCGAGGCGCCGGGTCCGGGACACGACATCCTGACGGGGCGCTACGCGTGTTACGACCTGTATGCGACCCGCGACGGCGGTTGGCTCGCGGTGGCGGCCATCGAACCCGCCTTCTTCGCCAACCTGTGTCGAGCGCTCGGACTCGAAGAATGGATTCCCTTCCAACTCGACGACGCGCGCCAGGACGAGATTCGCGCGGCGTTTCGAGACGTCTTCGCGGGCAAGGATCGGGATACCTGGGTGGAAGAGCTCGCGCCGGCGAGCACTTGTGTGTCCCCGGTCCATTCCGTGGAGGAAGTGGCCCGGGATCCGCACTTCCAACAGCGCGGCGTGTTCGTCGAGGCGCGCCACCCCGATGCGGGAACGTTCCGTCAGATCGGTCCGGTATTGGCGGGGGCGCCCCGCTCGGACCAGGCCTACGCGCTCGCGGGCCCGGATCACACGGACGTGGAAGCGCTGTTGCGCGAGGTGGGGATTCCCGCCGACGACATCGCGGCGCTACGCAGTGAAGGAGTGGTGGCATGAGCGATTTGCCCAGCGAAGTCTTGGGTTGGATCGACGAGAAGCGGTACCTCGAAGAGGGCGAGTTCGACGTCGAGCGCGGCTATGTGTTCAATACCTGCGCCGCGGTGCAGAATGGCAACCCGCTCTTCTGGGACGAGAAGGTGGCTCAGGAACTCACGGGCGGCTGGATCGCGCCCCCCACCATGCTTTCCGCATGGTTTCGTCCCCACTATTGGGCACCGGGTCGCACGCGCGAAGTTCAACCCCTGCAGGTTCACTTCGACTTGAAGGCGACCTTGGAACTGCCGGAAGCGGTGATGACCGACAACACGCTGATTCTCGGTGAGCCCGTCCGACCCGGCGACCGGCTGCGCACCTGGCAGGTGCTGCGTTCGGTGAGTGAACCCAAGACGACGAAACTCGGCCGCGGTCGTTTCTGGGTGATCGACGTCGAATACGAGAATCAACGCGGTGAATCCGTGGGGAAAGAAAGCTATACGGGCTTCGGCTATCGGAGGGACGCCCAATGAGCGCTGCGCGCGGACTGACCGCCAACGCGGTCAAGACCGGAGATGCCCTGCCGGAACTCGCCGTCGACGTGACGGCGACGACCGTGGTGTTGGGTGCGTTGGCGAGTCGGGACTGGCGCCCCATGCATCACGACAAGGATTTCGCCGTCAACCGAAATGGCACCCGCGACATCTTCCTCAACACACCGAATCAAGCGGCCTGGTTCGAGCGCTACATCACCGATTGGACCGGCCCCACGGGTCGCCTCGGGCGGATGAAGTTCCGCATGAAGGATTCCGTGTTCCCGGGAGACCGCATGGTGTTTTGCGGCTCGGTAAAGGGCGTGGGAACCGACGACGTGGGTTGCAGTTGGGTGGATCTGGACGTCGAGGTTCGCGTCGAAGACAAGACCATGACGCAATGTGAAGTTCGCGTGGCGCTGCCGGAAAACGAAGGCGACAACCCGTGGCGGCGCAAAGGCTCGGACTGGCGACCGTAGGCCAGGAAGGAAACGACAACATGGATCTCGATTTTTCCGAAGAACAAGAAGTGATGCGGGAGATGGTCCGCGGGGTGTGCGACGAATACGCACCCCTCGAGACGGTTCGCGCCATGGAAGACGACGCCGTGGGGTTTCCCTCGGAGCTTTGGAAGCAGATGGCCGAACTCGGTCTGTTGGGCATTGCGATTCCCGAGTCCTACGGCGGTTCCGAGCAGGGGGCTTTGGACGTCGCCATCGTGTACGAAGAATTCGGGCGTTCTCTGTGTCCGTCGCCGCACTTCGTGAGCGCGATCCTCTCTGCGGGAATTCTGCTCGAGGGGGGCAGTGAGGAGCAGAAGAAAACCTGGTTGCCCAAGATCGCATCCGGCGAGGCGATTCTGACCCCGGCCTGGCTCGAGCCCAAGGGCAGCGACGGCCCCAGGGGAATCCAGCTGCGCGCGCGGGCGGACGGCGATGACATCGTGCTCGCGGGAACGAAGCGCCACGTTCTGTTCGCCAGCTCCGCGAGTGCGTTGCTCGTACTCGCCCGCAGTGGTGACGGGGATCGCGACATCGACCTTTACCTCGTGGATCCGGCCAGCGCCGGTGTGACGCTTCGACAACAGCAGAGCCTCGCGTCGGATACCCAATACGAGGTGACGTTGCGCGATGTGCGCGTTCCGGTCGCCAACCGCATCGGGGCTGCGGCCCAGGGCTGGAATTTGTTCGAGTCCGCCATGTACGACGGAATCATTGCATTGTCCGCCCAGGCGATCGGGGGTGCCCAAGCGGCGCTCGACTTGACGGTGCAATACGCCAAGGATCGCCATCAGTTCGACAAGCCCCTCGGTGCCTTCCAGGCGGTGGCGCACTACCTCGCCGATGCTGCGACGGCCGTGGATGGGGGACGCACGCTGGTCTACGAGGCCGCCTGGGCGCGTTCGGAAAATCGCCCGATCGAACGACTGGCCCCCATGGCGAAACTCTTTGCGTGTCAGACCTTCCGCGATCTCACCGCCATGGCGCAACAGGTCTTCGGCGGCGTGGGTTTCACGATCGAGTACGATATTCAGCTCTACTTCCGGCGCGCGAAGCAATTGCAGCTCACCTGGTGGGGCACCCGTCAGCTCGAAGAGCGGATCGCGGCAACGGTGCTGGATCGCGAAAGCGTTTCGATCTAGGCCAGCGCCTGGGCGGACGCTTTCCACACGAAATTCGGAGGTGGCCATGGCGCTACCGAGCCTGGCGGATCGGGTCGACCCGAAGACCACCGCACTCGTAACCCAGGAGATGCAACGCGGAGTCGTGGGCGATCTTTCGGCGCTGCCTGACCTGGCGGCCGCCGGACAGAAGGTGCTGCCCAACATCGTGCGCTTGCTGCAAGCCGCTCGCGCCAACGGCGTGATGGTGATTCACTGCACGGCCGAACGCCGTCCCGACGGCCTCGGTGCGAATCACAACGCGCGCATCTTTCAGTACATGGCGAAATCGCCCAACCCGCTTCACCCCGGCACGCCTGCGGCGCAAATCGTTCCGGAGATCGAAGTGGCGCCAACGGATCTCGTCCTACCGCGGCTACACGGCTTGTCGCCATTTCACGGTACGGAACTCGATTTCGTGCTCCGCAACCGGGGCATCGAGACGCTCGTCGGCGTGGGGGTTTCGGTCAATGTCGCGATCATCAATCTCGCCCTCGATGCGGTGAACTCCGCCTACCAGGTCGTGATTCCCCGCGATGCCGTCGCGGGATTCCCGGACGACTATGTCGAGGCCGTGTTTGCCCACACCCTCGACGCGGTGTCCACGTTGGTGGCGACGGAAGACCTGTTGTCCGCCTGGAAGTCCGCATGAGCGATCGCGTGGAACCGCTGCCGTCCGCCACCGTGGCCGTCGTGCGCGACGGGCGACAAGGGCTCGAAGTGTTGCTGCTCGAGCGGGTGGGGAAGAAGGGAAAGCCCGGTCCTTCGGTTTTCCCGGGCGGAAAGGTCGAAGACATCGACCGCGTTGCCGCGGCGGAGAACGACCTGGAACGGGTTGCCCGACAAGCCGCCGTGCGAGAGACCCACGAGGAATCGGGGCTCTCGCTGGACGCATCCGGGTTGGTTCGGATCTCGCGTTGGATCACGCCAGCCATCCGCAGCAAGCGCTTCGACACCTGGTTCTACCTCGCGGCGGTTTCCGCGGAATCCGAGGTCCAGGTCGACGGCTCGGAGATCGGTTCCCACCGTTGGCTCACCCCCGCGGCCGCGGTCGAGGCCCAGCACAGCGGCGACTTGAGTCTCGCGCCGCCGACCTTCGTCACCGTCAGCTGGCTCACGGAGTTCGAGAAGTCCGATGACGCCCTGCACAAACTCGGTTCCGCGGAACTGATCACGTTTCGTCCCCAGATCCATCGCTTGGAAGACTGCGTGTGCATTCTGTATCCGGGAGACGCGGGCTACGAAGCGGGCGACGTCGAACGCGCGGGGCAACGCCATCGTCTCTGGGCGCGGGGCGGAACCTGGGAGTACGAGCGAAAGGGCGTTTAGCCGCTAGCCCGCGTGGTCGCGAAACGCGTTCATGAGCTCGCGCTGCTTTTCCTGGGCCTGCTCGAGTCCCCGATCCTTGATGGTGTCGAATCCCCGAATGATCTCCGGCAGGCTCGCGATCTCGAGCGCGAGTGCGCGGTTGCGCTCCGTCAGGCCGTCGAGGAGCTCCGCGACGCTGCCTTCGTAATCTCGAATCAATTGTTGTTCCCGGCGCCGATGTGCGGTCCAGCCGAAGGGGTCGAAGGGGGTGCCGCGCAGGAACTTGAAGCGGGCCAGGAAGCCGAGGGCCGTGAAGGTCCAACTTCCCAAAGCGAGCTTTTTCGCCTGGCCGGTTTCCGCGTTGCGCCGATTCAGAAACTGCGGTGCGAGATGGATCTTGAGCGAGTAATCGCCTTCGAATTCCTCTTGGATCTGCCGCAGGAACGCGCCGTCGGTGTAGAGCCGCGCGACTTCGTATTCGTCCTTGTAGGCCAGCACCTTGAAGTAGTAGCGCGCGACCGCCAGGGCGAGCGGCGTTTCAGCGCCCATGCGCTGCTCCGCCAGGGCGACGCGTTCCACCAACGCGGCGTAGCGGCGTGCGTAGCGGGGGCTCTGGTAGGCGGTCAGGAATTCCACGCGCCGGTTGACGACTTCCTCGAGCGTGGTGGGCGTATGCACGCGCGCGGGACCGGCCGCCGCTTCGACCGCCGCGCTGTCGACGGCGGCGAGGCGTCCCCACGCCAGGGCCCGCTTGTTCATCTCGATTCCGCGCCCGTTGAGTTCGATGGCGCGTTCGAGGGCTTCGAGGCCGATCGGCAGGCGTCCCAATTGGACCGCGTACCCCACCAGGAACAGATTGGTCGCGATGCTGTCGCCCATGAGTGCGGTGGCGAGGCTCGTGGCGTCGACGAAGTGCGCGTGGTCGTGGCCCACGGCCGTGCGGATGGCCTCCTCCATTCCGTGAGACGAGAGATCGAGATCCGGGTTGCTCGCGAACTCGAACGTGGGGGCCACGTGGCGGTTGATGACGGCCGCGGTGCGGTCTTTCGCCAGCTTGGAAAGGCTGTCCGGCGTGGTGGCGACGACGATGTCACAGCCGAGTACGAGATCGGCGGCGCCGCTCGCGATGCGGGTGGAGTGGAGTTCTTCGGGCCGGGCGGCGACGCGCACGTGGCTCGTCACCGGTCCGTTCTTTTGCGCCAGACCGGTCACGTCCAGGACGGAACAGCCTTTGCCTTCGAGGTGGGCCGCCATCCCGAGCAGCGCACCGACGGTAATGACGCCGCTGCCCCCGATACCAGTCACCAGCACGTTGACGGGGCGCGAGAGGTCGGCGGTCTGGGGCTTCGGAAGCGCGGCGAAGGGCGTATCTCCACCGCGGTCGAGGGCGCCGCGTTTGCGCAGTTGGGCTCCGTGAACCGAAACGAAACTGGGGCAATACCCCTTGAGGCAGGAGTAATCCTTGTTGCAGGAGCTCTGATTGATGCGCCGCTTGCGGCCGAACTCGGTTTCGACGGGCTCGACGGAGATGCAGTTCGATTGCACGCTGCAATCGCCGCAGCCTTCGCAGATCAATTCGTTGATCACGATGCGTTGGTCCGGGTCCGGAAAGAGGTCGCGCTTGCGCAGCCGGCGCGCTTCCGCGGCACAGGTCTGGTCGTAGATCAGCGCGGAAACGCCTTTGACCTGGCGAAGTTCGCGCTGGGTCGCTTCGAGTTCGTCGCGATGGTGGACCGTCGTACCGGACGGAAAGCGGGCGTTGTGCGGGTACTTGCTGGGTTCGTCGCTGACGATCGCGATGCGCGCGACGCCTTCGGAACGCAGTTGGCGGGCGATTTCGGGAACCGTGACCTCGCCTTCGAGGGTGACGCCTTCGATCGGTTGGCCCCCCGTCATGGCGACCGCACCGTTGGCGAGAATCTTGTAGGTGATGTTCACGCCGGCGTTCACCGCCGCGCGGATGGCGAGCAATCCCGAATGAAAATAGGTTCCGTCACCCAGGTTCTGAAAGATGTGCGGCGTCTCGGTAAAGGGCGCCTGGCCGATCCAGTTGGCGCCTTCGCCACCCATCTGCGTCACCGCCAAGGTGCGCCGGTCCGGTAGCCAGACCGCCATTCCGTGACAACCGATGCCCCCCAGGGCGATGCTGTCTTCGGGAACGTTGGTGGACGTATTGTGGGGACAACCCGAACAGAATGCGGGGAGCCGCATGAGGCCGCCGCCCGGAACGATCGGTGCCACGGCGGCGACGGGTTCGCGCAGTTGGTCGGCGACATCCGGCGCCACGGCGCCGAGAAAACTTCGGATGGCCGTCGCGGCGATGCCCGGCGTGAGTTCGCCCTCCGAGGGAACCAGCGGGCGGCCACGCGCATCTTGCTTTCCGAAAAGCTGCGGACGTTCGCTGCGGTTGTAGAGCAGTCGCGCCAGCTGGTCCTCGACGATGGGTCGCTTTTCCTCGACGACGAGTAGGCCTGCGAGCCCCTCGCTGAAGGCGAGCGCGCCCTGGGGCTCGAGGGGCCAGGTCATCCCGATCTTGTAGACCGCAATCCCCAGTTCTTCTGCACGGGCATCGTCGATGCCCAGCTCTTCGAGGGCCTGGCGCACATCGAGATAGGCTTTGCCCGCGGTCGCGATCCCGAGCCGGCGCTGACTTCCCCCCAAGGCGATGCGATCGATGCCGTTGGCGCGTACGAAGGCCTGGACGGCGGGAATGCGTTGCTGGTAGAGGCGCTGCTCCACCATCAGGGGAATGTTGGTCCAACCGATGTTGAGCCCGGTTTCGGGCAGCGTGAAGTCTTCGGGGATTCGGATCTGCACGCGGTCCGGTGAAACGGACACGGACCCCGCGCTGTCGACGGTGTCCGTGAGGCATTTCATTCCGACCCAGCATCCGGAGTAGCGCGATAGCGCCCATCCGTAGAGGCCGAAATCGAGATAATCCTGCACGTTCGCGGGATTCAAGATGGGAATCCCGCAATGGATCAACGCGTGCTCGCTTTGATGGGCGATCGAAGAGGACTTGGCCCCGGGGTCGTCCCCGACCAGGGCGAGCACGCCGCCGTGGGCTGCGGTGCCTGCGTAATTGCTGTGTTTGAGCGCATCGCAGGAGCGGTCGACGCCCGGACCTTTGCCATACCAGATGCCGAAGACGCCGTCGTAGCGGGGCCCCTCCAGGAGGTTGGCTTGCTGGGATCCCCAGACCGCGGTGGCGGCGAGATCTTCGTTGAGACCCGGTTCGAAGCGAATCTGGTGGTCTTCGAGTCGCGTGCGCGCCTGCCAGAGCGCCATGTCGTAGGTGCCGAGCGGGGATCCGCGGTAGCCGGAGATGAAGCCCGCGGTATTGAGCCCGGCCGCCTGATCGCGCTGCCGCTGCATCATGGGCAAGCGGACCAACGCCTGGACGCCGGTGAGATAGACCCGGCCGGACTCGAGCGCGTAGCGGTCATCGAGTTCGTATTGGACGTTGATTTCGGACGTGTTCGGGGTGTCTTTGGGAGCCACGCGTTTCCTCGCCGACGGCGGTCTGCGCAGTGTAGCATGCGCTAGGCTCGGTCCGGTCCAGCGAACCGACGACGAGGAGGATGCCATGAAGTTCAGCGAGCCCCAATATCTCGAAATCACCCCGGAATGGAAGGAACGCCTCGACAAGTTTCGGGACGAGCACAAGGACGATCCCGTGGGCAACGTGGCGGATCACGTCCTGTTCGAAGACGACAAGGTTCGCATCTGGGAAATGAAGCTCGAGCCCGGTGAGCACAGCGATCTCCATACCCATCAGCACGAGTACTATCTGGTGGTGATGAAGGGGGATCTGGTCGCCGGCGTGGTTCCCGAAGGCGCGCCCATCGATCACTTCATCGGAATCGTCCCGCCCGAAGGCAATACGGTGCCGGTGCCGAAGGGCAACACCGAATGGGCGGTGAACGTCGGCAAAGAGACCTACCACGAAATCCTGATCGAACTGAAGAACACCTAGCGTTTCGGTCGCAATCGCGGTGAAGATCGGTGTCACCCTTCACGCCACGGACCTGTGCATGGACGTGGTCGAGCTGGCCCGCGAGGCGGAAGCCCGGGGTTTCTACTCGCTCTACATCCCCGAGCACACCCACATCCCCGTGAGCCGTCGCACGCCTCCCCCCACCGGGGAGGAAGTGCTTCCCGAGGAATACAAGCGCAGCCCCGATCCCTACATCGCGCTCGCGGCGGCCGCGGCGGTGACGGATCGGATTCGCCTGGGAACTGGGATCGCCCTCATCGCGCAACACGACCCGATTGCGCTCGCGAAACAGATCGCCACCCTCGACCGCGTTTCCAACGGACGCTTCGTGCTCGGCATCGGATTCGGTTGGAATGCCGACGAGATGGAGAATCACGGAATCGAAGTGAAACATCGGCGCGCGCACGTGCGCGAGACCGCCCTCGCCATGCAGGCGCTCTGGGCCAACGAGGTCGCCGAGTATCACGGCGAGTTCGTCCATTTCGAAGCCAGCTGGCAATGGCCCAAACCGATCCAGCAGCCGCGGCCCCGTACCCTGATCGGAGGCGGCGCCGGGCCCAAGCTCCTGAGCCATGTCGCCGAGTACGCCGACGGTTGGATGCCGATTGGCGGCTCGGGAATGCGCGAGGCGATTCCGCGCCTGCAGCGTGCGTGCGAGGAGCGCGGTCGCGATCCCGGAGAAATCGAAATCGTGCCCATGGGAATCTTTCCGGACAAAGCGAAGTTGGACTACTACGCTTCCCTGGGTGCTTGCGAAGCGGTGTTGCGGCTTCCCGGGCTGTCGCGCGAGGGGGTGATGCCCGTCCTCGACGAATATGCGCAATACATCGACTGAATGCGGAACCTTCCGCGAAAGCGAGGCATGAGATGAGCTTGATCGAGCTGGTGCGTTCGGACGCGAAGATCATGGAAGTCGCGCAGTTTCTCGACTCCCTCTCCCACGCGGACCGCCTGGCCGAATGCCAGGCGCTTTCGGGGCGGGACCAGAAGTTGCTGTTTCGCAAAGCCGGCGATTCTCCTCCCCTCGACCTCGGCTTCTTCGTCCCGTCGGATCGCGGGCCCCTCACGGAAGTCATTCATCACGGCAAGAACAGCCAGCCCGCATTTCGCGACTTCCAGAAACGATGGTGTCGCCCCGCGGATCGCGACGATGTTCTCTACGGCTACAACGAGGGGGTGCTGCGCCGCGTGATCGGTCCCGGCTATTTCGTGGCGCGCGAAACCGACGACGGCGGGCGCGATCCGCGCGGGGCGATCGTGGTGGACTACTTCATGACGCCGCCGCCGGACGGAAAAGTCCCGGGCTGGCCTGCGGTGAAGCCGAATTCCAAAGGTCTGCAGCGTTTCGTCTACAACCTGACGCGAGACTACATGCGGCGGGTTTCGAGTCACGTCTCCATCGGCGAAGCCCACCGTCTGGAAAAACGCATCATGGGTTGGTTCGTGCTCTGCCGCGAGGACTGATTCGCGAAGCTGCGTTCGATCCGCTCGGGTCGGAAATCGCCTCGTAGCGAAGATTGAATCGGCGGATCAGCGAATCTTGTCGAGCACCTGGGCGCCGAAGTCCTCGACTTTGGCGCAATATTCCTTGCGGCTTCCCGCCGTGACATTGAGCGTCGCCCAGGTAACACCCTGTTCTCCCAGCGTCTCGAGCGTTGCGCGAAACGCGCCCAGGTCGACCGCGCCCCCCCGGAAGGCTTCGAATCCGAAGGGCACGAAGCAGATGTCCAGCGGACGTTTGCGCCCAACGGCCCGAGCGTGTTCGCGCGCGTAGGCGATGCGCTCCGCCAGGTCGTCGATCGAAGCGATCGAGGCGGTACGGATGTGTTGCGCCAGGCTTTTCGGTGCGGGAAACGGCAGCCAACCGTCTCCGAGTTCCACCGCGCGCCGGATCGCGCGGCGGCTGTTGCCGCCGATCCAGATGGGAGGGTGGGGGGACTGTTTGGGGCGCGGCAGCATGGTGTTGCCGCGGGCGTGAAAGCGGCGTCCCTCGAGCTTCAAGTCGTCCTCTTGCCACGCTCGCCGCATGGCGCGAATGGCTTCGTCCGTATCTTCGTTTCGGTGTTCGAAATCCGCGCCCAGGGCTTCGAACTCGATTTCGAGGTAGCCGGGGGCGACCCCGAGAATGACGCGGCCCCCGGAAGCGAAATCCAAACTCGCCGCAGCCTTGGCGGTCAGAAACGGGTTGCGATAGGGGAGAACCAGGACGTGGGTTTGGAGACGCAAGCGTTCGGTGGCCGCGGCGGCAAACGACAAGGCTACGAAGGGATCCAGGGTGTGGTGGCCGCCCCCACGAAGCCAGCGGTCGCCGGGCATGGGGTGGTCCGTAACGAAGCACGCATCGAAGCCCGCCCCCTCGATGCAGCGCGCCATTTCCGCGATGGCGCTTCCGGCGATGAACTCGTCGCCGAAATCCACTTTCTCCGTCGGTAGATTGACCGAAAATTGCATGTTCCTTCCATGCTATCAGAGGGGCCTGCGGGCGAGAAACGCAGTGCGGAGGATCGGCTATGCTAGCCGCGCCACGGCGAGGGTCTGGGAGGCATCGGGTTTAGTGGATCTGCGTTACTCCGAAACCGACGAGAAGTTTCGCTCCGAACTGCGGGCTTGGCTCGAACAGGCGGTGCCCGCTCACGGCACACCGCCCGCCACCCACGACTGGCCGGCTCGCCGTGCCTACGACACGGGTTGGCAGGGCAAGCTATTCGAAGCCGGATATGCGGGAATCAACTGGCCCGCCGAGTACGGCGGGCGCGACGCTTCGCTCACGGAACAACTGGTTTATTACGAAGAAATTGCCCGGGCCAACGCGCCCTACATCGGAGTCAATTTCGTCGGCATGCTTCACGGCGGACCCACGGTCATCGCCGAGGGAACGCCGGAGCAGAAGGAACGCCACGTCCGTCCCATCCTCACGGGCGACCAGGTTTGGTGCCAGGGATTCTCCGAACCCCAAGCGGGGTCCGATCTCGCGGCGCTCAAAACCAGTGCCGTGCGCGACGGCGACGACTACATCGTCAATGGCCACAAGATCTGGTGTTCCTTCGCGCAAGTCGCCGACTACGGCGAGCTGTTGGTCCGCACGGACCCCGAAGCATCGAAGCACGGGGGGATTTCCTGGCTGATCCTGTCCATGGACACGCCGGGGATCGAGATCCGGCCCTTGCGGACCCTGGCGGGAGAGGGCGAGTTCAGTGAGGTGTTTCTCGACAACGTGCGCATCCCCGTCTCGAATCTCGTAGGTCAGGAGAACGACGGCTGGCGGGTCACCAACGTCACGCTGCGGTTCGAACGCGGCACGGCCTTCGCATCGGAGATGTACAACCTCCAGGAGCTGCTGGCGGAAGTCGCGCGCGCGGCCAAGAAGGTGACGCGCCACGACGCATCGGCGTGGGACGATCGATCCCTGCGACGCGAAGTGGGGCACATCCAAGCGGAACTCGACGCCCTGTGGGCGATGTTGAAACTTTCCATCAGCGAAGCGGGCGAAACCGGCGTTCCGGGGGTGGGGGCTTCGGCGGTGAAGCTCTACTACACGGAATTGAACCAACGCGTAGGCGAACTGGCCATGCGGGTGTTGGGGCGAGCCGCGTTGTCGCGCGAGAATGTAGGGGCGTTGCCGAGCCGGCACTTTCTCCACAAGGCGCTGCAATCCCTCTCCCTCACCATTGCGGCCGGCAGCAGTCAGATTCAACGCAACATCATCGGCGAGCGGATTCTGGGTTTGCCGAAAGAACGCAAATAGGCGGGCCCGGGCGTGGACTTTCGTGTCAACGAGGATCAGGAAGCACTTCGGGATGGGGTTCGGAGTTTTTGCGAAGGTCGGATCCCTTTGGAGAAGCTTCCGGAGTTGGAAGAGAAGAACGCCTTCGATCGCGAACTCTGGAACGAGTTCGCGGAGCTGGGCGTTTTCGCCTTGCGACTTCCCGAGGAAAACGGCGGACTCGGCCTTGGCGCCGCTGAAGCCGTGCTGGTGTTTGCGGAACTCGGACGCTATCTGGCGCCGGGACCGTTGGTGTGGAGCCACCTGGCGGCCGGACGGATCGCCGGCGCGGAAACCGGCGAAACCGTCGTGGGGGGGATCGATCTATCCCGCGGCGAGGCCGGGCCGCACCTGATCGAATACGCGGACAACCTCGACGTGCTGCTGGTGTTGCGTCCGGACGGCGTCGAAACCCTCGACCCCAAGACGCTCGCCCTGCAACCGGTGGGAGTTCCGTTGGATCCCCTGACGCCGCTCATGCAAGTCGAATCCCTTCCGTCCGGGGAGCGAATCGGAGACCACGCGCTGTTGGCACGCTTGCAAGACGAAGGTGCGGCGCTGGTTTCGGCCATGCTGTTGGGGATCGCCGAAGCCACCCAAACCCTCGCCACCGCCTACGCGAAAGAGCGCCAGCAGTTCGATCGACCGATCGGGGGCTTCCAGGCCATCAAACACATCCTGTCGGATACCTTCGTGCGTCAGGAAGCCGCGCGCGCGGCGGTCTATGCCGCCGGGGCGACGTTGGATCATCCGGAAGCGGGAGACGTGTTGCGCACCGTTTCCGGCGCCAAGGTGATCGCCGGCGAAGCCGCCATGAAGAATTCCCGCGCCTGTATCCAGGTGCACGGCGGCATGGGGTACACGTGGGAAGTCCCCGCCCACTACTTTTTGAAGCGAACCTGGGTATTGGAAAATTCGTTCGGCGGCGTCGAGGATCACGCGGATCGCGTTGTAGCTCGCATCGAGTCGAAGCTTTAAGGAAGGAGATTGCGATGGGAGTTCTCGACGGCAAAGGAGCAGTCGTCACTGGAGGGGGACGCGGCATCGGCCGCGGCCATTGTCTGCGCCTGGCGGAGAACGGCGCCTCGGTGATCGTCAACGACGTCGATGCCGAGGAAGGCCAGAAGGTCGTCGATGAAATCGCGGCGGCCGGAGGCAAAGCGGCGGCCAGCACCGCGGACATCGGAACCCGCGAAGGTGCAAAGGCGCTGATCCAACAATGCGTCGACGCCTTCGGCGGCATCCACATCCTCGTCAACAATGCGGGAAACGTGCGCGACCGGTCGTTTCTGAAGATGACGGACGACGAATTCGGAGCCGTGTTCCGGGTGCACGTGCACGGTACGTTCATGTGCAGCCAGGAGGCCGCCTTGCGGATGAAGGATCAGGGCAGCGGCGGAAGCATCGTGAATACGGTTTCAGCCGCGCACTTCGGAAATTTCGGGCAGACCAATTACGCGGGTTCCAAGGGCGCCATCGCGTCCATGACCTACACCTGGGCGGGTGAGCTCGCGCGCTACGGAATTCGCGTGAATGCCATCAGCCCGACGGGAACCACGCGGATGTCCGCCACCTACAAGGGTCCGGACGGAAAAGACGTCGAACTTCCCTTCATCGACCCGACGCGCAACGGAACCTTCGTCTCCTACCTGTGCAGCGACGACGCCAATTTCATCACGGGGCAAGTCTTCGGTACCGGGGGCGAGCGCGTGGTCATTCTCGAACAGCCCAAGTATGGAACCGGGATGTTCAAGGATGGGGGCTGGTCCGTCGAAGATCTGCAGCAGCACTTCAAGACGACGCTGGGCCCGAAACTCGAGAACTTCGGCTTGATGAAGAAGCCCTACGCGTTTCTCGACAAGGGCGTGACACCCCAGGGGAAATAGCCCGCTTGTACGATCACATTTCGCTCGAAGTTCGCGAAGGCGTGGCGACCGTCACCCTGAATCGTCCGGACAAGCTGAACGCCTACATCCCCGCCATGGGGGACGAGGTGGTGGATGCCTTCGGGCGCATTCGCGATGACGCGGATGCGCGCGTCGTGGTGTTGACGGGTGCCGGTCGTGGTTTTTGCGCCGGAGTCGATCTCGATGCCTTGAAGGAACATCAAGCCAGCGTCGCCGCAAGCGGTGGCAAGGCCCTGGGCGAAGAAGCGTTCGTCAAGCGTTTCCCCCTCGAGCTGGCGGCCTTTCCGAAACCGGTGATTGCCGCCATCAACGGGGCGGCGATCGGCGTGGGCGTCACCATGGTATTGCCCTGCGATCTGCGGATCGCCGCGGAATCCGCGAAGCTCGGCGTGACCTTCGTCAAGCTCGGGATTCTGCCCGGCCTCGGGAGCACCCATTGGCTGCCCCGTCTGGTGGGCATGGCGAACGCCAAAGATTTGGTCTTGACCGGGCGCGTGGTGCGCGCGCCCGAAGCGCTTTCCATGGGTCTCGTGAATCGCGTCGTTCCCGACGGAGAGCTCATGAAGGAAGTGCGGGAAGTCGCCGACGCATTGGCGGCGTTGGACCCCCCTGTCCTGGCGGCCGCCAAGCGCGTGCTTCACGCGGGGGCCGAAGCGACCATGGAAGAAGCCATGCAGAACGAAGCGCGGGAAAGTGCCGCGTTGCGAAAGTTGCGCGGCCGCTAGGGCGAATCGCCGCTACCCCTCGAACGCGCCTTTTCCCAACTGTTCCCGAATCGGTGTAAATTCCGGCATCAGCATGGCGCGCCGCTGCCAGTTGGCGCCGTCGACCACCAGGGTGTGGCCGCTGATGTAGGCCGCGTAGGGGGACGCCAGGAACGTCGCCGCCCAACCCAGTTCACGCGGATAGCCTACGCGCCCCGCCGGTGCGCGGACGTCTTCCTTCTGGCCGCGACCGGGCACGCCGCGAATGGCTTTGACTTCGTCCTCGTGGGGGATCAAGCCGGGAACGAGGGTATTGACGCGAATCCCGTAGGGGCCCCATTCGACGGCCAAGGATTCGGTCATGTTCTTCACGCCGGCTTTGGCCGCCGCGGAGTGCGCAAAGCCTGGTCCCCCGGTCCACGCGTAGGAGGCCCCGATATTGATGATCGAACCGGGCGTGGCCTCGCTCAAGTGGCGGCGCGCGAATTCGCGCGAGCAGAAGAAGGTGCCGTTGAGCACGATGTCGACCACGGTGCGCCAACCGTTGGGGCTCAGGTCTTCGGCGGGAACCGGAAAGTTGCCCGCCGCATTGTTGACCAGCACGCCGGGCAGTCCGAATTCGGCCTGCACCGCGTCGAAGGCCGCGTTGATGCTTTCGGGTTGGCGAATGTCGCACGCCACACCGAGGCCGCGTGCGCCCGTGGATTCGACGGCGCTGACGCCGGCCTTTCGGTGCTCTTGCGCGCGGCTCAAGATGGCCACGTTGGCGCCCAGTCGGGCGAACTCCAATGCCATTCCCTTGCCGAGGCCCGTGCCTCCGCCGGTGACGATGACGGTTTGTTCGCGAAAGGTGCCTTCGGGCAGCGCGCTTGCGCCCAGGGGCGGCGGTTCCGGTAATCCCATGGCCGAAGTCTAACACCGCCGCGCCGGGGATCCCCTCCAACCCGAGTCGGTCGTGATAGTCTTGGGGCCTGGGAGGACGCGCGTGGATACCGGGACCGATCAGCTGTTGTGCCATCTCGAAGGGCGGGTCGCGGTCTTGACCCTGAATCGTCCGGAAGCCCGCAATGCGCTCACCGTGGAACTCAAAGACGCACTCCTCCAGGCGGTCCGTCGTCTGGGTGCCGACACGGACGTGGGATGCCTTCTCTTGACCGGCGCCGGTGGGGCGTTCTGCGCCGGTGGGGATACCAAGATGATGGCCCGGGATGGGCGCCCGAGCTCGCCCGAGGATCGCAAGCGCATGTTGCGCAGGGAACACGAGATTCCCGCGACGCTCCACCGCCTCGAGAAGCCCGTGATCGCCGCGCTGTCGGGGCCGGCGGCGGGTGCGGGGTTTTCCCTCGCGCTGGCCGCGGACCTGCGCATCGCCGCCGAGAGTGCCTTCGTCACCACCTCCTATGCGAAGCTCGGCTTGTCGGGGGATTACGGCGGGAGCTGGTTCTTGACCCGATTGATCGGCACAGCGCGGGCGCGCGAACTCTATTTCACCGGCGATCGGATCGACGCCCGCGAATGCGAGCGGCTGGGTATCGTGAATCGCGTGGTCCCCGACGAGACCCTCGAAAAAGAGTCGCTCGCCCTGGCTCTGCGCATCGCCGAAGGTCCGCCGATCGCCCATCGATACATGAAGGACAATCTGAACCGTGCGCTGACGGGCGAGCTTCAGGAGTGCCTGGACCTCGAAGCCGATCGCATGGTGCAAAGCGCGGGAACCGAAGACTACGTCGAGGCCGTCAACGCGTTTCGCGACAAACGCAAACCGGTCTTTCGCGGCCAATAGCAAGGAGCTGGAGACAACATGAGCTCGGATACGATTACGCTCGAATTCGATGGGCCGGTGGCGATCATGACGAACAACCGCCCGGAAAAACACAACGCCGCCAACGACGAAATGGACACACGCCTGTGGGAGGTGCTCGGAGAACTTCACGAGCGCGATGGCGTGCGAGCCGTGGTGTGGCGCGGCAACGGGAAGTCGTTCTCCTCGGGCCGGGACACGACGGAACTCGGCGTGCGCACCGAAGACATCAGCGATTTCGATTTCATCGAGCGCGGGCATCGCGGAACCCAACAATTCTTCAGTTTGCCGTGCCCCATCATTGCGGCCCTCAAGGGTTGGGTGATCGGCGGTTCCTTCGAACGGGCGTTGCTGTGCGATTTGCGCGTGGCGGGGGAGAGCGCACGGATGCGACTTCCGGAAGTCCTGCACGGGGTCGTGCCCGATACCGGGGGTACCGCGCGGTTGTTTCAAATGGCGGGGCACGGTCTCGTGGCGGATCTGGCCTTGACCGGACGAATCCTGGACGCCGAGGAAGCGCTCCGTCACGGAATCGTCTCGCGCGTGGTCCCCGATGCGGAGTTGGACGAGAAGGTCCTCGAAATGGCGCACCAGATCGCCAAAGCGCCCGCCTTCACGGTCAAGATGTTTCGCCGCACCCTCGGACGCATGGGGAACCCGATGGTCAAGCAATCGATCGAAGAAGAGGCGATCTCGCAATCGATGGTGTTCGGCTCGTACGATTACGCGGAGATGAAGGCCGCGCGAACGGAACAGCGCGAGCCCAAGTTTCGCAACCGCTAGCGCGCCCCGCCGCGCCGCGCGTGCCTAGGGACGCGCAGCGTAGCGGCGCGGACCCAGCAGGCTGCGAAGTCGCGGCGTGACTTCTTGGATCCACTCCCACAGCAAGGGGCGCGTGCGGCGCGGATCGATCAGCTCGTGGACGCCAAATTCCTCGGCGCGCGGAAACACGGATTGCGCCGCTGCGAGTTCCTCTTCCAGTTCTCGCCGCTTTGCGTCCGGATCTGCCGCCGCTGCAATCTCCTGGCGGTAGGCGAGGGCGACGCCGCCTTCCACGGGCATGGCGCCGCTTTCCGCAGACGGCCACGCCACGACCGTGGGATGCGGGCCCAGGTGAATTCCCGCCGCCACACCGAAGGCCTTGCGCACGACGACGACGAACCACGGCACTTCGGTCTGAAGCACCGCGAACATGGCCTCCATGCCGTAGCGAATGGTGCCGGCGCGTTCCGCGTCCGGGCCGATCATGAAGCCCGGTTCGTCGACGAAACTCACGATCGGTAGATGAAACGTGTCGCACAGCTCCGCGAATCGCCGAATCTTCTGGGCGCCCTCGGCGGACATGGACCCCGCGTATTGATACGGATCGTTGGCCAGGATTCCCACGGGTTGCCCCCCGATCCGCGCCAGACCCGTGATCTGCGTGCGGCCGTAGAGCGGCGAAAGCTCGAAGAAGGAATCGCGGTCGACGACGCCTTCGATCACCCGGCGCATCTTGTAGGCGCGTCGACGATTTCGCGGCACGATTTCCAACAGCTCCGGGTCGCAGCGATCCGCGGGGTCGGCGCATTCGTTCGCCGGTGCGGATTCCCAGACGTGGCTCGGGAGGTAGCTCAGGAATTGTCGGATCTGGCGCCAGGCATCGGCCTCGTCTTCGGCCACGTTGGCCACGACGCCGCTGCGCAAGTGCACATCGGCACCGCCCAGTTCCTCTTTGCTGACGGATTTTCCCAAGGCGCGTTCGACGAGCGCGGGGCCCCCGACCAGAACTTGCGCGCCTTCGCGCAACATCAGGGAAAAGTGGGACGCGACCAGGCGGGCGGCGGGAAAACCGGCGACCGGGCCCAGGGCCGCGCAGGCGACGGGTACGCTCGCGAGCGCGTCCATGCACAGCAGGTTCAAGGGCGAGGAGGCGGTCAGGTCGTAACCGGACCGCCCCTTGGTTCCGCCGGTGCCCGCGATGGTGGCGCCCCCACCTTCGAGCAAGCGCACGAGCGGGAAGCGGCGGGCCACGGCGAGCTGATCCGCGTATTGGCCCTTCTTCAAACCGACGGCGGAATAGGAAGCGCCGCGGGATGTGAAATCGTCGCCGCCGATGACCACGGGCCGGCCGTCGACCTTCGCGACCCCCATGACGAGGTTGGCGGGAGAGAAGTGTTCGAGTTGGCCGTCGGCGTCGAGTTGGCTCTCGCCCGTGACACTTCCGTATTCGCGAAAGCTGTTTTCGTCGACGAGTCCAGCGATGCGTTCGCGAACGACCGTGCGGCCCCGCTCGCGGTGTTTGCGGACGGCTTCGGCACCGCCGTGTTCCGCCGCCAATTCGCGGCGACGTTCCAGGCCTTCGACTTCGTCCTTCCAACTCACCCCAACACTATAACGCGCAGCGCCTAGGAGGACTTGGGAGTCGAATCGCCCGCTGTGCGTGCACGGTGGCGAGACAGATCGAGGAGTTCCGCGAAGGCGTCGAAATCGAACATCGAGTCCGCCAGAGAAGCGGTGGATCCCGTGTCTCGGATCGTCTGGAACACGCGCTCTACGGTGTGGGCCTGGGCGAGGATGGCCGCCACCGGGAAAACGATCATCGAGAATCCCATCTCGAAGAGTTCCTTGGGGTGGAGGTGCGGCGACTTTCCGCCCTCCACCAGGTTCGCGACCTTCGGACCCGGGATCGCCTTGGCGATGGTTTCGAATTCGGCGGCGCTCTCCGGGGCTTCGATGAAGATCGCGTCCGCACCGAGGTCCCGCGCGGCGCGTCCGCGCTCGATGGCGGCTTCGAGACCGAGGGGCGCACGCGCGTCCGTCCGAGCGACGAGGAACAAACCCGACGTTTCCGGCGCGTGCCGAATCGCCCGCAGCTTGTCGAGCCATTCGTCGGGCGCCGTCACCTGCTTGCCCGCCATGTGGCCGCAGCGCTTGGGCCAGACTTGATCTTCGAGGAAGAGTCCCGCGGCACCGGCCGCGGAAAACAACTCGGCGGTGCGCAATGCGTTGGTGGCGCCGCCGTAGCCCGTGTCCGCATCCACGAGAACCGGGCATTCGACCAAGCGGCACAGGCGCCGGGCCGTGTCCGCGATCTCACTTTGCGAGAGCAGGCCGATGTCGGGCTCCCCGAGATGGGAAGCCGCCACCGCGTACCCGCCGATGAACGCAGCGGGGAAACCCGCTCGTTCCACCAGGCGTGCGGAGACACCGTCGTACATGCCCCCCAACACGACGGGCGCGTCGCCGGTCACGAGGTCGCGGGTTTGCTGGGCTTTCGCGCGGGATGCGGGGTCCAAGGCTTCGAAGCCTAGAAGCTCCCGGGGTTGCGGGCAACGGGGGTATTCCCGCGATTGGCTTGCAGGAGCCAAGCCTCCGCGCGCGCGCGCGCTTGCTCGATTTCCTGAGGCGTCATCCGAGATTCGAGCATCAAGAGCTTTGCGTGCGCGGCGTTCTGGACTTCTTCGTCGAGGGTCTGGGTCGCGAGGGTGAGCCACATGTGCGCCTGGATGGGATCCGCGGCACCGTCAACGCCTTCGGCGAACAACAAGGCGAGGTTGAAACACGCGGGCCCGTAGCCCTTGGCAGCCGCTCTCTCATACCACGCCAGAGCCTCGGTCTCGCTCTGCGCGACCCCGTCGCCGGTTTGATGGCGCACGCCGAGGGTGAACTCCGCTTCGGTGCTTCCCCCTTCCGCCGCGAGGCGATACAGCTCGATCGCCCGGGCCTCGTCGCGTTCGACGCCGCGCCCCTCGTGGTACAGGACACCGAGATTGTTCAGCGCATCCGCGTGGCCCTGGGCGGCCGCGCGCAGATACCAGGTGGCCGCCAACGCGTCGTCGCGTTCGATCCCCATGCCGCTCTCGTATAGGTTGCCGAGGTAGTACTGGGCTTTTGCGACGCCGTTTTCTGCTGCCAAGCGGATCCATGGAATCGCCATGGCGTCATCCTGGGGAACGCCGATTCCCGTGAGATAGAGTTCACCGAGCGCCGCGGCGGCTTCCCAGTTTCCCCCTTCCGCCTCGCGTTCGTAATAGCTCGCGATGGCGCCAAAGGATTCGTCGTGGCCCAACGTGGCGGCTTTGAGGTACCAGAGCAACGCCTCCTTGGAACTCGCCTCGACACCGCGGCCCTCTTCGTAGCAGCGGGCGAGCTCGTAGGAGGCTTCGGCGTCGCCCAGTTCCGCGCTGCGACGAAACCATTCGACGGCGAGTTCTTGGGTTCCGGGTTCTCGGCTGCTCTGGTAGAGGTGCGCGAGGCGGTTGCACGCATCCGCGAAACCGCCATTGCAGCCGCGCTGGAAGAAGTGAGCCGCCTGGTCGAGATTTCGCTCGACCCCGATGGCATCGTGGAACATCACGCCGATGTTGTTGCACCCCCAGGCGTTTCCACCCGAGCAGGCGCGACGGAACAGGCGCATCGCTTGTGCGGGGTCTCGATCGAGAACGTCACCGTGGACGTAGAGATTGCCCAGCGTCGTGCAACTGGTCGCGAACCCGTCGTAACAGGCCTTTCGATACAACTCCGAGGCGCGCTTGCGGTCCTGAATGACCCCTCGCCCGTGTTCGTAGAGCGCGCCCACGTAGAAACAGCTCTCGGAATGGCCGCCGTTGCACGCGCGCTGAAAGTATTCCGACGCGCGACCGAAGTCGGGTGAGATCGCGTAGTTGGTGTACTGGTGTCCGAGCGCCGCACAGGCTTCGGCTTCGCCGGACTCGCACTCCGCGCTCAAGTCAATGGGTTCCGGGGGCGACCCGTTCGACGCGCACCCCGGTGCACCGAGCGCGAGCAAAGAAATCGCGAAGGCGAGAAAACGACGAGGGTCCACGGGGTACTCCGGCCAGTGCAGCCGACACCCCCCGGGTCGCCTCCTGAAATTCATCGGATGATCCCCGGGCGCGCTGAATGCGGGCAAACCTGGAGACGGAGCCCCAGCGGCCGCTGACTTGCCGGTTCCTAGAGGTGACTTGCGGGTTGTGGAGCGCGACCCGGTCGCTGTGCGCCCAACGCGGGCCGCTCGCTAGCTGGGAATCTGAAGTCCTTCGGGGAGCGAACCGTCCATGTAGCCCGCTTCTTCCATGCGGTTGGCGATCCGCCAACCGTCGGACGTGCGGACCAATTCGTCGACGTAGTAGCCCCCGACCGTGAAGATGTGCAGGCCGCCGTCGGGCTTCGGAAAGCCCATGGGGTTGATGACGTAGGTGCGGCTCTTCGCGCGATCGCCGGACAGCTCGACCGTCGAATTGCTGATGAAGTGCATCGTCATGGGGAACGCCGCGAGGGCCTTCTCGAGCCATTGACGCACTTCGGGATACGCGCCCTGGATGCCGCCGGTTTGGGTGTAGTCGAGCTTTGCATCCGGGAGGAAGCAGGTGTCGAGGAGTCCCCAATCCTTGGTGTCGATGGCAACCGTGTAGCGGGTGAGGAGGTCGTTGATTTCGAGACGATCCGAGATTTCTTCGAGGGACTTGGGCATGGTTCTCTCCCTTAACGTTTCACGATGACCGACGAGCCGTGACCGAACAGGCCTTGATTGACGCTGAGACCCACCTTGGCATTCTCGACCTGGCGTTCGCCCGCTTCCCCGCGCAATTGCCAGGTCAGCTCGCAGACCTGTGCGATCGCCTGGGCGGGTACGGCTTCGCCGAAACAACCGAGGCCGCCGCTCGGGTTGACGGGAACGCGTCCGCCGATGGTGGTGTCGCCGTCGTTCAAGAGTTTCTCCGCTTCCCCGGGGTTGCAGAGTCCGATGTTTTCGTACCAGTCGAGTTCGAGGGCCGACGACAGGTCGTACACTTCCGCGAGATTCAGGTCTTCGGGACCGAGTTGCGCTTCTTCGTAGGCCGCCTTGGCGATGGAATCGCGGAAGGGCGTGTCGGGCATTTCGACGCCCGCCGCGGAATCCGTGGCGAAGTTCGGCATTTCGATCACCGTGTTGGGGTATTGGGGGGTGACGGTCGACACGCCCGCGATCCGAACCGGGTCCGTACTGTGTTTGCGCGCGAAATCCGTGCTGCAGAGCACGATGGCCGCACCGCCGTCGCTGGTGGCGCAAATCTGCAGCAAGCGCAGGGGGTCCGACACCATGGGCGACTCGAGTACTTGCTCGAGGGTGAAGGCTTTCTTGTAGCGCGCGTAGGGATTCGTGTAGCCGTGTTGGCTGTTCTTCACTTTGACCCGCGCGAAGTCGAGTTCCGTGGCGCCGTAGAGTTCCATGCGTCTGCGGGCGTAGAGACCGAAATAGACCGGGTTGGTCGCGCCCAACAATCGGAAGCGCAACCAGTCGGGATCGTCCAGGCGCTCGCCGCCTTGCGGCGCGAAGAATCCCTTGGGCGCGGTATCGGCACCCACCACCAGGGCGACGTCACAGAAACCTGCCAGGATGTGGGCGCGCGCGGTGTTGATGGCTTGCACGCCGGTCGCGCAGGCGCCGTAGTTGCTCGCCACCGGGGCGCCGTTCCAACCCAGGGCCTGGGAGAAGGTCGCGCCGGCCACGTATCCCGGGTAACCGTTGCGCATGGTGTCGCCGCCGGCCACGAATTGAATGTCCTGCCACGTGACACCGGCGTCCTTCAACGCGGCCTTCGCGGCGTGCACGCCGTACTCGACGAAGTTTCGCCCCCACTTGCCCCAGGGGTGCATGCCGACTCCGAGAATTGCAACTTCTCTCGCCATGTCGGACTCCTTAAACGCTTTGCGCGTTCGAAGCGGAGCGGACGGGTCTCCACTTCCAGATCAGATATTCGTGTTCCTCGTCCTCGTACAGCGGCCCGAGGACCAACTCCATTTCCATTCCCGCTTCGAGTTGATCGACGCCGATTCCCGGTTCGACCTGGCCCAGGATCACGATCTTCTCTTCGGGAAGTTCGACCGCGGCGATCGCGTAGGGCTCGAAGGGGTCCGTCGCGACGTAGGGGGCCGGCGGCGGGTAGCAGTTGTTGGTGAAGGACCAGAGCTTGCCGCGGCGGCCCAGGGGAACTTCGGCGAGTTCGTTGCCGTCACAGGCCGGGTTGCGGCAGAAGGTGGATTCCTTCGGGAAGAAGTAATTCTTGCAGGTCGTGCACTGGCTACCGAGGAGACGCGGATCGTTCGCGTCCTGGGTGAACCAACCTTCGATAGCGGGAACGGGGGTCTTGGCCACGGGGAACCTCTCAATCGCGAGCGTATGTTCTATCACAGCTGACCCCAAAATACCCACGGGGCGCTGGCGTGTGACTTGCGTCTAAATCTTCCTCTCGCGGCCTTTCCAATAGGGATCGCGCAGTTTGCGCGTAACCAGTTTTCCCGACGGGTGCCGAGGCAGAGCGTCTTCGAAGTCGATGGAGCGCGGCACCTTGTAGGAGGCCAGGTGCTCGCGCCCGAAGGACAAGATTTCATCGCACAGCGCTTGCGAGGCTTCGAATCCCGCCGACAGCTCGATGGCGGCTTTGACGCTCTCTCCCCATTCCTCGTCCGGGACGCCGAAGACCGCGACGTCGGCGACCGCGGGATGCCCCTGGAGCACCTGCTCGATCTCCGCGGGATAGATGTTGACCCCACCGGAGATGATGGTGTGGGAGCGGCGATCGACGAGATAGACGAAGCCGTCTTCGTCCACGCGACCGATGTCGCCCAGCGTGAAGGAGCCGTCCGGGAGGTGGGCTTCGGCGGTTTTCTCTTCGGCGCGGTGATACGCGAACACGGAGCCGCCCTGGCGGTTGCGGCAGTAGAGGCTTCCCGCGGAACCCGGCGGCAGCCGGCGGCCTTCGTCGTCGACGGCGAACACGTCGAAGGCGGGTAGCACTTTGCCCACCGTACCGGGGTGCGCGAGCCATTGGGCCGAGTCCGCGAGCGTGTTGACTCCGCCTTCGGTCCCTCCCCAATACTCGACGAAGATCGGACCCCACCAGTGAATCATTTGTCGTTTGATGTCCGGAGAAATGGGGGCGGCGCCGTGCAGCACGAGTTCGAGACGCGGCGCGGAAAAGCGCGACCGCACCGCTTCCGGCAGGCGCAGGATGCGGACGAACATGGTGGGTACCAGGTGGGTGTGGACGATCTCGCGTTGGGCGATCAAGTCGAGCGCTTTCTCGGCGTTCCATTGGCGCATGATCTCGATGGGCGCGCCATTCATCTGGTCGTAGACCGCAAACATCAGCGGTGCGGCGTGGTACATGGGCCCGGTGATGAGATGCGGGCCCGCGCCGTCGAGACCCGAGCCGAGACCGGATCGTCGGCCGCGCGCGAGCATGCCCGCGAGCGTCGGGGGGCGCGTGCGTTTCACGCCCTTGGGTTTGCCCGTGGTACCGCTCGTATAGATCATCGGTCCACCCGGAGGGCCGTCGGGATCGAAGGGCGAATCGGACACGGATTCCAGAGCGCGGTCGAGTTCCGCCCCGACGCGAACCCGCGACGGGGCGCCGGCACTCTGCGCGAGATCTGCGTAGCGCTCGTCACTGAACACCGTGCGCGCACCGGAATCTCGGATCACGTAGGCGATTTCGTCTTCGGTCAGGTGCCAATTGATGGGGGTCATCCAGACCCCGGCGAGCATGGCGCCCAGCAGCAGTTCGATGACTTCGACGCGGTTCTCCATCAAGAGCGCCACGTGTTCGTTCGGACCCACGCCCATTTCGTCTCGCAGCAAGTGGGCAATGCGGGTGGCGCGGTTCTCGAGTTCTTCCCAGCTTCGCGAGCAAGTGAAGTCGGTGATCGCGATATCCGTCGGGCGACGTCGACGGTCTGGGGCGGGTTCGAACAGCATACGGGGTTAGGCGGTCTCGCTCTTCGCGCGCTCGATCAGCGCGTCGATCCGCGCGATGCCGGCATCGATCGCCTCGCTGCAATCCGCCGGATACTTTTCGCGGAAGCGTCGGATCCACGGGTGGTACATGCCGTATTCCGGATTGAAGAATTGATCGAGTCGACAGAACGCCGTGGCGGGGTCTCCGCGGTAGCAGTGAACGTCGGCGAGCGCGTTGCGCACGATACTGCCGGCGCCCACCAGGACACCGGCCCCGATCTCCACGCCCGGGAGCACGAGGCTGCCGGTACAGACGACCGACAATTCTCCAATCGCAACGCCGGTGATGATCGGGGAGGGAGGGAAGGGGTCGTTCGCGAGCAGCACCTTGGGATGGAGATAGACGAAGTCGCCGATGCGCGAGCCCTGGGCGATGTGAACTTCGGAATGGACCTTCACCCAATCGCCGATTTCGCAATGCCCCTCGATGTCGCTCTGGGTTCCGATCTGCAGATCGCGGCCCGCGCGCGTGCCTTCGCGCACCAACACCGAATGACCGGTGGAAAGGCCCGGACCCAGAGTCGAACCCGCGTAGAAGACCGAATGACTGCGGATCGTCGAGCCCGCGCCGATGACGAGGGGGGCGCCCTGGGCCGCGGCACTGGGTTCGCCGATCACACAGTGGCTACCGATGCGGGAATGGTCACCGATCTCGACGTCGTCGTGCACGATGCTGAATTCGCCGATCTCGACCTGCTGCCCGATGCGGGCTTTTTCGGAGACGGATTTCACGGGCGCGCGCTTCCTACTTTCTTGTATCGATCCGTATGGAGCGGGTGATCCACCGAACGAATCTTGACCGGGACTTTGTAGGCCGCCAACCGGCTCCCGCAATGTTGCTTGATCTGGATGCCGATGTCTCCCGCGCGGGCCGGGTCGCGCAGGACCACTTCCGCGCACACGATCTGTCCCGTGATGGCGTTGCTCTCGCCGAAGATGCGCACTTCCTGGACCTCCGGCAGTTCTTGAACCACGGACTCGACCTCCGCGGGGAACACCTTCTCTCCGCCGACGTTGATGACATCCGTGTGGCGCCCGAGAAAACGGATGTATTCGCCATCCTGCTCCACCAGGTCTCCGGTGATGAACCAGCCATCGTTCGTGAAGGGACTCTCGGCGTTCAGGTAGCCCCGCATGGCGGACACGGCCTTGATCTGGAGTGCGCCTTCGACGACGCGGGTTTCGAATTCGGGTCCCCCGAGACGCACCCACAGGGAGCCGTCCTCCCGCGATTGCGAACGCAGCACTCCCATCTCCGAAAGGCCGTAGGTCTGACGCAAGCGGACGCCGGGGAACTCCGCGTGAAAGCGCCGCAGGGTGCTCTCGGGCATGGGCTCGGTCCCGTAGGAAACGATTTTGAGCGCGGAGAGGTCGAAGTCGCTGTGCAGGTCCGAAAGCAACATCAGGTTCATGAAGGTCGGTGTGGTGGGGAGCAACTCGACGCCGTGGCGTTGCACCGCGTCGAGGACGTCCGCGGGCGAGAGCGAGCGCGGAACGACCGAGCCACCGCCGTTGGACAATTGATACAGAAGGGTGTTGATGCCGCCCATGTGGTCGAAGCGCAGGAAAAGCAGGGTGCGCAGGGTCTGGCGCCGCACCGCGAACTTCTCGAGCAGGGCTTCGAAGTCGTGCAGCGCCGCCTTGCTGCGACCCGTGGAGCCGGAGGTGAAGAAAACGATTCCCGGACGTGCTTGCTCGCGAAGTGCGACGTAGAGCGGATGGTCGGCCCGGCGCGAGAGTGCCTCGGTTTCGATGCGATCGTCGCCATCCACCCGAACGCGAAATTCGAATTGGGCGGCCTCGGCGTGCTCGTTCCAGCGCTCTTCGGTGGCGGACAGCAACGGTGCGGCGATGCAGCCGCGCTCGGCCAGGGCGAGCAGGGCCGCGATGGTGCCGGGCGAATAATCGCCCTCGAGAGACACGATCGCGCCGGCGCCGACGCCCTGCGCGGAAAGCACCGCGTCGATCTCCTGCACGCGCTCGCGCAAGGCACCATAGGTCCAGGGTGAATCGCGAAAGATCAGGCAATCCGCTTCGGGCGTGCGGGCGGCGAAATCGAGCAGCCGCTCCGCCTTCATCAAACGCCCCCGAGAAAGATCACTTGCCCGGTGACGAAATCACTCTCGGGGCGAATGAAGAAATCGACGACGTTGGCGATGTCGCGGAATTCTCCCATGCGGGGAATGGCCTGGCGCGCGATGAGCGCGTCGATCTTGCTGCGCGGTACGGCGGAAAGCAGGTCCGTGTCCGTCACCGTGGGCCCGACGGCGTTCACGGTGATCCCGTACTCGGCGAACTCCCGGGCGAGGATCTCGGTCAGGCTGATGACCGCGGCCTTCGACGCGGCGTGCACCGCTTCGCCTTCGAGCTTGAAGGGGACCGCTGCCGTGGTGAAATTGACGATGCGGCCGCTCGCTTGGTTCTTCATCAGCTTGGCGGCTTCGCGGCAGAACAGGAACACACCCAGCACATTCGTATCGAGAATCTCGCGCACCTGGGAGGCGGGCATCAGCAGTGCGGAATTCATCGCCGCGATTCCCGCATTGTTGATCAGGATGTCCAGACCCCGGTTTTCCTTGCGGATTTCTCCGAACAGGGCCCGCACCTGATCTTCGTTCGCGATGTCGATGCAGTGGTGCCGATAATTCGGAGCGTCGATCTCCGCGGGTTTGCGGCTGCAGCCGATCACGTTGTCGCCGGCGGCGAGGAAGTGTTCGGCCAGAAAGCGACCAATGCCTTTGCGTGTGCCGGTGATGAGAACCGTTGCCACGTCCTAGGCCTTTTTCGCTTCGTCGACGAGTAGCGCGACGTAGTCGCACAGCGATCCCAAGGTGCGGAAGGGGCTCGTCTTCTGGGAGAAAGCCCGCTCGCTCGCGATCGTCACTTGGATCCCGAGCTGATCTTCGATGCGTTGTTCGCTGGCGACGATGAGGTTTACGAGGCCCAGGGAGCCCAGGGAGGCGTCGTTGCCGAGCAGCACGGTCTCGGGGTCCTTCGGCACGGGGGCTTCCGTGCGGGTCGCATTGACTTCGTCGAGGGCGGAGTGGACCAGGGCTTCGATTTGGGCTGCGTCGCTCAAGCGGGATTCCTCGTCGGCCGGCGTGTTCTCACAAGCTAGCGCGACTGGTGCCCGGGCGACGAATCGGCAGCCGCGGAGACGCGAGCGTCCCGCAGCGCCTGGCGCCGCACCTTGCCCGCGTCGTCGCGGAGCGGTTCGGCGACGAACTCGTAGCTGCGGGGCAGCTTGTAGGGGACGAGCTGTTCGGCCATGTGTTCGCGCAAGGAAGCTTCCTCCAGGCCGTCCGGCGCGTCGACCAGGGCGTGGACCCGCTGTCCCAGATCCGCGTCCGGCAGCCCGATCACCGCGCTCGAGCGAACCGACGGGTGCGCGTCGAGGGCCGCTTCGACTTCCGCGGGATATACGTTGGCCCCGCCGGTCACGATCATGTCGGTTTTCCGATCCACGATGTAGAGATACCCGTCGGCGTCGAGGTAGCCGAGGTCGCCCAGGGTCTCCCAGCCATCTTGCGTCGCCGTTGCCTGGGCGCCCACGTAGCGATAGGTGGAGCCCTGGCCCGCTGCGGGCATCATGTAGATTTCACCGACTTCTCCGGGGTCACATTCGGTTCCATCGGCGCGCAGAATGCGAATCTTGCGCCCGGCGGTGGGCTTTCCCACGGATCCCGGGTGGGCGAGCCACTCGGTTCCCGAAATCTGGGTTCCCGCGATGCGCTCGGAACCCCCATAGGCTTCGTGGATGCGGTCCCCTCCGAGCCACTCGATCCAAGCGCGTTTCAGCCAGGGCGCGCTCGGCGCTCCGGTACACATGACGGTGTCGAGGCTGGAGAGGTCGTAGCGGGTTCGCTCGGATTCCGGCAAACGCCAGATTCGCTGCATCATGGTCGGAACGAAGAGAACCCAGTCGACCGCGTATTGCTCGATCAACGCGAGGCAGCGGGCCGCATCGAAACGGCGCAATACGATGGCGCGTCCGCCGCACAGCAGCTGCAGCCAAGCCGTCATGAAGGGACCCGCGTGGTAGAGGGGGCCGGGAACGAGGGTGGTTCCGCCGCGGCGCATGCGATTCTGCGGCGCCTCGGGATCGCAGGTGGCGGGGGAAAGGTCGAGGATCAGCTTCGGGCGACCGGTGCTGCCGCCGGTCGTCATGGCGCGGGCGCAGGGCGGTTGGGCGTCGGGCAGGGCTTTGCCCGAGAGATCGGACGCGGGTTCGAAGCCGGCATCGACGCAGGCTCGATCGCCGTAATGGCCCGCCGGAACGCCCACCACCAGGGACGGCGAGGCGAGTTCGACGATGGCGCTGCGTTCGATCTCCGGGAGCCGCGCGGAAATCGGCTGCGGGGTCGCGCCCAGCTTCCAGATCGCCAGGCAGGCTTCGAAGAATTCGATTCCGTTGGGGAGCGCCAGGGTCACGAGGTCCCCATGGCGGACCCCGCGTTCCGCATAGGCGCGGGCGAGGCGGTTCGAGCGCGCTTCCAGCGCGCCGCGGCTTCGGGTTTCGCCCTCGAACACGAGCGCGGGGTGTTGGGCGTCGCGCTCGGCGAGCCAGGTCATGGCGCGTCCGTAGGTCAGGGTGGGCATTGGGCTCCCAGGCCGGAATCGAGGATATACGAGACGCAGCGTATAGAAAGCTTGGAGGGACCGCTATCGGGCGACCGGAGACGAATAAAGTTATTTAAAAACAGATATTTAGGGGATTGCCGGGCGCTGCTGGAAGGGCGCGAAATGGTTTACAGAAACGATACGTATCGTTATTATATGCCTCCGCGTCACGCCGAGGCACCCGCAGTATGCTTGCCCGTCCGCAGGTGCCCACTTCGGTCGGCCAGGAGGAAGTATGGATAAGCGCACCACACTGAGTGAGGTGGTGAGCGAGCTGCGCGATGGGATGACGATCGGCATCGGGGGCTGGGGCTCCCGCCGCAAACCCATGGCGCTCGTGCGGGAAATCCTGCGATCGGACCTCGAGGATCTCACGCTGGTCTCCTACGGCGGTCCGGACGTCGGGTTGCTGTGCGCGGCCGGAAAGGTCCGGAAAGTCGTTTTCGGTTTCGTGTCCCTCGATTCGATTCCCCTGGAGCCGCATTTCCGCAAGGCGCGTCAGACCGGCCGTGTCGACGCGGTCGAATACGACGAGGGAATGTTTCAGTGGGGCCTGCGCGCCGCCGCCCACCGGGTTCCGTTTCTCCCGACCCGAGCCGGTTTGGGGTCCGACGTGTTGAAATTGAACCCCGAGCTGCGCACGGTTCGCTCCCCCTACGCGGACGGCGAAGAACTCGTCGCCATGCCGGCGCTCGAACTCGATGCGGCGTTGATCCACATGAACCGCGCGGACCAACACGGCAACGGACAATTCCTGGGTCCGGATCCGTATTTCGACAATCTCTATTGCATGGCGGCGAAGCGTCGCTTCATGACCTGCGAGAAGATCATCGATACGGCGGATTTCGCGAAGTCGGGTTCGATCCACACCCTGCTCATCAATCGCCTGATGGTGGACGGCGTGGTCGAAACGCCCGGCGGAGCGCACTTCACCGAATGTCCGCCGGACTACGGGCGCGACGAAGCGTTCCAGAAGGAATACGCGCAAGCCGTGAAGCCGGAGCTGTGGGAAGCCTTCCGCCAGCGCTACCTCGAACTCGACAGCGAGGCGGATTACCAGCGCGTGGTGGCCGAACGATGAGCGGGGCCACGCGCGCGCATATCTGTGCGGTGGCGATTGCCGAAGCCTTTCGGGGCGACGGGGAGATGCTCGTCAGTCCGATCGGCACGCTGCCCGCCCTGGGGGCGCGCTTTGCCAAGCGCAGCTTCGAACCGGATCTGCTGTTGACCGATGGGGTTTCGCAATTGCTCGCCAGCGCGCCTCCCCTGGGCAGCACCGACGCCGCAGAGCTCGTGCCCGAAGGCTGGCTCCCGTACCGCGAGGTATTCGAAATGCTCTGGTCCGGGCGCCGTCACGTGATGATGGGGGCGACCCAGATCGACGTGTTCGGCAATCAGAACATCGCCTGCATCGGAGATCCCAAGAAGCCGACGGTGCAGCTGCTGGGAATGCGCGGTGCCCCGGGCAACACCATCAATCATCCGACCAGCTATTGGATTCCGAATCATGGGCCGCGCGTGTTCGTCCCGGACGTCGATGTGGTGACGGGTGTCGGCTACGACCGGGCCGGGGAGCTGGGGGATCACTCCGCGCGCTTCCACGAGATTCGGCGTGTGGTTTCGAACCTCGGTGTATTCGATTTCGAAACGCCCGAGCGCCGCATGCGGGTCGTCTCGGTGCACCCGGGCGTCAGCGTGGACGACGTGGTGGGGAACACGGGTTTCGAGCTCGTGGTTCCCGACGCTGTTCCCGAAACGCGCGTTCCCAACGCGGACGAAATCGCACTCTTGAAAACCCTCGACCCCGATGGCCTTGCGGCCCGGGAAGTGCCCGAGTGAAGTAGGAGCGAAGCTTTGCCCCCCGCGTTCCACACTCCCCTTTGTGACATGCTGGGCGTCCGCTACCCCATCATCCAGACCGGCATGGGGTGGGTCGCGACGCCCGAGCTGGTGGCGGCGGTCTGCAACGCCGGCGCCTTCGGTTTTCTCGCGGCGGCGACGCTCGTTCCCGAGGAAGTCGAACAACACATCGAGCGCGTCAAGGCCCTGACGGATCGACCTTTCGGCGTGAATTACCTGATGGATGCGCCGGGGGCCGAAGTCATCGCCCAGGCGATCATTCGCAACGGCGTGAAGGCGGCGGGCTACAACCGATCCCCCAATGCGGAGCAGATTCGCGCCTTCAAGCAGGCGGGTGTGTTGTGCGTGCCGACCTGTGGGGCGGTTCGCCACGCCGCGAAGGCGGAGCAACTCGGCGCCGACATCATCGTCGTTCAGGGGGGCGAAGGGGGAGGGCACACCGGGTCCGTGCCGACTTCGCTGTTGGTTTCCGGCGCCGTCGATGCCGTGAGCGTCCCCGTGGTGGCGGCCGGTGGCTTCAGCGACGGTCGCGGTTTGGTGGCCGCCTTGGCGTACGGCGCGGTCGGGATCGCGATGGGGACGCGCTTCCTGATGACGCGCGAAAGCCCCGTTCCCAAGACGACCACCCAACGTTATCTCGACGCGCAGGTGACGGACGTACTGGTCACCCAGCAGGTCGACGGTCTTCCCCAACGCGTAGTGCGCAACGAATTGGTGGATCAACTCGAGACCAGTGGTCGCTTGGCGCTCCTGGTCCGCGCCCTGCGCAGCGGACTCGCCTATCGAAAAGCTTCGGGCGCGTCGGTTCGCGAACTGCTCACTTCCGCGCTTTCCCTGCGACGCAACGAACGCCTGACCCGGTCCCAGATGTTGATGGCCGCCAACGCGCCCATGCTCGCGCGCAAGGCCATGGTCGAAGGGGACCCGGTTGCGGGTTACCTCCCGAGCGGTTCCGTGGCCGGCGTGATCGGCGATTTACCGAGCTGCGCAGAGTTGATCGAACGCATTGCCGCGGAAGCGGAGGCGACCCTCAAATCCCTCACGCTCGGCAGCGAACCCGCGAGCTAAGGAGATCCCGTGTACGCGAGACTTACCATCGAAGACGGCGTCGCCGAACTCACCTTCGACCACCCGCCCGTCAACGCCTTCGACAGCAAGGGCTGGAGCCACCTGGCGGAGGTGATCGAATCCGTCGGGCGCAACGAAGCGGCGCGCGTGTTGTTGATTTCCGCCGAGGGGCGCGGCTTCTGTGCCGGCGTCGACATCAAGGAACTGGCCGCCGACAGCAGTGTCATCACGCGCGTCAACAAGGGTTGCTACGACACCTTCGCGGCGATTCACGATTGCCCGATTCCCGTGATCTCCGCGGCCCACGGCTTCGTGCTAGGCGGTGGGATCGGGATCGTGGGTTCGAGTGACATCATCTTCGCCTCCGAGGATGCGACCTTCGGTTTGCCGGAAATCGATCGCGGGGCACTCGGTGCGGCGTCCCACTTGCTGCGCATGTTTCCGATCCAGAAGGTGCGCCGCATGTTGTATTCCGGCGAAGCCATCGATGCGAACGAAGCCTACCGGCTGGGCGCCCTCGAAGCCGTGGTGGCGCGCGATGCGCTGCTCCCCACCGCGCGCGACCTGGCGGCCAAGATCGCCGAGAAGAGTCCCACGGCGGTGCGCTTGGCGAAGGAGTCCCTGAACGGAATCGAATTGCTGGACGTGAAACGCAGCTATCGCTTCGAGCAGGGCTTTACCCTCGAACTCTATACCTCGCCGGACTCCCTCGAATCCCGCGAGGCCTTCGTCGAAAAACGCGACGCGAAATTCGACGACAAGGGAAAAGGCAAGAAATCGTGAACCTGGCCTACAGCGAGCAGGAAGAGGCGTTCCGCGCGCAAGCGCGCGCCTGGTTGGAGGCCAACGTTCCGCGCGAACCCCTGCGCTCCTTCGACACGCGCGAAGGGTTCGAAGAACACCGCGCCTGGGAGCACAAATTGAACGCCGGGGGCTGGGCGATGGTGCCCTGGCCCGTGGAGTACGGGGGCCGCGGGGCGAACCTGCTCGAATGGTTGATCTTCGAAGAAGAGTATTACCGTGCCGGTGCGCCCGGGCGCGTAAATCAAAACGGGATCTTTCTGCTGGGGCCGACCATCATGGAGTACGGCACGCCCGAGCAGAAAGCGCGTTTCCTGCCGAAGATCGCCTCGAGCGAAGAGGTCTGGGCCCAGGGTTGGTCCGAACCCAACGCGGGGAGCGACATGGCGGCCATCCAGGCCACCGCGCGCAAGGAAGGCGATGTCTACGTCATCAACGGACAGAAGACCTGGGCTTCGCGCGGCGCCTATGCGGATTGGCTGTTCGGCATGTTTCGTACCGATCCGGACACGGAAAAACACCGCGGGATCACCTTCATCCTGGTGCCCCTCGACGCGCCCGGTGTGACGGTGCGGCCCATCGAACAGCTCGACGGTGAAGCGGGCTTTGCCGAAGTCTTCCTCGACGACGCCCGGGTACCGGTTGCGAACAAGCTCGGGGGCGAGAACGAAGGCTGGAAGGTCGCCATGGCGACGGCGGGATTCGAGCGAGGCCTGATGTTGCGCAGCCCCGCGCGTTTCCAGAACACGGCGCGCAAGCTCGTCGAGCTCTGGCGGGCGAACCGCGCTGCCTGCGCCCCGACGCTGAAACGCGCCGTCGTGGATTGTTGGATGGACGCCGAGGCCTACACCCTCGAGACCTATCGCACGGTGTCGCGTCTCCTGGGAGGCGGAAAAATCGGCGCCGAAGCGAGCTTGAACAAGATCTTCTGGTCCGAGCTGGATGTAAAGATGCACGAAACCGCCCTCGACATCCTCGGGCCGCGCGGGGAGTTGCTCCCGGAAGCTCCCGCGGCCGACGGGGTCGGCGACTGGCTAGACGGTTACCTCTTCTCGTTGTCCGGGCCCATCTACGCGGGCACCAACGAAATCCAGCGCAACGTCATCGCCGAGCGAATTCTCGGCCTGCCGAGGGCCTAGGTGCAGTTTTCCTTCGACGAAGAACAGCGGCTGTTCCAAAGCGCGCTGCGGGAGTACCTCGAAAAGGAGTGCCCGCCGGATCGCCTCCGCGAATTGTGGACCACGGACACCGGACGCAGCGATGAAATCTGGCGGGGCCTCGCGGACCTGGGCATCGTGGGCTTGTCGGTGCCCGAGGCCCAGGAGGGCAGCGGTCGCAACGAAATCGACAGCGTGCTCCTCTACGAAGAAGTGGGCAGAGCGGGTCTCGCGGAACCCCTGGATTCCACATCCGCCGTCGCGGTCCCGCTGTTGATGCAGCTCGCGGACGCCGAACTCGCGGAGCGTTGGTTGAAAGCGATCGCGGTCGGCGACGCGCGTGTGGCGCTGGCGGATCCCGTGAGCGCTTTCGTCAGCGACGCGCACGTGGCCGACTTGTTGATCCTGCAGGGCGCCGGCGGTGACCTGCACGCGGTTTCCCGGGAAGGGGCGAAACTGGAAGCGCAGCCCGCCAACGATCCGGCGCGCAAACTCTTTACGGTCACCTTCGAGGAGAGTCCGGAAACCCGGATCGCTTCCGACGCCAACGCGCAGGTGTTGATCGCGGCGGCACTCGACCGCGGCGCCCTGGCGGCGAGTGCGCAGCAGATCGGCGTCGCAGACCGCCTGATCGCCATGGCGGTGGACTACGCGCGCGAACGCAAGCAGTTCGGAAAACCGATCGGCAGTTTCCAGGCCGTGAAGCACATGCTCGCGGATGTGAAGGTCGCCCTCGAATACGCGCGGCCCGTGGTGTATCGCGCCGCGCATTCCGTGGCCTCGGAGTCGACCCGCCGCGCGGAGCATGTCTCCATGGCGAAGCTCGCCGCCAGCCGCGCAGCCAAGCGCGCGGCCCGGGTTTCGCTCCAGGTCCACGGGGCCATCGGTTATACCTGGGAGCAGGACCTCCACATCTGGATGCGCCGCGCCTGGTCCCTCGCCAGGGCGTGGGGGAGAGAAGATTTTCACGAAGCCCGGGTCGGGGACTCGATTCTCGACGCGGCCGCCCGGATCGGACCGGGCGCCACATTCGCAGGAGATTAAATCATGGCAGAGGCATACATCGTCGACGCCGTTCGTTCGCCGGTGGGCCGGCGCAACGGCGGACTCGCCCACGTTCACCCCGCGGATCTGGGCGCCCACGTTCTGAGTGCGCTGGTGGAACGCAATGGGATCGATCCGTTGCGGGTCGAAGACGTGATCTTCGGCTGCATCGACACGATTGGGCCGCAGGCCGGAGACATCGCGCGTACCTGCTGGCTCGCCGCGGGGCTGCCGGACGAAGTGCCGGGGACCACGATCGATCGACAATGCGGGTCATCCCAGCAATCGGTTCACTTCGCCGCGCAGGCGGTCATGAGTGGGACCAGCGACGTGGTGATCGCCGGCGGCGTGCAGAACATGAGCATGATTCCGATCTCTTCCGCCATGACGGCGGCCGAGCCCATGGGGTTCACGGATCCCTTCTCGGGTTCGAAGGGTTGGGTCGATCGCTATGGCGTCCAGGAAGTGTCGCAGTTTCGCGCGGCGGAGATGATCGCGGAGAAGTGGGATTGCACGCGCGAAGACATGGAGCGTTTCGCGCTCGAGAGTCATCGCAAAGCCATCCAAGCGGGCGACGAAAAGCGATTCGACCGGGAGATCATCCCGCTCGAAGGCGTGTTGGCCGATGAGGGACCGCGTCGCGAGACCTCGCTGGAGAAGATGGCCAAGCTGCCCTCGCTCCAGGAGGGGGGGCGCATGACGGCCGCGACCTCGAGCCAGATCTCGGATGCCAGCGCGGCGATGCTGATCGTGTCCGAGCGCGCGCTGAAGGAACACGGCCTCACGCCGCGCGCGCGCATTCATCACCTCAGTGTGCGGGGCGCCGATCCCGTGTGGATGTTGACGGCACCGATTCCCGCCACCCGCTACGCGCTCGACAAGGCGGGCATGAAGCTCGACGAAATCGACTTCGTCGAGATCAACGAAGCCTTCGCATCCGTGGTGCTCGCCTGGCTCAAGGAAACCGGTGCGGATCCCCAGAAGGTCAACGTCAACGGTGGCGCCATCGCCTTGGGACACCCGATCGGTGCAACGGGCACGCGGCTCATGACGACGCTCCTGTGCGAGCTCGAGCGAACCGGTGGGCGCTATGGATTGCAGACCATGTGTGAGGGCGGTGGACAGGCCAACGTGACGATCATCGAGCGCCTGGGCTAGGAACCGCGCTCCAGCGGGTTTGGCGTCGGCGCGCAGGCGTCGCGCCGATCCGCGTACAACGTGAAGGGAAGGATGCATGGCTGGGATTTGTGAAGGTCGAGTCGTAATCGTCACCGGGGCGGCGCGCGGAATCGGTCGCGAGCACGCGCTCGAATTCGCGCGTCAGGGCGCCAAGGTGGTCGTGAACGATCTCGGCGTGGGGCTCGATGGGGCCGGCGGAGGCAGCGAGCCCGCCCAGGAACTCGTGGAAGAAATTCGCAGGGCGGGCGGTGAGGCCATGGCCAACGGCGCCGATGTGGCGGACTGGGAACAAACCGGCGCATTGGTGAAGGAAACCCTCGCGACGTTCGGTCGCCTGGATGTGGTGGTGAACAATGCGGGCTTTCTGCGCGATCGCATGTTCGTCAGCAACTCCGAGGAAGAATGGGATGCGGTGATTCGCGTCCATTTGAAGGGCCACTTCTGTATCGCGCGGCACGCGTGTGAGTATTGGCGCGGAGAATCCAAAGCCGGCAAGCCCGTCGATGCGCGAATCATCAACACCAGCTCAGGAGCTGGACTTCAGGGCAGCGTGGGGCAGGGGACCTACTCGGCCGCCAAAGCGGGAATTGCTGCCCTGACATTGGTGCAGGCCGCGGAACTGGGCCGCTACGGGATCACGTCGAATGCGATCGCGCCGTCCGCGCGAACGCGCATGACCGAAGCCGTGTTCGCCGAGACCATGGCGAAACCCGAGAGCGGTTTCGACGAAGCGGCGCCCGAGAACATCGCGCCCCTGGTGGTGTGGCTCGGAAGCGAGGAATCCCAGGATGTGACGGGCCAGGTGTTCGAAGTCAGCGGCGGGATGATCAGCGTCGCCGATGGTTGGCGCGCGGGGCCGAAGCTCGACAAGGGGGCCCGCTGGGAGCCCGACGAAATCGGGGCGGCGGTGCACAATCTGCTCGGGAAGGCCGTGCCACCCCAAAAGGTCTACGGAAGTTAGACGCCGATGCACTTCGCCTTTACGGAAGAGCAGGAGGAGCTCCGCGCGATGGCGCGAAGCTTCGTTGCCGATCATTCGACTTCCGAACAAGTGCGCCACGCCATGGAGTCCGAACCCGGCTACGACGACGGCGTTTGGAAGCGGATCGGTTCGGAGCTGGGTTGGCCCGCGGTCATCGTCCCGGAGGCCTATGGGGGGTTGGGGCTCAGCTACGTCGAGCTGGTCGCGCTGATGGAGATCGTCGGCGAATCCCTGCTTTGCTCGCCGTTCTTCTCGAGTGTCGCGTTGGGGGCGAATGCGCTGCTCGTGGCGGGAACCGAAGAACAGAAACGCCAGTGGCTGCCGCAGATCGCCGAGGGGCAGGTGACCGCCACGCTCGCCTACGCGGAATCCGGATCGCCTTCCCTGGATTGTCTAGCGACGGAGGCCGAGGCGTTTGGGGATGAGTTCGTGCTGCGCGGAACCAAGCGTTTCGTCGTGGATGGCCACAGCGCGGAGCTGTTGGTCGTCGCCGCGCGCTTGGAGGAGGACGTGGCGCTTTTCCTGGTGCCCGGAGACGAGCCGGGACTTTCGCGCAGTCGGCTCCCCACCGTGGACCAGACGCGTCGGCTGGCCGAGATCGAGTTGAACGGCGTCTGCCTTCCCGGGGCCGCGCGGCTCCAGTCCCCGGGATCCGGGACTGCGTCCCTTCAGAAGATCCTCGATCTGGCTGCGATCGCGTTGTCGGCGGAACAGGTTGGCGGTGCCCAGCGTTGCCTCGATATGGCGGTCGCCTACGCGAAGGAGCGCGAACAGTTCGGGCGGCCGATCGGGTCCTTTCAAGCCATCAAGCACAAGTGTGCGGACATGATGGTACGCGTGGAATCGGCTCGCTCCGCTAGCTACTACGCGGCCTGCGTGGCGGCGGACGACGGCGAAGCGCTCGGCCGTGCGGCTTCTCTCGCCAAAGCCTATTGCTCGGATGCCTACTTTCACTGCGCGGCGGAGAACATTCAAATCCACGGCGGTGTCGGGTTCACCTGGGAATACGACGCCCATCTCTATTTCAAACGGGCGAAGTCGAGTGAGTCCTTGCTGGGGAACGCGAACCAGCACCGCGAACGCATCGCCCAGGCTTTGGAGCTTTGATGGATAATCCTCTCGACCTCAGCGGGAAAGTCGCCATCGTCACGGGGGGAGGCCGCGGGGTCGGCCGGGGGATCAGCGAACGGTTTCTGGGAGCGGGAGCCCAGGTCATCATCTGCGGGCGCAAGGCGCCGGAAGCCCTACCCGAGGCGAGCGGGCGCCAAGCGCATTTCGTCGAGGCGGATGTCCGCGACGTCGAGCAGATATCGAATGTGGTGGCCTTCGCGCGGGAACAGGGCGGTCGCCTCGATGTCTTGGTCAACAACGCGGGGGGTTCCCCCGTCGCCGACGCTGCGACCGCTTCGCCGCGCTTTTCCGAATCCATCATTCGATTGAACATGATCGCACCGATGAATTTCGCCCAGCAGGCGAACGCCGTCATGCAGGAACAGAACGATGGCGGCTGCATCATCAACATCGCCAGTGTGAGCGCGATTCGGCCGTCACCGGGAACCGCCGCGTATGGCGCGGCCAAAGCCGGTCTGTTGAGCCTCACACAAACCCTGGCGGTGGAGTGGGCGCCCAAGGTGCGCGTGAATGCCATCACGGCCGGGATGATTCGCACTGAACTGGCGCATTTGCATTACGGCGACGAAGCGGGAATCGCCTCGGTGGGGGCGACGGTTCCATTGGGACGCATGGGAGAGCCCTCCGATGTGGGCAATGTATGCCTGTTCCTGGCGTCTTCCCTGGCCTCCTACGTGAGCGGCGCGAGCATCCTGATGCACGGCGGAGGCGAGCGTCCCGCTTTCCTCGACGCCGCAAAGAACACCAAACCTTAGGGCGGGTTGCGACCCACGCTTCCGGCGCTCGCTAGCCGGGACCGGCGAGATTTCAAATAATCTCCAGGCGTCTCTACTCGCCTCCCGAACGATTGATCGAAGCCTTGCCCAGGCCTCATCCTACGCTCGCCATGAAAATCACTCGAAATTCGTATGGATTGTTGTTCGCCGTGTTCGTTGCCTCGATCGCGACGGGTACTGCCGGAGCCGATCCGTTGCGTCCTCTGGATCGACTCTACGACACGGAACCGCAAACCCGGAACAGTCCCCTCATCGCCACACCCGAAGCCGTCAAGCTTCAGGCATTTTCGGGTGGCGCTTCGTTCGTGTACGGAGTGGACGTTCCCCCGGGCACCGGTGGAGCGACGCCGTCCGTCGCCCTCAGCTACAGCAGCCTGAGCAAGAACGGACCCGTGGGTTATGGGTGGACGCTCAATCTTTCGCGCATCGAGCGCTGCACGCGCTTCGGTCCGCCGAGCTACGTCTTCAATGACGACGATTTCGAGTTGGACGGTGAGGTCTTGATTCGAGATCCCCAGAATCCGAATCGCTTCTACAAACGAAACTACAATGCCACGCGCATCCTCTATAACCCGAGTTCGAGTACCTGGGAAGTCAGCCTGCCCGACGGGTCGCGCATGCGCTACGGAGACGCGGCGCGCAATGCCCGCCTCGTTCACGGATTTGCGCAGTTTCGCTGGGCCCTCGATGAGGTGGTGGATCCCAACGGAAATGCGTACCGAATCGAGTACGAATTCGACACGGATTCGCAGACCGGGCAGCCCCAGGAGATCTATCCCAAGACGATTCGTTACAGCTACAACGTCGACAAGTCGATCGGATCCATGCAGGGAAAGCGCCTGGTTCGGTTCTTCTGGGGAAATCGCAGCAACGGAAACGAGGATGAAGATCGGCCCACCAGCTATCGCGCGGGCTTCAAGGTCCAGGTCGCGCGCCGCTTGACGGGAATCTCGACCGGGATCGATGCCAACGGAAACGGGCTCCTCCCTCCCCAGGACAACGGCTCCGCGGAAAAGCTGACCGCCGCGTATCTACTCGACTATGCGGACAAGACCAGTGCGTCGGACCCTCGGCAAGCGCCGTTCTCGAAGCTCGTAGCGATCCATCGCCTCGGTTCGGACGTCTCCTTCTTCCCGAATTCGACCGAATTTCAATATTCGGATCCGCAACGCGGGTTCCTGAGTGAAATTCCCGCGATGCACGCGGCCCAAACTACGCGAAACGTCACGAACACCGAACAGGGAAACCGCCAGTTCCACGAAACGACCTCCGCCAACTACGACATGAACGGCGACGGAATCACCGATCGAATCAGCGTCAACCGCGGAACGAAGAAATGGAGCCTGCAACTGGGCTTGACGATCCCTCAAGGGGGACCCGGTTACGCGGCGAGTATCCCCTGGAATTTCTGCAACGGGTCGACCTGTTCGGATACGGCGCCCGGAAACGGCGTGCCGCCGACAAGTGGCGGTTACTGGCAGCTGAACGTGGTCGATCGGGGCCCTACAGGAAACGACCCCTCGGGTGGAGGAACGGTCTTTCCCGGTGCCGCTGGACCCGTCGCCTCGCGGATGACGGTCGCGGACATCGTGGACATGGACGGGGACGGGTATCCGGACAAACTCGAACGCGATGGAAACGGAAACTGGATCTTCCGGCGCAATCAAGCCTGGGATCGAAGCCTTCCCGAAAACGAACGCTTTGCATTTGGACCCCCGATTCCCTGGGGCGGACCGTTTCTGGACATCAGCGAAGATACGTGCGTAGTCTGTACAGCGCCGCATCTGACAACCACCATTCCGTTTGGGCGCGACCGAAACGACTCCGAGGAATTCATACCGGAGAACACGGAAGTGATCTCCATGCTCGTCGACGTCAACGGCGATGGCCGCCCAGATCACATGACCTACGACCACCGAAACCTGGGCAAGGTCTGGGTTTCGATCAACAAAGGATGTGACTGGAGCGGCTGCGGTTTCGAGCAACCGTACAGTGTGGACGGTGGGTTTGGCCTTGGGAACCAGAGAGAAGGTATCTCCTATCAATACACGACCCTGGGTGAGTCCTACGGGGGTGTGTCGAGCCAGCAAAAGGCCGCCATTGTCGATCTCAACGGCGACGGGCTTCCGGATCTGGTCTCGACCGACGGTGGGCTGCACACGACGGATCAAGAGCTCGCGCAAAGCAACGGTTGCTGGGAGATCGTCTTCGGAAATGGCAACGGATTCATTTCACGCGAAAACGCGCTCGACCATTGTTGGAACAACCAGCTGGACGCCTGGGAGAATTTCTCATCGTATCTCACCACGGAGCGGGGTGCGTCGGGGATCTCTTTGACGATTACCGAACGTACGCTCGCGGACCTGAACGGGGACGGGATCGTCGATCTGATCGGTCAGCATGACAATCGTTTCGACGCACACGGTCTCGTTCGCTTCGGTCTCGGAGACGGGCGCTTCTCGAGCACCGATGTGCAGTGGAGTGGCTTGGGTTACGGGATGCTCGAGCTCTTCACCGGCGATGTGAATGGCGATGGTCTGCCGGACATACATTCGAATTTTCCGCCCCAGGGTAGCGGCGCCGTGCACCTCCATCCGGGTGCGCCGGGTCTGCTCACGAAGGTGACGAACGAGTTTGGTGGGACGACGGAAATCCAATACAAGTCGAGCGCGGACGTCGTGGGTCGCAATGCCATCGGGTCCGACGAGAACCTACGCGATAAAACCCTTCCGCTTCGCGGCCACCAATGGGTGGTCAAGCGGATCACCGTCAAGGATGGCCGCGGCGGAGCGTCGATTACGCGGAACATCGACTATGCGGAGCCGCGCTTCGATGTGGGGCTGCGCGAGAACTTCGGATTTCGCGAGGCGAGCGAATCCGACACACAGAACACGAAATCCACGACGCTCTTCCACCAGCGGATTCAGCTGAAGGGTCGCGCGGAGTATGTCGAAAAGCGCGACAGCGGTGGAGGTCTGCTCCAGACCCAGTCCACGGATTGGCAGGTGTTTGGTACCCGAACGCCCGAAGATCGGCTGATTCCGGGAACCTGGACCGCCGTTCCGCGTGGGCAGAGTACGCGACTCTACGTCGATGGGGCCTCCCAGTCCTTCGATATCCGTCGTACCTTCGACCGCAAGACTGGAAATCTCGTCACTGAGGAAGATACGGGGGGCGATGGCATCTTCGGGACAGGAGACGATCTCAAGCGAAACTTCGTCTATGCGGTCAATCAAGGGCGTTGGCTGATCAACTATCCCGTGGTCGCGACCGAGGCGCATGGGGGAACCGTTGTCGGCACCACCCTGATCCACTACGACGGGGTTCCCTGGCCCGGCGCACCGGTCCGCGGGAACGCGTCTCAGGTGGATCGCATCTTCCAATCGGCCGGCGCCAACGAGGTGCTGACCGAGACCTGGACCTACGACGACTACGGCAACGTCGCGACC
>JAJDAL010000046.1 GCA_029261875.1 Deltaproteobacteria bacterium
CCTGTCCCTCTGTAGAGTGGCGATCGCGTTGCGGCGACCCGCGATCGCAGGGTCCCGCCCGATCACGAACTTCGTGAACTCCGTCAGATCCGGAAGGAAGCAGCGGTAGCGGGGATTCGGTTGCGGGTGGGGGTGCCCTGCGATCCCGGGTCGCCGCAGATCCAGAAAGGCCCCCGGATTGACCTACGAAGTACTCGCTCGCAAGTGGCGCCCCCAACGCTTTGACGAAGTCGCCGGGCAATCCCACGTCACCACCGCGCTCCGCAACGCCATCCAGATGGACCGTGTGCCCCACGCGGTCCTGCTTTCGGGCCCGCGCGGCGTCGGCAAGACGACCCTGGCCCGCATCCTCGCGCGCTGCCTGAATTGCGACCAGGGACCGACTGACGCGCCTTGCGGCAAATGCCCGACCTGTGCGGAGATCACGTCCGGACGTTCCACAGACGTACAAGAGATCGACGCCGCCAGCCGCACCAGCGTCGACGATGTGCGCGAGCTGATCGAAACCGTTCGCTATGCGCCTTCTCCGGGCAAGCATCGGATCTTCGTCGTCGACGAAGTCCACATGCTCTCCACACCGGCCTTCAACGCCTTGCTGAAGACCCTCGAAGAACCGCCGCCCAAGAGCCTGTTCATCTTCGCCACCACGAACCCGGAAAAGATTCCCTTCACGGTTCTTTCGCGCTGTCAGCGCTTCGATCTGCACCGCGTGCCCACGGCGCAAGTCGTCGAGAAGTTGCGTGACATCGCCAAAGCCGAAGGGATCGAGATCAGCGATCACGGTCTGATGCTGCTCGCCCGCGAGAGCGAGGGGTCGTTGCGCGATGCGGAGACCTTGCTCGATCAACTGATCGCCACGGGGGGCAGCCAGATCGACGACGAGCGCGTGGCGGAAGTACTCGACCTGATCGATCGGCGCTTGATCCTGGCGGTACTTTCGGCCTGCATCGACGGAGATCCCGCCGAAGCCCTCGAAGCCTGCTCGCGCGCCGGACAGTCAGGCGCCGACGCCAAACGCCTGGGTGCTGCGTTCGTTCAAGTCCTTCGCGACCTGGTGGTTCTCCGCGTGGCTCCGAAGGCGCAAGATCTGGTCGAGGGCGGCGAAGCCGAAATCGCAGAGTTGCGCGAGATCGCTTCGCGCGCCGAACCCACGAGACTGCGGCGCATGTTCCGCGCGCTGATTCGCGAGCAGGAAGACCTCGCTTGGGCCCCGCAACCCCAGGCCGTCCTGGAGATGGCGGTGGTGCGCCTCGCGACCCTGCCGGACGGGGACGACGTCACGAAACTCTTGTCGCGCATCGATGCGCTGGAACGCAGACTCGCCAGCGGCGGCGGATCCGAAGGCGGCGATGGCAAGGGCCCCGAAGCACGTGCGTCGAGCCCGCGAGAACGCCGCGGGTCGTCGACACGCCCAGCGCCGAAAGCGTCTCCATCGCAAGCGTCCGCGAAACCCACCGCCGCAGCGCCCGCGGCCAGCGGGCCGATTGCCACCGCTACCCCGACCGCGGACCGCCAACCCGCTGCAGACACGGCACCCCAGGGCGCTCCGGAAGCGGGCGCCCCGCTCGCCCTCGTGTTCGACCGCTTGCGCGGATTCGCGCAGGAAGAAAATCGCGCGCTCTTCTCCGCCCTCGAAGATGGGCAGCTCCTGGAACGCGCGGACGGTCGCATTCGGATTCGGATCCCCGAAGGCTTCGCGGCCAACCGGTTGCGCGGACGCGTGGCCGATCTCGAAGATGTGTGCGGGCGTTTCTTCGGCGAGCCCACACAGGTCGAATTCGCGGATTGCGACGAGCCCCAACCCGCTCCCGCGCGGGCGCCCAAAGCCAGTACCCCGGACGCACGGCGGCGACGCCAAGAAGCGCTGGGCAATCCGTCCGTCAACGCGGCACTCGAAATCCTCGGCGGAGAAATCGTCGAAATTCGCCCCCTGGGCGACGGGGGATGATCCATTGGACCTGAAGAACATCCTCGAGCAAGCGCGCGGTGTGCAATCCAAAATCGCCGAAGTCCAGCGCGACCTCGAACACCGCAGCGTGGAAGCTTCCGCCGGCGGCGGCATGGTGACCGCGGTTGCCACCGGCGCCTTGAAGATCCGCGAGATCAAGATCGAGCCCGCACTGCTGGAAACCGGCGACCGCGCCATGTTGCAAGACCTGGTGGCCGCCGCGGTGAACGCCGCGCTCGGGGAAGCGCAGAAGATGGCCCAGCAGGAATTGCAGAAAGCCGCGGGCGGTCCCCTGGCGGGCCTGCTCGGCAACGACGGACCCTCCTAGGCGTCGATGCAGGGCTCTCCCGCCATCGATCGACTGGTTTCGAGCTTGCGACGACTGCCGGGCATCGGCGAAAAGTCGGCGACGCGCCTCGCCTATCACCTGCTTTCTTCTCCGGAATCCCTATCCCACGAACTCGCCGACGCCATCGTTCGCCTCAAGAAAGAAATCGTGTTGTGCGAGCGCTGCTTCAACCTGACCGACGAAAGCCCCTGCACCCTATGTCGTGAGGATCGCCGCGACGGGTCCATCTTGTGTGTAGTGGAGGAGCCGGCCGACCTGGCGGCGATCGAGCGTACGGGGGGATTCTCCGGGCGCTACCACGTGCTGGGCGGCACGATCTCCCCCATCGATGGCCTGGGGCCGGACGACCTGCGCATTCGCGAACTCGAAACGCGTATTCCCGCGGAATCGATTCGGGAAGTGATCTTGGCCACGAACCCCAACGCCGAAGGCGACGCCACGGCCCACTACATTGCCGAACGCCTCAAGGACAGCGGCGTTCGCATGACGCGAATCGCTTATGGAATGCCGTTTGGTGGCGATCTCGAATACGCAGACCACCTCACGGTGGGGCGTTCGCTCCAGAACCGCAAAGAAATCGAATAACAACGTTGCACTAAAGCCCCGGGGCGGTCGACCGATCGCAGACTGGGGCTCTGGTTGTAGGCGCGCTTGCTCTTACTGCTCAGGGCACGGTAGAGTGCGCTCGGAATCCCCTGCGAAACAGAGCGCTTACGAGGCCGGATGCCGATGATCGACACCCTCGTGATCCAAGACGAGGACTACCGCGAGATCCTCGATGCGATCGAGCGACTTGCGCGCCACGTGCGTGCAAAAGGGGTGTTCCTCATCGAAAAAAATGGCCAGCTGATCGCGGACGCGGGCGAGATGTATGGCCTGGACACCACGAGTCTGGCTTCCCTCGCCGCGGGCAATGTCGCGGCCACCGCGGGACTCGCCAAACTGATCGGCGAAGACGACTTCCCGACCCACTTCCATCAAGGCCAACACGATCACCTCCACATGACGGTGATCGGGGGTCGCTTCATCTTGCTCGTGGTGTTCGATGATCGAACGTCACTCGGTCTGGTCCGGCTCCGGGTCCGAAAGTCGAGCGGTCAACTCGCGCAAATCTTCGAAGACGTGCTCAAGCGCGCCGACGGAGGCGCGGGCGCGCTCGACGAGATCACCGAAGCCGATATCGACAAACTGTTTTCGGATTAAACCACCATGTCGTTCATCAACTACTCCGCGCGCGAGATCAACTGCAAGATCGTCTACTACGGTCCGGGGCTCGGCGGCAAGACGACGAACCTGCAGTTCATCTACAACAAGACCAATCCCGACCTGAAGGGAAAGATGATCTCCCTCGCCACGGAGACCGAGCGAACGCTGTTCTTCGATTTCCTGCCGATCGCCCTGGGCGAGATCCGCGGCTTCAAGATCCGTTTCCACCTCTATACGGTGCCGGGGCAGGTCTTCTACGACGCGAGCCGCAAGTTGATCCTGAAGGGCGTGGACGGCGTCGTGTTCGTCGCCGACAGCCAGGAAGAGCGCATGGAGGCGAACCTCGAGAGCGTCGACAATCTGCGCGAGAACCTGGTCGAGCGCGGCTACGACCTCGACACCATGCCCTACGTGGTCCAGTACAACAAACGCGACCTGCCGGAAGTCGTGAGTGTCGATGAAATGCGCCGGCAGCTGAATCCGCGGCGGGTTTCCGATTTCGAAGCCTGCGCGACCACCGGACAGGGCGTTTTCGAATCGCTCAAAGAGTCCGCTCGCCTGGTCCTGCGCGATCTCAAGAAAAAGAGCGGCTAGGCATTTCCCAGCGGTACAATCGCGCCGATGCCGCACACGCGCGTCGACGGCCGAAACCTCTATTACGAACTTCACGGTGACACATTGCCGGGGACACCCCTGGTCCTGATCGCGGGCCTGGGCGGATCGTGCCGCGGTTGGCTTCCGTTGCAGGTCCCCGAATTCAGCCGCGAGCGCCCGACGTTGATCTTCGATCACCGCGGCGCCGGAGAGAGTGAAGATTCCAAGCGTGCCTTTACGACGGCGGACCTCGCCCGCGACACGGCGGGCCTGCTCGCGGTGCTGGGGATCGAGCGCGCGGATGTACTCGGCGCGTTCCTCGGCGGGATGGTCGCCCAGGAACTCGCCCTGGGGCACGCGGAGGCCGTGCGCCGTCTCGTGCTGGTGGGGACCTACGCGCGCCCGGACGCCAAACGCCGCCTGTTGATCCAACAATGGAAAGACATGGCGCGCGCGGGTTGCTCGCGCGAAATCATGGCACGCGAACGGCTGCTCTGGAGCCTGGACGACGAAACCGTAGAACAGACCGACTTGATCGAAGCGATGTTGGAATTCTTCTCGAAAGACGCGCATCCCCTGGGCGACGACCTATTCGCGCGTCAATGCGATGCCTGCCTGGGACACGACACGAAGGAGCGCCTCCCTGGGATCACCCAAACCACACTCGTGGTGTGCGGGGGCAACGACCAGCTGACCCCGGCCAAGTTTCACCGCGAGCTCTCCGCCGACATCCCCGACGCGCGTTTGATCACCTTCAACCTCGGCGGCCACCTCGTGATGGCGGAGTGGGCGGAGAAATTCAACCACGCGGTCCAGCAGTTCTTGAGCGAATAGTCGGTCAGTCCAAAGTGGCGAACCGGAGCTCGGGCAGCGTCGGCGCCAGCAGGTCACAGGCCGCAACTCCGGCGCGCAAAACCCGCGCGGAAAGTTTCGCGCCCCCTCCCACGAGGATGCGATTGTCGTAGTCGCGGACGTCGATTCGAACGCGACGGGGAAACAGCCGGCCCATGGAGCGCGTCACGGCTCGGGTCTCGTCGAGGGTATTGGAAACGAGCAGTCCACCGGGGCGCAGACAGGCCGCGGCCTGGGCGAGCCCGGGATCCGGCAACCAGGAAGGCTTACACACCTCGCGTCCGCTGCCGCCGAAGATGTCCTCGACGATGGCGTCGAAGCGACGGCGGGTGCGCCCGAGATACAGTTGGGCGTCCGCGGTCACCACGTCCAGTTCGAGGGCGTCGAGATCGAAGTGGCGGCGCGCGGCTTCGACCACCGCGGGTTCCAGCTCGACGCCGGTAATCCGGGCGCCCGGGTAAAGCGCACGCACGATGCGGGCGACGCTGCCGCCGCCCAATCCCAGCAACAATACCGACGGATCCCGTTTCGCCCCGAGGGCAACGAGGGGCGCCGCCAGTGCATCCCACACGGAACCCGTGCGATCGGATCCCGGCTCGTAGAACGAGGCGTAGGTGTCGTCGATTCGCAGGCGACGCACGGATCCGCGCCGTTCTACGCGAATTCGCGGGGATTTCTTCAATGTCCGCTCCCGGCTTTGGCTCACGCCGCCTAAACTATCCATCTTCATGTCCGCCGACTTATTCGCGACCCAAGGTACCGACTGCGTTCGCGTCGCGTTGCCCCTGCCCTCCCCGTCGATCTTCGACTACGCGGTCCCGCCGGATCTGGCGGAAGTCGCGCTACCGGGCCGCCGCGTTCGCGTGGCATTCCGTCGGCGCCGCCTGACGGGGCTCATCCTCGAATCCGTGGCCAACACGGCGGGGCGCAAGCTGCGACCCATCGAACGCGTACTCGACGCGGAGTCCGTGCTGGATGCGGATTTGATCGAAATACTACGCGAGACCGCCGGCGAGGTCCTGTGCTCCGAAGGCCACGCGCTCCACGCCGCACTCCCCGCCGGCTCCGCACCGCGAAGCGAAACGCAATACACGTTGACGGGTCGCGGCAGTGAAGCCCTGCGCAGTGGAGCCGCGCGCGGTGCGACCCTGCGCATTCTCGAAGCCATGGCGGACGGCGCGCGGGACCTCGACGTCCTGGAACGCCTCGCCCCGGACGCGGGCAAGACGCTTCCCGAATTGCTCGAGGATCGCCTGGTGGAAGCCCGCGAATGCGACACCACGCCCGGCGCCCGGGTCGCCACGGTGCGACGCATTCAATTGGCGCAGGGACTGCACCTCGACGACGCGCGGGCCAGCCTGGCGCGCGCCCCACGCCAGCGCGAATTGCTGGATCGCATCGGCCTCGGCGGCCCCCAGCTGTGGACCGCGCTGTGCAACGAAGATGCCCGCGCCCCCGCCCTGCTGCGTGCGCTCAACGAACGCGGGTTGATCGAGATCGAAACCATCGAGTCTCCGCGCAATGTGTTCGAAGACGCTCCGGAAGAAACCCTGCCCACGAAGCTCACACCCCACCAGAGCCAATGCCTGGGCCCCATCCTTCAGGCGGCCCAGGACCGCCGCTTCGAGCCCTTCCTCCTACACGGCGTCACGGGCAGCGGGAAAACCGAGATCTACCTGCGCGTGGTGGCGGATGTGCTCCAACAGGGGCGTTCGGCGCTGTTGCTGGTTCCCGAGATCACCCTCACCCACCAATTGGTATCCAGGCTTCGCGCGCGCTTCGGCGACGAACTCGCAATTTTGCACAGCGGCTTGCGGCCCGGTGAACGACTCGAACAATGGCTCGCCTTGCGGCGCGGGGAGACGCGCATCGCCGTGGGGGCGCGCTCGGCCATCTTCGCGCCCCTCACCGATCTGGGCGCCATCGTGGTCGATGAAGAACACGACCCCGCCTATAAGAACGAAGAAGGTTTCCGCTACGACGCGCGCGACCTCGCGCGCAAACGCGCCCTGCGCGCCGGCTGCCCGCTGATCCTCGCCTCGGCTACGCCGTCCCTGGAAACGCGCTTCGCCTGTGACAGCGGATCGATCCAAAGGCTCGTGCTGCCGCATCGCGTGGGACGACGCCCGCTCCCGTCTGTGGAGATCGTCGACCTCGAGAAGGAAAAGTCCAGCGCTCCGCGCGGTCGCAAACTCGTGCTCTCGCGCCCCCTGCGCCGCGCCATGCGCACCAGTCTCGACGAAGGCGGCCAGGTGATGCTGTTCCTGAACCGCCGCGGCTTTTCGACCAAGATTTTTTGTTTCCAATGCGGGCACGCCGAGCGTTGCAAGCATTGCGACATCGCGTTGGTCTATCACGCCGTGGAGCGAACCCTCCGCTGCCATTATTGCGATTTCTCCATCGCCCCCCCGGAGCAATGCACGGGCTGCGGCGCGGGGGACACCGCTTTACTCGGCATCGGAACCGAGCGCGTCGTCGAAGACACCCGCGAGCTGTTCCCGAATGCGCGCATCGAACGCCTCGATCGCGACGTTGCGCGCAAGCGCGGCGCGACGAGCCGCATCCTGCGCGCCTTGCGCGAGGGGGAGATCGACATCCTCGTCGGCACGCAGATGATCGCCAAGGGACACGATTTTCCCGGTGTGCGCCTGGTGGGCGTCGTGGCCGCAGATCTCGGTTTGCAATTCCCCGACTTCCGCGCCGCCGAGCGCACCTTCCAACTCCTCACCCAGGTCGCCGGTCGCGCGGGTCGCGGCCAGGCCCCCGGACGCGTCATCGTTCAAACCTTCGCGCCCGATCACTACGCCATCGCACCCGTGCAAAATCACGATTACGAGCGTTTCTACGCCCAAGAACTCGAGTTCCGCCGCAGCCTCGCCTACCCGCCCTTCGGCAAGCTCGCCTATGCGGTCGTTTCGGGACCCGATCAGGAACGCACGGAAGAGACCGCGCGCGAACTGGCCGAGAGCGTTCGGCAATCCCTCGTGAGGGGGCAAGAACCCGCTGTCGCGGTCCTGGGCCCGGCGCCGGCGCCCCTCGCGCGACTGCGCGATCGCTATCGCTTCCAGATTCTGGTGAAGGGTGTCGACGCCCAAGCGGTCTGGAACGCCGGGCGATTCTTGAGTGAACGCATCGGACGTTTATCGGGCGACATCTCCGCCAGTGTGGATGTGAACCCCATGAACATGCTGTAAAATCGCGCGCCATGGCGCTCCGCGAAGTCTTGCAATTCCCCGATCCGCGACTCAAACGCGTTTCCGAACCGGTTGCGGAGATCACGGACGAGGTGCGCCAACTCGCCGCGGACATGCTCGAAATCATGTACGACGAACCGGGGATCGGGCTCGCCGCACCGCAAGTGGGAGAAGCCATTCGGCTGGTGGTAGTCGATACGGATTGGACCGACGAAGGCGCCGAACGCAACCCACTGGTGCTCGTCAATCCCGAAATCATCGAAAGCGACGGCAAGATCCTCTGGAACGAAGGCTGCCTGTCGGTGCCGGATTTCCAAGCCGAAGTCGAACGTGCGGAACGCATTCGCCTGAAAGCCCTGGACCTCGACGGACGCGAGCAGATCTACGACGCCGAAGAGTTGCGCGCCGTTTGCTTCCAACACGAGATCGACCACCTCGAAGGCATCCTCTTCATCGACCGCATCAGTCGATTGAAGCGCAGCCTCTACGTGCAGAAGCGCAAGAAGGCGCTGCGACGCGAGCAAGAGGAATCGAGTTCCGCGTCCGGAGCCAATTTCTGAATCCCTCCCCGCTACGGGTCGCCTTTTTCGGTACGCCCGAGTTCGCCGTCCCCACCTTCGAGCGTCTGACGCGCGGGCCCCACGCGGTCACCGTCGCGGTCACGCAACCCGATCGTCCCCGCGGTCGCGGGCGCAAACCCAGTCCCTCGCCGATTGCCGCCGCGGCTGCACGCGCCGGGGTTCCCATCCTTCGTCCGGAACGCGCGGGAGACCCCGAGTTCCTGCAGGCGTTGACCCGCTTCGCGCCGGACCTGGGCGTCGTGGTCGCGTTCGGACAGTTCCTGCCGCGCCGCGTGCGCGAATGCCCGAGCCGCGGCTTCCTCATCAACGCCCACGCGAGCCTGCTCCCCAAATACCGAGGTGCCGCCCCCATCGCCCGCGCGATTCTCGAAGGCGAAACCGAAACCGGAATCTCCGTCATGCGAGTCGAAAAAGAGATGGACGCCGGCGCCGTGGCGGATGTGGCGAGCACGCCCATCGACCCCGAAGAGAACGCGGGCCAACTCGCAGAACGTTTGGCGCAGATCGCCGCCCAGGCGATCGCCGATGTGGTCGACCGCATCGCCGCGGATCGCATCGAATGGGTGGAGCAAGATCCCGCGGGCGCCACCACCGCGGCGAAACTCGATCGCGCCGAAGCGAAACTCGACTGGAACCAGCCCGCCCCCCAACTCGTGCGTCGCGTTCGCGCCTTTGCGCCCAAACCCGGCGCGTTCACGCTCTGGCGGGGTGAGCCGTTGCGGATTCTCGCAGCGCGAGCCCACGCGGAGAGCGTCGACACCCGCCCGGGCTGCGTCATCGCGCAAGGCGGGTCGATTCGCATCGCAACCGGCAGCGGATCGCTGGAACCCAGCTTGCTCCAACGCGCGGGCGGGCGGCCTCTCGCACTCCCCGACTTCTTGCGGGGTCACCCGATCGAAGCCGGGACGCTGCTTGGCCAGGAAGGCGACGCTGCTAACGTTGCCTCATGAATGATCGGCCCGCGCATACTGGGGGGCGCCGGCACCGGGGCCGTCCCCAGGGTCGGGGCCACCCTGCCAACCGTCGCGGCGGCGCGCCCACGCAAGCTCGCCTGTTGGCGCTTCGCGTCCTGGAGCGGGTCGATCGAACCCGCGCCTACGCGGATCTCGCGCTGCATGGTGCACTCAGCAAAAGCGGACTTTCGGGAACCGACAAAGCCCTGGCGACGGATCTCGTATACGGAACCCTGCGCTGGCGCGGACGACTCGACTATCTGCTCTCTCAGGTTCTCGACGGTGACCTCGAAAAACTGGAGCCCATCGTCACGGCGGTGCTGCGATTGGGCGCCTATCAGATCGCGTTCACGGATCGGATCCCCGCCACAGCCGCCGTGGATGAATCCGTGCGCTGCGTTCGCGCGGCCGGTGCGGACCGCGCGAGCGGTCTCGTCAACGCCGTGTTGCGCCGCCTGGCCGGCGAATACCAGACCATCGCCATTCCCGAACTCGGCGAAGACCCCTTGGGCCACCTGATGCACGCCCAATCGCTACCGGCTTGGATCGCCGAAGATTGGCTCGCGCGCCTCGGGCCCGACGAAGCGGCGGCGCTGGGAAACGCATCCAATCAAGTCCCCCCGCGAACCATCCGCGTCAATCGCATGAATGGCGCGCCCGAGCAGCTGATCGAAGAACTCACGAAACGCGGCCGAACCCCCGAACGCTGCCGCTACGCCCCCGATGGACTCACCATGGGTCAACGCGGCAACCCCGCCAACGATCCGGCCTTCCTCGAAGGGCGCTACACGATTCAAGATGAAGCCTCACAGCTCGTCGTCAGCTTGCTCGATCCCCAGCCCGGAGAACGCATTCTCGACACCTGCGCCGCCCCCGGTGCCAAAGCAACCGCCATCGCCGAGCACGTTTCCCCGGACGGCCAGGTGGTGGCGTTGGACCGCCACCCGCGGCGCCTCGGACTCGTGCGACGCGACGCGCGCCGGCTCGGTTTGACGAACATCCAAACCATCGAGCGCGACGCCACCACTTCCCTCGAAGATCTGGTCCAGCCCGCCCCCTTCGACCGCGTGCTGGTGGATGCCCCCTGCTCCGGCCTCGGCACCCTGCGCCGCAACCCCGACATCCGTTGGCGCGTGCGCCCGGTGGATCCCGAACGCCTGGCCCATTCCCAGCTCGCCATTCTGTGCCGCGCCGCAACTTGCTTGAGGCCCGGTGGAACTCTCGTTTACAGTACCTGCACGGTGCTTTCCGAGGAGAACGAACGGGTGGTCGAAGAGCTGCTGCAAGCCGACAAGGGCTTGCGCTTGATGGGAAGAGACGAATTACCGGAAGTCGTGCGCCCCCTCGTGGGCGACGACGGTTTTCTGCGCTGCCTGCCTCACCTCCACGGCACGGACGGCTTCTTCGCCGCGCGCTTCGAGCGAACCTCGTGACCGACACGCCGCGCATCGCCCCTTCCATCCTTGCAGCGGATTTCGCGCGCTTGGGCGAGGAAGTTCGCGCCGTCGAAAAGGCCGGAGCCGATTGGATCCACGTCGACGTCATGGACGGCCGCTTCGTTCCGAACATCACGATCGGGCCCCTGATCGTCGACGCCGTGAAGAAGTCGACAGAATTGCCCTTGGACGTTCACCTCATGATCGAGTCCCCCGAGCGCTACATCGACGACTTCGTCAAAGCCGGCGCGTCCACGGTGGGCGTGCACGTCGAGGCCTGTCCGCATCTCCACCGTACCCTGGCGCAGATTCGCGAAGCCGGGGCGCGCGCTTGCGTCGTATTGAATCCGGGAACCCCCGCCGAAGCGATCGAAATGGTCTTGGGCGACGTGGATCAAGTGCTGATCATGACCGTGAACCCGGGCTTCGGAGGTCAACGCTTCATCGAAGCCATGCTTCCGAAAATCGAGCGGATCCGCGGTTGGATCGACGAACGCGACCTCACCGTGGACCTCGAGGTCGACGGCGGTATCGCGAAGGGAACCATTGGTCGCGTTGCGCAGTCGGGCGCCAACGTTTTTGTCGCTGGTACAGCGGTTTTTGGGGCATCCGATTATGCGGAAGCAATTTCAGATCTTCGGCGCGAAGCCTCGGAGTAGCATCTTTTTCCTCGCTCTCGTCGGCAGTTTGCTGGCGAGTCCGCTCGCCATGAGCTCCACCATCGAAGACGCACTCCCGCCGGACTCCGCCTTGACCGGGGACGAAATCATCGAACGAGTTCGCGGCAACAGCCTCGACTCCTACATCCAGAAATCCAAGCTGATCTCCGGCGACGAAGCGGGCACCGAACAGTCGTCCCGCATGCGAGTCGAGTGGCGGAACTTTCGCGACGACGAAGACCACCCCACGGAAGGCGTGATTTCGAAGACGGTCATCATCTACGAAGACCCCTTCGAGATGCGCCACACCTCGTACTTGATCGTCAACCAGGACGAGCGCGCCAACGATCAGTTCGTCTACTTCCCGAGCAGCCGCCGCGTGCGCCGCGTCAACCTACGCGGCGAAGCGGTGTTCGGCACGGACTTCAGTTTCGAGGACATCGTGCCGCGGGCCGCCGAGCACTCCACCTACAAGCGCCTACCGGACGAACTCGTGGACAGCACGCCGTGTTACGTCATCGAGGCGGTACCGAAGCCGCGGGCCAATTCCGAATATTCGCGTTTTCGCCTGTACGTGAAGAAAGATCAATACGTCCCGATTCGGACCCGCTACTGGGACGACAAGGGACTCGAGATCAAGGAATTGCGCGCCAAAGTCGAGTCGATTCGGAAATTCGATGGGTCGTGGATCCCCATGGAAGCCACCATGCGCCACCTCCAGTTCAAGAGCTACACCAAACTTTTCGTGGAGCACCTCGAGCCCAATCCGAGCATCTCCGCCGCGCGCTTCTCCGTGCGTCGACTCGAGGGCGGACATTAGCCTCGCCCGTATCCGCCGCGGTTAGATCTTCCCGCGCACCAGCACCGCGGGCAGCAGGATCAAATCCGAGAAAAAGCAGATCGCCATCGTGGTGGCGGAGAGCAGACCGAACTGCTGCAGCGTTGCGAAGCCCGACATGGCGACGGTCAAGAACCCCAAGAACAGCATGCACGACGCGATCGCGATCGGGCGACCGACTTCCACACCACATTCCTCCACCGCCGCAACGGGATCCATGCCGGCGCGCCGCGCGTCGCGATAGCGAACCAGGTAGTGGCCGGTGGCGTCGATCGCGAGCCCCAGAGCGATGCTCCCGATCAAGCTCGTCGGCAGCGACAACGGGGCCGCGCCGCAGCCCAGCAACCCGAAATAGAGCACCACGGGCACGATATTGGGAATCATCGCGATGCTCCCCAGGCGCCAGGAACCCAGCACCCAGGTCACCAGGGCAAAGATGGCCAGGGACGCCACACCCACGGTTCGGGGTTGGGCCCGCGCGATGCCGTCGGCGCTGCGACTCAAGAGGATCGTGTTCCCGGTGATGGCCGGCGTCACACTGGCGGGAAAGTCCGTCTGCGCCAGGGTCTCTTCGATGCGTTGCGTGAGATTGCGCACCGCCGCCGACCCCACCGCTCCGGTTCGCACGATCAGGTTGGCGCGTTGGTGATTGATGTTGATGAAGCGCTGAGACTCTCCCTTGGGAAATAGAAACAGCAGCTCCGTCACGCCGCCGCGGCTATCGGGAACGCGCTCTTGGGCGGGATCGTCTCCCGCCATGGCGCGATTCAACCGCGCCAATGTGTCGACGAAGGAAAGCGCGCGACTGACTTCCGGCAGCGCTTCGAGGCGGTGCTGCAGATCCCAGACGACACGCACCAGATCGGGATCCCGGAACTCTCCGGGCTTCGCCCCCGTCAGGGTGACGTAAACCGGGATGGCCCCGGAAAGCAAACGGTTCACGGCTTCGAAATCCTTGCGGACCGGAGCGTCTTCGGAAAAGAACGACAGATAGTCGGTGTCGATGACGATGCGGGGAATCGCGAGCGCCGCCAGTAAGGTCGCCCCGCCCCACAGCGCAATCACGAGCCCCGGGCGCCGGGAGCTCATCCGCGCGAGAGCGGCCAACCATGCGTCGAGTCCACGGCCGGTCTGCGGAGGTCGCATGCTGCGACGACCGGGCAGCACCGCCAAGGCCGCCGGAAGCCCCACCAGGGAGATCAATGTGAGAGAACCGATGCCGAGCACCGAAAATGCCCCGAGCTCGAACACCGCGGGAACATCGGTGAGTTGCAATGCCCCGAAACCGACGGCGGTCGTGATGCCCGCGATCAGCATGGGACGGCGCAAACCTTCGAGGCAGCGCAGGGCCGCGGTGTAGGAATCCGGCTCCTGCGCCTTGGCTTCGGCGTAGCGCACCATCACGTGCACGCCGTAGGTGGCACCGATCGCGATCAAGGTGGGGGCCAACAGCGTCGTCAGAATCGTCAGCGGGCGTTCCAGATAGGCGATTGCGCCGAACGTCCAGAGGGTCGCCATCAAGACCGTGGCGATCGGCAAGAGCACACCCCGCAGACTCCGCAGCGCGAGGGCTAATACCACCGAGATCACGATCAGGGCCGCCGGGATGAGGCGTCGCAGATCCCGCACCATGTGCTCGTACACGTGCGCCTTTACGTGGGGGCGTCCCGCGACGAAGAAACGCCGCCCCTCCAGCGTTTCCGCTTCGACGATCGAGACGATCTTCGCATCCAAACCCGACTCGATGAACTCCCGGTCCGTCATCTTCCGAAACGACACATTGATGGCGACGGTTCCCCCGTCGTCGGAAACCAACGTTCGTCGATACAGCGGATCCGTCAGCGCCCGCGCCTTCAGCTCCTGGCGCTTTACGGGGTCTTCGGGGATGTCGTCGATGAAGGGCTTCACCTCGACCCAGTCCTCTTCGGCGTTGAACCGAAAGGAATAGACGTCCGTCAAGCTCTGGACCCGCTGCACACCGGGCAGCGTCGAGATCGCGTTCGTTACCCGCTGCAGGGCTTCGAGATGGGTGGCGCCAAAGGCATCTTCGGACTCCATCGCGATGGCGAAGATCTGATCGTCGCCGAAGTCGCGTACGGAAGCCTCGTAGGCAGCGCGTCCGGGATCGTTCGCCGGCAGCAGGAGTTCCGTCGAGGGATCGATGACGAGACGAAAACCCCAGGGATCGGTACGAATCAGGGCCGACGCCGCGAGACACGTTACGCCGATCAACAAGCCCAACACGAGATAGCGCGCGCGCAGGACCGCCGCGGGCCAACGGGTCGCCACGAAGAGCCCGCTGCAGATCACCGCGGCACAGAGCGCGAAAAAGACGCTCGAATCCGTCATCGCCATGGGCGCATTCTAGATGCTTTGGGATGGGAAAGAAGGATGTCGGGGCGACTGGATTCGAACCAGCGACCTCTTCGTCCCGAACGAAGCGCGCTACCAAGCTGCGCCACGCCCCGACACGCAACCGTCACGTAGGAAACGTTCGACGAACGGCGGAGTATGACGCCTTCCGGGGATCGCCTCAACCCGAACCGGTTTGGGCTCGACGCTCGCCCCCGCCCCGAGGTAGCATTGCCCCAAGAGGACCTCCCATGTGGAGTCGGACACTCGGTTTCGCGGTCTGCGCCTTCCCCCTGCTTCTGGGTTGCAGCAAGGCGACGCCGCCCGAGCGCGAAGTCCTCGTCCAGATCGAACAAGTCCGCGTAGATCCCCGAAACGGCGTGCCGGTACTCCTGCTCGAAGAGAGCGACGGCCACCGCGCCCTGCCCATCTGGATCGGCATCAACGAAGCGCGTTCCATCGCGGCGGAGATCGAGGAAATCGAGTCGCCCCGACCCAACACACACGACCTTGCGAAACAGATGCTCGACGAATTGGATGCGGACATCGACCGCGTCGTCGTCACGGACCTTCGCGATGGCACCTATTACGCTCGCGTGATTCTGCGCACTTCTTCTGGAGACCGCGAGATCGACTCGAGGCCGAGCGACGCAATCGCACTCGCGTTGCGCAGTGGAGCGCGGGTATTCGTGCTCGAACATCTTTTGGATGAAAATAACGACGTCCCGAAAGCCGAAGGGGAGCAGCGCATCTAGCTCCCAGCCTTTCGTTCCGCACCGACACGCAGCTAATGTGCAACTCTACAAGCGTCGCACTTGATTCTCATCGCAATCACTCAACCATCGCAAAACGCGCAAGCGTTGATTTGAGAATCGGTATTTCGCTGGACGCTGCCTGGACGAATGCGCGGTTGTTGCGTATCCAGCGTCGATAAACGCTGTTTCCAAGTTCATGAGTCGTTGACATCATTTAGGGCCAATGTCAGGATCGCTCCAGTCGGTGCTGCGGGAATTTGTTTTGCGATGCAACGACTTTTTGTGTCGGAAAGCGAAGGAAAGCGGGGATTGTCATGACTCATTCAGAGCTCGCCTACGAATTTGCGGATGTCTTCGACGAAATGAACGTCGATGAAATCAACCAGGTGCTCGCGCAAAACGTACCGTTCGAAACCCTGGAGTTCTTCAACACCTACGGCGAAGCTTTCGGTCGTGCGGAAAAGAGCAGCGAGGAAACGCGCAAGCGACTCCCGAATCTCTTGGTCCTCGGCTACCTGCTCCGCGTGCTGGAAGAACGACTACTCGAAGACGACGACGAAACCGCGTAAACTTCCGCGCGTGACGAAACGCGCCCTCGAAATCCGAACCCCCAACGCCCCCGATCCCGTCGGCCCCTATTCTCAGGCCGTCTCTCGAAACGGCTGGATCTTTGCCTCGGGACAAATCCCCCTCGATCCCAAAACCGGCGAGCTCGTCGCCGGAGACATCGAAGCGCAGACCGAACGCGTCCTCGACAACCTCCGGGCCGTCCTCGCCGCGGCTGGCACGACCCTCGACCAGGTGGTCAAGACCACCGTTTACCTGACGGATCTGGCCGCCTTCCCGCGGATGAACGAAATCTACGCCCGCTATTTCGACACGGATCCGTCCCCCGCGCGCGTAACCATCCAGGCTGCCGCCCTCCCGAAAGGCGCCCTGGTGGAGATCGACGCGATCGCCGCGGCGCCCTAGGCGATGACGTCGGATCGCGACGCGATCGAAACCCGCGCCCGGATCGAACGCGCACGCACGAGCGCCGGCGCCGCAGCGCTTCAGCAAGCACTCCCCTTCTCGACCTTCCGAGACCTCCTTCGCGCGCGCCAGGATTCGGGCAGCGCGCCCTACCTCGTCTTCTACGACGCGGGAAATCAGCGCAGCGAGATCGCCTACGACGAACTGCTCGGGCGGGTCGCCGCCCGCGCGCGTTCGCTCCAGTCCGCCGGAATCGGGCGCGGCGACCGGGTTGGGCTGCTGATGCACAACGACCCCGAAGTCCCCATCTCCTGTTTTGCCGCCTGGCTACTGGGCGCAACCGTCGTGCCCGCAAACCTGGGCGAAGACGACGAGCGGATCGCCTTCGTGCTCGAGAACTCCGGCGCCAAAGTGGTGCTCCACCTCGGGGACTACCAACACCGGGTCGACGCCATCCGCCCCACGCTACCCGCGGTCGGCGGCTGGCTCGCGTGCCCCGTGCGCGAAGAACCGCCCGCCCGCATCGAGGATTTCCCCGCGACGGATCCCGAAGACGAAGCGCTGATCGTCTACACCTCGGGCACCACCGGCGTGCCCAAGGGCGTCGTTCTCAGCCAGCGGAACCTCTTGCTCGACGCCTTCGCCATGGCGCGCTGGCACGGTTTCGATCGCGATTCGCGTTTCATGTGCGTTCTCCCCACCCATCACGTAAACGGCCTGGTCGTCACGCTCGTGACACCGCTCTCGGTGGGCGGTCGCGTGGTCCTCAACCGGCGCTTTCGCACGGGCGACTTCTGGCTGCGCGCAGCCGCCGAAGGCACCCACGTGATTTCCGTCGTCCCCACCCTGCTGGCGTTCTTGTTGGAAGACCCGGCGGGTTTCGAAAGCGTCGACGTTTCCGCGCTCCGCTATCTGATCTGCGGCGCCGGTCCGCTGACGGTCGATCTCGCCCAACGCTTCGAAGAACGATTCCACGTGCGCATCCTCCACGGCTACGGACTGTCGGAAACCACCTGCTATTCGTGCTTTCTCCCGACGGATCTCGACGACGGCGACCACGCCCATTGGATGCGCGACTTCGGGTTCCCCTCCATCGGTGTGCCGATCGAAGCCAACGAAATGGCGATTCACGACCCGGAAGGCCGCGCACTCGGAAACGGGGAACGCGGCGAGATCGTCATTCGCGGCGTCAACGTGATGCAGGGCTATTCCCGCCGTCCGGACGCCAACGACGAGGCATTTGCACACGACTGGTTCCGCAGTGGCGACGAAGGCTTCTTCGAACGCGACCCGAGCGGGCGTGCGTTCTTCTTCATCACCGGTCGCATCAAGGAATTGATCATTCGCGGCGGCGTCAACATCTCCCCGTTCGAGATCGACGAAGTCCTCAACCGCGTACCCGGCATCGCGCGCGGCCTGGCCGTGGGTTTCGAGAACGAGTGGTACGGCGAAGAAGTCGGCGCCTATGTGATGCTGGAGGAAGGTTCGCCCCTCTGCGAGCGCGACATCCTCGCGGCCTGTCGCGAAACCCTCGCCTTCGCGAAGTCGCCGAAGGTCGTGTTGTTCGGCGACGACATCCCCGTCACCTCGACGGGAAAATACCAACGGGGAAAGCTCGCTCCCCTATTCGCGGAGCACCGGCGCACCCAGTTCCGTCTCTGACCCGTAGTCCCTCGCCAACAGTTTCAAATTGACGGCGTTGATGCCCGCGTGGGCGACGATGGGAGCCAGAAGGTTTCCTGTCCACTCGAATAGACCGCCGATCAGCAATCCGACGAGGATCGAAAACACCGACCAGACCCAAAGTTCGCGGCGCGGCACGAAGTGGGCGAGCCCGAACAGCAGGCTGGCGGCCACGAGCCCCACCCGCGGCTGCAGGGCGCCGCGAAAGAACGCCTCCTCGCCGATTCCACTCGCCAGCGCGAGCCAGACCACTTGAAGGGTCGAAACCGGCCCGATGGCTTCGGCGAGACTGCGCGCCAGGGCCGTTCCCGAACGCGTGCGGCGCGTGAATTCCCGCGAACCCAGGATCACCAGACCGGCGAGCAACAGCCCGAGGAGGCCGTCGCGCAGCGGGTGCACCCCGATCTCGGCGGCGGCTTCCGAGGCGTAGAAGAGCGGCTCTCCCGCCCACACGCTTCGCCAGACGAACGCAACCAGCGCGAGAGCGGCGTAGAACACGAGCGCCAGACGAACGAAGGACTGGGGATTTTTCATGGAGCCAGCGGAAAGATCCGCCCCGGCATCAATCCGGGTTGTTTTTACCCCGGGTTCAATCTCCTCGCTCTCCAACCCCAATGGCAACCTCGTTGACACGGCCGTAGACGCCTCGGTAGCCTCGTCTCAGCCGGCGCTCCCGCCCTCGGGAGCGTCGGATTTCGTTTTCCTGGGGTCGGGCGTAACCCGGCTCCCGCAGCATTGTAAAGCTGTAGGAAATTTCGACGAGAGGGAATTAGGGCGGTTGCGCGCCCAGGGGAGACGGCACGCCATGTCAGATCGAGTTCCCATGACCCAGGCCGGGTATGAGCAGCTCCAAGCCGACCTCAAGCACCTGAAATCGGTCGAACGACCGAAGAATGTAAAGGACATCGAAGAGGCACGTGCCCACGGCGACATCAGTGAGAACGCGGAGTTTCATGCTGCGAAGGAAAAGCAGAGCCACCTCGACGGGCGGATCCGCGACGTGGAAGACAAATTGGCCCGGGCCCAGGTGATCGATTCCGCGGGCCAGGACCCGAGCCACGTGCGCTTCGGCGCCACTGTGGTGCTGACGGACATCGAAACCGACGAAACGGTGACGTATCAGATCGTGGGTGAACACGAAGCGGATTTGAGCGAAGGGCGAATTTCGGTGACCTCCCCGGTCGCCCGCGCCCTGATGGGCAAGGAGGTCGATAGCGCGGTGACGGTGCGTGTACCCAAGGGAACCCGCGAACTCGAGATCCAAGAGATTCGATTCGACTAACGTGCGTTCCCTGCTGTTCAAATTCAGCCTCTTGCTCGTGACCCTGTTGGGCGTCACGTATTTCGCGCTCGCACAAACGGCGAGCCAGACCACGCGCGAAGTCTTGGAGGCGCACGCGGCGGAGCAGGGATTAGATCTCGGCGAGCAGGTGGAGCCGGCACTGCGCGCCCAGTGGCAGCGGCTTTCCAGCCTGGGGCTCGCGATCGTCGTCCTCGGCTGGGGGCTCGCGGCGTTCTTCATTTCGCGTTGGGTGAAACCCCTGCGGCGGCTCCACAGCGGTGTCGAACGCCTGGCAGCGGGCGATTTGAGTGTGCGCGTGCCTCCCACGTCGCGCGACGAGATCGGCGAACTCACCCAAGCCTTCAACGAGATGGGCGAATCCCTGCAACAGAAGGGGCGCATCCAGAACGCCTTCGGGCGCTACGTCAGCGATTACGTGCTGGGACAACTGCTCCACAACGCCGACGACGAAGAGCTGGCCGGCGCCGAACGCGAAGTCACCATCCTATTTGCCGACATCCGGGGCTTCACCCATCACTCGGAAGGCATGAAGGCGCGCGATGTCGTGTCCTGGCTGAACGGCGTGTTCGAGCTGGTGGGGGACGTGATCCAGAGCCACGGCGGCACCATCGACAAATACATCGGCGATTCGGTGATGGCGTACTTCGGAGCCCCGGTGGAACAACCGGACCACGCCCGGCGCGCGGTGGCGGCGGCCATCGAGATTCAGCAGGCCATCCGGGATCGCAATCGCACGGCAGGCGGGCCCGACGGAACCGGCCTGCCCGCAGACCTGGGCATCGGAATCCATACCGGCGTGGTGGTGGTGGGCAATATCGGCTCCTCCCAGCGCGCGGACTACACGGCCGTAGGAGACGCGGTCAACGTCACCAGCCGCCTGGAGAAGCTCGCGGGCCCGGGCGAAATCCGCATCTCCGAAGCCGTCCAGCGCCGCGTCCGGGGCGAATACAGCACCCGTTTCGCGGGCGAAAAGCAACTCGCCGGCCGCAACGAGCCCGTCCACGTCTACAGCGTCGAATTCGAAGGATCCGGCGAGGCTTTCGAAAGAGCCCCCGCAAGCTAATATCCGGCCCGGCATTCCCCGGTAGCTCAGTTGGCAGAGCAAGCGGCTGTTAACCGCTGGGTCGTAGGTTCAAGTCCTACCCGGGGAGCCAATTCTTCTCGTTCCAACGCGAACCGACCAGGAAACGTGACAGCTCGGTCGCCGCGGACTTGACCCGCGAGCGAAGCGAGCGCGTCAAGTCCTACCCGGGGAGCCAATTCTTCTTTTGGACCACCGCGAACCGACCGGAACCGTCGCAGCTCGATCGCCGCGGACATGACTGCGAGCGAAGCGAGCCCGTCAAGTCCTACCCGGGGAGCCAATTCTTTTTTCCGCCGCGCGATCTCCCGCTCAGCTCCCGTAGCCCAGAGCGCGAAGACGTTCGAGAAGCTCGGGGTCGGGGTCGACCACGGAGGTGCTTGCGTCGCGCGAAACGTACCAGACGTGAAGTACGGGCTGGCAGCTTCGCTTGGTTTCGACGCGTTGGATGCGGCGACCGGATTCGCAGGGTGGACGATCGCTGGCGAGCCGGTGGGAACGAATGTCGTCGGAATCGAGATCGATCACGTGGGGCACCTTCACGGCATCGCCTTCGCCGATTCCGACTCGCCTCCGGTCGCCCTGGAGCTCGAGGCGGATCGATTGGCTTCCTGGCCAATAGAGTTCATCGACATCGCCCACCCAAACATCCTGTACCCGCCCGAATCGCCGGGCGGAGTTGTGGATTGGATTGAGCTCGAACCGGACTTGGACCCGGCCATCTCCTAGCGGCTCCATGAGGTCGTCCGACTCCAGCCCCACCTCATGGAGATCACCCGGCGCTTTCGTGAGCGCGAAGGAGATCGAATCGGCGGACGGGCAGCCACACCCACGTAGGTGCCAACCCGCCTTCTCGTGAGAAAGGCGCCGCTCGAGCATGCTGCGCAGATGGAGAACCTTTTCTGGATGGTCGGCCTCCAGATTGATCTTCTCGGCCGGATCGGATTCGAGATCAAAGAGTTCAACCTCCCCCGCCCCTTGGTCGAGTATCAGTTTCCAATTCTCGTCATAGATGGCCCGTTGATGATGACCATCGAGGTCGAGCGAGGCGACGCGGATCCGGGGCTCCTCGTTTCCCGAAAGAAAATCTCGCCCTTCGTTGGCTGGAGAGACCGGAAGACCCAGAGCCGCCAGAATCGTTGGCGACAGATCCGCGAGTTCCACAGGCCCGGCCACGCGCTCGCCCGCCCGTTCGTTGCCCGGAAGCTTGATTACACCGGGGACCCGAAGCACCTCCTCATAGAGCGATCGCCCGTGCCCCGTACGCCCGTGTTCTTGAAATTCTTCGCCGTGGTCGGAGACGACCGCGATCAACGCGTCGCGATAGATTCCCTGGCTGCGCAGAAATGCCAAGAACTCCTTCAATCGCAGATCCGCGTCCCGCACCTCTCCGAGGTAGGAAAAAAATGGATTGCGCTCGAGCGGTAAGTCCACTTGAACAGCCGGCACCCCAGGGAAGGCCCGACTGAGCGAGGGCACCCATCGCCTCAACCCGCGGGCAATCTCCGGCGGAGGGACATAGGGTGCGTGCGGATCCATTACGTGGATGTAGTAGAACCCAGGCTCATCGCCTCGCGCTTGCACGCCGACCCTTGCGGCACCGAATACCATGGTGGCTTCCGGCGGAGTGCTCGTCGCGAACAATCGGCCGGTGTCGACGAATTGACCGAACCCGGCATCGAAACCCCACTCGGGAAGAATGTTCGGATTCGCCGACCAACCGAACGTCGCATACCCACTCGCGCGCAGCTGGGCGGCCAACGTGGGGAGGGACTTCGGTAGCGAGCTGAATCGATCCGCCACGCCGTGTCGGCTCGGACCGGTTCCGGTCATCAGCGAGGCGACGGACGTTCTCGTCCAGGACGACGGTGCGTAGAGGTTCTCCAGCAACACACCGTCGCGAGCAAGCTCCCGAAATCCTCCGCCCTTCGGAAGAAGCGGGTTGAAGGAGCTCAGCACATCGGTTCGCGTGGTGTCGACAACGATCAGGAAGACATGCCTCGATTCCGGTTCGGGAACCCCAGCGGGTTCGCCCGAACAGAAACAGAAAAAGAGCATGGCGATCGCCGAGCGTCGCTGGGTGCGCGTAAACATCCGCTCCCAGGTTCCGTGAATTCGGCATCGGATTCAAGAGAACCACTTCTTTCTTCGAACCGAACGCACCAGAAGGAGTCAAAGAACCCCCAACGTTCTAGCGGCAGGTGGGGGCAGCGCACCGGCATGTAGGGGCTTCGAAATGGTCGGTCCGCGCGCCCTCTCCGAGACTCTCGGACAGCGGTGTTTCGCCGTTGCGTTCGGGCAGGGACATTGCGGTTCCCGTGGTGTAGGTCTTGAGAACTGCGGATGAAAAGTGAGCCTGCGGAATGATTTCGTGCTGATTCCCGGCGCCAAGCGATAACCTCCGGCCCATGGAAATTGTCCTGCTCATCGCCGCTTTTCTGGTCGGGTTTGCCGCAATGCGGGTCGGGCTTCCGCCCCTGGTCGGCTACCTGGTGGCCGGCTTCGCCCTGCACGCCGTGGGCTTCCAATCTTCCCCGGCCATCGACGCCGTCGCCGACCTCGGGGTGCTGCTGCTCCTGTTCGGGATCGGACTCAAGCTGAAGTTGCAGACCCTGTTGCGTCCCGAGGTGTGGGGAACCGCGACCGCCTTCGCCGTGCTCGCCACGGCGGCGGTCGCCGCGGTCCTGCTCGGCGTCGGCGCCACCGGTGTCGCGCTGGCGTCCGATCTCGATCTGGCCGGCGCAGCGGTCGTCGCTTTCGCACTCTCGTTCTCGAGCACCGTGTTCGCCGTGAAGGCCCTCGACGAACGGGGCGAAGGCGGCACGGTCGCCGGGCGGATTGCCATCGGGATCCTGATCGTTCAGGACATCCTTGCGGTCGTATTCCTGGTGGTGACCAGCGGGAGCACACCGTCGATCTGGGCCCTCGCCCTCATCCCGGGTTACTTCGCGATCCGGCCGCTGGCCGGCTGGCTACTCGATCGATCCGGGCACGGGGAGGTGTTGCTGCTGTTCGCCTTCACGTTGGCGATCGGCGTCGGAGCGGAAGTGTTCAAGTGGGTGGGGCTGAAGCCGGACCTCGGAGCCCTGGTGGCGGGGCTGATGCTTTCGCGCCATCCGCGGGCCGCTGAAATGGCGGACCAGTTGCTGTCCTTCAAGGACATCCTACTGGTCGGCTTCTTCCTTTCCATCGGTCTGGCGGGCACACCGCCTGCGGCCGCCTGGGCGATCGGTTTGATCGTGCTGATGCTGATCCCCGCCCGCGGTTTCGTCCTCTTCTGGCTCCTCACCCGTTTCCGCCTGCGCGCGCGAACCGCGCTACACGGGGCCCTCACGTTGACCACCTACAGCGAGTTCGGCCTGATCGTGGGAGCGGCGGGGCTGTCGTCGGGACTGATCGGTCCGGACTGGGTGTCGACCATCGCCGTGGCGGTGTCGGCCTCGTTCGTTGCTGCGTCGGCGGTCAACACGTTCCGGTACCGCATCTACGACCGCTGGTACCGCGATCTCCTGCGGTTCGAGCGGGATCGGAAGCTGGAGGACGATGCGGCGATCGACTGCAGCGCGGCGCGGGTGCTGGTCTTCGGTATGGGCCGGGTGGGCACCGGCTCCTACGACGAGCTCGTCAAGCGACGCGGCGCCGTGGTGGCCGGCATCGACGGGAACGCCGACATCGTGTCGCGACACGCGAAGGAAGGACGCAACGTGATTCGCGGAAACGCGCTCGATCGAGATTTCTGGGAGCGGGTTCACTTCCATCCCGAAGTCGAACTCGTCGTGGCCTCCACGAGCAACCACACCGCCAACATGGAGCTGATCGGACGGGTCCGGCAATTCCTCCCCAGCGCCCGGATCGCGTCGATCGCCACCTATCCCGACCAGGTGCTCGAACTTCAGAAAGCCGGCGTCGACGTGGCGCGCAACCTGTACGAAGAGGCGGGACAAGCCCTCGCCGACGATGCGGTGATCGCCGTGTTCGGCAACGACCGGAGCTGATCCCCCGCGCCGAATGGAGCGTAGGCAAACGCCTTCTTGGACCGCCGCGGTTGGCTGCGCCTACGCCCCCGGAGACGACAAGAATCTGCGAACGTCGGAGACCGTGGGTGTGCCGAGGGTCGTGAGTAGGGGAACTCCGGTGGAATTCGTGAGCAATGTGGCGGCGCGATCCGGGCTGGGTCTCGTCCGTTCCAGCAGCCCCTCGATTTGGAGGCGTTCGGATCGGGAAAGCGCGGAAAGCGGAACGAGCGTTACGGGCGGACGCGTACCGAGGCCTACTTCCGGGATCGAATACATCGCGAGTTCGTCTGGGCGAAAGGCTTCGCGAAGAGCCTGAAGCTGTGGAACCTCACTCGCGCAGGACGTTTTGCACTGTGCCGCCGCCGCGTAAAGTCGAACCGCAGAATTGTCGCTGGCCGACGCCGGGTCGAACCGCACTTCCCGCACAACCTCTCGACGGGGCTCATTGAAGGCGGGCCTGGCGTAGGGCTCGACCCGTACGGCGTGTCCCGTCGGAGATTGGGACGGCGCTTCGTAGAACGTCACCAGGCTCCCGGCGGCGATCGGGCCACTCGCGTGTTCGACCCCCGATGGCCAGCGCACGACTAGACGATCGACCTCCTGCCGCTCCCCCAAGCCCACCACCAGCGTTCCGCTGTTCTGGGCCGCGAGTCCCTCTCCCGCACGGTGTTCGCGATGCAACACGCGCTCTCCTGCCTCCACGATCGCGCGCGCTCCGAATCCGTCGCGCGCGGTCTTGCCCGGTGCCGGTTTCGACGTCCAATTCGAACCCACGAATCGGAGTGCAACGAACCCCGGGCTGCCGGGATCCCTCTTCAAAGCGCCCTGATTGCGAAACACCTCGAGCAGCGGGGCGTTCGCATTCACGACCGCGAGGTCGATCCAGCCATCTCGGTCGTAGTCGAGAACCGCGAACGAGCGACCGTCGCCCACATGGTCGGCCCCCGAAAGTTCAGAGACATCTTCGAATGCGCCGCCTCCGTCATTTCGAAAGAGACGGTTGCGCTCGTTCCCGCTCAGCGACGCCGCGAGTCCCGCGCGGTGGGGCGGCGACGCGACGGGGAGCGCCAGGTGATCGTCCGAGCGCACGACCGTGCGCCACCACTCGCTTCACGTGTCCACCGGTTCTGCGTAGGGAGCAGGTGCCGTGTAGTAACCGTTGAGGGCATAGATATCGAGATCGGCATCGTTGTCGAAATCAACGAACTGCGCTCCCCAGGACCAGCCCGCACGCATCACGGCTCGACTTTGGAGATTGCCCTCTTCGATGCGACGAAATCGATCTCCCTCGTTGTGAAAGAGACTGCTGCCTTGGGCCATCCGCGCGAAGCTCGGGTCGAGGCCGGGAATGCTCGCGGTCACCCGGGCTCCCGCCTTGCTCTGCATGTTGGCCACGTAGAGATCGAGTCTTCCGTCGTTGTCGTAATCCCCCCAGCTCACCGACATCGAGAACACACCCGGATCCGCCGTACCGGTCGCCTCGGTCACGTCGGAGAAGCGCCCCGCCCCGTCGTTGCGAAACAGGTTGTTGGGCGCGAAATCGTTCGCGCAGTAGACATCCGGGTCTCCGTCGAAATCGAAATCCGACCAAGCGCATTGATAGGTATTGCGGAACAGCGCAAGCCCGGATGCGTTCTCGGGAGTGGCGAAGCGCCCTTCCCCTCGATTGACGAAAAGGCGATTGGGTGGCCCGGCACGATTGCGGATCGAGTGATGATCCGGATCGCTGAGTCGCCCGCACAACGCCTTCGCCTCGTCGGTCGAGAAGTACGGATGGAAATCGCGATCGACGGCCTTCTCGCATTGTTCCGGCGTCCTCGCATACGACCCTTCCGCCCAATAGGTCGCGAAGTAGACATCGAGAAGGCCATCGGAATTGAAATCCACCGCACTGACGGAGGAAACGTGATACGGAAGCGGGACCTCGAACGAGTCGGATCGATCGACGAATCGCCCTTCCCGGTTTTCCAGGTACAGGCTTCGCTCGAGGGTCCGTCCCAGGAATGCGTCCAGATCGCCGTCGTTGTCGAAGTCGGCGAATACCGCCGACGACGTGAACCCCGCGATATCGAGTCCCACCCGTGCGGCGATCTCCTGAAAGCTTCCGTCTCCGCGGTTGCGCAGCAACTGATTTCGGCCCCAGCGGGACATGACGTAGATGTCGTCGAGTCCATCCCGGTCGACGTCCGCAACCGCCACGCCCGGGTGCCGATCCATCGACATGGCCGAGAAGCGCGGATGCGGAGGTTCGAATTTCTTCGGATCCTCGAGGAGATCGCGGACATGGTCTTCGTGAACCGATCGCCTCGCGCGTTCGAGAGCCGGAGCGTCGAGCATCCGGAAAAGGGCGGGCGCAAAATCCGGATCCGGCTGGGTGTAGAGGTTCAGCTCCTGGGTTTCGAAGGATTCGATCGTCCACGGGCGATCCGGGGAGGACTGCCGCCAGCGAAAGATCAGTCGGGCGCGAATCGCCCCCTTGTCTCCGTCGACCATCGCGGCCCCGGCCCGAAAGTTCACCTCCGTCGTGAAGTCACCTTCCTCGCTAGCGGGATGCCAGCCGCGTACGACGGAGAATTGCGCATGGTCGAGGTAGTCGATCGATGCGAACAGTGGCCGCCACAAATCCAGGCGTTCCCGGGAAATCGAGGCCCAACCCGCAACCGTGAACTGACGCTTCATCCCTCCACCGGCGACCGACGCCGCGCCTTCAGGGCCAGACAGATCCCGGACCCGGACCGTTTCGGAGAACAGCTCGCGATCATGGCCGGGGATTTTCAAATTCATTGCCGCCCGTGTGGCCTCACGCAGGCGTGAATCGAGCAAGGCGATGAGCGCTTCCTCTCGGTCGAGCCGCCGCACGGCCGCTTCGAGTCCTGCGCGTTGTACGGAGGTGAGCGCAGCGGTCCCGAGCGTTCCGATCAGGACCGCCGCCCCCGCGACTCCAAGCCAACGAATGCGAAGCATTTCGCTAGAAACGAATTACTGAAGGTTGAGTTCGCAGCTCGGCGGATTGCACACCAACGCCATCGTACCGACGTACGGATCACTCTCATCGCTCGGCATGTGAGCGCCGTTTCTCAGTACGCGGGTATCGATCCAATAGCCGCCGGTCCCGAAGGCGGGCCCGTACCATTTGTCCCACGTCTGCGGCATCACCCGCGTGCAGCTCCAGAACCCTCCTTCGGGCACGAAACAGGGCCCCCCGACGTCGTCCCAGGCCGTGGGCTCTGCATAGTTGGTCGCCTGAATGACGATTTCGTCGCCGAGATTTCCGGTCCCCTTGAATGTGATCGGTTGATCCGTCGCCGACAGTTTCATTGCATGATCCGGCGCATAGACACAATGGCCCGCCACGAGGAGCCATGCAGTGATGAGCAGGAAGACACTCGGGTTGCGATACCGGGATATGGAAGGATGCATTCTGACTCCGCCTGACTCCCCTCTCGGGGAGCAATCGGGTCGCACCGAACGCTGGCTCTCGTAGGGGGTGCAAGAGAAGTGCCATCGCGCAATGGCGTCAAAGAGCGCTGTGGGGGACGGAGGCGTTCGAATTGACCATCTGTGGCCAACGGAGGTCGAAAACGGCGATCGGCGCTGCCCCACGGTCGAATGACCGCTGCGCTGCGCACCCTTTGGGCGAAGGCGTTTCTGCCCGGGATGCAATCGCGTAGGCTTGGGTGACGATGTCATTCGTTCGAAGCTGGGGCACGACGCCCGAAGAAGAATCGCTTTCCTACCCTTGTGACGAATTCGAGGCCGCAAATGCTCACGCTTGGTTTCGCGGCGTCAGCGTCGAGGCCCCCGCATCCGCGGTATTCCCCTGGCTCTGCCAACTCCGCCTGGCTCCCTACAGTTACGACTGGATCGACAACTTCGGTCGGCGCAGCCCGCGCGAGCTCACGCCGAGCCTTCAGGAATTGGAAATCGGCCAACGCTTCATGGGCGGCTTCGCGTTGCTTTCATTCGAACCAAACCGCCACATCACCGTCGGGACAACGACATCGCGAATCCCGACACTCTTCGTCAGCTACGCGATACGCCCCGCCGACGCGGGCCAGTCTCGACTATTGGTGAAACTCGCCGTTCCGCACGTGCGCTGGATCGCCCGGGCGATCGATACCCTCGGCGCCGCCGGCGACCTCATCATGATGCGTCGACAACTGCTGAACCTGAAGGCTTTGGCCGAAGCAACGCCTCGAGGCGAGTAGCAGCCGATCCTACTCCGTACCCGGTTCGCTACACAGCGTATCGCTTGCCTTGTTCGAGCACCTCGATGCAGCTCGCACTTCCGTCAAAATGATCGGGGAAATGGATGAGTCGCATTCGCTCCCGTAGGTCCTGGGGGAGTTCGGCAAGGCGCTCGTAGGGCGTGTGGGTTCCAAGATTCGTTTCATGGACCACCAGATCCGACTGCGCGAGCCAATCGATCAACGCTGGGTCGAAACAGGTATCCGCGCTGTATCCCAGCGAACTTCCTCCCGCCGTGATGCGAAACGCCGTCGTCGCGATGTGGTGCTTCGTGAGACGACATTCGATTCGGAAAGGCCCGAGCTCGACGGAATGCTCCTCGGAAAGTTCCTGGACGGAGAAATAGTCACCGAGTCCCATGGCGCTCGCGCAACCATCGGCGTCGCGCAGTTGGCGCATCCCGGCCGACAGATTTCCGCTCCACAGTTCCTCTGACACCCTCGGGTGAATCAACAGATCCGCGGAGCGCTTCAGGGCGAAGTGGGAGAAGTACCCATACCCCTCGAGCCCCGAGCAGTGGTCGGCGTGGAGATGGGTGATCGCCACAGCCTCGAACGAGCCGACGTCGAGCTCGATCCCGAGGGATTCGGAAGCCTCGCGCAGCATCTTCCGGATCGGGTGAGGACAGTCGATCAGCAACCAGCGCCCCTCGGCACACACCGCAATACACGAGGAGTAGTATTTCGCCGAAAAGGCGTCTCCGACGCCGAGGGGAACGAAGCTGAGTCCGCTCATTGGGTGGCTCCGAATTTCTCTTTGATGCGCAGCTGAACGCGCGGATCGCAGAAGCTGGAGATGTCTTGGTTGCGCTGGGCGCGCAGTTTGAGCTCTGTACTGCTCACACGCGAAAGGGCGGCTTCCGCGGGCAAGAGAATCGTCGCGATCTCGGGCGCCAGCTGGCGGTTGAGTTGGGCGAGTTCCGTCTCGAAGGTTGCGTCCGTGGCCCCGCGAATCCCGCGCACCAGGAAACAGGCGCCGATCTCGCCCGCATACTCCACCACCAAGCCGCTCGTTTGATCCACCGACACGTTGGGAATCGGTGCGAGCACGTCTTCGATCATCTGCACGCGTTCGGTGCAGTCGAATAGCGTGTCTTTGTCGGGGTTGATCGCCACCACCACACGCACGTGGTGAAAGAGCCTGGCGGCCTGGCGAATCACCGACACGTGGCCCGCTGTAATGGGATCGAAAGTTCCCGCGTAGACCGCGATCGACATGACCTACTCCCGCTTCGCTTGCGCGTCGAGTAGCCCCGACAACATGGCGCGCAAAGATTCGGCGGCAGAACCCGCGGGTACGAGATCGACCTGGGTTGCGGCGAGTCGGAAATAGCCTTCGGCGCACGCCACCGCAGCAGCGGCGATGGCCTGCGCGTGGTCGAGCGATCGCTGCTCACTCTCGAGAACGCCGCGTACCGCGTGCTCAAACTCCCGTGCAATCTCCGAGACCGTCTTTCCGTAAAGCGCGGCGACCTCCGGTTGACGCAACGCCTCGCCCCCGATCGCCACCCAGCACGCCACCGCCGCGGGATTTCGGTCGTCCCCCACCGCGAGAAGTGCGTCGCCAATGGCGAATAGCTGGTCGCGCGGAGCTGCACTCGCTTGGTCCCTCCTGTGCTGAACGCGCTCGCGAAAATTCGCCGCCAAGCGTTCGATCAAGACCAGCAGAATTTCTTGCTTGTTGTGAAAGTGGTAATGGATCAATCCCGTGGTCAGGTGGGCGGCACGCGCAATTTCGGCGACCGAAGCCTTCTCGAATCCCTGCTTCGCCATGACGGCAAGCAAGCCGGCAACGATCTGTCGGCGGCGATCTTCGGTGTTCTTGGGTCTGGGCATCGGTGCTTCCTAATTAAATTGGCTAACCAACTTATAAACAATGTCGACAACGAAAACAACTCTCTCGGGAGAAAGACCCTCGTTTTCCCTCAAGCGGCTTGACTTATATACGATATACATATATGTTACTTGCATCTAAGGAGTTCCCGATGCCCAGAGACGCCGATCGAGCCCCGACCGAAGCCGATTATCTGGCTGCCTACGACGCCGAAGCCTTCGAGCGCCCCTCCGTCGCGGTAGATGTCGCGTTGATCAGCGCCAGCGAAGGCGCACTGCGTGTTCTCCTCGTCGAACGAAGCGAGCACCCGCAGCGAGGTCGCTGGGCCCTACCCGGTGGCTTCGTTGCACCAAACGAATCTCTCGATGAAGCCGCCGAGCGGGTGCTGGCCGTCAAAGCGCGATTGACGGGAGTTTTTCTCGAGCAGCTCTATACCTTCGGCGATCCCACGCGCGATCCCCGAACCCGGGTCATTTCGGTCGCCTATTACGCGCTCGTCGACGCGGCCACCTGGGATCGCGCGGCGCGTGACACCGAAAAGCTACGCGTGGCGCGGCTGGTGGTTCCGTGGGAAGGCGAAACCGGAGGCCCCGTCGAAGCGCGCGACCCGGACGATCGGCCGCTTGCGCTGGCTTTCGATCACGAACAAATCCTCGGCATGGCCGTGCGGCGGTTGCGCGGGAAACTCGACTACGCGCCCATCGGCTTCCAGCTCCTGCCCCCGCAATTCACGCTGCGCCGGCTCCAGGATGTGCACGAAACCATCCTCGGACGGCCCCTCAACAAGGACTCGTTCCGTCGGCGAATGCTCGCGTCGGGAAATCTCGAAGCCACGGGCGAACGCGAGGAGTGTGTCGGGCATCGCCCGGCGGAGCGGTATCGAATCGCACGACGGTCCGCCGTCTAGTTGGAGCACAGGATGGACAATCGAACCAAGAAGCCGGGAATCGGAGTTGTGGTCGGGCGATTTCAAGTACCCGACCTACACGCCGGGCACCGCGATCTCATCGACCGCGCCAATGCGCATCAGAAGCTCTTGATTGCAGTCGGCGTTGCCCCGGGATTACTCACACAACGCGACCCTCTGGATTTCCCGACCCGACAACAGATGCTCCTGGCCGCGTACCCGAACGCCACCGTCATCGCCCTGGCGGACGAGCCCACCGACGCGGGTTGGACTCGAACTCTCGACGGCCTGGTGCGCCTCCACTACCCCCTGGGTGAGGTCGTCCTCTACGGCGGCCGCGATTCATTCGTCGACACCTACCAGGGCACGTTCACAACGCGCCTCATCGACGAAACACCGGCCGCGAGCGGAACCCGCGAAAGAGAACAGGTCAGGGATCGCGCGCTCGGGGACCGGGCCTTTCGCCAGGGCGTCATCTACGCGGCCAACAACCGCTGGCCCCAAACGAATCTCACAGTGGATGTCGCCCTCGTGCGCAGAACCCAGGACGCGGCTACGGGAACAGACGTCCAGGATGGCTGGGAAGTGCTTCTCGGCTGGAAGCGGGGGCGCCCCGAGCACTGGCGATTCCCCGGCGGCTTCGTGGATCCCGCGGACGACGGGACCGAAGCTGCCGCGCGGCGCGAACTTCGAGAAGAAACGGGACTCGGCGTCGAAGGCGCGCTCCGCTTCCTCGGGAACTATCGGGTACGAGATTGGCGCGAGGCGCCGGACGTCCTGTTCTTCACGAATTTCTACCTGGGCCAATACAACTTCGGAGCCCCGCATCCAGCGGACGATCTCGACGCACTGGCTTGGCACAACCTACGCGATCTTCCGCGTCTCGCGTTCGCTGACGATCACGCACGCCTCGCCCAGGTGCTGATCAAACATTTGGAAGACGAATTTACGGGAGAGAACCAATGAGCTTCGACGACAACATCTTGCTTCTGACCGACAGCTACAAGGCAACTCACTGGCGCCAATACCCGCCCGATAGCGAGACGGTCTACTCCTACTTCGAGAGCCGCGGCGGAAAGTTCGACGAAGTGGTTTTCTTTGGCCTTCAATATTATCTGAAGCGCTTCCTCGAAGGCTGCGTCGTAACCCGCGAACGGATCGACCGCGCCGAGGCCGTCTGGAACGCACACCTTGCAGACCCGACCTTGTTCAACCGTGCGGGCTGGGAACACATCCTGAAGAACCACGGAGGACGGCTACCCGTCGCCATCCGTGCGGTTCCCGAAGGCACGCCGGTTCCGACGCGAAACGTGATGATGACGATCGAGAACACCGACCCCGCGTGCTATTGGCTCACCAACTACCTGGAGACCCTGCTCGTCCAGGTCTGGTACGGAAGCACCGTCGCGACGCTATCTCGCGAAATGAAACGACTGGTTCGCAACTATCTGAAGAAGACGGGTACGCCGGAAGACGCGGGTCGCAAGCTTCACGACTTCGGTTTCCGGGGCGTCAGCTCCGTCGAATCCGCAGCATTGGGCGCTGCAGCCCACCTGCTCAGCTTCCAAGGCACCGACACGATCGTTGGATGTTTGCTCGCGGAAGAATACTACGACGAGCCGATGGCGGGATTCTCCATCCCGGCCTCCGAGCACAGCACGATCACGTCCTGGGGGGATGACGGAGAGCGAGCTGCGTTCGCGAACATGTTGGCCCAATACCCGAGCGGTGTCGTGGCGTGTGTCAGCGACTCCTATGACATCTACCGAGCTTGTTCCGAGTACTGGGGACGGGACTTGAAGGACAAGATTCTGAAGCGCGACGGCACGCTCGTCGTTCGACCCGACTCCGGGGACCCAACCGTCGTCGTGTGCAAAGTACTCGAGGTACTCGAGCAAGCCTTCGGCGCAGTGCGCAACGCCAAGGGATACAAGGTGTTGCCCCCTCAGGTACGCGTGATCCAAGGCGATGGTGTCGATTACGCCATGGCGCAGTCCATCCTGTACACGATGCAAATCGCCGGTTGGTCCGCGGACAACGTCGCGTTCGGGATGGGAGGTGGCCTATTGCAAAAGCTCAACCGCGACACGCAGAAGTTCGCATTCAAATGCTCCGAGATCACGCGTGCCGGTCAGAACTACCCGGTTTTCAAGGATCCCGTTACGGACCCGGGAAAACGCAGCAAGCGGGGACAGCTCAAGCTGGTACGGACCCCGGACGGATTCGAGACCCGCTCTCCCGAAGAGCCCGGTGACGACCTGCTCGTCGAAGTGTTCCGGGATGGAGAGATCCAATTCGAAACCCGCTTTGCGGACATTCGAAATCGCGCCCAGTTGAACGACTGATCGAACGAGGAGATGGAACGATGGCAGAAATACGAAACTTCAGAATACTTCGGCACCTACGGAGTGACACGACTTCGCACCTGATTCGCTTCCGCCGGGGGCGATTGACCCAGAGTGGACGCGGCCTCGCATTCTGGTTTCACCCCATGAGCACGAGCGTTGCGGAAATCCCCATCGATGATCGGGAGCTTCCCTTCCTCTACCACGGACGTTCTCACGATTTCCAAGATGTGACGATCCAGGGAACCATCGCGTTTCGTGTGGTAGATCCGGAGAAGCTCGCCCAACGCGTCGACTTCACCATCGGCCTGGCGACCGGCGCGTTGCTCCACCAGCCGCACGAAAAACTCGGTGCGCTGGTAACGGAACTCGCCCAACAGTTCACCTGGGAATACCTCACCCAAACCGAGTTGGCGTCGATTCTCGAAAGCGGATTCGATGCTATCCGCGGTCGCATCGAAGCGGGTCTCGCCGCGGACCGTGGAATTCTCGAGATGGGGATCGAGATCGTCAGCGTACGCGTCGGGGCCATCCGACCCGAACCCGAAACCGAGAAGGCGCTTCAGATCCCGGTCCGCGAAGCCATCCAACAGCGCGCAGACCAGGCCAGCTTCGAACGGCGCGCGCTGGCCGTGGAAAAGGAGCGCGCGATTCAAGAGAACGAGCTGCAGAACCAGATCGAACTGGCTCGCCGCGAAGAGCTGCTCATCACCCAGCGCGGCCAGAACGGCCGACGCCAGGCGACCGAGACGTCCGAAGCGGACCAGATCGAAACCGTCGCCCGAGCCAATCGAATCGGAGTAGAGGCACAGGCCGAGGCGAACCGGATCGAGCGGGTCGAGCAAGCCAAGGTGGCCGCGGAACGCGATCGCATGGAGATCTACCGGGATTTTCCCGCCGAGCGTCTCGTGGCACTGGCTGTGCAGAAGCTCGCCGGGAAACTGGAGCGAATCGAGCACGTGAACATCACTCCGGATCTGTTCGGCGGAATGTTGACGCAGCTGGTTCGCGCCGGGACCGAGCGCCTCGAAGCCGGAGAGGAATGATCCATGCACCGCCCGCCGCCGCGCGTCGTCGTGGTGACTCGAAAGACGGAATACGAACTCCTTCTCGAGCACCACTCGACGCGCGGACAGGCGGAGTTCTTTCTCGGGTCACGCGAGCTGTCGATCGACGCAGTCGACCGCCGACACCGGCAGCTGGAGATCGCGCGCGCGCAGGTGGCCCAGCAGGTCCCGGCGGAGTGGCGGCGCAATTTCGTACTCCGAGAGGACCTCGCACAATTCCTCTTCGAACCCGAGGATGTCGTCGTCGTAGTGGGACAGGATGGTTTGGTCGCCAATGTGGCAAAGTACTTGGACCGCCAGCCCGTGATCGGAGTCAATCCCGCGCGCGAAGAGTACGAAGGCATTCTCGTCCCTCACCCAAGCGCCGCGGTTGCCGACCTATTGCGCGATGTCGTGCACGACAAGGCGAGCTACTGCGCGCGAACCATGGTCGAAGCGCGATCTGGGGACGGACAGTGCCTTCGGGCCCTCAACGAAATCTTCATCGGCCATCGCACGCACCAGTCCGCTCGATACCGCATCCGTTTCGGCGAGATCGAAGAGCGACAATCTTCCTCGGGTCTAATCGTCACCACCGGCACCGGCGCCACCGGCTGGGCGCGTTCCATCAACCTCGGTCGCACCGAGCCACTCGATCTTCCGGCGCCAGAGGAACGCCGACTCGGTTTCTTCGTACGCGAAGCGTTTCCGGCGACGGGACTCGACTGCAACCTCACTCAGGGCTCCCTGCTCGACGGCCAACCCTTGTGCGTCACCTCCGAGCTCGAACGCGACGGGATCGCGTTCGGTGACGGAATCGAAAGCGATCCCATCGCGCTCGGTTGGGGCGAGCAGATCCAAATTTTCCCTTCGGACCAAACCCTGCAAATGGTGGTGTAGTTGGTGTCGGCAGAGAAGCCGGGTCAGTAGACTTGGACGCGGATTCGGCACGTGACCAGACCCAGCATTCCCGCACCCAGTTTTCGAGACCGTGAAGTCCCAGCCAGGTCTGACGCGAAGAACGCAGCGCCGGCAATCGCCATGCATATCATCGCCGTAAAGGCGCTCTGAAGATGCCACTTCTCGCTCGTGGGTGATATCTCCATTCCCGCCTGCACCGCCCGAATTGGAGGCTGGGCCCATCCACCGCGTTCCTGCGGCCGGCACACCCGAATTGAAGAACGTCACAATTCTGTGACGAGGACACCCGGTATTGTCGAACAAGTTCAGCGATACCGGGCGGTTGGGGTATGATTTGGGTCCATGAGCGAAGAACAGCAAACCGGCCTGCGGGAGCTCTCCGCGGTCAGCGACTCGATCCGGGCCATCACCTCGAGCCTGGAGCTTCCCGAGGTGCTGCGCCTGGTCCTGGGCCGCATCGAGACCCTCACTCACACCGAGGCGCTCTCCTTCCTCCTGTACGACCCGGCTCGCGAGGAGCTCGTGTTTGCCGCCACCCAGACGCTGCGCGAGCAGGTGTTCGCGGGCGCGCGCGGTGAGGTTCCGAGCGGCCTGGGGGCGTGGGCGGCGCGCACGGGTCGCAGTGGCCGCATCAACGATCTCTCCCAGGCAGCGAGTTATGGGATCCAGCCCAAAGACATCGACTACGTGGAGAAGAACTTGCTCGCAGTCCCCCTGCGTCGACGGGGAGACATCATCGGTGCCGTCGAATTGGCGGACCGCTACGGGCGAGACTTCGTTCCCGAGGATGAACGCCGCTTGCAGAAACTCGCCGACGCCTTCGCGGAGAGTGCCGCTTGCGAAGAGCTCGCCCAGGACCTCGATGCACTGCGCCGGTTCTTTACGGAAGTCGCGGCACAGATTCCCAGTGAAGACGCCACGCTGATTCTCCGGGACCAGGAAGGCCGTCAGCAGCAGCTCGGGGGATCGCGGCGGCTCGAGGCCGGCGTCGTGGACGGCCTCCGGATCAGCGTGGATCAGGGGATCGCCGGCTGGGTGGCGCGCAACCAAAAACCCCTGCGCTTGGACGACGTCAAATCCGACCCGCGTTATTTCTCCGGCATGGAAAAGCGCACCGGCTTCGCGCCGCGAACCATGCTGTGCGTCCCGGTCGCCATGAAGGGCCGACTGCACGGCGTCATCCAATGCATCAACAAGCTCGACGGCAGCCAATTCAACGACGACGAGCTGCATCTCGTTCAGCTCCTCGCCGACCACGCCGCGATCGCGATCGAGAACGCTCGACTCTTCCGCGAAGCCAACCTGGCCGCGCGCACCGACGATCTGACGGGTCTCTCCAATACGCGGCACTACAACGAACTCTTGCCCGAAATCCTCGAGCGCAGCGATCTCGTTTCCCTCCTGGTGCTCGATCTCGACGCCTTCAAGGCGGTGGTGGATGGCAACGGACACCTGGTGGGCAGCCGTACCATCGGACAGGTCGGCCGCCACATCGGCACCGTCGTACGCCCGGGGGACGTGGCCGCGCGCTTCGGGGGAGACGAGTTCGTCGTCATCCTGCCCGACACGAGTACGGAGGATGCGATCGCCCTCGCCGAGGAGCTGCGCAAGGGGATCGAGCGGATGAAGGTTCTGGAGGGGACGGACGTGGACATCTCGGGCGTGACGGCCAGCGTGGGCGTGGCGACCTATCCCGTTCACGCCACCAGCGCCGACGGCTTGTTTCACGTCGCGGATTCAGCCATGTACCGCGCGAAAGATGTGGGCAAGAACACCGTCGTCCTGGCGGACCCGACCCAACCTACTCTCTAGGTCCAACTTCCAATCGGCGGCGTCGCGCCCGGGAAGCTTCCGGTTATTTCTTGGAAATGCCCTTGGCCTTCGCGCTCTTGGGATCCGGGGGCTCCATGCCGCGGGCAGCCGCGGCGATCTCGTCGGGCTTGTAGCCGTAGTACACGCGGTCCCCCACCTTGGCGGCCGGAAACTCCTGGCGAGGGAAGGTCGCAAAGATCTGGGCGCCCATGTGGTTCTTCTCGACGTCCACCTTGACGTAGTTCACGCCCTGGGCTCGTAGCTCTTCGGCCAGCTCCTTGCAGTTCTTACAATCGCCCTTGACGTAGAGTTCAACGCCGAGCTGTTGCTGGACTTTTTCTTCCGGCGCCAACAGAGCGCGCAACCAGCCACCCAGACCTTCTTCCTGCTGCTCGCGTTCCCTGGCGCGTTTCTTGGCCGGTGTGAGCCCGTGGCGCTTCACCTGGTCGCGGTAGGCTTCGGGAACGTCGCCCAGATCCGTGACCACGTGCATCCGACCCTGGTCGTCGCGGTATCGGAAGAATTCGGCTTCGGCGGGAAGCGCGGTGAAGACCCAACTGGTCAATACAACCAGGGTGCTCGCGCGCGCAATCCGCCCTACACGTCGAGATTGAGACTTTCGCATCTTCCGTATATCGGCCGGTCTAGGGGCGGTCTGAATCGCTCGGGCCCGATACAATCCTTCCTCCGCGTCAGAAGATTTTCGGGGGGCGCGCGGGGGGACAGTTTCATGGGAGCGCAAGTGAGGGGCGCAACCGGTTGGAGATCCGTCGTCTTGGCGTCGTTGGCGCTATTGATGGCGGGAATCGCCTCCGGGGAACAATGGGTCAGTGGCGAGGTCAATCTGAACCTCCGCACCGGACCCGGCTCGGACTATCGAATCAAAGGGGCACTCAAGACGGGCGACAGCCTCGAAGTGCTGGAGCGCCAAAAGCGCTGGACCCACGTCCGCGTCTCGGACGGACGCGAGGGTTGGGTTCCAGCGGGTTTCCTGTCGGAGGAGCCGCCGCCGCTGATTCGCGTGGAGCAGCTGGCAGCCGATGTTTCACAGCTTCGAGAGCAGCTCGAGAAAGCGACGACCGAGGTCACGGAGCTATCGAGCCGCAACGAGTCGCTGATGTCGCGCGACGGGGAACTGACCGCCACCAACCGGCATCTCGACATCGAGAATCGCGATCTCAAGGCCGGCGCGCGCTGGCCCGAGTGGATCACCGGAGCCTCCATCCTGGCCGCCGGCATGGTGGCAGGTGCGCTGCTTCAGTCCTGGAGCAGTCGCCGCCCGCAGCCGCGCATCCGGTTCTGATCGAGCACGGGCCCGAGCGACCTTCCCCAAAACGAGGAAGGCCCTGCTGGGCCGGGAAACCCAACAGGGCCTTGGGTGGGAGCGAGAGCTTCTACGGCGAAACTGCGGACGAAACCGTGCTCGGCGTGCGGAGGTCATCCTCTTCACGCGCGCCGATCTGGAACGGAACCGGGAAGTTGTTCCTCACGGCCATCAAAACACCGTTTCGCACCTGTGGCCTCTTCTGCGTCAGCTGGGACCCAATTGCGAGCCCGAAAGGAATCGTTGAATTCGCCCCCAACCGCTCGCGTGAGGCCGACATCCGGTAGCTGTCCGGACGTTCGGCTTCGCACGGGTTTGATCCCGTAACGCGAGCCGCTGTGATGCGCGGCGAAGTCATCTGCCTTTCGAAGCAATCACGCACACGCAATACAAGTGCAATTGGGATGCCAGGTGGGGTCGAGCCCCGAGAGGCGCCGTAGGTCCACATGCGCCCGCTAGACGGTGAAAATGGGACAACCCGGCATTTTCCCGGGGAGCTTCGACCCCAGGGTGCGGAGAAATGTTTTCTTCGAGTTGGTAAAGATTTTCCCGACGGAGGAGAAGATGCCACAAAATGAAAACCGGCCCCCACGGAGTGGGGACCGGCTTTATCTCGTCTGGACTCCCGAAGGTGCCCAGTGCTCGCGTGAACTAGAGCGGGGTTCCCGAACTGTTCACGACGGCCGGAATGCAGACCTCGAGCTCTTTGTTCGTGTCGATACGCTCAGGCGCCGTCAGCTGGTGTCCCACGAAAACCGGATCGCCGGTCTTCAGGGTCAGCTTCGTGTGCTTGGCTTGCTTGGGATCGATCTTCGTTCCCTTGTCGACGCCATCCCAGGGCTGGGCAATCAGCTTCGAGGCGGCTTTGGCCTGGAAGCAGAGGAGCCCGGTGCCCGGATCCGTCGCTGTGCTGGGCGTAGCCGCGCACGTCGTCGTGCGAGTCGCCCCCTTGGAGTCCGTCTCGACCGTATCGATGAGGGACTTGTCGACCGGCACGCACAGCTCCGTGGCCTTCTTCAAGTCGTAGTAGCGCGCGTTCCCGAAGGTCGGGTGTCCCGCGCCCTCACCCAGCTGGTCTTCGACCTTGACCTGGATGTTCTTCTTGAGTTTGCCCTTGGCGGGATCCTGCAGATCGCCAAACGGCGGAGCCTTGGTTTCCTTGACCTGGTAGCACTTGTAGTGATCCGGCGGACCGGCGCCCGGGACCGCGGGAACGGGACCGTTGAGGTCTTTGTTCGCCGGGATCATGACGCGCTTCTCTTTGTTGGTGTCCACGTAGATCGTGCTGAGCCCACCGCCGAAGGTCGGGTTCTGGAGTTCGATCTCGACGCCACCGTGCTTCACGTGCTTGCGGCATTTCGGGAACTTCTCCTTGCCGGGATCACCCGCCACGGGAAGTGAACTCTGCTTCGCGCACTTGATCTGGAACGACAGCAGGTGCGTTCCGTTCAAGTCCACGCCGCCTTCGTCGTTCTTGTTTCCGGGCATCAAAAGCGACTTCACCTTCGAGATCTCGTAGTTCTCGACGGTAGTCTCGCCATCGTTGAAGTCGAAGATCGGATCGTCGAGACCCACAACGCAGCCCTTGGCGAGCGCACCGTTGACGGCCTTCTTGTCCGATTCCTTCACCTGATAACCAATGAAATCTTCCAGAGCCCCACTGGGCCCCGCACTGGCCGGAGTCGCAACGTACACCACAACGGCGGCTGCAACGGCGGCGCACAGAATTCCTGCACCCTTCATCTGCATCGCTCCTCTCGATTGAACCGGACCCATTGTCGGGTTTGAGTTGCGGGGCTGGCATTCCCCCAGCCGCCCTACTAACCGGCAGCGAGATAGTACCACCATGTTGCGTAAAAGTAGCAACGAATATACGTATGATTTGCATGAGAGTTGCGTGCGCAGATGCGTCCAACAGCAGCAGCAGGGACGGCACTAGCCGTGTCCTCAGGAACTGCTTTCGGAGTGTGGAAAAACTTTTCACACACCCCGCGGGAACGCCTCCTCGGAGACGATGGCGGACGGGTCGCGCTGAACTATTCTCCGGGGCGCCCGAATCGCAGTGAGACGGGGTTCGTTTGACAAGTTCCGACACCTCTTGGAGACCCCATGACAAGCGACGCCTACACAAGAATTCTGCTCGCCGTACTTGCCGTTCTACTCGGAGTCCTGGTCGCACAGGGCCTGAGAAAACCGGGTAGCTGCAAAAGCCACACCCCCACCACCGCCCAGAGCGACGTTGGCCGGTTCGTCGTCAGCGGGATCCGGGCCGGAGGTCGTGGCGGCACGACCTTGCTGCGGACGGACACGATCATGGGAACGGTATGGAAGGCCAACCCGACGGGCGCCAGCCGCTGGCAGCTGGTCACCGAGCCCCTGGAACTCGAACCCCTGGCTGCAGAGGGCGGCGAGGAATCAGATGCGGAGCCGAGTGAGGCCCCGGACGCCGAATAGCCGCGGTATAGTGGCCGCGTTGCCAGAGTCGCCCCCCACGGACGGATCGAATCACGTGGGGCGACTCGAGTGTGTATCGATTCGATTGGATAGGGAAGTGGAATGAGGATTTCTATGCGCAGCTCCATCACCGGAGTCGTAGTTTCGTTGGTCCTGGCTGCTGGCTTGGGTGGGTGTGGTAGCGATGAAGCGGAGCCCGTCAAACCCGAAGCCGCGGTTCCGGCCGCCAAGACACCCGTCGCAACGGCCCCGAAGCCCGCGACGGCCCCGATGGACCAGGCCAAGAAAGCCGCCCCGGGAGTCCCGAACCTCGAAGACGTCGCCCGCGAGCTCGTCAACCCGGATCCCGAGGTGCGGATCGATGCGCTCTCCGGTCTCGACGTCGATGAGCCCGGCGACATCAAGCTCTTGCGCCGGGCCCTCATGGAAGACGGGGAATCCGAGGTACGCGTCGAAGCGGCGGATCTCCTCTCTTATTCCGATTCTCCGCGAGCCCTCAGCGCGCTCAAGGAGGCGCTAGCCGATCCGGAGCCCAACGTGGTCGTGGCCGCCATCGAGGCACTCGAGTACGCGGGGGACGAAAACATCATTCCCGACCTGCGCCCCCTCCTCTCGCATCGCGATGCCGAGGTGCGAGAGCGAGCCCAGGAGGCGATCGAGTACTTGGAGTAGTGTCCGAAGCGAGGAGAAGAGCGGTCCTCGCCGGGCTGCTGATCAGTTTCGCGGGGATGCCTCTGGGGTGCGGTGAGACCGACCCCGCTCCGCCTCCTCCTGCGCAAAGGCCGGCAGGCGCGCAACCGGACGCGGCTCCGTCTCCCGCCGCGCCTTCGGTCCCGAGTTCCCCACCTGCCGCGGCCCCACCCGTCGCTCCCGCGGAAACCCTCGCCCCCGACCCGCAATCCCCCTTCACCCGATTGAAGGATCCGAGCTCGGACAATCGCTCGGAAGCCATCGGCGACCTCGCCGACCTCGCCACCCCCGCGGCGATGGATGCAATTCGCGAGGCGGTCTACGAGGAACTCGACGCGGAACTCCGCATCGAAATGCTCGAAGTCCTGGTCGAACAGGAAGCGCCGCGCAGCCTAGACACCCTCCTCTACCTGCTGAGCGACACCGATTCCGAGGTCCGCGAGGCCGCGGCCGATGGCCTCGACGCCCTGGAGGACGATCGCGCGGTACCGGGCCTCTATTCACGCTTGCGCGGCGAGCCCGATCCCTACGTGCGCGAAGCCATCCTCTCGACGCTGATCAGCCTGGATCCCGATTTCGATGAAGAGCTGTTCGAAGAGGACGATTAGCGGGCCGCACCCGAGGACTTCATCGCGTCCACCACCCGGCGGGCCACCGTCAAGAAGCGCCGGAGACGTTCGTCGGCTTCGGCAGCCCCCGTCACCGTCGGTGCAATGTCGGTCGCCAAGCGAACGACGACGATCCCATCGGTTCGGCGCAACGGACTCACATCCAGTCCGAAGAAAGCGCGCAGCACTTCCTCCACGGTTCCCACGGCACCCTCTCTCCAGTGGTAGGCGAGAATCCGCTCGGCTCCGTAGCGCAGGATCAAGCGGTCGACCTCCGCCTCGATGCCGGGTACGGAGATGACCTGGCTCCCACCCGCCAAGTCTTCGATCGCCCACCCACTGGACAGGCGCGCCGTCTTCTCGGAAACGGCGCTCCGGTGGCGTTCGAGGGATTTCGAGTACCCGACGAACAAGTGAACCGCATTCGTTCCTTCACCGAACTCGCGATTGAAGATGTGTTCGAAGTCGACACTGCCCAGAAAGTTGCGATCGACGCTCAGCTTCGTCGACTCCCAGATCCGGGACTCGCGGGGAAGCATCGAATGAATGGAGAAGGAGGATCGGAGGGGGAGCTCATAAACGGGGATTGCGATGGAGCCCAGAGCCAGGACGCCCGCTACGAGGGTGACGGCAAGCCAAGTGGAACTTCCGAGTGAAGGCCAGGAGCGGTCCGAATCGTCTGTCTCCGGGCGATCTGCGGTGGGGGCGAAGCGCATGAGCAGGCTGTCGATTCCCCAGATGGCCGCGACGCCACCCAGTAGGGCGGCGACGCCCTGGAGGGTGTGAATGGCCAGCTGCTCGGAATCCGGATTGAGGATCAAACTCAAGACCCGTACGCCGTTGACGAGGAACGCCACCAGCGGCGCGGAGAACAACACGATCGCGGCACGACGCGCGTTGCGGACGAACAGATCGATGTAGATCAACGCAACGAGCGTGAGGGTTTCGATCGATCGGAGCCCGCTGCAGGTTTCGATGACTTCGAAATCGCCGCCGCGCAAATGGATCTGATCCGCTTCCAGCAAGGCGGGAACGCCGATGAATTCGAGCAGGTGCGTCGCGATGTTCGCGGTCCAGAGCTGCAAGGGGAAAACGATCTGGTTGACGAAGGCGGCGGGGAGCGGAATGGCGAGCATCATCATGACGCTCGGAAGCAACAACACGCGCGCCAAAGCGCGGCCCCCCAGCCAAAAGCCCAAGGCCAAGGTGTTGGCCGCCAGCGACATCGCAAGCAGGTCGTAGGCCTGGATGTAGGTCGCCCACCCGAACATCCCGAGCCCCAGCGCCAGGAAGAACAGGGCGGGGAGCACTGCCCGGGGCTGCCGGAGCGCGCGCCGAACCCGATCGCGCCGCCGAAACAGAACCCACGCGACGAGCCCGAAAATCACCAGGGGAGACGTATCCGAGGCGAGAAAGAACCAGCCTTCGATTTCGCTGGCGAGGCGCTGGGGGGCTTCGTAGGTCCAGAGCTTCCAATACGCAGCCAGCAGCAAGATCGCGCCGGACGCGATCAGCGCCAGCCGCGATTTCGCGATCCCAGACTCTTCCGCAGGCTCTACCATCGGTCGTACGCAGTCTCTCGTCTAGACACCAGCGCCATTGGATTGGACGCATCGGCGGCTGGATCGCTTCGGTCACTCCTGGGGAAATCCCGCTCTGGGCCGGGCAGCGTAGCTTCTCGCCGGCCCCGCAACACCGCCCGGAAGTGAGGGGCAAGCGGGGCCCCGTTCGTGACGCGCCCCCTTCGCAGTCCCAGCCTGGGTGCAACCGACGGGCAGCTCGGAATCCGGCAAGGGAGGGTGGCCCAAGCGGCTCAGGCGACGCCGAAATTTCATCCTCGCCCGCTAGGAAAGCTCGACCGATTCCCAACCCTCGCCGCTGCGGCGCATGGCCCAGAAGCCGTCTTCGACCGAGACGGTCCCGAAGAACTCGCCCACCGCGCGCGTCACGCCCGGGTGGTAGTTCTGGCCGGTTTTCGGGTCGCGCAGATAGTCGGTTCCCGGTGCTTCCCGTTCCTGGGCCGCGCATTCGAAGGACTGCAGCTCCAGGTCGTCGCCGCACACGATGCCGCCTTCCGCCACGAGCTTCGACGCCCCGCGAATGTCGTGCAACACGCTCGCGTAGGCGTGGTCGCCGTCGATGTAGACGATGTCGAAACTGGCGGGCGCGAGCAGGGGAAACGCCAGATCGCTGCGGGATTTGATCGGGACGATGAGATCCGCGCAACCCGCGGAGCGGATGTTGTGCAGGAACAGGTTGAGGATGCTCTGTTTGCGTGCCGCACGCTGCATGCGTCGGTGCATGGCGTTTGTGTTCACCGACGTATCGAGATAAGGCTCCCAGGGATCGACGCAAACCACGACGCCGCGACCGGCGTGATGATCCCGAAGGGCCTCGGCAAAGGTGATGGCCGATCCCCCGGACCAGGACCCCACTTCGAGGATCTTCAACGGGTCCCCGGGACGCCGACCGGACTCGCGTTCGACCAGACGACGAGCGATTCGCATGCGCGCCGCATTGGTTTGTCCGGCCGCCAGTACGGGACCGAAGTAGGGCTCGTGGCGAACCCGGGTTTTCAGCCAATAATCCGCGGCATCGCGCGGACCGCGTACGAGCCGACGCTTGATGAAACGACGGATAGGTTTGAGGGAAATGCGCACAGCGGCCTGATGGTACTCTCCGCAGCCGCCCTCGCACCCCCGAAGCAGAATTGGACCCGCCTCTAAAAGGCGGCTACGTGGTCGCAAGCGTTGGCGTCGCCCAGCTCGCATCCCCGGCGAAAGAACCCCTGGGCGCGGTTCGCGTCCGGTTCGACGCCCGAGCCATCCCGAAACAGAATGCCCAGGTTGTTGCACCCGCCACCGTCATCGTTGTCACAGGCGAATTCGTACAGAGCGCGGGCGCGATCGAGATCCGCTTCGACCCCGAGGCCGTTGCGATAGAGGTAGCCGAGGTTTCGACACGCGTGGGCGCTCCCCAGATCGCAGGCCCGCGTGTACAGAGCCGCCCCCCGCACGCTGTCCTGCGGGACCCCGTCCCCGGTGCGGTAGATGTATCCCAGGTTGAGACAACGCTTCGCGTCGCCCGCCGCGCATTCGGCTTCCCAGCGTTCGAAGCTCCCGCGCCGCAGTTCGACGAGCTGCGTCGCGCCGGAAACCGCCAGAACGGCGAGCCCCAGCGCCGACCATTTGAGTGCGTTCCCAAGGCCTCCGTTCGGTGCCGCAGAATGCAATCCGGTCGGGACGAGGCGGGGATCGATGGACGGCAGGGTCGGGGCACTCGCGGTGACGCCAACGCTCACGCGTTTCCCGCGCGCGGGATACAGTCCCTTGCCCGCCATGCGCGCCGTATGAAGGGCATCGATCGCGTGGAAGATCCCCATGAAGAGGGGAAAGAGGACGGCGGCCTCGGCGAACCCGATCTCCGTTTCCGGGTCGAGGGCTCCGAGAATCAAGCTGAGCCAGACGAGCCCCACGCCCAATAGTTCGAGACAACCCATCACGCGGTGGCCGAGGTACAGATCCCCGAGACCCGGCAGCATGAACGACAGCAGTGCCGCGCGTCGGGTCGTCTTGAACACCTGGCCACAGCGCGGACAGAAACCCGGGCGCCCCACCTGGGGCGCAAAACAATCGGTGCAGAGATCTTCTTTGCCCTGGGGCCCCGTCGCTCGAGCGCCCTGCCCCTCGAGCCATGTAGCTACGGATTGGCGATCCTTGCTGGGGATCCCCGTCCAAGTCGTCCCCCGACCATTGGCGAACCACAAACGGATCGAACCGCCGAAACGGCAACGCGCTTTTCGAACCGCGCTGTAGCGCACCTGGAAGCGCAGATGTCGCAGACGCGACGTGCCGCGGCAATCGAACATCAACACGCGACGGTCGGTGAAGATCAGGGCTCTTCGATTGAACCAGGTCATCCAAAGGCCCATGAAGACCATGTCCCAGGACGAATGTTCGATCCCCCATGTGACGAATCGAACCGTCTCGCCGGGATCGAGTGCGCGCTCGAGTTCCGGATCGACCTGGCGCAGGAGTGCCAGTTTGGATTTTCGAGCGCGGCGACTCTGCGAACCCGCATCGCGGAAGATCTCGTCGAAGCGATAGCGCGAGCTGGCATCCGACAGCTGGGAAAGATCCGCGCTGTGCGGAGCCAAGTCGAGAAGCACGTCCATGGGGGGGCCCTTTCACGGTCTGGACCCCCGACGTATCGGAGCGAAGCAACGGCGGGTGAAGCACCCGTCGGTTCAATTGCCGAAGGACTGCGCCCCCGCTTCTCGGGCTTTGGGACTAGCCACCCCTCGTTCTAGTCATCGGTATCCTCGTCATCGCGAACGACGAGAACGCTACACGGCGCCGTGCGAACGATTCGCTCCGCGACGCTTCCGAGCACCAGGTGCTTCAATCCGGTGAGACCGCGGGTGCCGACCACGACCAGATCCGCCTCGGTCTTCAGTGCAATCTGAGCAACGCCCTCGGCGGCCGTCGAATAGATGAGATGCGATTCCACATCGATTCCGTCCGTTTGGATTTTCTCCGCTACCGCCTCGAGCTTCTTGGCCGCAGCGTCGCGGATCTCGAGATTCAAGTTGGTCGGAATCGAAACGCCGTACATCGCCTCGGCGAGGACGGCCGACCCGTAGACGTGCACCAGATGCAGCTTTGCCCCGAACTGCTTCGCGAGCGCCGCACCTCGCTCGATGGCCCGATCCGAGTGTTCCGAGAAATCCACCGCCACCGCGATGTTCTGAAAACGCATGATCATTCTCCTTTTGTTCTCTCGCGTTCTGCGACGTAGCGTACGAAATCGGCTTCCGTGAGAATCCCGACGGGCTTATTGCCCTCCACTGCCACCAGACAACCGATCTTCTGCTTGAACATACGATGGGCTGCGTCTGCGAGATCCGAATCGGCGTCGACGGTTTCGACCTGGGTCGTCATCACGTCTTTGATCACGAGGTTCGACATGATCTTGTCCTGGGCCACGGATCCGTATCCCAGCGCGCGAGCCAGGGCGCTGCGAAACAGATCACGCTGACTCACGATCCCCACCAGCTCGCCATCTTCATCGACGATCGGGAGGTGACGAATCCGACCGAGGTTCATGACGTCGTCGGCCAGGCGAAGTTCATCGTTCCGTTCCATTACCGAGACTTCTTGGGTCATCAGGTCACGTACACGCTTCGACATCGTTATTTCCCTCGACTCAATGCGTCACCCGTCCCAGTAGTGCGACCAAATCAAAAGTGGAGATAATTCCGATCAATCGATCCCCGTCCACGACGAGCACGCGGTGAATCCGATTCTCTTGGAGTTGGCGCGCCACCTTTCCAATCGGGGCGGAAGCATCGACGCATACCGCGCGGTCGGTCATCACTTCGGAAACCGTTCGGCTGGCCAGGTGATCCTGAAAATCGTCGTCGCGCCCCGCAAAGTTGGGCATCCGGTAGTCGAGGCTCGATTTGAAATAGTCCGGCGCACCGAGAATCGTGTCGTATTCGTCGGTTACCGCGCGCAACAAATCGCTGCTGGTGACCACTCCCGCCACTTGACCCAGATCGTCGACGACCGGGCAACCGCCGATTTCCTCCTCGACGAAGAGTCGATGCGCTGCCAGCAAGGGGGTTTCGGGGGAAACCGAGACCACAGACGGTTGCATGATTTCGCGTGCCGTGAGATCCGGCCCCTCACCATCCTGTGAAAATGTGATAACTCGCCCCACTTTTCGACCCCCTTGCGACAATACGACTCTGCGAATCCCTGCCTATCGACGGCTGCCTCGGTATCGGCCGCCGAATCGCCTTTGCTGATTGGGTTTTGCAGAACTCGTGCCCATCTCGATCGGTGGCACAACGCTTGCGCTGTTCGGAGACGAGGAGAATCAAGGAAGCCCTCTCGGGACCGACCGACTGGGCTTCAATTCGCGGCGGACCCGGAATCTTCCCGATCCTTCGCGACGGGTTCGCCTCGGGATGCACGTTCGAGCGCTGCGAGAATGTCTTCGCGGGCAACGATGCCCACCACGCGATCCCATTCCACCACCGGAAAACTCTTACAGCCGTTGTCCACCATTTTTTCCAGCACGCGCGTCAAGTGCTCCGTGGGCTCGACGCTTTGGGCAACTCGACTCATCACGGTTTCGACGTTTCGCTCCATGATTTCTTCGTAGCGCGGGAATAGGCTTTCGTCCGTGAAGCGGAACGCTTTCAAGAGATCGAGCTTCGTCATCACGCCCAGAAGCCGCTGGTCCTCGTCGACCACCGGGACGCCGTTGAAGTCATGGCGTTCGAAAAGAGACGCAACGGCTCGCAGCGTAGTCGACGGAGAAACCGCAATCGGGGATTTCGTCATCACGTCGCCGACGAGGTAATCGAGAAATTCGTACATCGTTGAGTCACTCCCGACCGAATGGGTGCAATGCCTGTGCCGGGCGATGAGCCTGCGAGGCTCGGCACCGTCTGCCGCCACTCGACATCCTGCCTCAGAGTAAGTCCCGGGTTGCGACAGGTTGGCTCACGGCCCGCCCTCCCCTTGCGTGAGTTTCGGGTTCACTGGGCATGCAAGCTGCAGGGTTCTGCTCGAGAGGAGTCGTCATGGCGAAGGCTTGGAAAGGCGAAGAGTTGGCGCGCAACGTTTTCTACCTGTGCATCGCGGGAGTCGCGATCGAAATTGGGGTCATGGTTTTGATCGGTTTCTGAGGCGGGCGAGGGCCAACATCCCACCGGCGAGGAAGAGTCCGAACGCCGGCGCGCTGCCCCAGTGCCCCAACATCGGCACGACAGCGCCCGCCTGTTGCAACGTGATCGAGCGCCGCGTTGCGACGTCGTGATAGAGGGCCTCCTCTTGGTTCGGCCATACGACGCGCAACAGATCCACGCGATCGGCCGATCCCAGACCGAAATGCGCCAGCGATGGATCCGACGATTCGAAGTTGCTCCCGGCCCGAATCTCTCGCACTTGGGTCGATGCCCCGACGGTTGCATAGACGCGGGCGCCGATGGCTTGGCTGTTCGCCCCCTCCCCACGGAGCCGCACGGATAGGTAGCTTCCCGCATTGCCGCCGTCGTTCCGGAACAGGCGGGACGGACCGTCGTTGTTTGCGATGAAGATGTCCGCGTCCCCGTCCCGGTCGTAGTCGAAGCAGACGACGCCGCGCCCCTGTCCGGTATCGGCTACGCCGAGTGCCGCAGCCTGCTCGAGAAACGTTCCATCGGGTTGCTGTACGAACAACCGCGCCGGGTCGTCGTGAAATTCGCTCGCCAGGGCCAGGCCGAAACCATTGACGTGGAATACGTCCAGACGACCGTCGTTGTTGAAATCCGCAGCGCAGGCCCCCCAACCCCAATATCCCTGACGGAGTCCCGCCACCTCCGTCGCGTCTGCGAAATTGCCGCCGCCCAGATTTTCGTAGTAGCGATTTCCCGTGACGCCCCAGTTCGCTTCGGGAATTCCGTTGGGATCCCAGATGCTGGTCACGAACCAATCGAAGTCGAGATCGTTGTCGAGATCCGCGACCACGGCCCCCATTCCGTTTTCATCGGTGATATCCGGATCCGCACTCGGGAAAAATCCGCCGGATCCATCGTTGAAGAAGAGCTCACTCGTCCCAAAATCCGAAGCGACGAGCAGGTCGAGGCGCCCATTGCCCGTGATGTCACTGAAGATCGGGGTGAAGGAATAGATCTCGAGCGCATCGACGCCAGCGTCTTCGCTGATGTCGCTGAAGTGACCGTCGCCGTCGTTGTCCCACAGCGTGAGCCGCTTTTCGAGCCAATGGGTTGCGGCCATCTCCAGCACACCATCCGCGTCGAAATCCGCGAGGGCCACGGAGAGCTGCGGCATTCCGTGGTCGAGTCCCGCGGCGGCGGAGACGTTCTCGAAGGTACCGTCGTGCCGGTTGCGGTAGACGACCGGCGCGGAGCCCTCGACCCCACCCACGACGATGTCCAACCACACGTCCCCGTCGATATCCGCGAACACCGGACCGGCTCCGAAGACGGGGTGCGTGGCTACGCCGGCTTGGAGGCCGCGCTCTTCGAAGGTTCCGTCGTGGAGATTGCGAAAGAGAAGGTTGGGGTTCAGGTCGCCACCGACCACGTACAGATCCAACCAACCGTCTCGATCGTAGTCTCCCGCCGCCACGCCGCCCGCGATACCGCGCCATTGGCGGGCGATGTCATCGTTTCCCGGATCCGTCCAGGCATGGGTGAAGTCGACGCCCGCGTCCTCGGTGACGTCCACGAACGTCCATTCGGCGTGAGCGGGCAGCGCGAAGGTAGCTGGAGCGAGGGCGGCCCATGCCACCCATGCTCCAGCGAGCTTCCGCATTGCCATGCGCGCGGGCCGCTAAGGGGCCGGGGTCAGATCCGCGAACAGCGACATGAAATCGCCGTTGCGCGAGACTTCGAGGCCGTCGAGCTGCAATCCCAAAAAGGACGGCAACGGGAACGTCGACAGCGACGAGGCCAGATCCGGCAACAGGAGCGAGACCAGGGGCGGCAAGACCGACGTCTCGAGCACCGCTTCGTTGGCCCCGATCGGGTTCACGAGAATCGCCACCGAGATATCGCCCGCCAGCGGCTCGGACAACACGAACTCGATGGCATCGCCGGCGGGAGCGAAATCGAGTTCCAAGCCCATGCGCGCGTCGAACGCACCGGTGAGAGTCACGAACTCGCTGCCGTCGTCCAACACCACGTCCGCGATCACTTGCGCGATCTTGAGTTCCGCGATCTCGGCCGAGGGACCGAACTCACCGGTTACGATCGGCGCCAAGGTCGGCCGGATATCGATTCGCACGGGCGTTCCCGGCGGAAACGACAGGTACGGCGGAATCAACAGCCCCAGCACCGTCGTGGTCAACGGTACCGGCCCACCGCCCAGATCCAGCTCCGAAATGCTCGACACCAACAAACCGCATTCGGTCTGCGCCCGCAGCAATTGGTTGAACCCGTCCGTCGAAATGCACAGCCCCAATCCGTACGGTGTTCCACCGACGGGTGTGGTGGGACCGAACGGGGGGAAGGCCTCGTTGACCGCGAAACTCGCCAGAAGATCCGGCGCACCGACGGGCGGCAAACACTGACCGGGTCCGGCCCCGACTTCTACCGTGAAGCGCGAGTCCGCATCCAGTGTGATTCCATCGTTGTCCTCGATCACGTCGAAGAGCGGGGTTTCGAGCATCACGCCGAGACTTTCTCCGATGGGTCCAGAGATCGAGATACCCGCCAACGCGACTTCGATCGCATCGGCGATCGGACTGTCCGCAGGGCCTCCGCCGTCGGGATCATCCAGGAAGTCCTTCATGGCATTGATGGTCAGATTCTCCACGTTCGGCAGGAACGCCTGGATGATGTCGCCGATGATGGGAACGTCACAGATTCCGCCAAAGCTCGTATTGAAACCCGCGAAACTCACACCGAGCGGACCCACCTGGTTCACGTCGATCGAAGAGGGATCGCCCGGATCCGGTTGCAGGGCGTAGTCCCCATCGAAGAATGCCGCGGACGCCGTGATCCCGATGTCGCAACTCGGGACCAGGCCGGTTCCATCGAGCCGCACGTTGACCGCGATATCGGTCACGGTGATGAATCCGGCCACGAAATTGACCATCGAATCCATCGTCAAACCGAAGCTCGAGATCGAAGGCGGCGGATTCTTGATCTTTACCGTGGCGCGCCCGAGACAACCCACGAACCCGCCATCGATGAAGCACTCGTTGTTGATCAGCACCGTACCGACGGGTAGAAGGGCCGCCAGGTCGAGACCCCCGCCGGCCAACTGCGCGACCAACGGTTCGACCGCATCGAGACCGCTGTCGTTGAAGCGCAGCGCCACGCTCTCGATCGACAGATCGCCGTCGTTCACCGAGTCGCCCGATATCACCACGATCCGATCGTGGGCCGTGGCCCCGTTGCTCGTATCCGTCACCGTTGCGCGGAACGGATTGAAGATATCGAGCGCGCTCAAGTTCACGTTGGTGGAGAACGTCTGATTCGGTTGCACCACCACGGGAACACCATTGATGGTCAGCGACGCCTGAGCGGCCGGCAGCTCCGTGATGTGTCCGTCGAGTTGCACGGAACCCGCCTGGGTGAAGGACCCGTGAGCGGGCGAATCGATCACGACCGTGAACGCGTTACAGGAGCTGGGTTCGCCGCTGCAGACGAAACCGGGTTCGACGCCGCAGGTGCTGCTGCACCCGTCGCCATCCGATATTCCATTGTCGTCGCAGGCTTCCGCCCCGCGCACCAGACCGTCGCCGCAGATCGGATCACAGCTGCTGGGTTCGCCCGAGCACGTGTATCCGATCTCCGTCTGACACGTAGCGCTGCAACCGTCGCCACTCGACGTACCGCTGTCGTCGCAGGTTTCGCCCTGCACCACCAAGCCATCGCCGCAGATGTTCGAGCAGCTGGTGGGCTCGCCCGAACAGGTGAAGCCCGGTTCGAATTGGCAGGTAGCGCTGCAACCGTCGCCGCTCGCAGTGCCCGAATCGTCGCATTGTTCGCCGCCGACGATCTGTCCATCCCCGCAAACTTCGCTGCAGGTACTCGGCGAGCCCGTGCACTGATAGCCGCCTTCGATCTGACACGCAGCACTACAACCGTCGCCGCCCGTGGTCCCTCCGTCGTCGCAGGTTTCGAGGCCCGCCACCACGGAGTCGCCGCACACGGTGTTGCAGCTGCTGGGTTCGCCCGAGCACACGTAGCCGGGTTCGGTCTGACAGGTCGCGTCGCAACCGTCGCCGCCGACGGTGCCGAAGTCATCGCACGTCTCGGTCCCGAGGATCACGCCGTCGCCGCAAATTCCGTCGCAGCTGCTCGGTTCGCCCGTGCACGCGAAACCCGGTTCGACCTGGCAGCTGCTGTCGCAGCCGTCGCCGTCCGCGGTGCCGGAATCGTCGCAGGTCTCGACGCCGGCCACGAAGCCGTCGCCGCAGGTTGTGACACAGGAGCTCGGCTCGCCGGTACACGCGTAACCGGATTCGACCTGACAACTGCTGTCACAGCCGTCGCCATCGACGGTGCCGAGGTCGTCGCAGGTTTCCGCACCGCGCACGAGGCCGTCTCCGCAATCCGCCGTGCACGAACCCGCTCCTTCGCCGAGACAGGTAAAGCCATCTTCCACCTGACAAAGCGCACTGCAGCCGTTGCCGTCCAGGGTGTCCCCGTCATCGCAAACTTCGATGCCCTCGACCACGCCATCGCCGCAGATCGCCGTCGTCGCACAGCTGAGGTTCGACAATCCGTCGTCGAACAGATCGCAGTCGCGCGACAGGCCGTCGACGGTGTTCCACAAATTGCAGACGGAGCAGCTCGCAGCCCGATCGAAACACGCCACGACACTCGCGGTATCCGTCGCGCCACCGCAGCCCGGGAACACCAGGTCGAGCGGAAGGCCTTGATCGTCGCAGCGCCGTTGGACCTGGGTTTCGACCTTGTCGATGCACAAGCGCGCAATTTTGCCCTTGCTGTCCGGTTGTCCCGCAGCGCCCACACCCAGGCACTGATCCGCCAGGGAAGCGGCATCGGTGATGGTCCCATCCTTGAGACCCTTCTTCTTGCATTTCACGAATTCGTTCAGGCGCGTATCCGCGCACTTGTTTACGGCTTTGACCACTTTCTGTTCGCAGCGCTCGCCGTCGGAATCGGTTTCGAGGTCGGTATTGAGGTTGGGGCCCGCGACCGCGTGCACGATGTCGACCTGGGTTTGAACCGCGCCGAACACGCCGAGGTTGATGTCGCCGGCGCCGATGGGCGGGGCGGCAAGGCACACTTTCGCCGCGTTTTTCACGGAACGCTGGATCGTGCGATCGAGCCTTCCATTCGGGTCGTCCGTGAGACAGGCCTCTGCGGTTCCGGGCAAGAGCCCCTTGGCGAAGAAACGCAGGCAGGAATCGATCTCGCGGCCTTCGGCCTTCGCGATCTTCCGGGTTTCCTTGTTGATGGTGTCGATGCATTTGCGGTCGGCGCTGGAAACCTGCCCATGGGCGGGCGGTGCTGCGGCGGCAAAGGCAAAAAACGCGATCCCCATACTTAAGAGCGCGGATACGACGGGTGTTCGATTCCTCAAGGCTGCTTCCCCTTCCGTCCACGCAACGGGTGAGATTCCGCGACGGCTAGATCGACGACGGGTCGCGTTCCTGGGCGAAAGAACGGCAGCGGAGAACCAGCGTGAAGCAGCGCCCGTGGCACGCGGCCACGATGACCGGCTCATCTTGCCCTTTGGTAGCCTAAGAAAGCAAGGCTCCGGACTCGCGGAATGGCGCATAACCCCGATATTTCCCTATCGAAACTGCGTTATTCCAAGCCGCCATCCGAGCCGCTAGTGTCTGCCCCTCATGAAGATTGGACTCGTCGGATTGCCGGGCAGCGGCAAAAGCACGGTCTTCGGTGCCCTCACGGGGATCGCGGTCGAAACCGGCTATGCGGGAACCGGAAAGCAGAACATCGGGGTCGTGAAGGTCCCGGATCCCCGGGTCGACGCCCTCGCTTCCCTCTTCAACCCGAAGAAGACCACCTACGCGGAAACGACCTTTACGGACCTCGGCGGCGGCAGCGGCAAAGGCATCGACCGCGCGGTGTTGAACCAGATGCGAAACGTCGATGCACTGTGCCAGGTGGTGCGTGCCTTCGATGACGGCTCCGGCGACGCCCCCAATCCGCTGGGCGAGCTCGAAGATCTGGCCATGGAGACCATCCTCGCGGACCTCGAGATCGCCGAGCAACGCGTCGTGCGTCTGACCCGGGACCGCAGCAATCCGAACGAACTCGAGTTGTTGCAGCGCGTCTGCACCCACCTCGAGGCCGGCAATCCGATTCGCAGCCTGGAACTGTCCGAACTCGAAGGCAAGATGACTTCGCCCTACAGCTTCCTATCGCAAAAACCGCTGCTCGCGGTGCTCAACGTCGCCGAGGATGAAGTCACCGGCGAACCGCCGGCCGATATCGTGGCCGACGTGGAAAAGCGCGGACTCAACCTCGTCGTACTCTCGGCACAGGTCGAGATGGACATCGCGCAGATGTCGGCGGAGGATCAGAAGGAATTCCTCGATTCCCTGGGTCTTTCGGAACCGGCGCGCGACCGCTTCATCCGCGCCGCCTACGCGCTACTCGACCTGATCTCGATGTTGACCTCCGGGCCCGACGAATGCCGCGCCTGGCCGGTCCCCCGCAATACCCCCGCCCCGCAAGCGGCCGGAAAAATCCATTCGGACATCGAACGCGGCTTCATCCGGGCGGAAGTGGTCCCCTGGGAGAAGCTCGTGGAGTGCGGGAGCGAGGCCAAGTGCCGCGACGAAGGCGTTCTCCGGGTCGAGGGCAAGACCTACGTGATCCAGGACGGCGATGTCGTGAATTTCCGCTTCAACGTCTGACGCCTCCGGAAATCCCTCGAAAACCGCCAAGAATCGCCTCCAGACCCGCTCCAACATCCCAAGGGGGCGGGCGTGGTAAGATGGACGCGGTGGTGTTCCCATGAGAGTCCTGCTCGTCAAACCCTATCAGCCCGTCGCCGGGCACGTGACCCAACCCCCGTTGGGAATCTTGTATCTGGCGTCCTCCCTGCGCCAACGCTTCGGAACCGAGGTGGAGGTCGACCTGATCGATCTGAAATCGCGGGAACTTCCTCCGCGCTGGCTCGCCGATCGACTCCACGAGTACCAACCGGACGTGGTGGGTTTGTCGGCCTTGAATTGCGAAGCGGCTGCAGCGCGAGAGATTGCCCGGCTGTGCAAACTCTACGATCCCAAGATCGTGACGGTCCTCGGCGGACCCTACGCACATCGGCGCTCGAACGAAATCCTCGGCAACAGCGACTTCGATTGGAGCTTCGACGGTCCGGCGGACCACGTGTTCCCCGATGCCCTCGAGCGGCATTTCGGAAACAACGGTGACCTGGGCACCGACATTCCAGGGCTCAGCTACAAGACCGAGGATGGGATTCAGCTTTCAGAACGCCCGGATGTAATCACGGATCTCGACGCAATCCCGTTTCCCGCCTACGACCTGATCGACCTCGATTTCTACGCCCCCCAACCCAACATGATGGGGATGCTCAAGGGAAAGAAATACGCCCCGCTCTTCACGTCGCGCGGCTGCCCCTACACCTGCAATTATTGTCACGACCTGTTCGGCAAGAAGTTCGTGCATCGCAGCCCCGACAGCGTGTTGGCAGAAATCGACATGCTGCGCGGACGCTACGGTGTCGACGAGTTCCAGATCGTCGACGACATCTTCAATCTTCACAAACCGCGCTTGAAGAAGATCATGGGCGAAGTGGCGAACCGCTGGCCCGGCCAAACCCACTTCACCTTCCCCAACGCCCTGCGCGCGGACATCCTCGACGATTCGGTCCTCGACGCGCTGCGCGCCGCCGGCACCTACGGAATCTGCATGGCGATCGAAACCACCACGCCGCGCTTGCAAGAACTGGTGTCGAAGAACCTGAAACTCGACAAGGCCTTCTGGTCCATCAACGCGGCGGACAAGCGCGGCATCCTCGTGTCGGGTTTCTTCATGTTGGGCTTCCCCACGGAAACCCGCGAAGAGCTCCAGCGCACGGTCGATTTCGCGGTGGAGAGCCGCCTCACCATGGCGCACTTCTTCACCGTCATCCCTCAGCCCGAAACGCCCATGTACGAATTGGCGCGCAAGGAATCGCCGGAAGCCCTCGCCGCCACGGATCGCGACGAAGAAGAAGGCGCTTCCTACCGGACCGCGCGCGCCTGGTACGAACGCGCCTATGGCTTCCCGCTGGCGGATTTCGTGCGCAAGACGAACCGGCGCTTCTACCTCAACCCGAAGCGCATCGCGCGCATCGTGAAGCGCGTACCCGCCAAATCCCTGGCCACGGGGCTTCGCCAACTCATGCCCCTGGTGTTTCGCCGCGAAACCCAGGGAGCCACGGTCGATTAGTCGGTTTCGATTCGGATCTGATCTGAGCAGGAGGACGTTGCGATGATTCAGGGTATGCGATGGGGATTGTTCTCGAGCCTGTTGGTTGGACTCGCAATCTGGGTTCCCACGGCGGCTGAAGCGCGCCAGGAATGCCACCTCGGCCCCTACACACGACAGATCTCCAAGACCATCTGGGTCCGCGATTCGAAACTCTTCTGCACCGATATCCCCGAACCCACCGCCAACCGCATCGAGCAAGCCCGCCAGCTTCTGAAGCTGTGTCGCGAAATGGGCGGCACGCAAGAGGATTGCAACCGCGCCGTAGCGAGATCCGGGGACGGGGCGATCCAACCCGTCGTCGACGTCTTGCGCCAGGCGGAACGCAGGCGCGCCGAGAAAGAAAAGCGCATCGCCGCCCAACCCACGGGCGGGAAACCGGTCTGGAAGACCAAACGGCTGCTGACGAACGAATAATCCGAGCCCCGCTCAGCTGGCCCGAAGCGCTGGTTCACGTCCGAACGGAAACCTGACGTAGCGCAATCGGTACTCCCAAGCCGCTTGCCTGCCCTCAACCCATTCCCGACTTGGCTTATCCATTTCACGGCCGAGGCGAAACCGCGCGCTCGGCCGTAAATCGCCCCCCTCCAGCTACAAAGTCGTCACATCCACCGCGTGGTTCTTACTCCTCGATTAGGCGGAGGGTCGCGGGCGTTCCATTCGAATTCACGCCCAGGAACCCACTGAACTCGAAATCAACGCCACCTACTGCTGGTCTTGAGGAGAAACCATGTCCAGATCTCGCTTTGCCATTGGAGTTGCGCTTCTGGGAGCATTCTTCGTTGGATGTTTTGATCACACTTTCGTCGTGAACAGTCTCGTAGATGCGCACGATCTCAATCCGGGCGATGGCGTATGCGAATCCGCCGCCGGCGAGTGCACCCTTCGGGCCGCGATCGAAGAAGCCGATGCCCTCGAAGGCTATGACCTGGTCTCGGTCCCGGCCGGCGTCTTTTTCCTCACCCTGGGTGAACTCGTCGTCAACGAAGGAGTCGCGATCGCCGGCGCGGGATGGGAAGACACCATCATCGACGCGGGCGGCAACAGTCGCATCTTGCGCACCCAAGAGGCCCTGCCCGAAAAGGCTGCACTGATCGGCATCTCCGGGCTGACCATGCGAAACGGAAAGGAGGTGTCCGGCGGCGCACTGATGAGCATCGGCAACCACGTGACGCTTTCCAATGTGGTGATTCGCGACTGCGTGGCACAGGTCCCCGGGCGCGCCTTTGGGCTCGGTGGCGGTGTCTATCACCAGGGAGGCGTCCTGCGGGTCCAGGACAGCCTGATTCTGAACAACGCTTCCGGTCAATACGGCGGCGGAATTCTCAGCGATGTGCGGTCGACATTGATCGTCGAGCGCAGTTCGATCATGGGAAATACCTCATACGTCTCCGGCGGAGGAATCTCGACCTTCGGCGGCCCGGTGAACATGCGACTCGTCAAGCTGTACGGGAACTCTTCCCACTTCGGTGGGGCCTTGTCCGCAACGCCGGACGAACCCGGAGCCGACCTCGTCATCGAGAAGACTCGCTTCCGTGGAAACAACTCCTTCGAGGGGAGCGGAGCGCTCTCCAGCCACGTCGCAACCTACGTCTCCGACACGGAATTCAGTCGAAACATCGGCCCGGATTGCGAATTCCCGGTAATCGATCTCGGCGGGAATAGCGACGCCGACGGAACCTGCCTGCCCTAGCTCGGAATTCCGTGGGCGGGTCCGCATCCGCCCACGGAATCCGGCTTCTCTTCGATGCGACCCGCGACTCGGTCGACAATCTCCCTGTCGCCCCGCGATCCGGCCCTTGGCTAGAGATCGTTTCGCTCGGTCGATTCTTCGTCCGGCTCCGCCTCGCCACCGAACGGGGGACCCGTTTCGGTATCGGGTGAGTCCGTGATCCGACGCAAACGCAAGCGTTCGATCCTTCGGGGAGAAGCCTCGATGACCTCGACGCGATAGGGCCCCATGGTCACGACGTCGCCCTTCTTCGCCAATCTGCCCAGCCGGGCGGTGACATATCCACCGAGCGTGTCCTCGTCTTCGACTTCGACTTGGTCATCGTCGATGGTGAAGCCCAGTCGCTCGAACGCCTCCGGTAGCGCCAACCGCCCTGGCGCCTCGAACGTCCCCCCCGAAACCTCCCGCAGTCCCTCTACGCGATCATCGAACTCGTCGTCGAGGGGGCCCACCATCTCCTCCAGCACATCCTCACGAAACGCGAAGCCGATCACCGTGCCACGCTCATCGAGAACGGCCGCACATTGCGCCTGTTTCGCCTGGAGTTCCGAAAGGAAATCCGAAAGCGCCATCGTGTCCGGGACGAACAAGGCTTCGCGTGCCAGCGCCTTGATGTCGATTTCCTCACCGCGAAGCGCACGGCCCACGAGGTCTTTCGTGTGAAGAAACCCGATAATGGTATCCAGGCCCACCTCGCACACCGGAATCCGTGAGTGTGCGCTTTCCCCGATGAGACGCAGATTGTCTTCGGACGGCCGCTCCAAACTCAACATTTCGATCTCGGCCCGCGGTACGACGATGTGACGGACCTCGAGCTGGGTTACACGAAAGACATTCTCGGTGAGCTCGTACTCGCGCTCGGAGATCTCTCCCGCCCCGACCGACAGCGACAGGATGCTGCGGATCTCCTCGGCGTCGTGCGTTTCTTCGCCGTGGCCTTCGTTCGGAAGCCCAATCAACCGCAGAAGCCAATTCGAGATCGCGTTGATGGCCACGATGAACGGCGCGAAAATCCAAGCGAAAATGCGCAAGGTCGGGGCCGTCGCGATCGCCATGGGCTCGGGACGGCGGATCGCCCACATCTTGGGCGCTTGTTCCCCGATCGTCATGTGCAGCGTCGTGATCACCGCAAACGCAAGCCCGATCGAAACGAACGGAAGCCAACTCGCATCGGATGCGACGTCCAGGCCCCCGGCATCGAACGCTGCGAGGAGCAACACGGATACGGCCGGTTCGCCGAGCGCCCCGAGAATCAGGCTGGCGAGTGTGATGCCCAGTTGGCATGCAGACAAGTACTTATCGAGGTGGCCGTGAATATGATGGATCGTACCCGCGCCGCGGCGACCCTCTTTCACCATGGCCTCGACGCGAGACCCTCGAATCTTGACGAGCGCGAACTCCGCGGCGACGAAGAACCCGTTCAGTACCACGAAAAACAGTGTCGCCCCAAGGCGCCATACAATGCCCATCGTGTCGAGAGTTTCATGTCCTGTAGTCAACTAACGCATCCCTTCATGGCTAAATATGAACGCCGAACGCTACAAGTATTCCATCAGGAGCGTCGCGATTCCCAGGAAACTGAAGAAGCCCGCCACATCGGTAACCGTCGTAAGAACGATCGAGGACGACTGCGCGGGATCCTGCCTCAGCGCCGTCAGCAACATGGGGATCACCGCGCCGGAAAAACCCGCCAGGGCCATCGAAATGACCATCGAGACACCGATCACACCCGCGAGCCCGAATGAGTCGCTCCAGAAATACACGGCAATCGCCGTGGTGGCAGCCACCGCGACGCCATTCCCCGCCCCGGCGATCAACTCTTTGGTTGCGACCCGCGCCCAGTCTCGCGTGCGAACCTCGCGCAGCGCGAGCCCTCGCATCGTCACGGCAAGCGCCTGGGCGCCGGTGTTACCCGACTGCCCAGCGACGACGGGCAAGAGAACGGCTAGTGCCGTGACGCTTGCGATCGTGTTTTCGAAAATGCCGACCACCGCCGCGGCGAGGAAGGCGGTGACGAGATTGATCTCCAACCAAGGAAGGCGTTTCCGAATCGCAAAGAAAGGCGAGGAAAGTGCGCGTTCCTGTTCGCTCGCACCCACCATGGTGACGGCGCTCGCCGTCGCGCGCTCTTGCGCCACCTGAATCAGTTCACTTTGCCGGAGGACGCCAAGGAGACGCCCGTCGAGGTCGACTACCGGGAGGCTTCCGATACGGTGCGTCTCGAAGGTCTGAACGATTTCGTCGCGCGAGGCGATCGCTTGAACGCTCACCGGAGCGCCTTCGGCGAGCGAGTCGAGATGCGCCGTCTCGTCCGCCAGCACGAGCGTCTGCAGCGGCACAGCGCCCACCAGTCGGCCTTCTTCATCGACCACGAACAGATCCTGGATCCGTCGATTGCGAAACCGGCGCAAGCGACGGACGACGTCACGCGCCGTCGCTTCGGGACGGAAGGTGGTCACCCGTGGATCCATGAGCGCCCCAGCCGTCTCGGGCGGGTAAGCGAGGAGCGCACGCAGTTCGTCGGCCAAGACCTCGTCGAGGTCCTTCAGGCAGAGTTCACGCTCTTCGGGCGACAAGCGCGCGAGAAGCGCCGCGGAACGGTTGTGATTCAGTGAAGCGAGGATTTTCTTGCGGTTCTCGTTTGGAAGCGCCGCGATCACTCTTGCCGCGCGATCGGGGGTGAGCCGCCTTACGACCGCAAGCGCCACTTCGGATCGGGCCCCGCCCAGCAGAGCGGCCGTTTCCGCATCGTCGTTCGTCTCTACAAAGTGTGCAACTTCCTCGGGATGCTCGACCAAGAGCCACTCTGCGAGCGCTTGTTCAGCTCCGTTCGTTCGGGCCACGTGGGCTCCTCCCCTGCTCGAAACCGGCAGCGCCGGACACGGCGTCAATCAGTCCGCGCGCGCCCGCAGCAATCAATTGACCAAACGCCGCGCCCGCCTCGGCATCCTCACCTCGATGAATGACCAGATCTTCTTCGAGACGCCGCAGCACGCGATAGCGGATGGCCCCAAGGAACGCGTCTGTGGTGTCGACGACCGGGAGCGAGTGAACCTCCCGCCAACCCCGATGGGCGAGCACCGAGGCCCGATCCGCTGTTGCCAGAATGCGGTGGGGATCGCGGGTCATCAGATCAGAGAGGGGAAGACGGCCTCGCCCCAACAGCAACTCTCTCAGATTCAGAGCACCGACGAGTTTCTGCGTGTCGCCAACGACATACAGGTTGTAGCGCGCCAGCTCGGGAACCTTCCGAATTCGCGCCAGAGCCTCGCGCGCGCTGAGATCACTCGGCAATGCCAACACATCCGGATCCATCAGCGCACCGGCCGACCCCTCTCGGAAACGCAATACAGAGCGAATGCTGCGCGCACGCTTCGGGTCGACGAGCGAGAGAATCGCTTGCTGCCGATCTTCGTCCATCCTCCGCAGCACGCGCGCGGAGGAATCCACAGCCAGGGTTTCGATCACGTGCGCGGCGCGATCGGTCTTCATCGCGTGCAGCACCGCGGGCGCGACGTTCGGCGAGAGACATTCCACGATCTTGGCCGCGTTCTCGAGGCGGGCGGCGCCGAGAAAACGAACCGCATCCTCCTGGGGGATCCGTTCGAGAACCGTCGTCACCTGATTCGGGTGCGTTTCAAGCGCGTGTTGAGCCAGTTGGTTTACGAGTTTTGCCATTTTCCCGAGTCCCCGCCCTATCGCACGACGATTTGATCGAGGAGCCGGGCATTCGGCACCGACCACACCTGATCTTCACTTCGCATTAGCGTGTCGACGGCACCGACGCGGTCGACCAGACCACGCTTCCCGTCGACTTCGATCGACACCTCACGCGGAAGCGACTGTTTCAAGAAGTGGCCGGCCATGATGTGTGTGATCACGGGGCGCGCGCCGAGTGCAAAGGCCAGTCCGACGGCGAACCCCGCAGATCCGAGCACCACCGTGAGCGGAAGCAGCAATACCGAAGTCGCAATCCCGAGCTGTTCCGCAGCCAACACCAACACCAAGCCAACCACGAGCAGCTGGGTGAGAAATCCGAGCCGCGGCGCACTCAGAATGCCCGCGGCCGCGGCCGCGGAACTCACCAGGGTCGAGACGAATCGGCCCAGCAAGAGACCGCCGATTCCGATCAACGCCGCACCGATCACGCTGGGGATGAAAGCGATCAAACGATCGATCGTCGCGGTGACGGCAGAGAGACCCAGTGTCTCGACGCTCGATAGAACGAACGTCAGCATCACCAGCCAAAAGAGCAGCTTGGCAACGATCTGCGAAAATGTCTTGCGGATCCCAGCGCGATCGAGAAGATCCGCAACCTGAAGACGCGTAGCCGCCCGATCGAGGCCGACCGTCCGAAGTCCTCTCGATGCGATCACCTCGAGTCCGCGAGAGAGCACCCAGCCCGCAAGTAGAATCACCGTAGCGCCCACGAGATTCGGAAGGAATCCCGCGATGTTGCTTCCCAACTCGGAAAAAGCGCGCACCAGGATCTCGCGCCATGCAGCGAGGTCGAAAATCTTTTCCATCCCACACCTTCCTTTTCTATTGATGAATCGCTGGCAACGCTTGCGACCGAACCGGCGCGAGCGAGCGCTGCGATCGGCGCGGCTCCAATTTCATGCCGCTACCGCTTCGGGCGTGGCACGCCACGAGGAGATGAAACGACGGGCTTTTTCTTCCCGCCCCGTTGGCTCGTCTCCGCCTGCGACAGCCTGGGCTTGAGCACGGCTTCTACCGCCATCGTGGGCGTCGCATCTTCTGAGTCCTGCGCGTTCATGGGTCGTTCGGACTTCCCATTCATCCAATGGCTCCCTTTGCATTCGCTCATTCTGTGGGCAGCGCGCGCACATCGCGCTTCCTCCCGACAAAGCAATACTTGTGCCGCATCCGATCAGACGAGCGCCAACCCCACAACCCCCCGATCGTGAAAGGATCTCCAGGATCGACCGAGTTGGGAGGCCACGGCGAACGCTCAGAAAAGCGGAGGCGCTACCTCCGATATGTGCGATGATCCGCGGTACCCCGACCTCCGATCTCGAAACCAGCGACCGAGAGAAGCCACTTCGAATGCGAGCCAGCAACCGACGAAACAGAACCCCGCGCGGTAAAACGCACTCGGTCGAGAGCCGCTAGCCGTGTTCCTCCGCACAGCCGTCGTTGCCGAGCCGGGGGAAACGCGGCGTCGCGTTGGCTCGGCACTCAACGACGTCGAGAGCATCTCGGTCAACCTGCCCTCCATCGAGGAATTGCTCGCGCTGCTCAATCAGCGTTCAATCGATCTCGTCGTGGTGGATGAAGCGCTCTTGCCGAGCGACGATCACGGATTCATCAAGGCAGTCAGAGACCGTCCGGATCCACCCCAGGTGGTCATCGTCGGTTTGGAATCGGCGCCGATGCGTCGCGCCACTCTGACCGCATCGGGCTGTCTGGCCGTGATCTCGGATTCGGTCGATGAAGCCGTATTCCAAGACTGTTTCCGCGCAGTCGCGCAGCGCCGCCTGGACGAGGCGGACGCTGGGTTCCGCGAGGTCCCCGACGACGAATATTCCTTGGCGGACTACGTGACGGCCAGCCCTCGAATGCGGAAGTTTCTCCGCGATGCCCGCCGAGCCGCTTCGAGTGATTCGACGGTGCTGCTCTTCGGCGAGACGGGCGTGGGAAAAGGGCTCCTCGCGCGTTCGCTTCACAACGAGAGCACACGCCTCGGTCCATTCGTTTCCGTCAGCTGTGGGGCTCTGACGCCCACACTGATCGAAAGCGAACTCTTCGGTCACGATCGGGGTGCATTCACCGGCGCGGATCGGGACCGGCGAGGCTATTTCGAGCTCGCCCATCGCGGCACGCTATTTCTGGACGAAATCGGCGAATTGCCGCTCCCGCTGCAGGCGAAGCTTCTCACCGTGCTGGAGGAGCGTGAAGTACGGCCGCTCGGATCCGAGGAACGCGTGCCGGTCGATGTTCGCTTCATTGCCGCAACAAACCGCGACCTCCAGAAAGACGTGGCAGATGGGCGTTTCCGCGAAGACCTCTACTATCGCCTGGCCGTCATGGGTCTGTCGCTTCCGGCCTTGCGCGAGCGCCCCGAGGATATTCCCGAAATCGCACAGAGCTACGTGGACCATCACCGGGCCCTCGCCCATTCGGACGTGGCGAGTATTTCCGCGGGCGCGCTGGAGTGCCTCGTTCGATACCCCTGGCCGGGAAACATTCGTGAACTCGCGAATGCGATCGAGCGCGGGGTCATCGTCGGGACCAAAGCGGAAATTCAGGTGACCGATCTTCCCAACGCCATCCAGGCGCATTCGACGGACGCGAGCGCAGCAACCGCCCTCCCCTCGAATTGGCATCAGGTTCCTTGGCGCGAGGTGCGCCAGCGCGTACTCGATGAGACGGAACGCAAGTACCTGTCAGAGGTTCTCCGCGTGTCGAGTGGAAGGATTCGGGTTGCGGCAAAGCGTGCGGGGATGGCGCCTCGGTCCCTCACCGAGAAGATGAAGAAATACGGGCTGCGCAAAGAAGATTTCCGTTCGGTTTCGGAGCCGTCCTCTCGTAGTTGACGACTGAGTTTTCTTCGCACTCGGGGTTGCCATTGCAACCGCATGGACGCCGAGTCGACGCAACCCTCGGTTGATCCTCAACCCCGACGCGCCTGGCCTTTGGCAACGAGCCGGGTACCCAGCGCTCGCACCGCCACTCCGAGTGCGCACAGAACCGGGAAGAGATTTCCGAACCCGGCGTAGACGGTGCCGACGCGTTCTACCGGGACGAGGGCGGTCAACGCACCGGGGGATCCGCTGCGGTGATCCCGTGCCGCGAGCACTCTTCCGTAGGGGTCGATCACGGTCGTGATTCCGCCGGCTGCGGGGCGAACGATCGACACGCCCTGCTCCACCGCGCGAATGCGCGCCATCTCTGCGTGGAATCGTCCGGTCTCGGCACTGTCGCCGGTCGGGACGACGAGCAAATCCACGTCTCGTTGAGCGGCTTGGCGGACGAAGCCGGGATTTCCGAGGTCGTAACAAATCACGAGAGCGATGCGCCCCCAGGGCCCTTCGAGAGTCGGCATTTCTCGCGAACCCGGTACGACCTGCGCGGCCTCGTGCGTTGGCATCAGGAACGACTTGCGATACTCCCACGCCACTTCGCCTTCCGGGTCGATCCAGACCGCCTTGTTCTCGCGTGGCCCATTCTGGGTCGGAAAGAGATTGATCCCCAGGGCGAGGTGGATGCCGTAGCGACGGGCCAGCTCGGAAGCGCGATCGATCAGCGCGGTTTGCGCAGTGGGTCCCAACACGATGGCCGCCGCTTCGGGCCACGCCACGATCTCGGCTCCGGCCCGCGCTGCCGCCTCGGAACGCGCGAAGAGATCGTCGATGGCGATCGCCGCTTGCGCTTCGATGCTGCGGACTCCCTCGCCATCGACCGGAAGCGAGCGTCGCATGCGGTGGAGTGCATGCCCGGCGGCGCTGTCTTCCACGCGTTCGCCGACGATCGCCGCAACGCGCACCTGGGATTCGAACGTCCCCACATTCGCTATGCGCAGCGCTCCCCAAACCACCGCGATACCAACCAATGTGGCGTAGGCGGCGAGCCAACGCCGCGGCGCTCCCGAAAGCGTGTCGTGAAACACCGATGCGCCCCAGTACGCAAGAAAGACGATCGCCCCCATGCCACCGATTGACGCCACCTGCAGCACCGGGAGCAAAGCCGATTGCGTATGGGCGGCCGATGGCCAACTCGTCTGGAAGAAAGTCGTCAGTAGCGAGTCGACCGCCACCGCGGAACAGGGAAACACCAAGCACCGAAACCAGCGATAGGGACCGGCCCAACGATCCAACGCATAGGGGATCGACCAGGCGATCCCATAGGCCAGTGCGAAGTAGGCATAGACCGACCCCATCGGCGACCAGGTCGCCGCAAAGCCCATTGCGAACGCGGCCGCAAGAACAACCATGGCGGGGAACGCGCGCGCGCTATGACGCACGAAGCCCAGACCGAAGATGGGAACGATCCAAAGCGCCGCCGGATGCGCCCAGTAGCCGCTCTGGAAGGGCAAAACCAACGCCAATCCGATCAGCCAAGCGAGACCGTATCGCTCAATCAAAGTCGGACCCTTCACAGAGGATTGCACCAACGGAACCGCGGAAGATGTTCGCCGAACGACCAACGAGGGATGTATCGGCCATCGCAGAGATTCGAGTGAGGCTCCGTGGAATACCCGCCCCGTCCCACACCCTGTCGCAAAGCGCCTATCGAAATGGCCTTCGGGTTTTCGAAGAGTTGCAGCGAGTCTTGCCTATGGGTGGGAAGCAGAGGTCTTGCGCGGGCTGTGACTTCATCAAATCCCCCAACCCAAGGATTGATTCGCAATCATCGGCCGCGGTCTCTCCATAGTCCAGGCTTTCCCCGGCACGCGTGGGGAGACCTCACCACCCATTTCTTGGAAGTTGACACAGTGTCAATCACGACTCAGACTGCGCGTCCGAAGGTGGCATGCGCGTGACGGTTCGGACCCCACGCATTCCGCGAGAACGGATATCCAATCGAGGGAAGTGATGTTCAGATACGCGCACCCGCTGCTCCCGGTGTTGATGTTGATCGGAGGCGCTTCCGGTGCTGCCCCCGATGACCAGCCCGACCAAGCGGCGAATCCGGAATGGGAGGTGATCGTCTCGCCTTACCTCTGGACCACGCGCATCGACGGCACGGTATCGGCGAATGGAGCTAGTGCGGACCTGGACGTGTCGTTCCTCGACATCCTCGAGAACCTGAATCTCGGCGCCATGGGAGCCGTGGAAGTCCGTCGGGGGCGCTTCATGGCGTCCATGGACCTGTTCGCAGCGAGGATGTCCGACGATTTCGACGCAGGCCCCGCCACCCGAACCGTCGGGCCCGTGAGCTTTCAACCGGCGGGAGCGGGACCGGTGATCAACGTACCCGCCACTGCGGTCTCCGTGGGACCGCTCGAGCTGGACTCCACGGTGACGTCGGTCGTCCTCGATTCCAAGATTGGTTACCGGGTCCTGGAGCTGGCGTGGGCGGATCGGTTGAATTCCGGCAACGCCGAACCGGACCCGCGGCGACTCACCCTCGACCTGTCCATCGGCGCGCGATACTGGTTCATGCGCACGGAACTGGATGTAGAGCTCGGGCCCATAACGGTTCCGGGATTCACCATCACGGCATCGCTGCCCGCTCTGCCTTCCCTCGATCTGCCCGGCGTGAGCGTCCCGGGCGTCAGTTTTGGGGGCGTCAACGAAACCATCACCGAGAACGTCGACTGGCTCGACCTGACGGTGGGGGGAAGAATCGGGTTCGACTTCACGGACCGGGTGTCCATCTCGGTGATCGGCGACATCGGCGGTTTCGACATCGGCTCGAGTTCACACCAAACCTGGTTGGCAATGGGCCTGATGGGGTATCGGTTGAGTGATCGCTGGACTCTCCGCGCGGGCTACAAGGCACTCGGGACCGAGCGCGGCCCCATCGACATGACGCTTCACGGTCTCTTGCTCGGCGCAAGCCGGCGCTTCTGATCCTTGTTCGTTCGCATCCTCCTGATTCTCGGCTTTCTCCCGCCACTGGCGTGGTCCGCAGCAGCCCTGTGGTTCGATGGTCCGGCGTCGCGAGGCCTGGCAGGTGGACTCGCGATCGCATTGGCGAGCATTTCCGGGGTCGCTCTGGTGGCAATGCGATCGCGTCTGCAGGGCGCGGTGGTGTGCACGGTGCTGTTCGCCATCGTGCTGACCTGGTGGTTCAGCCTCGAACCCAGCAACCAGCGCGCTTGGCAACCCGACGTGGCGCGCTCGCCCAAAGCAACCATCGAAGGGAACCGCGTGACGATCCGCAACGTCCGCGACTTCGCTTACCGCACGGAGAGTGAATACGCCGAACGCTGGGAAGAACGCCACTACGATCTTTCACAGCTCGTCGGGGCCGACCTGTTCATGTGCAGCTGGGGCTCACCCTATATCGTCCACACCATCTTGAGCTGGGAGTTTCTTGGCGGCGATCACCTGGCGGTCTCGATCGAGACGCGCAAAGAAGTGGGTGAGAGCTACTCCGCGGTACTGGGGTTTTTCCGCCAGTTCGAACTCTACTACGTGGTCGCCGACGAACGCGACGTCGTGCGCCTGCGCACGAACTTTCGCGGCGAAGATTGCCGCCTCTACCGGATGACCCACACACCCGACCAGGTGCGCGCGGTACTGCTCGACTATCTGGCCGAGATCAATCGACTCGCAGAGAAACCGGAGTGGTACAACGCCGCCACCCACAATTGCACCACCACGATCCGGCAACACGCCATGCACGTGGGAGCGGGCAAACCCTGGGATTGGCGCGTACTGGTCAACGGGCGACTGGACGAGCTCGGCTGGGAGCGGGGCACGATCGACCGGAGTCTCCCCTTCGAAGAAATGCGAGCACGCAGCGATATCACCCGGCGAGCTCAGGATGCGGGCGGCGCGGCCGACTTCTCGTCGCGCATCCGCGAAGGGCTACCCGGCGAGGAACGTCGTCGGGCGACAGCCCGCTCCATCGGCGCAGCCGCAGATTGAGAAAGAACCCGATCGGAATCGCCACAGCCCTCGTTCTCGCGCTCGCGTATCGCGCAGCACTGTCCATGGCAGAGTAGAGGGCGCCGACGGGAACCTCCCACGCCCCCTACCCCGAGCGCGACTTCCCGGCACACCTGTTCCAAACGCGAATCCGAGCGCAGACGCCCCCTCGCCCCTAACCCTCGCCGCCGAGACCGGGTGCTTCGTGTCCCGAAGCAACCACGTACTCCGAATAACCGCCCCCGTAGGTACGCGGTGCATCGGCGCCGAGCTCGAGGACGTGGTCCGACAGTGCGCGCAGAAAATGACGGTCATGGGAGACCATCAACATCGTGCCCTCGAAATTCTTCAGGGACCGCACGAGCATGGCCTTCGTGTCCATGTCGAGGTGGTTTGTGGGCTCGTCCAATACGAGGAAGTTGGGCGGGTCGTAGAGCATGGTGGCGAGGACCAGGCGCGCCTTCTCTCCGCCCGATAACAGCTTGCAGCGCTTCTCGGCGTCGTCGCCCGGAAACCCGAATGCTCCGGCGAGAGCCTTGAGCGATCCGATATTGGCCCGGGGAAAGTTGCCCTGCAGGGTCTCGAACACACTGCGCTCCGCCTTCAACACCTCCATCGAGTGCTGCGCGAAGTAGCCAACCTTCACGGCCGCGCCCAGCTCGGCGCGACCCTGATCCGGCGAAATCGCACCAACCACCAGCTTGAGCAACGTCGACTTCCCCGCACCGTTGATGCCCATTACACACCAGCGTTCCTTGCGTCGGATCACGAAATCCAGCGCTTCGTAGAGCGTGAGATCGCCGTAACGCTTGCCGACGCCCTCCAATTTGACCACGTCGTCGCCGGAACGCGGCGGCTCGCGGAATTCGAAGTCGATCACCTGCCGGCACCGCGGCGGATGGACGGTTTCGATCTTGTCGATCTTCTTGACCCGGGATTGCACTTGGGCGGCATGGCTGGCGCGCGCCTTGAAACGTTCGATGAACGCCTTCTCTTTCGCCAGCATGGCCTGTTGGCGCGCGTATCGCGCCTCCTGCTGCGCTTCGGCGAGAATGCGCTGTTGCTCGTAGAAGTCGTAGTCTCCCGAGTAGGTCGACATCGTGCCGCCGTCGATCTCGACGATCTTGGTGACAATCCGGTTCAAGAACTCGCGATCATGAGAGGTGATGATCAACGCGCCCTCGAAGCCGCGAAGGAACTGCTCTAGCCAGATGATCGATTCGATATCGAGATGGTTGGTGGGCTCATCGAGCAATAGCCCGTCCGGCCGCATCAACAGAATGCGGGCCAGCGCAACCCGCATCTTCCATCCGCCCGACAATCGATCCACGTCCTGCTCGATCACCGCGTCCCGAAACCCGAGCCCGGCGAGCACCTCGCGAGCGCGCGCTTCGAGCGCGTAGCCATCGAGTTCGTCGAACCGGTGCTGGACTTCGCCGAAGCGGGTAACGAGCGCGTCGAGTTCGTCGCCGCGGTCCGGGTCGGCCATGGCGTGCTCCAGGGTCGCGAGTTCGCCCGCCAGGTCGGAAACCTCACCGGCGCCGGAAAGCGTCGCTTCGAGCACGGACTCGCCCCCCATCTCGCCCGTGTCCTGACTGAAATAGCCGAGCGTTGCGTTGCGCTCGACCGCGACTTGCCCGGCGTCGGATTCCTCCTGCTTCATGATCATGCGAAACAACGTCGACTTGCCGCAGCCATTCGGCCCGACGAGGCCGACCCGCTCGCCCCGAAACGCCGTCATCGACGCATCGAGAAACAGGATCTGGGAGCCATGCGCTTTGGAGACCGAGTCGAGCGAAATCACGGGCTCTATCTAGCATGAATCGACGCGCGAATCAGATGGTGCATCTTGGGCGCTGACGCGGCAGTACTCGTCCCCCAGGGTACGCAGTCCCGCGGTCAGCGGGTCGAAGCGAGGCCGGTCACGATGACTCGGACCCGCCCTCACGTCAGACCGATACCAGTCACAAATCGAGGCAGGTCCTCACTTCAAGCCTGATAGGACGTCCGTTCCCAAAGGGGGCACCGGCTGTTCCCATCGGAAGCACGACTGAATCGCAGCTGAACGTGTTTTTGGAAACTGGCTGCTCACGCACTTGAGGAAAAATCATGGCCCGATCTCGATTTGCAATGGGAGCTGCGCTTCTGGGCGCGTTCTTCATCGGATGTTTCGATCACACCTTCGTCTTAGACAGTTTCGTCGATGCGCACGACGCCGACCCCGGTGACGGGATCTGCGCGTCAGCTGCCGGCGAATGCACGCTCCGCGCCGCGGTCGAGGAAGCGGAAGCCCTCGAAGGCTACGACCTGATCCATGTCCCGGCGGGAACCTATTTCCTTACCCTGGGCGAGCTCCGCGCCGACGAAGGCCTGCTAATCGCGGGTGCCGGCTGGGAAGACACCATCATCGATGCCGGTGGAAACAGCCGAATCCTCAGCACCATCGCGGTGGACTACGAAAACCCTGCGTTGATCGCGCTCGCGGGCCTGACGCTGCAGAACGGATCGTCGAGCAACGGTGGCGCAATTTTCAACATCGAGAACAACGTGTCTCTGGGAAGTGTCTCGATCCTCGACAACGTCGCGGCTCGCCCGAACGTCGCCCAGGGACTCGGCGGCGGAATCTACCACCAGGGCGGCGAGCTTCAGATCAAGGACAGCCGAATCCTGAACAATCACGCCGGCGCCTCTGGCGGCGGCATTATGAGCGACGTGCGTTCCACCCTCGTCGTCGAGAACAGCACCATCATGGGGAACAGCTCCTTCATCGCCGGCGGTGGCATCATGAACCAGGGCGGCTCCGTCCGCTTGAAGCTCGTAAAACTCTACGTGAACAGTGCACCCTTCGGTGGCGCGATGGCGGCGAGCGCCGAGGAACCGGCGGAAGACGTCATCATCGAGAAGGGCCGGTTCCGCGGCAACAGCTCCAGCAGCGCGAGTGGCGCCCTCGACAGCCACGTGCCCGTCTACGCCTCGAACACGAGGTTCAGCCGCAACACCGGTCCGGACTGCGCGTCGCCGGTGATCGATCTCGGCGGAAACGACGACAGCGACGGGACCTGTCTCTAGGGTTCAAGCCCAGGATTCCCGGGCTACTGGCAGACCAGCCGGACCTCGACCGGATCGAGCAGGCTGGAAGGATCTCGATCGAGGATGGAGACGAACTCTCCATCCTCGAGATCCACGCTCTGCCCAGAGGCATCGCAGATTGCTGGGCTCCCTTGCAGGACGACCTGAGGGTGCAACGCGGCTTCCGTCGTGATCGGCACACAGGGGAAGACATCCGGGACCAGAGCGTTGGCGAACTGTATGGAGACATCGGCGTAGCAGAGCGTCGCACCAGGCCGGCTAGGGATTCCCTGGGTCTCGACCCCGTAACAGTGGCACTCACACACGAAGCCAAACGCGCAATCGGACTTTCCGACCGGTAGCCCGCGGGACGCGCAAGCGGTCTCACAAGACTCGGTACACCCGGCGTCGTTGGTACAGCTCTCGCCCACCTCCTCCGAGACGTAACCCATGTCCAGGGGCGCGCCGCCATGGCAGGCCAGGACGGCGTCCCCGCCACAGCTCGTCTTTGCGCTGTCGATGCGAATCGAAAAATCGAGACCCGCCTGCAGCTCCAACGTCTCGGACTCGATCGGTTCGGGAATCGAACAGGAGCAACGCGCCTCACCGGTCACCGGATCGATGTCTGTGCAATCGACCTCCAAGACACCGGTCAACGGCCCTTCGACCTCTAGGAGCCCACTGCGAAATCCGAAGCGGACGCTGGAGCCGAAGCCCATCTCACAGGTAGCCGTTGGTGGCCGCCGCATACAACTTCCGTTGCTGAGTCCATCGTCGTTCGCATCACAATCCAGATCCAGGGAATCAACAGCATCGAGCGCCAGGCAACTTCCGCATCGCACTGCGAACTCGATGCAAGTGGCTACTTCTTCCGGGTCGTTCGATCCGCAACTAGGAAACGCCTGGTTGAGGTCGACACCTCGGGACACGCAGGACCTATCGAGTTCGTTTCGGATGCTGCCCAGGTATGGATCGCATTCCCGTGCGACCTTGCCCTTCGGATCGGCGCCCAAGCAGAGAGCCAGGTCCGCCGCGTCTAGGATCGTCCCGTTTCGGAGTCCATCCTTCTTGCAACCATTGAATGTCGCAAGAGTACGGTACTCGCAGCGCCGAATCTTCCGCGCCACATCCTGTTGGCAACGCTCAACCGCGGAATCCTGACCTTCGGTCTTCAGCACTGCGTCCAGGTCTTCGCCCGTGACCTTCTTCAGGATGCCCAGAGAAAGCACCTTGGCTTCGATGATGGTGGTCGCCGCATTCGCGTGCCCGAACGGCGGTGCCTTGGTGCAGTAGCGCGTCTCGTCGTCGACGATTCGATCTTCAATTTTTCCGATGCGTCCGCTCTGATCGAGGTAGGTGCACTCTTGGATCGTTTTCCCCACCAGGCCTCCGCGTGCGTGGTATCGATGGCAGCTGCGCAGTGCCTTGCCCACCGCACCGCGCAACTTCCGGAGATGCTTGTTGGCCCGAACGACACAGCGCTGTTCGGTGGTGGTCAGCGCTTGAGCGTTTACGATGCGCGGAATGCTGGGGACAAGAAACAGCCCCGCCAGCAACGGCATCAATGCCGCGACGAACATCCGCTGAAGAATCGACTGGCCAGAGAACAACGCAGCATCTCCCGATCAATCATCCGGCATTGGATCGCGCCATCGTAACGCGGAGCGTTCGCTGGCCTTGTGACCTTTGCTGGACGAAGGTCAGAACAGGATCCTATGAATGCGCAGCTGTTCGCGGATCCCCGGGAGGTTCAGTCGGTCTTGCCCGCTAGAAATTCCTGAAACAGCTCGATGATCCAATCGAGCAACGGCGCGTAGGGTAGCTTCGCCGCAACTAGGGCAATGACCAACAAGGTCCGTGTACTCGGGATAGGCGCGGTCTCAAACGAGATCCGGGCAATCCCGATTCGAACAGTGGCGCACGTCTCGGGTCCCCCTTGCCTTCGGCCGATTCCTTCACGTGCCAGTGGGATGCTAGAGAATGCGCCCGTTCCCACTCGTCGCCCCCCTAACAGTTAGGGCCCTCATCGGCGAGCGGACAGCTTTCGCACCTTGGAACGGGTCCTGATTGAAGCGTTGGAACACCTGGCCCAGGTCACTCCCGCCGATGAATTGACCAGATGCGGCCGCTGGTCGGAACCCACGTTCCACCCGGACCGTGAAAAACGCTGAAAAACCGGGTAGAACGAGTTCGCGAGGACTTTGATTGCGCCCGCAGCCGGCGCAGGATTATTCTCGCTCTCGGAGTCAACCGAGGAGGGAAGGTGCCATGCGGGATCGAGCGCTTGTGGGATTCATCATTCTGGCGGGGGCGCTCAGCGTTGCCGCCACCCTTCAGCCCGGTCAGAGCGAGCCCAAGCGGCTCTACTCCATCGGGGATTCGATCACCCGGGCCTTCGATGCGGACCTGATTGCCGACCAACTTCACTTGAGCTGGGTGAACGGGTATCACGGTTTCTGGGAAGAGCTCTTGAACCTGCCCGACATCAATGCCCACAACCAACGCATCACCAACCAATGGGGCTCCGGCGGACGCGAGAACTGGATCGCCGCGGAGAACGGCGCGCGCGTCGACGACATGGCGAGCCAGGCCAGCGGGCTGGCGGGCAAGAACGCCAACTATGTGACCGTCATGCTCGGCGGCAACGACGTGTGCCGCGACGAAATCGCCGATCTGCCGACGAACGCGGAATTCGAGGCCAACGTGCGCGCGGGCTTCGACACCCTACTCTCCCACATCGGCCCCGGAGCGTCGGTCCTGGTGAGCGCGATCCCCGACGTGAAGCAGCTCTACGATATCGGCCAGGACAAGACGATTCTCGGCATCGTGAATTGCGAGACGCTGTGGGAACTCACAGTGCTGGGCTTCCCCTGCGGCTCGATGCTGTCTTCCGAAAACTCCGAAGCCGACCGCCTCTACGTGCAGTCGCGCAACGTCGGTTACAACGACATCCTGGCCCAGGTCACCGTCGAAAAGGCCGCCCAGAACCCCGACAAATTCATCCGCTACAGCAGCGTGGTGTTCGACGAGCAGTTCCTCGAGTCCGACATCTCCGACCTCGACTGCTTTCACCCGTCCTGGCGTGGCCAGAAACGGATCTCCGAAGGACTCTGGCTCGACGGACCCTTCAACCAGGTCGGCTGCTTCTAACCCATGAATCGAAGCCGGGTCGCCCTCGTGGCGCTGGGGTTATTGGTCGGCGCGTGGTGGTTCGTACCGCGTCCGCAAACCACAACCCCGGATTTCCCAGTTTCCTCGTCCCCGGCACCCGAATCGTCCCGCAACGAATCGGAGGGTGACGCTCCACCGCACCTCGCGAACGAAGCGACCGGAGAGAAGCCCGAGCTTCGGCTCGCGTCGCGGGTCGAAGACCAACTCGTCGCGGCGATCGAACGCGAATCGGGACGAGCCATCACACCCCGAGATCGGGAATTCCTGTTGGAGCATCTGTCCCGAATCTGGGCCCAGGAAGCAACCGACGCCCAGACGCCGAGCGAACGACTGGAACGTTCGGACATCATCAACGACGCCGACGCCGCCTTGCGGGCGCGCTTCGGGATGGGCGTTCACAATCTCCTGCTGGAACTCAATGCCGACCGAATTCAAGAAGTTCGCCCGACGGATCTCGAAACCGTTCCCGGCGCCTAGGCTCGCCGCGGTCGCGGTGTTGTGGTTTGCCACGGCACCCGCTCCGGCCCCCCTTCCCGAACCCGGTCTTGCCGCGCAAGTGGACGACCACGTGATCTCGATCGCCGACGTGGATGCAGCGTCGGCGCAAAAAGTCGAACGGATCCGCGCGGCGTTGAAAGAGGTCTTCACGGAGACGATCGAATCCGAAATCGACGCGGTGCTGCGCGCTGCCCTCGACGAGCCCCAGGGCCTAGTATCCACACCCATCAGCGAAGCGGACATCGAACGCTTCCAATCCCAACGTCCGCACGAATTTCAATCCCTTCCCCGCGCCCAGCAGAAGCCCGCGGTCCGCTACCTCCTCGAGCAACGCGCAAGGCTTGCACGGAAAAAAGAAGAACGCGCGATGCTCCGCAAAGGACATCGCATCGTGCGAATTCCTCCCGAGGGTGTCGATCTCAGCCGGGCACGATCCGAAATCATCGTCGCGCGAATCGACGATCAGCCTGTCCGCGCCGAGGCCATCGAACGCAGGGCCGCCCTACGCCTCTATCGCCTACGCGCGGAGCTCTACCGAGAACGAGCCCGCAACCTGGAGTCACAGATCGACTCCTTCCTGTTGGATCGCGCTGCGCGAAAACGGAAGATCACACGCCAGCTACTCGAACGCGAGATCGAAGGAGAGGTTTCGGTCACCGACGAAGAACTCGAAGCGTTGGCGAAATCGACGAGTTCGTCCGCGGAGCGCGTCCGGCCCTACCTCGAGTTCCAGCAGCGGTATGAACGCGTGAAGGCCTTCAAGGCGGAGCTTCGCCGTCCGGCGAGAATCCAAAGATTCCTACGCGAGCCCCCGGTCCCCGTACTTCCCATCGACTCGGGCAATGCACCTACACTTGGGCCTGCCAGCGGACCGAGACTCATCTTCTACTCGAACCTCCGGTGCAAGGTATGCCCCTTGGCCCACGCCGCGGTCGACGAACTGCGCAACCTCGAGCCCGACGTTCGAATCAGCTTCCGCGACTTCATCCCCACCTGGGACCCGGGCGCCCACGAAGCGGCACGCATGCTGCGCTGTGCCGAGAAGCAGGGTGGGTTCGAAGGCATTCGCGCGGAATTACTCCGTCAACCGCGACCGAAACCCGGCGCCACCTGGTTCGACGACACGTCCCTGAAAGAGCTCCTCGAGAAACTACCGGTCGACGAAGAACGTTTCCGAACCTGCGTCGCTTCGCCAGAGATCCGCCAAAGCATCCGCAAAGACACCGAACACGCAATATCCCTGGGCTTTTCCCAGGAGCCCGCGTACATCGCGGAGGGCGTACCTCTTTCCGGGATGCAAGACGCGCAAAGCCTTCAACGCGCCCTTGCGACGGGGATGACCTCGCTTCCCTAAGGAACAGGATGGGAAGACCCCGATTGCGGGAGTCGGACCGATCGGCTAGTCGTCATGGCCCCCTTCAGAACAGAAATTTCGGGATTCAGCGACGAGCGAGGCGAGCGCGAAGGAATGTGAGGGAAGCAGCTCTCGAGTATCTGGTTTGCCCGATTTGCCGTGGCACACTTCGATTGCAATCCGATCGAATTGACGACTTTGGTATCGCCGAAGGGGAACTGCACTGCGAAGCGTGTGCGGTGGCCTATTCGATTCGTGGCGGGATTCCTCGCTTCGTCGCAAGCGAAAGTTACAGTTCTAGTTTTGGCGAACAATGGATTCGCGCGGGCAGTCTTCGCTCCGACAGTCAGACCGGTACGACCTACATGCGCGATACGGTTCTGGGGCGCACCGAATGGCCAGAAAACCACCTCGACGGCAAGCTCGTGCTGGAGTGCGGTTGCGGGGCAGGGGACGACACCGACGTATTGCAGTCCTTGGGAAATTCGACGTTGATCAGTCTCGACTTGTCGGCATCGGTGAAGGTCGCCTACGAGAACACGAAATCGAACCCCAACGTCCACATCATCCAGGCGGACCTTTCCAGAATTCCGCTTCGTGAGAAATCCGTGGACGTCGTCTACTGCCACCGAGTTCTCCAGCACACACCGGACCCCGAGACGTCATTCTTCTCGATGACGAAACATCTCAAGGATCGGGGGGGAGAGATGTTTCTTCACTGCTACGACTCACATCTTTCCTCGGTCCTGCACTGGAAGTACGCCCTACGTCCAATTACCAAGCGGATCGATAGCCAACGTTTGTTTCGAATTCTCGAAACACTAGGACCGGCTCTGTATCGATTGGCGGGCGCTTTCAGTCGTCTTCCGCTCAAGATCGGCCATGTTTCGCTCGGGCGTGTCTTTGCCCAGTTGTTTATTCCGTTCTACAACCACGACGACCTCAGCGACCGGTATCCACTGTCCCCGGAATTCTTGTATCAACTGAGCCTTGTCAACACCTTCGACGCACTGAGCCCTCAACACGACCACCCCAAGAGCCCCAGTCAGTTGCGACGCTGGTTCGTACGTGATGGGTTCGACCGGATCGAGCTTCGCGGCCGGAACCCGGTAAGAATGGTGGCAACCCGATAGCCTGCGGTGTCCCGGCGATTCGCAGGGTAGAAGAGAAAGACCCGGAGCCTGTGCGCCAGAGTTCCTGGCCGGTCGTGTCATCGAACTTGAGACGGTAAACACATTCTCGTCGAGCACCTGCCCGGGAGAAAGTCGGTACTCTCGGAGACCGAGAGAACCTAGATCCGGGATCTACCGCGCAACGCCTGGGCTCGCCTGGCTTGGCGGCGAAGGCGCGGCCAGAGCCAGAGCAGCAGGACGAGTTCCGCTCCCAGCCCGCAGGCCGGGTGGGCTTCGGCGTATTGGTTCGGAGTCAGGCACTCCGGGTCTCCGTCGGGACCGGGGGAGTAGTCGATCTTGCCGTCCCCGTCGTTGTCGATTCCATCCGAGCAGTTGGACACGGTTTCCAGCAAGTCGTTGGGTGCGTAGCATTGCGGGTCGCTTCCGTAGTCCACCCGGGAGTCCCCGTCGTTGTCCACACCGTCGCTGCACTGGGGCCTTCCCTTGCACGCATCGCCGACCCCGTCTCCGTCGCTGTCGAGCTGACCGGGGTTGGCTCCGTAGATGCAGTTGTCGAGACCGTCGAAGACACCATCGCCGTCCGTATCGGACAGGTCGAAAACACAGCCCGTGGCCGGATCGCAAGTATCGACCGTGGCGGGGTCACCGTCGTCGCATGCCAGGGGAACGAATTGACACAGCTCGGGATGGCTGCAGGTGGGATCGCCCCCGCAGGCATCGGCGTTGCAGACACCGATCGTACAGGCGTCTTGATCGCTACACGCAAACGGATAGTGCTGCTCACCCTGGGTGAGGGAGCAGAAGTCCGCGGTGCAGGGATTCCCGTCGTCCGGGACCGGAAGCGGATCGTGCAGGCACGCGCCGGTTTCCGGGTCGCATTGGTCGACGGTACACGCGAAGGGATCCGAGCAGTCGAGCGCCGGATTGAAACAGCCGGACACGGGGTCGCACTGGTCCGTGGTGCACAGGTCTCCATCCGCGCAATCCACGAATTCGTAGCTGCAGCCGAGGCTGGAATCACAAGTCGAGGACGCGATGCAGGCGTTCGCGTCGCAGGTGATGGGTTCGTTTCGGCAGCCCAGCTCGGCATCGCAGCTGTCCGCCGTGCAGGCGTCACCGTCGTCGCAGACGAGCGGCTCCCAGCTGCACTCGCCCGAAAAGCGATTGCATACGTCCACCGTACAGGCGTTGCCGTCGTCGCAATTCGGGGGAAGGCTTTCGCACTGTCCAGTCGCAGGGTTGCAGCTGTCCGCCGTGCAGATATCGCCGTCGCTGCAGTGCAGGGGCTCATGGATGCAGTCCCCGGTACCCGGATCACAATGATCGACCGTGCAGGGATTCCCGTCGTCGCAAGGCGCGCTTCCCGCGCTGCAGGAGCCCACCCACGGCATCACCCAGCGCGATTGGGAGTCCGTCAGGAGCTGACTCGGATCCTTCCGCACCAACGCCGTCGGATCGGAGACCTCGACTCGAACCTGATGGACCCCTGGACCGTGGGAGGCAGCGTCGTACTGAAACGCCAACCCCTCCCCACTCAGATTCTCATCCACGTACCAGCGCGCTTCGAGGGCGTGAAAGCCGGGCGTGGGGGTCTCGACCACGAACTGGCGAACGCCGTCGAAGTTCGCGAGCACGAGGTGTCCCGGGGGCGGTGAAACCTGATCGATGGGCGAAACCACATCGTGGATGCGAAGCACGAGCTGCTCGCTGTTGACGGGTCCGAAGGGGTGCTGCTCTCGGCGCATCTTCGTTCGATGACCGGGCCGGTACCGACCCAGCGGGCAGATGGCGCCTTCGTAGAGCCCGACTTTCGTCGTAGAAAACCCGAGCGTTGGAATCGGTGTGTCGGGCTCGATCCAGTGGTTCCACTTGATGTTCTCACGCTCGGTCTCGATCGTGATGTTCGGGTGATTGGGCTCAGCGCTGGGCGGATCGCAACTCGACTGCGTGTTGTATTCGTCGCCGAGGTCCCCGAGACCGTGGCCGAGTTCGTGGACGACGACCTGGGGGTTGTCCGCGTTCCGTATCCAGATATCGCCCGCCTTCTTCGCGTTGGCCCGGCCGTGCGTGGTATTCATCACGACGACGACCTGATCCAGTTCACTCGGACCCAGCAGCGACTCGATAAAATCCCGGATTGGGCTGATGGGCGCCCGGAGTAAGCCCTGCGGGGTGACGCTCCCGCCAAAAGCCGTATCCACGAAAACGCCATCGTGGTCGATCCCAGACTCGTTGCTCGCCACATCGACCCGGTGGATGTTGAGGTAGCCCGCATATTCGTTCAGGGGAGGCTCCGCGAGAACGGCCGCCGCCAGCACATCGACTTCAGCCGCAAAGCTTTCCAGCTCTTCCGCGGTGTAGCCCTCGCTGATGAATACGATGTCAACGCGATTCTCGGGTGCCCCCGACTGGTGAATTGTTGCCACGCCGGAGGAGACCGGCGGATCGTTCGCCTGGAGAGCACTTCGACTTCCCGACACGCCAAGAAAGACCGAAGCCATGACCGCACCCTCCCCCTTCCGCTGGATCTCCGGGTCGACGATCTCGATCCGCCGGACGGCTGGATGGCTGGGAATTCGGAGATGAAAGTCGACATCGCTGGGCCGAACGCTTCCGCCAGTCAGCTCGCCACTGGCGTCGTGTTCATCGACGAAATGTTCGCGGGGGTCGTCGATGGGAATCTCGAAGCGGATCGCATCGTCTTCATCGATCCCACGCACCAGGAGCTGCCCCGGGAGGTGCCGCTCTCCGCGGCGCGTCAGAACCGGCGCTGCTTGAGTGGAGCGTTGGCTCAATAACCGCAATGCGCCGCTGGGAGAGTCACTCGATTCCCACGAGAGGTGAAGCGCCAACCCCGCGGAGGCGTTGTCATCGTCGGCCTGGGACTCGCAGGGAAGCAACAACGCGAATGCGGGAAGAAGAATTGCAAGTCGGAAGATCGCAAGCATCGGGATCACCATGAACGCCCTGTTGGACAGTCTTGGGCACGAACGACCGTATCACCCTTCCCGAATTTTCAACTTGACCATTGTTGGACGCATCACCGGGGTGCAATTCCCGCGCAGCGAGCACACACGAGAGCGTTGTGAACTTGCAGTGGCCCGAGCTCCGCCCGATTTCACGGGCACGCTTTGACACTTTTCGACGCAGACCGTTTCGAGTTTGGCTGTGCCCTCGCACGTACAGAGCTCACAGATTCCTAAGAAAGATCTAAGAGAAGCGTTCCTTCGCGGACGGTAGGGTCCTAGAAATGTCTGGAAGTGAATCCTCCAGACAGGGAAAGGTTCGATATGTCGTTTCGCCCTGTGACGGCCTTCCTCGGAGTGGGACTGGCGCTCGCTACCGCCGGTCTGCTCGCCACCGACTCCGACGCGCGCGAGCGCATCCGCGACTTCGGGAGCTCGTTCCTCGATGTCGATTACGACCAGCGCTTCACCCCGGGAGTCGACATTCCCCTTGCGCACCTACTGGGTCCGGATGACAACTTCTTTCGGGCGTCCATGGTCGGTCCCAACTGGACGCCGCTCCCCACACCCGTGGGAATCGTGCTCCAGGGCAACGTGAAGCTCATCGACGGACTTTTTCTGGAGGCCGACCACATTCGGGTCCGCGGCAAGGTCACCGGTTTTGCGGACGAGAACATCACGTTGTGGGCCGACGACGCGCTGATCGTCGAGCCGAGGGCGCGGATCGCCAATCTTGGACTGATCCGACTTCGAGGATCGAATCTTGCGCAGATCGGGGACCGAGCGAAGCTGGTCGGCAAGGACTACGGGTTCATCAGCTTCGGGTCCTATTCACTCACTCGGATCGGGGACAACGTGAAACTGCAAGCGCTCAATCGTGCGCGCGATCCGGACATGTACGTCTGGTCGAACGGACAGATTGAGATCGGGTCGGGTCTCAAGTTCAAAGGGGGCGAGCTGTCCGTCTTCACGATCTCCGCGGAAGCAGGCAACGTGGAGCTCGAGCGCTTCAACTTCCGCGGGGGTCAGCTCTACGTGGCCGCGGGCGGCGAACCCGGCGAAGCGTTTCAGATCTCGATGAAGCGGTCGTCGTTCTCCGCCAAGAACAAGGATTTCGGATTCGTACAGATGTGGACCAGCAGAGGCCCCGGCGGCGTGCGGCCACCCGATGCGATCACTCTCGACAAGACGCGCTTCCAAGTCGCCTTCTGCGAGTTTTTCCCCGACATCCCCCCGGTGAGGGGCTGCGCAGCGCAGTACTGAATCATCGTCACGCTTCCGGACCCGCGAACACCCGCCAACGGAATGTTGGGTCCATTGGTCTTGGACGGTCAAGCTGCGACCGAACGCTGATTTTCAGATCCATTGGTCTACGATCTTCTCCAATGATGCTTGGAAACCAACTCAGAGCTTTCCCTTCCGGAAGAAAAAACGTTGCTCCATCGGGCATCGTCCGTTTCGTAAAGATATCGCCCGGTATCCGTATTAGGATTGATTGCATCTTCGTTCTCAACCGGAGGAGACGACATGGTTCTTCGAATCCTTTCGAGTCATCAAAGCGCAATCGCCTTTGCACTCCTGCTCGGAGTCCTTTCGGCCGGATCGAGCTCGGCGTCAATCCTCGAATATCGAGGGACTCTCGAGTTTCAGTACGGAATTTTTCCCAAGCTGACCGTCACGGAGGGCGGCGAAATGAACGTCGGCGTTGCGCCCGACACGGGGCACTTTTCGATCGCGCCCGGTGTGTTTCAAACCTCGGACGCCAAGATCGTTTCTTCCCTCTTTACCGGCGTTCCCTGCATCAGCGGAATCACGTTTGACCTGAGCAACGGCGCCGGTAGCTTCAGTGGGTCGGGCGGAGGCGCGATGCCGCTTCTCGGAACGGCGCGATTCTCGATACTCGGCGCGTTCACCCTTCCGATCCGCCTCGACGGACTCGGTGCCGTAGGCCCGGTGCGCCCCGTCCACGCAACACCCATTGGCTGCCAACGCGCCGACCCTTCGGGAGGCATTCCCGGTACCTGCAACAACACCACGGCCTCGATCCTTGGCGGATTCCTCCTGGCTGGGACTCACGGGCGCTGGACCTCCGGAAAGGCGAGCGTCACGGGAATTCAATCGACGACCGGTTTTCCCAACTATCTCACGCGCCGAACCGAGACCGGCTACGACAATCGGACGGCCACCCATCACGAGGGTCGCATTCAGTTCGTGGCACCGATGCGAATCACGAGCAATGCGATCACACCGGTAGCCGCCTTCGCAACGCTGACGCTCGAGTTCGTTCCAGAACCGGGCACGCTGACCCTGTTGGGCTCCGCCGGAGTGCTGCTCGGATGGATCGGGTACCGGCGCCGAATCTGAGTTCTCCGCGACTCGATTTCACTCTCCCGATCGCAGACGGAGAATGAGAGTTCGGACTCGTCACCCGTTTCGTGCACTCGGCCCGACGAGTGGGACAGAGGTGGGTCGTGGCCCCCTAGAATCGAGTGGACAAGCGGCCAGCAGGGAGCGGAACGGCGTCCGACGCGCCCTTGGGCTCCCTAACAGTTGGGACCCGAGCATTCGAGCGGACACGTGTTGCACTTGGGGCCGGGTGCCTTGTTGAAGAGGTTGAAGGCCGCGCCGATGTCGCTCCCGCCGATGAATTGCCCGCGGTTGTCGAGGTCGAACATTTCGCAGGGCTGGTCGGCGTTGGTACCGCGCCACTCGACCTCCGCCGCCTGAGCCCGCGACGTGGTCAGCGAAGCGACCAGCACGACGACGATGATCAGCGAGATCGAGTTCATCCTCATCCGAATCGAGATGGTGGAAACCCCTCTACGATCCACAGTAGGCGTGCGACGGAGTGGAAACGCAAGGAGAATCGTTCAGGCTCGGATCGATCTCCGCACACCACCCACATGACCGTCGCGCCAAACCGCAATGAGCCCGGCAAAGGAACCTGGGGGCTCACGATGGGTTCCCGGACGATGCAGGGATCTACGTTTCTTCGTCCTGTCGGTTCTGGGCCGCGAAGATTCGAAGAAACTCGATGTCCTTCGGGCGACCGCTCAGCTCCTTGGAGCGAAGCAGTTTCTCGAGCCGACCCACCCATACGGAGCGGTCACCGATCGAGAATTCACGGGCATCGGTTGCGAGTTCCGCATAGGAGAACCCCCGAACGGAAAGCATGAGGTCGAGCCATGCGCCATTTTCGTGCCGGGCTCCAAGATTGGCTCCTGTACCCACGATGTTTCCAAGGGCCGCTTCGTCATCGAGGTCGAGGAACGGCTCGCCTCCTGCTTCGAACGCGAAACCCCGATCCCCCAACGCGCGCAACGCCTTCCGAAGGTTCTCCACATCCGGTGCCAGAAGGATATCGAGGTCCAGTGTAGAAAACGCATGGGCGGGGTCTTCTGCGTAGAAGTTGATGGCACCGACGCCCACCAGGACGTAATGGACACCGGCGTCGGCGAGCCCTTCGAGTCCCTGATAGAAGCCGCTAGGCGTCGTGGCCATGAGCCGACTGCCGAAGCTCTGCCTGGAAACGCAGGTACTCCCACATCGTCTCCAAGACCCACGTCTTGTCCGAGCCCGAGCGATTCCACTCTTCATTCTGGATTCGGCGGGCCAATTCGAGCAGCCACTCGCTCATTTGAGAAAGTTAGCAGAGAGCGCGATGAGCCCGAATAGGAGGCAGATTTGACGGCTCGCAACGCCGATTTCGTGGAGGCGCACGGAGTACAAGAAAGGGCGAGCTAGGCTCCCCTTAGGCTCCCTAGCAACCCGGTCCCTCGCAAGTCAGCGGGCAGTCGTCGCACTTGGGGCCGGGGGCGTTGTTGAAGAGTTGGAACGCGCGCCCCAGGTCGCTTCCGCCGATGAACTGACCGCTGTTGTCGAGGTCGAACTCCTCGCAGCGCTGATCCGAAGCGGCGCCGCAAGCGGTCGACGAGCGGTCCTTGTTGAAACTGCCCAGCAGATGACCGAGGTCGACGCCGCCCACCACACTACCCACGCCGTCGAAGTCCGCGTCACAGATGTTTCCGAAGCCGTCCGCATCACTGTCGAGTTGACCGCCCGTGGTGGTCTGGAAGGGCTGCCTGGGAGACTGGCCCAGGGTTCCCAGCACGGGGTTGAAGACGCTGGAGCAGTTGTCGCAGTCGTCCGGTACCCCGTCGCTGTCGGTGTCTGTGCCGGCGCAGGGTTCGTCCTCGCCGAATGCGAAGAGCCGGTTCCGGGTGGCGACGAAGAGCGTGCCGTCGACGGCGACCGGTGTGGCATAGATCGCGGCGCCCAGATTGTTCTCGCTCAAGAGCTCCGGCTGGCCGTTCAGGCCCTGACCTTCCCGAAAAACCGCGAGGTCCCCGTCCTCGTCGCCGAGGTACACCTTGCCATCGGCCAAGAAGGGCGAACTCCAGACTGCAGCGAACGTATCGTAGGTCCAGTAGAGCTGGCCGTTCTGAGCGTTCAGGGCATAGAGGAATCCGGAGAGATCGGCGATGTAGACGATGTCGTCCTTGATGGCCGCGGTCGAAATCGTGCGGTTGAAGTCTTCGCCGCCGCGGTGCCAGACGACCGCCGTGTCGGTCACGTCGTCCTCACCGGTCGCATCGATGACCCAGAAATGGCCGGGCGCTTCGCCGTGTTCCGGTTCCTGACCGACGCCGATGTAGACTTTGTCATCGTAGATGACGGGGGTGGAGAGAATGTTGTTCCGCGTGCCGGCGCCCCCCAATCGCCACACCGAGTCCTTGGGATTGGCATCGAACTCCCAGAGGATCGCGCCGGTCAATGGGTCGAAAGCGCGGACCCAGCCGTCGCCTTCGGGGAACACCACCATGGCTCGCCCCTGGACCACCGCATAGGCGGGGTTCGACCAAGTCCCGTGGAGAATCCCCTCGTCGGGCGTGGCGTCGTCCCAGACGTGCTCCCCGGTGTTCTTGTTGAGGGCAACCAGCGAGGGCGCATAAGGGATTGGCACGTTGACGTGTGCCTGATCGACACCATTGCCCGTCGAGGCATACACGAGGTCGCCGACCACCAGGGGTGAGCCGCGGGCATTACCGAATACGTCTCCGTGGGGAAAAACGTCGAGCTCGCCGATCAGGTCGTACGACCAGACCACATCGGCCTCGATCAGACTCGTGTCCGGCTCGCCGTTGAAGGGTCCGTCGTTCTCGCCGTCTCGAAAGCCTTCGGTGTCGATGCACACCAATTCGGCCCTATTCGATACGTACCAGAGCCGGTCGCCCTCGATCACCGGCGTCGATTGCACGCCCTGGAGTGGCCAGTCGTGCAGCTTAGCTTCAGGAAATTTCGAGTGGACCGACTGCCACAGGAAATCGCCGGTGGCTTCGTCGAAGGCCATGAGCACGCCGCGGTCGCCGACGTGATTCGGGTTACGATTGCCCTCGTTGTTGGTCCCGACGAAGACCTTGCCGCCAAAGACCACCGGTCCGGCGTAGGATTGGCTGCCCAGGGGCTGTGACCACCGGACGTTCTCGCCCGTTTCGAGATTCCAGGTCGCCGGCAGCCCCGTCGCGGACGAGACCATGTTGCGCGACCACGTGTTGCCAAACATCGCCTGGCCGCTCTGGGCCGCGGCGCCGCCACCCTGGAGGACCAGGAGCGCGACTACGCACACGGCGGCCCACCGGGTTTCCGTCGTTCGGCTCTGGCTCGATGGGTGCTCGTGGCCCTGTGCGTTGGAGCGCAGAATAATGTGCATGATCGGTCCCTGATTCACAGCGTGGGCGGAGTCCCTGCCACTGTAGCCCCATTCTTTGCTGGCCGGTGCCCAAACAAAGCCCCGACGAGCGAACCGCCCAATAGGAAGCGCGAGACGCCAGCGCACAGTGTATCGCGTTGCTGGGGAAGGGCGCGCCGACGACGGAGCCGGCCTGGAACGGATCGAGCGGCGGCGACCGGGTGACGTGGCTAGAGTTCTCCCCGCCTTGCAGTTTCGCAGGCATGCAAGCGGGTACTCGTAGGCAAAAGGAGCGGCTGACCGGATGGCGATCGTCGAACGAGACCCCTGGCGCATGCAGTATTTTCGCGACGTCCCGTGTCCAGACGAAGTCTTCGTTCCGACCGAGGATCCCGACGCCTATCGCCTCTACCCGCAGCATCGCTGGATCTACAACAAGCTGCTGATTGCCGAGACCCAGGGCCTCGCTTGCGGTCCCCACGGCATCGTTCCGGACCACTTTCCCGTGTTCAGCAAACCCATCTACAACTTGCGCGGAATGGGGATGGAGACCCGGATCTTTCACGACCTCGATACCTACCTGGAAGGCCGGGACCCGGGCCACATGTGGGTGACCCTGCTCGAAGGCGAGCACTTGAGCTCCGACGTGGCTGTCGTGGACGGCGAACCCGTCTGGTGGCGCCACGTGCAGGGTACCCCGTTGGGCGACGCGATGTTCGACCATTGGACCGTGCTCGAGGATCACCGCCCGGAGCTCGAAGCGGCGAACGGCCAATGGATCCGCGAGAACTTCCGCGACTACACCGGCATGCTCAACCTCGAAACGATCGGCGGAAAGATCATCGAAGGACACCTTCGCTTCGCGGATCAATGGCCCGATCTCTACGGTCGAGGCTGGGTCGAAGCGTTGGTCGAGCTCTACCAACACAGAAGATGGACTTACTCCGACGATGACCGGCGCCGCGGTTTCAGCGTGGTGCTGCACGGGAGCCACGGCACCCGCTACCGCTATCCGCCGGCCGAACTGATCGACGAGATTCTGGAAGACCCCCGGGTTTCCAGCGTCCAGACGACATTCTTCGAGGACAAGGCCCCCGCCCTGCACGCGATGCCTCCCGGGGGGTTCCGCATCGCGATCATCAACTGCTGGGACCTCGACGCCGGTTGCGCCGCCCGCGAGCGCTTGGCGTTGGCCTTCTGGGCATCTCAACGCCTGATACGAAAGCCGCGCCGAGCCCGGCGCTCGTGAAGATCCTCGAGCGCTTCCCGCGCGAAGTTCGCGTCATCGAGAACACGTGGATTCCGCTCGCCGATGGCACCCGACTGGCGGCGCGTATCTGGCTCCCCGCGGATGCGGAACGCAACCCGGTGCCCGCCATCCTCGAGTACCTCCCCTACCGCAAGCGCGACTTCACGCGCGCCCGCGACGAACCGATGCACCACTACTTCGCCGGCCACGGCTACGCGAGCGTTCGCGTGGACATCCGCGGCTCGGGCGATTCCGATGGACTGCTCGACGACGAGTACTCCCAGCGCGAGCTCGAGGACGGGCTGGAGGTGATCGCGTGGCTGGCGGCACAACCCTGGTGCTCGGGGAAAGTCGGCATGATGGGGATCTCCTGGGGTGGCTTCAATGCGCTGCAGATCGCGGCGCTGCGCCCCCCCGAGCTCGCGGCGATTCTCACCTTGTGCGCGAGCGATGATCGCTACGCGGACGACGCCCACTACATGGGGGGGTGCCTCCTCAACGAAAATCAGATCTGGGGAACGGTGCTGTTCACCATCAACGCGCTACCGCCGGATCCCGAGGTCGTCGGGGACGGCTGGCGCGACGCCTGGCTCGCGCGCCTGCGAAACAACAAGCCGTTTCCCGCGGTCTGGCTCAACCATCCGCTCCGCGACGCCTACTGGAAACACGGTTCGGTGTGCGAGGACTTCGCGCGCATCCGCTGTCCCGTGTATGCGATCGGCGGTTGGGCCGACGGCTACTCGAACGCCGTCCCCCGCCTGCTGGCGGGGCTCCGCGCGCCGCGGAAGGGATTGATTGGGCCGTGGGCCCACACCTTCCCCCACAACGGTATCCCGGGACCGGCGATCGGGTATCTCCAAGAGGCGGTTCGCTGGTGGGATCATTGGCTCAAGGACGAGCCCACCGGAATCATGGACGAGCCCATGCTGCGGGTGTGGATGCAGGAGAGCACCGCGCCCGAACCTCTGCACGCGGAGCGCGCCGGTCGCTGGGTCGCGGAGACGGACTGGCCGAGTCCGCGCATCGAGACCCGCAGCCTGTACCTGACGGTGGGGTCCACCCTCGATGCCGCGCCCGATGGGAGCGCGGTCTTCGATGCTCGCTCGCCCCAGACCACCGGAATGGTCGGTGGCGACTGGTGCGGTTTCGGAAGCGAGGGCGAGGCGCCCCTCGACCAGCGGCCGGACGACGGGCGCTCGCTCGTGTTCGATTCCGCACCGCTGGAGGCGCCCCTCGAGATTCTCGGCGCACCCGTCGTGCGCTTGTCACTCGCGGTGGATCAACCCGTTGCGATGCTGGCCGTGCGTTTGAATGACGTGGCGCCCGACGGCACCTCGGAGCGCGTCTCCTTCGGCGTTCAGAATCTGACCCACCTGCGAAGTCACGAACGTCCGGAATCGCTGATTCCGGGCAAGCGATACACGGTCGAGCTGCAGCTCAACGACATCGCCCACGCGTTCGGTGCCGGGCACAGCCTGCGGCTGGCCGTCTCGACCACCTACTGGCCCATGGTCTGGCCCTCTCCCGTGCCCGCAACGCTTTCCCTGTTTACCCCCGGTAGCGTGCTGGAGCTTCCGGTGCGCCCACCCGATCCCGCCGACGCTGCCCTGCGCGAATTCGACGCTCCGGAGGCGGCGAGATCGGAATCCGAACCCGTATCCCTGAAACCCCCGCGCTTCGTACGCTCCATCGAGCGCGACCTGATCAACAACGAGGTCGTCTTCCGCCTGCTGAGCGAGGGCGGCGACCTCGAAACCGCCGCCGTCGCGCGAATCGAGGCGATCTCCCTCGACCTGGCGCACACGGTCGAACGGCGCTTCGCCATCGACGACACGGACCCGCTCTCGGCTCGGGCCGAGATCGGCGAGCGGGTCATGCTCCGACGCGGCGCCTGGCAGATCGAAGTCGTCACCCGCACGCAGCTCAGCGCCGATGCCAAGGAGTTCCGCCTGCAAGCGCGCCTCGAAGCGCGGGAACAGGGCAGCGAGGTGTTCACCCGCGAGTGGGACGAGCGGATACCGCGAAATCACGTCTGATTCAGAAACCTAGGCGTCCGGAAAGCGGGCTCGCGCCGCCTCGATGATGCGGCGGAGCAGATCGGCGTGGGACCCGCCCGCCAGCTCGACCATGTGGGCGAGCTTGCCGTCCCAACACCAGGCCGGGTTCGCGTTGACTTCCATCAGTCGGATCTCCCCGGCGCCATCGGCGCGGAAGTCGAAACGCGCGTAGTCGCGGAGCTGCAACCGCTCGAACAGCGTGTGGCACCACCCGCTGATGCGTTCGCGAATGGCCGGTTCGAGCTGGGCTTTCCGGAAACGCACGTCGGTCCAGTAGGGTGAGGCCGGGTCGGTCTTCGAGCCGTAGTCGAGCAGGCGCGGCAGCGAGGGATCGAGCCCGGAATAGTCGACTTCGAGGACCGGCAGCAGCGTGAGCCCTGTGGCGGGATTGCCGATGACACCGACGCTGAACTCCGCACCGCTCAGGAACTGTTGGACGACCAGATCTGCGTCGGGCAGCTCGCGCCCCAACCGCTCGACGTAGGCTCGCGCCTGCTCGGCGTCGTGCACGATCGACTCGGGGCGGATCCCGAGGCTGCCGTCGGTCCGGTTGGGCTTGATGAATGCCGGATACTCGATCGCGGGCAGCGACTGGCCCGGGCGGATGAACACCTCCCGCGGAACCGCGACGCCGTGGGCCTCCGCCACTGCGCGCACCCACGCCTTGTCACAGCACAGGCCGATCGCCACGGGTCCCGAACCCGAGTAGGGAATCTCGAGCAGCTCGAGGTAGGCGGGCAGGTGCAGCTCACGCGCGACGTCGTTGCGAAAGCCCGTGTCGCAAAAGTTCAACACGAAGCGCGGGCGCTTGTGCTCCAGCGCTTCGAGCAGGTGTTCGTGATCATTCCAGTACTCGAACGAGTAGGCGTCGAGTTCAGCCAGCGCCCGCTTGAGTCGCTTCACCTGATCCTCGTCGTCCGCGGTGAAGCGCCCTCCCGGCTTGGTTCGATCCGGCAGGCGCGGATCGCCGAGCAGAACGCTGACGGGAAACTTCGGACTATCGGACATCACAGCGCTTCACCCCCTTCGCCAACCGTTTACCTAGCCTTCACACCCAACCGAGGGACTACATCTGCAACGATCCCCGATCGCCCTCGACAGCGCAGCGCCCAAAGGGCTAGCAGCCCGGCCCCTCGCAGGGGAGCGGACAGGCGTTGCACTTGGGGCCGGGGGCGCTGTTGAAGAGTTGGAACGCGCGACCCAGGTCGCTTCCGCCGATGAATTGGCCGCTGTTGTCGAGGTCGAACATTTGGCGGTCCGATCGGTCAACATTCGCATCAACATGGTGAAATCCCCTCTGCGGTCCGAATATTCACTCGGCCGAGGAGGAACACAAGAAAAAACGCTGGGCGGTCAGGGAACCGCTTGCCTCGAATCGTCGAAGAGCGACGGTCGGGATTGAATCGGCGACTTCTCACGCGTCTGTCGAAATGCGATGAAGATCAGGGCGATCGCAAGGATTCCGCTCGACAAGGGCAAGGCCTGCCGGAAGGGGACATGTTCGAAGGACGTGTCGCGAAAGTTTTCGATCAGGCCGGTCCCGATACCGATAAGCGCGATTCCCCATAGCGTTACCTGCCCGGGATAGCGTCGGCGGGAGTAGATCCAGGCCACTGCCGCGGTGGTGGCGATGCCCGCGGCTACGAAATAGAGAGGCGTCGGGTGGACCGGTAGGGTGTGAGGCGCGTCGATGGGGATCAAGCCTTGGGCGAATTGATTGAACCAAGGTGCGGATCGTTGTTCGAAGGTCACAGACCAGGGCATGGTTGTCGCCGATCCGTGGCAACAGGAAGCAACCCAACACCCGACACGGCCGAGGGCGAGACCAAACCCGGCGAATACCGCGGTTGCGTCGCACCAGCGGCGCAGGGGCAGCGACAGAGCCCGGGCGATCAGTGGCGCGCATACAGCGGCGGCCAGAAGTCCGCCGGGCTGGCGCCCTCCTTGGCGCCCGGTGACCCATCCTAGATCTGTAAGCAACGCTAGGGGTGAGCTTCCCGTCTCGAGTAGCTGTTCGTAAACTCGCGCACCCAACACAAAGGTGGCGGCGAGCAACAACGTCCCCAGCACGACACGGCCACCGGCAAGCCCCTCCTTTCGGGCGAGGCCGGTGCTGCCGGTGAACCAGGTGGCTCCCGCGAGGAGCCACAGTGCCTCGTAGGCGTATTCAGCCATCTTTACTAGAGCGATACCGCTTGGAGCCACGGCTCCAAGATGTTCTTGATTTGACCTGTACTCATGGAGGACATGGCGTCGTGGAAGTTCTGGCCGAAAAGGACTGTCACCAGATTTCCAACATTGCCGCAGCGTGGATACTGCGAGTGGTTGAAGGCTACGCCCATAAGCCACACGTCGTCTGCGTTGAACGATCCGTTGCCATCGACATCCGCGCAGTCCCTGAGGTTTCCGCTGGCACAGCCGGTCACGACGCCACATCCGCCGCTGAGGGCTAGGGAAGCTCGCGACACGTCTGCGCCGTCGAAGTCTCCATCATTGTCGACATCGCCGCAGATGGTTCCCCCCATGGCACCCGAAAACAAATCGTTCACCGCAATGCTGGTGACGCGGTCGGCCTCCAGCTTCACCGACGCGATCAAACTCTGATCGTTCGCCACATAGTACTCGGGCCGACAGATGGGGAATCCGCCATTTCCCGCCGAATACTCGAGATACTCATCGACCAGTCGCGCGTCGACGAAGAGCTCGACCATGTTCGACCCCGGAAGGTCTTGGTCGTAAGCCAGGCTCCGGACTTCGATTCCGTCCCAATTGACAGACGTGTCGAAGCTGATTCCCAATACGTTGAAGATCTCGACGTCGTCCATGCTGATTCCCATGCCCAGGCGATCGATTTCGCGAGCGAAGGGGAAGTCCCTGCAGTTCGCCCACGCCAGCTGAAGCATGCCTGCAATGAAATAGGAGTCGTTAGAATGGTTGGGGCAATAGTCTCCGCCCATGCCGCGGTAGGTATGCCAAAACTCTCCAAAACGGTTCTGCGCTTCCCAGCCGCAGGCGTAGTAGTTGTAGAGGTCCCAGACAGTGGAACTCGTGGCGCCCTGGATCTCGCTCGGCGTCGCCCCGCGATTGAGGATGTTCCACGCCAGGTAGTTGGCGTATTTTGCGAGGTAACCCTCGGTAGTCATCCCCACATGGGTCTTGAGCTTCACGTTCGTGCTGCTGCCGCCAATCAGGTCGACGCAGGTTTTGGTCTCGACATACGATCGAGCCACCAACTCAGCGGTGCCCGACCCCATAGGGTCGGCGGTTAGATAGGTGTCGCCTTCGGTCTTGGTCACCGTTGTAAGGCACCCGCTGTGCGCTTCCTCGGCGCCGAAAGACAGCATCGCAAAAAGGACAATCACCAGGTGAGGTCTTGCCATGATCATCTTTTTCTCCTCATTTCCCGCTGCGAAGCGGGACGAATCTCACCGCCCGATCGTGAGTCGTACCTATTCGCGGAACGCGTGTTACACGTCCTTGGGAATCCAGGGAACGGGAGAGCCTTCGGGAGTTACGAGTTGCGTACCGATCGGGAGCCGCCGGGCGCGCCATGTCAAGGTTTGTCAGGAGTTGTTAGGAATTGTCCGTTTCCAAGATTCAAGAGATGGTGCACGGTCGCGCAGCCAAGCGTTGCTATGCGTTAACCGAGCGGATGGACTCGAATTCGAGTTCACGAGGGTTGCTCTGCGCCACCTGCGCAATCGTGGACAATGAGCCGGAGTGCGATCGCCTGGGCCCGACGAGCGCTTCAGTGACCTAGCACAGCACGACCGCGTTGGGCCCGAATTCCTAGTCACCTCTGGATACGAGAAAGCCCCGCCGAGCTAAACACTCAGCGGGACTTCGAATAAAGTGGAGCACGAGACCGGACTCGAACCGGCGACCCCCACGTTGGCAACGTGGCGCTCTACCAACTGAGCTACTCGTGCAGAGGCACACGGGTGTAAGCGAGGTCGGGCGGTTCGTCAAGCAGGCCTTGGGGTCGATCCGCAGGATCGCGGAGGCCCGACACCTGGGCCGCGGGGCTGGGGGACAGTAGAATTCGGGTCTTCGGTTGCAGAAGGAGAAGGAATGGCGCTGCCGACGATTCTCATGGCGGAAGACGACCCCGACGACCAGGTGCTGCTGCGCGAGGCCCTGGAGGAGTCGGACACCGAGGGCGATCTGCGCTTCGTGGGGGATGGCCAGGAGCTGCTGGACTACCTGCGGGCTAGCGCCTCGGGTGATGTGATTTCACCACGACCCAGACTGATTCTGCTGGATCTCAACATGCCGCGAAAAGACGGTCGGGAAGCGTTGGTGGAGGTGAAGGCCGACCCGGAATTCCGACGCATTCCCGTGGTAGTGGTCTCGACTTCGGCGAGCCCCGAGGACGTTTTCCTCTCCTACGACCACGGCGCCAGCTCGTTCGTCACCAAGCCCGCCAGCTTCGATGGACTCGTGGATCTGATGAACACCATCGGGGAATATTGGTTCGAAACCGTGCGGCTCCCGAACGCCCACAACCACTAGGTCCCGCGCTCAGAGCTTACGCACCCGTTCGCGTCCCTCGGTCACATTGCGCGTGGCGTTGCGGGTGTCGAACACGCGCTGGGTTTTCTCAACCACCCGGTCGTAATCGACGGAGGTGTGGTCGGTAATGATCACGACCGCATCGGACGTGGCCAGTGCTTCGTCGGTCAAGTCCGTGCACTTGAGCGTATCGCCATCGATCTGAATCTCGCGCACGTGGGGATCGTGGAACGAGATGTCTGCGCCCTTGTCGCGCAGCAGCCGGATGACGTCGAGTGCCGGTGATTCCCGCATGTCGGACACGTCTTTCTTGTACGCGACTCCCAGGATCATGACCCGCGAACCGTTCACCGCCAGACAATCTTCGTTCAACATGTCGGCGATCTTGCTCGCCACGTAACCGGGCATCTGGGTGTTGATCTCGGTGGCGAGATCGATGAAGCGCGCTGGGAAATTCAGGGACTTCATCTTCCAGGCCAGATACGTGGGATCCACGGGAATGCAGTGACCGCCCAGTCCCGGTCCCGGCAAGAACTTCATGAAGCCGTAGGGTTTGGTGGCCGCGGCCTCGATGACTTCCCAGACGTCGAGCCCCAGGCGATTGCACATGAGCGCGACTTCATTCGCGAGGCCGATGTTGATGGCGCGGAACGTATTCTCGAGCAGCTTCACCATCTCGGCACTCTGGGACGAGGAGACCCGCACGACCTGGTCGAAGATCGTCTGATACAAGCGCGCGGCCAGCTCCGTGCAAAGGGGCGTATCCCCGCCCACGACCTTGGGAACGGTCCTTACCTGAAAATCGCGATTCGCGGGATCGATGCGCTCAGGGGCGAATGCGACGGCGAAATCCGAACCCGCGCGCAGGCCGGTGGATTCGAGCATCGGCACGAACAGATCGTGGGTGGTTCCCGGATACGTCGTGCTGCCGAGCACCACCAGCTGCCCCGTGCGAAGTCGCTTGCGGATGTCTTCGAGAGCGCCCGCGATGTGGGAGAGGTCCGGGTCCTTGCTGCGCGTCAAGGGCGTCGGCACACAGACGTTGATGCAGTCGACGACGGAAAGATCCGAGAAGTCCATCGAGGCTTCGAGCACGCCGTTGGCCCGCGCCTGGGCGACGTCCTCTTCGGTGACATCTTCGATATAGGATTTGCCTTCCTGGACGCTTCGCACCTTCTCGGGATCGAGGTCGAACCCAGTGACGCGAAAGCCCGCCTTGGCAAATTCAACGGCGAGCGGAAGCCCGACATATCCCAGACCCACCACACCGATCCGCGCTTTGCGCGAATCGATGAGACCCCCCAGCTCACTCAGCCGGCTTGCCTGTTCGCTCATCCCTCAGAACCTCCGCGGCGCTCTGCGCCCTCGGCCCAGCCGAAATATTCGGCGAAGTATCCGTACCCCGACCACAACGTCAGCACGGCTGCGACCGCCAAAAACACCAACCCGATCGCGTGGGCGGGCAAACCGAACATGGGATCCGGAAACAGCAGCGCCCCGATCGCGATGTTCTGCATCACGGTCTTGAGCTTGCCGGCCCCGGAGGCCCCCATCACTTGCCCGCCGCTGACGCCGGCAATCCCGCGCAGCCCCGTCACCGCCAATTCGCGGCCCACGATCACCACGACCATGACGGACCCCCAAACGGGAATCCGATCCACGGCCAGCAGCATCACCAGCGCTGTGGCCACTATGAGCTTGTCGGCCAGCGGGTCCAGGAGTGCACCGATTTTCGTCTCTTGTTGACCCCGCCGCGCGAGCCAGCCGTCGAGGAGGTCCGTCAGGGCGGCGGCGATGAAGACCCAGGCCACCGTCAGGCTGCCGGTCCGGGACCCGAGCAACGGCAGCAGCAGGAGGACGGGCACAGCCCCCACCCGCACGAGGGTCAGGGTATTCGGGAGGTTCCAGAACTCCTCCTCCCGCATCGTGCGCCGCAATGCATCGTCACTCAATGAATTGCTCCCCGCGTCCAACTCGCCCAGTTCGCTCAATTTGCTCAATTCGCTCATGGCGTGAAGTCCCCATGGTACTTGCGATAGTAGGTCATCACCCGCTTCACGTACTCCCGGGTCTCGGGATACGGGGGAATCCCGCCATGGCGATTCACGGCCTCCGGGCCGGCGTTGTAGGCCGCCAGGGCGTACGAGAGATTGCCGAAACGGTCCATCAACGACCGGAGATAGCGAACTCCCCCATCCACGTTCTGGACCGGGTCGAAGGGATTCTCGACGCCCAGGGTCTGGGCCGTCGCCGGCATCAGCTGCATCAGCCCCTGGGCCCCTTTGTGAGACACCGCTTCGGCCTGGAAATTCGATTCCGCGGCGATCACGGCTTTCACGAGCGAGGGCGCCAGGTCGTATTGGTTCGCGAGTCGCGCGATCAGCTTGTCGTAGTTGCGTCGTCCGCGACTGCGCGCCGTCAGGCTGATGACCTCTTGGCGGTCGCGGAAGTACTTTTGACGCACGATCTCGTAGCGCGGGTCGACGGGCGAATTCGTGAAATGCACGACACCGTTCTTGTCCACGAACCGGTAGAGGACACCTGCGGTCGCGAGACTCCCCCATCCCATCCATAGGGCGAGCGCGAACGCACTCCACTTGCCGGTGATTTTCTGCATCGCCACCGCTTTCCCTGGGCCGGACCTCGGGTGTTGCCCGGAGTCGGTCTCTCTGCGGTTATCGGATGACTGGGATGGCCCGCTTTAGGGCCTCGGGGGAAACCCCGAGTTCCGGATGACGGGGCAGGCTCTCAACCGATAGAATCCGCCTGTGACGAATCCGCGCCAATTCGACTGCCTGGTGATCGGGAGCGGCATCGCGGGGCTGTTCTACGCCTTGCGGATGGCGGAGCACGCCGAGGTGGCGATCCTCACCAAGAAGCAGGCCGCGGATTCGGCGACCAACTGGGCCCAGGGCGGGATCGCCGCCGTGATGTCCACCGACGACACCCTCGAAGACCACGTCGCCGACACCCTGCGCGTGGGCTGCGGCTTGTGCCGGGAAGACGTCGTGAAGTCCGTCGTCGAGCGGGGCCCGAAGCTCATCGAGGCCCTGCTCAAGTACGGCGTCCACTTCGACCCCGGCGACACGAAAACATCCGCCTTCGACCTCGGCCGCGAGGGCGGTCACTCCAAGCGGCGCATTCTCCACTGGCGCGACGCCACCGGGGCGGAGATCGAACGCGCCCTACTCTCCCAGGCCGCAGCCCATCCGCGCATCACCATCCTCGAAGGTTTCTGTGCCGTCGATTTGGTGACGTCGCGCAAAGCTGGACTACCGGGTCCGAATCGAGTCGTCGGGCTCTATGCCCTCGACACCGAAAACGGACAGGTCGAGCGTTTTGCATCGCGCGTGGTGCTGATGGCCACGGGCGGCGCGGGCAAGGTCTACCTCTACACCACCAACCCGGACATCGCGTCGGGCGACGGCATGGCGATGGCGTATCGCGCCGGCGCAACTCTCGCCAACATGGAGTTCTTTCAATTCCATCCGACCTGTCTCTTCCACCCCACCGCGACGCGCTTCCTGATCAGTGAAGCCGTGCGCGGCGAGGGGGGACGCCTCATGAGCCAGAGCGGTGAGCGCTTCATGGCCCGGCACCACGAAATGGAAGAGTTGGCACCGCGCGATGTCGTCGCCCGAGCCATCGACGACGAACTCAAACGATCCGGCGACGAATCCGTGCTGCTCGACATCAGCCATCGCGAAGCCGCGTTCGTGCGCGAACGCTTCCCCAACATCTACGAGCGCTGTTTGTCCTTTGGTATCGACATCACGCGCGAACCCATCCCGGTCGTCCCCGCGGCGCACTATTGCTGTGGCGGCGTGCGCACGGATTCCCGCGGCGAAACCGATGTCGCCAACCTGTTTGCCGCCGGTGAAGTGGCGTGTACGGGACTGCACGGAGCCAATCGCCTGGCCTCCAATTCTCTCCTCGAGGGCATCGCGTTCGCGGATTCCGCGGCCCGCGAAAGCACCGCGCGCCTGCGGGAAACGCCGCTCCCCCCCGAATCGCTTCCGCCCTGGGAAGAAGGCACGGCCACCGAAAGCGAAGAAGCCGTGGTGGTGGCGCAGAACTGGGACGAGATCCGGCGCTTCATGTGGAATTACGTCGGAATCGTGCGTTCCGACAAACGCCTCGAACGCGCCCGGCGACGCATCGAACTGCTGAACGAAGAGATCACCGAGTACTACTGGAATTTCCATATCACGCCGGACCTGGTCGAGTTGCGCAACCTCGCCACCGTCGCGGGATTGGTGATCGAAGCCGCCTCGATGCGCAAGGAAAGCCGCGGGCTCCACTACACCTTGGATCACCCCGAGCGCGACGACGTCCATTTTGCCCGTGACACATTGCTGCGCCGCACGTAACCCGGCTCCCGAGGACGCGCGACGCTCCGCAATCCGTCCGATTCGGCGGACCGCAGCCGGGTTCGCGGCGCTCTTGCTCAGCCTGGCTTGTGCCACGCCCGACACCAATCCGGTCGCGAGCGAAGTAGCGCGGGACCGCTTCGCGCGCCACCGCGTCCAGGATGCGTTGCGCTTCCGCGCGGACGGCAACCTCGAAGCCGCCGAGCGCAGCCTGCGTCGCGCCCTCACGCTGGCGCCCGAAGACCCGCGCGTCCATCGGTTGCTCGCCATCGTGCTGACGGACCTGGGGCGCGACGCGGACGCCGCACAGCACCGAGCGGAGGCGGATCGGATCGATCCGCCTCCCCCCTTGCCGCCCGACACACCCTGGATCGAATCTGCCCGCGGCTTGCTCGTCGTCTGGGTTGCGCCCGATCCCGACGATCGCACGCGTCACGAACGCGAACGCGGCGACGACGTCGCGGAATTTCTGAACCAGCGTCTTCGCACGCGCTTGCCGAACGTGGAGATCATCCGCTTGGAGCCCACCTCGGTGCGCGAAGCGCGCTTGGAACTGCAGCGGCGATCGCCGCGCGCGGTGCTCTCCTTGCAGGTGAAACGCGCCTATTGCGGGGATTCGCGCAAAGACGGTCCCTTTGCCGTGGCGTGGCTCCGCCGCAGCGCCATCCGCCCGAGCGGGATGCACGCCCCCCCAAAGACGTTCCGCGAGGTCGCAATATGGCCCGAACCGGCTGCGCAATGCCTCCGAGGCGCCTTGAGTCGAAGCGTCGAGCGCGTTCTCACTGGTCTCGACCCCGACCTGCTGACGGACACCGGTCCGCCCCGCTGGCCCTCCGACGCGCTGCGTGCCCTCTTCCCCAGCCTTGGAACCGCGATCCGCGCGCAGCTCGAGCTCGGGCGCGCGCGCCTTGCCACCGGGCGCGTGGCCGAAGCCGCCGAAGCGTTTCGCAAGGCGCAGCAGGTGGACCCCGAGGATGGCGACGTGCAGGCCTACCTGGCCGAAGCCCTCCTCACCCTGGAAATGGCCCGCGAACTCACGCCCGCCGCGGACGGGACCGAGAACGCCGAGGGGGTCGGGTTTCTCGAACCGCAGCTCACCCCGGCCCAACGGGCGGCCGCCGAGCGCCTCCTCGACGAGGAACGGCGAACCCGGCAGGAAATCATGGGCGTGCTCGCGATCGCGGGCCGAGATGCGGAATCCCCGCCCGACCTCGCCCTGCGTGTGCTGCGGGCCGCCGTGATCGATCACGACAGCACCGGCGCGCGCCTCGCTCGCCGCCGAGCGGGCGGTCCCGTCGAACTTCGCGTTCTCTACGCGCCCGATGGCGGCGTCGTGGCGAAGTACTACTTCGCGCGCGGGAAGCGCAAGCCGGTTCTGCGCGAGAACGATGTGGATTCCGATGGTCGTTCGGATGAATGGATCGCCTATGCGAAAGGCTTGCGCTCCGAGCTTTGGCTCGATCGCAAGAACGCGGGTGAACCGGATCTTCACCTCGTCTACGCGGAAGACGGACGCGACGTGGTCCGCTTCGAGATCGACCCGGAGCGCGACGGCAGTCCCTCACGAATCTTTCGATATCGGGCCGGCGTGCTGCATTCCGAAGACCGGGACACCGACGGCGACGGCACGCTGGATCGCTTCGAAACCTTCGATCGCGAAGGCCGCGTCACCCATCGCGCAGAAGACCTGGACGGCGACGGCCAGATCGATATCCGAACCTTTTACGAAAACGGCAGCTTGAGCCGACGCGAGATCTCGAATCCGTCGTTGGTGGAGCAGTTGCTGGGCGAGTAGTTCGCGTCGCGCCTAGGCGGGCGTGACGAGCATTCGGTCCATCAGACTCAGCAACGCCGCGTAGACTTCGCAATCGGGTTCCGGAATCACATCCAGAACTTCTCCAACGCTGAAGCCCGCCCGCGCCAGGTCGAGCACCGCCTGTTCGGCTTTCTCGATCGCGCTCGCCTCGGCGTCGACATTCGCCTCGAGCACGCAGAGTGTGGACGAGCGATCCACGTCCTGAAGGTTCAAGCGACCGAGTTCGTCGATCTGGCGCACGGCCTCGAAGATCGCGGAATCGAGCTGACGGGGGGTATCTTCCTTTTCTTCGGGATCGAGACGTGCGTGAAACTCGAAGGTGCCTTCGCGCCAAGCGAGAATGCGCGCCAACGCCTTGGTTCCCGTCACGCTTCCCACGCGAGACCCGAGCAACATCCCGTCGGAGAACACGATGTAGGCGTCTTCGCCGTTGCAAACAGCGTGCAGTGTGCCGCAGCGCGAGCAGGTGCCGAACATCTGCAGCAGATTCATCAGCCCCAGGTCTTCGATGGTCCCGTGAATCCCGCCCTCGGTGGGCTGTCCGACTTCCGAGACCGGTTCGACGCGGCCCACCGCGGTGAGCCGATCTTCGAAGCGTTCGCGCAGGGAACGCGCGGGCATCAAGAATTGCAGCGCGACACCGGGCATCGTATCGGGCCCGGCTCCCGGGGGCACCACGTGGACGACCTCGGCGGGCAACACTATGCTCTCGCTTCGAAATTCCAGGTGCAGCTCGACGGCGACCACTTCGCGCAGCTCGAAACACTGGTCCGTCGCGACGAAGGTTCCACCGTTCGAGATGTTCTCTTCGTACTCTTCCGCGAACTCGCGTTGCGAGTCGAAGACGATGCGCAAGCGGCGCGGTGCGCCTGTATGGTGGGACGGGTCCGTCACGAGGCCGCTCCTGGTTCGGCTCAAACCTTCTTATCGGTCAGGCGAGGCCAGTCCTGATCGGCAACGGACCGGCAGTTTCCCTTCGAATGCCAGAAAATGGATCGAAGTTTGGGTTCCCTGCCGGTTACTCGCGCCAGGAAGGCGGGGACGTCAAGCGTCCGTGGGATCCGAATCCCCTTCGTCGATGGGGCGAAACAGGGAAAGTTGCGGAGCACTGAGGTCGTCTTCGACGGGAATCGGATATTCGTCGGAGAAACACGCGTCGCAAATACCGTGCTTGAGCTGGGAGGCGGTCCGTCGTAACCCCTCCAGGGAGAGATAACCGAGGGAGTCCGCGCCGATCACCTGCCGAATGCTCTCGGGACTGTGGCGATGGGCGATCAGCTCCTCCCGGGTCGGCGTGTCGACCCCGTAGTAGCAAGGCCCGATGGTGGGCGGCGAAGAAACCCGGGCGTGCACTTCCCGGGCGCCGGCGTTGCGCAGCATCGTCACGAGCTTGAGCAGGGTCGTGCCGCGCACGATGGAATCCTCGACGAGCACGACGCGCTTGCCCTGAACCACTTCCCGCACGGCATTGTGCTTCACCTTCACACCAAAATGGCGGATGGATTGCGCGGGCTCGATGAAGGTGCGCGCGACATAGTGGTTGCGGATCAATCCCGTCTCGTAGGGGATGCTCGCTTCCTCCGCGTAGCCCAGAGCGGCGGCATTGCCCGAATCCAACACCGGGATCACCACGTCGGCTGGAACGGCATGCTCCCGAGCCAACACCCGTCCCAGCTCCTTGCGAAACTGGTACACGTTCTGGCGCTGCATGTTCGAATCCGGCCGCGCGAAATAGATGTGCTCGAAGATGCAGAAGGTCTGGCGCTCGGGTTTGAGGAACGGGCGCAGGGTGCGCACCCGACCGCGCCGGATCACCACCACTTCACCCGGTTCGATCTCGCGCTCGAAGGTGGCACCGATCAAGTCGAGGGCACAGGTCTCGCTCGCCACCACCCAGGCGCCGTCGAGTCGCGCGAGAGACAGGGGACGAAAGCCGTTGGGATCGCGTGCGGCGATCAGTGCGTCGTCGGTCAACATGACGAGACTGAACGCGCCCTTCACCCGGGACAACGCGTCGATCAAGCGTTCTTCGAGGGTCGCCTCGCGCGAGCGCGCCAACAAGTGCACGATGATTTCGCTGTCGGCGGTGGAACTGAAGATCGCCCCGCGCGATTCGAACTCGCGGCGGATCGGCATGGCGTTGACGAGATTGCCGTTGTGGGCGAGCGCCACGGGACCGCCGTCGGTAGAGGCGCAAAACGGCTGGGCGTTGCGCAGGCCGCTTTCGCCCGCGGTGGAGTAGCGCACGTGACCGATGGCATGGCGACCGGGAAGTTTGGTGAGGTTGCCCTCGTGAAAGATGTCCGCCACCAAACCCATGGAGCGGTGGACGAAATGCTCGCGGCCGTTGGAAGAACAGATCCCCGCGGACTCCTGCCCCCGGTGCTGGAGCGCATACAGACCCAGGTACGCGATGTTGGACGCTTCCGGATGGCCGTGAATACCGAATACACCACACATAGCGATCTCCTAAGAGGCTTCTTCGAGACGCCGTGGGATGGCGTTCGACCAAAGGTCGTACAAGTCGGCCTGCGGGGACTCGATCCACGCTCGCCCGCCCGGGCGATCGACGCGCAGTCGGTCGCCACCGGTTTCCCCCAACACGCTCGCCGGCACCCCGGCCGCACGCGCCGCTGCCAACAATTCCTCGGGCTGGGAAGTCCCCACCACTACGCGTCCGGTGCTCTCACCGAACAGCAGCACCTCCGGGCGCAACGCCTCGTCGAGCGTCACGTGAACACCGACGCCAGGCCCATCGGATCCGAAGCAACATTCCGCCAGGGCGACCGCCAAGCCACCGTCCGCCACGTCGTGGGCGTTGCGAATCCAACCATTCTTGACGCCGGCGGCGAGCAGCCCTTGAAGGCGCAGCTCGTGATCGAGATCCACCGACGGGGGCACACCGGCTTCGGTGCCTCGGCGCAACGCCAACCATTCGCTGCCGCCCAGCTCCTCGCGCGTTTCGCCGAGGAGCACGACGGCGAGACCCACTTCGGGAAACACCGACGCCGCATAGTTTTCGCAGGAATCGAGCAGCCCCACCGCCGCGATGGTGGGCGTGGGATAGATGGCGCTGCCCGCGGTCTCGTTGTAGAACGAAACGTTGCCGGAAACGATCGGCGTGCCGAGTTTCTCCGCCGCGTGGGCCAGGCCGCGAACCGCCTCGGCAAACTGCCACATGATCTCGGGCTTTTCGGGATTTCCAAAATTCAGGCAATTGGTGAGCGCCAACGGGCGCGCACCCGTGCAGGCCACGTTGCGCGTCGCTTCGGCGACCGCCGCCACCGTGCCGGAAAAAGGGTCGAGCCAGCACCAGCGGGGATTGCAATCGACGGACAGTGCCACGGCTTTGTCCGTGAGTTCCCCATCCGGCCGCCGCACCCGCACGAGCGCTGCATCGCCGCCGGGACCGATGAGCGTGTTGGCTTGCACCAACTGATCGTATTGTCGGTAGACCCAGCGTTTCGAGGCCAGGTTCGGCGTGGCCAACAAGGCTTCCAGCGCCGCCCTCGGATCGTCCTCGGGCGCCGTCGCGGCCAGATCCAGTTTCTGTCGCTCGCGCAATTCGACGGGTTCGCGTTGGGGGCGATCGATCACCGGCGCGCTTTCCGCGACGGGATCCACGGGAATGTCGACGACGGTTTCACCGTGCCAGCGCACGCGCATGCGCCCGTCGTCCGTCACGCGCCCCACCACCGCCGCGTCGAGATCCCATTTCTCGAAAACCGCCTGCACTTCCGCTTCGCGTCCGTCGCTGCACACCAGAAGCATCCGCTCCTGGCTTTCCGAGAGCAGCAGCTCGTAGGGCGTCATGTCGGTTTCGCGTTGGGGAACCCGGTCGAGATCCATCTCGATGCCCGAACCCGCGCGGCTCGCCATCTCGAAGGAGGAACAGGTGAGTCCCGCCGCACCCATGTCTTGGATGCCCACGATGGCGTCGGTCTTCATCAATTCGAGACACGCCTCGATCAGGCATTTCTCGGTAAAGGGATCACCGCACTGCACGGTCGGGCGTTTGGCTTCGCTGGTTTCGTCGAACTCGGCCGACGCGAGCAGGCTGGCGCCGTGGATTCCGTCGCGGCCCGTCTTGCTGCCCGCATAGATCACGGGATTGCCGACGCCCGTGGCCGAGCCCAGGAAAATGCGATCGGCTTCCACTACGCCGAGATTGAAGGCGTTGACGAGAATGTTGCCCGCGTAGCAGGGATGAAAGAACGTCTCGCCGCCGACCGTCGCCACACCCACCGGATTCCCGTAGCCCCCGATGCCGTTCACGACACCGCGCAACAAGAACTGGTGCTTCGGATCTTCCAGTGGGCCGAAGCGAATGGAATCAAGGGAAGCCACCGGGCGCGCGCCCATGGTGAAGATGTCGCGCAAGATCCCACCGACGCCCGTGGCGGCGCCCTGTTTGGGTTCCACGAAAGACGGGTGGTTGTGGCTCTCGATCTTGAAGATAACCGCCAGGCCGTCTCCGATCGCCACCGCACCCGCGTTCTCACCGGGCCCCTGCAGCACGTGCTCCGCCTCGGTGGGCAGAGTCTTCAAGTGGTTCTTGCTGGATTTGTAGGAACAGTGCTCCGCCCACATCACCGAAAAAATTCCGAGTTCGGAATAGCTGGGCGTGCGTCCGAGCAATTCGAGGATGTGCGCGTACTCGCCATCCGTGAGCCCGTGATCGCGCGCCAGGGCGAGATCGACCGTCGGTTCCAATCGTTTCGTCACCGCGCCCCCCCCAAGGCATCGATCAAGGATCCCAAGATCGCGATTCCGTCGGTGCCCCCGAGTGCGGGTTCGACCGCGTGTTCTGGATGGGGCATCAGGCCAAAGACGTTTCCCGCTCGGTTGCGAACGCCCGCCGTATTTCCCACCGCTCCGTTGGGGTTCGCGTTCGCGGTGACCTGCCCCTTGGCATCGCAATAGCGCAGGACGATCTGACCGTTCTCCTCCAGGCTCCGGAACTCGTCCTCGGAGGCGAAGTAGCAACCGTCCCGATGCTTGATGGGGATGCGCAAGACGTCGCCCACGCGTGTTCGCGACGTGAAGGGGGCGGCCGCCTGCTCGACCCGAAGATGGACGAAATCGCAGATGAATTGGAGGTTGCGATTGGGAACCAGGGCGCCGGGCAGCAAGCCCGATTCGCACAACACCTGGAAGCCATTGCAGATCCCGAGCACGAATCCGCCCGCATCCGCGAAGCGCCGTACGTCGGCCATGACGGGAGAAAACTGCGCCATGGAGCCCGCCCGCAGATAGTCGCCGTAGGAGAACCCGCCGGGCAGCAGTACGCCGCGGGTTTCCGGAGGCAAGGCGGATTCTTTGTGCCAGACCAGACGCGCATCTGCGCCCAGCACGGACTTCATCGCGTAAACCAGGTCGCGATCGTCGTTCGAGCCGGGGAACTGGACGACGGCAAACACGGAATTCCTCCCGAGGCCGGGTGGGGGGTTGGTTGTTGGAGCTTGGGATGTCGAATCTCGAGACGGGCCTAGTGTACAACTGGGTCCTGGGCCGAGCAACGTTCAAACGCCGTTTAACTCCCCCCGGTCAGAAGATCCCAATTTCGCTTTCGGAGCGGGGCACACGCGGATAAGATGCGCGCCAGACACCGCAATTGCAGGGGGAGGGAATGGGTACGGATCTCAATCTACTTCGGGAACAATGCCAGCGTACGCTCGATTCGACGGACCTCGAGGGCTTGGGTTCGCGCGAGGAAGGCAAGGTTCGCGATTGTTACATCGGTGAGGGACGCCGCATCCTGGTGGCGACGGATCGCGTCAGCTGCTTCGACGTGGTGGTCGGAACGATTCCCTTCAAGGGTCAGGTTCTGAACCAACTCGCCGCCTTCTGGTTCGAGCAAACCCAATCCATCGCTCCGAATCACTTGATCGAAGTCCCGGATCCCGCGGTATCGATCGCGCGCGAATGCAAACCCGTTCCCGTAGAGTTCGTGGTGCGGGGTTATCTGACGGGCTCGACCTCGACCTCGATCTGGACCGCTTACGATCGCGGCGACCGCGAATATTGCGGACACACACTGCCCGAAGGACTCTCTCGTCACGAGCGTCTCCGGGAACCGATTCTCACACCGACGACGAAAGCCGCCAAGGGGGATCACGACGCACCGGCGTCACGCCACCAGCTGATCGAGCGCAACCTGATCGACGAAGCGCTCTACGACCGTGCGGAAGAGATGGTCTTGAAACTCTTCGCCGAGGGCACGCGCTTCGCCGCCGAGCGGGGATTGATCCTGGTCGATACCAAGTACGAACTCGGCTTCGACCCGGAAGGCGAACTGGTCGTGATCGACGAGATTCACACGCCGGATTCGTCCCGCTATTGGTACCTCGATTCCTACGACGCCATGATGTCCCAACGCAAGGACCCCCAGGCCCTCGACAAGGAATACGTTCGACGCTGGTTGGGCGAGCAGGGATATCGCGGTGAAGGAACGTCGCCGGAGATTCCCGACGAAGTGCGCTGCGAAGCGGCCCGGCGCTACATCGAGGCCTTCGAACGTGTGACCGGGCGCGAGTTCGAGCCCAACACCGAAGTTCCCTTGGAGCGCATCCGGCGCAATCTCGGGCTATAGGGTTCGAGGCTTTCGCCTCGAATCGGCTGGGGACTGGAAAGGCTCGGCCCGGAACGCGGGTTAGCCGATCGATTCGATCTCGAAGTTTTCGATGACGGGGTTCGAGAGCAGCTTGTCGCTGATCTCTTCGACCAGGCGCCGCGCTTCTTCGACGGAGGCCGCTTCGAGTTCGACTTCGAAGCGTTTTCCCTGGCGCACGCTTTCGATGGATTCGTAACCCAGAGAAGTGCAGGCGCGTTGTATCGCTTGACCCTGGGGGTCGAGCACTCCGGGTTTCAAGGTGACGGCGATGACGGCCTTCATGACTTCTCTTCCTCCAACACGCGTTCAAAGATCGCATCCACGTGGCGCAACGCTTGATCCAGACTGAAGGTGCGTTCGATGTCTTCCTTCGAAAGGATCCCGGTGATTTCCGTGTCGCCGAGGACGCGTTCGCGAAAATCGCCTCCACGCTCCCAGGTGTCCATGGCGTGGCGCTGGACCAAGCGATAAGCGTCTTCGCGCAAGACGCCGCGGTTCGCCAACTCGAGTAGCAACGTGCCGCTGAAGACGAGGCCCCGGGTGAGTTCCAGATTCTCGCGCATGCGATCCGGGTATACGACCAACGAGCGCACCAGCCCCGCGAAGCGGTGCAGGGTGAAGTCCAAGGCGATCGTCGCGTCCGGCAGCACGATGCGCTCCACCGAAGAATTGCTCATATCGCGCTCGTGCCAGAGCGCCGTGTTTTCGAGCGCTGCCGACGCGTATCCCCGCAATACCCGCGCGATCCCCGAGACGTTTTCGAGGCGCCAGGGGTTGCGTTTGTGGGGCATGGCCGAGGAACCCTTTTGCCCCTTGCCGAATTCCTCTTCGACTTCGCGAACCTCGGTCCGCGCGAGATGTCGAAACTCGACCGCAAACTTGTCCAGGCTCGACGCCGTCACCGCCAGGGCGTTGACGAAGGCGGAATGACGATCGCGTTGTACGACCTGGGTCGCCGCAATTTCGAAGCCGATCCCCAAGCGTTTGCAGACTTCCGCTTCGACGGCCGGTTCCAGATGGGCGAAAGTCCCGATGGCGCCGGAGATCTTGCCCACCGCCGCGTCCGCGAGGGCTGCGGCGACGCGCTTTCGATTGCGCCGCATTTCCGCCAGGAAGACGAGCAACTTGAGGCCAAAGGTCGTGGGCTCGGCGTGAATTCCGTGCGTTCGACCGACCGCGGGCGTATTGCGGTGTTCGAGTGCGCGTTCGCGCAAGGCGTCGATGACCGCGTCGATCCCCGCCAACAGAATCTCACCCGCGTCGCGAATCTGTAGGGCCAGGGCCGTGTCGAGCACGTCGCTCGATGTCATTCCGTAATGGACGTAGCGCGAATCCGGCCCCACGTATTCCGCCACGTTGGTGAGAAACGCGATCACGTCGTGGCGCACTTCGCGCTCGATCTCGTCGATCCGCGCGACGTTGAAATCCGCTTTCGCGCGAATCGTCTGCGCCGCGGAAACGGGGATGACACCGCGTTCCGCAAGCACGTCACAGACGCAGAGTTCGACGTCGAGCCAGCGGCGAAACCGCGCCTCGTCGGACCAAATCGCTTGCATTTCCGGTCTGGAATACCGTTCGATCAAGACTCAACCCATCCGCAAGTAGGTGTGTGCAAGGAGCAGATAATACATCACCGGGATTCCGAGCTGGCTCGAGTCCGTTCGATCCAGGATGCCCCCCATTCCGGGCAGCAGGCTGCCCGTATCCTTCACCTTCGCGTCGCGCTTGAGGAGCGATTCCACCAGGTCGCCCAGCACGGCCACCATGGAGAGAGAGAACCCGATCAATCCCGCCGCCACCCAGCCGAACCCCGTCGAGAGTTCGGGCCAGAAGAAGTCGAAGAACTGCTTCGTCCCCAGACCACAGATCGCGCCGAACAGTACGCCACCGATGCTGCCTTCGATCGTTTTCCCCGGGCTGACCTTGGGCGCCAATTTGCGTTTCCCATAGGCCCGGCCCGCGAAGTAGGAACCCGCATCGCAACCGACGACACAGGCCAATACGAACACCATGTAGTACGCGCCGGCATCCGGGTGAAGGTAGGCGGCGGCTTCCGCGCCCCATTTCGCCACGGCGACGTCGTGGAAATTGCGCAGCACGATGGCGTGGGTCAAAAGCCAGCCCACGTAGAAGATTCCGAAGAACGTACCCGAGATGCTCTCGAGGGCTTCGGTGATCTGCGACTTTCCGAGTTGCGCCACCATGACGAACAGCAACACCGCGGTCATCAGGATCGTGGCGTGATATTCGTTGCCCACGTAAGCGACGACGGGAAGTGCTGCGCCCGCCACCAAACCGAATCCCACGAGCGGGTGCGCACCCTTGTCTTCGATGAGCTGGTAAAACTCGCGCAATCCCAACAAGATGATGACCACGATGGTGGCGAGGTAGGCGAGTCCACCCAGAGAGATCACATACAAGACGCCGGGAATCAGGAATGCCGCAGTCAGGAGCCGCCGGGGAAGATCCGAAGCTTTCGGCTTCGGCGAAATCGGCGTCGGTTCGCGCGGGTGAATCGGCTCGGAGATGCCGTCATTCATCGGATTCGCCCTCGGACACGCTCAAGGCTCCTTGTCCCGTGTGGCCAAAGCCACCGGAACCGCGCGGGGTTTCGTCCAAGTCCGCCACCGCTTGCCATTCCACGGAAGCGACGGGACAAACCACGAGCTGTGCGATTCGATCCCCCCGTCGCACCCGAAACTCCGCATCCCCCGTATTGAGCAGGATGACTTTGAGTTCGCCGCGATAATCGGAGTCTATCGTACCCGGAGCGTTGGGGATGACGATGCCGTGCTTGAGCGCGAGCCCGCTACGCGGGCGGACCTGCGCTTCGTAACCGGACGGAACGGCGATCGAGAAACCGGTCGGAACCAGGACACGAGCTCCTGGAGCGATGCTCCATTCGCCGTCGACGGCTGCCGGTAGGTCGAACCCCGATGCACCCGAGGTGGCGCGGGTCGGAAACGGCAAATCTTCCGCTTCCGACCGGCGCGCAATCTGCACTCGGACAGGCTGCATTCGGGGCCTACGCCCAGCTAGGAGGCGGTGTCCGCGAGCGCCTCGCGACGCGACAGTCGAATGCGACCCGTCGGGTCGATGTCGATGCACTTGGCGAGCAGCTCATCGCCCTCGCCGCACACATCTTCGACCCGCTCCACGCGCCCATCGGCCAAGTGGCTGATGTGGATCAGCCCCTCGGTTCCCGGGAAGATCTCGACGAAGCAGCCAAAATCGACCACGCGCTTGACGCGGCCCATATAGACCTTGCCGATCTCCGCTTCCTGGGTGAGTTCTTCCACCATGGATCGAGCCCGATCCAACGCATCGGCGTCCGGTGAGAACACCGTCACGCGGCCCGAATCTTCGATGTCGATCTTGGCACCCGTGGTGTCCTGGATCCCACGAATGATCTTTCCGCCGGGCCCGATGACGTCGCGGATGCGATCCGGCTTGATGTTGATGACTTCCACCCGCGGCGCGTAGCGCGAGAGTTCCGGTCGTGTCTTGAGGCTGTCGAGTTCGCCCGCGGTTTCGCTCGCCATGCATTCCAGAATGTGGACGCGTCCGGCACGAGCTTGTTCCAGCGCTTTCTCCATGACGGTCCAGTCGACACTTTCGATCTTGATGTCCATCTGGAGTGCCGTGATTCCCGCGTGGGTTCCGCAGACCTTGAAGTCCATGTCGCCCAAATGATCCTCGTCTCCGAGGATGTCCGAAAGAATCGCGACGTCGGAGCCTTCTTGGATCAACCCCATGGCGATTCCCGCCACCGGCGCCTTGATCTTCACACCCGCATCGAGGAGCGACAGGGTCGCACCACAAACCGTGGCCATGGAGGAGGAGCCGTTGGATTCGAGCACTTCCGACACGATCCGCAGGGTGTAGGGGAAGTCGTCGCGATCGGGCAGGATCGGTTCGAGGGCCCGCTCAGCGAGATTTCCGTGTCCGACTTCCCGACGACCGGGACCGCGCAGGAAACGCGCCTCACCTACCGAGAACGGCGGGAAGTTGTAGTGCAAGTAGAAGTTCTTGCTCGTACGTTCGGTCAGCGCGTCGATGGTCTGCTCGTCGGAGGAGCTTCCCAGGGTCGTGTAGACCAACGCCTGGGTCTCGCCGCGCGTAAACAGTCCGACCCCGTGGGCACGCGGTACGACGCGCAACTCACAGGCGATGTTTCGGATGTCCGTCGTCGCCCGGCCGTCGATGCGCGTGCCTTCGGAAACGACGCGTTTTCGGATCAACGACGCCTGCAAGTCGTGCAACACGGACTTGGCGCCCTTCTGGATCGAGCGAAGCCCGTCGCGGCGTTCTTCCACCGCTTCGAGACTGTCGAGCGCGACCTTCTCCTGACGGTATTCCGTCACGAGCTCGTTCAGCACTTCCTTTTCCACGGCACTGATGGCGGCCTTGCGCTCGCCCTTGTCCGTAACCCGCACGGCGGAGCTCATCTTCTCTTTCGCCATGGATTCCACACGGCTCACGAGATCCGCGGGGACCGTCACCGCCACCGCTTCGCGCTTGGGTTTTCCGACGCGATCCTTGAGCTCCTGCTGGGCATCCAGAGAAGTCCGCAGTTGATCGTGGGCGTACTTGAGAGATTCGAGGAGCTCGGGCTCGGGAACTTCCTGAGCGGTTCCCTCGACCATCACCAGTGCATCGCGGTTGCCCGCCACCACCAACTCGAGATCGCTCTTCGCCATCTCGGAATGCAGGGGGTTGGCGGAAAGCTTGCCGTCGATTCGACCGACGCGTATGGCGCTGATCGGGCCAATGAACGGCAGGTCGGAGACCATGAGCGCCGCCGAGGCTCCCACGAAGGCCGGAATGTCGGCGCGATTTTCGGCATCCGCCGACAACACCGTCGCGATCACCTGCGTTTCGTCGCGGTAGCCGTCTTCGAACAGGGGACGGATGGCGCGATCGATGAAGCGCGAGACCAGAACCTCTCGATCCGAGAGGCGACCCTCGCGCTTGAAGAAGCCACCGGGAATCTTGCCGGCCGCCGAAGTCTTTTCGACGAAGTCGACGGTCAACGGGAAGAAGTCGATCCCTTCGCGCGGTGTGGCGCGGGCGGCGGTGACGAGGACCACGGTTTCGCCGTAGGTCACCACGACGGAACCGGACGCCTGCTTGGCCATCCGACCCGTTTCGATCGACATGGTGCGACCGCCGTATTCGAATTCGACCGTCTCTGAATCAAACCAATATGAAGGCATTTCTTTTCTTTACTCCTGGGAGCTCTGGCGTACGACACGCCTTCTGCGAGCTCACACTAAATTGAAACCCGAATTTGGGGAGGTATCGAGTCCGCGCCACGCGTCAATCGTGTGGCGTCGCGACTCTGTGCGGTAGAGGAGAGGTCTGGACCGAATTGCGCTTAGCGACGCAATCCCAAGCGTTGGATCAACGTCTTGTAACGTTCTTGATCTTCCCGTCGGAGATATTCTACGAGTCGCCGTCGCTGACTCACGAGCTTGAGCAGCCCGCGACGCGAATGGTGATCTTTCTTGTGGACCTTGAAGTGGTCCGAGAGCTCGTTGATTCGCTCCGTCAGCAATGCTGCTTGCACTTCGGGCGAACCGGTGTCGCTCTCATGCGTTCTATAATCGGAGATCACGTTCTTTTTTCGCTCAGCAGTCAGCAACGCTGTGCATCCCTTCCAGACTTTGACTTCGCCGAAAACTTTTTCGGGAAACTCTCCCGGTTCCGCAGTCGCCACGATAGCACCGGTTATACCGGCGAGTGACTCCGGGTTTCGAGTTGGCTTTGTTGTTTTCCTTTTTCATCGTTCAAGTGCGCGTATTCTTTACCAAAGTCACGATTGCACAGCAACCGGGCGCAATACCCGCAGGGGCTGAAGCAGCCCCCCGGGACGGCATTCGAGGACCGCCACCAGGTTTCCCTCGCCATCGACGCCGCTGAAACGCTGCCCAATGCCCCGAGGGCTCTCGGCGCCGAGATGGATCGCGTTGCCTACCTGAATCCGCGCCAGGTCTGCCCCCTCGAGCGGAATCCGAGGGAATCCCAACACAGTCGCCCCGGGCATGAGCCGACTCGCCAGATGCCCTCCAGTCGCATCGGCCCCCAACTCCTCGAGGGTCCGAGCGGATTCGATGCGAAACGGAGCGCTTTCGAGCCGTCGCAGGGACTCGAGATGGGCGCCACAGCCGAGCCGCTCGCCCAGATCCGCCGCCAGGCTGCGGACATAGGTCCCCGGAGAGCACTTCACCTCGAACTCGACCCCACTCCCGTCGACGCCCAGAACCTCGATTTGCTCGATCCGGACTTTGCGGGCCTCGCGCTCGACCTCCTCGCCGCGCCGGGCCAGGCGATGAAGCGGCACTCCGTCTCTTTTTACGGCACTGAACATCGGCGGGACTTGTTCGATGTAACCGACGAAGCGGGCCAGCTCGCGCCGCACCGCCTCGCCATCGGGAAGCACTGAATCCCAGGTACGGACCACCTCTCCATCGGCGTCGAACGTATTGGTCGCGACCCCCAATCGCAGACAACCCCGATAGTGCTTTCGCTCGCACTCCAAGAAAGTGATCAGTTTGGTCGCATCCCGGATCGCGAGCGGAAGGACGCCAGTCGCCAACGGATCGAGGGTCCCCAGGTGGCCCACCCGACGCGTGCCGAAGAGCTTTCTCGCGGCATCCACGACGTCGTGGGAGGTCATGCCCGACGGTTTGTCGACCACCAGAAACCCGCTCGGGCCGGGGGCCTCCTTGCGCTTACGACTCATCGGTTTCGTCGCGCAGGGAACTCAACAGCCCCAGGGTGCGATTGCCCATTTCGATGGAGGGATCGTGGCGGAAAGACAGAGCCGGAACGCGACGCAGGGGCAGGATTTGTGCGAGTCGGCGACGCACGAAGGACGCTGCGCTGTCGAGACCGGCTTGCACCCCTTCCGGCTCCGAGGTTTCGCCGGCCTCCAACGCGCTCCAGAACACGAGGGCGTTGCTGAGGTCGGGCGCCACGTCGACGCGCAGCACGGTGACGAGCCCGACGCGAGGGTCCGTCACCTCTTCCCGCAGGATGCGGGCGATCTCGGCTCGGACCTGCTCCCCAATGCGCAGGGTTCGTCGCGACATGGTTTCATTCCCCGTCCGGAAATTCGTACCCGGGTTCGTCAACGCCCAGGGGAACGATCTGAAAGTCGCTCCCCATCACTTCGGCCAGATGCAGATCCTCGACGTACGCCACGGCCTTTTCCATCACTTTTCGCAGGGTTCCCTCGTCGTTGCCGACGCCGACGATGCCGATCGTCGCGCGTTGCCACGTGCCCTGCCCTCCCACTTCCGCGACCGCGACGTTGTAGCGATTGCGGAGTCGTTGCGTGATGGAACGGACCACACCGCGTTTGGCCTTCAGGGATTGCGATTGGTGAACGTGGATCTCGACGACTGCAGCGCCGACGATCATTCGAGGGTCGCCGCGTGCTCCTCGCGAACGTAGGTCTCGATCACGTCACCGACCTTGACGTCGTTGTAGCCCTCGAGCCCGATGCCGCATTCGAAGCCGCTGGCGACGTCGCGCACATCTTCCTTGAAACGTTTCAAAGACCCGACTGTTCCCTCGAAAATCTGCACGCCGTCGCGAACCAATCGACAAAGTCCGTTGCGCCGCACGGTTCCTTCGGTGACGTAGCAGCCCGCGATCGTTCCGATCTTCGGAACCGTAAACGTTTCGCGTACTTCCGCGCTCCCGAGACCCGCCTCTTTGATGGTCGGAGGCAGCAGACCCGCCATGGCGTTGCGAATTTCGTCCGTGGCTTCGTAGATGATCTGGTAGGTCCTCAAGTCGACGGATTGCGACTCGGCTGCGCGGCGAGCCGCGGGATCCGGTCGCACATGGAAACCCACCACGATGGCGCCGCCGGCCTTGGCGAGCATGACGTCGTTTTCGGTAATGGCACCAACGCCCGAGTGAACCACGTTCACCTTCACACGATCCGTCGATAGCTTGAGCAGCGCATCCTTGAGCGCCTCGACGCTTCCGTGCACATCCGCCTTCAACACCACCCCGAGTTCTTTGATACCGCCGCCCTCGGCCTGTGCGAACAGGTCTTCGAGGGAAACCTTGGGTCGCGCAGGTCCACCGGTGGCGCGCGCGCGATCCTCGCGGTGTCCGACGATTTCCTTTGCGGCCCGCTCGTTCTCCACAACGTGGAATTCGTCCCCGGCAGCGGGAACGTCCGCCAAACCAATCAGCTGCACCGGCGTCGAGGGACCCGCTTCGTTCAAACGCTTGGCATTCTCATCTTCCAGGGCGCGAACACGACCAAAACTCTGGCCCGCCACGACCATGTCGCCGCGCTTGATCGATCCGGTTTTGATCAGCACCGACGCGACGGGGCCGCGGCCCTTGTCGAGGCGCGACTCCAACACCACGCCCTGGGCGGGTCGCTCCACGTCCGCCTTGAGTTCCAGCACCTCCGATTGGAGATTCAACATTTCGAGCAGGGTATCGAGCCCCGTCCCCTGGGTGGCCGAGATGTCGACACAGATCGTCTCGCCGCCGAATTCTTCGGACACGAGTTCGTGTTCCATCAAGCGCTGGCGCACGATCTGGGTGTTCGCGTCCGGAAGATCGCACTTGTTGATGGCGACGATGATCGGCACGCCGGCCGACTTCGAGTGA
>JAJDAL010000047.1 GCA_029261875.1 Deltaproteobacteria bacterium
GGTTGACGGACAGAATCAAGAAGAAGGGCCGGTCTTTCGGTCGCCCGGACTCGAGCCACTCGATCGCCTGGCGCGTCATGGCTGTGGCATTGGAATCGCCGCTCCACTCTACGGGTTTGGCGCCCGCGACGCTGAAACGCGAGCGGCGATGGTTATTGGTTCCGCTCCAAAGGATCGATTGATCGAACCCGAACGGACGCGCATCCCGGCCTCCGAGGTGCCACTTCCCGACATAGGCCGTCGCATACCCCGCCGCCTTGAACAGCCAGCCGAGCGTGCCCTGGGTTTTCTGGCCGGCGGGCAGATCGAGCCGCTCCGCAAGACTCATGTGATTTGCGACGAGGCCCTGTTGATACGGCCAGCGTCCGGTCATCAAGATCGCCCGGGCCGGTGTGCAGAGCGGGTGATTGACGTAGTAGCGATTGAAAGAGGCGCCCTGCTCCGCCAAAGCGTCGAGGTTGGGGGTGCGCATCGCGGGCGTCTGGGTGGTCGCCATTGCGCCCCAGCGGTGGGAATCGCTCAACAATAGGACCAGGTTCGGCCCTGTGGGAAGTTCGGGTTCCGCACCTTCCGGCGGGCCACAGGCCAGGCAGAGGCACAGGGCAATCGGCAAGCAACGCGCAATCGACATCGGTGGGCGCGAGCATCCTTTCGAACGGTTTCGGCGTCAATGCCGCCCACCGCGACCGATGCCGGGGACCTCCCGGCCGAGTTGCCGGTCGCTGAACATCCGGGCTTCGGGCGTCGTCCAAACCCCTCGTTTCGGCAGGGGGAGCGTTTTCTTCCTCGACCGCTTTAGTTCGGGCTTGTTCGTCACCTTTCGCATTGTTGGGGCTACCATTCAGTGGAGGCCAAAGCAGCCCCGGGTGAATTCCGTGGCAGGCCCTCGGGACCCCCCAGGGGCATCGGAGACATCGAACGATGCAATACAACGTCGACGAGACACCCGGACCGTCTTTTGCCCTCGAAGACCTGGTCGAGATCGCGGATCGGCGCAAGGCGTGGATGGCGCTAGGCGCCGTCGTTGGCCTCGCCCTGGGGTTCGTCGCCTTCCTGGTCCTCCCGGCTGAATACAGCGCGACGACGACCCTTCTCGTGGAACCTCAGGAGGTCCCGGAGCACTTCGTTCGAACCACCATTACGGTCACCGCCCAACAACGCCTCTCGACGCTCAAAGAACGCGTCACCAGTTATTCGAATCTCAACGAACTGATCGATCGTCTGGGTGAAGATCGCCTCGACCCGTCGGGCGAACTCACGCGTGAAGCCCTGATGAACCAGATTCGCGGAAGTCTCCAAGTCTCGACCAAAGGCAAATTCAACAAGGATGCGACGGGCGTCTTCGTCGTCGCCTACTCCGGGGAATCGCCGGAACTCGTCGCCGAAGCCGCGCGCGAGATCGCCGCACTGTTCATTTCCGAAAACCTCAAGGACCGCGCTCGCCAGGTGACCGCCACGGCGGACTTTCTCGACCGCGAGCTCGAGGGCTTGCGGGACGAGGTCACCAAGAAGGAAGACGAGATGCGCATCTTCAAGGAAGAGCGCATGGGCGAGCTTCCGAGCCAGCTGGACGCGAATCTTCGCGCCCTCGACCGCATGACCGCCCAGATTGCGCGCAACCTCGAGTCGCAGACGCAATTGAATGCCCGCATGGAACTCTACCGGCAAGAGCTGGCGAACAGCGGCATTGGCTCCACGGGCAACCGCCTGATCAAGGCCCTCGAACACTCCCGCAATCAGCTGCTGAAAGCGGAATCGATCTACACCGAAGAGCATCCGAATGTTCGCCATTGGCAAGGCGAGATCGATCGAATCGAAAGCGAGATCCGCAAAGCGCAAGAACTCGGTCCCGGGGAAGAAGGCGCCTTCGCGGACGCCGGCATGAGCATCGCCATGCGTGGCGTGAGCGGGCAGTACGGCCGCATGAACCTCGAAATGGAGAAGCTTCTTCGAGAAGAAGAGTCGCTTCGGAGCGAGATCGAAGAATACGAAAGCCGCGTCGAGATGGCGCCGCGTCTCGAGCAAGAGCTCATTTCCATGACGCGCGATTATCAGAACCTGACGGGCACCTATCGGCGCTTGCTGGGACAGAAGTTCGACGCCGAGCTGGCGCGAAACCTGGAGCACGCGCAAAAGGGTGAGCGTTTCCGTGTCCTGCAACCCGCCCGCGTGCCGCGTGAGCCCTCCTGGCCGGACATCTGGCTACTGCTGCCCGGTGGCCTCGCGGTCGCCCTCGGCTTCGTGGGATTGCTGATCGTGATTGCCGAGCTCCGCAATCCGGCCTTCCGCACGGTGCAACGCCTCACGCGCACCACGGGATTGCCGGTGGTGGCCTCGGTGCCGCGAATCGATCGCGACGACATCTACGATGAGCCGCCGAACGGCGACGTGGATGCACGCCTGGTGGTTCATTGTGCACCGGAGTCGGCCCCTGCGGAGCAATACCGCGGTTTTGCGCCGATGTTTCTGGAAGACCCGGAACGGCGCGTGGTGTTGGTCACCAGTGCCGCGCGCGGCGACGGCAAGTCGCTCACGTGTATGAATCTCGCCATCACCGTGGCGTGTGATTTGAACAAGAAGGTTCTCGTGATCGACGGTGACCTGCGGAGACCCACGACCCACCGCCTGCTGAAGATCCGTCGCTCCAAGGGCTTGACCGACATCTTGCTCGGCCAATTGCCCCTCGAGGAGTGTGCGGTCAACTCGAAGATTCCGAACTTGTCGCTGCTGCCCGCAGGGCGACCGGCCAAGAATCCCCTGGCGTTGATCACGGATCAAGCATTCCTGGATCTCCTCGAAGAAGCCAAGAAGCATTACGACGCGATCTTCATCGATTCGCCGCCGTTGTTGCCCGTGGTCGACACGCGTATCCTCAAACGGATGGCGGATCTGGTGCTCTTCGTGGTGCGCGCAGACAGCACGCCCCGGGCCGCCGCCATGCGTTCCATGGCGGACCTGCGCAACGTCGCAGGGGTCGTGTTCAATCAGGTGAGCCCCGGCTCCTTCCGGCGCTATTACTACCACGACGCCTACGCGCGCTATGCCTACGGCGATCCTTCCGGAAACGAAACGGCTGCCGAAGGAGACTCCCGTGCCTGAATCGGAACTCCTCACCACAGCGCAAGTGCTTGAACTCCTGCAGATCGGGCGCACGAAGCTCTGGGAACTCGTACGCGAAGGCGCCTTTCCCGCTTACCGACTCGGACACGGACGCAACGGGGCCCTTCGGTATCGCCGATCGGACGTGTTGCGTTGGCTGGAGTGCAATCAGGTTGCACCCGCCGACCTCGACGACGTGGCCGCTTCCGAATCGGCGTAGGCGTGCACACCGGGGCGCCGGTTCGACTGCTTCCGCCTCCGCCCCGTGCGGAATCGTGGGTCGCCGCGGGCGGCTGTGCGGGCGCGTTGTTGGGTTCGATGGAGATCATCCTGGTCGATCTCACCGGGCCCATTGCACCGACCCCCCTCGCATTGCTGATCGCGCTGGGGCCCGCGTTGGTGCTCGGGATCGGCGCGGGGATCGTGGGCGCATCTCTGCGCGCCGCTGGCTTTCGCCCCTCGCATTCGCATCTCGTCGGCGGCCTCGTCGGGGGGCTGATCGGTTTACCGCTGCTCGGAGTGGGGTTGAGCGCGATCCTCACGCCCTCTCACGACGCACTGTTGGTGGCCACCGGGTTTGCGGTGGTCGCGGCTGCCGCCTACCTGGCCGCCCATACGGCCCATCAATTGGAAGAAAGCGGGATCGCGGTATCGGGTCCCGCGGTGTGGACCGTGACCGCCGTCGTGCTGGCATTGGGGGAGTTCGGTGCCACGCGCAACTACAACCCGTGGGTGGTGGGGGGCGTCGCTGCGGGTGTCATCGCGTTGGCGCTCGCTTCGGGCGCGGCCGTGACCAAGTTGCGAAAGCAATCCTCTTCCGGGCCGCGCGCCTGGTCGCGCAATCTGTTTTCCGCCCTCGCCCTGGCGATCGCGCTGGCGACTGCGCCCTGGGTTCTGCCCTGGATTCTCGCCGATGACGATTGGCCTCCGGTCGGCGAGGGACCGACGAATTTCCTCGTGGTGGACTGGGGCATCGTCGGCGGCACGACGTCGCCGGAATCCCTTTCGCTCTTGACCGCCCAGGGAATCGAATATCCGTGGATCCAGGCGGACGAAAAGCACCCCAGTCGCGACCTCCTCACGCTGGACGACGGTCGCGGCGTCATGGGGCAACTCTACGAACGCGGCTATGCGACGGCGGCAATCCTGCGCGATCCGAAGCGGCGTTTCCCGGGGATGGCGGGAGAGATCGACCTGGCCCCCGGTCTCGCGGGTTTTACGGCCTCCTACGCGAAGCACACCGCCATGGGACAGCTCTTGTTGGCCAGCGGTGGCAAGCCCATGAAATGGCTCGGTTTGACGGACGACCTCCGCACACCCAAAGACCTCACCAGTGTGGCGCTCCAATGGTTGTTGTGGTGGCGTACGACGCGAACGCCGGCTCCTTTCTTCCTGCTGATCGATTACGCCGACGGAAACCGACCCGCCGAAGCCGCTTCCCTCGACGAGGAACTCACGCGATTGGTCGAACGCATCTCCGACTTCGGGATCGAGGATCAGACCCTGATCCTGGTCACGGGCGTGCGCAATTTCGCGGACGCCCCGGGGTCCGTGCAGCTCACGTTGCGCATGCCCCAAAACGAAGCGCCGCGTGGCTGGACGATCGATCGCAATGTCGTCGCCGCGGACGTCGCTGAAGCGCTCTGGCGCAGCAGCCTGCAAACCCTCGAGGCCCCGGCCATCGTTGCGGGGCTTCCGCGCGACTGGGCGACGAAAACCGAGAATCCCTGATTCGGCGAGCGCGCTTTGCGTTCCCCTAGGAGGCGGGCGGCGGCTCGGGCGGCGGGGCTTTGCCTTCGAACACTTCGCCCACCCGGTAGTCGGGGATGTCGCGGGCGTGAAAGAACAGCAGCAGTTCGCCGAGCAAACCGATCGTCACGGCCTGAACGCCGAGGCCCAGCAGCAGGACGCCCAACACGAGAATGGGTCGATCCGCGAGCGGTTGGCCCAGCAAGCGCTGGATGCCGACGACGACGACGATCCCCGCCCCCAACAACCCGAATCCACTCCCCACGGCGCCGAACAAGCGCAAGGGGCGGCGCGTGAATCGGCTCAGGAAGAAGACCGACAGGATGTCGATTGCGCGCCACAAGTAGGTGCGCGGCGAATACACGAGCGGCGGATTGGCTTCCGGATGCTGGGGCGTCGGGACCTCGGCGATCGCGAACCCCAAACGCTCCGCCAGCACCGGCAGGAAGCGGTGAAAATCGCCGTAGATCGGGACTTCATCGAGGACCTCGCGCCGAATGGCGCGGGTTCCGCTCGCGATGTCGACGAAGCGCGTGCGGGTCGCCCAGGAGACGAGTCGATTGAAACCGACGGTCTGAATGCGCTTGAGCGCCCCTTCGTGCCGGTTCGTGCGCGATGCAAAGGCCATGTCCGCGCCGGATTCCAGCGCTTCGAACAGCTGCCCCAAGCTCGTCATGTCGGCATCGAAATAGGCCGGCAGGGTTACGATGATCTCGCCGCGCGAATGGGAAAACCCCGTGGCCAGGGCCGTCGCTTCATCGGTCGGTCGCGAGAAGCGCAATAGGTGCACGCGCCCGGGATCGCGCTGGTGAAGCGCCTGAGACTGCTCCAGGGCGTGTTCGAAATACGGGTTCACGAGGTAGAAGAATTCGAGATCCACATCGCGTTTTTCGAGTTCGGCCAGGGCCTCGCGGTGAATCGCCGCGAGATCGTCCATACGTTCGATGACGGGAATCAGAACGGACACGAGACGTCGCTGAGAATCGCTCATGCGTTCCTCCACACCTGTGCGACCGAGGTCAATTGGTTGAGCGAGCGCTTTCCGCTCCATTCCACGATGGCCTGGGCGAGAAAGCCGGCGAGAATCGACCAAACGCAGAGCAGACTCAACAGGATGGCGACGGTCGGGAGAACCAGGAGGCTGTCGCGCTGAAACAAAGCCGCCAGGCTCGCCAGGATCGTGCCCGCAAAGAACGGCATGGCGAGAACCGCGAACCAACGAATCGGGTTGTGACGAAAACTGGTCAGCATCTTGATGGCGAGTAGATCGCCCAGGACTTTGAAAACCCGGGACAGTCCGTACTTGCTGCGTCCCGCCACGCGCGGGTGGTGCCGAACCTCGACTTCATCGATGGCCGCGCCCATGGGCATGGTGAGGACCACGATGAAGCGGTGCATGTCCGAATAGAGGTTCAATCGCTCCACGACCGCCCGCCGGTAGGCCTTCAACGAACAGCCTTGATCGTGGACCGGTACCCGCGTGAGCCATTGGATCAGGCGATTGGCGATCCACGAAGGCAACTTACGAACCACCAATTGATCCTGCCGGTCCTTGCGCCATCCGCTCACCACATCCGCGCCCGCTTCGAGGCGTTCGAGCATCTTGGGAATGTCGCGCGGATCGTTCTGCCGGTCGCCATCCATGGTGAGGATGATTTCCCCACAGGAGCGTTCCAGCCCCGCCTGCAGGGCGGCGGTCTGGCCGAAATTTCTTCGCAAGGCGACGATCACCAGCTCGGGGACCTCGGGCAGAAGCGCGCGCAGCACTTCTACCGTGCGGTCTGTGCTGCCGTCGTCGACCAGGATGATCTCGTAGCGGAGCCCCATCTTCCGAACGACCGCTGCGATATCGCGCACCAGGGGGGCGGCGTTCTCTTCCTCGTCGAACACGGGGATCACGACGCTCAGATCCATTTTTGCGGGTTCCGCCATCGGGCCTTGTTCCACCTTGGATGCCTCGCTCCACTCCGGGTCGGCTTGCTGAATGAACCGGGCAAACACTAGCCTTTCGGTCGGCTGCTGGGGTGAAGTGAGGGGGGCTCCCAGCGACCCCGGTTTCCCCGGATTCGAATCAGTAATTTCCCTACCTACCGATGATGGAGAGCATGGCTTCGTACGCCCATTCTGACCGGGAAGTCGCCGGGACTGCCGCCCCCGCGACCCCCGTCGCGTTGATGGTCTGCACGGCCCTCGCCAGCCTCGCCCTGCGACTTTGGCTGGTCGACGAGCGCTGGATCAATCCCGACGAGGGGGCGCACCTGATGGATGCGGTGTTCGCCCTCGAGGGAAAGATCCCGTTGGTGGACTTCGCCGCGCGCCAGCCCTTCTACGTCTACCTGTTGTCGGGCACCCTTTCGCTCCTCGGTCCGCATTTCGAAGCGGGGCGCTATTTCGCCATCGCTTGTTCGATGGCAACCGGCGTGGCGCTCTTCTTCTTGGGTCGCCAACTTTACGACCGCCGTACCGCGGCGATTGCCGCCTGCCTGTATTGGGCCATTCCCCTCGAGATTCTCAACTCCGCCGTGCTGAAAACCGAGCCCCCGTCGACTCTGCTCGCCGTGCTTTCGCTCCTCGCCATCGCCAAGAGCGTGCGCGGTCGCGCGGGCTCGTGGCTCGTGGCAGCGGGCGTCTTGGCCGCCCTTTCCTACAACGTTCGCCAGTCCGCCATCTTCCTTCCGATCGTGCTGGCGTTCTATTTGTGGATCCAGCACGGCCGGAGACTCCATATCGCGTTGCTGGGCTACGTCGCGTTTCTCGTGGGCTACGTCGCCACCTTTGGGGCCTTCGTGCTCTTCTACAGCCAATATCTGGATGCGGACCGGATCTGGAAGGCGAACATCACACCCTCTTCCATGGTCCGCTGGGCGTTCGAGACGCTGGAACCCGAGCCTCCGCCCAAGCCGACGACCCCGCCCAAGCCCGCAGAAGAGCCCGCGGAGGAGAAAACCGAGGCCGTTCCCTCCGCACCCAAACCCGAACCGAAGGAATCGCTGACGGTTCGCTATCTGCGCAGCTCGGTTCAGTGGCACGCCTATTTGCTGATCGGACTGGGACTCGCGTTCATCGATTTCCTGGTTCGGCGTTGGAAGGTGTCTTCGGAGGAAGCCCGAATCGCCTGGCGCCGTCAGTCCATCGTATTTCTGTGGCCCCTTTGGCTGGCGGTCGCCTACGCGTTCTATTGCCGGGTCAACACGTTTCACATCGACTACTTCCGGGAGTTCTTTCCCGCGTTGGCGCTCGCGAGCGCCGCATTCTTGACGCGCGCCATGGGGTCGCGACGGGTGTGGGTGGGTGCGGTCCTGGTGGGCCTGACGGGGGGGCTCGCGTGGTTGGTTCAGCGGGAATTCCCAGAAGCCATCGGGGTTGCCCATCACGGAACGATCGCGGTATGCGTATTGCTCGCGACCCTGCTCTACACAACGCCCGGTACGCCCTCGCGCGGGTCCATCGCGAGCCTGCTGTTTCTCAGCCTGGGGGTCGGAGTTTGGGGCCGTCAACCGCCCTTGAACGCATTTGTCCCAACCCTTTTCGCTACGGCGATCACGGCGGCGCTGCTCGGCGTTGCGTTCTGGCAGCTTCGGCGAACCGTCGAGGCGTCGTTCCGCGGCCCCGCCCACGCGACGGGGGTGTTTCTCGTCTACGCGGCCTTCGTCTGGTCCGTCGGTAGGGCGGCGCCGAATCTCGACTATCGATACGACTCGATCTGGTCGCCGGACTCCGTTGCGCAAACGAGCGAAATCTTGCGCCAACACACTTCCCCTCGAGCGTCGGTCATGTCCGGCGGAGTCATCTGGGAGTTCGAGTCCGGGCGTCGCGCCTACCACGGTGTTTCTCACCCGCTGATCTACAATTTCGAAGATCTGCCGATCTGGCGGCAACGGGAACTCGATCGCTATTACGCCAAGGGTCTGCCCGATGCGATCGTCCTCGACGGCTACACGGAAAAGACCTACCTCCGACATCTCCCGCAACTTCGAGAGCGACTCGGCGACGAATACGTGCTGGTGGGGACCGCGGGACCTGCGCGGGTTCCCGTGCGCACCTACGTGCGCAAACCCCGGGCCCCGGGGCAACCGTGAGCGCGCCGCGCATCGCCTACGTGCTCCGGAGTTTCCCCAAGCTTTCGGAGACCTTCGTCCTCAACGAACTCCGCGCCTTGGAGCGCGCCGGGGCTTCGCTCGAGATCTTTTCCCTCAACCGCGTTCGCGATCCGGCGCCCTACGCGGGCCTCGAATCCCTCTTGGACCACACGCACTACCTCGACGATCTCGCCTCCGGGCGCAATGCACGCATCGCCCGTGTGGCGTTGCGCCACCCGATCCGGTTTCGCGAGACGCGCCACTTCTATAAGGGAATTCGCGCCGCCGATCCGAGTCTCTCCTTCGAACGCGCGGCCATTCTCGCCGCCGAGGTCCAGCGCCGGAACATCCAGCACCTGCACGCCCATTTTGCCCTGGACGCGGCGGGGCAGGCCATGTTGGCCGCAAGCCTGACCGGGCGCAGCTTCAGCTTTACCGCGCACGCGCGCGATATCTATGTCCACCGGCACCTGTTGGCGGAGAAGCTGCGGCGTTCGGCTTTTGCGATCACGGTCTGCGAATACAACCGCAAAATTCTGGCCGCCTACGATTCGAATTTGAAACGCGAACAGATCCACGTGATTCCGCCGGCCCTCGATCTCGAGGGGTTCTTGCGCGCCGGCGATGCACGCGCGGCGCGGGATGCAGAGCGTCCTTTCTCCATCGCGAGTGTCGGCCGTCTGGTCGAAAAGAAGGGAATGATCCATTTGGTCGAAGCCCTCGACCGCCTTTCCCAGCGAAACGTCGCGTTTCGCGCCACGATCGTGGGCGATGGGCCGGAGCGGCCGCGCCTGGTGGAAGCCATCGAACGCGCGGGCCTGACGGACCGGGTCGCCCTCGCGGGTTCGCTCGACGCCGCGCGGGTTCGCGAAGTTCTCGCCGCGGCCGACTGCTTCGTCCTGCCCTGCGTGCGCGCCCGCGACGGCGATACGGACGCTACGCCGACGGTTCTGGGGGAAGCCATGGCCATGGGGTTGCCCGTGGTTTCGACGCGGCTCGCCGGGATCCCGGAGATCGTTCCGGAAGACATCGGGATGCTGGTCGACCCCGGTGATATCGAGGCGCTCACCGGCGCCATCGAGAAGCTCGCGCGTCTTTCCCCGCAGGCGCTGCTCGCCGTAGGCCTGCGCGGGCGGGCTCGCGTCGAAGCGCACTGGAATCCGGATCGCGGCGCCGCACGAATACTCGAACTCGTGGACGCCGCGCGTTGAGCGAAGGTCCCGCGAACCTCGGCGCGCGTATCAAGAGCGGGGTCTTCTGGAATCTCGTCGGTCAATACACCGGCAAGGTGCTTGCGATTTCCGCCATGGTGATCTTGGCCCGCGAACTCACCACCGCGGACTTCGGGATCTACGGCATGTCGGTCGCCGTCTGGGCGTTGATCCAGACGTTGGGTCAAGCCGGAATCGGCCAGAAGCTGATCCAAACCCAGGACGACATCGACGCCCACGCCAATGCCAGCTTCTACATGAACCTGATCGTGGGAGTTCTGCTCGCGAGCCTGGCCGCAGGGATCGCGCCGCTGGCGGCGGCCTTCTACGACACGGAAATTCTCCAGCTGATCCTCACCCTCTACGGCATCAGCTTTCTGGTGGAGATGCTCGGGGCGACGCACATCAACCTGTTGCGCAAGGACCTGCGCTTCAAAGCCATCAACGCCGTCGACATCCTCGAGAGCATCGCGGTCAACGGGGCCCAGGTGGTACTGGCCCTCGAGGGTTTCGGGGTTTGGAGCTTCGTGATTCCCCAGGTGTCCGCGGCTCCGTTTCGGGTGCTCTTGTATTGGATTCTGCATCCCTGGCGTCCGCGGTTTCATCTCGAATTGGCCTATTGGCGCGGGATCTTCGATTACGGTCGCTGGATTCTGGGCTCCAACGTGTTGCGCGAGCTCAACGTCAACGGCGATTACCTCATCATGGGGAGGATGTTGGGACAGGATGCCCTGGGGCTCTATCGCTTTGCCTTCGAGCTGGCCAACTGGCCGGTACAGAACATGGTGAGATCGCTCCAACGCGTGACGTTTCCGGCCCTCACCACGTTGCAGCACGACCTCCCCGCCATGGGGGCGCTGTATTTGAAAATGGTTCGCGTGATTTCGCTGAGCGCGTTTCCGGTCTTTCTCGGCCTGATCGCCACGGCGGACCATTTCGTGCCGTTCGTCTACAGCGAAAAGTGGATCCCCGCGATCTTGCCACTGAAGATCATCGTCGTCTTCACGCTGATCCGCGCCGTCGCGTCGCCGAGCGGTCAAATCCTGCGCGCCACGGGCGTGCCCCACAAGGAATTCTGGTTCAACCTCGCTCAGCTCCCGGTTCTCCTCACCGCGGTCTTCGTCGGTACCCGCTACGGAATCGTGGGCGTCGCGACCGCGGTGGCCTGTGTACTGGGTCCCTTCGCATTGATCTTCCTCCACATCACCACGCGCCAGGTCGGACTGGGCTTGCCGGTCGTGCTCGGGCAAGCCTTCCCCGCAGCCGTGTCGGCGGGATTGATGTGGGGCTGTGTTCACTTCGCCATCGGGGAATTGGAAACCGCGGATCTGCGCGTGCCGGTGCTGTTGTTGTGCGCCGTCGCGATTGGCGTGGCGTCCTACGCGGCCGCGCTGTTTCTCTTCTTCCGCAGCGAAGCGCAGATGTTGGTGCGCCTCGCCCTGGACCTGGTGGGCCGACGCACTACCGCCTAGGCGGCGCGATTCGGGCGCCGGTTCCCGCTGCTGCGGTGTTGCGCAATCGCGCCGATGTTGGCCGCCAGATCCAGCGCGCGATCGAACGCCTCGGTCCGGGTGTCCGTCAACCCAAGCCAAACCGCGCTTGCGGCTTTGCGCAGCGAGTCCCCCCACAACCAGCGGGGTGCCCCGAACAGCGACGGCCCCGGGTCCGGTGCGCCCTGGTAGGCGAGCGAGCGTCCGTAACGCGTGACGCGGCGAAACGCCCAAGTGAGCGAAAGCTGCTCCGCCCGCACTTCGTGGACGATCCGTGCCGCGGGAACGAAGACCGCACGCTCTCCCTGCTGTTCCAGGCGCCGCATCAAATCGGTTTCGCTCCCCATCACGTAGGAACCCGGGCGCGGTCCGATGGCCGCGTCGAATCGCATCCCCGCGTCGAAGACGTCCCGGCGCACCACCATACTGGGACCGAACGGTCGGAATCCTTCGTGGGGGCCTTCGGGAAGATCGGGGTCGAGCACCGTGAAGCAGACGCCCAAATAGCGACTGGCGGCGAGATGATCCGGACAGCCCGCAGGCCAGCGCGCGAGTACGCGACCGCCGAACACGCGGTGCTGAGGCCAGCGCACGACCGCTTCGACCAATTCGCGGATTGCGTCGCGGTCGAACTCGACGTCGTCATCGCTGAAGAAAAACAGATCGCCCGTCGCGTGGGCCAACGCGGTGTTCAGTGCGGCGTTTTTTCCGGTCGCCGTTTCGACCACCCGCGAGACCCGCAGCCCCCCCCGATCTTCCCCACACACCTGCGCGGTGGCGTTGTCGTCCGCGTTGTCGGCGACGACGACCTGAAGCCGCTCCAGCGGAAACCGACCTCCGGCGATGGAATCGAGGGTCGCGGCCAGCGCCCGTGCGCGCCGATAGGTCGCGATCAGAATCGAGACCGTGGTATCCGGGGCGTCCGCCATACGGGTCGTATCGTCCTCTTGCGCTTCGGGTTCCAGCAAATCGCCGGTGTCGCGCGCTGCGGGATAGTAGATGAAAACCACGAGCCCACCGGCGCTGCACGCCTCAACTTTGCCCGGGCGCCGATCGATGGCTACACCACGGTTTCGCATCACGGGAGAAGTGTGTGGCAGAGCTCGAGTTCCCCCCGGTCTTCATCGTCGGACACCCGCGATCCGGAACGACATGGCTGACCCGGCTGTTGGGAGAGCACCCCCACCTCGCCACCGGTGGGGAGACCCACCTCTTCAACCTCTACCTCGAACCGTTTCTGCGCCAACGCGAGCCGTGGCTGGCGGAATGGATCGACCCGCAGGCCCTCCAGGTCTTGTTGCGCGATCTGGTGGCGGGCATTTTTTCGCAGGCCCTGGCCGCACGGGGCAAGCGACGAATCGTCGAGAAGACCCCCACCCACCGCATGTATCTGGGCGAGATTCACGCCCTGTTTCCCGAGGCGAAATTCATCCACGCCATTCGGGACGGCCGAGATGTCGCGCTCTCCATGCGCGCACGGCGCAAGCATTCACAGGAGAGCTGGATTCCGCGCCACGTCGAAGGGCTGGCGCAGCGCTGGGTCGAAAGCTTCGATCTCGTCGATGCGGCGCGCAAGGAGATGGGCGACGCGCTTTTCCTCGATGTTCAATACGAAGGGCTGATGGCGGACCCGGTCGCCCAGGTCCAGCGCATACTCGCGTTCATCGACGAGTCCCTTCCCGCGGCGGAAGTCACGCGCATGGTCGACTCGAATCCGCCCCGCGTGGACCCCGAAGCCGGATGGCGGGGAAGCATGAGCCGCTTGGATCGATTTCGCTTCGATCGGATCGCGCGCGCGCGCCTGAAACAATTCGGCTACGAGGCGTCTTAGGCCTCAGCCCTCCAACATGGATTCGAAGCGCGTTCCCGTCAGGGTCCTTCGCACGTCTTCCCAATTGGTCACGATTTCGGATAGCGGCTGCGGATTCGTGCGCCGGGTGCGCACCGAAGGGGATTCGCCTTCGAGCCCCAGGAAATCGCAAACGCGACGATACCCCTGGGACGGATCATGCTGGAGATCGCCTTCGTAGCTGAGCCAAAGCGCGCGCTTGTCGGCCAGCGTCACGCGTAGCTCATCCATCCGGTCCGCGTAGTCTTCGAGATAGGCGATCAGGGGTTTCGAATCGCTATCGATTTCGATCCGATCCACATCGAGCTCGATCCGCGTTGCGGAGGCCTGGCTATTCGCCGCGGCGTGAAAGCGATTATCGAGGTGACCGATCGCGCTCGACACGATCTTGCGCAGGGTGTTGCGTCGTTCGAGCACGACGAAGCGGTCGAACCCCATGCCCTCGAGGTCGTTCACGAATCCCGGCACCGTCAGCCCGTTGCGAACGACGTGATAGAACTTGACCTCGCAGCAATACCACGCGCGCGGGCCCGCCTCGCACAACCTCGAGCGCACGTACCCCAGCGGGTCGTGCGGGAAATAGGCCGACGTGTTCCAGCGGTATTCGGTGCGAAAACCGCGCTTGGACATTTCGGCTTCGGCTTCGCCGTAGAAGGCGTTGAAGATCTCGCGATCGCAATGGATCGCCGAGTGCTGATCCAACAAGTCCGCGAGCAGCCGGCTGCCGCTGCGCCCCACGTGGAAGATCGCGAAGTTCCCGTGCGCAGAAAAATGGCGGATCCCCTGGCTCAGAGCCGGTGCGAAATGGCCGAGGCTTCGAAACGTTCCTCCGGCGACGCGACGCAATCCATCGGGCAGCATCACAACCTCATCGAACCGCCGCGGGGGCCACTTGAAGCGCGTCGCGGTAGACGGCCTCGGTTTGCAGGGCCGCGCGGTCCGCAGTGAAGCGCGCGAGAAACTGCTCGCGCACGCCACGGGACCCGAGTTTGCCTTCCCCGGTGTCGGCCACGCAGGCCTCGATCGCACGCGCCCACCGGGCCGGATCGCGATCGGCTAGCGCCGCACCGCAGGCACCGCCCAGCGCGTCCACCACCCCTGGAAGTGGACCGGCGACCACCGGCGTACCGAGCGCCATGGCTTCGAGCACGGAGATGGGATGCCCCTCGTGGTGACTCGTCACCAGCAGCGCTCTCCATTGGGCCACGCGGGGGAGCGGGTCCGCTTCGAATCCCACCAATCGGATGCGATCTCCGACGTCCGCCGCGCGGATGCACCGTTCCAGTTCCAACCGCTCGGGGCCATCGCCCACGATCTCGAGTTCGAGTCCAGGGCAACGGGCCACGGCGGCGATCGCCAGCTCGAAACCCTTCACCGCGACCAGCCGACCGAGCGCGCCCACGCGTCGCGGGCGGTCGCGCCATTGGGGCGGGTGCACGCGACCCGCGGGATCCGCGATGCCGTTGGGGACGACCACCACGCGCCCGGCTCCCACGCGCGGTCGCAACCAGGCGGCCACTTCTTCGGAAACCGCGATCACCCGCCGCGCCCCGGTGCGCTTGATCGCCAGGTCGATGGCGCGCGTCAGACGCGCGCGCAATTGGGCGGTCCCAGTGAAGGCCTCGGGGCGCCCGTGCTGGGTGGCAAGCCACGGCTTGCGCGACCAGGCGGCGATCAAGCTCTCTTTGTCGCGGTGGGCGTGAACGAGATCCATGTCGGCCAGGTGGGGTACGACCGCACGCACCAAAGCCGGAACGCTGCGACCGGACTCCGGCTCCACGACGACTTCGACTCCGCGGACGCCACGCAACCGCTCGGTCAACTCGCCTTCGTTGAATGCGATGGCGCGCAACGCGATCGCGGGCTGCTTCGCCATGGCGGCCAAGAGCGCGTAGGTTGCGGCCTCGGCCCCCGCCCACAGGTCTCCGGAAACGATGTGTGCAACGCGCAGCGCTTGCGTCATCGCATGCGACCTCGCAGCTCCGCGAGGAAAGGCCGCGGATCGTCCCAGCGCAGCACTTCGAGCCGGGTGCCGTCGAAGAAGCTCTTGAGAAATTGCCCGATGACGCCCAGGGGACTCCGTCCGATGGCGCGCCGCATGGCGGGCCGGCGCAAGGCGATTCCCAGATGATCGATATCCCCGAGCAACCAGCGCAGACGCGCGCCGGCGCGCAATCGCGTTTCCGGAAGCGGCTGGTCTCGATGCAGCGCCACGAGGAGGCTGGGAAAATCGACCCCCGCGTCCACCGCGAGTTGCAGGGAGCCCCACAACCGCGGATTGACTTCCATCACCCAGTGGCGCCCGTCGGGTGCGCTGCGAAGTTCGAGCATCGCGACGCCGTGCCATTCCAGGGCGCGGAGCAAGCGTTCGCCGGCTTCTCGCAGACCGGGGTCGGGTATTTCGGATTCCGATACGACACTGACACCGCCGCTGGGCGGTTTCTCGCGCACGCGCCGGTGCGCAAAACACGCCACGGTATGGCCGCGATCGACTAGAAAGAACAAGCCGCGACCGTGACCCGGAAGATGTTCTTGAAGCAACGCGCCCCCGGACCAGCGCGGATCCGCGCGCGCGGCATCGAGAGCCGCTGCATTCGCCACGAGGCAGACCCCGCCCTCGCGCCAGGCCCCCGCTTCGAGCCAGCGCGAGCGCCGCGATTTCAGGACCACCGGATAGGCGAACCCCGGCGGCAACTCCGTCAGCGCCGAAACGTTCTCCACCAATTCGGTCTGCGGCGAATCGAGCCCGGCCGCCTTGGCGAACGCGAGCAAGGCGTACTTGTCCGAAGCGTCTTGAAAGGCCTCGCACGATGGCGCCGCCACGGGCCCCTCTCGATCGAGTCCAAATTGCAATGCCGTGCCGACGGCGAGATCCGTGACCGGCAGCAGCAAGGCGGCGGGATCCTTGCGCCACTCGCCGCGAACCGCCTCCGCCCAGCCCTCGGGGTCCCGGGCGGCGTCGGGCACGCGAACCTCCCCCGCCGCAAAGCGCGAGGCCGCCGCCAGCGCGCCGGGCCCATGGGCGAGTACGATCACGGGAATCCCACGCCGGCCGAGCGCGCGTGTGACCGCGAGCGCCGTGCGGGTCTCCGCATCGCTCACGAGGACGGGGGCACCGGTCGATGTCATGGCGTGTAACTTAGGGGACGTCATGCTGCGCCGCGCGCTGCGCCGAACAATTGCAGAGGGTGTCCGCTGGTCGGGGGCCGGCGGATGGATCCGGCGCCGCCTCAACGGCCAGCGCGCCGCCATTCTGATGTATCACCGCGTCCTCCCGGAAGCGGAAGCCCGGCGTTTGTGCGTGGAACCCGCCATGTCGCTCACGCCGGAAACCTTCGCGATGCATCTCGATGCCCTGCAAAGCCGCTTCCATGTGGTTCCGCTCGGTCAGATCGTCGATGCCCTGCGCGACCGCCAACCGCTGCCTCCCCGAGCCTGTGCGATTACCTTCGACGACGGTTGGCTCGACAACTTCGAATACGCGTTTCCGGCCCTCAAGCAGCGAAGTCTGCCCGCCACCGTATTTCTGGTGTCGGGTCGGGTTGGTACCTCCGGCGCCTTCTGGCCCGACGACGTTTGTCGGCACCTCACTCCCCTGACACCGGAAGAGCGACGATCTCAGGTCACCCAACTGGGGGCGGAATCCGCCTCGGATCCCATCGCCTCGGCGCTGGACTTCCTGAAGCGTCTCGACCAGGACGCCCGGGATGCGGCCCTCGAAAAGCTGGCGCGCCGTCTCCCGCAAGCTGCCGCCCGGGGGCGCGAACTCCTCGATTGGGAGGAAGTGGCGGAGATGGCGAAACACGGGATCGATTTCGAAGCGCACGGGCGCAGCCATGCGATCTTGACGGGACTCTCGGAGACCCTGGCCTACGGAGAACTCGAATCCGCTCTGTCAGAGCTCGACGCGCGCGGCTACGCGAAACACCGACTCCTCGCCTACCCCTCTGGCGCCTACAACGCCCGCCTGTGCGCCCAGAGCGCTCAAGTCGGCTATCGGGCCGCGCTGACGACGGAGCATCGCCTCGTCGGTCGCGGGGAGGACCTGTTCGCCCTGCCCCGCCTGGGACTCCACGAGGGCGCTGCACCGAGCGAAGCCGAATTCCTCCTGACCGTTCCGGGAATCCGATGATAAAACAGTGGTTTAGGCACTAGGGTTTCAAGTTTCTCCGAAACGAAACCGATCCTAGATTCGGGTGTGGGGAAAGCGCGATAAAGTAACGTGCCTCACGCACGGTCTGTGGCGTGGACCGAAAAGTAGCCGGAGGAGACAATCCTGATGATGCGAACGATTGCGTGGACGAGTGCCGTGGCCCTCGTCCTACTGACCACCAGCGCGAGCGCGGACCCCGAGGAGCGCTGCCTCGACCTCAACCGGCAATGCGTGTGCAGCGAGACCTTGGACACCAATCAATCGATTCCCAAGAAGATCCACGTAAACCCGAACAACAGCACGAACAAAGAGTGCTCGGGTGAACCCGGAGACGGCCGATCGGTTTACCTCACCCAGGGTGGAACCACACCGATCGAGAGCCACATGCCGTCCGGCAATCGGGTGTCGCGGGTCTGGGCGAATACGGGACCGGGCGTCGCCCATGTGATCGGCAACATCGACGCGGTGACGTCGTCCACCCGCCGCCACTGCGCGCGGGTCTATTTTCGCTTCAGCGACGATTACTCCCTGACGGCCACCCACACCTGTGAACCCGACAATCCCGCCTACCCGGATTGCTGCGAGCGCAATAAGCTGATGCGGGTCAGCGGGCCGTGGGGGTCGCTCCAAATCGAGGACTACAACGACCGGTTTCGTGCCACTTGGATCGTCACCGACGAAAACGGCAACGCGATTCGGGACTTCAACCTCCCCCGCTCAGGGCCCCGGTTTGGTGTTTCCGACTGTCGCGACACCTGGTGCCGCGTCGAAGGATGCATCGGTGGCGACTTGTTGTCCGGCAAAGGCATCTATCCGGAGGTGCGGTTCGTGCGCATCAACAGCGGCCAAACCACCTTTTCCTACGATCCCGGGGGTCCCGTGGACGGCGCCGGCAAGGGCGGCTTCGAAAAGGTATGGATCGCGGACATGTTCCGACAGCGCAACGTCAACTCCCAGGGAACGATGTGTCGAGGCACGCGTTTCTTCTCGCACGCCATGCAGGCGGCCTTCGACACGGACAACAAGCAATGGATCGGACCGGCCTTCGAAGTGGAAGGCGGCACGGGTACCGGCCCGGATCCGGATCCGGACGTGGAACCGTTGGGACAACCCGGCACTCCTTTCCTGGTCGAGTAGAGCGGACCCGAGCGAGCGCGACCCCCGCGAAGGGATTCACGCCGGGGTCGACGCACGGCCGCCGT
>JAJDAL010000048.1 GCA_029261875.1 Deltaproteobacteria bacterium
GAGATGGTGATGCCCGGGGACAACGTGGAGATGGTGGTGACCCTCATTACGCCGATCGCGATGGACAAGGAGCTCCGCTTCGCCATTCGCGAAGGAGGCCGGACCGTCGGCGCCGGTGTGGTGGCGGAAATCGTCGAGTAGGTCGATTGGTCGCGGCGTAAGCCGCGTAATGTTCGAAGGGCCCGGAGGCGCGTAGCACAATTGGTAGTGCACCGGTCTCCAAAACCGGGGGTTGGGGGTTCGAGTCCCTCCGCGCCTGCCAATCGTGACGAGCGAGTTCTTTGAACGGCGACGGATCGGGCAAAGGGAGTTCGAATTAAAGCGTGAGTTGGTTCAGCGACGCGCGGCAGTTTTTGAAAGAGGTGGACGTCGAGCGCCGCAAGGTGACCTGGCCCGCCCAACGTGAGTATGTCGGCGGGACGATCGGTGTGGTTGTCATCGTTGCGATCATTACGACTGTGCTGGGAGTCGTCGACTTTGGACTGTCCCAAGTCGTTCAGTTGTTGATTCCCAAGTGAGTGAAGACCCCATGGGCGACGAACAAAAAACCGAAGAGCCGCTAACCGGCACCGATACGCCGGCGACTGCGGGAGCCGAGTCGACCGAGGCCGCACCCGCAGTGCCGACCGCTGGCGACTCGCCGGCAGCCACCGACCCGCCGGTCGCTGCTTCCGATGCGGGCGATTCGGCTCCGAGTGCAGCGGAACCAAGTGCCGGTGCGAAGCCGAGTGCTCCCGCGAGCGCTACCGCGGGCATCCCCGGTCAGACGCTGCCGATCCGGAAATCGAAGAAGTGGTTCGTGATCCACACCTACTCCGGGCACGAAGTGAAGGCCAAGCAGGCTTTGCTGGAACGCGCCAAGGCCATGGGGCACGAGGCCGATTTCGACGAGGTTCTGATTCCCGAGGAAAGTGTCGTCGAGGTCGTGAAGGGCGAGAAACGGACCTCGAAGCGGAAGTTCTTTCCGGGCTACATCCTGGTCCGTATGGATCTGAACGATTCGACTTGGCACATCGTTCGAGACACACCGAAGATCACGGGTTTCGTTGGCGATAACAAGAATCCGACGCCCATCTCCGACGAAGAAGTCGCGAAGATGACGCAACAGATCAAGGAAGGCGAAGCCAAGCCCAAGCGGAAGATTCATTTCGAGGAAGGCGAGAACGTGCGGGTGATCAGTGGTCCCTTCGCGAACTTCTCCGGCTTCGTCGACGAAGTGCGGCCGGAACGCGAGAAGGTCCGCGTCATGGTTCAGGTGTTTGGCCGCGCGACACCCATTGAACTCGATTACCTCCAGCTCGAGAAGGCGTAAATCGTGGCAAAGAAAGTAATGGCCATCATCAAGCTGCAGTGTCCCGCCGGGCAGGCGAATCCCTCGCCGCCGGTCGGTCCCGCGCTCGGTCAGCATGGCGTCAACATCATGGAATTCTGCAAGGCCTTCAATGCGCGAACGCAAGACAAGGCCGGTTTGATCATTCCGTCGGTCATCACCGTGTACGCGGACCGTTCGTTCACCTTCGAATTGAAGACCCCGCCCGCGGCCGTGCTGCTCAAGCGCGCCGCAAAGATCGCCAAGGGATCCGGGGAACCCAACAAGGAAAAGGTGGGCAAGGTGACCCGGGAACAGGTCAAGGAAATTGCCGAGCTGAAGAAGCCGGATCTCAATTCGGTGGACCTGGACGGCGCCATGCGGATCGTCGAAGGCACCGCGCGTTCCATGGGGATCGAGGTGGAGGGGTAAGTGGCAGGGAGCAAACGCTACAAGGAAGGTGCGGAGCAGATCGACCGCGAGAAGGCCTACGGGCTTCGCGACGCGGTGGAGCTGCTGAAGGGGATGCCCGGGGCCAAGTTCGATGAAACCGTCGAACTCGCCATCAACCTCGGCGTCGACCCGAAGCATGCGGATCAGATGGTGCGAGGCGCCATCGTTCTTCCCCACGGTACAGGTGGAAGCGTGCGGGTTCTGGTGTTCGCCAAGGGCGACAAAGAGCACGAGGCGCGGGAAGCAGGTGCGGATCACGTCGGTGCAGAAGATCTCGCCAAGAAGATTCAGGAAGAGAACTGGCTCGAATTCGATCGCGTCATTGCCACGCCGGACATGATGGGCGTCGTGGGGCGTCTGGGTAAGTTGTTGGGTCCCCGGGGCTTGATGCCCAACCCCAAACTCGGAACCGTGACTGCCGACGTGGGGCGCGCGGTGAGCGAGCAGAAAGCAGGCAAGGTCGAGTACCGCGTCGACAAGTCGGGAATCATTCACGTCGGTATCGGCAAGCGGTCTTTCGCGGTCGACGACCTCGTGGCCAATGCAACGGCGCTATTTGGTGCCGTGATGCGGGCCAAGCCCGCCGCGAGCAAGGGGACCTACCTTCAGAAGTTTTCGATGTCGACCACGATGGGACCCGGCATTCGCATCGATCCGACGTCTGTGGACATCGCGGACGCCGCGTAGGAGAATCCAGTGTTAACGCGTACGCAAAAAGAGGAACAGGTCACCGACCTCCGCGATCGATTCGCGCGAGCGGTCATGGTGTGTGTGGCGGATTATCGGGGCCTCGATGTCCCGACCGTGAACGCCCTGCGCGGCGACCTGCGCCAGCAGGGTGAGGGCGATTTCGAGTACCGCGTCACGAAGAATGCCGTGCTTCGCCGGGCCGTTGCGGATACCGCCGCGGAAGCGATCACGGAGCACTTTTCGGGACCGACCGCGGTCGCCTTTTCCTACGGTGATCCGGTCGGTCTCGCGAAAGTGCTCGTCAAGTACGACGAAGACCACGAAGTTTTCGATCTCAAGGGTGGTTTTTTCGATGGGAAAGCCCTCTCGCGAGACGAATTGGCAACGCTTGCAACGTTACCCTCGCTCGACGAGCTGCGGGGAAAGATCGTGGGGCTGTTGCAGGCCCCGGCCACCAAGCTCGTGCGTTTGCTCGTGGAGCCGGCCAGTCAGGTGGCGCGCCTCGTGGAAGCGCGTCGTGCGCAGATCGAAGAAGGCGGCGCATAGCGTTCGCTGAATGAATCCCCGGGCGGTGCGGATGCTGCCCGGAGCCAATCAAACCTAGAAGGTCGAAAAGACCAAGTCGTTCAAAAGGAAGGATCATCATCATGGCGGATCTCGACGCAATTGCCGAACAGCTCTCGAGCTTGACGGTTATGGAAGCTGCAGAGCTCGCGAAGGCGTTGGAAGAAAAGTGGGGAGTGTCAGCGGCAGCGCCGGTTGCGGTTGCGGCCGCGGCGGCGCCGGGCGCCGATGCCGCGGCGGAGGAGAAGGACGAATTCGACGTCATCTTGCTCTCGGCCGGCGACAAGAAGATCCAGGTGATCAAGGAAGTGCGCGCGATTACCGGACTCGGTCTCAAGGAGGCCAAGGATCTCGTGGAAGGCGCGCCGAAGCCTCTCAAGGAAGGCGTACCGAAGGACGAGGCTGCCAAGCTCAAAGAGCAGATCGAAGGCGCCGGCGGCCAGGTCGACGTCAAATAGCGCCTGCGGTTTCTGGAAGGCGCCCGTAAATCGGGCGCCTCGCCCCCCATCTGAACTCCTACTCGGAGGGACACTCGACTCGTGCACGCCAACGTCCTCTCAGAGAACGCCCCGCGCGTTCGCAAAGATTTCTCGAAGATTCCCGCGATCCTGGAGATCCCGAATCTAATCGACATCCAGCGCCAGACTTTCGAACGCTTTCTCCAAGGCGACGTAGAGCCCGAGAAGCGCGAGAATGTCGGGCTCCAAGCGGTGTTCAATTCGATCTTTCCGATTCGCGATTTCAACGACACCGCCTCCCTCGAATTCGTGGCTTACACGCTCGAGGAGCCGAAGTACGACGTCCAGGAGTGTCTCCAGCGAGGCATGACCTATGCGGCGCCCTTCAAGGTGACGATCCGTCTCGTCGCGTGGGACGACGCCAAGGGTGCTCAGACCATCCGAGACGTGAAGGAACAAGAGGTCTATTTCGGGGAAGTCCCGGTGATGACCGACAACGGAACCTTCATCGTGAATGGGACCGAACGTGTGATCGTCTCGCAGCTGCACCGTTCGCCCGGCATCGTGTTCGACACGGTGGCGAGCACAACGGTTGCCGGCGCCGGTCGCAAGTTCTTCTCGTGTCGAATCATTCCCTATCGCGGATCCTGGCTCGATTTCGAATTCGACCACAAGGACTTGCTCTACGCTCGAATCGACCGGCGACGCAAGATCCCTGTAACCGTGCTGCTCAAGGCTCTGGGCTTCTCTCCCGAGGAGCTGCTGACCTATTTCTACAAGCCCGAGCAGATGCGCGTCGACGGCAAGAAGTATTTCAAGAAGGTCGACCCCGAACTCCTCGTGGGCCAGCGCTGCACGCGCGAGGTGCGCGACGCCGCCAACAACGTGTTGGTGCGCAAGGAGCGAAAATTCACGAATGCCAGCGTTCGCAAGCTGGTGAATGCGGGCGTAAACGAAATCCAGGTCGGAACCGAAGACTTGCTTCGGATCGACGCGGTGAAGCGCGTCCTCCCGCTGGATATCGTCGACGAAGCCACGGGTGAAGTGGTGATCGAGTGCAACGAGGAGCTCACCGAGGAGAATCTCGAAGAGCTCCGCCGTCGCGGAGTCAACGAATTCCCGTTGCTCTACCTCGATCCGCTCACTACGGGGACATCGGTTCGCGATACGCTGCTGACGGATCCGACCCTGACCCAAGAAGAGGCGATCATCGAGATCTATCGCCGGCTCCGACCCGGGGATCCGCCCACCATCGAAACGGCAACCAATCTCTTTCACAATCTCTTCTTCAACCCCGAGCGCTACGACCTTTCGCGGGTCGGTCGACTCAAGGTCAATCACAAATTGAGCCTGGATCCCGACGAGCGCGTGACGTATCGCGTCGGCGGGAAGGATGGCCAGGAAGAGGAGTGCGCGTTGGGTGCGCTCTCGACCCTGCGTTCCGAGGACATCCTCGGGGCCGTGAGTTATCTGGTCGACCTCAAGAACGGCGTCGATCCCGACAAACGGATCGACGACATCGATCACCTCGGTAACCGGCGCGTCCGGGTCGTGGGTGAGTTGTTGGAGAATCAGTATCGAATCGGTTTGGTGCGGATGGAGCGCGCGATCAAGGAGCGGATGTCGCTTCAAGAGATCGAAACGCTGATGCCCCATGACCTGATCAACTCGAAGCCGGTTTCCGCGGTCATCAAGGAATTCTTCGGATCGAGCCAGCTCTCCCAATTCATGGATCAGACCAATCCACTGTCGGCGGTGACCCACAAGCGCCGATTGTCGGCCCTCGGACCCGGTGGTCTCACGCGGGAGCGAGCGGGCTTCGAAGTGCGCGACGTTCACCCGACTCACTATGGGCGGATCTGTCCGATCGAAACGCCGGAAGGGCCGAACATCGGGTTGATCGCATCCCTGTCCACCTACGCGCGGGTCAACGATCTCGGATTCATCGAGACGCCGTACCGGGTGGTCGTGGATGGACGCGTCACGCCGGAGGTGAAGTACCTATCGGCGCTGGACGAAGAACGCCTCACGATCGCCCAGGCGAACGCGCCGCTCGATGACACGGGGAAATTCAGCAACGACCTGGTATCGGCCCGGCGCGCGGGTGACTTCGTGATGGTGCCGCCCTCGGAAACGGACATGATGGACGTGTCGCCAAACCAGCTGGTTTCGGTGGCGGCCTCGTTGATTCCCTTCCTGGAAAACGACGATGCGAACCGCGCGCTCATGGGATCGAACATGCAGCGCCAGGCAGTGCCCCTGATCCGTACCGATGCTCCCTTGGTGGGTACCGGGATGGAGGGCGCGGTGGCCCGGGATTCCGGTGTCACCGTGGTGGCGAAGCGAGAGGGGGTCGTCGAATCCGTCGACGCCACGCGCATCGTCATCAAGCCCGATGATCAGGTGGGCGGCTCGAACGTCGACATCGTCAATCTGATCAAGTTCCAACGTTCGAACCAGAACACCTGCATCAACCAGAAGCCCATCGTAAAGGCGGGCGACAAGGTGGCGCGGGGTCAGGTCGTCGCCGACGGCCCGGCTACGGAACGCGGCGAGCTCGCCCTGGGCCGCAACGTCGTCGTCGCCTTCATGCCCTGGGGCGGTTACAACTTCGAGGATTCCATCCTCATTTCCGAGCGCGTGGTCAAGGACGATTCCTATACCTCGATCCACATCGAGGAATTCGAGGTCGCGGCCCGCGACACGAAGCTCGGAAAAGAAGAGATCACGCGGGATATTCCCAATGTCGGCGAAGAGGCCCTGAAGGATCTCGACGAAGCCGGCATCGTCCGGATCGGTGCGGAAGTCACGCCGGATGCGATTCTGGTCGGGAAGATCACACCCAAGGGAGAAACGCAACTTTCTCCCGAAGAGCGGCTCTTGCGTGCCATCTTCGGCGAGAAGGCCGGTGACGTTCGCGATACTTCGCTGCGGGTACCGCCGGGAGTTCGCGGCACGGTGATCGGCGCGCAGGTCTTCTCGCGCCGCGGCGTCGAGAAAGACGATCGTGCGCGAGCAATCGAAGAGGCGGAAGTCGACCGACTCCGAAAGGATCAGGCCGACGAGATTCGCATCGTTCGCGATTCCGCGATGACACAGGTGCGAAATCTGCTTCTCGACAAGCGCGCCGCCAATCGGGTGGTGGACGATCGCAGCCAGGAGACCCTGGTCGACACCGGCGATCGAATCGAGGCGCGACACCTCGAACAAATCAATGCGCGTCGTTGGAAGGACATTCAAGTCGACGATGCCAAGACGCAATCCACCGTCGATCGGATCTACGCCAGCATCGAAGAGCAGGCCACGGTCATCAAGACGGTCTTCGACGAGAAGATCGGGCGTCTGAAGAAGGGCGACGAGCTGCCGCCCGGTGTGTTCAAGCTGGTGAAGGTTCAGGTCGCCATCAAGCGCAAGCTTTCGGTCGGCGACAAGATGGCCGGGCGTCACGGCAACAAGGGCGTGATCTCGCGGATTCTACCCGTGGAAGACATGCCCTACCTGCCCGACGGTCGCCCGGTGGACATCGTCCTGAACCCCTTGGGTGTGCCGTCCCGGATGAACGTCGGCCAGATTCTCGAGACTCATCTCGGATGGGCGGCGATCGGCCTTGGGCAACAAGTGGGTGCCCTGGTCGAGAAGACCCAGGATCCTCAAATGCTCCGACAGCAGCTGAAGGAGACCTACACCAACGAGCGCGTGGCCGGAATGTTGGATGCGGCGTCCGACGAAACGATCATCGATCTCGCCAAGAACGTCAGTTCTGGTGTCCACATGGCGACGGCGGTGTTCGACGGTGCCTACGAGTCCGAGATCAAATCGGAGCTCCAGCAGGCGCAAATGCCCCAGTCGGGTCAGAGCATCCTGTTCGACGGGCGGAGCGGGGAAGCGTTCGACAGCGAGGTGACGATCGGCGTCATGTACATCATGAAGCTCCATCACTTGGCGGACGACAAGATCCACGCGCGAAGCATCGGGCCCTACAGCCTCGTGACTCAGCAGCCGCTGGGTGGCAAGGCGCAGTTCGGTGGGCAGCGTCTCGGAGAGATGGAAGTGTGGGCCCTCGAGGCCTACGGGGCAGCCTTTGCTCTGCAGGAATTCCTGACGGTGAAGTCCGACGACGTCCTGGGTCGTACTCGGATCTACGAGTCGATCGTCAAGGGCGAGAACGTTTTGGATCCGGGCTTGCCCGAGAGCTTCAACGTGCTCATGAAGGAATTGCAGGCTCTGGGCCTGAACATCGAGCTACTGGAAACAAAGAGCTAACGGCTCGTCTGAACGAATCGAAGGCATCGCACCCAAAAACGAGGGAGCAGCACCTTGCGCGACTTGTACAACCTTTTCGAAAAGCCCAAAGATCCGCTTTCTTTCGACGCGATTCGCATCGCACTCGCGTCGCCGGAGCAGATCCGCGAATGGTCGTTCGGTGAAGTCAAGAAACCGGAGACCATCAACTACCGGACATTCAAGCCGGAACGCGACGGGCTCTTCTGTGCCAAGATCTTTGGCCCGGTCAAAGACTACGAGTGCAATTGCGGGAAATACAAGCGCATGAAGCATCGCGGCGTCGTGTGCGAGAAGTGCGGCGTCGAGGTGATTCAGTCGAAGGTTCGCCGCGAGCGCATGGGACACATCACCCTGGCGACGCCGGTGGCCCACATCTGGTTCCTGAAGTCGCTTCCGTCGCGGATCGGGAACATCCTCGAAGTGCCCCTGCGCGAACTCGAACGCGTGTTGTACTTCGAATCCTTCATCGTCGTGGATCCGAAAGAAACGGACCTGCGCCCCGGGGAATTGCTCAACGACGAGCAGCTCGCCGAGGCGAAGGAGCGATACGGACGCGACGCTTTCGATTTCGGAATCGGCGCCGAGACGATCCGAGAGATGCTCTCCCGCCTCGATGTGCCCGGCGAATGCGAGCGCCTGCGCGGCGAAATGAAGGAAGCCACGAGCGAGGCGAAGCGGAAGAAGCTCGCCAAACGGCTGAAGGTCCTCGATGCGTTCCGCGATTCGGGGAATCGCCCGGAGTACATGATTCTCGAGGTCGTCCCTGTGCTGCCCCCGGACCTGCGCCCGCTGGTGCCCCTCGATGGCGGCCGTTTCGCGACAAGTGATCTCAATGATTTGTATCGGCGCGTCATCAACCGGAACAATCGCTTGAAGCGCCTCCAGGAGCTCAACGCGCCCGAAGTCATCATTCGCAACGAAAAGCGCATGTTGCAGGAAGCCGTCGACGCGCTCTTCGACAATGGCCGCCGGGGCAAGGTGATTACCGGGCCCAGCAAGCGACCGCTCAAGTCCCTGTCCGACATGTTGAAGGGGAAATCCGGCCGCTTTCGCCAGAATCTCCTGGGCAAGCGGGTCGATTACTCGGGCCGTTCGGTCATCGTCGTCGGTCCGGAGTTGCGTTTGCACCAATGCGGGCTCCCGAGCCGTATGGCGCTCGAGCTCTTCAAGCCCTTCATCTATTCGAAACTCGAGCAGCGCGGCTATGTGACGACCATCAAGGCCGCCAAGAAGATGGTCGAGCAGGAACGCCCGGAGGTCTGGGACATTCTTGCGGAGGTGATTCAAGAGCACCCCATCATGTTGAACCGCGCCCCCACGCTTCACCGCTTGGGAATCCAGGCGTTCGAGCCGATCCTGATCGATGGCAAGGCGATTCAGCTCCACCCGCTGGTGTGCGCTGCCTTCAACGCGGACTTCGACGGTGACCAGATGGCGGTTCACGTGCCGCTCTCCGTGGAAGCGCAAATCGAAGCGCGCGTGCTCATGATGTCGACCAACAACATCCTGAGTCCGGCGACCGGGCGCCCGATCATCGGTCCCACCCAGGACATCGTGCTCGGTTGCTATTACATGACCCGCGAACGGCCGGGGGCCCGGGGTGAAGGACGCATCTTCGCAAACCCGAGCGAGGTTCGGGTCGCATTCGATGCGGAAGAGATCGATATCCACGCATCGATCAAAGTGCGAATCCACAGTGAGATGGTGGACACGACCACCGGTCGGATCCTCGTGCGCGAAATCGTTCCGGGGGAGATTCCTTTCGAGATCGTGAACCACGTGATGGACAAGAAGGCTTTGGGCGAGCTCATCGACCAGGCATACCGGCGCCTGGGCAACAAGGCGACCGTCATTCTCGCCGATCGTCTGCGAACACTGGGTTACCACTACGCGACCAAGGCCGGCATCTCCATTTGTGTGGATGACATGCAGATTCCGACCGACAAGCAACACCTGATCCGCGCGGCCAACGAGCAAGTGGCGCAGATCCAAGACCAGTATCAAGAGGGTCTCATCACCGACGGCGAGCGGTACAACAAGGTGATCGATCTGTGGGCCAATACCACGGAGAAAGTCGCCGACGAAATGTTGGAACGCCTGGGTACGGATACGGTGCGCGATGATCAGGGGCGAGAGGTCCAGGTTTCGAGTTTCAATCCCATCTATATGATGGCGGACTCGGGCGCTCGTGGTTCTGCTCAGCAGATTCGTCAGCTGGCGGGTATGCGGGGTCTGATGGCCAAGCCGTCCGGCGAAATCATCGAAACGCCCATCACATCGAACTTCCGCGAAGGTCTTTCGGTTCTGCAGTACTTCATTTCCACCCACGGTGCCCGCAAGGGACTCGCGGATACGGCGCTCAAGACCGCCAACTCCGGCTATCTCACACGGCGTCTGGTGGACGTCGCCCAGGACGTGATCGTGCGCGGGCGCGACTGTGAGACCACCGACGGAATCGCCATGGGGCCTCTGCTCGAAGGGGGTGAGGTGATCGAATCCATCGGTGAGCGCGTTCTCGGTCGTACGGCCCTCGAGGACGTCAAGGATCCCATCACCGAACAGGTGCTGATCTCATCGGGACAAGAGATCGACGAAGAGCGCGTCCGGATCATCGAGGAAGCCGGAATCGAGCACGTGATGATCCGCTCGGTCCTCACTTGCGCGATCAGTCAGGGCGTTTGCGTGCTGTGTTATGGACGCGACCTGTCGCGCGGTGAGATGGTGAACATGGGCGAAGCGGTGGGTGTGATTGCCGCGCAATCCATCGGTGAGCCGGGAACTCAGCTGACCATGCGTACCTTCCATATCGGTGGTACGGCGACACGACGTGCCGAACAGTCGATGACGGAAGTGCACAGCGAAGGCGAAGTCCGGTACACGAATGTCAAGATCGGTCTCGACACCGAGAAGCGATCCGTCGCCATGAACCGAAACGGTGAAGTGGGAATCTACGACGCCAGTGGCCGCGAGCGGGAGCGCTACCCGGTGGTGTACGGAGCGCACTTGCTCGTACTCGAAGGCGGTCGGGTCACCCCGGGCACACGGGTTCTCGAATGGGATCCCTTTGCCAACGTGCTCCTCGCCGAGGTCGCGGGAACCGTGCAATTCGGCGACATCGTCGAAGGTTCGACCATGGCGGAGCAAGTCGACGAATTCACCGGAATTTCCTCGAAGGTGGTGATCCAGTCCAAGGACCCGGAACTGCGACCGCGCATCTCCATCAAGGACGAGGAGGGCAATACGGTGTCGCGGGCCCTCCTGCCTGTGGGGGCATACCTCGCGGTCAGCGTGGGTGGTGTGGTGGCGGCCGGAGACGTGGTGGCCAAGATCCCCCGCGAAACCACCAAGACCAAGGACATCACGGGTGGTCTGCCGCGCGTCGCGGAACTCTTCGAGGCGCGCAAGCCGAAGGAGTTCGCGGTCGTTTCGGAGATCGACGGTACGGTGGGCTTCGGTGCGGATTCCCGCGGTAAGCGCCGGGTCCTGGTGACACCGGATGTGGAGGGTGCAGAAGTTCGCGAGTACCTGATCCCCAAGGGCAAGCACATCTCGGTCCACGAGGGCGATCACGTGCGAGCGGGTGAGGCCCTGATGGATGGATCCTCCAATCCGCATGACATCCTGGCGATTCAGGGTGAAAAGGCATTGGCGAGTTACCTGGTCGACGAGATTCAGGAGGTCTACCGCCTCCAGGGTGTGCGGATCAACGACAAGCACATCGAGACCATCGTGCGCCAGATGCTGCGGCGGGTGCGAATCAAGGATGCGGGCGACACCGACTTCCTGGTCGGCGAGAATGTGGAGAAGGCCAATTTCGAAAACGCCAACGAGGCGATGTTGGCGGACGGCAAGCAGCCCGCCGTTGCAGAGTCGTTGCTTTTGGGCATCACCAAGGCCTCGCTTTCCACGGAATCTTTCATCTCCGCCGCCTCGTTCCAAGAAACGACCAAGGTGCTCACCGAGGCCGCCATTTGGGGCAAGAAAGACACGCTCCACGGGCTCAAGGAGAACGTCATCATGGGACGCCTGGTGCCCGCCGGTACGGGGATGGCGCGATACCACAATATCGGGATCCAGATCGATGCCCCGGAGGGACTTCTCGACGAGGAGGACTCCGAGGAGAGCGCCGAGCCGACGGGGGCCCTGGGGGACGGCGAGTCGCCCGAGCGAACGGCGCCCGAGGGGTTGATGGCTGCGCCGGCGGGGACAACGGAAGGGATCGACACATAGAATGGAGGGGCCCGAGGCGCCGTGGTCTCGGGCAAAACAGGCTGGGTCTTCCGGGACCCGGGGGGGCGCGCTCCGAGAGCCGTTGACACGCCCCCCGACCCGGTTAAGATCCGCGAGATTTCAGGGATTAAGGCCGCTACCTGCGGATCCACTCCGAGCTACCGGAGAGGTTGCCTGAGAGGTTTTCCCGGACTCCCCAGCGCGAAGCGATTGGCTTCCGCGAAAGGCGTCTCCAGGGGGAACCCTCCGGTCTCTTCGTTGCACGGCGGTGAGTCAGGTAGCGATTTGCGCGTTCAAATCGCGCGCTTGCGACTAGCAATAGATTGGTGAACCGATGCCGACAGTGCAGCAACTCATACGAAAAGGCCGCAACCCCAAAACGCGCGGTTCGAGTGCGCGCGACCTCGAAAAGTCGCCGCAAAAACGAGCCGTGTGTCTGCGCGTCTATACCCAGACACCCAAGAAGCCCAACTCCGCGTTGCGCAAGGTCGCGCGTGTGCGGATGACCAATGGCCGCGAAGTCACGGCCTACATCCCGGGTGTCGGGCACACGTTGCAGGAGCACTCGGTCGTTTTGGTTCGCGGCGGTCGCGTCAAGGATTTGCCGGGTTGCCGGTATCACATCGTTCGCGGTGCCCTCGATGCGACGGGCGTATCGGATCGCCACAAGGGGCGTTCCAAATATGGGGCCAAGCGACCGAAGTAGAATCGTTTGACGGCGGCCGATCGAGTGCAGGGCACGAGGTCGGCCGCCGCTTTTTTGGACCAACCACTTTTACAGGGAATGCCAAATGCCGCGAAGGCGGGTTATTCAAAAACGTAAGATCGATCCGGATCCCAAATACTCGGATCGTGCAGTCACGCGCTTCACGAACATCGTGATGCGCGGAGGCAAGAAGAGCACGGCCGAACGCATCCTTCACGGAGCGTTCGAGATCATCGAGAACAAGACCCGGAACGACCCCTTGGCGATGTTTCGTCGAGCCCTCGAAAACGTGCGACCGCGCATCGAAGTGAAGTCGCGTCGCGTGGGGGGGGCCACCTATCAGGTGCCGATCGAAGTGCGACCCGAGCGGGCGAATTCCTTGGCCATGCGATGGCTCATTCAATACGCCCGGTCGCGCTCCGGCAAGAGCATGCCCGAGAAGTTGGCCGACGAGATCATCGATGCCGCGAATGAACGCGGCGAGACCGTGAAGAAACGAGACGACACCCATCGAATGGCGGAGGCCAACAAGGCCTTTGCCCACTATCGCTGGTAACGAGTGCTCTTGAAACCGCAGAGCAGTGCTATCGCGAGGGATCATGCCGCGTACGGCGCCGTTAGAAAAGACGCGGAATATCGGCATCATGGCTCACATCGATGCTGGCAAGACCACTACGACCGAACGGGTACTGTTCTTTACGGGCGTCAACTACAAGATGGGCGAAGTGCACGACGGTGCCGCAACCATGGATTGGATGGAGCAGGAGCAGGAGCGGGGCATCACGATCACCTCGGCTGCGACCACATGCTATTGGCACGATCACCGCATCAATATCATCGACACGCCGGGGCACGTGGACTTCACGATCGAAGTGGAGCGCTCGCTGCGCGTGTTGGACGGCGCTGTCGCGGTTTTCTGCGGGGTGGGCGGCGTGGAGCCGCAGTCGGAAACCGTTTGGCGTCAGGCGGACCGCTATCGCGTTCCCCGCATCGCATTCGTGAACAAGATGGATCGCGTCGGCGCGGACTTCGAAAACGTGCTTGAGATGATGCGCGAGCGACTGGGCGCGAATCCCGTACCGATTCAGGTGCCGATCGGCAGCGAAGACAACTTCGAAGGGGTCGTCGACGTGATCGGCGATCGGGCGATCTATTGGGATGACGCAACCCAGGGTGCCGAGTTTCGGGAAGAAGCCGTCCCGGAGTCTCTGCGCGACCAGACGGACAGCTACCGCGAACGGGTGGTCGAGGCTGCGGCCGAGTACGACGACGAGCTACTCGCCAAGTACCTGGAGGGCGGGCAGGTTTCCGCGGGAGCGGTTCGCAAGGCGCTGCGGCAAGCGACTCTCCAGCTCCACGTGGTCCCGGTGCTCTGCGGGACGGCATTCAAGAACAAAGGCATCCAGCCGCTGCTCGACGCCGTGGTCGATTATTTGCCGTCGCCCTTGGACGTTCCTCCGATCGAAGCCCAGGTCATGGGGCGCCGAAAAAAGGGCGAACCCGAAACCGTGCCGCGTCGCGCCGACGACAACGAGCCTTTCGCCGCCCTGGCGTTCAAGCTGATGAACGACAAGCACGTGGGGAACCTCACGTTCATCCGCGTGTATTCGGGTAGCGTCAAGCAGGGCGCCGCAATTTTGAACGCGAATCGCGACCGCAAGGAACGCGTGGGCCGCCTGCTGCAGATGCATGCCAACAAACGCCAGGAACTCGACGAGGCGTTCGCCGGGGACATCCTGGCGGTGGTGGGCATCAAGTCCGTCCGCACGGGGGAGACGCTGTGCGATCCCCAGCACCCGGTTCTGCTCGAATCCCTCGATGTACCGGAGCCGGTGATCTCGATCGCGGTCGAGCCCAAGACCAAGGCCGACATGGATCGCCTGGGGCAATCCCTCGAACGTCTCGCCCAAGAGGATCCGTCTTTCCAGGTGAGCGTCGACGAGGAAACCGGTCAGACCATCCTGTCCGGCATGGGGGAGCTCCACCTCGAGGTGATCGTCGATCGCCTGATGCGCGAATTCAAAGTCGACGCCAACGTGGGTGCGCCCCAGGTGGCTTTCAAGGAAACCATCACCCGGCCCGTCACCGTCGAGGGGCGCTACATCAAACAATCCGGTGGTTCCGGGGATTTCGGCGTCGTGAAGCTCGAGGTCGAGCCCGGTGAACCGGGTTCCGGGTTCGCGTTCGAATCCGTGATCAAGGGGGGATCGGTTCCCCGCGAATTCTTCAGCGCGGTTCGTCAGGGCTGTGAAGAGGCCTGTCAGGGTGGCGAGCTTGCGGGATACCCGGTCGTGGACGTTTCGGTCCGGCTGGTGGACGGCCAATATCACGATGTGGATTCTTCCGAGCGCTCGTTCAAGATCGCGGGCACGCTCGGAATGCGGGAGGCCTTGCGCAAGGCCAAACCCGTTTTGCTCGAACCCGTCATGTCCGTCGAAGTCGTGACACCCGAAGATTTCGTGGGTGCCGTGCAGGGCGACCTCAACAGCCGCCGTGGCCGACTGACCGGGATCGAGGCGCGGGGATCCGCGCAAGTGATCGCCGGCGAGGCACCGCTCGCCACGATGTTTGGATATGTAAACAATCTGCGATCGATGACGCAGGGACGTGCGACCTACACCATGCAGTTCGCGCGCTATTCCCAGGTTCCGTCGTCGATCGAGCAACAGATCGCGAATCGATAACCACGTGGACGCACAGCGTCACCGATCAGGGTAGGGGACCGAAGTCATGGCCAAGGAGAAGTTCGAACGCACGAAACCGCACGTGAACGTGGGGACCATTGGTCACGTGGATCACGGGAAGACGACATTGACGGCGGCGATCACGCAACGCCAGGCCCACAAGGGATTAGCGGACTTCACCCC
>JAJDAL010000049.1 GCA_029261875.1 Deltaproteobacteria bacterium
CCCCAAGGCGAGCAGGGACGCCATTCCACCCAGCGATGCGCCCACCAGGGCGGGCGGGCGATCGAATTGCGCGCACACGCTGGCCACGTCGGCCTTGAAGGAATCGATGTTGTAGACGCCGTCGTCACTCCACGCGCTGTCGCCGTGGCCGCGCAGGTCGACGGACACCGCGTAAAAGCCCGCGGCGCCGAGGGCTTGCGCGGTTCCCCCCCAGGCGTGGCGCGTCTGTCCCCCGCCGTGCCACAACAGAACCGGAAGCCCGGCCGGGTCGCCCCAGGCGTCGGCAGCCAGGATCAAGCCGCCGTCGCCGGGCAGTTCGAGATTTCGAGAGACGGTCGAGGGTTCGTGGGGTCCGCGGTCGGTCATGCGGTCGGCGGTTCCAGCCCACCTTGGAGTGCCATCACGACCTTCAAGAGCTCTTCGGGCGGTGTGGGCTGTGCGTCGACGGTTGAATCCGCGAGATTTTCGAACTGCAGCAAGTTGAGTTTCGCGTATTCCTCCCGTACGCGCGGTGTCAGGAGTCCGAGCCGTTTCAAGTTTGGAACGATCTTCGAAAACAACATCTGGCGGAATCCCTGCATCATGGGGGTTTGGACCGCCCACTTCGTCCACACCGGAACGTCGAAATTCATGCGCTCCCAGACTTGTTCCATCAGGAGCCGATCGCGCATGAGGTGCGTGGCCTCGATCACGAAGTCCTCGCGTTCCTTCATCTCCGAAGAAGAGAGTTCGTTGCGATAGATGGGCTCGAGGGACAGAACGCCGAATGCCACGTGGCGCGCTTCGTCGGCCATGATGCGCGACGTGATGTCCTGAATCAGGGGTTCGTCGGGCAGTTGAATCTTCATCATGCTGAAGGCCGCGAGCGCCAGGCCTTCCACCATGATCTGCATGCCGAGGTACGTCATGTCCCAACGCGAGTCGGAGATGATTTCGTCCAGCAGGGTTTGCAGGTGCGGGTTCACCTCGAAGGAGCGCCCCATCTTTTCGGTGAGGTAGCGGTGATAGACTTCTACGTGGCGCGCCTCGTCCTGTACCTGATTGGCGGCGTAGAACTTCGCTTCTTCCGTGGGTGTCGCCTGCACGATTTTCGCGGTCGCGAGCAGCGCGCCCTGTTCACCGTGAAGGAACTGCGAGAGCATCCACGAGGTCATGTTGAGGTTGATCTCGACGGACTCTTCGGGCTCGAGATTACGCGGCGGTGAGAGCATCTGGTTGAAGAGCGCGCTGAAGCCGGAGCCCATGCGCTGGGTGGCGAGTTTCTCGAGGTCGACGTCCGTGGACCAATCGAGATCCGACGCGTTCCAGCTGGCGGCTTTGCCCTTTTCGTAGAGGTTCATCAGGGTTTCGCGCTCGAGGGCGTATTGCCAATCGAACACGGTGTCCATGGTCGACGTCACCGCCTTCTGAGGACCGGACTTCGGGAGCGGGAGCGGATTGTGCTGGGTGTAGTTCACAGGTGGGGACCTCCAGGGCGCGTGCGCCAAACCTAACTCTCCGGACTGGATTTCGCCCGTAGCGGGGAATCGCGGGTGGTATCCTGTGCCCCCTGGCGATGGAGGATTCGCGGTGGAATACGACCTGAAAATTGCGGGCGGGACCCTGATTGATGGAACCGGGCAAGCGCGTTCGCGCGGCGACCTGGGCATTCGCGACGGACGCATCGTGGCGGTAGGGGAGGCACCCGGTGACGCGGCGCAGACCTTCGACGCGACGGACCGAATGGTGGCACCGGGATTCATTGACCTCCATACCCACTACGACGCGCAAGTGTTGTGGGATCGCATGCTCACCATCTCGCCCTGGCACGGGGTGACGACCGTCGTCATGGGCAATTGCGGTTTCGGCGTGGCGCCGACGCGGGCGGAACACCGGGACCTGATTCTGCGCACTCTCGAAAAAGTGGAGGGCATGGGCCTCGAAACCCTGCGCGCGGGGCTCGGCTCGGATTGGCCCTTCGAAACCTTTCCCGAATATCTCGATGCCGTAGAGGCGCGCGGCAGCCTGATCAACACCGCCGCATTTCTGGGACATACACCGCTTCGCATGTACGTGATGGGGGAGGAGTCGACCGAACGACCCGCCAGCGCCGAGGAGACGAAGCAGATGCGCGCCATCCTCAAGGAAGCGCTCGAAGCCGGGGCCCTCGGGTTCGCGACTTCGAAATCCCCCACACACATGGGTTACTCCGGGCGCCCGGTTCCCAGCCGCCTGGCGGAATGGGACGAGCTTCGCGAAGTGGCCGCGGCGCTGGGGGATACGGGCACGGGCGTGTTGCAGGCGACCGTGGGGCAGGGGCTCTTCTTCAAGGAGCTGGGACAGCTTTCGGCCGAGAATGACTGCAACGTGACCTGGACCGCGTTGCTCGGCAGCATGATGGGGAAGAACGCCCATCGGGGCATTCTCGAGAAGACCCTCGAGCAACAAGCGCGCGGCGAACGGGTGATTCCGCAAGTTTCTTGTCGCCCGCTCAACTTCGAATTCGATTTCAAAGAACCGTTCCCGCTCGAGAGCATGAAGGCCATGCAGGCAGTGGCCGCCGGAGACTTCGCAGAGAAGTGCCGCATCTATGCAGACCCGGATTTTCGTCGCGCGCTCCAAGAACAGATGGATTCCCCGCGCAGCATCGTGCAATCCATCTGGGGGCGAACCGTCGTGGCCTGGTGCCCGAAACAACCGGAACGCGAGAACCAATGCGTACTCGATCTGGCTGCGGCGCGGGGTGTGGAACCGATCGACTACGTGCTCGACTTGGCCCTCGAAGGCGATCTGGAGCCGCGCTTTCGCATGGCGATCTTCAATTACGACGAAGAAGAAGTGGCCGAGTTGCTCAATTCCGAAGGGACGGTGCTGGGTCTTTCGGATGCGGGCGCTCACGCGAGCCAGCTATGCGACGCGTGCTTCTCGACGCATTTGTTGGGGCATTGGGTGCGGGAGCAGAAGATCATGGATCTCGAGCGTGCGATTTGGATGTTGTCCGCACGTCCCGCGGAGGTCATGGGCATTCGCGACCGCGGTCGGCTCGAGGTCGGGCTTGCGGCGGACGTTGTCGTGTTCGACCCGGATCAGGTGGGTACGTCGTCCCTCCGACGCGTTTCGGATTTACCGGCGGCCGGGGACCGGTTGATCGCCGACGCCGCGGGAATCGACGCGGTTTGGGTGAACGGGACTGAAATTCGCCGCGCTGGAACGGACGTCCTCGACCCCGACGGAGCATTGCCCGGACGTCTGCTGCGCGGCGGTGTCGCGCGGGTCGCCTGAATCGACTACTGCGGCGTGAGGTAGCGATCGTAGCCTTCGCGCATGCCGCGATGGGCGATGGTGCTGAAGCGAAAGGCGCGCCGTAGCAGGGCTTGCTGTTGACGGGTTTGGCCGCAGAGTTCGACCGCGCGCGTCGCATTGTCGCCGTGCTCTTCTTCCGCCTCGATGTGGACGTACCAGAACTCCAGCGCATCTTTGTCGATGGGGTAGTGCTGCACCAAGGCATCGTAGAAGAGTTGTCCCGCAGAGGGTGCGCCCGGCAATTCCATTTCCACCGCCAGCCCGAAGGCGCCGAGACCCTCGACGAAGGAGCTGCGGCAGTAGTGTCCCACCACGGCGGCGGCGCCAATGGTTCCCGCAGTGGGTTCGTGGGCCAGCGCCTCTTCGCGGGAAATGTCGAGTCCCCGCAAGAACTTCAGGTACAGATCGTGATGTTCGGCCTCGGCGATGTACCCCATCTCGCCGGCCAGGTTGCGCGCGATCAATTTGTAGGCCTCGCGGTCCGGTAGCGTGGGGGCGTTCGCGAGCCAGGCCGCGATGCTGGGGATGGCGGGTTCCACGTAGAAATAGAAATCCTTTGCCCAAAGCGCGAGTTGGCCGGGATCGAGTTTGCCCTGGACCAGCGCGGCGAGAAAACGACTGCGCGGCGTTTGGGCGCGCTTGAATGCGACGCATTCGTCGATGAATTCCGCGCTCGAAAGCGTTCGCTCGGCGACCAGGCTCATGGGGTTCCCTTCGGTTCGCGAATCGCGTCGTCTCGATTTTGACACGCTGCCTGGAGGCGGTACAACCCATGCCATGAAGAAGCTCACTTTCTTATGGATGGGGTTGCTGGTTTTCGCGTCGATACCGTCTCGGGCGGGTCTGCTCGAGGCCCAGGGAATGCTGGAGCTGCGATTGGGCGATTTGCCCGTCATCGCGACGCGCGGCGACGCAACCGATCCGGGGCTCGCCGGTGGAACCCATCACGCGATCGACGCCAGTGTGTTCCAGTCTACCCACGTGTTTCCATCGTCGCTGTTTTCCGAATCGACGAGCCTGAACGGCGTCCGCGTTTCCTTCACCAACGCGACGGGCAGTTTCTCGGGCGCGGGAACGGGCATCATGCCGATCGTCGGCAAGGCGCGGCTGACGGTCTTGAACGGACTGGCGACACTGACGATTCCCCTGGACGCCATCGGGGCGGGCGGGCCCGTGAATCCCCTGCGGCCCACGGAAGCCAACGTTCGATCCGGGAGTACGTCGGGTGTCACGCACAAGATCACCGGTGCGCGTTTCACCACGGGCCAGGTTCAGGTCCGCGGCGTGACGACGAGCAATCCCGTGTGTTTCGACAATCCCAGCCAGTGCCAGGATGGCGGCGGTTCCCTGCCCAACACCGTGAATACGGTGACGCTCACGGGCTACGACAACCGCAGCGGGGCGAACCACAACGGGCGTATCCAATACGTTTCGCCCGTGCGCGTCGGTACGAGTGTGACGGGCATCGGGGCCGCGTTCGCGGTGCTCACCATCGACGTGGTTCCCGAACCCACGTCCGGGTGGCTCCTGGCAACGGGCGCGGCGGCGTTGGCGGCACTCGGATGGCGTCGTCGCCGGCTGCCGCGCTAACGCAAGGCCCAGGTCCAGGACTGAACCACGAACGCAATCGCGATGGCGATGAGGCTCAGCTGCGTCGGCGTCCCGATTTGGCGCCTGACCCCGAAGCTCGCCAGGGCGCCGAACCCGACTCCCGCCGCAAATCCAAAGAAATGCGCGGAGACGTCGGTTTGCTCGCCGGTCCCCAGCATGGCGAAGATCCCGAGCCCCGCGCCCAGCGGCGCCCAGGCGCGCATGCGGCGCCAACCGCGTCGCCGACGCTCGATGATCCCCAACCCGCATAGAATCCCCACGGCGCCGAAGATGGCGGTGGAAGCGCCGACCGAGGAATGTCCCATGCCGTGAAAGTGTGCGTTCCAGAAATTCCCCAATGCGCCGGCGGCCAGGATCGCGACTCCGCCAACGCCGGGCCCGAGGGACCAGAAGACGGCGGTGAAGAAGAAGGCGCCGGACAAGACGTTGGAAAACAGGTGCAGCCAATCCGCGTGCAGAGTGAGGGCGGTGACGACGCGCCAAACTTCGCCCGCGAGGATCTGTTCGGCGTTCGAGGCGCCGCGCGCAAACCAATCGACTTCGGCGTTGCGCGGCCCGGTGACGAGGAAGAACGCGACCAGCCCCGCCACGCAGACCACGCCCGCGGAACTGAATCCGTGGTCGACGGCTTTCTCGACCGGGGGCGGTGGCGGGTTTTCTTCCTCGTAGGTCTCGAGGAACTCCCGGGCGCTTCGGAGGTCGAGTTCGGGAACCTCCACGGACCATTGTCCCCGCCCGCCCTGGACCCGACAGCGAAGGCCCTCGGCGACGAGTACGAGCGCCCATTCGTTGGCGGTGTCGCGGCTCCGGGTGGAACGCACGGGAACTAGGGCGTTTTCTTCTTCCGGCATGGTCGGGGAGCCAGGATACCAGCCCCCGAGGGTCCGTTCTCGCGGGCGCTCAGGCGGCCAACCCGGTCCGCCGATGCGTACTTAAGGTATGGGGTTGCACACGCGGGCCATCTCCGGGTTTCTATGGATCCTCGTTCTGGGGTGCAGTGAGCCGCCTTTGCCGCAAATCCAGGTTACGGGTGACGCGGCGAGCCATGTGCGCTTTTCCGATTGGAGTCACGTGCGGGTCCACGGTCAGATCGTGCGCTGGGAAGCCCAGTTCGTGCGCGTCACACCGGAACCGCTGGGCGAAATCGAATACACCCTGATCGACGATGATGGTGAAACCATCGGAACCGAACGCGCGCGCGTGAAACTCGACGCCGAGCCCGGGAGCCCCGTGCCCGCCACCTTTCTCGCCTTTGGCGGCGGCATGTTGGGGGATGACGTCTCGCGCATTCAGATCAGCGTGCGTTCGAAGCCGCGCCCGGTGCAGGCCGTGCGACGCGGGCCGCCGCGATTGGCGACGCCGGGGATTCGGCCGTGACCGCAAATCTCGAACTCGCGCAATTCGATATCGACCCGGAGCGCGGCTTCCTGCCGGCCCAGGACCCGCTGCGCGAATTGCCTTCCCTGTACGGCGCGTGGGAGGAGCTGGCCCACGATCTTCCGCGCCTGCTCTTGGCGGGGCGTTTGCGCCGTGCGGTGGACGCCATGCCGCTGCTCGACCCGGCCGGACTCTCGACGCCCGCGGCGGCCCGGCGCGCCATGTCGATCCTTTCGTTTCTCGGTCACGGCTATGTGTGGAACGGGGACACGCCCTCCAATCGAATCCCCGCGCGACTCGCCATTCCCTGGGTTGCGGTGGCGCAAGCGCTTGGGCGGCCTCCGGTGCTTTCCTATCAATCCTACGCCGCAGACAATTGGCGACGCTTCGATCCCAGCGGTCCCCTCGAACTCGACAACCTGGCCCTGTTGCAAAATTTTCTGGGCGGCGCCGACGAGGATTGGTTCATTCTGATCCACGTGGCCATCGAAGCGCGCGCCGCCGCGGCCATCGCCGCCATGGGACCCGCCCAGGAGGCCGCGCAGGCGCGCGACCTCGGGAAGCTCAGCGAGTTGCTCGCGAACGTGGCCGGAGTGGTGCGCGAATTGGGCGAGATCCTGGCCCGCATGCCCGAACACTGTGATCCCTATATCTACTACCGCCGCGTGCGTCCCTACATCCACGGCTGGAAGGATCACCCGGAACTTCCAGACGGTGTGACGTACGAAGGCGTCGAGCAGACGCTGTCCTTGCGCGGAGAAACCGGCGCCCAGAGCGCCATCGTGCCGTCCCTCGACGCATTCCTCGGTGTCGAACACGCGAGCGATCCCTTGCGCCTCTATCTCGACGAGATGCGTTCCTACCAACCGCCCGGTCACCGGCGCTTCGCGCGCGCCGTCGCGTCGGGTCCGAGCGTGCGCGAAGTCGTGGCCCAGGAAGGCGATGCCCGGCGGGAACTCGTGGCCGCCTACGACGAATGCATTCACTGGTTGGAATCCTTTCGGCGCATGCACGCTGAATACGCGGCGCGCTACATCCATCAGCAAAGCCAGACGAGCCCGTCGAACCCCACTTCCGTGGGAACCGGGGGCACGCCCTTCATGCCCTACCTGCGCAAGCACCGCGACGAGACGCGGCAGCATTCCCTGGGGTAGCGGCTTCTTTCCGCGCTCTTCAAATCGCTGTTCTGAGGCCCGCGAGCGTCGTATTGACAGCATCCGAGGGGGCACTTACGGTTCTTGGGTCCGTCGTGACTGGCGTAGCGAAGGTGGACCCAACCACTGGGGAGCGGCGGACTTCGAAGCCGCACGCCTGGGCGCCAAGACCGAACGTTTCACCGCCGAAGAGATCGTCGCATGGATTCGGTGTTTCGGTAAGAAGGGGCGTCCACATGTCGTTGCTCGAACGTTATCTCCAGAAAAAGATTCCCGGATACACGGGCGGTGAACTCAGTTCCGAGACCGTGGCCTTCGCGGCGGCCCTCGATTGCGTGGCCAAAGTACTGCCCGATGTCGCGGAGTCCATGCGCAAAGAACTCGCGGATCAGCGCAGCAAGCTCAAACTCATCGCCAGCGAGAACTTCGCGTCGCCCGCCACTTTGCTCGCCATGGCGAGTTGGTTGTCGGACAAGTACGCGGAAGGTTCACCGGGACACCGCTTCTACGCGGGCTGCGACAACGTCGACGCCATCGAGCTGCGCGCCGCACAACTCGCCTGCGATCTGTTTGGGAGCGACCACGCGTACGTTCAACCCCACAGCGGGATCGATGCCAACCTGGTGGCGTTTTGGACGGTATTGAGTCAACGCGTGGAAGCACCGGCCCTGGAGCGTCTGGGCGCCAAGGCGGTGGGCGATCTATCGGACGCCGATTGGGAAACCCTGCGCCGCGAACTCGGCAATCAGAAGATGATGGGTATGGCGCTCGATGCGGGCGGTCACTTGACCCACGGGTTCCGACCGAACGTTTCCGGAAAGCTCTTCGCCTACAGCAACTACACCGTCGATCGCGAAACCGGCTTGCTGGATTACGAGCAGGTTCGCGCTCGCGCCAAAGAAGAGCGACCGCTGCTGTTGATTGCCGGATACTCCTCGTACCCGCGCAAGATCAACTTCCGGATTTTCCGCGAGATCGCCGACGAAGTGGGCGCCACCCTGATGGTCGACATGGCGCATTTCGAGGGCCTGGTGGCGGGCAAGGTCTTCACGGGCGATTTCGATCCCGTCGCCCACGCCCACATCGTCACCACCACGACCCACAAGACGTTGCGCGGACCGCGCGGCGGATTGGTGCTGTGCCAGAGCGAATACGCCGACACCCTCGATCGGGGTTGTCCCCTGGTGCTCGGCGGCCCCTTGCCCCACGTCATGGCCGCCAAGGCCGTGGCGCTCCAGGAAGCGTCACAGCCTTCCTTCGCGGATTACGCCCAGAGGGTCGTCGAAAATTGTGCTCACTTGAGCGATGGGCTGCAAAGCGCGGGCGCGAAGGTGGTGACGGGCGGGACCGAGAATCACTTGTTGTTGGTCGACGTCCGGCCGTACGGGCTCACCGGGCGTCAGGCCGAAGGGGCGGTTCGCGAAGCGGACGTGACCCTCAACCGCAACGTCATTCCCTTCGATCCCAACGGGGCTTGGTATACGAGCGGACTGCGCATGGGAACGCCCGCGCTCACGACCATGGGCATGGGGGAGGCGGAAATGCGCGAGATCGCGAGCCTGGTCCACAAGGTTCTGCAGGCCACGGAGCCCCAGGTGATTGCGAAGGGCGCCAACGCGGGCAAGCCTTCTCCGGCGCGCTTCAGCCTCGACCCGCAGGTGCGCGACGAGGCCAAGTCCCGGGTGGCGGACCTGCTCGGCCGCCATCGCCTGTATCCGGAAATCGATCTCTAGCGCGCGGCCGACGAGGGGGACCCAAGGCGGTCACCCGACGCCGCAAGCGATTCCTCGCCAGAGCGTATCCTCGCCAGAGCGTATCCTCGCCAACTAGCCGCCGGAGATGGCCTGCTCGGCTTCGGCGGGCGGCGGCGTGTCGTCTTCGAGATCGTCGAGGAATCCTTCGGGGAGGGCCACGCGTTGGCGTCCGCCGCTCTTGCCGCGCGGCACCCGCATGGCTTTGGGGGGGAAGGGCTGATCGGGGTCGAGGGCCTCGGTGTGTTGGCGCAACTCCTCGAGGCGGACGATGTGGATCAGCGCCTCGCGCAAGCGCGCGCTGTTGGGGAAGCCCTTGGTGTACCAGGTGGCGTGTTTGCGGAACGTGCGAACCCCGCGCGCTTCGCCGTAGAACTGGGCCAACATCGACGCGTGTTCGCGCATGACTTCGATCACGCCCCCCAGGCGCGGCGGATCTTCCGGCGCGCGCCCGTCGAAAATCTGCGCGAGGTCGCGAAACAACCAGGGGCGACCGAGGCAACCGCGTCCCACCACCACGCCATCGCAGCCGGTGGCGCGCATCATGCGCAGGGCGTCCTGGGCTTCCCAGATGTCGCCGTTGCCCAGGACGGGAATGCTCGTGACGGTTTGCTTCAACTCCCCGATGGCGTCCCAATTGGCGTGACCGTCGTAATGTTGCGCCGCCGTGCGGGCGTGCATCGCCACCGCGGCGCAGCCTTCGTCTTCGCCGATGCGACCGGCGTCGCGAAACGTGTGGAGCCGGTCGTCGATGCCGATGCGGAATTTGATCGTGACGGGAATCGCGCCCGCGTGCTGGACCGCCGCGCGCACGATGCGGCGCAGCAGGCGCGGCTTGGCGGGGATCGCGGCGCCGCCGCCGCGGCGCGTCACCTTGCGCACCGGGCAGCCGAAATTGAGATCGATGTGATCGACGTGGCCTTCGCCCGCCAGGGTGGCGACCGCTTCGCCCACGTATTCCGGGTCGACGCCGTAGAGCTGGAGGGAGCGCGGTTTTTCGTCCGGCGCGAAGCGCGCCAGCTCCCAGGTGCGCGCGCTGCCCTCCACCAGGGCGCGCGCGGTGATCATTTCACTCACGAATAAACCGGCGCCGAAACGCCGACACAATTCCCGAAACGGCGCATCGGTGACGCCCGCCATGGGGGCCAGCACGACCGGAGGCCAGACTCTCAGAGGGCCGATGGGGATGGGCGAGAACTCGCCCGGCTGCGCGGGCGCGACATTCCGGTTGAGTTCGCTCACGTAGGACGGATCCATGGGCGCAGTCTAGCCAACACCTTGGAAATGCATCCGAAATAGGGCAGTTGATAATGACTGACCGGACAGTCATAATAGATCCATGGCCCGCATTGCCGCCGCAGCCCGAGATGCCCATATCGACGCCCGTCGCGGCGAGCTGCTGGACGCCGCCTTGCGTCGGATTGCGACCCAGGGCTTCGACGGCGCCACGGTCGAGGCCATCGCGCGCGAAGCGGGGGTCGCCAAGGGCACCTTCTATCTCTATTTCGACAGCAAGGAATCCCTGTTGGCGGCGTTGATCGAACGCCACTCGCTGATCCCCGACCTCACGAGAGTGGTCGACGCCCTGGGGGAGATGCCGCCGGAACAGGCGATTCCCCTGATCGCGCGCGCGGGCTGGCGCGGATTGCGTGAGCGCTTGACGCTGTTGCGGCTCGTGCTGCGCGAGATTCCGCTGCGCGAAGATAACGCGCGGCTCTTCATGGAACGCGTCATCCTGCCCACCAATCGCCTGTTGGAGCGCTACCTCGACGGTTGCGTCGAGCGCGGTTCGATCCGAGCGCTCCCCACCCTGGTTGCTGGGCGCGCCTTTTTCGGAATGTTGGTCGTGTTCGCCATCACCCAGGAAATCTTCGGCGGGTCGGATCTCGTGCCCATGTCGGACGAAGAGATCACCGAAACCGTCGCTGGCCTGTTTCTCCACGGGGCGCTCGCGCGCCCGAATGCCGCGCCCGGCGAGGACGTGCAAGTATGAAACGCGAAGCCTTTGCTCCCTATCGCGTGGCTCGGACCGCGAGCACGGCCGCACGGGTGCTTTCCCGCTACGCGCTGCTGCAACTGCGCGACGAGGTGGGGCCTTTCCGTCCGCGCTTGCAGGAATGGCAGCGCGCCCACGAGCTGGCGGCCACGTCCTTGCGCGACCTGGGATTGGACCTGCGGGGGTTGTTCGTGAAGGTTTGCCAAGTGGGCGGTGCCCGGGCCGATGTGCTTCCGGAACCGTTTCTCCGCCACCTGGGTCCGTTTCACGACGACGTTCCGCCGCGCGACTTCGCGTCGCTGGTGGCGGAAGTCGAGGCCGCCGTCGGCAAGCCGCTGGATCGCGTGTTTGCGGAAATCGACGAAACGCCGCTGGCTGCCGCGTCCCTGGCCCAGGTGCATCGCGCGCGTCTTCGCAGCGGGGAAGCGGTGGCGATCAAGATTCAATACCCCGAGATCGGGAAGCTCGCCGGCATCGATCTGGGGAGCGTTCGGCGCGTGGCCCGGGTGGCCCAGCATTTGCGCACGGACTTTCCCATTCGGACCTTGGTCGACGAATTGGCCCACATGGTCTCCCTCGAATTGGACTTCCTGCGCGAGGCCGAAGCGACCGAGCGGGTCCGCAAGGCGTTCGAGGGGGCGCCGGAGTTTTCGATTCCCCGCGTCTATCGCGAATTCTGTTCGCGGCGGGTTCTGGTGCTCGAGTATCTCGACGGAATTCGCATTTCGGATGTCGAACGGTTGAAGGCGGCGGGAGCCGATCTGACGCGTGTCACCACCCGAATTGCCGACGCGTACCGCCGGATGATTTTCGAGCACGGCTTCTTTCAAGGCGACCCGCATCCGGGGAATCTGCTGTGGCTACCGGGCGACCGCGTGGGGATTCTCGATTTCGGATTGGCGAAGGAGCTTCCTCCGGGTTTCGCGAAATCCGTCGCGACGTTGCTCGTGTCCGCTTTGGCGGGCGATACGGCACGCGCCGCCGAGGCCGCGGAAGCGGCGGGCTTCACCCTCGACCCCGAACGCATCGATGCGCTCGTGCCTTTCGTTCGGCGTTTCCTTTCGTTGCAGGGGGACGCCGATTCGGAAAATTTTCTCTCGGCGAATCCCGTGCTCGGAATTCCCCACCACTTCACGTTGATCGCCCGGGTCGTGATTCTTCTGAACGGATTGTCTCAGACGTTGGCGCCCGGACAGGCGTTGATCCAACGCGCCTTCATGGGCGAACTCGCCGCACAGCTGGGTTAAGCGGCGCCGCCCTGGGCGGCGTCCCAGGCCAGGATGCGCCGCAACCCGTCGGGGCTCAGGTTGCCCCCGCTCTGGATCACCACGACTTTTTGCCCGCGCAGCGCGTCCGCCCGCGCGCAGGCCCCCGCGAGCGACGCGGCACCGGCCGCCTCGGCGAGATTGTGGGTGTGTTCGAGCATCAGCAGCACCGCCCGGCGCATGGCGTCGTCGGAAACGAGCGCGAAATCGTGCAATCCCATTTTGGGATCGCGCAGGATCTCGAGGGCGTTCGCATACGCGACGCGGGTGGCGAGTCCCTCGGCCACGGTTTCCATGTTGGCTTCGGTGAGCTGGCCGGACTTCCAGGATCGATACGCGGCGGGAGCGGCTTCCGACTGCACGGCGATCACGTGCGTTTGAGGCGAACGCGTATGGGCGACGATGCAATTTCCGCAGGCGCCGCTGCCGGATCCGACGGGAACCACGAGCGTGTCGACATTCGGCTGTTCGTCGAAGATTTCGAGCGCGTACGTCCCCGCTCCGGCAATCATTTCCGGGTCCGTCGGGCCCACGAAGCGCGCGCCCCGCTCTTCGGCCTGACCGCGCGCCCACTCGCGCGCGGTGTCGAAATCGGGCCCGTGAAACACGACTTCCGCACCGGCGTTGCGGATCGCCGCCACCTTGGTGGGGTTCGCACCTTCGGGGACGGCGACGCGGACCGGCGTGCCCGTCACCTTGCCCGCGTACGCGACCGCGAAGCCGAAATTTCCCGTGGAAGCCGTGACGAGCCCGCGTTTGCGTTCGGCGTCGCTGAGCCCCGCCGCCAAAACCACGCCACCGCGGACCTTGAACGCGCCCGCCGCGTGGTGGTTTTCGTGCTTGACCCAGAGCTCGAGCCCCGTGGCCGCGTCGAGGCTCGGATAATTGAGCAGCGGGGTAGGGCGCAGGTGTCGGGCGATCGCCTCGCGCGCCTGTTCGATCTCCGCGTAGGAGGGCTGCACCGGCGAACCTAGGGGAGTCGTGTCTCGAGGCGATCGACGGCGTGGAGCGCCGGAGTGTCGCCGCTCATCAGTTCGGTGATGGCCTTGTAGACCATTTGCTGTTGCGCGACGAGCGATTTGTCGGCGAAGCGATCGGACGCCACGCGGATCTCGACATGACCCGGGGAATTGGGCAGCACCTCGACGGCCGCCCCCGGAAGCTCGGTTTCGATCGCGGTTCGGATCTTGTCGAGGAGATCGTTGGGAGTGCTCAGAATCTGCAATGCCATGGTGGTTCGTCCTTTTGCAAGCCGCCCAAGGGTACCGGACCGTCTGCAAGGCTGCCGATCTCGGGAGAGCCGAGACCTCGTGCCGAGATTGGCCTAGATTCTCCACCAGTCCGGGAGTCCACAACGCCTTGAACGACGAATCCACGCCCACGCGGCGGCGCCTCTGGGCGCCCGAGCGACGCCGGCAGCTCCTCGATGTCGCGGCTCAGATCTTGCGCGAACGCGGCGTCGACGGGATCCGTCTCGGCGATCTGGCGGTCGCGGCCGGGGTCACGAAGCCCGTCGTCTATCGCCATTTTCCGAACCGGCAGGCATTGATCATCGAATTGGTCAAGGATTATGGCGAGTATTTGGGAAATCGCTTCGACGAGGCGTTTCAACCCAACCGCACTTCTCAAACTCCGTTGCTCGATTACATTCAGGTCGCATTCGAGGTCGAATCCGAGCGCGGCCACGACTTGCGCCGCCTGTTGTCGTCACTCGGCACGGATCCCGAAATCGAAGCGGTTCGCCGCGAAGTCTACGCTCGCGTGGTGTTGGCCCCCACCGAGGTGATCAAGACCGTCACGGGGCTTCCGGAAGACGATTCCCGCGCCGTTGCGGCGATGTGCCTGTCCGCCGGAGAGGCCGCGGTCGAGCGCTGGCTGGCGGGAGAACTCGACCGGGATCGCGCGATCGAGCTGACACGCCGCTCGGTGATCGCCATGGTGCGCGAACTTGCCAAGGATTGGACCGGGACTTCGTAGTCGTTCCTCAGCAAATCCTCAACTCAAAAACTTTTTCGTTTACACACGTTAAGCGCCTATGGGATGCTTTCGGCCCTGGGGAAGGCGTTCTTTGGCTGTGGATTCCCACCCGTTGGGTGCGATCCGGTGAGAACGCAGATCGGGACCGGGAGGGGGTCTATGCTGGGGAAGGGGCTGCGCGGCAGTCTTGTTGGTGGTCTGTGCGCGCTCGTGGCGATCTTCGCGAGTGCCAACGCTACGGCGTTCGAGTTCTTCGACGGCAAGGTGCAGATCCACGGTTACGCGGAAATGCAGATGCGCAGCATCGCCAATGACTTCGAGACCAGCGACGGCTGGGATCTGACCCAGTGGTACAACATCCTCAACGTCGAGATCGAATGGGACGTCGCCGAAGACGGCTGGGGCCCGTTCGATTACATCTCGGCCTTTGCGCGAATCGAAGCGCGCTACGACTGCGTTTGGACCCGCGGTTGCGGAATGATCAACAACGCCAACGCGTTCGGGGATCGAGCGACCCATCTACCGCGCCGCCTTTCGAGTTCTCGCCGCGCGGGCTGGACGGGTGGAAATCTCAAGACCGGTGACGTTCGACGCCGCCACCGAATCGCGCTTCCCGACAACGATTTTACGAGTCGCGACACGCCGGTGGGCGATCGCCACCGTCCGGGGTTGATCTGGAACGTTGCGGGGATCGAAGGCTTCTTCAACGTCACGGGTCCGGACGCCATCCTGGGGAACAACAACGATCCGGCCCTTTACACCTTTGCACCCTTCCTCGACCCCGGCAGCGAGTTCATGTTCGCTTCGCGAAAGATCCCCGGCACGGCGGACGGTTCCGGCACCCAGATGCTGGGCCCCTGGTTGCCGAAGAACAAGATCGATCCGATCGGTTCCCTGCGCGACCGCGTCAACCCGTTTCGCCCGGGCGACGTCCACCCGATCTACGGTTTTTCCGGGAGCGAGCTGCCGTTCCGCCAGGCCCCTTTGTTCGGACCCAACGACTCGGCACCGGAATGGGAAGCCCAGGGGTTGTTTCTCCCGAACGCCTCGGTGGCCGAGGAGATTCGGCACAGCCGCTTCGACACCTTCGATCAGAATTTTCGTCAAGCGGAACTGGCTTGGAACCACGGTGCCAGCCAGCAGGACGAAAAAGAGCTGAAGGAAGCCTATATCGACCTCGAGATGTTCGATGGCCGCTTGTGGATGCGCGCCGGCAAGCAATCCATCATCTGGGGCAAGACCGAGCTGCTCCGCACCACCGATCAATTCAATCCCCAGGATCTCGCGTTGGCCTCGCTGCCGAGCCTCGAAGAATCGCGAATCGCCTTGTGGTCGGCGCGCTTCGTCTATTCCTTCTACGACATTGGCCCCCTGGAAGACGTGCGGTTCGAGGTGGCGATGAACCTCGACCAGTTCGAACCCACGGACCTGGGACGTTGCGGCGAGCCCTATACGCCGCTTCCGGTTTGCACCAAGACGTTTGGTCTGTTCGGTCACGGTGCGTTGGGGATCGGCGTCGCGGGTGAGTTCCGACCGCCGAACCCCTGGGATAGCTGGAAGGGGATCGAATTCGGCGCGCGTCTCGAGTTTCGCACCGGTCGTTTCAGTTTCGCGATCAGCGATTTCTGGGGCTACGAGGACTTTCCGACCACCAAGCAGCTGTTCAGCTACAGCCGCAACGTCGATCCCTTCACCGGGCGACCGCGGCGAACCGAGAACGAAGAGCGCTGTTTGACGGGCGAAGAGCCCGCGTGTTTGCGCCAGGGGACCGACTCCCTGCGCTTCCATCACGCGAATCAGGACATCTTCCACACCTTGTGCAGCGCGACGCTCTTCTTCAGTACGCTCGACACGACGGTCTGTTCCCTGGCGATCTTCAACAGCCAGGGGGGGCCGCTGGCGCCCGGTGTCCCGAACTCGAAGCTCATCAGTGCATTGCTGGCGGGCAGCCCCACCGTTGCAAGTCTGCTGTTCATCGGTGCGGTGACTCCGTTTACCCTCCCGCTGGTAAGGCTCAACAGCCAGGCGGTGACCGACATTACGAGTGAGAGTGGGCCGGGGAACGGCGGGGCGATTGCTGGCATCTTTCAGACGCTGAGTCAGAACTTCACACCCCAGCAGGAAGCGCTGTTCGGCTGCGGCCCGTTCTACAATTCCCATTGCGACGACCAGGGCGTCGACTTGATGAACGGGGAAGCCAGTGTTTGGCTCCAGTCCTTCGTGGGGTTCGAGGGAACGCTCTCGCGGGACACCCATGACAACACCGTTTCGCAGCCCGGTACGGTGGGTTTCATCGGAGGCCCGGTCGCGACGCGATTTGTCGAGGGCATGGGGACCATCGTGCTGCCCGGCGCCCGCACGGTTCTGGACGCGAACTACGATCCGAGCGTCGATGGTTGTGTCGGGTCCGCGGCCGCCCTGGCGGCGCGCGGAATCACGATCAGCGACCCGGGTGGCGTATGCGCCGCGTCGAATCTGCTCCTGCATCCGTTTACGAACCAGGTTTTCCTCAGCGAGGCGGCCGCCACGTCCTTCAACCTGATGCTCTTCACCACGGCGAACGACAGCCTGTTCGATGGACAAGCCCACGTGGCGGGCGGCGGAAATCCGAGTCTCGAAACCTGTTCCATACGCGCCCCCACTACCTGCTCGGGCATTCGGGGTCTGTTCACGATCGCGGGTTTGCGCCGCAACGATGTCGAAGCGGGGGGCAACGATGTCTTCGGCCGTCGCGAATTCGTCTGGCACGGTGGCGGAACCGTCGCGGTCGACTACAACAAGCGCAACGTCCTGGGCTTCGCGCTCGACTTTGCCGAGGATGTCACGCGGACTTCCTGGGGGTTCGAGGCGACCTGGATCAACAATCAGCAGATTGCCGACAACAACGCCCACAGCAACGTGGCGAAAGTGGATCAGTACAATCTGTCGGTGGCGGTGGATCGACCCACGTTCATTCGCTTCCTGAACGTGAACCGGACCTTCTTCTTCAATTCGCAGTGGTTCTTCCAGTACCTCGATGGGTGGCGGGAAGACATGGGCGGCTCTGGCCCCTGGAACATGACGGGAACCTTCCTCGCCGCCACCGGGTATTTCCAAGATCGGTTGTTGCCGTCGTTCTTGATGCTCTACGACTTCCGTTCGAATTCCGGCGCCATTCTTCCCTCGGTCACCTATCGCTTCAGCGAACGGTTCTCGGCGCAGATCGGCGTGGCGGGGTTCTTCGGGCATTTCGAGCAGAAGCGCATGCCCATCAACGACATCGCGAACCCGACGAATCACGTGGGCCGCGAAGCCTACAACCTCCCGAGCGTGGAGAACGGTATCGCGGCCGTGCGCGATCGCGACGAGATCTTCCTGCGAATCCGTTACACCTATTAGGCGCTCGCGTTAAGAAGAACTGTCTTCGAACTCGGGATCGCGTTTCTTGAGATTCGCCTTGACGGCTTCGATCTGATTCGGTTTTCCGATGACCGAGAGTTGGGCTTGTTCTTCCAGCTTGAGCCCATCCTCGACACTCGCGTTGAAGGCACTTTGAAAAAGCGCCTTGCCGGCGCGAATCGCATCCGGCGACTTCGCCGCGATCTCGCGTGCCAGCGCGAAGGCGGCATCGCGCGGTGTCTCGCTCAGGTGGGTAACGAGCCCGAGCTTCAGGGCTTCCTCGCCGGAGATCTCACGTCCGGTAAAGGCCAGCTCCTTCGCCACGTCGAGGCCCACCAGGTGGCGCAGGGTCTGGGTGCCCGACATGTCGGGGATGAGTCCCCATTTGATTTCCATCACCGAGAATCGCGCGTCCGGGGTCGCGAAGCGGATGTCCGCGGCGAGGGCGATTTGGAGACCCCCGCCAAACGCCACGCCGTGCACGGCCGCGATGACGGGAAAGGGCAACTCGGCCCAGGTCCACGCTCCGAGCTGGGCCCGGTTGGCCGCGCTCCCCGCTTCGCGCTCGAGCAGGTTGGCGCCCTTGTTCCCGGTTCCCTTTTTGGCGGCCGCCATGGCGGCAAAACTCGTGAAGTCCAGTCCGGCGCAGAAGGCGCGCCCCTCGCCGGAGAGCACGGCCACGCGGACCGCCGGGTTCGCGGCCAGCGCTTTGCCGGTTTCGATGATGGCCTCGAACATGGCGCCATCGAGGGCATTCATCTTGTCCGGACGGTTGAAGCGCACATCCGCAATGCCTTTTTCGATGGAAACTGAGATTCGCTGGGAGGTGTCTTCCGCCAAGGGGTTCTCCTTACTCGATTCGAGCCGGGATCCTATCGCGTCTGTGCGGCGCCTCACAATCCGGCCCCGGGCGCGATACACTGCGCGCCCGTGAGGATCCTGGCGTTCGCGGTTCTTTCACTTCTGCTCGGGTGCGCAAGCGCGGGTCTGCGCGCGGGGCCCTTGCTGGGCTACGTCCACACGCGCGAAGCCTCCATCTGGGTTCAAACCGACGCGCCGGCCGAGATCCAGATCCGCTATTTCCCGCAAGGTCGCGGCGAGCATGCGCTTTGGACCCAGTCCCTCGCCGCCAGCGCGGAATCGGATTTTTCCACGACCGCCGTCCTTGGGGAACTCGACCCCGGGCAGCGCTACGAATACGAACTCTGGATCGACGGCCAACGCGCGAGCCGGCCCTATCCCCTGGCGTTTCGCACCCAGTCACTCTGGTGGGGACGCGGCGATCCCCCGGAGTTTTCCGTCGTGACGGGATCATGCGCCTTCATCGGCGATCCGAAGTCCGATCCCCCGGGTCTCGACTACGGCGGCGATTACGAAATCTTCGACGCCATGGCGGACCTCGCACCGGATTTGGTGTTGTGGCTCGGCGACAACCTCTACACGCGCAAAACGGACTATTCCTCGCCCGGCGGACTCCGCTACCGCTACCGCGAACACCGCGCCTCGCCCTACTTGCAGCGACTGTTGGCCGCCGCCCCCCACTACGCGATCTGGGACGACCACGACTTCGGCCCCAACAACGGCGATCGCACGTATCCGCTGAAGCACACCGCCCTCGAACTGTTCGAAACCTATTGGCCCGCGCCCTATTACGGGTTGCCCGACGTACCCGGGGCCTTTCAGGCGTTTGCCTGGGGGGATGTGGATTTCTTTTTGCTCGACGATCGCACCTACCGAACGCCCAACCGTTGGAAGAGCGCACCCGGGCGCACGATGTTCGGCGCGGATCAACTCGCGTGGTTGCAGGGGCGTCTGGTCGAATCGCGCGCCAGCTTCAAGGTCGTCGCGGTCGGCAATCAGGTCTTGAATCGCCACAGCCCCTACGAATCGCTGTCGGAGTTTTCCGAGGAGTACAGAGCGCTGCTTCGCTTCATCGTGGATGAACGGGTGGAAGGCGTCGTGTTCTTGAGCGGAGACCGGCACCACACGGAGCTGGTTCGGGTGGTGCCCGACGGGGGATACCCCCTCTACGACTTCACGAGTTCCCCGCTTACTTCCGGTGTGCACGTGCTCGCGGCCGGCGAAGCGGAACGCGCGAATCCGGACCGTGTCGCGGGTACGCTGGTTTCCGAGCGAAATTTCGGAAAGCTTCGCTTTTCCGGACCGCACGAGGATCGGCGGTTGACGCTCGAAGTCTTCGACGCGGCGGGGGAGCGCCTCTGGGAGCGCACGATTGCGCGCAGCGAACTCGAATTCCCGGCAGCGGACTGAGTGATTATTCCAAGAGCGCGAGTAGATCTTCGCGCTGCAGTTGGCCACCGACCTCCGCGCCGCCGATTGCGATCTCGGCTAATTCGCGCTTGCGGTCCTGCAACTCGAGAATCCGCTCTTCCACGGTCTGTTCGGCGACCAGGCGGTAGACGACCACCGGGCGATCCTGGCCGATGCGATGGGCGCGATCCGCCGCTTGCTGTTCCACGGCGGGATTCCACCAGGGGTCGAGTAGGAAGACGTGATCGGCCGCGGTCAGGTTCAGCCCGGTTCCACCGGCTTGCAGGGAGACGAGCATGATGGGCGGCCCGTCTTCGTCTTGGAAGCTCTGGATTACGCCGGCACGATCGCGGGTGGAACCGTCGAGTCGCGTGAACGGGAAGTCGGCCGCGCGCAGGAGCGGTTCCACTCGGTCGAGCAGCGAGGTCCATTGGGAGAAGACCAAGGACCTGTGGCCGTCCGCCATGGCGGTCTCGAGTTCTTCGAGGAGCAGGGCGAGCTTCGAAGAATGGGTGGCGTCTTCGTTGCCGGGGACGAGGCCGGCGTGACAGCAGGCCTGGCGCAAGCGCAAGAGCACCTCCAACGCCGCCATGACATTGCCCCCCTCACGCAGCTTGCGCACCACGTCCGGCAGCATGGCGGCGCGCAGGCTGTCGTACAGCTCGCGTTCGCCCGCGTCGAGTTCGCAGCGCAACACGATATCCGTGCGCGGGGGAAGTTCCGGGGCGACGTCGCGCTTGAGCCGGCGCAACACGAACGGCTTGATGCGCTCGCGGAGCCGCTCCGCGGCCTCGGCGTCTCCAGACGCAATGGGACGCGCGTAGCGATCTTGAAAATCGCTGCGACCGCCGAGCAGTCCCGGGTTCGCAAAGTGCAATTGGCTCCACAGCTCTTCCAAGCGGTTTTCGACCGGCGTTCCGGTCAGGGTCAGGCGGAAGGGCGCTTCGAGGGAGAATGCGGCCCGAGCCGCTTGGCTGTCCGGGTTCTTGATGTTCTGGGCTTCGTCCAACACCACGGTCTGCCAGGCGACCGCCTTCAGGATGTCCGCATCGATGCGCAGCAGTGCATAGGTGGTGATGGTGAGGTCGGCCTCGGGGTCGAGCGCGCGGGAAGGGCCGTGGTAAATCGAGACGCGAAGGTCGGGGCGAAAGCGCTGGGCTTCATCGGCCCAGTTGTGCAGCACGCTGGTGGGCGCGACCACGAGCGTGCGCCCAGCGACGGCGCACAACGCCTGTAGCGTTTTCCCCAACCCCATGTCGTCGGCGAGAAGTCCGCCGAGTCCCGCTTGGCGGAGGAACAACAACCAATCGACACCGCGTTTTTGGTACGCGCGCAATTCGGCCTGGAGTCCGTCGGGAAGCGGCGCGTGGGGAAGCCCCTCGAAGCCCGTCACGAGGCTTTCCAGCTGGGCGAAGTTGGCCGGGCGCGGCTCCTCGAGGTCGTCGCACAGGCGCGCCAGATCCGGCAGCGCACTCGCCGGGAGTGCGTCGCGATCGCCCTTGGCGGCCAACAGGTCGGCGAGTCGCTCCGCGTGACGGGACAGCCATTCGGTCGGGATCGGGGCGAACCCGCCACCCAGGAGAGGGACCAGGGACTCGCCTTCGCGCCAAGCGCGAAGCACCGAACTGGCATTCGCGGTGCGGCTCTCTTCGGCATCGGATTCGGACACGAAGCCGAGATCGAAGTCGTCGGCTTCGACGTGGAGTCGGGGCACGAGGGCGGGCGCGAGATAGAAATCTTCGCCCGCGTCGCCGCGAATGTTCGCGGAAGATCGGCGCAGCAGCTCCGCCGTGGCGATGGCCTCTTCCCCAGTCAGGCGCTGGCGATGCCCCGGGGCGAGCTTCAGTTCATTGTGGAGTTCGCGCGTCAAGCGGCGTTCTTCGACTTCGTCGCGGATCGGAACCTCGCCCGCCAGGGGGACCAAACGGCCGGCGTCGATGCGCGCGGTGGCCGGATCGCCGTAGACCAACGTCGGGAAAACGCACAGGGCATCGCCTTCGCGGGTCACCTCGACCTCGATGCGCGGTCGCACGACGGTGGCGGTCGGCAGGCGCTGGGTCGCGATCTCGATTTCGAGTCGCTCCCGCAGATCCGGGAGGACCTGGGATACGAGTTCGGCGACGTCGTCGGGGCTGTAGATGCGACCGCGTGAGAACTCCTCGAGTTCGCGGCGGGTGAGGACACTTTCGCCCACCGGGCGCAGGACGGAGCCACACAGCACGGCCCCGTTTTGAAAGATCTCGCTGATGCTGCGATCCGGCTCGACGAGCAAGCGAAAGCCTTCCTCGCAGTCTTCGATTCGCCCGCGCGGCAACACCGGATCCGCCGACGCTTCCACGCGCGTACCGTCCAAGCGGACATCGGCGCAGCGTGCGAGTGCCGCCAGCAGCGCGCCCATCTTTTCCCGCGGCATGGTCCCGCTGCGTTGGGAACCCAGGATGTGTTCGACCGCCAGGTCCGCCTGGGATGCGGCGAAGCGCGGACCATCGACGCGATCCGAGGCGACGGCGGAAAGCGTGGTGCGCAGGGGTTCGTCGCGATCCGCGAACACCACATGGCGTTGCAGCGTCAGCTCTCGACCCGTTCGCTCGAACCGGTAACTCAGAAACCCCGACGATTCGCCACGGCCGGGCAGGGGCGTCCCACTGCGTTCCGCCTGGCGAGCGGCAATGATGCCGGCGGCAACGTGTTCACACGGGTCTTCGGGACTCGCGCATTCGCATTCCCAGTCTTCGTCCTCGAGGTGGAGCGTGACGGCCGGACACTGCATGCCGCCGCGGGTATTGACCTGGAGTTCCATGCAGGAGTCGTCGCGGCGGGTGGAGATGACCGCCCCGGCGCGCGATAGCTCGACGCCTCGCGACCAGACGCCCGAATTGCATTCGTTCCGGATCGTCTGGAACAGTGCGTCCATGGGGTCGTTCGCCATGGAGTTTCCGTTCGGCCGTTACTCGGCTTGGAGGGTGACCAGGTCCGCGAGAACGGAGACGGCCTCGATTTGCTGAATCGAAAGCTCGTCTTTGTCTTTCTCTTCGGCGTCGCTTTCGGCGCCCTCGTCCTTCTTCTCGTCTTCGCTGGCTTCTTCGCGTTCCTTCAGCATCTCGGCGAGGTGGACTTCACTCGATTTTTCTTCCGCTTCCTCGAGCCGCTCGACCACCTTGGCGAATTCTTCGATCTTCGCGATGCGCTTCGCCGAGCGCTTGGCGAGCTCTTTGGCGACTTTCCGCGAGATGGGCTTCCACTGCGCCTGACCGGGCCGGCCGTTGGCGCGCTCGCTCGCGAACGCGTCGATGGTCTGGCTGGGAAGTGCATAGGGCTGGGATTTCTCGCCGATCTCGTCCGTATTGAACAGGGAAGGGATGACGACATCCGCATTGACGCCGAGGAGCTGAGTCGATGCGCCGCCGGGACGGAAGAAGCTGGCGGTGGTGACCTTCAAGGCGCCCAACCCGGGAGCCAGGGGGACGACGGTCTGTACCGTGCCTTTGCCGAACGTGTGGTCGTCGCCCACGATCACCGCGCGGTCGTAGTCCTTCAGGGCCCCCGCCAGAATTTCGCTCGCCGAGGCGCTGACGCGCGAAATCAGGACCACCATGGGGCCGCTGTAGAGCAAGCGATCGTCGCGATCGTTCAACACGTCGCGGCGGCCGCCGGAATCGCGAACCGCGACGACTCCGCCGCTCTTGATGAAGAACCCCGAAACCAAGACGGCTTGTTCGAGCAACCCGCCGCCGTTCTTCGACAGGTCGAGCACCAGCCCGTCTGCGCGCTCGTCGTTCATTTCGGTGAGGAGCTTGCCCACGTCTTCCGCCGCGCGGCGCTTGTCCGGGTCGTCGTCGCCGTAGAAGGAGGGCAGCTCGATGATGCCGAGCTTGAGCGTCTTGTCTCCCACGGTACGCGTCTCGTATCGCAGGCTCGCCGCTTGATCCTGAAGGTCGATCTTGTCCCGTACGATGGTGACCGTAAAACGTTCGGTCTTGTCGCCCTGGCGCAGAATCGTGAGATGGACCTTGGTCCCCTTCTTGCCGCGGATCAGGCGCACGACGTCGCGCAACGCCATGTCGATCACGTCCACCGGGTCGCCGCCGTCGTCCTGGGCCACGGCGATGATCTTGTCCTGGGGTTTGAGGGAAGCGTGGGGTTTCAGGGAAGACTGACGGTCGGCGGCGCCACCGGGGATGATGTGTTCCACGACGCTGTAACCGTCCGGCGAGCGCAGCGCGACACCGATGCCTTCGAGGGATAGACCGGTGCTGATCTGGAAATCTTCCAGGGCGTCGGCGGAGAAGTAGCCCGAGTGCGGGTCGAGGGCCGTGGCGAAGGCGTCGAGGAACAGGGCGTAGACGTCTTCCGCCGTCAGCTCTCCGGCCCGCCGCGTCAGCAGCTCGTAGCGATGGATCAGCTTCTCTTTGGCTTCGTCGAGTTCGCTGTCGGCACTCAGATAGTTCGAGATCTGAAAATGAATCAATCGCTTGCGCAGGTCCGCCAGTTCCTTGGCGTTCTTGGGGTAGCCGCGGTCGTCGGGGTCGAGCACCAGGCGGGTGGACTCATCCAAGGCGAACTCGGGGTCCGCGAGCAACGTGCGGGCGAAGGCCTCCATTTCGCTGTAGCGCTTCACGAGCTGTTTCTGCAGATCGTCGAGCTTCGTGCAGTTGCCCCGGGAGATGTCGTCGAACAGAGTGCGAAGGGATTTCTCGAGGGCATCCACATCGGACTTCATGAGCAACGTCTTCGAGGGATCGATCTTCTTTAGATAGGACTCCGCGGCCCGCTGCCGGATCTCGCTGGAGAGCTGCCGGTATTGCAGGTGCTTCTGCAGGTAGCCCCGCAGAAGTTTGGGAATCGCATCACAATTGAGCGTGCGCGCTGCAGCGGCGGGTGAGCCTGGGGCTTGTGCCACTGCAACGGCCAGCAACACGAGCGCAAGCCGACGGGTTTTCATGGGGCGAGGAAGATAACAACCCGGTCCCGCCTTGCGAAGGGGGGGGTGGAACATGAAATCCCAGTAGTTCTGGGCAGTTAAATTTGGTGCGATCGGGAGCCGCTTCGGCATACTGTCGCCGGCGAGGAGCCGATCGTGATCGACCTGGAGCGCCTGAAGTCCCTGAATCTCAGCCCCAAGCCCTGGGGGCAGATCCTTTTGGCCAACCTGGCCATGCGCTGGGACTACCGTTTCCCGCGCCGGACCGAGATCGTGATCGAAGGCAAGCAGAACATTCCCCTGGACCGGCCCGTGCTGTTCGCCATGAATCACACGGATCGCTTCAACTATTTCCCCTTCATGTACCAGCTCTACCGCGATGGCGGAGAGAACCACCGCCACATCTCGGTCTGGGTGAAGGGCAAATATTACGAGAACCCGCTGATGGGCGCGTTCATGCACGCCACGAACAACATCCCTTTGCCATCGCGCGGCTACGTGCTCACCACGGAATTTCGCGCGAAGCTCGGCCGCAGGCCCAGCAACGAAGAATACCGACAGATTCGGGACATTACCGAGGCACCTCGGGAGGACGTTCCCCGGCTGCTCGCCCAGGCGACCGAAAACGTCCCGGACCTGGTTCGAAGTTACGGGGGGAATGACGGAAGCGGCTTCCGCGATTACTTCGACCGGAACTTCGACGCCATGATGGCGGAAGTCCTGCGCTTGACCCGCGTGGCGTTGGGCTTCGGACTGAACGTCCTCGTCTTCCCCCAAGGCACGCGCTCGATTCGCTTGCCCAAGGGGCACGTCGGGCTCGTGCAAGTCGCCCAACACCTGGGTCAAACCATCGTTCCCGTTGGCTGCAACGGGTGCGACCACGTCTATCCCACTTCGTCGCCCTTTGCGGCCGGGGGGCGCCCGGTCTACCGCATCGGCGAACCCCTGGAGCCCGATGGCCTCGAGCTGGCTCCCCACCGCGTGAAAGAGCCCTTCACGCCGTTCACCCAGGCAGCCGAACAGCGCTATGGGGATCGCTTTCGCGCGCTCACGGAGGTCGTGATGGATCGCATCAACGACCTCCTCGATCCCGAGTACCAGCGCGCCGATGACGGCCTCTCCGACGGCGTTCAGGGTGTCGATCGTTTTATTTGAGTGGTTCCCCTAGCCCCGGTTCGAATCGCCGTCGCTGGGGTCTATCGGAAGAAACTCGAAGGGGTCGCGCCAGCGATCTCCGATGCGGTCCATCAGGGTCGCGATGCGTTGTCCCTGGACCCGATTGAGATTGCGGTAGACCTGGGCCGCGATGCGGGGGTAGCGGTGACGCAGGCGAACCATGTCTTCGGCAGTGATGTGGAGTAGACGGATATCGGTCAGCGCATCGGCGTCGGCGGTGCGCCGACCCGACGCCATGGCGCTCGGTCCCACCACTTTTCCGCGGGCGATCTTCGACATCTGCACCCGGGAACCGTCGCGCACGAAGGAGATTCCCACTTCGCCGTCGATCACGACCGCGATGTCGTGGGCATCGTCGCCTTCGGAAAAAAGCTTCTCGCCGCCGGGATAGCGCTTGAGGCTTCCCATCAACGCGACCACCCGCGCTTGTCGCGGCCCCAGATCCTGGAACAGTTCGATGGTGGAATGCGGGTCGCGTCCGAGGTCCAAGCGCAAGACGTCCCACAGGGTGACGATGCGGACGGACGCGCACAGGGCCGGCGTCAGGGTCACGTCGATCAACCAGGCGGCGCCCAGGGTCAGTGCGGCGAGCATACCGAATTCCGCATGGCTTCGAAGCTCGCTGGTGGTGAGCACCAGGAAGCCCAGGCACAAGCCGGCCGTGGTGTAGGTGACCGGGCGAATCACCACGCGTAGAGCGGAACGGGTGGCGGGCATTTCGCGCGCAGCGCGTTTGGCGTCGCGGTTGAAGCGTGCGAAGTAGTGGATGGTGTCGTCGACCGCCACGCCCAGGGCCATGCAGGCGATCAGGCTCGTGGCCGGATTCAGGGTGACGCCCGACAGACCCAGTGCGCCGAAATAGATCGCGATCGGCAGGACGTTGGGGAAGAGCGCGACCAGACCGATGCGAAACGATGTGAACATCGCCGACAGCACCAGGTAGATGATCCCGATCGCGATCGCGATGCTTTGCACCTGCCCGCGCGCGATATCGTCGACGGTGCGGTTCAACAGCACGATGCTGCCGGTGACGTTGGAATCGATATGGGGCGGCAGACCCTTCAAGCGTTCTTCGATCCGCGTGATGAGTGTAGCCAGACGTTCGGAATCCTGAATCCGTGTTCGCACCAGGAGATTGGTCTTCTGGTAGCGGGAATCCACCAGTCGATCGAGGTCGTCGCTGGCTCCGAACAGGTAGAGCTGCATGGCCAGCCGCTTGGTTGCGGGAATGGCGAAGTGGTCGGGATTGCCGGCGTGGAGCGATTGATTGATCAACATCGCGTAGTCGACGATCGAGGTGGCGCCGCCGATCTCCGGTTGCGCGCGTAGCCAATGTTGGAAATCGCGCAGCTCGCGCAGGTTGGCGGGTTCCGCGAACGCTTCGGCCACGGGCGATTCGAAAGCCACGTAGAAGGTGTTGACACCTCCCAGGCGCTCGTTGATTTCGTTGTAATCCCGACGCACGTCCGAAGACTCTTTCCAGCCGTTGATGTAACCGGTCGAGACGCGCACTTCCGTGGTCGCGGCGGCCATCAGAATGAGGATTGCGACGCTGACGCCGATGATGATGCCCCGATTCTTGAAGTCGAAATCCGACAGGCGATTGGCGAAGCGCTGGAGGGGCGTTTCCCGATGGGCGCCCACGCCGCGCTTGGGAGACGGGAGCAGCGCCAGCATGGCGGGCGTGAAGGTGAGGGAAACGATTGCGGTGAAGGTGATGCCGAGGACCGCGAAGCGACCGAATTCCCGAATGGCCGCGAGTGGGTTCACGGTCAACGACAGGAATCCGGCGATCGTGGTGATGCCCGTAATGGCGATCGGGAGACCGACGTCTCGAATCGATTGGGCGACCAGCTCGCGTCGGTCGGCCCCGGGGCCCGCGTGGCGCGCGGCATCGTAGTATTCCGATACCACGTGCATGGAATACGCGAAGCCCAGGGTGACGATCAGCGGAGGCACGATGGTGGTCACGAGATTCAGGGAATGCCCGAACCAGCCCATGGCGCCCAGGGTCCAAGCCAGCGAAATCGCAATGGTGGAAAGCGGGAGCAGGGCACCCCGAAAGCTCCGGAAAGCCGCGACCAGCATCAGCCCGATGATGCACGCGATGCCGGGCACGATCCGCGCAAAATTCCTCTGCAAGGCCTCGCTGGTGCGCGACTTCACGTGCGGTGCACCGCTCATCCACAATTCGAGGTCGCCGCGTTCCTGGTCTGCGAGGGCGCGAATCCGGCGGTCGATCCCGCTGCGGATCAGCTCTTTGTCCGAGAGACGGTTGAAGTAGACCAGGAGCGCCGTCGATTGGCCGTCTTTTGAGAGCAGGCTGCCGCCGTAGATCGGATTCGCGAGCACCGTGGCGCGCAGGTCGGCGAGTTCGGCAGGGGACCTGGGGATCTCGTCCAGGAAGGGCGCGATTTCGATCAGGTCGTCTTCGGCCTTGATGTTCGTGGCGGTCGCGAGCGACAGGACGTGGTGGACTTCCGGTAGCGCCTCGAGCTGTTCCGTGAGCCGAACGATGCGCTCGAGGTTCTCGGCTCGAAACAGTTCCGCTCCCGCCAGGGCGAGAACCAACGGTTCGTCGCTGCCGAATAGATTGCGAATGCGGTCGTAGACTTCGCGCGCGTCGTGATCCTCGGTCAGCAGGCGATCGGCGGAAGGGTCGATTTCCAGGCGAACGGCGCCGGTCTTGGGATCGACGATGCCGCACAGGGCTATGGCCGTCAGGAGAAATACCACCGTCAAGACGGCGACCGGATACTTCGAGGCGATGGCGAGAAAACGGCTCACGGGGAATCGGGGGGCTAGTTGCGGCGCAAGAGCGCAGATGTGCTGAACATCTTGCGCGGAATCTTGACGTCGACCTCGACGTCTTCGGCCAGTACCTCGGTGTGGGTCTGGTCCTTGAGGTCGGTCATGGAAATTTCCCGCGCGTACCAGGTGTGGCCCGCACGATCGAGCGATTCCGTCTTGGCCACCATCTGCTTCGTGAGTTGGTCGCCTTCGCCGAAGAAATCGGCGCGCAGGACCACGCAGGTTTCCTGGTCCACGTAGAAATCAATTTTGGAATAGGCGGAGCCGTATTCTTCCGAGGGACGGTTGATGAGAACATGAGCCTTGCGCCCATCGATCATCGCCATCGCGCCCATCTCCTGCGTTCCGGAACCCGACACCCGTTGCAAGTGGTCGATGTCCTCGTAGCTGAAGTCCGTTCCGAACAGGGATCCAGAAACCGAACGCGCATTGACGCGTCGCACACGTCCCACTGCCGGCAGGTACACGAACATGTCGCTGCGCTCTTCTTGTTCGAGAATCAGGTATGCGGCACCGCGCAAATCGGCGGGCGCTTCCACGCGGATCAGCAGGCGAAACAGCCCGTCCTCGAAGCGTTTCCAATACCCCTTGGCGACCAGGCGGCGATCGTTCCCCGCGCGATCGAAAATGTTCGCGTTCAGGCGTTGAATCGTGGTCTTGCGCGGTGCATTTTCGTGGACGCACTGTTTGATCTCTTCGAGCGTGGCCTCGGAGGCAACGCCCGGAGAAGCCACGGCGAGTGACAACAGCAGCGCGAACCAGGCGCGTGCCCGACCCATCGTGAACCTCCAAAGGCGCCTCGACCCCAGCTGGCGAAGGCGCATCCATTCATGTGTTGTGAACGGTCTCTTGCTTATCGGTGATCGGGTGAAAAAGCGTAGTGGGGAAAGAATCCCCCAGCGGGAGCGGGGGAAACCCGGATCCCGCGTAGGGGGCCCCGGGTCCGGGTTTCACCCCAGGGCGCCGTCTGGGCCCGCGTTGCGGCGGGTGGGGCCCAGGGCGGGTCAAAGCCCCCCCCACTCTGCTAGGGTCGGCGCGCAATGAAGGACTCGCGCAAAGAAATCCGCAACGTCGGGATCATCGCCCACGTCGACCACGGCAAGACGACCCTGGTGGACGGATTGATGAGCCAGACGGGCTCCTTTCGCGACCGCCAGGTCGTGAGCGAGCGCGCCATGGACTCCGGCGACCTGGAGCGCGAGCGCGGCATCACGATTACCGCCAAGAGCACTTCCGTCGTATACGAAGGGGTTCAGATCCACCTGGTGGACACGCCCGGGCACGCGGATTTCGGAGCCGAGGTCGAGCGGATTCTGGGCATGGTCGACGGCGTCTTGCTGATCGTCGATGCGGTCGAAGGCGTGATGCCCCAGACGCGGTTCGTGGTCCGCAAAGCCATCGCCCAGGGCCTGCGCCCGATTCTCGTGGTCAACAAGATGGACCGCCCGGAGCAGCGCGGACACGCCATCGCGGACGAGGTCTTCGATCTGTTGGCGGAACTCGGCGCGAACGACGAGCAGCTCGACTTCAGCACCGTCTACGCGTCGGCCAAGGCGGGCTTTGCGACCCTGGACCCGGACGTTCCCGGACAGGATCTGCGCCCGCTTCTGGATGCGATCCTCGCCGGCGTGCCGGAGCCCCAGGTCGACACCGAAGGCACCCTGCAATTCCAGGCCGTCACCTTCGGTTACGACGATTTTCTCGGCCGTCTCATCATCGGTCGCGTGGAACGCGGTCGGATGCGCCGTGGCGAAGTGGTGCAGCGGATCGGTGAGAACGGTCCCAGCGAGACATTCCGCGTCACGAAGTTGTTTGCCCCCCGCGCCCTCGACCGTGTCGAAATCGAGGATGCCCGGGCGGGCGAAATCGTGGTGATCGCGGGGATCGACAGCATCGAGGTGGGCGACACCCTGTGTCCGCCGAGCGCACTCGACGCGTTGCCGCGGATCCCGATCGATCCGCCGACGTTGCGGGTTCGCTTCTCTCCCAACAACTCGCCGTTCTCAGGCAAGTCGGGCCGTTTCCTTACGGCGCGCCAGATCGGCGACCGCTTGAACCGGGAAGCCCTCGCCAACGTCTCGATCAAAGTCAGCACCGATCGGGCGGATTCCTTCGAAGTGGCGGGCCGCGGCGAGTTGCAGCTGTCGGTGTTGATCGAAACCATGCGGCGCGAAGGTTATGAAATGGGCGTCTCGCGTCCGGAGATCATCGTTCGCGAAATCGATGGGCGTCGCTGCGAGCCGGTCGAAGACGTGGTGATCGAGGTCCCCGACAGCTTCGCGGGCGTCGTGATGGAGAAGCTGGCGTCGCGCAAGGGCCAGATGGACGCCATGGAACACCGCGGCGAGCGGGTGTTGCTGCAATACACGGTGCCGAGCCGCGGGTTGTTTGGCTACCGCAGTGAATTCTTGACGGACACGCGCGGCGAAGGCGTCCTGTACCGCAGTGTCCGTGGCTACGAGCCCCACGCGGGCGACTTGCCGGGACGGCCCGTGGGCGCGTTGATCGCGAGCGAGTCCGGAACCGCCACCCCCTATAGCCTGTTCAATATCCAAGAGCGGGCGACTTTGTTCGTGAACGCCGGTGAAGCGATTTACGAAGGCCAGGTCGTGGGCGAGAACCGCCGCAGCGGCGACATGGTGGTCAACCTGTGCCGCGCCAAGAAACTCACCAATGTGCGGGCCGCGGGCAAAGACGAAAACGCGATCTTGACGCCGCCGCGGGTCATCACCCTCGAAGGTGCGCTGGAGTGGATCGGCGACGACGAACTGGTCGAAGTCACCCCGGGCGCAATCCGATTGCGCAAGCGCGTTCTTGGGGGCAGCGAGCGCAAACGCACCGAACGCGGTTGAGATGGCGGAAGAAGCGCCTCACGTCGTGATCGTGGGTGCGGGCTTCGCGGGACTTCGCGTGGCCCAGAGTCTCGCGCGTTCGAAGGCGCGGGTGACCGTCGTCGATCAACGCAACTACCACTTGTTTCAGCCGCTCTTGTATCAAGTCGCCATCGCGGGGCTCTCGCCCGCCGACATCGCGCGCCCGGTACGCACGATCCTGCGCGACGCGAAGAACATCGCTTTTCGCCTGGCCTGCGTTCAGGACATCGATCTCGATCGAAAACGGCTCGAGACGTCCACCGGTGCGGTCGACTACGACGTGCTGGTGCTGGCGCCCGGCGGCGTCACGAATTTCTTCGGGCTCGATTCCGTCGAGGCCCACGGACTCTCGCTGAAAGACATTCCCGACGCCGTCGCGATCAAGAATCAATTGCTGCGCATGTTCGAGCTCGCGGTGCAGGAGCCCGACGCGGACCGGCGCCGCGCGCTGCTCACCTTCGTGGTCGTGGGGGGAGGGCCGACGGGCGTCGAGTGCTCCGGTGCCTTGTCGGAGTTGGTTCGGCACGTGATCGCCAAGGATTTTCCCAATCTGTCGCTCAAGGATGTGCGCGTCATTCTGCTCGAGGCGACGGATCGGTTGTTGAGCGACATGCCGGCGCGCCTGCGGGATCACACGGCGGAGATTCTCTGGAAGAAGCATGTCGAGGTGCGCTTCGGCGCGCGGGTGACGCACTTTGACGGCTCCCGCGTCGTGCTCCAGGGCGACGAAATCATTCCGGCGCAGACCCTGATCTGGGCGGCCGGTGTGCAGACTGCGCCGCTGCTCAAATGTCTCGGCGCGCCGCCGGCTCCCCAGGGTCGCGTCGGCGTCCGTCCCACGCTGCAACTTCCGGATCGCGACGAGGTGTTCGTGATCGGTGACGCGGCCTACCTGGAAGTGGAAGGACGCGGGTTGCCCATGATGGCGCCCGTGGCGATCCAGCAGGCGCGCTACGCGGCCCGCAACGTGCGCGCACTGCTCGAGGGACGCGAACTCACGCCGTTTCGTTATCGCGATCCCGGTTCGCTCGCCCAGATCGGTCGCAACGCGGCGGTGGCGCGCTTGGGACGCTTTGCGTTTCACGGATTCCTAGCCTGGATCCTTTGGCTCGTGGTCCATATCGCTCAGCTGATCGGTTTTCGTAACCGTTTGATCGTGCTGGTCAATTGGGCCTGGGACTACCTCTTCTACGAACGCTCCGTGGGGGTCATCACGTCCCACGAGCTAGCGGGAGACCGCGTTCGCCAGCGCGCCCCGGATTCCCGCGCGAAGGATGCCGGGTAGGGGCCGCGCTTGCGGCGTTGCGGGTTTCGGGGGTAGTTTGAACCCGTGACCACGATCGAGATCATTCCCCGACGCCGTGCGTCTCCCGAGCTTCGCGAGGCCTATGACGAAGGACTCGAGTTGTGGGGGGCCTCGACGGCTCCGCCGGTCGCCATGCAGATCGTGCAATGCTTTTCCCAGCGCCCGGGCTGGGTGCGCAACGTCGCCCTCGGATACCACTACGTGGGTTGGTGCGGAACGCTTCCGCGCACGCAGCGCGAAACCCTGGCGGTGCTGATTTCCCGTTTCAACGATTGCTTCTACTGAACGACTTCGCACCAAGCGGTCCTGCAGGCTGCAGGAATGAAGGCCCAGCATGCGCTGACCCTTGCGGAGGGGGATCTCGATCCCGCCGTCCTGAGCCGCGAAGAACGGGCGCTCTACAGCGTGGCGCGCAAGAGCGTGATCGAGCCCGCGAAGTTGGACCCCGACGATCTGAAGCGCTGGGTCGACGTGTTCGGTCGCGTCGGCGCCATCGAGCTGGTGGCGGTTCTCGCATCGTTTCATTTCATCAACCGCATCGCGGATCTGGTGGGGATCCAGAGTGATCTGCCGATCGTTCAGCCGCGCTTCGCGGCCCTGCGCCGCCTCGGCGTGCGCTTTCAGGGTTGGGCCATGGGGCGCTTCCTGGACCTCGAGAACCGAAGTCTCGAATTCGACGGCGACGCGGCGCTGTCCCAGGCCGAATCGGTTTTCGGCCCGCTCCCCAAGGGCTACGCGGAAATTCGCGACGTCCCCAACGTGGCGGCGTTCTTGACGACGGTGTCGCCGGTCGTGGGCGAAATCGATCCGAAACTTCGCCGCCGCGTCGATTGTGCGGTGGCGAGCGCGCTACCGACCTGCGAAGCCGAGGCCGTGGGATTTCACGCGCGTCCGATCGATCCGCTGGATGCGCTCGCGTTCGTGGGAACCCGCTACGCCGCGCGGACCACCCCGAAACTGGTGGACGCGGTGCGGGCGGAATACGGCTACGACGACGCCCAGCTCACGGACGTCTTCTACGCCATTGCCATGCGCAACGCCTTCGAACGCATGAACCGACTGCTCGCCGAACCCCTTTCCTAGCCCGACGCAAACCTTCGCAGGAGGTGGCCCAAGCGGGTCAGCCGACGCCGCAAGGGTCCGCTAGTTGCGCAGAGCGGGGATCACTTTCTCGGCGAAGAGCCGGGCGGGGACGCGGGTATCGCGCCCGAAGAACTCGATCATGAAGTGGCTGCAGCCGAGCTTGCGGTGTTGCTCGATGCGCTCGATCACCCCGGCGGGCGACCCCCAGATTCCGTGCTCTTCCAGGCCGGCGCCCATGTGGCCTCCGTAGACCTTGTGCGCCTTGGCGAGCTGTTGTTTGGCGGATTCGTCGTCTTCGCCGATCACCACGACGCATTGTTGGGCCACGGCGATGGAATCGAAATCGCGTCCGACGTCGTCACAGCGGCGCTTGAGGGCGTCGATCTTGCTGGCGAGTTGAGGTTGGAAGACGGCGAGGTTGTTCCAGATGTCCGCGTGGCGGGCGGCGATGCCCATCAACACCTTTTCTCCGCCGCCCCCGATCAGGATCGGCGGACGGCGCACGGGCTTCGGTTCGAAGATGGCGTCGCGCAGGGTCACGTGCTCTCCTTCGAAGGTCACGCGCTCCTGGGTCCAGAGTTGCTTCATCGCGTCGGCGGTTTCGTCGAGTGCCTTCATGCGCGCGCCGAGCGAAGGGAAGGGCAGGCCGTAGCCCTCGAATTCCGCGGTGAACCAGCCGGCGCCGAGCCCCGCGATGGCGCGTCCGTTGGAAATGTGATCGAGCGTCGCGATCTGCTTGGCCAGCACCGCCGCGTTGCGAAAGCCCGGCGGGGTGACGAGGGTGCCGAGCTCGATGCGTTCCGTCACCGCGGCCACCGCGGCCAATTGGGTCCAGGCTTCGAAGATCGGCAGGGTGGGGAGCGGCACTCCGTAGACGTGGTCGCACACCCAGGCGGAGTCGAAACCGAGTTGGTCGAATTCGATGGCGGCGCTGCGCGCCTCTTCCCAGGTGCGCTTAATCTGAGGCAGGGTGACGCCGAAATGGTAACTATCCGCAGGCATTCGAATTCCTCCCGGGAGGAGTCTATGGGGCCGGGCGGGGTTCTTTCAAGCAGCAATTACGCGGGGATCGCGATCGGATGAGATGCAAGGAGTGCGAAGCGCTGCTCAGTCAGCGCGCGTTGCCGGATTTTCGCGGCGAGTGCGAAGACGTGGTCGTCGCGATTTCGGGGCTGAAGGCACTGCGCTGCGAGACCGAGGGGCACGCGGTGTATTGGCCCTATCCGGATTTCGAGGCCGACCTCTTGGACGCGATCTTCTCCAAAGGTTCGTTTCCCGTGGCGCAGCAGAAAGGCTGGTGGCGCCCGCGGCTCGCGTGTCGCCGCTGCGACAAACCCATCGATGGCGCAGAACCGGAAATCGCCAGCGTGAAGGGTCGAATCTGGCTCGAGCGCGTCTCTCCCTTCGTGCTCGAGATCCGCGCGGAGGCCTTGCGCTGCGTGCCGTGCCGCGCACACCACATCCTTCCGGGTGAAGTTCAGGAAGAGCGGATTCAACGCGCGCTGGTCCGCGCTTTCGCGTCGATAGGCCTCGGCCATACGACACTCGAAAAGCCCTTCTAAGCCGACTCGCTTCGATCGCACGACAGCGTTGTTAATCTCATCTAACGGTGTTATGCACTCGTTTCGCGTTCGTGAACGCTCGGCGGACCGCCTGGGTTTCCGCGCATCGCCCATAGGAGGCCTGGCTTTTGAAGTTCGTCACCGCGCTCTCTTTTTCCGACCCGAGTCACTATCTCGACATCGCCCGGATCGCGGATGAAAGCGGCTGGTACGGCTTCGCGCTGTCGGATCACGTCGTCTATCCCGAACGATTCGAATCCGCGTATCCCTACCACGATGACGGGAAGCCGGCGTTCGACGCCGATACCCCCTGGGCGGATCCCTGGGTGTCCGTGGGCGCCATGGCGGCGGTGACCGAACACCTCCACTTCTTCACCAACGTCTATGTGCTCCCCATGCGCAACCCGTTGCAGGTCGCGAAGTCCGTCGGAACCGCGGCGGTGCTTTCCAACAATCGCGTGGCGTTGGGAGTCGGCGTGGGTTGGTTGAAGGAAGAATTCGACGTTCTCGAGCAGGACTTCAAGACCCGCGGCCGTCGCTGCAACGAGTCCATCGAAATCCTGCGCCAGGTGTGGAGTGGCGACTGGACGCAATACGACGGCCAACACTACAAGTTCGATCGCTTGCAGATGCGGCCGGCGCCGACCGCAAAGGTTCCGATTTACGTCGGTGGGTTGAGCGAAGCGGCATTCCGTCGTGTGGCGCGTTTGGGAGATGGGTGGATTTCGGTGATCCATCCCTATGAAGAGCTCAAAACCATCATCGCGCGACTCCACGAATTGCGAAAAGAATACGGTCGCGACGGGGAGCCCTTCGAAGCCTTCGTTTCCTGCTCGGACGCCTACGACGTCGACGGTTTCCGTCGGCTGGAAGACGCGGGCGTGACGGGCGTCGTCACGATGCCGTGGCTCGCCTACGGCGGACCTTCGGACGCCCTCGACGACAAACGGCGTGGGCTCGAACGTTTCGCCAACGACATCATCGCGAAACTCGGATAGTCCCGTGGTGACTCCGGCGGAGATCGAAGCCGAGCTCACCCAACCCGGCGCGCCCTTCGAAATCGTCGAGGAAACCGTGCTCGGAGCGCCTTCGAAGGTGTTTCGCCAGCGCACTTCGCACCTGCGGGCCATGCTCGAGGGGTCGCTCGCCGCAGCGGACAGCGAATACATCGTGTACGAAGACCGCCGCATCTCCTTCGGTCAACACGCCCAGGCCGTGGCGTCCGTCGCGAAAGCCCTTTCGACACAATACCGTGTGCGCCGTGGCGACCGCGTGGCGATCCTGGCAGCGAACTGCCCGGAATGGATCGTCTCCTTCTGGGCGGCCACCAGTCTGGGCGCCATCGCGGTAGGGCTCAACGGCTGGTGGTCGGGCGACGAGATCTCCTTTGGGGTCGCGGATTGCGATCCGAAACTCCTGATCGGCGACCGCAAGCGCCTCGCGCGGCTCGAAGGCGATGCGGGCGTTCCGGTCGTCGAGATCGAATCGGATTTCGAAAAACTCTGGAACTACGATCTCGCTGCGTCGCTTCCGACGAATGACATCGACGAAGACGATGCGGCGGTCTTGCTCTATACGAGCGGTACGACGGGACGACCCAAAGGGGCGGTCAACACCCACCGCAACGTCGTGGCGGTGACTTCCGCGCAGTTCTTTCACGGGGCGCGCATGATGATCTTTGCGGCGCGTTCGGGCGCCGTCCAAACGCCCACGGCACCGACCCCCGTCGTTTCGTTGATCAACAATCCGCTGTTCCACGTATCGGGTCTGTATCCCGGCGCCGTCATGGGCATCGCGTCGCGCATCAAGACGGTCTGGATGTCCGGTCGCTTCGATCCCCTGCGCGTAATGGAGACCCTCGAGCGCGAACGCGTGACGAACTGGTCGCCGATGGGGACCATGGCGTGGCGGGTGGTGAACCATCCGGAAGTCGGGCGCTTCGATTTTTCACAGGTCCGCAACGTGGGTTCCGGGGGCGCGCCGCTGGCGCCCCACATGCAGGAGCGCTTGCGCGAGGTGTTTCCGGGCTCGCGTACTTCCATGGGCGTCGGATACGGGCTGACGGAATCCACGGCGCTCGCCACCTTGAATCACGGCGCGGACCTCGAAGCCCACCCCACTTCCGTCGGCCGACCGATCCCGACCGTCGACCTGGAAGTGCGCGATGCGCAAGGTCGCGCGCTTGGCGAAGGGGAGGAGGGCGAGATCTTCGTGCGCGGCCCGGTGGTGATGAAAGAATACTGGGGCAACCCGGCGGCGACGGCGGAGGTGATCGGGCCCGGCCGCTGGTTGCGCACGGGCGACGTGGGGCACCTGGCGGACGGTCGCCTCTACATCAATTCCCGCAAGCGCGACCTGATCCTGCGCGGTGGCGAGAACATCTACCCCGTCGAGATCGAGCAGCGTCTCGAAGCCCATGCGGACGTGCGCGAAGCCGCGGTCGTGGGGGTTGCGAGTGAAGAATTCGGACAGGAAGTGAAGGCGATCGTGGTCCCGGTCGGGGGACGAACCCCGGCGACGAACGCGCTGGCGGAATGGGTCGGCGCCGCCCTTGCGAAATTCAAAGTTCCCGCCCATTGGGAACTGCGCAGCGAACCCCTGCCTCGAAACGCCACCGGGAAGGTGATGAAACACGTTCTGGTTGGCGACGCGGAGAATCCCTTTGTCGAAGAATGAAGACGTCCCCCGGTCCTTGAGATTGTCCGCTGCCGACGGCCTCACGCTGCACGCCCTCGAGTGGAGCCGCGAAGGTACGCCGCTCTTGTTTTTGCACGGGTATTCGAACGATGCCCACGTGTGGGATTCGGCGGCGCCCGCACTGGCGTCCCATTACCGAACCCTGGCGCTCGATATGCGGGGCCACGGGGATTCGGATCGCGACGAAGACGGGCGTTACGACCACCTGAGCATGGCGCGCGACGTCGAAGCCGTGGTCGCATCCCTCGGAATCGAGCGCCTGGTGGTGGTGGGGTTCTCCATGGGGGGACGCGTGGCGTTGCGTTTTGCGGGGCGCAATCCCGAGAAGATGGCGGGCCTGGTGATCGTCGATTCAGGGCCGGATCTCGACGAGCGCGGCGTGTCGCGCATCTCGGGTGAAATGCAGCGCGCGGACTGGAGCTTTGCGTCGATCGAGGAATACGAGATGGTGTTGGCGCGCAATTATCCGGCCGCCAAACCCAAGACCCTGGCCTCGATCGCGCGCACGACGACGCGCCAGCGCCCGGATGGCCGCTACGAATTGAAGCTCGATCCCCAGTTCGGGCGCGGACGCGCGAAGTGGAGCGCCGAAGAGGCGGCCGAGTGGTCCGCGAAGGAATCCGCCGCGCTCTGGGATGCGCTTCGCAGCATGCCGTGTCCCACCCTGGTGGTGCGCGGTGCCGCGTCGGATGTGTTGTCCGCCGATGCAGCGGATGCCATGGAAGAAGCGCTGCCGAAGGGAAGCCTGGCCGTCGTCCCCCAAGCGGGGCACTCGGTCATGATCGACAACCCCGATGGGTTTCGCGCCACGCTGGTGAGTTTCGCGCTCGGCGAATAGCCGGGCGGGAGGCTTGGCGGGCCCGACCCCCCCGGTGGGATCGGGCCGCCAAAATTGTGGGCTCAGGCGTTCGCCTGACTCGCGTTAGGCATCCAACGAGATCGTGATGTCCGTATTCACCACGTCGTCGCCGCTTACGGTCGCGATGACGGTGTAGCCCCCACCGGCCCCGTTCGTGTCGAGGATCAGGTGGTCGGCCGAGTCGTAGATGAAGACGGCGCCGTTGCCATCGTAGGTCGCATTGCCACCGGCGTTGTTTCCATCGTACTCGCTGCCGATCACGACGAACTTCGAAGCATCGAGGGTGCCCGTCGAGAACAGGGACGCAAAGGTCGACGTTCCCTGGAACGTAAACCCGTCGGTCCCGGAGACGAAGTTCGCGATCAGGTCTCCCGTCAACCCACTGGTGGTCGGCGTGTTGTTGAAGGCTTCGAGTTCTCCGTCACCCAAGCTGGTGTAGAGGAAGGTGTCACTTCCTGCACCACCGTCCATCGTGTCGACGCCAATCCCGCCTGCGAGGGTGTCGTCACCACCGTTTCCGTTCAGGGTGTCGTTGCCGACGCCGCCGAGGAAGAAGTCGGCACCCGAGCTTCCATTGAAGGTGTCGCCGAACTGGCTGCCCGCGACCTGCTCAATGTTGCTGTAGGTGTCGGTCATTCCCGACGCGTTGGTGACGGTACCGGCCGTGGCATCGACGGTGACGGCTTCGAATGCAACCGTGTAGGAGAGAACATCCCCGCTTCCCGCGCCGCCGTCGATGGTGTCGTCACCCGTACCGGAGATGATGACGTCGTCGCCGGCGCCACCGTTCAAGGTGTCGTCGCCCGCCATGCCGTCGATGAAGTCATCGCCGGCGCCACCATCGATGGTGTCGTTGCCGTCACCCCCGTTCAACAAGTCCTGACCCGTGCCACCGGTGATCGTGTCGTTCCCGGAACCGGCTTCGGCCATGTTGGCCGCACCGTTCCCGGTGTTGAGTACATCGTCACCGCTGCTGCCGTGCAACAAGTCGACGCCGTCTCCACCGGTCAGCGTGTCGTTACCGGCGCCGCCCAGGAGTACGTTCGTGCCCGTGGACGCCGTCAGCGTATCGTTGCCGTCGGTCCCGTTCTGCACCACGTACCCCGTGGTGTCGACACCCGGAAACTGCGCCGCCAAACCGCTCAGCAGGAACTGAATGTCGGCTTCCGAAGGTGTTGCGTCTCCTCCGGGGCCTCCGCCCGGCGGCGGCTGGTTCGGATCAATGAAGATCGGAGGCGGAAGGTTCGGATCGAACGGTTGGTTCGGATCGAAGAACCCCGGGTCTCCGGGGAGCGGTCCGAATCCAAACGGGTCGGGTCCGAATGCAAACGGATCCGGTCCGAAACCGGGTCCGAAAGGATCCGGGCCAAATCCGGGTCCGGGTCCGAAACCGGGCCCGAAGGGGTCGGGTCCAAATCCCGGTCCCGGGCCGAAGCCCGGTCCACCAAACGGATCTCCCGGACCCGGGCCGAAGCCGGGACCGCCAAAAGGATCTCCGGGGCCCGGTCCGAAGCCCGGACCACCGAACGGGTCGCCCGGTCCGGGGCCGAATGCGGGTCCGGGGCCGAATGGAGAACCACCGAACGGGTCGCCGCCCGAGAACGGATCGGGCCCCCCCCCGAACGTATTGCCACCAAAGGGATTGGGGCCGCCGCCAAATGGGCTGCCACCAAAGGGATCCCCCCCTGGGCCGGGGCCGAAGGGGTCTCCGCCCGTAGGGGCGGCACCAAAGGCTGCCCCACCACCGAACGGGTCGGGGCCGCCGGGTCCGGGTCCAAAGCCAGGGCCACCGGGGCCAGGTCCGAAGCCAGGGCCTCCTGGGCCAGGTCCGAAGCCGGGGCTACCGGGGCCGGGTCCGAACTCGCCCGGGCCGCCCGCAAAATCACCGGGTCCGCCGGGTCCGGGTCCGAATCCGGGTCCGTTCGGACCGGGTCCGAATCCCGGTCCTCCAGGTCCGAATTCGCCGGGACCGCCAGCGAACTCGCCGGGGCCATCGGGACCAGGGCCGAATTCTCCTCCTGGACCCTCCGGTCCACCCGGGCCCGGGCCAAAGCCGGGTCCACCGGGTCCCGGGCCAAAGCCAGGCCCGCCCGCGAAGCCTCCCGGTCCATTGGGGCCGGGACCATCCGGTCCACCGGGTCCACCCGGTCCCGGTCCGAAGCCGGGTCCACCGGGTCCCGGTCCGAAACCGGGTCCATCGGGTCCCGGTCCACCTTCCGGTCCGGGTCCGCCCGCGAACTTCCCGCCTTCGGGGCCCGGGCCATTCGGGCCGGGTCCTTCGGGACCGCCCGGTCCACCCATGACTTCCGGCCCTTGGCCGCCCTCGAGGACAGCCGGGCCTTCGCCCTGCGCCATCACTTCGGGGCCGTCGGGGCCGGCGCCTTCGGGATTCGGTTCACCGTCGGGTCCGATGTTTTCACCGTCGGGCCCTTGGCCTTCGGCGAGTTGTTCCCCATCCAGGCCTTCGCCTTCGAGGAGTTCGCCGTCCGGACCTTCACCCTCGGCCAGTTGTTTTCCGTCGGCGCCTTTTCCTTTGGGTGCGGGCTTGCCTTTGGGATCCACATTGGGCGCTTTGCCATCGGCAAGCTGAGCACCTTCGCCAGCGGGTCCGGGTTCGCCGGGCTCGCCCTGCGGCGGAGCCTCTCCGTCGGGTCCCTGCGTGTCGGCTAGAGCGGGTCCATCGGCAGGACCGTCCGGTCCGGGTCCATTTTGCGGTCCGGGTTCACCGGCGAGATCACCAGCGGGTGCATCACCCGGTCCGGGTTCACCGGCCGGACCGAAGTCCGCAGGTCCGTTAGCCGGTCCATCGGGTCCGGGTCCGTCTTGCGGTCCCGGTTGTCCGGCGAGGTCACCGGCGGGTGCATCACCCGGTCCCGGTTCACCGGCCGGTCCGAAGTCGGCGGGGCCGTCAGCCGGTCCATCGGGTCCGGGTCCGTCTTGCGGTCCGGGTTCGCCTGCGAGATCACCGGCGGGGCCATCGGCCGGACCCGGTTCTCCAGCGGGACCGAAGTCCGCGGGGCCGTCGGCCGGTCCATCGGGTCCGGGTCCGTCCTGCGGTCCCGGTTCGCCTGCGAGATCACCGGCGGGCGCATCGCCGGGTCCGGGTTCACCAGCGGGACCAAAGTCCGCAGGTCCGTCGGGTCCGGGTCCGTCTTGCGGTCCGGGTTCGCCTGCGAGATCACCGGCGGGTGCATCACCCGGTCCGGGTTCTCCAGCGGGACCGAAGTCGGCAGGTCCGTCGGCCGGTCCATCGGGTCCGGGTCCGTCTTGCGGTCCGGGTTGTCCGGCGAGATCACCGGCGGGTGCATCACCCGGTCCCGGTTCTCCAGCGGGACCGAAGTCGGCGGGGCCATCGGCCGGACCATCGGGTCCGGGTCCGTCCTGCGGTCCGGGTTGTCCGGCGAGATCACCGGCGGGTGCATCACCCGGTCCCGGTTCTCCAGCGGGACCGAAGTCTGCGGGTCCGTCGGGTCCGGGTCCGTCTTGCGGTCCGGGTTGTCCGGCGAGGTCACCGGCGGGTGCATCACCCGGTCCCGGTTCGCCCGCGAGATCACCGGCGGGTGCGTCACCCGGTCCGGGTTCTCCCGCGGGACCGAAGTCTGCGGGTCCGTCGGGCCCGGGTCCGTCTTGGGGTCCGGGTTCGCCAGCGTGGTCACCGGCGGGTGCATCGCCCGGTCCGGGTTCTCCTGCGGGACCGAAGTCGGCGGGTCCATCGGGTCCGAGTCCATCTTGGGGTCCGGGTTCGCCAGCGAGGTCACCCGCGGGCGCATCGCCCGGTCCGGGTTCTCCGGCCGGTCCGAAGTCGGCGGGTCCATCAGCCGGTCCGTCGGGTCCGGGTCCATCTTGGGGTCCGGGTTGTCCGGCGAGATCCCCGGCAGGGGCATCCGGTCCCGGGCCTTCGGTGGTTCCGGGCGGGACGTCGCCCGGGGAGCCGAAGCCTTCGGCAGGAGCGCCCGTCGGCGGGGCTTCTCCGGTGGGCGGTTGGCCTGCGAAGTCGCCGGCAGGCGGTTGGCCGGGCTCGCCGGGAGCCGGGCCGTTGGCCGGATCAAAGTTTGCGGGATCTGGCGGAGCGCCTTGCGCATCCGTGGGATTCGGGGTTCCGGGGACGCCCTGGCTCACCGGCGGAAGTCCGGTGGTGGGGTCGACCGCAGGCGTTTGAGTTTCCGGGGGGGGTGCCATTGGAGGTCTCCTATTGGATCCTTGGTGTCATCGGTCACGAACTGGGGCGACTAAACCCCGAAAGTGAACCGACCTGGATCGAATAGGATCCCGCTTTGGCACGCCCCCCGAACTCCATGCAGTCCTACGACTGCTCTTCACTCCAACGCGCTCTAAGGGTTTCCACCTAGAAACTAAAGGTCGTCGACCTTCAGCTCTCCCATCGAATGCAGCAAGCGATAGACCGCGAGCTTGGCGTCGAAGTCGGCGAACGCGAGATCGCGCTCAGTCTTCTTGACCTCGTTTTCCGCGTCGAGAACGTTGATGGTCGTTTCCTTCCCCGCCTGGCGCAGCTTGCGTCGTCCCTCGACCACTTCGTGCGCTCGGTTCGAAGCGTTCTGCAGGAAGTATTTGCGCGCGCGCTGGGTCTCGAGATTCTGCCAAGAGACCATCACGCCCTCGCGGATGCGACGCAGGGTGTTGTACCGGTTGTGTTTGCTGGCGGCGAGCTGCGCTTGCGCCTGTTGGAAGCCCGCGCGCGATGCGAAGCCCGAGAAGATCTCGAACTTGGCGTCGAACTTCACCAACTGCTCGCGTTTGATGCCCAGCGTTCCGCTGTTGTCGCGCTCTTTGTTGTGCTCCGCCACCAGATCGAGGCTCGGGAAGAAGCTCGCGCGGGAAATGCCGACGCGCTTTTCTGCCAACTCGAGCTGCAGATTGCTGCTCTTCATGCTGGGATTGTTGGCAAGGGCAACTTCGATCGCTTCATCCACGGAATCCGGAACCAGTTGGTTGGGATCCGACGGACTGCGCATGGCGGAAATGTTCGGGCCGTGATCGAACACCTGGAAATAGCTGCTGATCGCGTTGTTGAGCAAACCCTGCTGAGCGACGCGTTGTTCCTTGGCGCGCTGGAGTCGCGCCTTGGCGAACATCACGTCGACACTGATTCCCGAACCCTTGCGGACGCGCTCATCCTCGAGGTTTTCCTGGCGTCGGATGTTGTCTTCTTCTTCCTGAGCGATCTGAACGACTTTGGAACTCCGCAGTACGTTCATGTAGGCGCCGATTCCCTCGACGAAAATCCCCTGACGCGTGGTCTCCAGGCCGAGTTCCGCCAGCTCCCGGCTGATCCGTGCGGATTGGAAACCGCGCACGTTTCGCCCGCCGGCGAACAGAGGCTGGGTGAGGGACACCTTGCGGGTGAAGTTGTGAGCCCGCACCGCGTTTCCGCTGCTGGCTGCGGCCTGGGTGTTCTGATTTCCGTAGACCGAGGTGAGATTCACCTTCGGGAGAAATCCGGCGCGCGCGACCGTTACTCCGTGCTCCGCTGCGATGACACTGTGTTTCCCAGCCTGAATCAACGGATGGGTCTCCTCGAGCATCCGCAATTCATCGGCCATGGTGCCCGGATAGTCGACGGCGACCTCCGTGGCGTGGGTATTGCCCGCAAATCCGAGCAGTACGACGAGCGCCCCCATGGCGCAGCTGCGTCGCTTCCTCGTAAATCCAAACGCGTTCATGTCTAACCCCCTTTTAGAGCGGTTGGTCCTAGGCCAACCTCGTTGGAATCCTCGAATCAGCGTTCTCGGAACGCTTCGTGTTTGAGTTTCAGAACCGGTCGCAGCAGGTAGGAGAGGACGGACTTGCTGCCGGTGTTGATGTCGACGGTGGCCTGCATTCCCGCAGTGATGGGAAGTGCGTCGTCTTCGTCGCCGAGATAGGAGCGATCGGTCTCGACCACGACCCGGAAGAAGGGGTCCTGGCCCGGCTCGGCGGTGGAGTCCGCGGCGATGTGGGTGACGCGACCTTCGAGCGCTCCGTAACGGACGAAGTCGTAACTTCCGATCTTGACCTCTGCGGTCTGTTCTTCCCGCACGTAGCCGCGGTCGGTCGGAGAAAGCTGTGCTTCGACCACGAGCCGTTCGTCCGAGGGGACGATTTCCATGATCGGATCCCCCGCGCGCACGACACCGCCGATCGTGTGGTAACGCAGGCTCTTGACCAGTCCGTCGACGGGCGTGGTAATGGTCTTGCGATGTGCCTGATCGCTGACGTCCGAGAGCAATTCTTCGGTCCGCGCGATCTCGAGTTCGACGCGACCCCGCTCTTCTTCGGCTTCGCTGCGGAACTTGAGCGTCTCTTCGCGCGCGATCTCCTCGGCTTCCGCCATCCGCGCGCGCGCACCTTCGATGGCCTCGCGGGTTCCCGCGATGTCGCCTCGCGTGCGCCCGATCTCGCGTTCGAGCTGAATGTGTTCGAGCTTCGAACTCAGACCGCTTTCGAGCAGGTCCGCGGATATGTCGAGTTTTTGTTGGGTGAGTTCGAGGTCCGATTGAAGCGCGCTGATCTTCTCCTGGGCCTCTTTCATCTCTTGTTCACGCTGGATGATCTTCTCGCGAAGAATGGCCAGATTGCTGTCGAGTTGGCGGAGTCGCGCGTCGTAGGAGAGGCGCTCGGATTGGGCGAGTTCCGGGTGGCGCGCCTCTTCGTCGGCGGGAAACACGAGCGGCGTTCCCTGGCTTTCCGCCTCGAGTCGGGCCCGATTGAGTCGCAGGCCATCGAGGCGGACCTTCATCTCTTCGAAATTGACGCCAGTGACCGCCAGGTTGAGCAGCACCAACGGGTCGCCCGCACGGACCGCTTGACCCTCTTCGACGAAGATGTCCTTGATGATTCCGCCTTCCAGATGCTGGATGACGCGAACCTGCCCGTGCGGAACGACTTCGCCTTCCGCCGACGCGACTTCTTCGAGCTGCGCGACACAAGCCCAAAGGAAAAAGGCGCCGAGTATTCCGAGCAGCGTGCGTTCGAGCTTTCCCCAGGCTGCCGGCGGGTGCAGGGCGACGAGCGCGTCGAGTCGACTCATGCGCTTTGCCTCCGCGCGGGCGGCGGGGCGCTTCGCAACAGACGCGGCAACACTTCGCCGGACCGGCCCGCGGACGCGACGCGGCCGCGATCGAGGGCGACGACGCTGTGGCAGGCGTTCAGCATCACGGGGCTGTGGGTGACGAGCACGACCGTGTGATCGCGCGCCAGCTCGATCAACGATGCGGCGAGTTCTTCTTCGGCCTGGCGGTCGAGATTGCTCGAAGGTTCATCGAAGAGGAGTACCGGCGGGTTGCCGACCAGTGCGCGTGCGATGGCGACGCGCTGGCGGAAGCCGCCGGATAGGCGCGCGCCCGCTTCGCCGACTTCGGTGCCATATCCCTTGGGGAGTTCCATCGCGTAGCTGTGAAGCCCGGCTCGCGTTGCGGCGCTCACGATCGCTTCGTCGCTGGCGTGGGGGCAGCCCTTGGAGATGTTGTCCCGCAAGCTTCCCGCGAACAGAAAACAATCCTGCGGCACATATCCGAACCAACGCGCGAGTTGCTTGCGAGAAAACTGAGCGAGGTCTGCGCGATCGATCAGGACTCGGCCCGAGGTCGGAGTGTAGAGACCTTGCAGTAATTTCAGGAGCGTGGTCTTTCCGCTGCCGTTGGGGCCGATCAGCGCGTGGAGCCCGCCGGGGTCGAGCCGGAGATCGATGGCGTCGATCACCGCGCTCGCGTCTTGCGCGTAGCGGAACGTGACCTGTTCGAGAACGATCGCGCCCTTGGGTCGGCCCGGTTCCACCGCGCTTTGCTGCGGCTCTTCGGCTTCCTCGAGAAGGTTTCCCAGGCGCGTCACCGCGTGACGCGTTTGCGCGAAACTTCGGTACTGGGCGACCAACTGATTGAAGGGAGCGACGATGCGACTGCCGAGCATGTTCGTCGCGATCAGGGCACCGATGGTCAGGCGTTGGTCGAGGATGGCGAGGGCGCCCACGGTCGTGAGCAGGACCGTCACGGTCGACGCCAGGGACATGCCGGTATTCCAGAAACGATCTCCCTGGCTGCCGCGGGCGATGCTTTCTTCGATCGTGTTGGCGTGCCGTTCTTCCCAGAGCGGGCGCACGGCCGCGTCGAGGTCGAGGGCTTTGACGGTGGCGCGTCCGGCCATGAGCTCGGCGACCAACGTGTCCCGGGATTGGGTCGCGCGACGTTCTTCGGCATTCGCGGTTGCGAGCGTTTGGGAGGAACGCCACCCCATGAAGACGAACACGGGAAGCGCCAGCAGGAGTATCCAGGCGACCGGAGTTGCGATCGCGAAGATCACGGCCAGGTAGAGCAGCGCGAATGGCAGATCGATCAGCAGGATCAAGGAAGCGCCGGAGAACGCATTGCGGATGGCGTCGACGTCGCGGAACAAGCTCTGCCAATATTCGGTGGGTCGGGATTCGAGGGTGCGCAGGGGGAGAGAAAGCACCTTGCGAAACACACGCCGCGCGACTTCGACGTCGATCCGCAACGCGATCGAACGCAACATGCGCGATCGCCCCTGACGCAGGACGAAGTCGAAGCCGAGTGCGATGAAGACGCCGATGACGAGACCGACGAGCGTGGAAAGTCCGTGGTAGAAGACCACGCGGTCGTAGACCTGCAGCACGAACACGGGCGGGGCGAGCGCCAGGACGCTGATCGCCAGCGAAAGCACGAGCAACTGCCGGAACGCGGGAACCAGCGGTTCGAGCGTCGGGTACAACCAGCTCTGTTTCAGTGCGGCGCGCATTTCGCCCGTCCCCTATGGGGGCGGACCGCACGCGTCCCGATTGCGCCGCGAATTTTCGGCGCATCCCCCCGCCGTTTCGATCGGAATGGGGGGCGAAAGTCTTAAGCTAAGTGGCGGAGTCGATGGGGGTTTTGGTTCTACCAATGAAGCTTCGTGGAATCCGCACCGTTCGGTGTGTCCGCGGCCGCACGTTGACCGACCAGGGTGTGGAGGGATGCGACCACTCGGTCGAAAACCAGAGGGACGTGTCCCACGGATTCGGCGCGAAAGCCGCGCAAGCTCGGGAACCAAGCGTTTGCTTCACCGCGCGCGTCCCAGGTGAAGTCAGGTGTTCCCACCAGGAGTACCCAGGCGGATTTCCCCAGTGCGCCTGCGAGATTCGCGAGTAGGTTGTCGGTGGTCACGATCAAGTCGAGCGATGAGAGACAACCCGCCACATCCGCGATGTCGCGCGTGACGCGGCCGAGATCCGGAATCAGGACGTCTCCGCCGAGTTCGCGCTCCAGGTCCGTGCGCGCGGCTCCGGTCTGCAGACTGAAGAGTCGTACGCCGGGGACGTCGAGTAGGCGTAGGAACTCCGCGAGCCGGTGCCCGTTGCTCGGGCGTGCGGGCGCGACGCGATGGTCATCCCACGCGATTCCAACGCGAAGTCTCGCGGGCACCCGTTTTACGAGTTCGCGAGCGGCGGCGCCGGATCCATCGGGCGCTTGCAAATAGGGAATCGGTCCAGGGAGGTCGTCGTGGCTCGTGCACTCGAAGGCCGCGAGTTCCGCCAGGCCGCTCTCGAAATCGATGTCGGGTAACCGGTCTCCGGTGGTGATCGTCGGCACACCCGTGGCCCGAATCAGTTCCGAGAGCTCCGGCGGGCATTCGACGATCACGTTGCCGCCCGCATTTTTCGCGTTGGGGACGAAACGCAAGAACTTCAATGCATCCGATAGCCGCACGTCGAAATGGATGAGCAGGGTCTGATCTTCGAGGGGACTGCCGTCCCAGCGCGGCACCGAAAACAAGCGCCGGTGTTCGCCGCTGCGTTGCCAGCGCCAGTCGAAGGCCGGCCAGCCGTTCTCGAAGTCCTTGAGGCTGAGCAACGCTTTGGCGCGCTCCCATTGATTGTCCGGGTCGTCCGGAGCGATCCGGCACGCCTGGTCGAAGCTTTCCAGCGCGTCTTCGACGTGGCCGCGCCGTCCGAGGACGACCCCCAGGTTTCGATGCAGCGGTGCAACCCGGGGTGCGAGTTCCAGGGCGCGCCGCAGCAGTGATTCCGCTTCCTCGAATTCGCCCAGGTCCGCCAACGCGTTCCCGAGATTGGTCAAGGTGCCGGGGTCCTCGGGGTTTTGCTGTAGGGCGATTCGGTTGCACGCGACGGAGGCACGCAGCCGTCCGATGGATCGCATGATGGCACCCATGTTCTTGTAGGCAGCCGTCAGATCGGGGTCGAGGCGAATCGCACTGGTGTAGGACGCCACGGCGGGCCGGAATCGCCCACTTGCCTGGAGACGAACCCCGTCGGCGAGAGCGCGCTCGGCATCGCTAGGCTCGCTTTGCTCAGGGTTTTTGGGGTCCAAGGCATCCCTCCCGGTTGGCCAGGTGTACGCGTCGCGTAATATCGGAAGAGCGGCCATGTCGAATGAATCCTTCATAACCGTCGTGTCGGGAATTCCCCGCTCGGGAACCTCGCTCGTGATGCAAATGCTCGGTGCGGGGGGGCTCGCCCTCGCCGTGGACGACTTGCGTTCGCCGGACGCGCACAACCCCCGCGGCTACTTCGAGTTGGATGCCGTGAAGCGTCTCGCGGCGGATACGCGCTGCATCGGTTCCGCGCGGGGCCGCGCGGTGAAGGTCGTCCACGCACTCCTTCGGCACCTGCCCGGGGACTTCGACTATCGCGTGATCTTCGTGCACCGCGATCTTCGCGAAGTGATTGCGTCCCAAAACGCCATGCTGGAGCGTTCCGGAGCCGCGTCCGAGGACTGCGAGAGCGCGGGGCTGGAGCGTTTGCTGCGGGTCCAACGCGATCAATCGGAGCGGTGGATTCAGGCGCAGGGCAATGCTCGGCTGGTGCGTGTGCACTTCTCCCAGATCCTGGCGGATCCGGAAACGGCATCGCGTGCGCTCGCGGGTTTCCTCGAGCTCCCCCTCGACACCGCCAAGATGGCGGAGGCGGTGGCTCCTGCACTCTATCGCCAGCGGGTCAGTGGAGTGGGCTGATCTGATTCCAATTGGCGCGCCACTGTTCCTCGGCGCCACGGGCCGCGTCCTCGGCCGTGTGTCCGAAGCAGAGAATAAGTTTTGCCTTGATGCGGGATCCCGCGGGCGTCCGCACGATCGCGACCCACGCTTCGGGTCCTTCGGGTTGCTTCTTGTTTCGGAGCAGTTGTCCTTCGACGTCCCGGATCCAGTCCAGCGCTTCTTCCCGCGTCATCGCCGCCTCGCAATCCACGTTCCCCACCGCAACGCGACTGGACCATTGTATCAGCTGGACTCCCTCGAAGTGCGCTCTTCGAGCACGCGCGCCACCTCGTCGCGGGCGAATTCCCGCAACGGTGCTCCGTCTGTACGCAAGACACCGGCACCTTGCTGCGCACTTGCGATGTGTCTTACGGGGTGCCCCGCGGCGAGGAGCTGCTCCACGACTTCTTCGATGCGATCTTCCGGGAAGGCGGCGAGCAGGGTTCCCGAAGCCAGGGTTCCCCAGGGATCCGCTCCGACGCTACGGCACAACGCCACGCCGGGTTCGAACCAGAGAACCGCGTGATCCTCGACGTCGAGCGCAACGCCGCCGGCGCGCGCGAGTTCGTAGAGTCCTGCCGACAACCCGCCTTCCGTCGGATCGTGCATCGCGGTGGCGCCCAGGTCGCCGCACAAGAGCGCGGCGTCGACGACGGAGATGCCGGGTCGTTCGATTGCGTTGTGGGCACGTGCGAGAACATCGCGCGCAACACGGCCTTCGAGATCCGGAATCTCCGCCGCCAGGACCGCGGCGCCTTCGATGGGTGCGGCTCCGATTTGGACGACGCCGTCGCCGGGTTGGATGCCACCCGTGGGAGTCAGGCGATCGAATTCCGCGATCCCGATCATCTGTCCGACCACAACGGGTTGGTTCACGGCGGGCGTCACTTCGGTGTGTCCACCGACGAGTGTTGCGCCGATCTGGTCGAGGGCGCGGCGGGTCGAAGCGAACAGAGCGCTGAGTTCGTCCGCGGTCGTGCCCAACGGAAGCAGCGCGGTGGCGAGATACCAGCGCGGGCGCGCTCCCATGACGGCCACGTCGTTGGCGTTGATCCAGACGGCGTGAGCCCCCACTTCGCTGCCCGTCAGGGTGATGGGGTCCGTGGCGACGACCACAGCCTTTCCCCCGACCTCGAGCGCGCAGGCGTCTTCGCCGAGGGCGGGACCGATGCGAACGCCGGGCGCGGGGCCTTGGGCGAGGAGCGGGCCCAGGACGGAATTCGGGATTTTTCCGGCAGGGAACGGGCAGGGGACGTCGGAATCACTCATGAAACCTCACCTCTGGCTCACCCGATACTCCCATCCGGTCGCCCGCAAGTTCTCGGAAACACCTATTTTTTCAATAGGTTGACAGCTTGCTTGCCGCGGTGTGAAGATACCCACGGCCGCAGCCTGGTTTTGACAGATTCTGACACGAGCGCGACGAAACCGGCGGCAGGTGCGGGTGGTGGGGCTCGGATCGATCTCTACTGAAGGGTCGTGGGGTCGTTGAAGCGGACATATTCGAATCGGTTGCGCACGGTGCGTGGCGCGCTGGCAGCGCTGCTCTGGGGCATGACTTTCTTTTCGGCGGGAACTTCGCGTGCCGCGGTGGTGTGCGACGCGGAAGCCCTGTGCTCGGCCGGCGTCGATCCCTGCACCATTTCGAATACTCATCAAGTCCAACAGGGCTGTCTTCTCGACTTCGGGGACCGCAGCGTCACGCTGCAAGGGACGCTCGAAGCGGAAGACTCGGGCGGGTCGTTCTCCCTGCTCGCGCGCGAAATCATTCTCAAGGGAACACTCCGTTCGAAAGGGCTGGTCGACGATTCGGGGGGTGATATCGCGGTCGGAGTCAGCGAGCAATTCTCCATGCAAACCGGCAGCAGTCCCACGGTCAACGTCAACGGCCAAGGGCAGGGGGGGACCTTCTCGGTCTTTGCCGGAAGCATCCACCTGGGTGCCGGTACCTTGAATGCCGACGGTTCGAGCCAAGCGGGCGACGGCGGCGTCATTACGTTGATCGCGGGCGGAAGCATCGTCGTCAACTCGACGATCCTGGCCACCTCGGGCGCCGATGCAACGGGCGGGCAGGTGATCATCGACGGAAGCGACGTGGACCTTCTCAAACGCATCACCGTGAGCGGTGGAAGTGGGGGGGGAGGATCCCTCGACATCGAATCCTCCGACGATATCGACCTCTCCAGCGGAATCGTGTTGCGCTCCAATGCCGACAGCTTCGATGACACGGGTGGCATCGGTGGCGATTTCATCTTGGCCGCCGGCGGCGATATTCAACTGGATGGAGAGATTCGTTCCATGGGCGGGGGGCCCGATGGAGGCGGCGGCACCATCGAACTCTTCGCAGACGGATCCATCTTCGTGGGCGGCGTCCTTCAATCGGAATCCAACGGTCTCGAGGCGGATGGTGGACTCGTGGTGATCGATGCCGGTGAGGACATCACGATCGACAACAACATCTTGGTCGAGGGGTCGAATCTCGCGGTGGGGGGCGATATCTCGCTTACCGCCATTGGATCGATCGCCGTCGAACCGAACCGGAACCTGCGCGCCAACGGTGGGTTGTCCGGCGGTGCGATCGAGATGACGTCGATCGGTGCGCTCGACCTTCAGGGGAATCTCGAGGCGCGCGGTACCAACGCCGGCAGCGGCGGACTCATCGCACTCGGTGATCATTGCTCCGTGACGCTCGCCGGCACGATCGACGCGCGGGGTTCGGGCGTGGGAGACGGCGGTTTCGTCTCCGTGACGGCCGGATCGATCGTCGTGTCTCCGGCCGCTTCGGTTCAGGCGACGCCCTGCGGGACCGCGGACTGCGTGGCCTTGGCGACCAACACGGGAATCGTGGTGATCGACCCGAGTGCATTGCTCGATCCCTTGGCGATCGTCAGCGTGATTCCACAGCTGCGACCGTGTTGCGGAAACGGCACGCTCAATTTCGGTGAAACCTGCGATGACAGCAATCAGCTCAGCTGTGACGGGTGCACGCGGCAATGCGAGATCGAATCCGTGCCTCCCTGCCCGGGAGACGGAAACGAATGCACCAACGATTGCTCTCCGGTCGGGGGCTGTGTCTATCAACCGCTCTCCGGGTTGCCCTGCTTGGATGACGGGGACACCTGTACCGCGGATCTGTGTGAGGCGGGAATCTGCGCCCACACGGCGGTCAACTGCGACGACGGGGTTTCGTGCACCATCGATCAGTGCGTGTCGGGCAGCGGTTGTGAATCGATCCCCGACGACGCGCTCTGCAACGATGGCAATCAATGCACGACCGATACCTGCGACGCGGTTCTGGACTGCCAGGCGTCGGCGCTGCCGGACGGTACGCAGTGCGACGACAACAGTCTCTGCAGCATCCAGGACGCCTGCGCGAGCGGTGTGTGCGTACAGGTCGGCAACGGCTTGAACTGCGACGACGGGGATCCCTGCACTGTGGATACGTGCAATTCTGCAGTGGGATGTCTGAATCTGCCGGATCCCGGCCTGTGTCCCTGTGACGTCGGAGGGCAACCGCTTCCGTCGGGGACGCCCTGCGCGGATGCGGACCCCTGCACGACCGGCGATACCTGCGACGGTGCCGGGACGTGTACCGGGGGCGTGGCAATTTCCTGCGACGACTTCGACGCTTGCACCGCCGACTTCTGTCTGGCGGGGATCTGTCAGCACGTGGACGATCAGTGCATTGCGAACTGTGCGGGCCAGCCCGACGGAACGCCTTGCAGCGACCAACAGGTGTGCACCCAGGGCGTCTGTGTCGGGAACGTGTGCGTGAGCGCGCCGGTTTCCTGCGAAAGCGGCCAGCAGTGCGTTGGGGAAGAGTTCTGCGTGGAACCGCTGCTCGGCTGCCGCAGCAGTTTCCCGGAGCCCGGTGATCCCACCTGTGGCGCCGACGCGGTCAAGACCTACAAAGCCAAGCGCCAGAGCGGCGCCGCGAAATTCGAGAAACAAGACCTGACGCTGACCGACGAATTCGAATCCGTGGTGATCACGGCCGTGCGACAGGAATCCGTGGGCAACCCGGTGGCCATCGAGGGCGGCCCGATCGGGGACCCCGACACGCACTTCACGTGTTACAAAGCGCGCAACGCGCCGGGCCAACCGAAATTCGAAAAACAAACGGTTTCGGTTTTCAATGAACTCGGATTTCTCACCGCGCAATTGAGCAAACTGCGTGAGGTCTGCGTCCCGTCTCATTTCGATGTCTCTGCGGGGGCACTCCAGCGCGATAGCTACAAGTGTTACAAGGCGCGCCTGCTGGCGGCGACGCCTCCTTTCGCGAAATTCGATTGGAATCTCTCGGATGCCTTCGAAACCAAGGACACCACCTTCCTGAAGCTCGAACACGTCTGCACGCCGGCGGATGTGGAGGGCGGGGGCATCCTCGATCCCCAGTCCCTGCTTACTTGCTACAAGGTTCGCGACGTCTCGGGGCAAGCGAAGTTCCCGGGCCTGGATCTGTCGGTGTCGAATTACCTTGGGGGGTTCGGAACCCAGGATCTCAACGCGTCCAAGCCCCGCTCGGTTTGCCTTCCGGCTACTTTCGTTAATTAAAACAATCACTTATGGATTCCCTCAAGTTCGGATCCCGTTCGCCGCTAATTGATATTGATTTTCAATTTCAACTGAGTATCCTGGCGCCCGATGATCGTTTGTCACTGTAAAGGCATTTCCGAACGCAGCGTCCGAAGGGCGGTGCGCGACGGTGCGGCGACGCCCGGCGAACTCGGCAACGCGTGTTCCGCCGGCGCCGATTGCGGCGGCTGCCACCCGTTGCTCCAAGAGATCATCGACCAGGAACACACCGCGGCCCGCGCGGAAGCCGCGGCGCCCCAACACCGCAGCGCCTGAACCCCTCCGCTTTGGCTTTTCCACCGGATTCACGGTCAGTCCGCGTGCCCGCAGCTATGCTGTGCCTCCTCAAGGGAGGTGAGTCATGCAGGGCGACCCGCAAATCATCGAAGCGCTCAACGACGTACTGACCGCGGAACTCACCGCGATCAATCAGTACTTCATCCATGCGCGCATGTGCGGAAATTGGGGCTATCAGAAGTTGGCGGAAAAAAAGCGCGAAGAATCGATCGAAGAGATGCGCGACGCCCAGGCGATCATGGATCGGATTCTCTACTTCGACGGCATCCCCAACATGCAACGCCTGAACCCGGTTCGCGTGGGGGAGGATCCGGTCGAGCAACACAAGCTCGACCTGGAGCTCGAAACCGAAGCCATCGCGCGTTTGAACCACGCCATCGCCCTGTGTCGCGAGAAAGCCGACAACGGCACACGGGAGCTGCTCGAAGGCATCTTGAAGGGCGAAGAAGCGGGTGCCGACTGGTTGGAATCCCAGCTTCACATCGTCCAGGAGATTGGCGCCGAGCGCTATCTCGCCGAACAGATCCACGCTTGAGCACGCCCGCAACTGGATCCGCGGCGACGCCCCGCGCGCGCGAGGTGCCGCTGTTCCCCGGTGCCGAGGAACCCGTGCGCAGCGGTTGCGTTCGATCCGGGGACGTGGAGTTGAACACCCTGGAATGGGGCGCGGCGGATGCCCCTCCGGTGTTGATGCTGCACGGAATGTGGGATCACGCGCGCGGCTTCGCCTCCATCGCACCGATTCTCGCCGAGCACTACCGTGTAATTGCGCTCGACGCGCGCGGCCATGGGGATTCCGGTTGGGCGGACGCGTACGGTTGGAACGCGGACGTGCGGGACATCGTCGCCGTGCTCCGTTCCATCGGACGACCGGTCTTCTTGGTGGGGCACAGTAAAGGCGGGGGCCAGGCAACCAGCGCCGCGATCGCGGCACCCGATTGCGTGCGGAAGCTCGTCAACATCGACGGCTTGGGCCCGCCGCCGGATCACGAGGCGCCGATGGGTCCCTCGCCCAGTTTTGGAGACGGACCGAAGCGCTCGTTGCCGGATCAACTCGCGGGGTATCTCGCCCTGCGTCGCCGCGCGGTGTCGCGCCAGGCCTGGCGCGCCGTCGAGCATCTCGACCTTCTCGTGGAACGCCGCCGCAAACAGAACCCGCGCTTGTCGCCCGAGTGGCTGCGCTACTTCGCCTACCACGCTGCACGCCTCGACGAGGATGGCTGGCGCTGGAAATCCGATCCCTTCATGGGGCACGGCATCGGGATCGGGCCGTGGCAACCGGATTGGATCCGACTCGAGTGGTCGCGGCTCACGGTTCCGATGTTGGCCATCGTGGGCACCGAACCCGATACCTGGGGACCCCTGCCCGAAGCGATGCGCAAGGGGCGACTCTCACTCGTGCCCGATGTCGAAGAGGTGTCGGTTCCCGAAGCCGGGCATTTCGTCCACATGGAACAACCGCGCGAAACCGCGCGATTGCTCCTCGCGTATTTCGCGTCGTGACGGAGTTGGTCCACGGCCGTGTGCGTCTCGCCTTGCACCGTCTTTCGGCGGGGGAGGGGAGGCCGCTGCTGCTGCTGCATTCGCTGTATTCGGCGAGTTCCGCGTGGGACCGACCGGCGCTCGTTTGGCCCGGGCCGGTATTCGCGCTGGATTTCGCAGGGCACGGCGCTTCGGCTTGGGTTCGGGGCGGCGCCTATTGCAGTGAACTCCTGGTAGGCGACGCCGATATCGCGCTCGCGGAAATCGGGGAGGCGGCTTTGTTGGGTTCCGGGTTCGGCGCCTACGTGGCGCTCTTGCTGGCCGGGGCGCGCCCGGACAGCGTCACCGCGGCCTTGTTGTGGCCCGGAAGCGGACTCGAGGGCGCGGGGGCGGCGCCGACCGAAAGCGATCCCCCCGGACGCCACCCGACCCTGGGCAACGTTCCCGGCGACGCCGGTTGCGACCCGCACGTGGAAATCTTGGCGCGGGAGTTCCGTCCACCGGAATACGCGCGTGCGTTTGCGAAGAAGGCTCGAGCGCTCCTACTCGCCGAGGAGGGTCGTGATCGTCCACTCTGGTGGACCTCCGTGCGGGATGGCGCCAACGCGAGCGTCGTCGCTCCGGAGTGGGGGACGGCGCTGCGGGAGCTGGCGGCCCGTTCGAATTAGTCGACCGAGCCGCGGGGGAAATGGACTGCGCGTTTTGATCGCCGGATGTGGATACGTGGGAAGTTGCCTGGCGGAACGGCTCGTGGGGGCTGGGCATTCGGTCTGGGGGCTGCGCCGCCGCGACGCAAAGCTTCCCCCGGGCGTCGAGTTGCAGCGCGCTGACCTGTGTGCGCCGGAGAGTCTGCAAGCGCTGCCGCGGGTCGACTGCGTCTTCTACGCGGCAGCGGCGGACCGCGGGGACGAAACCGCCTATCGCGCGGCCTACGTCGATGGACTCCGCAATCTCCTGGGCGCGCTCGAACCCACGTTTCCGTCGGTCCAGCGCTTCTTCTTTACGTCGAGTACCGCGGTGTATGCCCAGGACGGCGGCGAGTGGATCGACGAAGCTTCTCCGACGCAGCCGAAACGCTTCAACGGGCAGTATGTGCTCGAGGGCGAGGAACTTCTGCGCGCGAGTTCCCTACCGGCCACGGTCGTTCGATTCGGCGGCATCTACGGGCCCGGTCGCACGGGGCTGCTCGAATCGGTCCGCCGGGGTTCCGCGCGCGTGTCCGCGGAACCGATCTACACCAATCGTATTCACCGCGACGATTGCGCGGCGGCGTTGCATCATCTGATGGATCTCCCCGAAGTGGAACCGACCTACCTGGCCGTCGATTCCGATCCGGCGCTGCGCTCGGATGTCTTGCGCTGGCTTGCCGACCGGCTGGGAGTCGCCGAACCTTCCCCCGCGCAGTCTTCGGACGCGCGGCGGCGCGGCGGGAGCAAGCGTTGCTCCAACGCGCGACTGCGGTCGACGGGGTACGGGTTTCGCTACCCGAGTTTTCGCGAAGGCTACGAGGGGCTCTTGTGAGCGATCTGAATCGCATCCGCGCGCGATTCGCCGAGGAAGTGGGCAAGGTGGCTCAGGTCCGATCCGAGGCCATGATTCGCGCATTTGCGCGCGTGCCGCGCGAGAAGTTCATCGGCCCGGGGCCGTGGCTCACGTTCGAAGGTACGGGGGGCTGGGAGTCGCTACCCGATGCCAATCCCGAAAGGATCTACCGCAACATCACCGTGGGGATCGACACGGCGAGGATGATCAACAACGGGCAGCCCGGTTTTCTCGCGCAACTCATCGATGCCCTCGAAGTAGGAGAAGGCCGTCACGTGGTTCATGTCGGATGCGGCATGGGGTATTACAGCGCGATCCTCGCGGAAATCGTCGGCGCCGAAGGCTTCGTGACGGCGATCGAGATCGATCCGGTTTTCGCCGAGCGGGCCCGGGTGAACCTCGCGCGCTATTCGCAGATTCGCGTGGTCGAAGCCGACGGCGGAACCCACGACCCGGGCAACGCCGATGCGATCCTCGTGAACGCGGGCGTGACCCATCCCCAACCCATGTGGCTCGACCGCTTGCGGGTGGGAGGCCGGCTGGTCTTGCCCCTGACCGCGATTCGTCCCGAGGGTGCGCCGGCCTGGGTGACGCGCATCGTTCGCGATCACGCGGGGGCCGCCATTCTGATCACCCGTGGCGAGCGCGGCTATGCGGCGCGTATGTTGACGCGCACCGGGATCGGTCCGCTGGTAGGGGGGCGAGACGCCTATTTGCAGAGCGTCTTGAAGGACGCTTTCGCGAAGGGTGAAGTGGAGGGCATTCGCTCGTTGCGTCGCGACAGCCACGCACCCGATGCCCATTGCTGGTATCACGGTCCCACGTTCTGTTTCTCGCGACTGCCGCCGCCGGGTTGATGGCTATTCGAGTCCCATTCGGCGGGCGATGATGCGCTTCATGATTTCGTTCGTCCCGGCGTAGATGGATTGCACCGCGGCATCAGCGTAGTCGGCGGAAATCGGATATTCGTCCATGAAGCCGTAGCCGCCGTGAAGTTGCAGGCAATCGGCCGTGAGTCGTTTCTGCAAATCCGTGGTCCACCACTTCGCCATGCTGACTTCGCTCACGATCTCGTCGCCCCGCGTGTGGGCAGTCACGAGTTTATCGACGAAGGCCTGGCCGATTTCGACTTCCGTCGCGAGTTCCGCGAGTTTGAATTGCGTGTTCTGAAAACCCGCGATGCGTTGGCCGAAGGCTTCGCGCTGTTTGACGTACGCAACGGTGTCGTCGAGGGCGCGCCGGCAGGAAGCGACGGAGCCGATAGCGATCACCAGGCGCTCTTGCTGCAGCTTCTCCATCAACATGCGGAAGCCCTGGCCTTCCCGGCCCAGCAGGTTCGCGGCGGGAATCCGACAGTCTTCGAAGAAGAGTTCGCTCGTGTCCTGGCCCTTGAGTCCGAGCTTTCCGAGTTGTCGACCGCGCACGAAACCCGGGCGATCCGCTTCCACGAGCAACAGGCTGACGCCCCGGTGGGGCGGGTCGGCGCTGGGGTCGGTCTTGGCCACGACCACGAAGAGGTCGCCGATCTGTCCGTTGCTGATGAAGGTCTTGGCGCCGTTCAGCACGTAGTCGTCGCCGTCGCGCAGCGCTTTGGTCTGAATGTTGGCCAGGTCCGAGCCCGTGCCCGGCTCCGTCATCGCGATGCCGAGGATGCAATCGCCGCTGATCGTACCCGGCACGAAACGTTCCTTTTGTTCCGCATTTCCGTAGGTCAGGAGGTAGGGCATGACGATGCCCGTGTGGAGGCTCAGCATCATGGCGTGGGCGCGCACGTAGGCGAGCTCTTCGTAGATGATGGCCTCGTAGAGGAAGTCGCCTTCGGCGCCGCCGTATTCTTCCGGCGCCGTGGGGCCCAGAAACCCCGCGGCCCCGGCTTTGCGCCAGGTCTCCCGATCGCTTCGGCCGGCCGCATTCCAACCCGGGACCTTGGGCGCGATTTCCAGTTCGCAGAAGCGGCGAACTTGATCGCGGAATAATTCGTGCTCTTCGGAAAACAGTTCGCGTCGCAAGTGGAGTCCTCCCGGTCGTCCCATCATCGTACGGAACCGCTCCGCGCTCAAGTTGATACTCTTGGGCGTCCAATTCGGGGGGAGGGCGGATGCCGCGGGCACCGCACATCACACAGACCATTTCCGACATGCCGGCCGCCGTATTCTCGCCCGTGGCCCACAAGCTGCGGGAGCTGGGCGATTCGGTGATCCCCCTGCATGTGGGGGACACCTGGCTCGAGCCCTGCGTGGGCGCCCGGGCCGAAGATCTGCGCGTGGGACGTCTCGAGGGGCTGCATCGCTATCCCCCGACTCAGGGGCTTCCCGCGCTCGTCGATGCGGTGGTGGACAAGGTGCGCGGCGTCAATCGATTGGCGGCGGATCGCGATGCGGTGCTCGTCACCGCTGGGGCGACCGGCGCGTTGGCGGGCTGCGTCGCTTCCGTGGTGGATCCCGGCGACGAAGTCCTGATTCTGTCGCCCTTCTGGCCGCTGTTTCGCGGCATCGTGCGCGGCTTTCGCGGGGTCCCCGTCGAGGTGCCTTTCTACGACCGCGTGGACGGCGCGGAATCGGCGGTCCAGGCCATTCGCGAACGCATCGGTCCGCGCACGGTCGCGATCTACGTCTCGACGCCTTCGAACCCCACCGGTGTCGTGATTCCGGAAGACGGGTTGCGCGCCATCGCCGAGCTCGCCCGCGAGGAAGAGCTCTGGATCCTGTCGGACGAGGTGTACGAGGATTACGTCTACGAGGGCGCGCACGTGTCCATCGGTCGCTTTGCGCCCGAACGCACCTTGTCGGTGTTCTCGTTCTCGAAGGCCTATGGGATGGCGGGCAACCGGACCGGCTACCTGGTCGCGCCTCCGGAGTTGGTGGTTGCGGCGCGGAAGGTTTCGACCCACACCGTCTACACGGCGCCGACCGTGGGACAGTACGCGGCGCTCGGGGCCCTGCGAAACGGAGAAACCTGGTTGGCGGAAGCGCGCACGCAATACGCCGCGATGGCGCGCGAATGTGCCGGCACCCTGGGAATTCCGGCGCCGGCGGGCTCGACGTTCTTGTTCTTGGATGTGGCGCGAAAGGTCGACGAGCGTGGGGTCTGGGGATTCCTGGAAGATTGTTTGGATGACGGGTTCGCGCTGGCACCGGGCTCGTCCTGTGGTGAAGCCTACGCGACCTGGGTGCGGCTTTGTTTCACCGCCGCACCGCCGGAGGCGGTGCGGCGCGCCGTATCTCGCTTGGCTGGCCGGTTGGCGGGCTAGCGCTACTCGGCTCGGCGAATGCTCTTGATCACGACGGCTTCGGCGGGAACGTCGCCGTGGCCGCCTTTTCGCCCGGTTTTTACCTTCGCGATCTTGTCCACGACATCCATGCCGTCGATGACTTTGGCGAACACCGCGTAGCCGAAATCCCGATCCCCGTGGTTCAGGAAATCGTTGTCCTTCAAGTTGATGAAGAACTGCGAGGTCGCGGAATCTTTGACCTGGGTGCGCGCCATGGCGAGGGTCCCGCGGTCGTTCTTGAGGCCGTTGTCGGCTTCGTTCTTGATCTGGGCCTTGGTGTCTTTTTGCTTCATGTCTTCCGTGAATCCACCGCCCTGGATCATGAAATCGGGAATCACCCGGTGGAAGATGGTGTCGTCGTAGTATTCGTCGTCCACGTAACTGAGGAAGTTCTTCACGGTAATCGGCGCTTTGTCTGCATTGAGCTCGACCTTGATGTCCCCGTGACTCGTGGAAAGGATGACCACCGGCTTGTCCCCCGCCGCGCGCGCGGCGCGATTCGTACCCAAAAGAATTCCGACCCCGAGGATCAGGGTGGCGATGACTGCGATTCGCGCAAACGCGACCGGTCCCCGTTTCTGACTCACGATTCGCTCCCCCCTTGAGATTCGAGCACGTTGCGAAATGCGGGCCGCACCCGCTATCGGCACGGCGCCCGCGGCGCGCACAGAGTAGCGAGATCGGGGAGGAGGGCTATCCGGCTTTTTGGGTCAGCCAATAGCGTTCGAGGCTCTTGACCAGTTCCTGCAGGGCTTCGGAGGGTTCCAAGCGACCTCCCCGCATGGCACCGGGAAATTGGATCCCCACCTGGAGGTCGTCGCGGCGTCGGACCGCGCCCGCCAGGGTGATTTCCGAGTCCCCGAAGGCCAGTTCGACTTCGAGTTCCATGTGGGTTCGCAGGGTATCCGGGACCCCGTCGTCGAAGCGCAGCAGCATTCCGCTCAAACTGACGTTGACCGCATGACCCTGGAAGACGTGGCCGCCCTGGGCGCGGGCTCGCACTTGGAGGCCACTGCCGCGTAAGACCGGTACGCGGAAGGCGGAGCGCACGTCTTCGGCGATCATCTGCGTCGGAAGGCCAAGCACCAGGCGCCCCCCTTCGTCGCCATCGCAGTCGGAATGGCGTACCGGGGACAGAAAGACGATGGCTTGGCGACCCTGGTTGAAGGAGACGCACAGGAGCGACAGCGTGTGGATCGGGGGCGCGGCTTGTGCCGCATCCAAACGCAACGTCACGAAGTGATCGGTGACGGATTCGAAATGGGCGTGCAGCAGTTGTCCGGACTCGCGCAACAAGAGCGTGGCGGGAACGCGCTGGCTGCACGATTCCCGCAAGACCCGCTCGATCTCGTCGCCCGGGGCCAGGGGGGGGACGGGTTTCGGCGCGCTTTTGCGCTTGGGTTCGCTTTTGTTCCAAAACGCCATGGCGAAGAAATCGGATTGGCACGCGGTCGGCTTGATTCCGCGACGGATCGAGGGGTTTTCAACTCGCGCAATCGCCCGGTGGCGACCCGTGGGATTTGGCTTTCGTCGCGACGGGGCAGAGAAGGGTAGATCCGGAGCCCGGATCGACCGATCGAGATCAACTTGACGCAAACGCTCGCAATTCTTGGCGGTGCGCGGGTTCGCAGCGCAGCCTGGCCGGCTTGGCCCCAGCACGGGGAGCCCGAACGCGCGGCCCTGGCGCGTGTGTTGGAATCGGGCAACTGGGGAGGCTTTCCTTCCCCCAACACCGAAGCGCGTCGCTTCGCAGCGTCCTTCGCGCAATTCTGCGGCACTCCGTTTGCGGTTCCCTGTGCGAACGGGACCGTGTCCTTGACCCTCGCCCTGCAGGCCGCGGGTGTGCCGGCCGGTTCCGAAGTGGTCACGACACCCTACACGTTCGTCGGAACCGCATCCGCGATCGTGGCCGCCGGTTGTGTTCCGGTTTTCGCGGACATCTCCCTGCGCGACTATTGCCTCGACCCGGACGCGGTGGAGTCCGCGATCAACGCGCGAACCTCCGCGGTCATTCCCGTCCACCTGGGGTGCTCCCTGGCGGACCTCGAACGTTTTCGATCGCTCTGCGATCGACGCGGATTGATTCTGGTCGAAGATTGTGCCCACGCGCACGGGGCGCGCTTCGGCGACCGCGCGGCGGGGAGCATCGGCGATTTCGGTTCCTTCTCGCTGCAATCGACGAAACTGCTCACGGCCGGCGAAGGCGGCGTCGTCGTGACCTCCGACCCGCTTTGGGAACAACGCCTGCAATCCCTGGTGAATTGCGGACGCAAAGAGATCGGGTACGCGGAATTCCCCGGGCAGGTGTTGGGCCACAACGCGCGCATGACCGAGTGGCAGGCGGCGATCGGTTCCGCGCAGCTGCAGCGTTTCCCCGCGCAACAGGAACGACGCCGCGAGAATGTGGCGTACTTCGAGGCGTCCCTGGAGGGCTTCGCGGGCCTGGGGTTCTTGCCCGTGGACCCGCGCGTTTCCGCGCGGCCGTTGTATCAGATCATTCTCCGCTACGACGCGGACGCCTTTGCGGGGGCAGCGCGGGACGCGGTGATCGCGGCCCTGAACGCCGAAGGGATTCCCTGCTGCGGCGATTTCTACGAACCCCTGGTGCCGCGCTCGCTGTTTGCGCTCGATCCCAACACCAATGCCGCCGCACGCACCGGGGTCGACTACGCGTCCCAGCGATTTCCCAACGCCGAGCGAGCGGCCTTTCAGGAGGCGGTTTGGTTCCCCCACCCGGTCTTCTTGGGCGATCGATCGGACATCGACGATGTCCTGAAGGCGCTGCGCAAAGTCCGAGATCAAGCGAGCCGACTCCTCGATTGGGAACGGTCCGCATGAAGCGTTTGCGGGTCGGGGTCGTGGGGGCGGGTTTCATTTCGAGCGTCTACGCCAAAACCTTCGCCGCGGTACCCGAAGGCGAACTCGTCGGCGTGTGCTCCAGGACCCAGACTTCCGCCCAGCGCTTCGCGGATCGCTTCGGGCTCCCCCATGCGACCGACAGTCTGGATGCGCTGTTGCCCCAGGTGGATGTCGTGTGCGTGAACTCCCCCAATGCGTTGCACGATGAGCACGCGATCGCGGCCGCGAGGGCCGGAAAACACGTGATCGTGGAGAAACCGCTGGCGGTATCCCTCGAAGCCGGCGAGGCCATCGTGCACGCGTGCGAAGCGGCTGGGGTTGGGCTCGCCTACGCGGAAGAGCTGCCGTTCGTGCCGTTGTTCGCCCGTGCCCGGGCGCGCATCGCCCGGGGCGAGATTGGGGAGCCGACCTTGGTACGGGTGCGCTACGCCCATGCGGGGCCCCATTCGCCCTGGTTCTTCTCGCGCGACATGGCCGGGGGCGGGGTGGGGATGGACATGGCGTGTCACGCCCTCGAGTGCGCGCGTTGGTTACTGGGAAAGCCGTCTTGCGCGCAGGTGTCGGCGCGTCTCTCCACCCTCGCGCACGGCGATCGAACCCAGCTCGAAGATCACGCGGAAATCCAGCTTCACTTCGATGGTGGCGTTCGCGCCACCTGCGAAGCATCCTGGGCCTTGTCGGGTGGCATGCAGGCTTGGCTCGAAGTCTGGGGACGCGACGGTCGCTTGGTCGCCGACTTGTTGGGCGAACGTGGCTTGCGCGTGCATCGGGCCGGCGAGGGGTGGACCACGGAGGTGCAACACGGACCAGTGGCGTACGGCTATGGCGAGCAACTGCGGTCCTTCTTGAATTCGTTTCGCGAAGGCACGGAACCGCTCGAGTCCGGAAGGGACGGCCTCGCGGTGCTCGAAATGCTCTACGCCGCCTATGCGTCCGCGCGCGAGGAGAAGCCGGTCGCGTTGCCGTTTCGTGTGCGCGGAGTCGAACGCGCTGTGGATCTGTGGCGGCCCAGGTCGTGAGCGAACTCCGGGCCGGCGCCAGCTTCGTCGAATTCGACCTCGAGCCCGGCATCCCCATGATGGGATACGCGAATCGCAAGGAAGCGGCCACGGGGCAGCATCGTGTCCTGGGTGTGCGGGCCCTCTATCTCGGGGGCGCGGTGGATGTGTTGTGGGTCCACTGCGAGGTTTGCCTGATGTCCGTCGCGCGCGCGACCGCGCTGCGCGAACGAATCGCCGTTGCCACCGGCGTGCCGTCGTCGCGCATTTGTCTCGCCTGTACCCACACGCATTCGGGGCCGGACACGGGATTGGCGGATGAACTCGCCCTGCGCGATGTACCCGAATTCGTCGATCGTCATCTCGGCGTTGCGGTAGAGGCGGCGGCGCGCGCGGTGCGGTCCGCCGTCCCGGCGCGGCTGGGAAGCGGGGTCGCGGAAGCAAAGATCGGGCGCAACCGGTGTCGCGCCGACGGGGCGATCGACGAAGAGGTGCTGGTTCTGCGCGTCGATCGCTGCGATGGAACGCCACTGGCGGTTTGGTTCGCCCACGGTTGCCACCCGACGGCGTTGGGCCACGACAACACCGCGTACTCGCCCGACTGGCCGGGTGCCGCCATCGAGGAAGTCGAACGCGCGCTTCCGGGCGCCGTCGCCATCTTCGCATTGGGGGCCCACGCGGACGTCGATCCGCGAACGCGCGATCTCCAGGACATTGCGATTTCCGATCAAAGCTCCGGCGTGACGTTCGACGAGACCGATGCGCTGGGTCGCGAGGTGGGGCGTGACGTGGCGCGCGTGGCGAGTGGAATCGAGACCGTTGCGGACGTGAAGGTCGCGGCGGCGCGCACCTTCGTGCCGCTCGCGGTGCACCCGGGTGGCGAAGACGCTGCCGCGCGCGAAGGGCAGCTCGAAGCCAGTCGCTTGCGTGCGTGGCGCGCTCTCGAACTCGCGCCCGAGACCCGGTTGCGGATTCCCGAGTTGTTTCAGCATTTGAACGAGCAAATGGCGGATCTGCCGCGCGACCTTGCCCGGGAACGAATCGCGGCAGTGCGGGGCTACGTGCGCGATCGGACCGCGAGCCAGATTGCGGGAGGCGCGCAGGTGGACGTCGAAGTGCAACGCTTCCAGATCGGCGACGCGGACCTCTTGGCGCTACCGCTCGAGTCGACCGTCGACGTGGGGCTCGATTGGAAGCGTCGTCTGCCGGGACGACGGGCGGTGGTGCTCAGCATTGCGAACGGTTGGCTGCGATACTTGCCCCATACGGATCACTTCGAAGCGCCGGATGCCCACACGCGCTATGAGATCCTGACCTCCACCCTGGTGGCCGATGCCGCGACGCGTCTGCTCGACGCGGCGCAGGAAATCGTTTTCGACGTTCAGGGCCGCAGCAGCAAGTAGCGATTGAGGTCGCCGGACTTTCCGTCGGCGCGAAACGTCCGGACGAGTCGAAGCGGAAGGCGTGCCAAGATCTGTGCGATCTCGCCTTCGTCGAGAAAATGGCAATAGCGAACGGCGGGGCTGTCGGCGAAGGGCAAGAGAAAGTCGTTCGCTTCGACCTGGTCGGGGTCGACGGGGACGTCGGCGGTCCGATTGAAGGTTTCCCACGAGATGGCTTTGGCGGCGAAACGTTCGCGCCCCCCAAACTCCCACAAGGTGACGGCCAGCAGGCCGTTGGGCGCGAGTCGGGTTGCGGCGGATTCGAGCAGCGCGGCGCGCGCCTCGCGTCCGGGAACGTGGTGCACGACTCCGAAGAGCGCGACGACGTCGTATTCGTCGGATGCCAGCCGGTCCGTGAAGTTGTCTTCGAGCAGGTCGGCATTCAGGTAATGGGTGTTGGCGAGGGAGCGCTCCCGGGCAAACGCCAGCAGGGTTTCGTCGCCGTCGACCCCCGTGTATTCGAAGTCGATCCCCAAGCTCGCAACGAAGGCGCCGAAACGACCGTTCCCGCATCCCAGGTCCAAGATGCGAGGACGGGGCGATCGGCTCGCGAGGGCTTGGAGATGGGGTGCGATTTCGCTCCAGCCCGGCCACGGCTCGCTGCGGGTCCGGTGGAAGGTGTCCGCTACCTTGGCGTAGAAGGTGCGATTGAGATCCGCGAGCGTCTTGGCCGTGTGCCGATCCACCAGGAGACACTCCGTCATGTCTGGCGACTTCGATTTCGAGCCCGAGCGCTACGAGCGCGAACTCCTGGGGATCATCCGGGCCATCCGCGAACTCGAGCAGGCGGACACCGCGTCCCTCGAGCGGATCCTGCGCGACTATCCCAAGGACGGCAAGGGCTTCTTCTCCAAGAGCGAGATCATTTCCGGTTTCCGGCATTTCGCCCATCCCGAAGGCTGGACCGACGAAACCGAATTTCTGAATCGCGTTCGGATGCGGCCCATTCGCACCTTGTCCGGCGTTACGCCGGTCACGGTTCTCACCAAGCCGTTTCCGTGTCCCGGGCGCTGCGTGTTCTGTCCCAACGACACCACCATGCCCAAGAGCTATCTCGCCGACGAACCCGGCGCCCAACGCGCGGCCAATTGCACGTTCGATCCCTACATCCAGGCCTTCAGCCGGCTCGAGGTGTACCACCAGATCGGTCACGGCGTCGACAAGGTCGAGCTGATCGTGTTGGGGGGCACGTGGTCTCACTATCCCGAGGAATACCAGATCGGTTTCGTGACCCGCCTGTTCGAAGCGCTGAACGATTTCAGCGCGGGACGCGATCGCCGCAAAGAAATCGAACGGGCACCGCTCGACTACCGCGCCATTCCCCCGATCGATTCCCGACAGCCTGGCGCCTACAACCAGACCGTGCGCGCGGCATTGCGGAAGGGGCAGGGGGGCGAACTCATTCGCGACGACGAGTGCGCGGACTGGGGAACTCTCGAGCGCGTGCAGCGCGAAAACGAACACGCGGCCAGTCGTTGTGTCGGCCTCGTTCTGGAAACGCGTCCCGACAGCCTCGACGCGGCCGAAGTGACGCGCTTGCGACGGCTCGGCGCCACGAAGATTCAGATCGGATACCAGAGCCTGGCGGACGATGTCCTGCGCGCGAACCGACGCGGACACGATGTCGCCGCCTCGCGCGAGGCCACCCGGCTCCTGCGGTCGGCGGGCTTCAAGATTCACGCGCACTGGATGCCGAATTTATTGGGATCGGATCCCAAACGCGACATTGATGACTTCGCGGCGCTATTCCGTGACCCGGACTTCCGACCGGACGAACTCAAGGTGTACCCCTGCAGTCTGATCGCGGGCACGGAACTCGAAACCCACTATCACGCGGGGCGCTGGCAGCCCTATGCGTACGAGGAACTGCTCGAGGTGCTGAGTGCGTGCCTGGCGGAGACGCCGGAATATTGCCGCCTCACCCGCGTCATTCGCGATATCCCTTCGCCCGACATCCTCGTCGGAAACAAACTCACGAATTTTCGCGAGATCGCCGAGCGCTTCCTCGACGACGCCGCGATTCCGCGGCGCGACATTCGCAGCCGCGAGATCCGTTCCAACGCCGGCGGATTGACGCTCGAACTCGACGCCCAGTCCTACGAAACTTCCGTGGGAACCGATTGGTTCTTGCAGTTCATCACCCCCGAGCGCCGAATCGCCGGCTTCGCACGCTTGACCCTTCCGGCGCAAGCTGGCTTCCTCGATGAGTTGTGCGGAAAAGCGCTGCTTCGGGAGGTGCACGTGTACGGTCCCGCCGCGGACGTGGGAGAACGCGTCGGACACAAGGCGCAACACGCGGGGCTGGGGCGCGCATTGGTGGAGGCTGCGGCGACGCGCGCCGTGGAGGCGGGTTTCGAAAGCCTCTCGGTCATCTCGGCCGTTGGAACTCGCGCCTATTATCGGAAACTCGGATTCGAAGATGGAGTGCTGTATCAGCACCTGGGTCTGTCGGTCGCATCCGCTCAGGCGGCACAGACGTAGTCTCGGCCTTCGCGGCGTCCGAGACGGTCGAGGGTTTCGCGGATTTCCGTGCGGGCGGTCAATCCGGCGACCGACGCCACCACGGGAAGGGATGCGTGTTCCGCGAGGGCGCGTGGGGGAATCACGCGCGCGCCCTGAATGGTTTGTCCCAGACGTCCGGGATGAAGCTCGACGATGTAGGCGGGCCGTTTGCCCAGGGCTGCGAGCGCGCGCTGCAGGTCGCGCCCGGTACTCCCGTAACCCCAGAGGATGTAGGTCTCGTGACGGTCTAGAAATCCCTGGGCGAGGTAGTGGGCCTTGCAAGCGACGAAGCGGTCGATCGCGTAGTGGGCGCCGTGTTGGGAAAGGCGTTCGCGGGTGTGGCGCCAGAGCAGAAGCCTGCGCGGCACGACACCGATGCGTTCGCGGGCGGCCAGGAGGCGAAGGACCAGGTCGTAGTCTTCGGGCCAGCCGCAATCGCGATAGCCGAACTTCTCCAACACGCGGCGGCGAATGGCCAGGCCCGGGTGGGCAACCGGGCATTCGACGAAGGCTTCGGTCTCGAGTTTCGCCTCGTCGTCGATCGCGTTGAGCCAGCCCTCGTACTCGCGGTAGCCGTCGCCGAGCGCGCTGCGGGGAAACAACCGAACGTGACTGCCGACGGCGGCCAGCTGGGGGTGCGCGCCCAACATTTCGGTCTGGGCCGCAATGCGATGCCGGTGCATCAAGTCGTCGGCATCCATGCGCAGGATGACTTCTCCACGACAGCATTCGATGCCTTCCTGAAGGCTCGTGATCAACCCGCGGTGGGGTCGTGGGTAGAGGAGGAAACGCGAATCCGAACGCGCGAAAGCGCGAACGATTTCGCGCGAGGCATCCTCGGATCCGTCGTCGACGATCACGCATTCGAAATCCCGCGCAGTCTGGCGCGCAATGCTGCGCAAGCAGGAGCCGAGGGTCGCGGCCGCGTTCCAGACCGGCAACAGGATCGAGACTTCGGGTTTTTCCGCGGTCACGGTCGCGGTCGAAGGAGTCGGCGGCTGGCGCGGCGGTGCCTGGCGGCCGAGAGTGCGGCCACGGACGCCAGGCCGCCGAACCATTCGGGAAGTCCGGGCATTTGGAGCGCGCCGGGCGCCGAGGACAACAGCAGGCTCGCAATGCAGACCGCGAGGGCAGCGTAGGAAACGGGCGTGCGCCGCGCGAAGAACCCCACTGGCGCCAACAGCCCCGCAATCCAGAGCGCGTCGAACAACCGAAGCGTCCCGGCGCGGAGTCCTTCCGGGTAATAGAGCAGCGCCCAGCCTCGACCGGCGCTGTAGCCGAGATTGCAGCGAATCGCGTCGTCGACACCGAGGCAGCTTGCGGCTCCGTCTCGTCCATAGGTGATGCGAATCGGTTCCCCGGGAACGACGTTCGCCATGGCGCCGTGGACCCGCAGGTCGGGTCGGTCCAGCGCGAGTGTGTCGGCCCTTCGCCGATTGCGAACCACCAGGTCGACGCCTTGGACGCCCAACAGAAATATTTCGCGTTGGGCATTGTCGTAGACGCTGAAGACGGGGGCCAGCTGCGCGGGTGGATTCCCGGCTTTGGCATCCACCACGACGGGCCCGCCATTCAGCAACAAGCGACGCAACTGCTCGGGAAACTCGAACGCTTCGTGGCCCACCGCTTCCGTCGAGACGAGTACCGAGTCGACGCTCCCGTCGTAGTGCCCGAGATGGCCGAGATCCGCCGTCCATTGGCCGTAGTAGATCGAGTGGGGGAAAGAGGGGACGAGGAGCAAGCTGGTGGCGAACAGTGCAGCGCCGAACGCGAGGCTCGCAGCGAGTGCGCAGCGTTCGGCAGGGCGGGTTCGCAATCGGACGTTGCGTCGGCCACGCTTCAGCAACGCGTGGCCGAACACGGCGCCCAGGAAATTCGCCGGGGGATCGATCGCGCTCGGGTAGCGCCCCGGAATCATCCACTGCAGGAACTCGATCGAAAGCGTCACGGCGATGGCGAGGATCCAGGTGCGGCGCGACTGGTTCCAAATCAGAAAAGAGGCTGCACCGAGGGGTACGAAGAGCAGGAAGTTTGCGCCGAGGTCTGCGAGCCAGCGGTCGCCCGCGATCCAACGCCAGGCAGAAGTGTCAACGCCCGAATCACCTACGTATTGCGGTGCGAGGGTGAGCCAGGCCGCCGCGGTCAAGCTGGCGACGAGAAGTCCGATCCCCGCGTTGCGGCGCGCGCGTTTCACGGAAGGGGTGACCGGAAGAAGATCGGACTCGACCAGGCCAGTCCCCCGTCTCGCTGGGTGATGCGCACGTAGACGTATTCGCCGGGGGCGATGGCGTCGAGGGTGTGGGACCAGGAAAGCTCTCTTTCCCCAGCGAGTTCGACGCGGATTGCGATTTCTCCACTGCGAATGACCTCGAGCTGCGAGAGCGGAGCGGGCGCCGCCACGGTGACGTGCAATTCACCGTTGCGCGGTTCCGCCCACTCGACCTGGGATCCCATTTCCGCGTCGTCGATTTGCATGCGAAGCAGGATTCGCGGCCCACTGGTCGCATAGGTGCGCCGGGCGCGCAGGGCTTCGAGTACGCCCTCGCGGGTGCGGGCTTCGCTCCAGATCCCCGCCAGCCCTCCGGTGGGGGAGGCGAGGTGGGCCAGGCCCGGGTGCCCGTCGTGGCTGTCGCCACTGCCCACGAAGCCGAGCACCGTTCCCCGGTCGAGCACATCGCGCACGAAGTTGCCGGGAATGGGGCTGTAGATCCGCGCTGGCGAATCGAGAGCTTCGCTGCTGCCGTGAACGGAAACGATTTCGGTGACGGGTTCGAAGCGCGGGTGCGGTGCGATGTTCCAGTTGGTCGCGACCGGGCCGCCGGCGGAATGATGGGCCAGGGTGATGGCGTCTCGGTCGTCGAGACCGCGCCAGAGTTCTTCGGGCGTGTCGTAGCGCGGATCCACGGAACTCAGAATCGGGCCGTCGTTTTCGAAATAGAGTACGTGGCGATGTCCGTGGACCCAGTTCGTCCATTCGAAGCCCAACAACGCCACGAAATCTCCCGGTTGATGAAAGCGTTTCACGGCGTCGCGGATCTCCTCCCACATTTCCGGCGTTGCATCGAGGAAGGGCATCCCCCAGTGGTCGTGATCCGTCAGCGCCACCACATCGAGTCCGGCCGCGTCGCGCGCATAGGCGAAGTAGTCGTGGGCGGAACCGGTTCCGTCCGAAAGGCTCGTGTGTCCGTGAAGGTCGGCCCACAGGAGTCGCGGAGCGCCGTCCGCCACGATCATGGGGTTGCTTTCGCCCTGCAGGCCGGACGCGGTTGCCGCACGCAAGCGGTACACGCCTTCGGAGCGAATGCGGACCGGAAACGCCGTCGTCCCGGAATCCGCGGGTCCGAGCGTGACGGTGCTGGGATGCAGGATCCCGGGCCCCAGCGATTCGAATTCCAGGGCGCCGTCGTAGGGGATGCCGGCGTTGCCCTCGCGGTCGAGGATGGCGACCGTGGCGCGCACGCGATCGCCGGGCCGCGCCGTACTGGGAAGGGCGATGACGACTCGTGCGGGAGCGCTGGGCAAGACATCCACGCGCGGCGGGTCGGGAACGAGTTGACGCACACCGTCGCCGTCGCCGTCGACGGCGAACCAGAAGGGCGAGCCGCGTTCGGCGAAACGGTCGCTCGACGCTTTCGCAGGACCGGCGCCGTAGACGATGCGAATCGTTTCCCCCGGCGCCATGGCGCGACCGATAACGCGAATCGCCAGCAATTGTTGGTCCACGGCGAGGGCTTCGATTTCGAGTCCAAGGGCTTCCGTGGTGACCTCCGTGTAGCCGGGCGCTTCGGGGTATCGGGTTTGCGGCGCGGACCAATTCCAGAAGGGCGAAACCTGCAGAAAGATCACGCCTTCGGGGGCGATGCCCAATTCGCCGGCTTCGTACACGAAGGTCCAGCGACCCGGACTGCGAACCGCGATGCGCGTGGGACCGGCGTCGAGGCGCGCACGACCGCCGCCGTCCGAGGGGTGACGCGCGGCCTCGAGATCCGCGCGCAGGTCGGCGACCAGCGCGGGTTGGGCGTTGGGCGCACCCTCCATGGGGGTCGTGTCCGCAGCTTTCGGGGGCGGATCCGCCGTTTCGCCGCAGGCTGCGAAGAGGCCCAGGGTGATGGCCAGGGTGAGCGTTTGTGCCGTGGGTCGGTTCACGGGCGCGCGGTGTATTGGCGCGGACCCAATTGTTGGCGCAGGCCCGGCGTGACCCATTCCAGCCAATCACAAAGGGCGCGCCGCGTATCGCGCGGGTCGATCACGTCGTGGACCGCAAAGTTCTCCGCCGCGGCATAGGGATCGCGTCGACCCGCCATGGCGGCTTCGAGCTCCGCGCGTTTGGCGTCCGGGTCCGGGGCTTCGGCGATCTCGCGCCGAAACGCGACCGCCACGCCGCCCTCGACCGGAAGGGCACCGCGTTCGGCGGAGGGCCATGCGAGCACATAGGCGTCGGGGCCGAAGTGCGCCGCGGCGGCGACGCCGTAGGCCTTGCGGACGATCACCGACGCCCAGGGAATGCTCGATTGCACGACCGCGAGCAGGGCGCGGGTGCCGTGGCGAATGGTCGCCGTGCGTTCGGCATCGGGACCGATCATGAAGCCAGGTTCGTCCACCAGGGCGATGACGGGCAGGTGGAAGGTGTCGCAGAGTTCTGCGAAGCGGCGCACCTTCTGCGCTCCGTCGGCCGTCATGGCGCCGGCATAGAAGCGACAATCGTTGGCCCAGATGCCCACTGGATGGCCGTTCAAGCGCGCCAGGGCGGTGATTTGCGAGCGCCCGAAGCGCGCCCCCATTTCGAAGAAACTGCCGCGATCGACCACCAGCTCCGCGAGTCGGCGCCCGTCGTAGACCTTTCGGCGTTCGCGCGGAATGATCGACAGAAGTTCTTCCTCCCGGCGCGCGGGGTCGTCTTCGGTCGGGGTTCGCGGCGGGACTTCCCAGACGTTCGGCGGCAGGTAAGCGAGGAAGCGCCGAACCAGCGCAAAGGCCTCCGCCTCGTCGGCCGCGACGTTGTCCACGACACCGGATCGCAGGTGGACCGCGGCGCCTCCCAGTTCCTCCTTGCTGAGGGATTTGCCCAGGGCGCGTTCCACCAGGGCCGGTCCGCCGATCATGACCTGGGAAGATTCGGCGGTCATGACGGAGAAATGCGACGCCACGAGTCGCGCGGCGGGGAAACCCGCCACCGCACCCAATGCGGCGGACACCACCGGGACGGAACCCAGCGCGCGACCCAGGGAGATGAAGCGATGGGTCGAGTAGACGGGGTCGCCACCGCGCACGCGTTTGCCCGCCGGGCCCGTCACGCTGCCTCCGGCGCCTTCGAGAAAGCGCACCAGGGGCAGGCGATATTGGATCGCCAGGTCTTCGGCGAACACACTCTTGCGCAGGCCCGCCGGCGAAGGCGACCCCCCACGCTGGGTGAAGTCTTCGCCGCCGATCACGCAGGGGCGCCCGTCGACGCGCCCGATTCCCAATACGTAGTTGGCGGGTGCGAACGCCGTCAGGTTCCCGTCGTCGTCGATTTCCGAGTGACCGGCGATCGGTCCCTGCTCGCGGAAGCTCTCCGCATCCACCAGGCCTTCGATGCGCTCGCGGACGGTCAGGCGTTGTTTGGCGTGTTGTTTGGCGACGGCTTCGGGGCCGCCGTGTTCGAGGGCGCGCCGGCGGCGTTCCTCGATGCCTTCGACTTCGGGTTTCCAGCTCACACGGGCAGTGTAGGAAAGCTGTTCGCTGGCGTCGTTGCGGTGGGGGAAGGAAGTGAACGGAGCGACGGAGATCGGGGGTGCGGTTCGATTCCGCCGCTCCACTCGTGTGCCCCAGCGGATGTGTTCCGCCGGGGTCCTCGCGAGAGGTCCTGGCGGTAGTGCGGGGCTGGCAAGTTTTGTGACCGCGCGGTTGCGCACGGCCCTCACCGATGCGCAGAAACCCGCCGATTCGGGACGATTGTCTGCCGAAATCCCCGGGTCGTTGTGGTATGTAACGAGCCTTGAAAGAACCCACGCCCCGCAGCTCGACCGCCGATGTCATTCCGATTTCGCGCGTCCGTTTGGCCAAACGGAGCCGACTCGGAAAATACCGCCTGGAGCGGCGGATCGGGCACGGTGCGTTCGCCGACGTGTGGAAGGCCCGGGATACGGTGGTCAATCGCGATGTCGCGTTGAAAATCGCATTGCCCGAAGTGGTTTCGGAATGGGGTCGGGCCGCCATCGAATACGAGGCCCGCATTGCCGGCCGGCTGGATCACCCGAACGTGGCCGTGATTCGAAATGCGGATTGGATCGAGGGCCGCTTCGTGATGGCAACGGATCTCGCGAAGGCCAACCTGGCGGATTATCGCGGTGCCCGGCGCTCGCCCCGAATCGCGTTGCAGATCATTCGCGACGTGGCGGCCGGGCTCGCCCACGCCCATTCCCAGCGCATCATGCATCGGGATGTGAAGCCCGAGAACATCTTGATCTTCGATGACGGCCACGCCGCGCTCACGGATTTCGGCGTATCGCGCTTCGCCCGCAAGCCAAATCAGACCTACACCGAGGCCGGTACCTTGGGATACCTCGCTCCCGAGCAGGCCTACGGCCGGCCCCGTCTGGGTTCCGACGTGTTCTCTCTGGGATTGATCGGCTACGAGCTGCTCACGGGTGTGCTTCCCACCTGGCCCTTCACCTGGCCGCCGGAAGGTTACAAGGCGTTTCACAGCAAGGTTCCGAAGCCCCTGCAGGCCATCTTGCGCAAGGCCGCGGAGTTCGACCCGCGCCGCCGCTACGGCGACGGTGAGGAATTCCATGCGGCCCTCGAGCGCAGCTTCGAGAAGTTGGAGGTCGAAAAACCGCGCCGCGTACGCCGACGGCGCGCCAAGGCGGCGCCTTCGCCCTTGTCCGTTCAGGCGGCCCAATTTCGTCGCCACCACGGCGCGGCCCTGGGGATGCGGTACGCCTGCCATCGCTGCGATGGACCCATCGCGGAAACCATGAGCGTGTGTCCCTGGTGTGGTTCCAAGGAGAATTCCTTTCGGACCATTACGAGCTTTCCCCTGGTGTGTCCGGAGTGCGAACGGGGGGTGAAGCCCGAATGGACCGCATGCCCCTGGTGCTATGCGGGGCGCTTCGAAGGCAACGGACGCGCGCCCAGGACCGATGCCAAAGCCGAGCGAAATTGCACCAAGCGCGGGTGTGAGGGCCAGCTTCAACCCTTCATGCGCTTTTGCCCACAATGCAAGCAGAAGCCGCGCCGCGCCTGGACCCATCCAGACCTTCCGGACCGCTGTCCGCGTTGCCGTTGGGGCGTTTCGCGCGAATACTGGCGCTATTGCCCCTGGTGCGGCCGTCCCGAGCGCAGCGCCGGTTCGTACCGAAAACACCGCTCCTAGGCTTCAGGTCTTGCGCTGGGCCGTGCGGCGCGCTTCGAGTTCTTCGAGGCTGCGCGGCCAGTCGGACTTGAGGAGTCGCGACAGGGCGCGGTCGGCCAGCAGCTTTCCGTCGGTTTGGCACGGCGCGCAATAATTCGTTTCGTTGGACGCGTAGACGATGCGTTGGACCGGCGCACCACAACGGGGACACGCTTCCTTGTAGCGGCCGTGGACCGCCATCTCGGGTCGGAAGGCCGTGACTTTGTCGGGGAACCCAGCGCCCAGCTGTGCCCGCAGCCGGTCGGTCCATTCGACCAGGGTTTCGCGGGTCGCTTCGAACAAACGCGCGACCTCCTCGTCGTCCAGTTTTTGGGAAAGGCGAATCGGCGAAAGCCGCGCGCGATGCAGAATTTCATCGGAATAGGCGTTTCCGATCCCGCTGAAGAGGTGTGGATCCGTCAAGCAACGCTTCAGGGTGTGGTTCTCGCTTCGCAGGACTTCCCCGAATCGTTCCCGAGTCGCTTCGAGGACCTCCAATCCGCCCGGGTCGAGGGACGCCAAATCGCTTTCGCCGGCGATGACGTAGAGCTGGGCGCGGCGCTTCGTGCCCGCCTCGGTCAATACGAGGGTGCCGTTGGCGAACGCAAAGGCCGCCAGGGCGTTCCGGCCCGCGGGCTTCGTGCCAGCGGGCCGCCAGCGCAAACGTCCGGCGATCATCAAGTGCAGTACGAGGAAAAGGTCGTCTTCGAGGACGAAAACGATGCGCTTGCCCATGCGCCGAAAGCCCAGGATGCGCTTTCCCACGGCCTCCGCGGGGGTGGGCTTGACGGTCCGCAAGAGCGACGGGCCTTGGATGCGAAGGCCTTCGAGGACCTGACCACCGGCATGTCGCTCGAGGGCTTCGATGTAGACCGCGATGTCGGGGAGTTCCGGCATGGCGGGAGGAGTCTAATCGAGTTGCGAGTCGAGTTGGATGACTTTGGCGTCGCCCACGTAGCGATAGCGCTCGGGAACGCAGGTGAGGACGATGATCTGGCATTGGCGTCCCGCGCGCGAAAGCACCGCGCCCATTTCCGCCAGGCGCTCGGGGTCCGTATGGCCCAGGGCGTCGTCGAGAATCAGCGGCACGCCGTTTTCCTCCGACACCGTGAGGGCCCCCGCCAAGCGCGCCAGGAGTGAGATCTGCTCGCGCGCCCCGGCGCTGAGATCGCGAAACGCCACCGTGCGACCGGCGAGGGTGCGGCTGGCGACCTGGAGCTGTTCGTCGAGTTCGACCTGCAGGTCGGGCCCGAAGACGTAGCGGCCGAGGGTTTCGATGCGTTCGCGCAAGGGCGCGGCGTAGGAGCGCCGGGCGGTTTCTCGGGCCCGGCACAGCGTGTCGTAGAGGAGCTTGGCCGCGCGCGCGCGCCGTAGCAGAGCCCGTTCGTCTTCGATCGCGTGGGCGAGTTCGCCGTGGGCATCCCGCACGCGTTCGAACAAGCCTTCTTCCCCGCGCTCCGCCAAGCGCGCGCGCAGGTCGATGCTTTCTTCGTTCAGGCGGGCCAGTTCGGTGCGTACGTTGCGCAGCGCTGCCTGAGCGTTGTCGGCGCGCAGTGCTACCGCCTCGGGATCGCGCTCCGCCAGGCCGCGCCGCGCCTGGGCGAGGGATTCGGTCAGCGCCTCGAGCGCCGCTTTCTCGCGTTGGGTACGCGCGTCGAGATCGGAATCCGTTTCGCGGCTGCGCAGCACTTCGAGTTCGTCGGCCTGGCGCGCGAGCTCCGCGGCGCGCTGACGCCGCTCGACTTCGGCTTCGCGCGACGCGGCTTCGGCGCGCTCGCAAAGGTTCCGGTTCTCCTCGTGGCGCGCTTCTGCGCGCAGGGCGGCCTCGTTGCAATGGGCGACGGATTGCTCCGCCTCCTCGGCCGCCCGGCGCGCCGCATCGAAATCTCCCGCGACGGGGAAGGCGGCCTGGCGTCGATCGGGGTAGCCGAACACGCGGCTGCGCAAATGGTCGAGTTTGTTCGCGAAGGTTTCGAGGGAGAGATCGCGGAGATTCTCGCGCAGGGCGCGTTCGCGGGCGTCGATGATGCGCTGCGCCTCGCGACCGCGTTCCCGCGCGCTGCGGGCTTGGGCGAGGTCCGCGACAGCGGCTTGTTCGAGCAAGCTGCGGAAGTGCTCCGCCGCCGAGCGCTGCGCTTCGCGCAGGGAAGCGTCGCGTGTGCTGGCTCGGACTTGCAGGGAGAGGGAGTCGGGCAATTCGAGATCGAGCCGGGGGGCCGCGCGCAATTCGAGGAGTTGGCCGGCTTCGAGCGTCACGGGTTCGCCGTCCACGCGAATCTCCAGCGCGTGCTCGGCCTGGAGACGTACCGCGGGCGCATCGGATTCGAGGCGCGCTTCGGCGCGCTCGGCCTCGAGGTGCGCTTCTTCGAGGCGCGTCAGGCTGGCTTCATCCACGCGAATCTCGAGCAACTTCACCTCGGCCGCTTCGGCCTGGTCCCGCGCTTCGAGGATGCGGGCTTCGCGCTCTTCGAGCTGGGCGAGATCCAGCTCATCGCGCCGGAAATCGAAATCCTCGCGATTCACCCGCAGGGTTGCGGTCGCTTCCGCCAAGCGCCGCCGGGCTTGGGCGAGCTGCTCGCCGGATTCCGTCATCGCCTGCTGGGCGCGTTCGAACGCCTTGGGCGCTGGGTCGGGTTGGGCTTGCGCGGTGGCGGCTTCGCCCAGGGTCGCGATGCGTCGCCGCCGAGATTCGCGGTCCTGGCGTTCCCGTTCTGCGGCCTGGTAGGTCACGACGGCGGCCTCGTGGCGTACCTCGAGCTGCTCGAGCCGCGCGCTTTCCCGCGCGACCGCGCTCTGCTCCTGGTCCAGGGCGTCGGCGTGGTGGCGCAGATCTTCGAGGTTGGAGGACGCGGTATCGCGTTCGCGGGCGATTCGCGCGCTGCGTTCGATATCGGATTCCAGGGCGTTCAGGCGCGCTTCGAGCTCGGCGTGGCGTGTGCGGGCCCGGTCGACGTGGGCCGCGGCATCGCCCAGGTCTTTGCGCTCTTTGCCCGTCCCCGTGTAGTAGCGCTCGCACACTTCGCGCACGGCTTCGAACAGACTCTCTTCTTCGCTCCCGACCCGGCTGCCGCCGGCGGCTCGATCGAGGGCGGTCGCCAGGGACGCGTGGTCCGCGAGCTTGGCCTGGTCGATGCCGTGTCCCTGCTGGATGCGCAAGGCACGCCACAGTTCGAGATCGAGGGTCTCTCCGAGAATCGCGCGCACGCGTTCGTGGGCTTCGCGACCGGTCCAGCTTTCCGGTGTCGGACGTTCGACCTGCAACTGGGTGCGTGGGTTCTTGTGGAAGCGCTTCGAGTAGGTGAACGCGTAGGGATCGGCTTCGATCTCGGCTTCCACTTCGCTTCCCGCGTCGCGGTGCACGGGTTTGATGGAGCGCACGCTCTGCTTCGCGGTGGAATCGAGTTCGTCGAACAACAAATCGATGGCCTCGGCGAGGCTGCTCTTGCCCGCTTCGTTGGGGCCCTGGACGATGGTGACGCCGCACGGCTCGAAGACGACCGTGCGCTCGTCGACGCCCCGGTAGTTGCGCAAGGTGATGCGGCGAATCCTCACGGGGAACCCGCCGCCATGCGCAACATCAACGCCAAAGCGTCGCGCGCCGTTTCGCCGTCGGCTCCGGGGGCGAGGCTCGAACTGCGCAGCTCCTCCAAGGCGTCGCGCGCGAAGCCCGATACGTCGAGGTCTGCGAAATCCGCATCGTGGGCGACGATCTGGAGGGTGTCGTCGAGTTCGATCGCGGCGAACAAATCCCGGGATCGTTCGATCAGGTCGTCGAAGCGGGCACGCTCGCGCAGGCCGAGGCTTCCGACGCACGACAGCTTCACGATCGTGCGGCCCTTGTCGCGAATGTCGCCGAGCCAGCGCTCCAGACGATCGAGATCGGCGGCGCCGTTCACCTCGAAGTCGCGTTCGCGCAGAAACTGCCAGCTGCCGATGCGGTGCGGTCGAACGCGAATCGCGTCGCGGTCGAGCTCCACCACCAGCGCGTGACCCGGTTGTTGTTCCACGTAGTCCGTGGGTTCCGGCGCCCCGGCGTACCAGATGCGTTCGCCGTCCCCCACGCGGGTCAGGGAATGGCGATCACCCAGGGCGACGAAGTGAATCCGTCCGTCCGCCAGGGCGCGCTCGGCGGCTTCGAGTTCGATCCGGTCCGGCGCGTCGCGTTGCGGCGACAATACGTCGATGCCGCCGTGCGCCACGGCCACGCGGATGCCCGCGGTCTTGGCGAGGGGCGCACAGGCGCGGGCCAGCAGATCTTCGAGAGGGCGCTTGCTCGACCACGGGGCGCCGACGATTTCCACGCCCGGTGACACTTCGATCGGATCGCTCGACTCGAGTACCCGCACGCCCGGCGGGCAATGCTCGCGGAAGGCCGCGCTGCGAAACACGCTGCCGGCGTCGAGGGGGTCGTGGTTGCCGGGCAACAGGAACACCGGGGTTTCGAATTCCGCCAGGGCTTCGAGGGCGCGCGCCACCGTGCGCCGTTCCACCTGGTTGGATTCGAAGACGTCGCCGCACACCACCGTGAAGCCACAATTCTCGTCGCGTGCGAGCGCTGCCATGCGGGTGATCGCGTCGAAGCGCGCCTCGCTGAAGCGCGCCTGGGCATCGGCGTTCAGGAAGTGCCGGGTCATGCCCAGCTGCCAGTCCCCGGTGTGGAGAAAGCGGATCATCCCGCCTTGCCGCGCGGAAAGACGACTTTGGTTTCGAACACCTCGTAGGAGGCGAAGATGCCCTGGGTCACGTAGGGGTCGCGTGCGGCGATCGCCTGGGCTTCGGCGAGATCGGCCGCTTCGAACACCACCAGGCTGCCGGTGGGCGCGCCGGTTGCGTCGAGCAGCGGCCCGGCGTGGTGGATCCGGCCGGCCGCGTCCAGGGGCTCCATGCCCGCCAGGTGCGCCTCCCGGTGTTGTTTGCGGAGCGCGAGACCCTGCTCCCCATCGCGTCCAATCAGTGCAAAGAGCGGCACTTCGTCCCCCCTGCCTGCACCGCGCCGGGCTGTGTCATCCGGAAAGTCCCCCCAAAACGCAGATGATACTCCAGGGGCGGGCGCTGCAGGGCGGGGGATTTCCATGGAAGGGCTTGGGGTTCGCTGGACGCCTGCGCGCGGGTTTCCGGCCCGCGAATCCGCGCCGGGAAGCGAAACCCCGCGCGCCGGTCTGCCGATGCTCCCGATAGGCGCACGGGCAGCGCCAAGGTGGGGAGTCATGTCGGGCAGCGCAGACATTTTCATCGGGCGACAGCCCATCATGGACCGGTCCCAGAAGGTGGCCGCCTACGAACTCCTGTTTCGCGGCTCCGCTACGGCGACGAGCGCGGTCATCACGGATTTCGATCGCGCTTCCGCACGCGTGCTGGTCGACACCTTCGGCACCATGGGGGCCGAGGCCGTGATCGGTCCGCACCTGGGCTTCGTCAATCTCACGGCCCAGATGTTGATGAGCGATACCCTCGAAGCCCTGCCCGCCGACAAGGTCGTGCTCGAGATTCTCGAAACCATCGAAGCCGATTCCGCCGTGCGCGCGCGCTGTGAAGACTTGAAGGCCCGCGGCTTCACCCTCGCGCTGGACGATTACGTCGAAGACGATCCCCGCGAGTGTCTGCTCGATCTGGTGAAGTACGTGAAGGTCGACATGCCGGCGATCTCCAAAGAGGGCTTGCCCTGGCTGGTCCGACGCCTGAAGCGCGAGAAGGTGATCCTGCTGGCGGAGAAAGTGGAGGAACCCGAAGAGTTCGAGCGCTACCACGAACTCGGTTTCGATCTGTTCCAGGGCTATTACTTCGCGCGCCCGGCCACCATTTCGGGCAAGCGTCTCGATCCCTCGCGCGTGACCTTGTTGCGTCTGCTCCAACAACTCGGTCGCGATGCCGAGTTCGAAGAAATGTCCGAGAGCTTCAAGATGAACGCCAACCTCGGTGTGAACCTGTTGCGGCTCGTGAACTCCGCCGCCATGGCGCGCACCTGCAAGATCACGACGGTTCAGCAGGCTCTCGTGTATCTGGGCAAGAAGCAGCTCCAGCGCTGGCTCAATCTGCTCTTGTTCGTTGGCGAAGATCACCGCGGCTACGACAATCCCCTGCTCCAGAGTGCGGCCATGCGGGGGCGCCTGATGGAACTGCTCGCCCATGCGAAGGTCGAAGGGGAGAAGACGGTGGCGGAGGACGACGGGGCCTTCCTGACCGGGATGCTGTCGCTGATCGACGTATTGCTCGGGGTTCCCAAGGAGGAGTTGATCGAGCAGTTGAATCTCGACGAAGAGATTCGCAACGCGCTGCTCGATCACGATGGCGAACTCGGCGGAATGCTGAAGATCGTCGAGAAATGCGAGCAGACGGATCTCACGGGCATGGAGGAGCTGCTGCGCGGCCAGGGGCTCAGCAACAATCTGCTCGTCGAAGCCCAGCTCTCCGCCTACACCTGGGTCAACGGGCTGGGCTCGGAACTCCGCTAGGGGCGATCCATCGACCCCCGCACTTTCATTCTCTCTACAGATAGAACGGGAAGATGGCGCCCACGGCCAGGCCGAGCACGAAGAGGCCGCCCGCGCTGCGCGTCAGCAGAAACGCCCAGGCGACGTACCACAAGGGCCAGATCGGAAAGTTTTCCGGGGGCGTTTCGGGGCGGGGTTCAGAATATACTTTAAGGATGGCGCGGAGCCGGGGCAGGGCACCGAACACCAGCAGCGTCCAGACGCTCAGGGTGCCCGTCAGAACCAGCACCGGAACCAGGAAGAAGAAGCTCACCATCAGGGCCTGGGTGAAGTGGCGGGCCGGATCCTTGCCGAGGATGACGGGCAGGGTGCGGATGCCCTTGGCGGCGTCGGCATCGTGCTTGTCCACGTGCTTTCCCATCAAGACCGTCATCACCAGGATCGCGTAGGGGAGGCTGGCCGCCAGCACCCACGGCGCGAAGACACCGGTCGTCACGTAATAGGTTCCGCCGATCATCAGCGGACCCCAGACCAGGCACACGCCGGGTTCGCCCCAGCCGCGATGCTTCAGCTTCAGCGGAGGCGCCACGTAGAAGACGCTGATGAACAGGCCCGCGAGGGCGAAGAGCAGGGTCGGCCAACCGACGGCGACGGTGAGGTAGATCAGGATACCGAGGTCGATCAGGTTGGTGACCGCGATCGCGGCCAACAAGCCCTGCTTGGAGATCAGGCCCGACAGGATCGGGTGCGGGGCGTATTGCGTGCGGACGTATTCGTCCGTGTCGACGCCGCCTTCGGTGTCGAAGTAATCGTTGATCATGTTGTTGGCCGCGTGGGCGAACAGGATGCCCAGCATGGCGAGGCCGAAGTGGAGCCACTCGATCGGGGGCTTGGCGGGGTCCGCCAGGGCGAGCAGGCCGCCCAGGGCGCCGGAGATCAGCGTCATGGGAAAGACGCTGGCGCGTACGATGATGAGCCAACGCGAGATCGGGTCCATCGCTCGCTCGGAGGACAGGTTCTGGGTTCGAATGATCTCGCCCCAATTTTCCAACACCGATGCCATCGTGGTCTCCTCGGCCGACAGCTTTGCAGAACACAGCCGGAGGTGCGAATCGGCGAATCGGGTCCGTCGGGGTGCTGCGGCGGCGCGATTTCCCTGCGACGCGGCGGCGCCCCCGTCCGGTATGCTGGTGCGATGGCTTGGGTATTTCTCCTCGTCGCGGGATGCGTGGCGATCGTTGCCGCGCGACGGCTCTTCTTCGGATACGCGGCACCCGCACAGCCCCTGGCGGCCTTGCGGCTCGGCGAATACGCGGTGGTTCAAGCGGCGGCGAACGCCGTCTACCCGCCCGGCGGTGCCCTCGAAGCGTCGGGCGAGCAGGCGCGTGTGGGGGCCTACGCGGACCGCTACCTCCAGGCCTTGCCCGCCCGCACGAGCACACTGATGCGATTGCTGTTCTTCGCCGTCGAGCACGGGACGCTCGTGTTCGCGGCGCCGGGCCCCGGCGGCAGGCGGCGCTTTTCTTCCCTCGCGACGGAGCAGCAAGTCGCCTTGCTCGAGAGCTGGCGCACGAGCCGCTTCTTTCCCCTGCGGCTGATCTTCACCAGCCTGCGCGCGATTCTGACCATGGGCTATTTCGCGAGTCCCGAGGTGCTGCGGCCGTTGCGTCTGGCCCCCTACGCGATCGAAACTCCGGTCCGCGAAGCCGATCTGTTGTTTCCTGGAATCGGACAATCGCGCGCATCGATTCGCCACACCGCGGCGGACGTCGCCGCGTCTCGGGAAACTTCGGCCACGCCTTTGGATCCCGACGGTCCGCTTCATCCCCGCTTTCGGGAGCGCACATGACCCCGCCCGCCGGCGACGTCCGGGTGTTTGCCGATTACCAGGGCGACTTCACCGAAGAGGCGGACGTGGTGGTGGTGGGGTCCGGGCCTTGCGGTGCGGTGGTGGCGAAGGAACTCGCCTGTGCGGGGGCGCGCGTGGTGTTGCTCGAAGAGGGGCCACCCTTCACGCCGGACGACTTCGAACTCGACGGCGCGCTCTCCATGGCGCGCACCATGCGCGAAGGGGGCTTGCGGGCGACCCGGGGCTACGTGATGCCCACCATGCAGGCCATGGCGTTGGGCGGCGGGTCGCTGGTGAATTCCGCCATCTGCGTGCGGGCGCCGGAAAGCGTTTTCGCCCGTTGGTCCGAGGGCTTCGCGCTCGAGCACACCACACGCGCGGAACTCGATCCGCATTACGACGCCGTGTCGGAATTCCTCGGCATCGCGCCCACACCCGAAAACGTTCAGGGTCGTCGGAACCTGCTGTTCAAACAGGGCTGCGACGCACTGGGAATCTCGAGCGAGTCCATCGCGCGCAACGTGCGCGGCTGTCGCGGTAGTGGTGAATGCTTTACCGGCTGTCGCTCGCGCGCCAAGCAGTCCATGGATCTCTCCTATATCCCCGCCGCGATCCGCGCCGGGGCGCGCGTGCTCACGTCCGTCCAGGCCCAGGAAGTCCTCCACGAGGGCGATCGCGCGAAGGGTGTCGTGGGTCAGGTGGTGGAGCCGCTGACGGGGCGCACGAGCTATCGCTTTCGCGTCAACGCCAAGATCGTGGTGTTGGCGGCCGGCGTGATGGCGACTCCCGTGTTGCTCCAGAAGAGCGGAAACCTCGCGAATCGCTCGGGGCAGGTCGGTGAGAACCTTCAGTTCCATCCGGGTGTCGCCATCATGGGCATCTTTCCCGAGCGCGTGGAACCCCAGTTCGGAGCCACCCAGGGCTATCAATCCCTCCACTACATCGAAGAGGGCTTCAAGCTCGAAACCCTGTGGGCACCGCCCGGTGTCCTGGCGGTGCGCTTGCCCGGGTTTGGTCGCGAGCTGAAGGATCGCCTGGCGGAGCTTCCGTATTCCGCGGTGTGGGACGCGATCGCGAGTTGTCACCGCAGCCTCGGGAGCGTGCGCGCAAGGCGCCGCGGACTGGACCCGCTGCTCACCTACCGGTTGGACCCGGAAGACGTGAAGATCATGAATCGCGCGTTGTGGGTGCTGGCGGAGATCTTCTTTGCGGCGGGGGCGAAGAAGATCCTGCCCGGCGTCCACGGGATGCCGGACGAGATCTTCTCCCTGAAGGAAGCGGAGGTCTTGCGCGATCGCCCGCTCAAGCCGACGGACATTGTGACTGCGGGCAACCACGTCTTTTGCACCACGCGGATGCACGGCGACCCCGACCGCGGCGTCGTAGACGAAGACGGCAAGTGCCACGACCTCGAGAATCTCTACATCGCCGACACGGGCATCTTCCCCCAATGCACGGGCGTGAATCCGATGCTGACGGGTATGGCCCTGGCCCACCGCACGTCGGGCCGCATCGCCGAGCACCTCTAGAAACTTAAAGTGATGCCTTAGGGGTTTCGCGGGCGGTCCGGGAGGGGGCTCCGGCCCGGGCGGGTCTCACGGCAGCGCGAACTCGAGCACGATGGGAAGGAACACGCGCGGCTCGATCTCGCCGCGTTGCGTCTGGCGCCGGCCGTCGTGTTCGACCTCGATCCAGAAGGGCACGGGACCGCCGTGTCCCGGGCAGGGTTGTGGATAATCGACGCCCACGCGGTAGCGACCCGGCTGCGGACTCGGGAACGAAATGCGTTCGATGCGCGGCGCCGGGGCCCGGCAGGTTTGGTCGCGCTCCAGGCTTCCGCCCGAGAGAGAGGGCGTGTTGGCGAAGTAGACCGTTTCCTGGTTGGGTTCCGTAAGAAACAGGTCGAGATCGCCCCCGGCCCCGAACACCAACCGAACGCGGAGTTCCGATGCGGCCGCTGCGCTCGGTTCCCCGGCGAGTGCCGTGGCGAGTTCATCCCAGCCCGCTCCCGGAGGAGAGGACCGCGCGCAGCCCGATACGGCGAGCAGCAGCGCGAGTGCGGCGAATTCATACTGGCCCCGTGTCGGCATGGCGTTTGGGAAGTTAAAGGAGATCGCGATGAAGCACCGCCGCTCGGGAGGTTCGGCGCGCGCGCTTTCCGCGATCCGCGCGCGAAGGCATAACGGTCGCGTTGCGGCTTCGTCGGCTCGACGAGGGTCCGTGCCCCCCGGTCGACCCGGTGGATGCGATGTGCGGCAGCGGATGCGCAGATTCCCGCGAGTGCGCTGTTGGAGATCGGAAAGATCTCCAAGGAAATCCAATACGCTGTGGGGTAAAGCTTGTATGCTTTCTCAAGCGTGGTCCGGAAGAGGCCGATCTTGAATAGGTTTCCGAACGAGGTGCAGATTGTGACGAGGCGGCGAGCGGGTGTTTTCGGCGTGCTGGCGACCCTGGGAATCGTGTGGTTCGCCTCGCCCGCTCCGGCGGCGGATCGCGGCAACGACGGCCAGTTCGACCGGCGCGAATCTTCGCATTTCGTCCTGTATCAAGATGTCGACATCGACGAGCGTTCGGGCTTCCACGGCTCGGTTCGCTTCGAGCGCGAAGTGCTGCGGATTCTCGAAGCCGGATACGACCGCCTGGACAAGTTCCTGGGGCTGCGTCCGCGCAGGCCCATCGAGGTGGTGGTCTACGACCCGGATGCCTTCGCGGCTCAGTTCACCGGGTTGTTTCGTTTTCCCGCGGCCGGTTTCTATCACGGCGTGATCCGCGTCCGCGGAGATACCGTGGCCAGCGCGCAGCTCGAACGGGTGCTCTACCACGAGCTCGTCCACGCCGCCCTCGACGAGGCAGCGCCGAACTACCGCTATCCCGCATGGGTGAACGAGGGGCTCGCCGAGTGGTTCGAAATGCGTTCCTTCGGGAAGCGGCGCCTCTCCACCGGGGAGTTGGACGCGCTGCAGCGAGCCGCCGCACAGAACGCGCTGCTGCCGCTGCGCGCGCTCTCGACGCCTTCTTTGGGTCACCTCGACCCGAACACCGCGCGCTTCGCCTATCTCCAGTCCTACGCGATCTTCGCCTGGCTCGCGAACAGCCACGGGGACCCCGCGATCGAACGCTTCGCCAGCGACCTCGCGCGCAGCCGCAATCTCGATCGAACCCTGCGGCGCGTATTCCGCACGGACATGCGAAAGCTCGAGCAGGAATTTACCCGCTACCTGGGCGGCTAAAGGGCCGACGGACTTCCGCTACGCTTCGGCCATGACGACCCGACGGATGCTTTCGGCGCTGGCCTTGGTGGCACTGCTCGCCGCCTGCTCGGACCCCGAGCCCACTTCTTTTTCCGGAACCGGCGTGGTGCAGGAGGTGATGGCCGCCGACCGCCAGGTGGTCATCGAGCACGAGGACATCGAGGGGCTGATGCCCGCCATGACGATGAACTTCGACGTCCTGGCGGGGGCCCTGCCCGAGGGGCTCCGCGCGGGCGATCGGGTTCAGTTCATTCTCCAGCGCGACAGCAAGCAATTCCGGATCTCGTCCCTGCGCGTATTGGGTGAGGGCGAAGTGGTGGCCGCCCGGCCGCGGGTGGCCGATGTGGCGGCGCGTGCCGATTGGGCGCCGGATTTCGAACTCACGGACTCCACCGGTTCGCGGGTTTCGCTGCGGAATCTGCGCGGCAAAGCGGTGCTGCTGGATTTCGTGTTCACGACCTGTCCCGGGCCGTGCCCGATTCAGACCGGTCGTCAGGTGGATCTGCAGCGGGCGCTCCCCCCGGAGCTCGCGGCGCAGACCTGGTTCGTCTCCATCTCGCTCGACCCGAAGACCGATACGCCCGAAGCCATGGCCGCCTATGCGGCCAAGCGGGGTGCGGACACGGCGCAGTGGTCGTTCTTGACCGGCGATCCCGAAGTCGTGAGCGATGTGATCGCGCGCTACGGGATCGGGACCATCCGCGAGCAGGACGGGAACATCGACCACATGCTCGTCACCTTCCTGATCGATCCCGAAGGGCGCATTGCGGAGCGCTACATGGGTCTCGATCACGATGTCGCGGAACTCTTGGCGGGTCTCGCGCGCGTCCTCGACTGATCCATGGCGACGGATGTCCTGATCGTGGGCGGGGGTGTGATCGGCAGCGCCGTCGCCTTCTACGCCGCACGCGAGGGGGTGCGGGTAACGCTGCTCGAACGCGACGCGGTGGCGAGCCACGCCTCGGGTGTGGCGGCCGGTGTGCTCACGCCCATCGGCGGTCGCGAGCGGGGGCCTGGGCTCGGACCCTTTGCGCGCCGCAGCGCGGACCAATTCCCCGGACTCGTGGAAGAACTTCGCGCGTGTTCCGGTATCGATCCGGAGTACGAACGCCCCGGCCTGTTGAGCGTCGCCCTGTCGGATGTTGAGGCCGCCTCGTTGCGGGAGAGCGACGCCCATCGCAGCGGCGACGCCGAGTGGATCGACGGCCCGGCCGTGCGGACCGCGCATCCCCTGGTGTCGCCCGAGGTGCGCGGCGCTTTGTGGTCGGCGGACGAAGCCAACGTTCGCAGTGCGCTGTTGACGCGCGCTTTCGCGCGGGCAGCGGTGCAGTTGGGCGCGGTCGTCGAAAGCGGGATCTCGGTGCGCCGCGTCCGCGTCGAACGGGGCCGCGCCACGGGGGTCGAAACCGCGGCGGGCTTTCGCGCCGCCGGTTGTGTGGTCGTGTGCGCCGGACCGTGGACGCCGCCGCTCGCGGGTACGCGGGCGTATCCGGGAGAAACCTTTCGCATCGTTCCCACCCGCGGACAGATTCTGTCCCTCGATGCCCCGGCGACGCCGCTGCGTCCGATGCTCGAAGGCGCCGGCGTGTACCTGGTTCCCAAACGCGATGGAAGCGTCGTGGTGGGCGCGACCGAAGAGGACGCGGGATTCGATCGCCGGGTGACGGCGGCGGGGGTGCGCTGGCTCCTGGAGCGGGCGGAGCGCGCGGTGCCGGCGCTTTCCCACTGCACGTTTCGGGGTGCCTCCGCGGGGCTGCGGCCGCGCACGCCCGACGGCCTGCCGATGATCGGTCCGGTTCCGGGTTGCGAGGGTCTCGCGCTGGCGTCGGGGCACCACCGCTGCGGAATTCTACTCAGTCCCGTGACGGGTCAATTGATCGCCGGTTGGATTACGGGCAAGGGGATTCCCGACGAGGCGGCGTTGTTCCTTCCCCAACGCTTCGTCGCGTAGCGCAGCGCGTTCAGCGCGGGCGCCAGCGCTCCCAACCGCGTCCTTCGTGACCGAAGCGAAACAGATCCGGATGCAGGGCTTCGGCGAGGATCTCCAGGGAGTCGACCATGCGCGGACCCGGACGGTTGAAATACGCGTTTCCGTCCGCGAGGAAGACCTTCGCGTCCTTCACCGCGCGAAGGTCGGACCATTCCGGGCGCTCGCAGAGGGGGGCCATTTCGGCGCGCGTCCGGTCGAGATCGAAGCCGCAGGGGAACACGAAGATGCAATCCGGGTCCGCCTGCCAGAGGGCTTCGGGTTCGAGCCACGGAGCGTGTTCGCCCGCACGACCGAACAGGCATTTTCCGCCGGCCAGGGTCACGAGCTCCGGAATCCAATTGCCGCCGGCCATCAAGGGGTCGATCCAGTCGATGCACGCGACCCGGGGACGCCTTTTTTCGCGCATGGATTGTTCGGCGATCGAGGTCACGCAGAGCGTGAGGCCTTGGACGATCGCTGCGCCGCGATCCTCCAGGCCCGCGGCGAGCGCCACGCGGCCGAAGTCGTCCCAGATGTCCTGCAAGCGATTGGGTTCGAGGGAGACGACCTGGGGCGCGTTTCCGATCCAGTCGGAGACCGCGCCCTCCAAATCCTTCGGGGTCACGGCGCAGACTTCGCATTGGGACTGGGTGAGGATCAGGTCCGGTTCCAGGGACCGCAGCCGATCCGCGTCCACGCGATAAACCGACAGGCCGTCGCGCACGAGCTGCTTCACGTCGCGATCGATGGCGGCGCCCGGTTGCCCGGCGTCGATCTTCGCCTCGGTACAGACCGGCAGGTCGCGGACGTGGGCGGGGAAGTCGCATTCGTGGGATCGGCCCACGAGTTGGTCCCCGAGCCCCAGCGCGCAGGCGATTTCGGTCGTGCTCGGGAGTAGGGATACGATGCGGGCCATGATTTGGAGCCCTGAGACTACCAGAGCGCGGCCGCTCAACCGCCGTAGCGTTGGCAGGAAGTCGACTCCCCCCGCAGGTCACCGGGCGCTACTGTGAGGATCGCGATGGACGACCAACCGGCCCTCCACCCCGCCATTCGAGATTGGTTCGAAGCACGCTTTCCGGCAGGCCCGACCGAGGCCCAGGCTGAAGGCTGGCCCGCCATCGCCGCGGGGCAGGACACGCTGATCGCGGCGCCGACGGGTTCCGGTAAGACGCTGGCCGCGTTCCTCATGTGCATCAACCAGTTGTTCGAACAAGCCGGCGAATCCGGCGAACTCGAAGATCGCACACAGGTCCTCTACATCTCGCCCCTGAAGGCCCTGACCGTCGACATCCAGCAGAACCTCGAGACCCCCCTGGCGGAGATTCGCCGTCGCGCGGAAGCCCTCGGGATCCGCGCCCCCGCCGTGCGGGCCCTGGTCCGCAGCGGCGATACGCCGAGTTCCGCCCGGGCCGCCATGTTGAAGCGCCCGCCCCACATCCTGATCACGACGCCGGAATCGCTCTTCCTGCTGGTGACCGCCCAGAAGAGCCGCGAAGCCCTGCGCTCGGTTCGAACCGTGATCGTGGACGAAATCCACGCGGTGGCGGGCGATAAGCGCGGATCGCATCTCGCCCTCACCCTCGAACGCTTGGAGGCCCTGTGCGATGTGCGTCCGACCCGCATCGGACTCTCCGCCACCCAGCGTCCGATCGAAACCGTGGCGCGCCTGTTGGTGGGCGCGGGCGAAGCGCGCAGTGATCCCAGCGGCGCGCCGCTTTGCACCCTGGTCGATCGCGGACACCGCCGCACCCTCGACCTCGGGATCGAAGTTCCGGATTCCGAACTCGAAGCCGTGGCGTCCCACGAGCAGTGGGACGAAATGCTCGACCGCATTGCGACCTATGTGGACCGTCATCGCACGACGTTGGTGTTCGTCAATACGCGGCGCATGGCGGAGCGTTTGGCCCATCGCCTGGCGGAGCGTCTAGGCGAGGAGCGCGTGGCCTCCCACCACGGAAGCCTTTCGAAGGATCGCCGTTTGCGGGTCGAGGAACGGCTGCGGGCCGGGCAGCTCGGCGCGTTGGTGGCGACGGCGTCCCTGGAACTCGGCATCGACATCGGGCCCGTGGAGCTCGTGTGCCACATCGGCTCCCCGCGGCGCTTTTCCACGTTCTTGCAGCGCGTGGGGCGCTCGGGGCACACCCTCGGCGCGATCCCCAAAGGTCGTATCTTTCCCACCACCCGCGACGAACTGGTGGAGTGCGCGGCACTGGTGCGCGGAACCTTGAACGGGAGTCTCGATCGGCTCGTTTTCCCTTTGGCCCCCCTCGACATCCTGGCCCAGCAGATCGTGGCGGCGTGCGCGGCGGACGAATGGCGCGAAGAGGATCTGTTCGCCCTCGTGCGGCGCGCCGCGCCTTTCGCGGCGCTCGAGCGCAAGGACTTCGACGCCACGGTCGAGATGCTGTCCGAAGGCATTACGACCGGGCGGGGCCGCCGCGCCGCGTATCTGCATCGCGATCGGATTCACGGTGTCCTGCGCGGCCGACGCGGTGCGCGCCTGGCCGCATTGACTTCCGGGGGCGCGATACCCGACACGGCGGATTACCGCGTCGTCGCGGACCCGGACGACACCTTCGTGGGAACCGTCAACGAAGATTGGGCGATCGAGAGCCAGGCGGGCGACATCTTCCTGCTCGGCAGTACGTCGTGGCAGATCCGGCGCATCGAATCCGGCATCGTCCGCGTGACGGACGCCCACGGCGCCCCGCCCACGGTTCCCTTCTGGCTCGGCGAAGCGCCGGCGCGTTCCGCGGAGCTCTCGGAAGCGGTTTCGGTTCTGCGCGCGGAAATCGCTCAGCGCCTCGCGGACGATTCGCCGGACGCGGTTCGCGCGTGGCTCGAAGCCTTCACGGGGGTCGATGCCGCCGGGGCAGACCAGCTCGTTCGCTACGTGGCGGCGGCCGCGGAAGCCCTGGGCGTGGTGCCGAGTCAATCGGATGTGGTGGTCGAGCGCTTCTTCGATGAAACCGGTGGCATGCAGCTCGTCCTCCACGCGCCTTTCGGGGGGCGGATCAATCGCGGTCTCGGTCTTGCCCTGCGCAAGCGCTTCTGTCGCAGCTTCGACTTCGAATTGCAGGCCGCCGCCAACGACGATGCGGTGGTGTTGTCCTTGGGACCGCAACACAGCTTCCCCCTGGAAGATCTGATGAAATTCCTGACGCCGACGACGGTTCGCACGGCGCTTTCCCAGGCCTTTCTCGATTCCCCCATGTTCACCGCCCGCTGGCGCTGGAATCTGGGGCGTGCGCTCGCGGTGCTGCGTTTTCGCGGGGGCAAGAAGAATCCGCCCCCGATTCAGCGCATGGAGGCCGACGACTTCATGGCGGCGCTGTTCCCCAGCCTGGCGGCGTGTCAGGAAAACGTCGCCGGTCCGATCGAAATTCCCGACCACCCCCTCGTGCAGCAAACCATTCACGATTGTTTGACGGAAGCGTCGGACATCGAGGGCCTCGAACGGGTGTTGGCCGCGATCGCGTCGGGTTCGATTCGCGTCCACAGTTGCGACACCACCGAGCCGTCCCCCCTGGCACACGAAATTTTGAACGGTCGCCCGTACACGTTCCTCGACGACGCGCCCCTCGAAGAGCGGCGCACGCGCGCGGTCGCCCTGCGTCGCGGTCTGCCGGAAAGCGGTCGCGATCTAGGTCGCCTGGACGCCAGTGCGATCGAGCGCGTGCGCGACGAAGCGCGTCCCCAACCGCGCGATTCCGAAGAGCTGCACGATGCCTTGTTGGGACTCGTGATCCTGCGGCCCCGAACCGAGTTGTGCGCCGCGTTCGACGCGCTCACGGCGGCCGGACGCGCCAGCGTATTGCACGCGGAAGGCGACCGTTTCTGGGTCGCGGCCGAGAATCTTCCGCTCGCCCGGGCGCTGTTTCCCGCCGCGCGCTTCATCCCCGAGCTCTTCTTGCCCGAGGCGTTGTCCGCGCACGTGTCCGATGCCGAAAGCGCACGGCTCGCGGCGGTGCGCGGGCATCTCGACTGCGGTGGGCCCGTCGAAGCGAAGGCCTTGGCGGATGCGCTGGGGCAGACCGAATCCGACGTCCTGATTGCCCTGGCGGCCCTCGAAGCCGAAGGCTTTGCCTTGCGGGGCCGCTTCGATTCCGCGCTGGCGGGCGAACAGTTCTGCGCCCGGCGCTTGCTGGCGCGCATTCACGCCTACACCCAGGAACGTCTGCGCAAGGAAATCGAACCCGTCACCGCCCAGGACTTCCTGCGTTTCTTGTTCCGCTGGCAGCACGCTGCACCGGACGTTCAACGCGAGGGTCGGCGCGGTCTGCTCGCGGTGGTGGAACAGTTGCAGGGTTTCGAACTCGCGGCGGGGGCCTGGGAGAAGGACGTCTTTGCGGCTCGCGTGGCGGCGTATCGTTCGGAGTGGCTCGATGAACTCTGTTTCCGCGGCGAAGTCTTGTGGGGGCGCCTGGCGCCCCGCGCGACGCCGGCTGAAAGCAGCGAAGGGCGGGGCGGTCGCACGCCGTCGCGCGCAACGCCCATTACGCTCGCCCAGCGCGCCGACTGCGCGTGGTTGCTGCCCGCGGTGCGGGGAGAGGAGGAGCCCCAGGAACCGGGTCCCGGTGCCGCGCTCGATCTACTCGACGCGCTCCGAGAACGCGGGCCCATGTTTCACGCGGAGCTGGCCGCTGCGAGCGCGCGGTTGCCTGTGGAGATCGAAGAAGGGTTGTGGGAACTCGTGTCCCGGGGGCTCGTGTCGGCGGATGGCTTCGCGGCGGTGCGGAATCTGCTCGGCGCACGGGAAGCCTGGGGGCGCCGACGTGCACGCGGACGGCGAAATCGTCGGCAGGTGCCCTCGGCAGCCGGGCGTTGGGCGCGCCTCTTGCCGGCGGGGCCCTGTCCCGACCGCGACACCCTCGCCGAAGCCATCGCGAATCAGCTCCTGCGGCGTTGGGGCGTGGTATTCCGAGACCTGATGGTGCGCGAATCCTTTGCGCTGCCCTGGCGCGAGATCCTATACGCCTTTCGCCGCCTCGAAGCGCGCGGGACGATTCGCGGCGGGCGCTTCGTCACGGGCTTCGTGGGCGAGCAATACGCGTTGCCCGGGGCCGTCGAGGCTCTGCGCCGCACGCGCCGAAGGCCCCGGGACGGCGAGCGGGTGCGCGTCGGTGCCGCGGATCCGCTCAATCTCGTCGGCATCCTCACACCCGGTCCGCGAATTCCCACGACCGCCAAGATTCCGGTGATCTATCGCGACGGACTGCCCGTGGCCGCGGCGGACGAGCCGCGCCAGCAAGCCTCATGAGTTTCATTCAAGCCGGACCGCAACTGGGCAATCAATATGCGGGCGATCGCGTTTTGCGCTCCTACTTGAAACGCGTCTTGCCGGCGGCGGTTCGAGCGGACATCGAGCCGGATCTGGATCGCTTCGGCGAACTGGCGGGCGGCCCCCTGTACCAATTGTCCCTGCGTTACCGCGCCGAAGTGCCCGAGCACATCGCCTACGACGCGTGGGGCAAGCGAATCGACGAAGTTCGGGTCAATACCGCGTGGCGCGAATACGCGCGCGTCGCCGCCCGCGAGGGCCTGGTGGCGACGGGATACGAACGACGCCACGGCGCCTATTCGCGGATTCACCAGTTCGCGAAGGTCTACCTGTTCGATCGCTCGAGTCAGACCTACACCTGTCCCCTCGCCATGACCGATGGCTGTGCCCGAACCCTCGAACGCGTGGCGCGTCCGGAATTGCGCGATCGCGTGCTCGGGCATCTGTTGGCGCGCGACCCCGAACAGGCGTGGACGGCGGGTCAGTGGATGACCGAACGCGCCGGGGGGTCGGACGTCGGGCTTTCGGAAACCGTGGCGCGCCAAACGCCCGAAGGCTGGCGCCTGTACGGCACGAAATGGTTCACCTCCGCGGTGACCTCGCAAGTGGCGCTGACCCTCGCACGACCCGAGGGCAACGGTCCCGGTGGCCGCGGGCTGGCGCTGTTCTTCGTCAACGTGCGCGACGAGAACGGGGTCTGCGAGGGAATCGAGGTCAATCGGCTGAAGGAGAAATTGGGTACGCGCCAGGTTCCCACCGCGGAGTTGACGCTCGACGGTGTCGTTGCAGAACCGCTGACGGAGCTGCACGACGGTGTGCGCAACATGGCGTCGATGTTGAATCTGACCCGCACCTGGAATGCGGTCTGTTCCACCGCCTACCTGCGCCGCGGTCTCGCCCTGGCGCGCGACTATGCGGGGCGCCGCGTGGCCTTCGGCGCGCCGCTGGCGGAAAAACCCCTGCACCTGGAAACCCTCGCCGACGTGGCGGCGGAACACGAAGCGGGCTTCTTGTTGGCCTTCGAAGCCGTGCGCTTGCTCGGTCAGGAGGAGCTCGGAGAGATCGACTCTTCGGCGGCCGCCACCCTGCGTCTGCTGCAACCGATCGCGAAGCTCACGACCGCGCGCCAGGCGGTGGCGGGTGCCAGCGAAATTCTCGAATCCTTCGGCGGGGCCGGTTACGTGGAAGACACCGGGCTTCCGGAATTGCTGCGCGACGCCCAGGTCCTTCCGATCTGGGAAGGCACCACCAACGTGCTTTCGCTGGAATCCCTGCGCGCCGCTCGGCGGGCGGATGCCCTGGAGCCTTTTCTTGCGGATTTGAAACTGCGCGCGGGAGCGGCCGAGGACTCGGATTTGCGCGAGGCGGGTGCGGTGGCGCTCGAAGCCGCCGCGTCCGTGCGCCAATGGTGGGACGCCGCGGAGACCCTGGGACCCGGCGGCGTCGAAGCGGGCGCGCGCCGCTTTGCCCTGACCCTGGGGCGCGCCTATGCGCTGGCCCTGCTGGTCGAGCAAGCGCAATGGGCTCGAGCGAACGAGGGATGCGATCGAAGCGCCGAGGCCGCGCGTCGCTTTGCGCGCGCCACCATCAACCGCCTGGACACACCGGTGTCCGACGCCCATGCGACGCGGTCTCTGGCTATGGACGAATTCGCGAAAGCAGCGGTTCCCGGGTCTACTTGATCGAGCAACCCAGGCGCTCGACGCGCGATTGCGCCGCGACGAAGCGGCGCTGATCCGTAGACGCGGTACCGAAGACCTGTCCGTTGGTGCCGTTCGAGCGCGACTTCAACCGACTCCAGGTCGCGATGGCGGAATCGCATTCGTCGGCAGCGGGGATCGCCGCTGCCGTCGCGTACAAGGCGACGGGTTCTCGATCGATCGCTACAGCGGATTCGTAGGGCGTCGGTACGTCCGTTCGGGGTGTACCCGCGCAGCCGAAGGCGACGACACCAAGAATCCAGCCAAGGGTCACGCGCCGGGGCGTGCTCGTGGGGAGCGCCATGGAAGTCTCCTCTCACGGGGGGGGCTTAGCGTGTGGATCGGCGATCGATCGATCCCCTTGAGTCGCTGGGTTTTCCGTGTCGGGTCGGGTCCTTGGCGGGTTTTCCATGGGGTTCGGCATCGGTGTTTTTCACCAAAGGATCCTCGAAAGGTCTTCGAAATCCATTTCTTTCGGGTCCTACCTGCGCTTATAGTGGTGGGGATTCCAAACGGAATCCTCAGGAGGGTGCGATGGGGTGCGGCGCCTCCGCTGCGTGCGGATGGATTGCGTTCTCTCGAGCACCGCGGCCTTCGGTCCGCGGTGCGGGTTGGGGATCGTTTCGCTGGGGCCTCCTGCTCTGCGCGCTGCTCCTGGTTGCCTCACCCGCCTTTGCCAAGCCCTGCGGCGACGACGTCGCGGGCGTCGACGTTCCCTGTAGCTGTGGCGATCTGGTGGTAAGCGACGTCACGTTGGGGGCGGACCCGGTGGTTCAGGGAACGTGCCCGGGCGACGGCCTGACGGTGCGTGCGTCCGAGCGCGACGGCGTGCGGGTCGACCTGGCCGGTCACACCCTGCGCGGGAGCGGCGCGGGCCGCGGGATCTGGGTGGTTCACGGCGGGCGCAACGGCGCCGAGATCACCAGTAGCGGCGCACGCGCGACCGTGGCGGGCTTTCGCGACGGCGTGGTGGCCCAGGGCGGGGCCGTTCTGGCTTCGCTCTCGAACATCGCGGTGGATGACAGCCGGCGCGATGGCATCAATGTGCGGGGCCGCGACTTCGCGATTCGCGACATCGAAGTGAGGCGCGCGGGCCGCGACGGGCTTTCGGTGGACGGCCACGCATTCGACCTGGCCCAGGTTTCGGTTTACGACAGCAAACGTCACGGCATCGTGGTGGGAGGCCGCGGCGGCGCACTGGCGTCGGCGGATGGCAAATGCCTTGCGCGGCGCAGTGGCGCTGCGGGAATTGTGATGCGGGGCCGCGATCACGTGCTGGACGGCTGTCGCGCCGAAGCCTCCCAAGGGACCGGAATCAAAGTGGCGGGGACCGGCCATCAAGTGCGCAATGGCGTCGCGCACGAGGGCGCGGGCGACGGAATCCATGCCGCGGGCGTGAATCTACGACTGTCGGGAAATGCGGCTACCCAAAACGGTGGCAACGGCATCAAGGCCGGTGGGCCCGGGACGCAGGATCAAGGTGGCAACCGCGGCGCGGGCAATGGCACCGCATCCGAAGAAGGCCCGGTAGTGCAGTGCCAGATCGCGAGGCAGCCGTGCGCTCCCTGATCTGCGCGGGCGCCTTGGCCTTGCTGCTGTTCGTCGCGCCTTCCGCGCAGGCGGGCATCCCGGCGTGTACGGCGGCCGACATCGTGGCCGCCGAAAGCGTCGCCGATTGTCCCGATGACGGCGTATCCCAGTGCAACATCACCAAGGACTACGACATCGCAAACGGGTGCGACCTGGATTTCGGCAGCCGCGACGTGTTCATCGAAACCGGCTCCCGGATCGACGTCGGAAGCGGTGCCATGACGCTCCGGGCGGCGGATCTCACCCTGGACCGCGGTTCGGACATCCGGGGCCGGGGCGAAGGTTCGACCTCGCCCACCTTTGACGGCGGCATGGTTTCCCTGATTACGAGTGGCGGCATTACGATGGTGGGCGGAAGCAACAAGGCCACCATCGACGTCTCTGCCAACAGCCTGGCGGGCGACATCTTCATCGATGCGCAAGGCCCGGTCTTGATTGCGGGGCAATTGCTCGCGAACAACCTCGCCATCGACGGGGACGCGGGAACGATCACGGTTTTCTCCGCTGACTTCACCCTGGACTCCACGGGCGAGCTGTCGGCGCGCAACGGGAATCAATCGTTCTCGGGCGGAACCATCGACATCCTGGCCGACGGCGACGCGGTGATCGACGGCATGATCGATTTGGATGGCGGCGATGGTGGCTTTCTCGACCTCGCTGCGACGGGTCAGGTCAGCGTCGACCGCGACATCAACACGACGGGCAATGGCGACGCGGGATCCGGCGGAGTGGTGGACATTCTCGCCGGGACCGATCTCTTCCTGCGCGGACGCATCGTCGCCCGCGGGACCACGGGTCTCGACAACGCGGGCGGAGACGGTGGCGCGGTCTGTGTCGAGGCCCTGTTCGGTGACGTCACCGTCACCCACGACATTCTCGCGACTGCCGCATCCTCCGATGGCGCGGGAGACACCATCTCCATCACCGCTGCGGGTTCCGTCCATATTGCGTCGACCGCCCAGTTGTCGGCCCGCGCCAACGGAAGCTTCGGGTGCGGGGGGTTCTTGACCATCGAAGCCGACCTCGACATTACGGCTGCGGGCCCGGTCGACGTGTCGGGTGGTTTTGGCGGGGGGGAAATCGACTACGTCGCCGGGCGGCACATCACCATCGCAAAGGTCCACGACGCCCAGGGCCGAGCGGGGGGCGGTATCGGGGGCGGCGTCTTCATGGAAGCCGGCGCGAGCACGTTTGGTCGACTCTCGATCCAGAAGCAGATTCTCGCCGACGGCGGCGGCTGTAGCTTCGAGAACGGGTGTGGCGTCGGGGGCTCCACGGATTTATCGGGTTGCGAGGTCGAGATCTTCGGCGATGGCGACGTGTTCGCCCGCGGCGCCGACGGCGGCCAGAATCAGGTGACCGCATTCGGTCTGCTCCGAATTCTCAGCCCGGCATCGCTACGCGCCAACGCCACCACCGCGCTCGGCCTCGATGGGTCGACGACGCTCGATCACGCGGACGCCGTGGCCCCGATCCTGTCCGGCAGCTTCGACCCGCTTGCTGAAGTGCGAGCGCTACCGCTGCAGACCTGTCCGCAATGCGGGAACAACGAAATCGAAGTGGGGGAGACCTGCGACGACGGAAACGTGTCGAGTTGTGACGGTTGTTCTTTCTTCTGTCAGGTCGAAGACTGCGACGACAGCAATTTCTGCACGGCGGATACCTGCGACCCGCAATTGGGTTGCGGGCACACGAGTGCGCCCGACGGGACCACGTGTGACGACGGTTTCTTCTGCAGTGTGAGCGATACGTGCTCTTCCGGAGTTTGCAACGGAACGATGCGCGATTGTTCGTCGGTCGGCGATCAATGCAACAACGGCGTCTGCAATCCCTTCATCGATGCCTGCGAAAAGCTCCCCAAGGCCAATGGCGTTACCTGTGACGACGGGAACTTCTGCAGTGAGGCGGATCGTTGTTTCAACGGCGGGTGCTTTCCGGGGTCCGCCCGAGACTGCTCGGGATCCGGTGATCAATGCAACGACGGCGTCTGCAACGAGGGTCTCGACCAGTGCGAGGGACAACCCAAGGGCAACGGCGTTCCGTGCAGCGACGGATTGTTCTGCACCGAAGGCGAAACCTGTCAAACGGGTGTGTGCATCGGGGGCGGCGCGCGAGACTGCTCGGAGGTCGCGGATGACTGCAATACCGGCAGCTGCGACGAGATCGGTGATCTGTGCGTCCCTGCACCCGTGAGCAACGGGACCCTGTGCGATGACGGGGAGTTCTGCTCGATCAACGATTTCTGCTTCAACGGTCTGTGTGTAGGCCCCGCGCGGGATTGCGGTGATGGCGACAATTGCACCGACGACAGCTGCGACGAACCCGGCGGCGTTTGCGTCAACACGCCCACCGCGAGCTGCTGCGGCAACGGAGTCCCCGAGGGCAGCGAAGCGTGTGACGCGGGGCCGGCGAATTCCGATACGCCCAACGCGCCGTGTCGAACGGATTGCAGTCTGCCTCGCTGCGGCGACGAGATCATCGACGATTTGGCCGGGGAGGAATGCGACGATGGCAACCTCGTCGACGGCGACGGCTGCTCCCAGACCTGCGGCCTCGAAGGTCTCGATCACTACATGTTCTACAAGACCCGGGTCAGCAAGGATTCGGCGAAGTTCGCGAAGTTCGGTCCCATCGCATTGATGGATCAGTTTCGGCTCGCGAACTACGACGTCCAGAAGAACATCGACCTGGGACTTCCGGCGGACAAGAACGGTGAGGGGGTCACGAATGCCGTGACGCATTTGCGCCGGTATCAGATCAAGGAAGCGAAGAATACCCCCAAGCTTCCCAAGCTGTCCGATATCCGCATCGTGAATCAATGCAACGATCTATTTCTGGAAACCGTCAAAGCGGAGAGCCTGCTGCTACCGGTGAACAAGGAAATCAGTCCGTCCGGCCCGTTCCCGCCGAGTCCCGACCCTTCGAATCACGGCGTGGATCACTATGTCTGTTACAAGGTCAAGGTGCAGAAACGGTTGCTCGACGGAACCCCGCTCGCGAAATTCCCCAAGGGCACCCAGGTCGAGGTGACGGATCAATTCCAATCGCGCCGTTACGATCTGAAGAAGATCACCAAACTGTGCAATCCGGTGTTCAAGTCCGAAGTGCCGGGCTCGCCTCCGCGTTTGCAGAGCGGCGCGAACAAGGGACAGATCAAGAACATCGCGCCCGCCTTCATCCGCCGCCCGGACGATCATCTGGTTTGCTATCAGGCGAAGCTGGCCAAGAAGGTGATCCCGCAGCAGGGCTGCGGTTGCGACACGACGCTCGATCCGAGCTGCAAGGGGCAGACCCTGGAACCGGCTGCGTTCAAGCACAATTCTCGTCTACGCGTGCATCTGACGGATCAGTTCGGTCAGGATCGGATCGATACCACGCGCGAAACGGAATTCTGTATCCCGTCCCAGAAGTTCCTGCCGTAGCCCGCGCGATAGCGCGGACTCGTCCTACGCAGCGGAGACGGCGACCGGGATTCCGTTGAGAATGGCGTTGCCCGAAAGGGCGTCGATCCCCAGCTCATCGGTCAGGCGATTGCTGTTCACGCCGGCGAACTCCGCCGCCACGCCGAGGCGCGCTCCCCGGGCCCCGTGACCGAAACCGTGGGGTAGGCTCACGACGCCGGGCATGATTTCGTCCGTGACCGATACCGGTGCTTCGAGTTCCGCCACCCGCGATCGCACCCGCGCCGATCCGCCGTCGCGGAGTCCCAGACGCGCGGCGTCTTCCGGATGCACGAGCAGGGTGCAGCGCTCCGGTCCCTTCGCGATCGCCCGCACGTTGCGCATCCAGGAATTGTTGGAGCGCAGGTGGCGCCGACCGATCAACACCATGCCATGCTCGCGGGCTGCGTCCTGGCGCGAGCGCAGTCGCTCGACGTCCGCCACCAGACGCGCCGGCGCCAACTCGATGCTGCCGGTTTCCGTTGCGAGCCGTTGCGGAAGGCGCGGTTCGAGGGGGCCCAGGTCGATGCCGTGCGGGTTGTCGCGCAATTGCTCGAGGGAGAGTCCGTCGCCGTCGAACTGATCGCCGAAGGGGCCTGCGCGCAACATGGCATCGAGCACGCGTTCCGGTCCGGGCTCCTCGCCCAGCGCGCCGCGGATCGCCTCGGCATCGGCGTTGGGGCACGACTCCGCGGCGGCGTCGATGAATCGCGAGATCATCAAGTTCTCGACGACCTCGGGCGCAGCACCACCGAGTCGCGCGGTGAGCGCGAGGAGAATCTCCCAGCCCTCCTTGGCGCCTTCGGGCTTTTCGAACACGCGCGGCGAATAATGGGCGAAATTGCGCACGGAGAACGTGTTGAACGCCAGGTCGTAGTTCGAGCACTCGAGGTGCGAGACCGGAGGCAGGATGATGTCCGCGAAGCGCGTGGTTTCGTTCAGGTAGATATCGATGGAGACCATGAAGTCGAGGCTCTCGAGGGCGCGTTCCAGGCGGTCTCCGTTGGGTGTCGAGAGGACGGGGTTTCCCGCGTGGGTGACCAGGGCGCGAATCCGCTCTTCGCCCGCGGAATCGATCTCCTCTGCCAGGCTTGCCACCGGAAGCTCGCCGGCGAACTCCGGCAACCCGCGTACGTGGGAGCGCCAGCGCGCATAGGGGATGCCGCGGCCCGGCCCGCCGGCGCGTGCGCGTTCGGGCGGCGGCGTCGGAAACATGGCGCCGCCCGCTCGATCGAGATTGCCCGTGAGGGTGTTGAGTACGTCCACGAGCCAATTGGCGAGGGTGCCGAATTCCTGAGTACAGGTGCCGATGCGTCCGTAACAGACCGCGCGCGGCGCGGCCGAGAAATCCCTCGCCAGCTGCCGGAGTGTCTCGGCGGGCACGCCGGTGACGTGGGATACGCGCTCGGGCGCAAACTCTTTGGCGAGGGTGCGGATTTCGTCCACGCCGCGTGTGAAGGCTTCGAGCCGTCCCAGAGCCACGCGGTCTTCTTCGAACAAGGTGTGGATCAGCGCAAACAGAAAGAACGCGTCACTGCCGGGTTTCAAGAAGATGTGTTGGTCCGCGAGTTCCGCCGTCTCGCTGCGACGCGGGTCGACGACCACGAGCTTGCCACCGCGTTCGCGCAGGGCCTTCAGGCGCCCGGGCATGTCGGGTGCGGTCATGAGACTGCCGTTGGAGACCACCGGGTTTCCGCCCAGGACCAGGAAGAAATCCGTGCGATCGATGTCGGGCACGGGGATGAAGAGGGTTTCGCCGAACATTTCCCCGGCGGAGAACATTTTCGGCCACTGATCGACACTCGACGCAGAAAAACGCCAGCGGGTGCCGAGGGCGCGTTGCAGCAACGGGCCGTAGAGCACGGTCCCCAGATTGTGGACCGTCGGATTCCCGAGGTAGGTCCCCACCGCGTTGGCGCCGTGGGCCTCGCGAATCTCCATCAGTCGTGCGGCGGTGTAGTCGAGGGCCTCGTCCCAGGAAATTTCTTCCCATTCGGATCCCGTGCGACGCATGGGGCCGCGCAGGCGATCCGGGTCCTCGTGGAGACCCTTGAGCCCATAAGCCTTGGGGCAGATGTAACCCCGACTCATGGGGTCGTCATCATTGCCCTTGATCGTTACAACCTGGCCGGCGTCGCGATCGACCTCGATGCCGATTCCGCAATGGGCTTCACAGAGCGGGCAACTGCGATATACCGTTTCTCGTCGCGATTCGATTTGGCTCATGGGGTCTCCAGGTCGTGGGATCGTCTAGCTTACCGTTTTACCAGGCTACAGTGTCGCGCTACGCGGGGGGAAAATGGCTCACGAGTTCGTCTACACCATGCAGGACCTGAAAAAGGTCGTTCCGCCGGATCGGGTGATTCTCGACGGCATTACCCTGGCGTTCCTGCCCGGAGCCAAGATCGGCGTGTTGGGCGCGAATGGGGCCGGCAAGAGTTCCCTGCTGCGCGTGATGGCGGGCCTCGACGAGGACTTCCTCGGCGAGGCGCAGCCCACGCCCGGCGTCCGCGTTGGATTCCTTCCCCAGGAGCCGGATCTCGATCCCGAGAAAGACGTGCGGGGCAACGTGGAAGAAGGCGTCGCGGAAATCCGTGCCCTGCTGCAACGCTTCGAGGAAGTGAGCAACAAGTTCTCCGAGCCCCTCGACGACGACGCCATGAACGCGCTGTTGGAAGAGCAGGGCAAGATCCAGGACCAGATCGATGCGGCGGATGCGTGGGAGCTCGATCGCACCCTCGAGATCGCCATGGACGCGCTGCGGGTTCCGGCGGGCGACGCGGACGTGACGAAACTTTCGGGTGGCGAGCGACGCCGGGTCGCACTGTGTCGCCTGTTGCTCCAGAAGCCCGATCTCTTGTTGCTCGACGAACCCACCAATCATCTGGACGCCGAATCCGTTGCCTGGCTCGAACGCTTCTTGCAGGACTACCCCGGCACCGTCGTCGGCGTGACCCACGATCGCTATTTCCTCGACAACGCGGCGGGCTGGATCCTCGAACTCGACCGGGGCGCGGGAATCCCCTGGAAGGGCAATTACACCTCGTGGTTGGAACAGAAGAGCGAGCGCCTGCGCATCGAAGAAAAGCAGTCGTCCGCCCGCCAACGCACCCTCGAACACGAACTCGATTGGGTCCGCATGGCGCCGCGCGCTCGCCAGGCCAAGAGCAAAGCCCGGATCAAGTCCTACGACGCCCTGCGCGATGCGGAGATGAAGCGCAGTCAGGAGAACGTCGAGATCGCGATTCCGCCGGGACCGCGATTGGGCGACCTGGTGGTCGAGGCCAAGGGGCTTTCGAAGGGGTACGACGGCCAGCTGTTGATCGACGACCTTTCGTTCAGCTTGCCGCCCGGGGGCATCGTGGGTGTGATCGGCGCGAACGGCGCGGGCAAGACGACGTTGTTTCGCATGATCGTGGGCGACGAAAAACCCGACGCCGGCGAGCTGCGACTCGGCGAGACCGTCAAGCTCGCCTATGTCGATCAATCCCGCGAAGCCTTGAGTGCCGAAAAGAACGTCTGGGAATGGATCAGCGACGGCGAGGATCGCATCAAGGTGGGCGACCGCGACATGGCGACCCGCGCCTACGTGGCGTCTTTCGGCTTCAAGGGCGCGGACCAGCAGAAGCTCGTGGGCGCACTGTCGGGCGGCGAACGCAATCGCCTCCACCTGGCGAAATTGATTCGCACCGGTGGCAACGTCCTGCTGCTCGATGAGCCCACCAACGATCTCGACGTCGACACCCTGCGCGCCCTCGAAGACGCGCTACTCGGCTTCTCGGGTTGCGCGGTGGTGATCTCGCACGATCGCTGGTTCCTCGACCGCATCGCGACCCACATCCTGGCCTTCGAAGGCGACAGCCACGTGGAATGGTTCGAGGGCAATTACGAGGAATACGAAGCGGATCGCAAGCGCCGCCTGGGCGCCGACGCGGACCAACCGCACCGGATCAAATTCAAGAAACTGACCCGCTAGGCGCGCATCCCACGGCGACGGTTCCAGGCGAGAAAGCCAAGCCCAAGCGCGACTCCTGCCAGCGGAGCGGGTTCGGGCACCACTGAGAAGTTGACTCGCACATTCTTGCTTCCGACCCAGAAGAGGGCGGTGGTGGGTGCGTTCCTGAAAACGACTTCGAAATTTGTTTCGGTGTTCGACTGGAAGAATTCGACGCGGTTCGGATCGGAGTCGTTGATTCGAACCAGGTCTCGAGCGTTGAATACCGACACCGCGGCAGAATCGAAAACGAGGTGTCCGCCGGGTTCGGATTGTGTATCGAAGCGTCCGAAACTGAACCGGAGGATTGCGCCATCGCCGTCGACGGACCCTCCGCGGAATACCAGGCTCTGGCTCGGATTGGGACCGTCGCGATTCTCGTCACCGGGAAACCCGAATCCAACGGCTCCCGGATCCATCACAATCGGCGCTGCGCCCGCAGGCGTTACCTCGCAGAAGGTGGTGATCAGGAGTAGGGCGAAGGCATAGGAAGCCGCTCGCTTGAGAATGTTGGGGACGTGCATGGAATTGAGCCTCAGTTGGGTTGTCGCCGGCCGCCGCTGAATCGCGCTGGCAACCTAAGGGAGACGAGTCAGGTAGGCAAGCATTTCATGAGGAATGAATGATGTTTGAGTGAGCGTAGCCGGACGGGTTCTTCATCGGTTTCCGCTGCTTACCGAGTGTTCTGCCGATCCGACTCAACGGCGGCTCAGCCGCGGAGTGCAGAGTCGCCCGTTACGTGGATGGGGCTTCGGTGGTTTTCTCGCCCGCGGCGGACTAGCTCCCGAAAGCGGTCTTCACGCGCTCGAGGGCGTCGTCGACGTTTTCTCGGGAATTGAAGGCGGACAGGCGGAAGTAGCCCTCGCCCGAGGGGCCGAATCCGGCGCCGGGGGTGCCGACGACGTGGGACTCGCTGAGTAGGCGGTCGAAGAATTCCCAGGAGCCCAGTCCCTCGGGTGTGCGCATCCAGATGTAGGGTGCGTGTACACCGCCGAAAACCGTAAAGCCCGCGCTCGACAGTCCTTCGCGCAAGCGCCGCGCGTTTTCCATATAGAAGGCGACTTGCTCGCCGGTTTGTTTCTTGCCTTCCGGGGTGTAGACCGCGGCGGCGGCGCGTTGAACGGGATAGGAGACCCCGTTGAACTTGGTCGCTTGGCGGCGCGCCCACTGGGAGTGGATGCTCGAGCGTTCTCCGTTCGGCAGGGTTCCCGTCAATTCCTTCGGGATCACCGTGTAGGCACAACGAACGCCGGTGAAACCCGCGCGCTTGGAGAAACTGCGCATCTCGATCGCGCATTCGCGCGCGCCGGGGATTTCGAAGATCGAGTGGGGCAGGGCGGGGTCGGTGATGAAGGCCTCGTAGGCGGCATCGAAAATGAGAATCGCGTCGTTGCTCCGCGCCCAGCCGACCCATTGTTCGAGTACGTTCCGATCGGCCACCGTGCCGGTCGGGTTGTTGGGGGAACACAGATAGACGAGGTCCACGCGTTGGTCCGGCGGGCCGGGCGCAAACCCGTTGGCCTCGGTGGCGGCGATGTAGGTGATGCCCGCGTAGCGCCCGTCGGATTGGGCTTCGCCCGTGCGTCCCGCCATGACGTTGGTGTCGACGTAGACGGGATAGACGGGATCCGTGACCGCGAACTTGCACTCGCTGCCGAAGATCTCCTGGATGTTGCCGCTGTCGCATTTGCTGCCGTCGGAGACGAAGATCTCATCGCTCGACAGCTCCACGCCGCGGGCGGCGTAGTCGTGCTCCGCGATGGCGTCGAGCAAGAAGTCGTAACCGCGATCCGGGGGATAGCCGCGAAAACCGTCGGGGGTGCCGAGTTCGTCCACCGCGTCCCGCATGGCGGACACGATGGCGGGCGCCAGGGGTTCGGTGACGTCGCCGATTCCGAGTCGAATCAGGGGCGCGTCGGGGTTGGCTTTCGCAAAGGCGGCGACCCGGCGTCCGATCTCCGGGAACAGGTATCCCGCCTGCAACTTCTGGTAGTGCTCGTTGATGCGCGTCATGCGGACACCATAGCCCGCCGTGCGGCGAGCGGCCGCGGGTCGGGGCGATTTGCGTCGGCGGCGTTCCTGTGAGGGCACCCCGCTAGGGATCGATCAATACACCCGGGTTCAGGACGCGCTTCGGGTCGAGTTCGCGTTTGGCGGCGCGCAGGGCGCGGGCGAACAGGTCCGGGCGTTGGCGATCGTATTGCGGGCGATGATCGCGGCCCACGGCGTGGTGATGGGTGATGGTTCCGCCCGCGCGTTCGATGGCGTCGCCGGCGGCGGCTTTGATCTCGTCCCATTGTTCGAGTTCGCTGCCGCGGCGGCCCGGAGCGATCACCGAGTAATAGGGGGCCGGACCGTCGGGGTACACGTGCGTGAATCGGCACGCCACGCTGCCTTCGCCGCAAACCCGTTTGACCGCGTCCTGGGTGGCCCGCATGACGTCGTCGTGAAACGCCTCGAAGCGATCCCAGGTGATGGCGGTCTCGAAGGTTTCGGAAACCACGGCGTGGCGGGCCAACAGGTCTCGGATGTAGGGCATTTGCAAGAACGCCTGACGCCAGGCGCCGGCGGCGCCTTCGCGTCCGCCCCCGCTATCGGTTCGCGTGGTACCGGCGCCCTCTGGAACCGCTCCGCCGGCGTCGCGTACCAGCTCGAGGGTTCGCTGCATCCACGCATCCGGCGCGTGGTCCGCGGATTCGAAGCCGAGAATCAATACGGCGTCGTCGCCGCTCCCCGCACCGGCGGTTTGCGCTTCGCGCGGATCGAGCAAGCGACAATTCGAGGGGAAGAGACCCGCTTGGGAGAGTCGCCGTACGGCTTCCGCACCGGCCTGGAATGCGCGTTCTCCGGCGAAGTGCGCCGTGGCCGAAGCGCGAAAGGTCGGTCGGTCCTGCACGCGCATCCAGGCTTCGGTGATGATGCCGAGCGTCCCCTCGGAACCGATCCAGAAGCGGTCGGGACTCGTCCCCGCGCCCGATCCCGGCAAGCGTCGCGTTTCGACGACGCCCTGCGGTGTGACGACGCGCAGGCTTTCGACGAAGTCGTCGATGTGGGTGTAGAGCGAGGCGTAGTGTCCGCCGGAACGCGTCGCGATCCAGCCGCCCAGGGTCGAGAATTCGAAGGACTGCGGGAAATGCCGCAGGGTCAGACCGTGGGGGCGCAATTGGCCTTCGAGGACCGGGCCGAGCGCGCCGCCTTGAATGCGCGCAGCCCGCGACGACCGGTCGATTTCGAGAACGCGATCGAGTTTTGTCGTGTCGATCGAGACCGCACCCGCGTAGTCGTCGGAAATGCGCGCCTCGACACCGCCCGCGACGCTCGAACCGCCGCCGTAGGGGATCGCAGCGGCACCGATCTCGCTGCACCAATCCAGCAGGCCCGCGACTTCCGCCTCGTCGCGCGGAAACGCAACCCAATCCGGCGCCGCCGCGAAATCGCGCCGCAGAGCGCGGATGATGTCGCGATAACACTTTCCGTAGGTGTGGCCCGCGCGATCGAGGGGAGCCTCGCTCAGAATCGCGCGCAACGGTTCGGATGCGGCGAAGCGCGGCGCGCGCAGCTCGATCTCTTCGATGCGGGGTACCGGGATGGGATCCGCGAGCCCGCCAAAACGATCGCCGATCGACTTCGCGATCCCGATCTCCTGTTCCGGCGTAGGGCCGGCTCCTTCATTTCCCCAGCCCCAGAACTTCCGCTGCGCGGTCATCGACCGGCCGGCGCCAGGTCGGCGAGCAGATCCGTGTCGGGCCCGAGTCCTCCGTCGGCGCGAATGGGTTGAATGCAGACATGGTCCGCACCCGCGTCCCAATGCGCCCGAATCCGTTCGTGGATGGCGGCTTCGTCCCCCCAGGCGACGATCGCATCCACCAAGCGGTCGCTGCCCCCGTCGGCGAAATCCGCGTCTTCGAAACCCAGCCATTTGAGGCAGTTCTGATAATTGGGAAGCCCGATGTAGATCCCGATCGCCGTGCGTGCGACCGCCCGCGCCTTCACCGGGTCCGTCTCCCGCAGCACCTTTTGTTCCGGTGCCAACAACCGTCCGGTCCCCAGTATCTCACGCGCCCGTTTCGTGTGTTCCGGAGTGACGAGATAGGGGTGAGCCCCCGAAGCGCTCTCGCGTGCCAGCTCGAGCATCTTGGGCCGCAGTGCGGCCAATAGGATCGGCGCTTCGTCCTTCGGTCCCGTGGCGCGATACAGCGCGCCGCGCATCGACTCGAGATAGTTCCGCATGGTGGTCACGGGCTTCTTGTATTCGTGCCCCCGAACCCCCGTCACGAGATGCGAATGCGAAACCCCGAGCCCCATCAAGAAGCGCCCGCCGGAAAGCTCCGCCACGGTCTGCTGAATCGCGCGCATCGTCATCGGATCCCGCGCATAGATGTTCGCGATCCCGGTCGCGAAGTTCAGGCGCTGCGTATTCGCCGCGAGATACGAGATCAACGCGAACGGATCCCGCCCCACCGCTTCCGGCAGCCAAAGCGCGCCATAGCCCCAGGCTTCGAGCTGATTGGCAAACTTCGCCGCCTCCGGCGCCTGCAAGTGATCGACCCAAGTCCAAACGCCAAGCTTTCCCAGTTCCATTCCACACCACCTCCAACCCGAAGCTTACCCCGGCTGGATCGATTTGTAGAAACAAAGGACATTGTGAGAACCAACCGATGCGGGCGGGGAGCGAGGATCCCGAAGCGAAGTAAAGCGCAGCGAGCAGCTAGCAACCGAACCCGGCCGAAGCGAAACGCCCCGATCAACGACCCACCGAGCGAGCCATGAGCGGCGGGATCCTCGCTCCCCGCCCGCATTGCGCCCCAGCAAGACGCGCGATCGATGATCCACCGAGCGAGGCATGAGCGTCGGGAGCATCGCGCCCCAGCCCCCTAGGTGCGCTGAAACTCTCCGGCTTTCAGTCGCGCGAGGTAGCGGTTGAGTTCGCTGCGGACCTTGGGAACGAGGAACAGGATCCCCGCGATATTGGGAAACGCCATGCCGAGAATCATCAGGTCCGAGAATTCGACGACCCGGGCGAGTTGAGAGACGGCGCCGAACCAGACGAAGGCCAGGAAGATGCCCTTGTAGATCAGGGTCGAACCCTCGCCGAACAGATTCGCCCAGCAGCGCTCGCCGTAGTAGCTCCACGAAATCTGCGTACTGAACGCAAACAGAACCGCGGTGACCGAGAGCAGAATCGGGAACCAGGGAAACACGCTCGCAAATGCCCAGGACGTCATCGAAATGCCGCTGCCCGCATCCGGCGCCGCGTAGGCGCCGGTGACTACGATCACGAGTCCCGTCATGGTGCAGACGATCACGGTGTCGATGAAGGGTTCGAGGAGCGCGACGATGCCTTCGCGCACGGGCTCTTCCGTCGACGCGGCCGCGTGCGCAATGGGGGCCGAGCCCACGCCGGCTTCGTTGCTGAACGCGGCGCGGCGGAAACCCTGGATCAGGACGCCCGCGAAACCCCCAAACGCCGCGTCGTTGGAAAACGCGGAGCCCACGATGATCCCCATGCCGTGACCCAGTTCGCTCGCGTGGTGGAGCAGGATCCACAGCCCACACAACACGTAGACGCTGCACATGATGGGAACCAGAAAGCCCGCGACTTCACCGATGCGCCGAATCCCGCCGATGATCACGACGCCGACCGCGAGCGCCAGCGCGACGCCGAACACCATGGCGCCGACTTGCCCCTCGAGCAGGGGGACCACACTCGAAACCTGCGCGTAGGCCTGGTTGGCCTGGAACATGTTGCCGCCGCCGAGGCTTCCGCCGATGCACATGAAGGAGAACACCACCGCGAGGGTGCTTCCCAAGCGCGGAAAGCCGCGTTCGCGCAGGCCGTCGCGCAGGTAGTGCATGGGACCGCCGGAGACGCGACCGTCTTCACGTACGACGCGATACATCTGTCCGAGCGTGCATTCCACGAACTTGGAACTCATGCCGAGCACGCCCGCGACGATCATCCAGAACACGGCGCCCGGGCCGCCCAACCCGACGGCGACCGCGACCCCGGCGATGTTGCCGAGACCGACCGTGGCGGAAAGCGCTGCCGACAGTGCCTGGAAATGGGTGATTTCACCCGTGTCCGAGACCTTCGAATAGCGACCGCGCGTACAGGCTACGGCGTGGCTGAAGGCGCGCAGGTTGATGAAGCGGAAGTAGATCGTGAAGAATGTCGCGCCAAGGATCAGCCACAGCACGACAAGTGGAATCACGGTCGCGTCGTCCCAGAACCAGACGTCGAAGAAAAACACGGCGGAGATCGTGTCGACGACGTATTCGCCGAACAGCGTCTCCAAACGATCGAGCCACGCGAAGCCACCGTCCACGCCAATCCCCCCCGGCGCCGGGCTTGGGGGGAGCCGGCGCGTCGCTCAAGGCCCTGCATCGGAGCCCCTCGCATTTAGCATAAGTACAGAGCGCGGCGAGGTTTTTCGCTCTCATGACGCGCGGGGAGCCGGTGACGCGGCGCGTGGTTTCGTCTATCTTCCCCGCCGCCATGGGCAAGAAGAGCGGATCCTCAGTTCAAAAGCGTCAGCGCGAACTCAAGCGCGCCGAGAAGGCGCAATTGAAGCGCGATCGACGCGAGCAACAGATCGCGGAGTCGGAAACCCGCGACAACGTGCACATCGCGACGGAAGAGGATCTGGCTGGCTACGGCTTCCCCGACGAGGACGAGCCCGTCGAGGGAGCGTGAGCTCTCCGGGTGGCGCCCATCGCGCACCGCTGACCGAACACGCATCCAAAGCATTGCTGGCGGACTTTGGCGTCCCCATTGCGGCCGAGCGCCTGGTCGCGGACACCGCCGACGCGATCGCCGCGGCGGAAAGCATCGGCTACCCCGTCGCCCTCAAGCTCTGTGGCGACGCCTTCCTCCACAAGACCGAGCGCAACGCCGTACGGCTGGGAATCGACGATCCCGATGCGCTGCGCGCGGCCTGCCAAGAGCTCCAGAGCCTGATTCGCCCGGAGGATGGCGCGGTCGGGCTCCTGGTCGCGGAAATGGTGGCGGGCCGGCGCGAGCTGTTGGCGGGCCTGGTGCGGGATCCCCAGTTTGGTCCCTGTGTCGTGCTCGGATTGGGGGGCATCCTCACCGAAGCGCTGGGCGATGTGGTATTTGCGGCGGCGCCCCTCGATCGCGCGGAGGCGCGGGCCATGGTGGGCCGGCTTCGCGCCAAACACCTCATCACCGAGCCGTTTCGCGGTGAGCCGGCGGTCGATCTCGATGCCCTGGCCGACATCCTGGTGGCGCTGGGCCGCATCGCGGTCGAGCAGCCCCAGGTGGCGAGCATCGATATCAATCCGTTGATCGTGCGCGGGAGCGCGCCGATCGCGGTCGATGCGCTGGTGGAACTCTCCCCCAATGACGCGGTTGCGACGTCGACGGAGGCGCCGGTGTTGCGCGATCGCCCGTCGGTGATCGAGTACTTCGAGCCGCTCTTCAACCCGCGCGGCATCGTGGTTGCGGGTGTTTCGAGTCATCCGGGCAAGTTTGGGTTCGTGGCGTTCCACAACCTGCTGCGTTTCGGTTTCGAGGGTGAGGTCTTCGGCTTGAATCGCGACGGGGCCGAAATTCTCGGGCGCCGCACCTACCGGGATGTGTCGGAGATTCCCGCGGGCCGCGCGGACCTGGTGTTCGTCTGCACGCCGAATCAGGTCAACATCGAGCTGCTGCGCGGTTGCGCGAAGAATGGAATCCGCGCGGCCTTCATCGCGAGCGGGGGGTACGGCGAAGCGGGTGAAAAGGGGCGCGTCCGCGAGCGCGAGCTGGTCGACGTCGCGAACGAACTCGGCATGACGCTGGCGGGGCCCAACGGCCAGGGTGTCATCTCGACCGCCAAGTCCATGTGCGCGCAGATCGTTGCACCGTACCCGCCGGCGGGTTCGATCTCCGTGGCGAGCCAGAGTGGCAATCTGGTATCCGCCTATCTCAACTACGCGGTGTTGACGGGCGTGGGGATCAGCAAGGCGATCTCTTCCGGGAATTCCGCGCAAACCTCGCTGGCCGACTATCTCGATTACTTCGCCGCGGATCCCGAGACCGACGTCGCACTCACTTACCTCGAGGGCGTTGCGGACGGGCGTCGCTTCATGGCCTCCGCTGGAGCGCTCACGCGCGAAAAGCCCCTGGTGCTCGTGAAAGGTGGGGTTGCGTCCGAGGGGCAGCGCGCGGCTGTGAGCCACACGGGTTCCCTCGCCAGTGACGACCGCGTCTTCGACGGGGTCTGCCAGCAACTCGGTGTCGTGCGCGCCCCCACGGTCGAACACGCGTACGAATGGGCGGCCACCTTCGCCACGCAACCGCTGCCGCGCGGACGGCGGGTGGTGGTGTTCACAACGGCCGGGGGGTGGGGGGTGCTGGCCGCCGACGCCTGTGCGGCGGCGGGGTTGGACCTGATTGCGCTGCCCGAGGAGATCGCGCGCAAGATCGACAAACTCGTACCGGCGCGTTGGAGTCGCAACAATCCGATCGACCTCGCCGGTGGCGAAACCCGTGACACGATTCCGGAAGTCCTCGATCTGGTTTGTGCCCATCCCGATGTCGATGCAGTCATCCAGTTGGGGATCGGGATCCAGGCCGGCCAGGCGCACGCTTTCCGCTCGGGCGAGTTCTTTCCGGACCACGGTCTCGAGCGGATCGCGGAGTTCCACGAGCGACAGGATCGACGCTACGCCGAAGCGGCGCGCGAGAGTTCCGAGCGCTACGGCAAGCCCGTGCTCGTGGCGACGGAACTCGCCTACGCGGATCGCGACTACGGCAACGCAGGGCCCCTGGGCGTTCGCGAGAGCGGTCGCTTGTGCTACCCGAGCGCCCACCGCGCCGTCGACGCCCTGGGCGCTCTCGTCCGCTACGCCGAATTCCGCCGGAAACTTTCCTAAAACGGCCGAGTCGTCGTAAGATTCCCGCGTGGGCTGTTTCGAGCGCGAAATCGTCGACAAACGCGTCTCCGCGCTGCTCGGGCTATGGGTGCTTTCGGCTTGCTCTGGTGCGCCGGATGCCCCCACGAGTCGCTGTGAAGGCATTTCCTGGGATGGCGCCCAGCGGCAGCCCAACCTGGTGGTGATCGTCAACGACACCATGCGCCGGGATCGCACCGGCGCCTACGGCGGCGTCGCCGAGACTCCGGCCTTCGATGCATTCGCCAACGAGGGGCTCTTGTTCCAGCAAGCCTATACCCAGGCGCCCTGGACCAAACCCGCCATCGCCACCCTGTTTACCGGCCGTTACCCGTCGGAGCACGGACTCGCCACGCATCCCGTGTCCGAACGCGTGCAGGGCAACCCCGTCACGGACGTGCTCGATCCCGACTTCGTCACCCTCGCGGAAGTGTTGTCCCGAGCGGGCTACCGAACCGGCGCGATCGTGAGCAATCCGTGGATGGCGCGCGGATTTGGCTTCGAGCAGGGGTTTGGAAGTTTCATGGACCACTTTTCCGGTTGGGGGGCTTCGGGCGAGGACGTCACGGCTGCCGCGTTGGAGTGGATCGGCGCCACCCGAGGCGAGCGCCCCTACTTTCTCTACGTCCACTACCTCGATACCCACCAGCCATACCCCTCCGTATCGATCCGAGAATTGGAGGAGAGCTACCTCGATCTGGTGATGGACGATCGTCCGCTACCGGGACCCGCGCGGCGTAAAATTCGCGAGTTGGTTCGATTCGTCAAGCAGGATGAAGGCGCGGACGACCCCAGCGGCAGGCCCGGCGGAATCTTGCCCACGCGGGCGCTGTTGGATCTCGCCTACAACCAGGGGATCGAAGCGTTCGACCGGGCCCTGGGCCCGCTACTCGACGCGCTCGCGGATCGCACATCCGACACGGCGGTGGTCATCACCTCGGATCACGGTGAGGCGTTGTTCGAACGCGGCTATTGGAATCACGGGCGCGGCCTGTATGACGACGAGATCGCGATCCCCCTCGCCATGAATCTCCCGGGCGTGAGCCGGCGCAAAGAGGAGATCGATTGCCTGGTCGGGTTGGTGGACCTGATGCCCACCCTTTGCACCTACCTCGACGCCGATTGTCCGCAGTCGCTCTCTGGACTCTCGTTGTTGAGTCGCGGTGACGCCGGGTTCCGGGGCACGCTGATGAGTGAGGGGGTGGTGGCCGAGCCCGATCACCGCGCGGTTCGGGACGCGGATTTCAAGTTGCTCTTCGAACCGGGTGTGCGCCCGGACCGCCGTGCGACCCGAAATCCCTATTCCCTATATCGCGTGGGAGTCGACCCGGCAGAGTCCGTCGACTTGTTGCAGCGTGAACTCAGCCCGGATGCGGCGCACGCGTTCGATCGCCTGCGGCAAGCCCTCGAGTCCGGAACGCCAACTCGGACGCCATCCGTCGCGGCCCCGCGCCCTCTCGATTCTCGACTGGTTCGGCGACTTGCCGAACTCGGCTATCTCGACGACACGGAGTCGCAAGCGGACGAGTCGGTCCAGCGCGTGCGAGGGCACGTTCAATCGTCGCGGGAGAGATAGGTGTATTCTTCCAGCGCTTGCTGGTAGCGCTTTCGCAAACGCGCGGATTCTTCGAGGGTGATCTGGTTGTTGCGAAGCGAGCGTTCGATGGTTTTTCGAACTTTCTCGATCAATGATGCGCGATCGTAAGCGACGTAGCGGAGAACATCGTTGACCTGATCGCCTTCGACCACGTGCTCGACGTGGTAGCTCCCGTCTTCGTCCAAGCGCACGTGCACCGCATCCGTGTCGCCGAACAGATTGTGGAGGTCCCCGAGGATTTCCTGGTAGGCGCCGACCAGGAAGATGCCGAGGAAGTAGTCCTGGTCGTTCCACGGGTGAAGTTCGAGCACATCCTTGACGTCGTGGGGGTCGATGAACTGGTCCATTTTTCCGTCGCTGTCGCAAGTTAAATCCGCAAGGACGCCCCGGCGTGTGGGGCGTTCGTCCAGGCGGTGGATGGGCATGACGGGGAAGAGTTGCTTGACCGCCCAATGGTCCGGGGCCGATTGGAAGACCGAGAAGTTGCAGTAGTAGGTGTCCGCGAGTTGTTTCTCGAGCTCCATCAGATCCTCTGGAACATGGGAAAGATCGCCCAGAAGACGCTGGATCTTTTCGCAGCAGGCCCAGAAGATCCGCTCGATGCGTGAACGATCGCGCAGATCCAAATAGCCCAGGGAAAACAGCGTCGAGGCTTCTTCGCGCAATTGCAGCGCGTCGTGGTAGGCCTCCTGCACGTTCTTGCGCGAGACCGTGGACCAGATTTCGTGAAAGTCGTGCAACACCTTCGGCGCTTCGGGTTCCGGAGCGTCGGCGGGACGGCCCGTTCGGATCTCGTTGACGCCCAACACATCGGTAATCAAGACGGATTGGTGGGCCACCATGGCGCGTCCCGCTTCGGTCACGATGTCCGGGTGCGGGATCCCGACTTCGTCGCAGGCTTCCTGGATCGTGGCCACCACGTCGTTCGCGTATTCCTGCATGGAGTAGTCCATCGAGGAATGGAAGTTCGATTTCGATCCGTCGTAATCGACGCCCAGGCCGCCTCCGACGTCGAGCAGGCTCGGTTTTGCGCCCAATCCGTGCAAGCCGACGAAGATGCGGCTGGCTTCACGTAGGGCGTCCTTGTGGGCCCGGATGGACGTGATTTGGGAGCCGATGTGGAAATGCAGTAGCTCGAGGCATTCGAGCATGTCTTCGGATCGGAGTCGTTCCACGGCATCCACGATTTCCAGAGCCGACAGACCGAACTTGGATCGCACGCCCGTGGACTCGACCCATTTCCCCGCGCCCTTGCTCGTCAAGCGCGCGCGAACACCGATGCGGGGTTGGATGCCGAGTTCGCGCGAGGTCTTGATAATCAGGTCGAGTTCGCGAAACCGATCGATCACGATGATGGGCGAGCGGCCGAGTCGCTGGGCGAGCAGGGCGGTTTCGACGTAAGCGCGGTCCTTGTACCCGTTGCAGATGATCAATGCGCCTTCGGTGTCGAGGAGTGCCAGCGCGACCAGGAGTTCCGGTTTGCTGCCGGCTTCGAGCCCGATGCCCGCGTAGGCGCCCAGTTCGACGATTTCTTCCACCACGCGGCGCTGCTGATTGACCTTGATGGGATAGACGCCGCGAAATCGCCCGCGATAGCCGTAGTCTTGAAAGGTGGTGTCGAAGGCGTCAGACAGGCTGCGAATTCGGCTGGCGAGGATGTCGCTGAAGCGAATCAAGAGTGGGGTTCGAAGTCCGCGGCGCCGGAGATCCGCGACCAACTCGAGCAGGTCGATGGACGCCCCCTTTTTCCCGCGCGGCTGCACTTCAACCCGGCCCTCCGGGTTAACGCCGAAAAAGCCGGCGCCCCAGCGCTGGACGCTGTAGGTGTCGAGACTGTCCTGGATCGTCCAGCCGCGCATGGGGTCTGTCCTCCTGACCGGAGACGGAGAAATCGAACGCAGTTTATAGCGCTCCGCGGGGCGGAAAGAAGCGTTTAGTCCGGGAGTTTTTCGTCCCGCTCGTCGCCTGTCTGAAGATCTCGAACCCGGGCGACCCCGCGCTCGAGCTCATCCGGGCCGATCAGGTAGACCCGGCGGGCCCCGGCCCGATCCGCATCGGCGTAGACGCGCTTCAGGCGCGCGGGATCCAACACGATTTCCACCGCCTGGCCGGTCCCGCGCAGTTGCCGGGCCCAGCGGATCGCCTCGGGCCGCAGGGCGTCTTCCATGGCGAACACGATGGCATCCAGGGGGCGGGACAGCTCGGGTAGGAGTCCGTGGTCAGCGAGCAGCTCCTGGATTACGACGTCACCGAAACCGAATCCCACGGCCGGCATCGATTTGCCGCCGAGGGTCTCGAACAGCCGGTCGTAGCGGCCGCCCCCGCATACCGCCCGCAGGGTGCCGGCGGCGTCGAAGGCTTCGAAGACGACGCCCGTGTAATAGGCGAGGCCGCGCACCACCGAGGCGTCGAAGACCACGTGCTCGGAGATTTCGTAGGCGTCGAGGAGCGCAAAGAGCCGCCCCAGGTCTCGCGCACTGGGCGAATCCGCGGGAGCGTTCTTGACCGCCGCTTCGAGATCCTGCACCGACAGCAGGTCGACCACGTCGCGCGCGTCGCTGGCAGCGATGCCGACGGGACCCGCCGGGTCCGACAGCAGTTGTGCGACAGCGTCGGTGCCGATCTTCGAAAGCTTATCGACGATCACGCACAGGGGCGCGAAGATCTCGGGACGCTTGCGCAAGATGCCCGCGAGCAGGGTTTCCTCCAGCAGGGCGCGACTGTTGACGCGTAGCTTGACACTGCCGGGCGGCAATCCGAGGCGCCCAAAGACGCTGAAGATCGCAGCCATGAGTTCGGCTTCGGCGCTCACCTCCGCGGCGCCGATGATTTCCGCGTTCCATTGGTAGTGTTCGCGCTTGCGACCCCGCGTCATGCGCTCGTAGCGCCAGTTCTGTCCGATGGCGAACCAGCGCAGGGGGAAGCGCAGTGCCCCCGCCCGCGACATCACCATGCGGGCGATGGACGGCGTCAATTCGGGCCGCAGGGCCAGGTGACGTCCGTGAATCTCGAAGTGATAGAGCTGTTCGACGATCTCTTCGCCGGCTTTGCGGGTGAAGAGCTCCGCGTGTTCGACGATCGGCGCATCGACTTCTTCGAAGGCGAATTGATGGGCGACGGCCCGGCAGTGTTCGAAGAACCATTGGCGCAGGCGCAGGTCTTCGGGGAAGAAATCCCGGGTTCCGCGGGGAGGTTGGAGCTTGCCCTTCGCCATGGCGGGTCATTATCACAGGTTCCCCGACGCCTGCACCCTGGACGCGAGGTTGCTACAACCCGACACCGCTCGATTTCACACGGAGGAGACGAAAATGTCTCGACCCCATTTCACTTCCTTGCCCCTTCTGGCCGCTGTTGCGCTGTTTTCGGTCGCCTGCGGAGACTCGGGAAAGACCGACGCACCGAGTGGGGCGGGGCCCAGCGCCTTGCCCGCGAACCTCGATCGAGGGCTCCTGCTCTCCCTCTCCCAATTCGAGGTCGCTCCGGACGGAAAAGTGCTGCCGCGGCCCGGACCCGCCCGGCTCGAAATCCTGGTGCGCCAGGGAGGACGCTGGGACGTCAGCATGCTCGACGACCCCCAGAGCAACGTCTTCCACAAGGCCATGGAGTACAAGCCGGTGGGTGCTGCGCCGGGGATTCTGACCCTGGGCGGTAGCGAGGCCGCGCTCAAGTTGTGGCGTCGCAAGGGATCGGAATTTCAATCCGAGACCCTCTGGACCGAGGATTTCGGCGGGAAGTTCAGCCGCATGCGCGATGCGGAGGTGGGCGATCTGTTCGGCTCTGGTACGCCGGATTTGGCGGTGGCCACCCATGACCAGGGCGTGGTCGCGGTGGTGCGCGCGAAGAAGGACGGCGGCTGGTTCGTCGACCGGATCGATCATGAGCCCGACACGTTCGTTCACGAGATCGAAATCGGCGACGTCAACGGCGACGGTGCGGTCGAGGTGTACGCCACGCCGAGTGAACCCAACCGACTGGACGGAACGGCTCAGACCGGGAGCGTGGTGCGTTACGTGCCCTCCAAGCAGGAGGGGCCGACCGAAGTCGCGGATCTCGGGAATCGACACGCCAAAGAAATCTACGTCGGCGACGTGGATGGCGACGGCCGCGATGAACTCTACGTGTCCGTCGAAGCCCATACGGAGAAGGACGGAAACAGCATACGCATCGTCGAACCCGTCGAAATCCGTCGCTACGACGCGGACACGCCCGCCAATGCGGGCCGAACCATCGCAACCCTCGACGATCGCCTGTGCCGTTTCCTCACGGTTGGGGACCTCGACGGCGACGGGAAGAAGGAAATGGTGGCGGCGGCATTTCGCAGTGGCATCTGGCTATTGCGCCCGACCGCCGGCGACGGGGAATGGTCGATCGAGTCGATCGATCGCGACTCTTCGGGTTTCGAGCACGCGGCGTTGATGGCGGATCTCGACGGGGACGGGACCGATGAGCTGTACGTGGCGAGTGACGATCAGGGGGAAGTGCGTCGCTACACCTTCAACGGGGGGGCCTTTCACAAGGAGGTCATCTATACGCGGAAGGTTCGGAATTCGGCGTTTACCTGGAACATTGTGGCGGTGCCGGTTTCGCTTGTCCGTTAGGGGCGGGGACCTGCTGGGACGCGGGGTCGGCTTCGTGGGGCCCTGTCGCTCATGGCTCGCTCGCGTGTTTGCTGGGGCGTGGCGTGGAGCTTTTGGCTTTGGGTCTTGCTTGTTGCTCGCTGCGCTTTACTTCGCGGCAGGGCCCCACGAAGCCGACCCCGGCGGTTGGCTGGGTCGCCCGCCGACGCATCCGTTCGATTAACGGTTCGATCCGCGGGGATTGATCCGGCAATCGCGGCTGCTTGTTGTTGAATCAGCCGGGGGGCCAGCTGAAGGGGCGGCCGGCGAGGATGTGGATGTGTAGGTGGAAGACGGTTTGGCCGGCGCCGGCGCCGTTGTTGATGACGATTCGATAATCCTCGAGCGCCTCGTTCTTGGCGACCTGGCGGGCGACCCAGAGCAAATGACCCAATAGGGCGGCGTCGTCGGGAAGCGCTTCCGCGAGTTTGGGGATGGGCTTGCGGGGGATGACGAGGATGTGGGTCGGGGCTTGGGGGGCCACGTCGTGAAAGGCCAGGGCGCGGTCGTCTTCGTAGACGACCTTGGCGGGGATCTCGCCGCGGGCAATCTTCCCGAAAATCGTGTCGGACATCGAAGGGGCTAGCTCTCGCCTTTGGCGAAGCGCAGCATGGCGTCGCGCGCGACTTCGATGCAGGTCTTCATGTTGCGGTCGAGATCGATCTCCGCGGGTCCGGGCCAGGGCGTTCGATCCGAGACGACGCAGATGCAACCGGCGTGCAGGCCGAACAGGCCCGCGAGCGTCAGGGTGACGCCCGCTTCCATCTCGCAATTGAGCACGCGGGCGGCCTTCATGGCGCGGATTCGCGAGGCGTGTTCTTCGGTCCAATAGCCTTCGAAACTCATGGATTCGAGCGCGCCTCCCGCACCCAGAATCGCGTTTCGGGTGTAGAAGGCATCCAGTGACCAGGTGATGCCGGTGTGATGGCGCGTGCTGCGGTCGCGCGCGGCGCCCGCCAGGGCGGCCACCAGCTCGTAGCTCGCGACCGCGGGATATTCGGGAACCACGTAACTCTTCGAAGTCCCGTCATCCCGCACCGCGCCCGTCGTGATCACGAGATCGCCCAATTCGAGTTCGTCTGCGAGGCCGCCGCTGTTTCCGATGCGGATCACGGCCCGGGCGCCGAGCTTGGCGATCTCTTCCAGCAGGATCGCCGTGCTCGGGGCACCGATCCCCGTGGAGGCTGCGGTCAGCGGGATGCCGTTGAATTCGCCGGTGGCGATCCGGTATTCGCGGACCTCGCACACCCAGCGAAGGTTTTCCCATCCTTCGGTAATTCGATCGACCCGTGCCGGATCCCCGCACAGGAAAACATGGGGGGCAATATCCCCCGGTCGACAGCCGGTAATGGGTTGGGCATCGCTCATGAATCGGCCGGCAGTCTGCCGAGCCTACCGGAAAAAGGCAACTTTCAAGCAGCGCCCGGGCAGGCGAATGCCCAGACGTGGCGCCGCGTCTCAAGTTTCCCCGGGAAAGCCCCGACGTGAGCAGGGCGAGCGCCAGGTAGGCGCAAATGCGTGGTGAAAAGCCACCTCCGCTTGTCACTCTCCGGGTGCCGGGCTAAGCATGGGTGCCTTCGGCCCGTGGGGGACCACGGTGGACCACGTACTCACCAGCTTGAGAGGTTGAGATCCGGCGTGGAAAAAGCCCTGATCATTACGGAGAAGCCCAGCGTGAGCCGCGACATCGCGGCGGCATTGGGAGGCTTCACAGAACACGAAGGCTATTTCGAGAGCGATACGTATTTCCTCACGTTCGCGGTGGGCCACCTGTTCGAGCTGCTCGCGCCCGAGGACGTGGATCCGGTCTACAAGAGCTGGACCCTCGACAACCTGCCGATTCTTCCGGAGCGCTTCCAGGTCAAGCCGAAGTCCGGGCAGTCCGAGCGCATCCGCACCATCAAGAAGCTCATTACCCGCGATGACGTGAATCGCGTCGTGAACGCCTGTGATGCCGGGCGCGAAGGCGAGCTGATCTTCCGGGAGATCATCTCCCACTTCGGAATCGACAAGCCCATCGAGCGGCTGTGGCTGCAATCCATGACGCCGAACGCGATTCGCATGGGTTTCGAGAGCCTGCGACCGGGTGAAGAACTTCAAGGCCTGGCCGATGCGGCGGCCTGCCGCTCCTATTCGGACTGGCTGATCGGCATGAACGCCACGCGCGCCCTGACCAAGCGTTTGAAGAGTCGGCGCGAGCGGACGGCCTGGTCGGCCGGACGGGTTCAGACTCCGACCCTGGCGTTGTTGGTGGACCGGGAACTCGAGGTGCTCGCCCACGTTCCGAAGCCCTATTGGCGCGTCCAGGGAACCTTCGACCACCAGGGTGCGGCCTATACGGGAACCTGGTTCGATTCCGATTTTACCGCGGGCGAAGACGAACACGCGCGCGACGATCGAATCTTCGACGAGGCGCGGGCCACGGCCATCGTCGAAGCCGTCCAGGGACAGGCGGGAAGCGCCAGCGAGACGCGCAAACCGTCGCGCGAATCGGCACCGCCGCTGTTCGATCTCACGAGTTTACAGCGCGAGGGCAATCGCCGCTTCGGGTGGTCCGCACGCCGCACCCTGAGCGCGGCCCAGCGTCTGTACGAAGGTCACAAGCTTCTCACCTATCCGCGTACGGATTCGCGCTGTCTACCCAACGACTACCGCGATCACGTTGCGAACGTGCTCTCCACCTACGCGGCTCTCCCGGATTCGGAGTTCGCCGAGTCTGCGGCACACTTGCAGTCGGCGGGCTTGCAGAACGAAGCGCGCATCTTCGATGACGCCGGCGTCTCGGATCACTTTGCCATCATTCCCACCGGGCAAACGCCGGATCCGTCGATTTCCGGAGACGACAAGCGATTGTTCGATCTCGTCATGCGCCGCTTTCTCGGTGCGTTCCATCCGCCGGCGGTCTGGGAACGGGTCGAGCGCGTGACGGAAGTGGCGAATCAGCGGTTTCGAACCCGGGCGCGAACCCTGCAGGAACCGGGTTGGCGAGCCGTGCTCGCCGAAGATCGCGAGGACGAAGTGGCGCTGCCGCCCTTGGCGCCCGGACAAACCGAAGCGAGCGGGGTTGCGGTGGGAACGACGGGTGTCGAATCCGAAGCGGACGAGACGAAGCCCCCGGCGCGGATTACGGAAGCGCGTTTGCTCTCCCTGATGGAAAACGCCGGCAAGCAGATCGAAGACGAGGACATTGCCGCGGCCCTCGGAGAAAAGGGGTTGGGAACGCCGGCCACGCGCGCGGATGTGATCGAAAATCTGATTGGGAAGGGGTACGCACTGCGCTCCGGAAAGGCGCTGCGTCCGAGCGTCAAGGGCATTCGACTGATCGACATTCTGCGTCGCATTCAGATCGACCGCCTCGCTTCCGCGGAGCTGACCGGGGAACTCGAACAACACCTGATCGAAGTCGAGCACGGGACCCGCACGGCCACCCAGTTCATGACGGAGATCACGGATTACACCAAGCAGATCGTCGAGCGCGCCAAGACATTCGGCTACGAAGAACTCTACGAACACGATCCGCCGCTCGGCGATTGTCCCAGCTGTGGACGCCCCGTCTATGAGCGCGCCTGGTTCTACCGCTGCAACGAGGTGGAAGGCGCCGAAGAAGATTGTCCTATGCGCTTCTGGAAGGACACGTCGGGCCGGTATCTGGACCGGGAGGCGGTAAGGCAACTGCTGGCGGACGGCAAGACCCACGTGCTCGAAGGCTTCACCGCGCGTACGGGGCGAACCTACAAAGGCCATATCGAGCTCAACCGCGAGGAGTGGAAGCTCAAGGTTCGCTCGGCGGGCTGGTCCGAAGGCGAGGGCGTGAGCGATGCCGTGGAATACGACGTCAACACGGAACCCCTCGCCAAATGTCCCTTCGACGAAGAGTGCAAGGTCGTAGAATCCCCCACGCACTTCATCTGCGAACGGACGCTGAAAGCCGAACTCGTCAAGGCCGAGAAGGGCAAGGAAGCGGAGGGCGCGGAAGCGAAGGCCAAGACCGAAGTGGCCGAGGAGGAGCAGGGCCCGAAGAGCTGTGGCTTCAGCTTTCCGAGAACGGTCTGCAAGCGAGAGATTACGCGCGAGGAAGCGGACGTCTATCTCCAGAATCGTCGCACCGATCTCCTGACCGACTTCACGTCCCGCATGGGGCGTCCGTTTTCCGCCACACTCGTGCTCCGCGACAACGGTCGCCACGGCTTCGAGTTTCCCCCGAGGGCTCCCCGGGCGGGCAAGGCCGGCGCCAAGAAGGCCGGCAAGAAGGCGGGGACCAAGAAGGCGGGAGCGAAGAAGGCCGGAAAGAAGGCCGCGACCAAGAAGGCGGCCAAGAAAGCCGGAAGCAAGAAGGCCGCGACCAAGAAGGCCGGCGCGAAAAAGGCGGGAGCGAAGAAGGCGACGCGTCGGAAAGTGTCCGCCAAGAAAGCCGCTCCGAGTTCCGACGAGAGTGATTCCTAAGCAAAGTCCGCCGAGTCGAGCTGTCTCAAAGCATCGACACTTCTTTTAAGTCCCGAATTCATATTGTTTCCGATCGCCGTTTGAGAGTATAAAGGCACCGGTTGGAATGCCGGGGGCTGTGCGCTCGTTCGCGCAAAGAGATGCCAGTTCTCCGGATTCAAACTGTGTTCTAGGTGCTCCCCCCCGCGCCAAGCCATGGGGGAGGCTCGGAACCGCTCTTGGGGAAGGCGCTTCCGGCGGCTCACGCCACCGCGGATCGCAGAGCAGAAGACGAAGGAGGGGCGATGGGCCAGCTCTCGCGGCGTTTTGCGATCGGTGCAGCGTTGCTTTTGCTCGTGGGTTTGAGGACCGACACTCAGGCGTTCGAGTTTTTCGATGGGAACCTGCAGATCCACGGTTTCGGCGAGGTTCAAACGCGCTTCCTCGCGCGAGACTATTCGTCCTCGGACGATTTCGATCTCGCCCAGTGGTACAACGTTCTCAATATCGAGATCGAAGCCGACATCGCACCGGATGGCTGGGGACCGTTCTCCCTCATCTCAGCGTATGCGCGCATCGAAGCGCGTTATGACTGTGTATGGAATCGCGGCTGCGGGACGATGCCGCGGGCGAGCGTGTACGGTGACCGCGCGGAAAAACTCCCGAAGCGCCTCAACGATGGTCGCCGCACCGGCCTGACGGGCCAGTCCTTCGACTTCGACTTCCGTAAGTACGCCGGCGTTCCGCGGGACGAACTCGACTTCGCCCATCGATTCAACGGCAGTCACCAGCGAAACGTCAGTCCGCTGTTCGATGTTCCGGGTTTCGCCACACTGTTCAACGGCGCCGGGAGCGATCAGCTTCTGGGTACGGCCGATGATCCGGCTCCCTACTACTTCGAGCGCTTCGAAGATTTCCGCTTCGCGGTTCGCGAGGTCGATGGGCCCGAACGGGGGATCGGCACACAAGTGATGGGACCCTGGTTGCCGAAGAACAAGATCGTTTCGATCGGTTCTCTGCGCAATCTCCCGAACCCGTTTCAGATCGGTGATCTGTCGGCCCTGCAGCGCGCCGGGATCATCCCATCGACGACCCAGGACCTGGACACCGGTTTCTTCTCGCAGGTGATCCCCGTCGCGACCGCCACCGCGTATCGACCGGCGCCGACGCTCTACCACGGCAACTGCGACCATCTCGGTGCCAAGGATCAAGCCTGCGGCATCTACTACCCCAATCAGGGATTGCAGCGGCTCCTCAACAAGAACGAATTCGACTCCTTCGACCAGAACTACACGGAAAACGAACTCGCTTGGAACCGCGGTGCGAGCCAGAGCGACGAGAAAGAGCTCAAAGAATTCTATTTCGACATCGAAATGTTCGATGCGCAGCTTTGGATGCGCCTCGGCAAGCAGAGCATCGTTTGGGGTAAAACCGAACTCTTCCGCACCACCGACCAATTCAATCCGCAGGACCTCGCCCTGGCCTCCCTGCCGAGCCTCGAAGAAAGTCGCATCGCCTTGTGGGCCGCCCGTTTCGTTTGGTCCTTCTACGAAGTGGGTCCGCTCGAAGATGTTCGCGCCGAGATCGCCTTCAACTTCGATCAATTCGAGCCGGCGGATCTCGGACGCTGCGGCGAAGCGTTCACCATCAATATCGTGTGCAGCAAGACCTACGGTCTGTTTGCCCACGGCGCAGCGGCCCTCGGGGCCGCCGGCGAGGCGCGACCGCCGGATCCCTGGAACGACCTCGAAGGGCTGGAAATCGGCGCGCGGGTCGAATTTCGCCTGGGTCGGTTCAGCTTCGCGATCACCGACTTCTACGGCTTCGAAGATCTTCCCTACCAGGACAAATTCTTCAGCTACGAGCGCAACGTAGATCCCCTCACGGGCCGTCCGCGGCAAGCCGGCGCCACCGGGCCCTGCAACGATTTGAGTGGCGACACGCTCACCGGAACCGGCGATAGCCCGGATTGCTTGACCCCGGACGAAGCGCTCACGATGCATCACGCGAACCTTCAGTTGTTCGCCATGATCTGTTCGACGAGCATCGGCTTCAATGCCCTCGATCCCACGGTTTGCGCCCAGAGTGTGCTCAACAGTCCCCAGCCCGCGTTGCCCGGAAATCCGTTGGCGCCCACGGTCGCAACGGCCATCGGCGTGATTCTGAGCGGCAACACCCTGGGGAAGGGCTTCCTCTCCACGCTGGCCGGGACGTGGCTCCAGGGCGGTCTCGGCGCCTTTACGATTCAAGACCATCCCAACGGTCCGAAACTCTTCAGCGGATCGAACGCTGTCCCCACGGTTCCCGAGGTCGGCACGACTTCCTTCGGTATCCACCAGGCGGGCGCCGCCATCGATGGCGTGGCAAACACCTTCCCGGTCGGTCATGCGAGCAACTCGGTCTGCGGTGCGCCCTTCAATGGGTGTCTTGCACAAGGGTTGACGGACGAACAGGAAGCCTTCTTCGGCGCGGGCCCGTTCTACGGCCAACCCGGCACCACCACCGTGGGGGATTCGACCTTCGTACCACTCACCGAGGGCGGACTCGACATCAACGGTCCCGATCTCCTCAATTCCGAATTCTCGGTCATCATGCAATCGGTTCCGGGAATCGAAGGGTCGGGCCTCTATCACGACTCCTTCGATCAAACCATCGCGCAGCCCGGCACCTACGGTTCCGCCGGTGGGCCGGTGGGGACCCGCTTCGTGAAGGGCCTGGGCTCGATCACCCTGCCGGGTGCGCGTTCGATCACCCACCCCGATTACGACGCCAATGTCGACGGTTGCGTGGGAACCGCGGCGCAAATTACCGCTGCGACGGGCGGTGGTGTGAACGGCGCGAACCTGACCAATATCGCAACCTGCGCGGGCATGGCGGGCGCACTCCTCCACCCGTTCACGAATCAACTCTTTACGAGTGAAATGGCGGCGGTTTCCTGGAACCTGGGTGTGCTGCTCGCCACCCTGTCGTCGCCCCTCGACCTCGACGACGACGACATTCCCGATGTGCGGGATCCGATGTTCGATCCCGCAGGCCTTCCCGCACGCGCCAATCCGTTCTTCGTAAGTGCCAGCGCCGTTACGAACGCCGACGAGTTCGACCCTTCGATCCTTCCCACGAACGACCAGTTCCTCGATCACTGCTCGGTGCGCAAGATTCAACTGTGTAGTTCGATTCGCGCGATCTTTTCAGTGAGCGGATTGCGGCGCAACGACATCCAGGCGGGCGGCAACGGGAGTTTCGGTCGACGCGACTTCATCTGGCACGGCGGTACGCCGGTCATCCTGCGCTACCAGCGTCGCAACGTGCTGGGTGTCTCCATGGACTTTGCGGAGGATTTCACCAAGTCGAACTGGGGCATGGAATTCACCTGGATCGAAGGCGTACCCCAGGTGAACAACGACGAGTTCGACGGAATCACGGACGTGAACACCTTCAACCTCACGATTTCCGTCGATCGTCCGACCTTCATCAACTTCCTGAATCCCGGCCGAACCTTTTTCTTCAACAGCCAATGGTTCATCCAGTGGGTCGACGGCTACGAGAACAGCTTCGCGGGCAACGGTCCCCTGAACATCCTCGGAACCTTCACGGTGCTCTCGGGTTGGTACCAGGACCGCTTGCTGGTGGCCTTCACCGCGGTCCAGGACTTCGAGGGGAAGGGCGGCGGTTTGCTTCCGACCGTGACCTACCGCTTCAACGAGTCGTTCTCGGCCTCCTTCGGGATCCTGACCTTCTGGGGGCGCCAGCAGGAAGGCCGGATGGCCCTGAATCCGACCGTGCTGCAGAACCGCGTCGGCAAGACCGCCTACAAGGACTTCACCGAGAACCTGCTGTCCCTGGTCCGGGATCGCGACGAAGCCTTCGTTCGGATCCGCCACACGTTCTAACCCGAGAGCGAAGCGGTATGCTCCCCCCTCGAAAGGGGGGCGTGTGTCTGCAGGCGAATCGGTTCCGGCCGGAGATTTCATTCGGCAACGCATTCGCGACGATGTCGCGGCGGGCAAGAACGAGGGGCGCGTGGTCACGCGTTTTCCCCCGGAGCCCAATGGCTACCTCCACATCGGCCACGCCAAGTCGATCTGCCTGAATTTCGGCGTCGCAGCGGAGTATTCCGGCCGCTGCCACCTTCGATTCGATGACACCAACCCCAGCGCCGAAGACATCGAATACGTCGAGGCGATCCGGGAAGACGTCCGTTGGCTCGGGTTCGATTGGGGGGAGCACCTCTACTTCGCTTCGGACTACTACCCGCGGCTCTACGAATTCGCCCTGGAACTGATCCGGAAGGGCAAAGCCTTCGTCTGCGATCTCAGCTCGGAGCAAATGTTCGAGCGGCGCGGGACGCTGACGGAGCCCGGGATCGAGAGTCCGTTCCGGGGCCGGAGCGCGGAGGAGAACCTCGCCTTGTTCGAGGGCATGCGGGCCGGGGAGTTCGAAGCCGGTAGTCGCGTGTTGCGGGCCAAGATCGACATGGGTTCGAGCGTGCTCACCATGCGCGACCCGGTCCTCTACCGCATCCTGCGCGCGACCCACCACCGCACGGGCGACGACTGGTGCATCTATCCGCTATACGATTTCGCCCATGGCCTCTCGGATGCGCTGGAGGGTGTGACCCACTCGCTCTGCACCCTCGAGTTCGCCGATCACCGGCCGCTCTACGATTGGATCATCCAGCAGCTCGACGCGCCCCGTCATCCGCAACAGATCGTGTTTGCGCCTTTGAACCTCACCTACCTGGCGCTTTCCAAGCGTGTGCTGCGACGCCTGGTGGAAGAGGGGCACGTGCGGGGCTGGGACGATCCCCGCATGCCGACCCTCCGCGGCTTGAGAAGACGCGGCTATCCGCCCGCCGCCATCCGCAACTTGTGCCGAGAAGTGGGTGTGGCCAAGCGCGATGCCACGATTCAACTCGCCCAACTCGAGCACGAGGTGCGCGCGGATCTCAACCGCAGTGCTTCGCGCGCCATGGCGGTGCTGCGCCCGCTTCGCCTCGTGATCGAAACGGTCCCCGAGGGCGAGGTGGACGAACTCGACGCTGTTAACAATCCGGAAGACGAGAGCCAAGGCACCCGCAAGGTGCCGTTCTCGCGCGTGGTCTATATCGAACGCGACGATTTTCTCGAAGACCCACCGAAGAAATTCTTCCGCTTGGCGCCCGGCCGTGAGGTGCGCCTGCGCTACGCGTACCTCGTGACCTGCACCGGCTTCAGCGTCGACCCGGATACGGGGGAGGTGGTCGAGGTTCGTTGCTCCCACGACCCCGCGAGTCGCGGAGGCAATGCGCCGGACGGTCGCAAGGTGCGGGGCACCATCCATTGGGTTTCCGCGCAACACGCCCTGGAAGCGGAAGTGCGTCTCTACGATACGCTCTTCACGCGCGAAGACCCCCTCGACCTGGCGGAGGGGGAAGACATCACCGCGGGCCTCAATCCGGATTCCCTGGAGGTCGTGAATCCCGCGTACGTCGAACCCAGCCTCGGTCAGGCGGAGCCCGGAGTCTCGCTCCAATTCGAGCGAATCGGTTACTTCGTCGCGGACCCGGACGGCACGCCGGAGCGGCCGGTGTTCAACCGCACTGTGACGTTGCGGGATACCTGGGCCAAGCTCGCGAAGCAGTAGCGCGAAGGCCTAGTGCCCGCGTTCGAGGACGCTCGGGTTTGCGTAGTCGCGCAGTTTTTCGATCGGTACGGGGATCGAGGTGTAGTCGTAGGATTCGCGTCGCCAGCCGGTGCCGCCTTCGGCGACCGAGTAGAAGACTTCGGCCACGGGGTCGAACACATTCGAGAGTCCACCGGTGGGCCATTCGGGATAGTTGGGAACATCCCCGCTGTATTGGTGCGACAGAATGCCGACGTCGAGAATCAAGCGGGATTTGCGACGCGTGATGTAGTAGAGCGGCACCTGGGATTGATAGTCGACGTACAGCGTGACGATGGCGACCTGTTCTTCGGGGCGATACGCGATGCCCTCGATGATCGTGGCCCAGCGAACCTCCCAGCGATCACTCGCAATCGAAAGACCGCTCTCGCCGAAATTGCGGTCGGGATTGGTGGGATACCCGGGGTGGGCGCTGTTGATGGGGGCCAGGACTTCGCGTTCTCCCCGATAGGTCCAGCTGTAGGCGTTGGGACGAATCGACATGCTCACGAAACCCCGCCGCAAGTGTTCGCTCGACGCCGCGGAGATCCCCGAGGTGGGATTGATGGAACCTTCCGGGGAATAGCCGCGGGAACCGAAGGGCAGCCCGCCGCCGCCGGCGTCGCCCCCGACGCGATAGCGCGGTGTGTACATGCCATCGACCCAGGCGGTGGCCGCCCGTCGCGACTTCCGCATGGTCGGGACGTAGACGAAGGTGGTATCGGGCTCCTGGTAGCGGGTGAGTGCGCGCTCGGGTCGCAATTGCCGCCACGCGAGATGTCGCGCGTTGAAGGGCTCGTCGAAGTTTCCGCCCGCCACCCAGAGGTAGTCTCCTGCCTCCTGGGTCTTGTAATCGCTCTTTGGAAGATCCGCGCGGTGGCTCGTTTGAAGCTGAAAGAACGATCCCTCGTAGGTTTCGACGGATCCCAGGCGGCTCGGGAAATCGACCAGGCGGAAACTGCCGCTCCCGCCGGCCCCGCGGTAGCGGTGCTCGAGATTCCACGCCCAGCGGGCTCCCGCGTCCTTGGCGCTGGTGTCGATGCCGTCCGGGGGAAAGGGCAGCCCCGCGACGTAATCAACGAGATTTCCGGACGCGTCGAGTTTCGTTTGGCCGCCGAATTGTCGGGTGGCGGTTTCGAAGAACTCCGGCACCGGGTAGACGCGATGGCAGGGACCGATCTCCATCTTCATGCCTTCGTGGAAGAAGGTTTCGCGGTGGAGCCACACTTCGGGCGGCAAGAGCCTACGCAGGGCGAGCAGTTGCTCGTGGGTGATCACCATGCCTTCGCGCAACACCGTGGGGCCCGCATCCTGGGCGGCACCGGGCGAACCCAGGGAAAGGGTGGGGCAGGTGCCGGCCTCCGGCGGGCCTGCGTGGCTGGCGAATGCACTGCAACACACCAGGGCCGCCAGTGCGAGGGAGGTTCCCGTGGGGCGGACTCGGGGATGCTTCGGGGAGCGGTTGAGCAAGGACGTTCCTCCACGGACGAATACGCCATTCTATCGTAAGCTGTCTTCGGAGGATGGCCCCCGTGGCCCTACGGCGCTCCATCGGTTTTCGCCTCACGATCGGCATCGTCTTGATCGGATTGGCGGTCGCCCTCGCGGTTGGCTGGCAATTCGTCGTCGTGAGCGATCTCGCACCGGTTGCGCGCGGACTCACCCGGGTTCATTGGCTGTTGCTGATCCTCGGCACGCTGTTCTTCGCGTTGATCATCACGGGACTCGTTTTGTTGTGTGCCTGGTTGGTGCGCGAGATGCGACACAATCAGCGCCAGGAAGCCTTCGTAGACGCCGTCACCCACGAAATGAAAACACCCCTGGCCTCCATGCGTCTGTACACCGACACGCTGACCCGCCACGACCTCTCAGCGGAAAAAAGGCGCGAATTCCTGGGGCGGATCGAAAAAGACCTCGATCGGCTCGACCGCACCGTCACCCAGGTTCTGGCCGCCGGCCGGTCCGCAGAGCCCGAGCGCAAAGCGACCCGCGACCGCATTGCGTTGGTCAAGCTGTTGAGCGATTGCATTGCCGAAATCTGCTCCCAACACGAGCTTCCCCCGGAAGCGGTACGACTCGAGGCCGAACAGGGGCCCACGGTATCCGGCGATTCAGCGGAGTTGGGCTTCGTGTTTCACAACTTGCTCGAAAATGCGGTGAAGTATTCGAATCGCCCGGTTCGGGTTCGCGTCGGAGTGGAAAGCGTGGGGACGCGTCGGGTGCAGGTGGAGATCGCGGATCAAGGCATCGGCATCCCGCCACGGGAGCTTCGGAAGATTTTTCAGCGCTTCTATCGTGTGGGTCTCGATGTTCAGCGAAAGGCCGTGGGGTTGGGATTGGGCTTGTTCATCGTTCGAAACCTGGTTCGCCGTCAGGGGGGCAAAGTGTCGGCCTCCAGCGAAGGGCTGGGTCGCGGCAGTCGCTTCGTCGTCACGTTGCGCGCAATTCCGCCGGCGGCTTAGGGTGGCGCGAATTCTCGTCGTCGAGGACGAAGACCATCTGGCCGATGGGCTGCGCTTCAATCTGGAAGCCGAAGGCTATGAGGTGGAAATCGCCCGCGACGGTGCCCAGGCGGCATTGCGACTCACCGACGCACAGCCCCCCCTGGACCTGGTGATTCTCGACATCATGCTCCCGGAACTCAACGGTTACGAAGTCGCCCAGCGCACGCGGGCGTCGGGCAATTACGTCCCGATCCTGATTCTGACGGCCAAGGATCAGAACTCCGATTTGGTCCGGGGCCTCGAGGAAGGGGCTGACGATTATCTGTTGAAGCCCTTCCATCTGAACGAATTGCTGGCCCGGGTTCGCGGCTTGCTGCGGCGCCGGCGTTGGGATGGGGGCCCCCGCGAAGAGGAATCCCAGAGAACGCTCGACATCGGAGCCGTCACGGTTCACTTCGATCGCTTCGAAATATCGACGCCGGCTGGGGTCGTTCGACTCACCACCCGGGAAGCCGCGCTGTTGCGCGCCCTGGTGGAGCGCAGCGGCGAGGCGGTTACGCGCGGGGAGTTGTTGGAAGAGGTGTGGGGACTTCGTCCGGATACCCAAACGCGGGTGGTCGATAGTTTCGTTGTTCGCCTGCGTCGCTACCTCGAGCCGGACCCCGCCAAGCCGCGCCACATCGTGTCGGTACGCGGTCACGGCTACCGTTTCGTTCCGTAACGCAGCCACCTGGATTCACAAAGTCGCCTACTTTCGATGGCGGGATTCGCGGGGCCGTGTCAAGGTACGGCCGTGGACGACGCGCTGTGCATGCACGTTGAGCCGGATCTCCGGGAACCGACGCTCATCGCGTGCTTCGAGGGCTGGAACGATGCCGGTGAGGCCGCCTCGACGGCGGTTCGCTATGTCGCGGATGCGATCCAGGCCGTTCCCCTCGCGAACATCGATCCGGAAGAATTCTACGACTTCACCGTGCAGCGTCCCCATGTACTCTTGGACGCCGACGGAAAGCGTCAAATCGAGTGGCCGGAAAATGAATTTCGCTTCGGATCGCTGGATCCCACACGCGAGGTCGTGACCGCGATCGGCGTGGAGCCGCATTTTCGTTGGCAGACTTTCTCGGGGTTGATCGCGCGCCTCGTACAGCAGCTCGACGTGCGACGTGTGGTGCTACTGGGTGCCTACATGGCCGACGTGGTGTATTCGCGCCCGGTGCAAGTGGTGGGGTTTGCGAGCCAGGAAAACGTCCTGGACGAAATCGGAGTCGAACCGACGCGCTACCAGGGGCCCACGGGAATCGTCGGTGTGCTGGCGGATCGCTTGCAACGGGATCAAGTCGATGTGGTGAGCCTGTGGGCGGGATTGCCCCACTACATCACCGTGTCCCCCAACCCCCGCGGCGCCCTCGCGCTACTTCAGAAGCTCGGGGCGTTGCTCGACCTCAAGATCGATGACCTTCCGCTACAGAAATCCGCGGCCGAATTCGAACAACGGATTTCGTCCCTGGTGTCGAGCGATCCCCAACTCGCGGATTACGTGCGGCAGCTCAAACGACGCGAGTTTGCCCAATAGGGTTGTCGGCGGGGTAGGCAGCGGCCTAGGCTTGCGTCGAGCGCTGTTCACCCAGCGCTTCAGTCCAGCGCTTCAGTCCAGCGCGCTAGTCCAGCGGAATCGATTCTTCGATCAACATCACGGGTATGCCATCGTCGACGGGGTAGAGAACCTTCCCGTCTTCGCGCAGCAGGGCTTCCGCCAGCTCTTGGGTCACGGCATCGCCACCCCGATTGCGAAGGGAGCCGTCGCGCACCTTGGCGTTGACTCCATCGAGCACAGCAGCCGGTGCCGGTGAAACCGGTTGTTTCGATTCCGGGCAAACCAGAATGTCGAGAAGTTCTTGGCTAACGGGCACGCGGACCTCCGAAACCATCACCACACATCGATTCTCTAGCGCAGAACGCTCGAAGAGTAGTCGAGAATGCGGCGGGCAACGATCAGCTGGTTGATTTGCTGGGTTCCCTCGTAGATGTCATTGATTTTTGCGTCGCGCATCCATTTCTCGACCAGGAGCTTTTGAGAGTAGCCCCGCGGCCCCAGTATTTCGACGGCCTTCTGGGTGATGGCGGTCACCGCCAACCCCGCTTTGGCTTTGGCCATGGATGCTTCGAGATTGTTGGGTTTGCCGTGGTCCATCAGTTTCGCGGCGCGCCAGGTGAGAAGCCGTGCGGCTTGAAGCTGGGCCTCCATCTCCATGACGTCGCGTTCGACCGCCGAAAGCGCGTGCCGCGGGGCGTCGTAGCGCGGCGTCACACCGCAGCGTTCGAGTTCCTCCTTCAGGAAATCGAGGGCTGCTCGCCCCACGCCCACCGCCATGGCGGCGACGATGGGGCGGCTCGCGTCGAAGGTCGCCATGGCGCCCTTGAAACCCTTGTCGCCCGTCGACTTCGAATCGCGTTTCTTGACCTTCTCGCTGCCGAGGAGGTTTTCGCGGGGTACGCGGCAGTCTTCGAAGGAGAGCGTGGCGGTGTCCGAGGCGCGAATGCCGTGCTTGCGTTCGAGGCTGATGACCTTCATCCCCGGCGTATTGGCGGGGACGACGAAGGATTTGATGCCGGCGCGTCCGGCGCTCTTGTCCACCGTGGCCCAGACGACGACGAAGCCGCCGTCGATGGTGGCTGCGGATTCGCCGGAAGTGCAAAAGATCTTGGTTCCGTTGAGTACCCATTCGTCGCCATCGAGATCCGCGGTGGTCTGAATGGCCGCGGCATCGGAGCCCGCATTGGCTTCGGTAATCGCCATGGCGCCCCACTTCGGGTCGCCGGATTCGAAGGGGCCCAAGAACCGTTGGCGTTGCTCGGGGGTACCCGCGGCCGCGACCGCAGATCCGCCGAGGGCCGGGCTGGGAATGCGGAGGTAGAGCGCGGCATCTCCCCAGCAGAGTTCTTCGGCTTGAACACAGACCTGCACGAAGCCATCGTTGGTTCCGCTCCAGGATCCCTTGGTCTTGCGCCCCTGGGTCCACATGTACTCGACGAATTCGGTGGGAAGTTGGTGCTCCTGGATGTCGTATTTGCGCGACACCGGGCGCATGTGCTCGCGCGCGAGTTCGTTGTAGTGCGCTTGGGCGGCGACGGTGTTTTCGGCGGGCTCGAAGGAGATCGTCATGTTGTCCTCAGACCAGCGTCAAGGCTTCGAAGTTCGCGAAGCCTCGCGCGTTGCGGAGATGCATTTCCGGCAGGTAATCGCGAATGTAACCGTGACCGCCCAAGACCTGGACCGCGCCGTCGGCCACCGTGAGGGCGACTTGGGATGCACGTTGGTAGGCGAGGGTGGCTTCTCGCGTGACCTCCGCGCCCTGGTCGAGCCGCCAGGCCGCTTCCCAGGCGAGGAGACGCGCACCGTCGATCTCGATTGCCATGTCGGCCAACTTGAACGCGATGGCCTGCTTGGTCGCGATCGGTACGCCAAAGGCTTCGCGTTGTTTCGCGTAGTCACGAGCGATCTCGAAGGCCGCGCGCGCGACACCGACCGCCATGGCGGAGAGTCCCACGCGTCCGCGATTGATGATCGAACGAACGCCACTTTCCGCGCCTCCGCCCAGCCGACTCGATGCCGGTATCCGAACGTCGCGAAGTTCGAGTTCGACGGTGGGAAGGCCGCGTAGGCCCATGTTCGCTTCGCGCTCGATCTCGAGGCCGTCGGCGTTGCGGGGCACGAGGAACGCCGCTGCGCCGGCTTCATCGCTGGCGGTAACCAGCGTCGTCGCGCCTCCGTCCTGCCAGGGCACGAAGCACTTTTCACCCGAGAGAACGTAGGAATCGCCGTCCCGGCGGGCCTGACAGTGGGGCTTGAAGGGGTCGAAATCGTAACGGGGCTCCACCAGCGCAATGGAGCCCGGCACGAAGTGCGCGCCGGCGAATTGTCCGAGCAGTTCCGACTTCTGGGCCTCGCTGCCCTGATCCGCCACGGGAAAGGCCAATAGGGTAGGGGAGAGCAACGCGACGGCGAGCGACAGGTCTCCCCAGGCGAGTTCCTCGGCGATGAGTGCCTGGGTGACCGCGCTGCGTTCCCCACCGCCGCCGTAGGCTTCCGGCAGCGCATTGGCGGTCAGCCCGAGTTCGTGGGCTTGGGCCAACAATGAATCGGGGATCTTGCCCGATTCATCGCAATCTCGCGCGAGGCTTCGGACCTCGTTCGCGGCGAATTGGCGGACGGTTTCGACGATCAGTTGTTGTTCTTCGCTGGGCTCAAAGTCGATCATGATTCGGCCATCGTAGCAAGGGGCCGGCACCTCGCACGGATTGGCACCTAACGCAAAACCCCGTTTGGGACCAGAACTTGACGCCATGCTTGGGAAATTCTAATCAGGGGTCGGCGCGAAGTCGGGGGGCTGGGCTCGAAGCACAGCAGTGAAGTCCGGCGCGCTGAGCATCTGCCTTGTCACGTGGATCGCGTGGCGTGCAGAGGTGCAGAAGTTTTTTCGTTGAACGGGCTGAGTCGGGTTTGATTGTGGCGAGCACGAGTCCCGCCACCGACCGCCAGCCAAGAAGGAAATCTGCTTCCGCGTATGAGATCTCAACGTCGAGGCTTCCTCCCGCTCGTTCTCGTTCTCTCGCTGTGCGCAGGCGTCATCGCCGTTGCCGAATTCGGTGGCTCGCGCGCAAACGCGGCGGATGATGCTGTCGCGGACGCGAAGACCTTCACGGTCACCCACATTTGCGAAGCGCAGGAATTGCGCGCGCTCCACGGTGACGACATCACGATCAAGCCCGACAAGTACCACAACCAGCCGTGGCCCTCGCTCGAAGCGTGTCGCTCGCATGACGCGGCCTGGGACGAGGATGCGCCGGGCCCCCAGCAGCCCATTCCCTTCAGCCATGCCCATCACGCCGGGCTTTGGCAGATCGACTGCCAATACTGCCACAGTGGCACGGACCGTTCGCGCGCTGCGGGGGTCCCGTCGGTCGAACTCTGCATGGGCTGCCACAACCAGTTCTCGCCCTTGTACGACGAACTGGAAGGCATCCAAATTCTCAAAGAACACTGGAACGAACGAAAGCCGATCGAGTGGGCACAAATTCATCGCCTGCCCGAGCACGTGAAGTTCCGTCACAACCGTCACGTCGCAGCCGGCGTCGAGTGTCAGCAATGCCATGGCCCCGTCGAGCGACTCGATAAGCTGTATCTCGTTCCCGACACAAAATGGTGGGCGTACGGTTTGCCTACCCAGAAGCTCGAGATGGGTTGGTGCATCAAGTGCCACCGCGAAAACGAAGTGTCGCAGGACTGCTTGACCTGCCACTACTAGAAAGTCTCGAATGGCTGAGTTTGATCGAAGAGAATTTCTGAAACTCACCGGGCTTTCGACCGGTGCGGTGGCAGCAGCAGGATGCGGGGATCCCGTTTCCAAACTGATCCCCTATGTGGTGCAGCCCGAGGAAATCACACCGGGGATCGCGGTCACCTACGCGTCCACCTGCCGCGAATGCCCCGCGGCCTGCGGCCTTCACGTGCGGACCCGCGAGGGGCGCCCGGTCAAGCTCGAAGGCAATCCCAATCATCCGGTCAACCGCGGCGCGCTGTGTTCGCGCGGCCAGGCCGCGATCGGCCGTACCTATCATCCGGACCGCCCGCGTTACGCCGGCCCGCGCAAGCGCGTAGCCGACGGGTGGGAGCCCATCACGTGGGATGAGGGCATCGCGCTTCTCGCCGAGAAAGTCCGCGAAGCCGGCTCGGGCACGTATGTGCTGGGCGGCGATCCGGGGCCCACGGCCTCGGCTCTGATCGACAATTGGGTGTCCGCGGTCGGAGCCGGCGGACGCGTGGTGTACGAACCCTTTGCCGCGGAATCCCTGCGCAGTGCCACGAAGGCCGTGTTCGGCGAACCGGGCGTGCCCGTATTCGATCTCAGCGCAGCGGATCTCGTGATCGATTTCGGTTCGGACGTACTCGAAACGGGGAACTCCCCGACCGAGCACGCTCGCCAGCTCGCGGATGCGCGCAACATCGACAAGCACAAACAGGGCGGAGCGCATTTCGTCTACGTGGGGCCGCGGCTCTCCATGACCGCGTCGAACGCCGACGAATGGCTGCCCGCGAAGCCCGGTTCCGAGGGCTTGCTCGCCTTGGCGATTGCGCGCGTGGCCGCCGCCCACGGCGCGGGTTCAGCGGATGACCGCGCGGCCCTCAAGTCGTTGCTCGATAGTGCAGACGTCGAGCAGGCCGCCAGCGCGAGTGGGATCGACAAGAACACCATCGAGCGCCTGGGACGCGCCGTCGCTCGGGCCAAGAGCGTGGCCGCGCTGCCGCCGGGACCGGGCCTCACGAGTCGGCGTGCGACCGCAACGGCGGGCGCGGTGCTGGTCCTCAACTATCTGGGCGGCGCCGCCGGGCGAACGCTGCGCATTGCACCGGTTTCCAGTGCCGCCACGGCCAACTACCACGACGCCTTGACGCTGATCGAAGCCATGAAGAACGGCAAGGTCCGCGTCTTGTTGGTCCACGATGCCAATCCGGTCCATTCCCTTGCGCCGGATACGGGTTTCGCGAAGCACCTCGAGAGCGTGTTCACGGTTTCGTTTGCATCGATTCCGGACGAAACGTCCGAGCGTGCGGATTTGATTCTTCCCGACCACACGCCCCTGGAGTCCTGGGGCGACGCGGAGCCGCGCAAAGGGATCCGATCGATTCTTCAGCCGACGATTCGTCCGCTGTACGACACGCGCGCATTGGGCGATACGTTGCTCGACGCGGGGCGCGCCGTGGGGGCTTCCGGGCTTCCCTCGGGCAGCTTTCGCAGCGTGCTCGAAGCCGCCTGGTCGGGTGGCGATTGGCGCGAAGATCTCGCCCTCGGCGGGCGCTTCGAAGGCAATACCGCGGATTCGATTGCGCTGGCCAGCAGTGCCGCGCGCTTGGAGGTCGCGGAGCCGCTGATCGAAGGGGATGGCGCATACACGCTACTCGCGTACCCGTCGCCTTATTTCTACGACGGGCGAGGCGCGAACCTTTCGATACTCCAGGAGCTTCCCGATCCGGCCACGAAGATCGCCTATCAATCCTGGGCGGAGGTCAGTCTCACGACGGCTGCGAAGCTGGGCGTCGAGGATCCGGGGCAGGTCATTGCGCTCGAAACCGGTGCGGGGCAGCGCCTCGAAGTTCCGGTTTGGCCGCGCGGTGGGATCCGCGATGACGTCATCGCGGTCCCGATCGGCCAGGGGCACGACGTCGGTTATTTTGCGAGCGCCGGCGACAGCGGTGATTCCGGAAAGGTCCGGGGCGTCAATGCGATTTCGCTGCTGCCGGGTGCGGCTACCGATGAAAACGGCGGCCGAGCGTGGTTGACCGTCAAGGTGAAGGCCAGCGCCACGGGGGATTTCCGGGCACTGCCGATCGGCCAGACCAACGATAACAAGCGGGGCCGTCAGCTCGGTGAAGCCGTCTCCTTGTCTGCGTTGGGCGGGGCGGCGAGCACGGGACACGCTTCCGCCGGCCAACCGCATGTGAGCGCCGGCGGACATGGCGACGAGCACGGGGCCAGCGGCGGCGGGCACGGTGAAGTGCACGAAATCCGCCAGCCCTACGATCCCGCGGATCAAGCGGACGAGGGACAGCCCTACCGCTGGGGAATGTCCGTCGACCTCGACCGTTGCACGGGGTGCAGCGCGTGTGTTGCCGCCTGCTACGTGGAAAACAACATTCCGGTGGTCGGCGAAAACAACTTCCGGTCTTCTCGAACCATGTCTTGGATTCGCATCGAACGTTACATCGGCGACGGGGAACGCGACTTGCGATTCGGTCGCGGTCATATCGAGAGCCGAGAACGCCTGGGCAATGTGGACGTGCGACACTCGCCGATGATGTGTCAGCAGTGCGGCGCCGCTCCCTGCGAGCCGGTCTGTCCCGTCATCGCGACCTATCACAATGACGAAGGTCTGAATGCAATGGTGTACAACCGCTGCATCGGGACGCGTTATTGCTCGAACAACTGCCCGTACAAGGTGCGGCGCTTCAATTGGTACGATTACCAGACCCCGACTTCGCGAAGCTTCAAGGCCTGGCCGGAACCCATGCGCTTGGGCCTCAATCCGGATGTCACCGTGCGCGGTCAGGGCGTCATGGAAAAATGCACGTTCTGCGTGCAACGCATCCAAGACGCGCGTCAGGGTGCCAAGGACGAGGGGCGCCCGATTCGCGACGGCGAAGCGCGCACGGCGTGCCAGCAATCGTGCCCCACCCGCGCCATCGAATTCGGGAACCTGAGGGACCCGCAAAGTGCGGTTGCCAAATCTCACGCTGCGAACCACGGCGAACATGGCGAACCCGGACCGCGCGCATATCACGCGCTCCACGTACTCAACACCCGACCCGCGGTCACCTATCTGTCGAAGGTGAAGCGCGGGGCCACTGAGGCCTAGCCATGCCGCCGCCGCCCACCGCTGTTGCCACCATGATGGAATCGACGCCCGCGGAGCCGGATTCGAAGGTCAACCGCGACATCCTCCACGTCATGGAGGACACCACCTTCGGTTGGCTCGCGCTCCTGCTCGTCGCCATCGGCACCGTGACGGGCGCCGGTGCCATCTGGTTCTATCAGGTCTACAAGGGCCTCGGAATCGCGGGCTACACACACCCGATCTTCTGGGGTGCGTACATCGTCACGTTCGTGTTCTGGGTCGGTATTGCGCACGCGGGAACCCTGATCTCAGCCATCCTCTATTTGTTCCGCGCCAAGTGGCGCAATGCCATCAACCGAAGCGCCGAGGCGATGACGGTGTTCGCGGTGCTCACGGCGGGCCAGTTTCTCGGCATCCACGTCGGCCGGATCTGGAAGTCGTATTTCATTCTCCCGTATCCGAACCAACGGGGACTCTGGGTCAATTTCAAGAGCCCGCTCTTGTGGGACACCTTCGCGATCTCCACCTACGGGACGATTTCCTTCCTGTTCCTCTTCGTTGGAATGATTCCCGACATCGCGATCGCTCGGGACCGCGCCACGGGTTGGCGCAAGCTGCTCTATACGGTTCTCGCCATGGGATGGCAGGGAACCTCGCGCCAGTGGAAATCCCACAACCGCACGGTGCTCCACCTATCGGGGCTCGCGACGCCGCTCGTGCTCTCGGTTCACAGTGTCGTGTCCTGGGACTTTGCCATGGCCATCGTACCCGGTTGGCACGCCACGATTTTCGCGCCGTATTTCGTTGCCGGCGCCATTTTTTCGGGCTTTGCCATGGTGCTGACGGTGATGATCCCGGTGCGGCGGATCTACAAGCTCGAGAGCTACATCACCAACTACCACTTCGAGAACATGACTCGCTTCATCCTGCTCACGTCACTCATCGTGGGTTACGCGTACGGGGTCGAGTATTTCATCGCGTGGTATTCGGCGGTGGAGCCGGAACGCACGTCCTTCTGGTACCGCGCCTTTGGCCCTTACTGGATCTCCACGTGGATCATGATCATCTGTAACGGGGTGGTGCCACAGATCTTCTGGTTCAAGAAGTTCCGCACGCATATCCCGACGATCTTCGTGGTGTCCGTGCTGATCAACATCGGCATGTGGTTCGAGCGGTATGTCATCATCATCACCGGCCTGTCGACCGAGTACAACACGTCCGTCTGGGGCGTCTATACACCCGCACCCGCGGAACTCATCATCATGGCCGGAAGTTTCGGCTTCTTCTCCATGTTCTTCTTGTTGTTCATCAAGGTCTTCCCGGTGATCGCCATCGCCGAGGTGAAGGAACTCGAAATCCACGCCAAGGCCCATGGAGGGTCCCACTAATGCCGCTCCTCCTGGGGGTTTACGACAATCCCGCTCACGTCGTCGATTCCATCAAACGACTGCGAAATCGGGGCTTCGAAGACCTCGAAACCTATTCGCCGGCTCCGTTTCCCGAAATCGACGATGCGTTGATCGACAAACCCAGTCCCGTGCGTGCCTTTACGCTCATCGGCGGCTTGCTCGGGGTTGTGACGGGATACGCGCTGACGATCTGGATGTCCTACGACTGGGAACTGCCCGTCGGCGGTAAGCCTTTTGCATCGATACCGCCCTACACCATCATCGCCTTCGAGCTCACGATTCTCTTCGGCGGTCTACTCACGGTGCTGGGCTTGTTCTTGATGGGCGGGCTTCCTCACGGACCCTTTGGTGTCACGGAGCCCGGCTACAGCAGTCGCTTCTCCGCCGAAGAATTCGGCGTTGCGGTGACGTGCGACGAACGCGATGTCGGTGAAATCGAAGCGCTCATGCGAGCGAACGGCGCAGGAGATGTAACCCTTGTCGAAGCCTAAGCTGCGCGCAGCCGTAGCGCTCAGTGCGCTAGCGCTCTTCGCCATGGGCTGTTGGGAACAGTGGTCCGATACCTGGTTCCCGCAAATGAAATGGCAACACACGGTGCAGGCCTTCGAAGCCGTCAATCACAACGGCCAGGTCGAAGGGTTCACTCCGCCCGAGGGCGCGGTGCCGATCGACGGCGGCGAAGCTCCCGTGTCGACAGGGATGGATGCGGCCTCCGTGGCCGCGGGGGACGCTCTCGTCAATCCGCGGGACCCGACGGATTATCGGTCGATTCAAAACGGCAAAGCGCAGTACGACACGTTCTGCGCCACCTGCCACGGCGCAACGGGTTTCGGTGACGGTCCCGTGAGTGCGATGGGTTCCCAATCGGGGCCGTTCGCCGGCGTTCTTCCTTTGATCGGTGTGGTCAAAGCGCGCACGGATGGACACATCTACACCACGATCCGCTACGGGCGCCGACGCATGCCGGCTTACGGTCGCATTCCCGCGGAAGACCGCTGGGACATCGTCAATTACGTGCGCTTCCTGGATTCCAAGGGAGGTCAATTGTGAGTTCGGTCGCCGAGCGCGCCAATCCGCGGGCTCTGCCCCAACCGCTGACCACCGTCTGTGCGCTCCTCGCACTGGCGGGAATCGGCGCATTCTTGTGGGGCCTCGCCAGCGACAAGGAGACGACCTGGATCGCCTTCCACACCAATTACCTGTTCTTCGGTGCGATGGCGCAAGGCGGCTTGATCATCTCGTGCATCTTCGTGATCGTCGGCGCGCGTTGGCCCGGGCCCGTGCGGCGAATTGCCGAAGGCCTGGCTGCGTGGGTGCCCGTCACGCTGGTTCTGGGCGTTATCGGCTACTTCGGTCGCGATGTCATCTACGCGAACTGGTTGGGCCATCCGCCGCCGGGCAAGGAAGCCTGGCTCAACTCCACGCGACTCTACGCTACGGATATCTCGGTCTTCGCGATCCTCGCGCTGCTCACGGTCGTGTATCTCAAAGCGTCCGTGCGACCGACCCTCAAGGGCGCAGCCGACCGCGCCACCGCGGCCAAGGGGATGTTCGAAAGCTGGTCGAGCAACTGGCGCGGGGACGAAGAAGAACGCGAGGAATCCGGCCGCCGCATGCGCGTGCTCGCACCCATCATCTGCCTCGTCTTCGCGTTCGGTTGGACCGCGATCGCCATCGACCAGGTGATGTCCCTCGAACCGACGTGGTTCTCGAATCTGTTCGGCGCCTACTTCGCGTGGGGTGGGTTCTTGACGGCGGTCGCCGCAACCGCGGTTCTGTGCGTGTGGCACCGCAACGCGCCCGGGTTGGAGGGCGAGTTCACCGAGGCGCGCTTTCACGATCTCGGGAAAATGGTTTTCGCCTTCTCGGTATTCTGGATGTACCTCTTCTTCTCCCAGTACCTCGTGATCTGGTACGGCAATCTTCCGGAGGAAACCCAGTTCATCCAGGGCCGTTTGGGATCGCAATTCCTACAGGACACGATCTACTTCGTCGGGGATCGCCTGCGCGAGCCCTACGCCATGGTGACGCTCTCGGTCTGGGTGTGCTGTTGGATCATTCCCTTCGTCGTGCTCCTGGGCCAACGGCCCAAGAAGACGCCGGCGATTCTGGGAACGGTCTGCGTGATCCTCATACTCGGGTTTTGGCTCGAACGAAACGTTCTGATCTGGCCCTCGCTGCGGCCGGATGATTCCTTCGCCTGGGCGGGGGTCATTCAATTCACGATGGCGGCGGGTTTCTTCGGGGCATTCTCGCTGGTGTATCTCGTCTACACGCGTGTATTTCCGAGCCTCGCAGTTCCCGAGCGTTCCTAGAGGCCCCACGCAACCTGCTAGGCTTGCCGGGTGAGCGGACCGGGCCTGGTAACCCAACCGATCGAATTCCGCCTGCGCGGAGGGCGCGGAAGCGTCGCTCTCCACGAAAGTGGCATCCGCCACCCCGCTTCGGTGTTCTCGCGGCGGGAAACCTTCACTGATTACCGCGACATCACCCACATCGCGGACGGGGCGCAGTCCCTGCGACTCGCCAACTCCCGTTCGGTCTACATTCTCCCCCGAAGTTGGTTCACGGATCCTGACGGCGCGGATCGGCTCCTGGTGGCGCTTCGAGGGCGGATCTTTCGCCAACCCGGGGGATCGGAGCAACTCCAGCGCATGAACGACGTGGAGCGTCTCAGTCGCGCTTCTGCTGCGCCGCTCCTGGCGACGCGGATCCTCGCCTTCGCCTGTGTTGTCGCCTACGTGTTGATGTGGCTGCGGGGACCCATCTTCTTCGAAATGGGATTCATGAACGACGTCCTGGTCGACGCGGGAGAAACCTGGCGCCTGGTGACCGCAAATCTGGTGCATTGGTACCCGGGGTTTCCCTACCACCTGGCGCTCAACGTTCTCGGCATCCTGGCGCTTGGGTCCTTCACGGAGCGGGCGCTGGGTTCCGGCCGGACTTGGTTCGTGCTGGCGGTCTCGGGGCTGGTTGCGACGTGGGTGAGCGGCTGGGTGGGGCCCGTCAAAGCGTTCGGTGCGTCGGGAATGGTTTTCGGATTGGTGGGAGCGCTGCTGTGGCTCGAGTTCCGTTGTGTCGCCGAACTTCCGGCGGGCTGGCGCGTGCCCCGCGGCTTGTTGCTGGGCGCGCTGGCCGTCGATCTGTTGATCGGCGCGGTGGTCCCCTTCGTCGGGGGAGCGGCCCACGTGGGCGGTCTCGTTGCCGGAGTGGGGGCCGGCGCCCTGGTGGCTCGGGGCGGTCTTCGTCGGGAGCCTACGCCGAGGCTACTCGCACTGACCAACGCCGCGACGCTGGCGCTGGTGTTCCTGTCCGTATTCGCCATGGGGCGGGCCCTGGTGGGGGATCCGGGCGTGCTGGCCAAGCGGGGACAGCGGTTGCTCGAGCACGCGGATGTCCCGCCGGTGTTCTTGAACAACTACGCGTGGTTCATCGCAACCGAAGGACAACCCGACCCAAGGGAGGTCGATGTCGCGTTGACCCTGGCCGAACGCGCGGTCGAGGCGACGGAGTCACTCGACCCGAACTCGCTCGATACCTTGGCGGAACTCCAATATCTGGCGGGGTTCGAAGAGCGCGCGGTCAAGACGATCGAACGCGCCATCCAGCTGGCTCCCGGGGTCGGCTATTTCCGCGAACAGAAACGGCGCTTCACGGGCGAGCGGGAATGGGACGATCGGCCCGAGGAGCCGCAGGATCCGGAGCTTCCGATGGAACCCGAGCGTCTGTACGACGAACAGGCGCCTGCAATCAGCGTCTGACGATGTCTCCATCCGCCGCGATCACCACGCGCCCCGAGTAGGTTTCCGCGACGACGCGCTCGAATTGAAAGTCGAACAGCGGTGGAGGCCGCAGGCGAACCAACGCCAGAGTTCCAACCTGGGCGCGTTCGGCGATGGCACCGATGTCGTGGAGCGAGGTGTGGAGGGCGGCTTCGCGGCGCAAGCGTTCGGCGTTGTCACCGCCGGCCTCGATCGCGGCGTCGATCGAACGCGCCGAGACGGCTTCGTGAACCAGGATGTCGGATCCCGCCGCGAGGCGTTCGAGTTCGGTTGCCCCCCAACCCACACCGCTGACCACCGCGGACGCCTGTTTGGCTTCGAAGCGATAGGCGAGGGCGGGAAGCGGACCGCCCGGAAGCGGAACCGCCCGAATCGTGAGGTCGCCACGGGTTTCCGAAAAATCGGCTTCGACTTCGGTGACGTCGAAGGCCGCTCCATCCGTGGGCAGCCCGAGGCTTTGGGCGCGCGCCGATACGCCGATGCGGTGCGCGGCAGTCAGCGCATCCACCAGCTCGCGCGTTCCGCGCGGTCCCACCACGCGAAGGGGGGTTGTTCGCGGCGCGAGCCAACCGGTCAGCAAGAGATCGTCGAGACCGACCGTGTTCTCGGGAAGCAGGCTCGTCAGGTAAACGGTTCCCGGTTGGTCGATGGGAATCTCGGAAGCGCGCAGGGCTTCTGCAACCGCGCGCCCGGCGTCCACCAGCGCGATCTCTTCCCCCATACCGATGGCCACGCACGGTCCGAGCCGCTGGTGGTTCTCGTAGCTGCTCCCGGTTCCGACCGCGACGACGGTCAGCTTCTCGAAGACCCGCGGTTCGAGGCCTTCGACGCCGGCGGCATACTCCTGGCGATGCCACTCGGCGACGGTGGCGATCCAGCCGCCGAACAAGAACACTCCGAACAGAATCATCAAGGGCACGCGTAATTTCATCGCTAGGCAAACACCACGGTTTTGTTGTCGTATACCAGAACTCGGTCTTCGATGTGCCAGCGCACGGCGCGTGCCAGAACGGTCCGTTCGAGGTCGCGTCCCTTGCGAACGAGGTCGGCCGCGGTATCGCGGTGGGTCGTGCGCACGACGTCTTGCTCGATGATGGGGCCTTCGTCGAGCTCCGACGTGGCGTAATGCGCGGTTGCGCCAATCAGCTTCACGCCGCGCTCGTAGGCTTGGTGATAGGGCTTGCCGCCGGTAAAGGCGGGCAGGAACGAGTGATGGATGTTGATGATTCGGTTGGGGTAGTGGCCGATCAGGTCTTCTGTCACCACTTGCATGTAGCGGGCCAGCACGACGAGGTCGATCTGTTTGGAATCGAGCAATTCGATCTCGCGCGCTTCTTGCTCGCGCTTGGTCTGCTTCGTGATGGGAAACACGTGAAAATCGATCCCGAATTGTCGCGCCACGGATTCGAGCTCGGGATGGTTGCTCACGACCAGCGGAATCTCGCATTCGAGTTCGCCCGACCGATGGCGCCAGAGTAAATCGAACAGGCAGTGGTCGTAGCGGGAGACGAAAAGTGCGATCCGCTTGCGCTCGTTCGCGTAGGCGAGTCGCCATCCCATTTCGAAGCGCTGGGCGACCTCTTCGATCCCGGCCTCGAGGCTGACGCGGTCCGTGTGGATTTCCGACAGGTCGAATCGGATGCGCTGAAAGAACTGTCCCGCGATGGTGTCCGTGTGCTGGTCGGCGTCGAGGATGTTGGCGCCGTGACCGTAGAGCAGCTGTGCCAGAGCCGCGACGATCCCGCGACGGTCCGCACAGGTGACGTGCAACACAGCGGTTTTGGCGGGTTTTTCGGAACTCACGGCGACTCAGTCTAGCAACCCGTCGAGGGGCCGGCGGGCGCGTCTTGCCGGGGTAGAGGCGAAGGCTCTAGCCCCCACCGGGACCTTCCGATAAGTTGCGGCTAGGGGACATCACTCATCTCCGAGTCTCGTGCTGAGGGCCTTCAAAGTGGGGGTCCGAGCGGGGCGACCCGGACCGGTGGTATCGGCGACCGCCATACAGTCACGGGGTAAGCGGTAGGGTCTGGGCCCCGCCGCCCGTATCCACGCCGAGACGGAGGTACATGAATTGTCAAAACGCAACTCTACGGCGAGTGAGGTGGCGACGTCTTAGCCACGTCGATTCGCTGATTCGTCTCGATGTGGACCTGGGACGTTGTCCCAGTACCACCGATCCCGGGAGCGCGGGTGCCGTAGCCGCATCGGGTCACCGGACCCGCTCCCGGGATTTTTTTGTGCGCGTATAATGCGCCCATGAGCGAAATCGTCCCCTCTCCCAATCGGGATCCCCAGTCTCCCATCGCGCTGCTCGAGCGCACTTTGCGTGTCTTCCCCAACAAGACCGCTGTCATCTACGGCGATCAACGCTGGAGCTACGCGGATTTCGGCCGCGAAGTCGGCCGTATGGCGGGTGCTCTGCAACGCGCGGGTGTGGAGCCGGGGGACCGCGTCGCGGTGCTGGCGCCGAACGTTCCGGAAATGCTCGTGGCGCACTTCGCGGTTCTCGCCATTCGCGCCGCCCTGGTGGCGATCAACACGCGCCTGTCGGGCGGGGACGTGGGCTACATCCTCGATCATTGCGGCGCGAAAGTGGCGTTCGTCGATCCGGAACTGGCGCCCGTGGTCTCGGACGCCCAGGCGACGATGAAGTCCACGCCCCGATTCGTGAATCTCGAGGACCCCGTGGCGGGGATACTCGGCAAACCGCTGGATGGGCCCAGCTACGCGGAGTTCGTCGACGGGGCTCCGGTTCTCGAGGTGCGAAACGACCTCGACGACGAAGACCGGATTACGTCCATCAACTACACGTCGGGCACCACCGGGCGTCCGAAAGGCGTCATGTACACGCACCGGGGAGCGTATTTGAACGCACTCGGGGAAATGTTGGTCCACAAGCTGGAACGCGACTCCGTCTACCTGTGGACCCTGCCGCTGTTTCACTGCAACGGTTGGTGTTTTCCCTGGGCCGTGACCGCGGCGGGCGCGGCCCATGTGATGTTGCGCGGTGTCGATCCCGCGGAGATCTTGCGTTTGATCGCGCAGGAGAACGTCACGCATTTCAACGGGGCGCCGACCGTCTTACTGATGCTCTCCGAAGCGCCGGAAGCGAAGGGCGTGCGTTTCGACCCCGAAGTCCGGGTGGCGACCGGCGGAGCGCCGCCGTCGCCCACCTTGTTGGCCCGCATGGCGGAATTGGGCGTGCGGGTGAATCACATCTACGGACTCACGGAGACCTACGGCCCGCACACGGTTTGCGAGTTGCAACCCGAGTGGGAAGACCTCGAGATCGAGAGCAAAGCGCGCGTGATGGCACGCCAGGGCGTTCCGTATCACATCGCCACCCATCTGCGCGTGGTGGACAGCGCGCTGCGCGACGTTCCCGCCGATGCCAAGACCATGGGCGAGGTGGTGATGCGTGGAAACAACGTGATGAAGGGTTATTTCAACGATCCCGAAGCGACCGCCAAGGCCTTCGAGGGCGGTTGGTTCCATTCCGGAGACATCGGTGTGATGCATCCCGATGGCTACATCGAGCTGCGGGATCGCAAGAAGGACATCATCATCAGCGGCGGAGAGAACATCTCGACCATTGAAGTCGAGCACACCGTCGTCAAACACCCGGCGATCCTCGAATGCGCGGTGGTGGCGAGCCCGGATGAAAAATGGGGCGAGGTCCCGAAGGTCTTCGCCACCCTGAAGCCCGGTGAGGACGTCACGGAGGCCGACGTCATCGCGTTTTGCCGAGAGCGCCTGGCCCACTTCAAATGCCCCAAGGCCGTGGAGTTCGGAGAACTTCCCAAGACGGCGACCGGAAAAATCCAAAAATTCCGATTGCGCGAGAAAGAGTGGGCGGGCTACGAAAAGCGCGTGCACGGTGGAACTTCATAGCGTCTCCCTCAGCGGGGTCGGGCCGTAATCAGCAAAAGAAAACTTCCGCCCCCGACGCCGACTGCCAGGGCGGCAATCCACCCCAGCTCCGGTTGCCAGATCCACAGCAGGCCCGCGATCCCAGCGGAAGCTGCACTCGAGATCTCCGCAAATCGAAACCAGCGCCGTCCGAGAAGGGCCTCCAAGCGCGCCCGTTCCCGCATGCGCGTGGGACGGGGTACGCGTGGCCTCCGTTCGCGTTGGAGCCCGCGAACGAATCGCATGTAGGCGACTCCCAAGACCAGGATCGCACTGGCCGGCGCAATCCAAGTCCAGACCGGGAGACGCCCCGCGAAGCACAAGAGTCCCAACGCGGCCGCACCCAACGAACCGCTGAGCCAGCGCAGCAGATAGTGGCGCGTAGCGGCTGCGGACCCGCGCGAAAGCAAGACACCGGCGCCCCAGGGGCCCCAGGGATAGAAGACCTCCTCCCCGTCCCCGCGCGCTTCGAACGCGGTCTCGACCATGGAATGAATGAATCGCATGATTATTCCCTGCCTCCGGTCGCGCGCCGTACGCGCGCCCACCGCAACAGCCAAAGGGGGACCGGGAGCGCGAAGGGGTAGAGCGCGGCGGAGCCCGCCCCGCACCCGCCGCCGCCACCACCGCCTCCTCCGAAGCTTCCGCTGACTCCCCCGAAGCCACCCGCGATACCTAACGAAATAATGCTGACTTCGAATTGAACGTGGATACCGGGAATCGCGTCCTCCCATGAATTCGGCGTCGTGGGTGGAGTCAGTCCCTCGGCACTCAGGAACTGCTCTGGCCCGGCGGTGCTGATCCCGATATCCGAGGCGGAACTCGAGCCCCCGGGACCTCCACTGTTGCCGGGTAGGAACTCTTGAATGATCGCGGGGGGCGGCCCCGGGTTGGTTTCCGGGGAGGCGGCGCGAATGGCGAGGACGACCGCGGCCTCTCCGAGAATCGATCCGATCGCGCCCCCGATGACGGTTCCCACGATCGCTCCCGCGGGCCCTCCCAGGGCAGCCCCGGTTGCAGCGCCCACCACGCCCCCAAAAGCACTTCCGATCGTGGCGCCCGCGAAGCGCGCAACCGCGATGGCCTTACTGGCGCCGCTGGGGTCCCAGAACCAGACCGGATTGCCGTGCGCGTACGCGTAGGCGTTGACGAGATGCTCGATTGGGTCCGGTGCGAGGAAACGAGCCGCTTCCGGATCATAGATGCGCGCTCCCAGGACGACGAGTTCGCCGTTCGATGCGCCTTGGGCGAAACGCATGGAATCCGCAGAGGAACCGTGTACCGCGTACACCCCGTAGGGTTCGTAATGGTAGTGGCTTACGACGTCGCCGGAATCGTCGGTGACGAACTTCACATTGCCCCGGAAATCCAGGTGTCGGTAGCTGCGGGCCCCGCTCGCGAAATCGATTCGGACCTCACCTAGATCGATGGCGCGTCCCGCGCCAGTGGAATCCGCTTCGATGGAACCTCCGAACCGGAAATAGGTGATGCCACCGCTCGCTTGGCGGGAGACCGGTCGACCTCGGGCGTCCCATAGAAACCACGCGTCGCCGATGGACGCGATCTGTCCCGCGGCGTTCCAGCTGAGGGGGACACCATCGCGCGACACGGTAAATCCGGCTTCGTCGTAGGTGTATTGGTGGAGCGGTTGGGCGGGGTTCGGTTGCGTACCGTCGGGCGTGCGGTCGATACCCAGTAGGCGATTGTGTTCCGCGTTGTAGCGGTGTTCGTCGAAATCGCCGTTGACACGGGTGCGCGAAGTCAGATTGACGAGCGCATCATAGGTTTGGAGGCGAGCCCCCTGGCCCGCAATCGGCACGAAGCCGGCCAGGCGTCGCGCGTGCAGGTCGAGCACGTACTGTTCATGGGTTTCGACGCTGCCCAGGGCAGCGCCGAAAGTCAGCGTGGTGACCGCGTGACTGCTGTGGTTCGGCCAAATCGTGGTGACCTGATTCGTCGTCTGTTCGACCGTGTTTCCCGCCGCGTCGAAGGTCGACCAACCCCCGACACCCCCGCTTGCGCCGGGCAACTCTGCCCGGCGCGTCAGTCCGTTGCCGTAGCGGGTTTCGCTGGTTCGCATGTCCTGGTATTCGAATTCGAGCAGCATCGCGCCGTCGGCGGATTGTCGCGTGGGACGATCCGCAGCGTCGTACTCGGTTGCGAATTCCACCAGTGCGGTCCCGTCGGCGTTGAAGAGCGTTCGGCGGACCGTGCGCCCACGGACATCGTATTCGTGCTCGCTCCGCTCGCCGTGGGGAAAATCCATACGTGCGAGAAAGCCGCTGTCGTCGTACTCATAGGACTCGGCTCCCGCCCAGACCGAATCGAAGACCCGCGCCAGACGTCCTTGGGCGTATTCGAAGATCGCGGAGCTTTCCGGAATGCCGAAACGCGAATGCTCGATCTGCGACACGCGTCCTGCGGGATCGTAGGAAGTCGCGGTCCGCATCCCGTTGGCACGCTCGATCCCGATCGTGCGCCCCAGCAGGTCGCGTTCGAACTGTGTGTTTTGCCAAGCCCCGGAGACCCATTCGCGACGCAGGGCGGGGCGCCCCCAGGGATCGAAGGCGGTTTCGGTGTCGCCACCGAAGGGCCGCCGGATCCGCTTCCGCTGGCGGTCGCTGCGGTACTCGATTTCGATGAATTCCGGATCGTTTCCGAATGCAAACTCCCACCAGTTGGCGCTGTCCAGCCCGATACGCGCGATGTTGCGGTCGCCGTCGAAGCTTCGTGAGACGAATCCGGCATCGGGCAGAAGGCCGGCGTTGGACAGAAAGAACCCCTTCGTCACGTTGCCGACGAGGTCGAACTCGCGTTCGTCGGAGATCCCCGGTGTGTCGATCCGAGCCGGTTGTCCGTGCGGCCCGTAGTCGGAAAACGAAACGGCGACACCGGTGGCATCGATCCACTCCCGAAGTTGGGAAAGCGCATCGTATTCCATTCGAATTGCGTCGCCCGTGGCATTGCGAATCTCGATGATTCGACCCTGTGCGTCGAAGAGTCGTTCTTCGCGAATGCCAAGATCATCTTCGATCCGAGCGAGGGCGCGTTGGGTCGGGGCGCTCCGGTCGATTCCGTGGGGCGCATAGGTGAATCGAAACGTGTTGCCCGACGGTGTGGTTTCCGAAACGACGTCACCGGAGCTGTCGTGGGTGCGGAGGATGCGACCGCCCCAGGGGAGTTCGAACTCCACGAGGAGCTGGTTCTCCCAGGCGAATGCGTAGCGCTCTTCGACTGCAGGAATCTCGATCTGCAGCGTTCGACGCTCCGTGTCGAGGGTCACGATGTGAAGACTTCCCGTGGGATCGATGACCCGGCTCGTGCAGCGTTCCGCGCGGCAAGGGTCGTATTCGAAGCGATAACGGGGGGTGGCGGCGGAGGTTTCAGCGGTCCCCGGGTGGCGGAGCTCGACGATGCGTCCCGACCGGATTTCGAACTCGAACCATTCGGATTCGGAGTTCCTCAGGCGGGTGATCCGATTGTCCGCGTCGTAGTGGTAGCGATAGCCGCGAGAAGCGGCGTCGGTCTGCTCGAGGTCATGGGCATCGCGGGCGGACACCAGCCGTCCATCCGCGTCGTAGGAAAAATGGGCCTCGCGGCCCGCGCGGTCTTGGATCGCCGTGATCCGCACGGGATTGGCGGTGTCCTGGTACTGCATGGCGAAGATGAGTTCGCAATCGCCGGGTGCGATGCATTGGCGAATCTCTCCCAATGCATCGGTGCCCGAGACCAGGATCCGTTCGTATTCGATGCGCGGATACTCGCCGCTCGACCAATGCAGGGCCGTGAGTTCACCCGCGAAGCCGAACTCGTGGACGAGGCCTCCCTTGGTTTTGATTTCTCGCGGTCCGGCTCCCGGCGTTGGGTTCTCGATCACCCAGCTCGAGCCGGGGATGGTTTCGCCCGACCCGATTCCGTCGACCGGGTAGGCGGCGCCCGATGCGTCGACGAACGCGACACCGTCGTAGAAGAATTCATGGCTCCAGCGCCAGCGGCCGTCTGCGCTGTTGTAGTACTGGCCGATCCATTGGGTTCCAAGCCGGGTCTCGATATCGAGATCGACGCGGCGCAGCACCAGGTTTCCGTCGGTCAGATTGATGATCCCGCCGGGCGTTGCCAGGCGGGCGGGCGACTCGTAGTCGTAAAGACCGGGTCGCGGGGACAGCGGATGGCTCGGCGGGCAACTCGATCCCAGAGCCAACAGCGAAAGCGCCACCAGAAACGAAAAACGAATCCTCGACATGCTCGACACCCCCGGGCGTACGCGACGCCCGTTCTGGGGTGAGAGAAGGCCGGTTGGGGAGCCGGGTGCTCCCGCGATCACGAGATCAAACTATGCGGCGCGAAGCAGCGGCGCTACGGAAAATTGGAGCGAAGGTCGCCTTCCACTGGCGAACCGCGACGAAATCCGAAGAGCGTCGAAGGATCCCGGTGGTTCGCGCTGCCTATTCGCCGCGGAACGTCGTCGTTTTCTTCTGGAGGAACGCCAGGGCGGCGTTGCGGAAATCCTGGGTGAGACCCGTTCGAACCATGGCTTCGGCCTCGAGGTCCAACAGGTCGCGGACGTCGCTATGGGTGGCAAGGTTCAAATTGCGCTTCATGTAGCGGTACGCGATGGGGGGTCCATCGGCCAAACGTTGGCCCAGGGCGTGGGCCTCGGCGCGCAACTTGTCGTGATCCACCACCCAGTTCACAACGCCCAGTTCGAGGGCGCGCTTGGAATCGAATCGGTCGCCGAGGAAATAGAGTTCGCGCGCCTTGGCGGTGCCGACGATCTGCGTGAGGAAGTAGGAGCCTCCAAAATCGCCGGAATAACCGATCTTCGAGAACGCCGTCGTGAAGACCGCGCGATCTCCGGCCATGCGCAGGTCGCAGGCGAGGGCGAGGGCCAAGCCCGCTCCGGCGGCCGCGCCGTTGATGGCCGCGAGCGTCGGCTTGGGCATCAAATGAAGCGTTGCGCTGCATTCCATGGAGCGTCGCAGCGCCGCCACCGCGTGTTCCATCGGGCGTTTGCCCTCTGCGGCCCCGGCCGGCCCCCGGGCGGACATTTCGTGAATGTCGCCGCCGGCCGTGAAGGCGCGCTCGCCCGCGCCCGTCAGGAGCACGCAGCGAACGTCGGGATCCTGGGCCAGCGCGTCGAGGATACCGGGCAACTGATCCAGCATGGCGGTGTTCATGGTGTTCATGTGTTCGGGGCGGTTGAGGGTGACGGTGGCGAGGCCGCCGTCGCGTTCGACTCGAACGATTTCTTCATCGGCCATCGGGATCTCCTTGCTTCGCGCGTTCTTCTAGGACGGCTTCGACACGTTCGATGTCGAGGGGTTCGTCGACGGGAATACTTTGCCAACCGTCGACGGCCGCTACGCGGATACGGAACCCGTTCTCGAGTGCGCGCAACTGTTCCAACCCTTCGGAACGCTCGGCGGCGGTTTGGGGAAGGTCGACGAATTCGAGCAGGAACGGTCGCCGGTACGCGTAGATCCCGATGTGTTGCCAAAGCGGCGCTTTGGCGTCCGGATGGCGCAGAGCCGGAATCGCGCTGCGCGAGAAGTAGAGCGCGTACCCGCTGCGATCGATGACGACCTTCACGCGATTGGGATCCCCGAGCGCCTCGGGCGGGGCGCTGTGAACGAGGGTCGCCATGGGGGCTTCGGGAGAGGCCTCGAGGGTTTCGACTAGTCGGTCGACGATGGCGCCCTCGATCAGGGGTTCGTCCCCCTGGATATTGACGACGATTTCGTCCTCGAGATTTCGGGCGACTTCGGCGATGCGGTCGGTTCCGGTTGGGTGCGTGGGGCTCGTCATCACCACCGGTGCCCCGAACGCCCGGCACGCTTCGGCGATGCGTTCATCGTCGGTGGCAACCAGCACCTGCCGCAGGGAGCGGGCAGTGCGCGCCCCCTCGTAGACGCGTTGCAGCATGGGCAGGCCTGCGATGGGGGCCAGGGGTTTGCCAGGGAATCGCGCCGCAGAATAGCGGGCAGGGATGACACCGACGGCTGTCATGGCCGGCATGCTACCCGATAGGTACAGTCCCCGCTCCGAAGCCATCGAAGAGGGGGAATCATGGCCACGCAATCGAAGACGCCGAGCTTGGGAATTTTGTGCGGGGGCGGGCCGGCGCCCGGCTTGAACGGCGTGATCGGTTCGGCCTCGATCCTGGCGTTGCGACGCGGCTGGCGCGTTTTCGGCATCTACGACGGCTACCAGGGGTTGATGACCGGCGATCGAAATTGCGTGCGCGAGCTTCACACGGAGGATGTTTCGCGCATTCATCTTCAAGGCGGATCCATCATTCGCACGTCGCGCGCCAATCCGACCAAGAAAGACGCGGATCTCGCCAAGGTCGTCGAGACCCTCGATGCCGTCGGTATCGACCACCTGATCTCGATCGGTGGCGACGACACTTCGTTCTCGGCGCGACGCGTAGGCGAAACCGCCGACGGTCGAATTCGCGTCGTACACGTCCCCAAAACCATCGACAACGATCTCCCGCTGCCCGGTGGTATTCCCACCTTCGGCTACGAGACGGCGCGCGAGCATGCCGCGGACGTCGTCGAGCGCATCATGGAAGACACACGGACGACGGGTCGCTGGTTCTTCATCATCATGATGGGAAGGACCGCGGGCCACCTGGCGTTGGGGGCGGGGAAATCCGCGGGGGCGACCCTCACCCTGATCCCCGAGGAGTTCCCCGGTGGGCGCATCCAGATCGAGGACGTGGTCCGAACCCTCGAAGGGGCCATCGTGAAGCGGCTGGCGGACGGGCGTCCGGACGGCGTTGCGGTGATCGCAGAAGGGGTGGCGGAATACTTCGATCCCGACGACCCCATTCTGCAGGGCGCGGAGAAAGACGAGCACGGTCATGTCCGCTTGGCGGAAGTTCCCCTGGGCAAAGTTCTGCGAACCGCAGTTCGGGACTCCCTGGCTGCGCGCGGTGTGAAGGTCACGATCGGAGACAAGGATGTGGGGTACGAATTGCGCTGCGTTCAGCCCTGCGCGTTCGATCGCGACTATACGCGGGACCTGGGGGTCGGGGCGGTGGAGGCCCTCGCTGCGGGTACGAGCCAAGCGATGATCACCCGCCAGGAAAACGGGATCGTGGCGATTCCGTTCTCGGAGATCGCGGATCCAAAAACCGGAAAGACGCGGGTTCGCCAGGTGGACGTGGCCACGGATTCGTATCGCACCGCCCGAACCCTCCAGATTCGAATCGAGCAAGCCGATCTCGACGATCCCAAGCGCTTGGCCGCCATCGCCAAAGCTGCGGGGCTTTCCCCTGAGGACGCGAAGCAACGCTACGCCCCGATCGCCTGAGGGGCGTGCGCTGGACGTGGGAGTGTCGCGCGTCGTGCAGCTTTCTCGCGCCTTCACGCTCTCGCATCGGTCCCTCCGAACCGCACGCTTCTCAAGCTGAAATTCCCCTCTGCCGATAGTGCTCGCGGGGTGACGTCCAGCCGCCTTGGGAGAAGCATGGCCGAGGCCAAATCCACATTCGGCGATTCCTACGGGGAATCGACTCACGTCCGAACCCCGACGGAAGGGACGCGTCCCGCTCGCGCCCAGCCGAAACCCGAGACTTCGCCTTCGACCGCTTCGGCCGACGCGGAGCTGGCGCAGCTCGAGCAAGAACTCGAAGCCGCGCGTCGCGCGACCGCGTCCTCCGCTGCCCGGGGTGAATCCCTGGAACGGGAAGTTGCGCTGTGCGAGGAGCAAGCCCAGGCTCAGGAAGAGCAGCTACGCGTGCTGGGAGAGCGGCTGATCGGAATCGAGGATGCGGTTTCCCGGCGCAATGAGCGCGTCTCGTCCCTCCTTGGCCCCGCCGCGCAACTTCGCGAACGCTTCGAAGAACAAGGCAGAGAACTGGCGGGGGTTCGCGAACAACTGGCGCGCGCCCGGGATCGTCGCGTCGATCTCGAATGCGATTTGTCTCGCCATCAGGAAGAGCATCTCCGGGAAAAACGCGCTCGTGTGGAACGCGAGCGCGATCTCGAAGCCACGCGCAAAGAACTCGCGCACGTCGTCGCTCAGGTCGAGTCGAGCACCCGAGAGCAGGCGGCGATCGAAGAACGAATCGCAGGGCTTCAAGCCGATCTCGCGCAACGCGACGAAGAACTTTGCACGCTACGGGCCGACAACGAAGAGCGCGCCCGCGCTTCCGAGGCACTCCATTCTCAGGTCGAGCGGCTCGAATCCGAACTCCGCGATGCCCGAAGCTCACTTTCCCAGCGGGCGACCGAACTCGATGCGTTGCGGACCGATCTTTCCGAGCGTCGGGAGCGCGTAGCAGAGCGGGAAGCGGAACAGGCGGAGTTGTCTGATCGCCTGAAGGACCTCGACACCAAGGTGAGCGAGCGGTCGACGGAATTGGAAAAGCTCAAGACGGAACTCGCGTCCCGCACCCAACGGGTGGCGACGTTGGAATCCGAGCTATCGGCCCTGCGCGATCGTCCCGCCGGCGCGCCGGTAGCGAACGACCCCTTGCGCCGGATTCCGCGGATTCGCCACAATCCGGAGCCTGCGCCCGTACTCGAAGCGCCGGATTCGACCTCGTCTTGGCGAAAAATCGACGGGGACGTATCCGTCGCAAGGCCGCTCGCTGCTTCGGCGATCCAGGTTGCGCGGCCGGTCGCGGTTCCGAGGGGCCCGGCTTCCCCGCAAGCGCGAGTCATTCCCGCACCGGTGATCGATGAAGCGGCGCGGACGGCCGACGTGACGGACAACGGAGATCTTCCGGAGATCTTCTCCTATTGGCGAGATCGCCAACTGCGCTGGAAGCTCAGCGGATGCGGGGCGGACGGTCTCGACGACCTCTTCATGCAATACGTGCAACGCCACCACGATGCGAAGCCCGATCGTCCCATCGACATCATCAGTATCGGGGCCGAGCAGCGAGGCTTCGAAGTCGGCCTGGTGGAGCGTTGCCTCGAGCAGGGAATCGAAAACGTCTCGGTCCATTGTTTGGATGTGCACGGTACCGGTCAGGAAGAGCGACGCGCCCTGGCGGAGCAGAGAGGCGTGGCAGCCCAACTCCGCATTCCGGACCTTCAGCTCGCCGAGTGGACGCCCTCCGGCAGCGCCGCCCTGTGCATCGCCAACTATTCGCTGCACCACGTCGTCAACCTGGAGACCCTGTTCGGGAAGATCTGGCGCGCGCTGCATCCCGGCGGCGTTTTCCTGACGCACGCACGGATCGGTCGCAACGGGCAAATGCGTTGGCCCGAAGCCATCGAGTTGGCGGCGCGCGTCTGGGAGATGGCGCCCGCGCGCTACAAGTACGACCACGTGCTCGAAGCGCTCCAGCCCGAATACCAGAACTGGGACCGCAGCCCCCAGGGTGAGGACATGCGAACCCAGGACATCCTGCCGCTGCTGCTCAAGACCTTTCACTTCGAATCCTTCGTGGGGTTCGGGAACGTCGTCGACCTGTTTCTGGATCGACGCTTCGGGTCGAACTTCGAGGTCGGCGATGAGGCGGATCGAAAATACATGGATCACATTGCCGAACTCGACGACATCAAGATCGATGCGGGCGTTGTGAAACCGACCCATATGGTGGCCGCGCTTCGCACCACGCGGGTTGCCGAGACCCAGACCTACCGCCATTGGAGCCCGCGCTACTGCCTGCGGTCCCCGTAGGGGGACTCCCGGAGCTTCACGGGCGCCTCAGAAGTACGCATTCCGCCCGCCAAACGCCTTCCATTAAAGGAAAAGTCAGCCCACGCCGATAGCGGGCGGGTAGGGGAAACACCTGGCGAGGGGCGTCATGAGTCTGCGTACGATTACCGATTCCGGCACGGGCACCAGCAAGACCAGATCGACTGCGCGAAAGCGCAGTGGGTCGAAGGCGAAGGCCAAGGCGACTCCGGCGGCGAAGGGGACGAAGTCCACGCAGGCTTCCGCCCGCACGGCCAAGTCCGCCAAATCGCAAGCGACCAAGACCGCCAAGGCAAAAGCCAAGCCGGCTCCGCGAATGACGCGACCGACGACGCGCAAAGCCAGCGCCGTCCGATCCGCGAAAAAAACGACACGCACGGCCAAGACGGCCGCCGCAAAGCGCGCGGACCGAGCCGCTGAACTACGCGCAGAACTCGCGCGCGAGCGCAAGAGCACCGCCGCGCGACAAACGGAAAATCGCAAACTCGAACAGCGCCTCACCGAGGCCAAGCGGAAATCTGCGACCCGGGACAAGAAACTCGCAGCCCTGGAGAAGCGTTTGCTTTCGAGCGAATCGGTTCTCGCCCACCGGGACGATCTGATCGATTCATTGGATGTCAATGCACCGGTCGAGGTTTCCGCGCGCGCGGACGGCGAGGCACCGCGCTTGCGCGAACGCGTCGCCGAACTCGAGGGCCAGCTTGCGGCTTCTCGGCAGGAGAGTTCGGCCAACGCGCGTGAAGTCGAGCAGGTGCGCGAAGAACTGGGCGTCGCCGAAGAGCGGGTTGCCGCGCGCGACCAGGAAATGCTGGCACTCCGTGAAAGCGTCGAATCCACCCAGAGCCAACAAGCGGACCGGAACGCGGAAGTCGAAAAACTGCGCCGGGCATTGACCACAAGCCGGAGCACGGCTGCGGGGCACCAAAAGCAGGTCGCACAGCTGCAGAGCGATCTCGCCGCACAGAAGCAGGCACTCGTCGAGAAGGAGCTCGAAGCCCAGCGTTATCAGGAGCCGCTCGAGATCGCCGAAAGCGCCTTGAATGCCCTCCGTACGCGTGCGGACCAGGCCGAAAAGACACTCGCCTTCCGCGACGAAGAGATCAAAGCCTTGCGCAAGCCTCTGTCCATGGCCCATCGCAAGATCGCCGAACGCGACGCGGCCATCGCGGATCTCCAACGCCAAATCGAAGCTGGCGCCGCCGCCTTGGCGCAGAAGGACAGTCAGCTCGCGTCGGTTCAAGTGCAGTTGGCGGAGACGGAGGGATGGGTTCGCGCCCGCGACATTCAGCTGGCCGAGTTCGAGGAAGAACTCAGCACGGTGCGCAACGCCTTCGCAAACCACGAATCGCAACTCGCCGCCTTGCGGGCGGAGCTGGGTGCCGCAGAGCAGGCGATTGCATCCCGGGACAGCGAAATCACGGGCTTGCGCAGCACGCTCTATACGTCCCAGGAAAACATCTCGATTCGGGAAAGTGAGCTCGCAGCACTGAAGGAAACATTGGCCAGCGCCCAGGAACGCACGGCCGACCGTGAGCGCGAACTCGAAACCGTTCGCGGTGCACTGGCTGCCGTCGAGGAACAGCTGGCGAGCCGAAAGGTCCAGAACACGGGGCTCGAGGAACAACTCGCCGATGCGCTTCGAAAGCTCGAATCCCGGGCCGGCGATCTGCAGGATCTGCGGGAGAGCGTTGCGGCGAGCGAGCGCACGATCGGCGCCCGCGACGAAGAAATCGATGCGTTGCGCAAACACCTGGCCTCGGCGCGGGCGAGTGTGGAATCGCGCGACGGCGAAATCGAGCGGATTCTGGCGGAGCAGGCCACTCTGCAGGGGGAATTGGCCGCGGAGCGCGAAAGAACGACTCAACTCGAACGCGAAACCACGGCGTCCCAGCAATCATTGGCCGCCCACGAACAGAAGCTCGATGGCTTGCGCCAGATGTTTTCGACCCTTCACGCGTCTCTGGGAAGCGAGGAGCAGGAATCGATTGCGACCGAACCGCCGCGCGTGGAGGCGCGAGCGGCAGCCCCTCCGCCGGAAGCGGCGGCCGCTTCCGAATCGCCTCCGCTCCGCCGTCCCGCGCTGTCGGCGCCCACCGAAGGGCCGCTGTTCGCGGAGCCGGGGACCATCGATCACGAGCTTCCGGAGATCTTTCACTATTGGCGAAATCGGCAGCTGCGTTGCAAGTTGCAGGATACCGGGGTCCAGGATCTCGACGAGTTCTACCTCAGTTACATCGTGAATGGATGCCGTGGGCAGCTGGACCAGACCTTTCACGTCTTGAGTATCGGTGGGGGAAACTGGGACCTCGAGGCGCGTCTCGCGGAGCGCGCGATCGCTGCGGGCGTTCGAAATTTCAATATTCATTGCGTAGAGATCGACCCGAACCTCCACGACCAACGCCGCCGTTTGTCCGCACAGCGCAAGATCAGCGAGTACTTGACGCTCGTACCCACGGAGTTCGCAGCGTGGAAACCTCGGCGCAAGTATCCCCTTGTCGTTTCCCACGGCGCCTTGACGTGCGTCGAGCCGATGGAAACCGCCGTCGAGCTGATTCAGGAGGCGATGGCGCCGGGGGCACCGCTGCTGGTTAGCGACGACATCGGTCGGGCGGGCGAAGCGCGCTCGCCCGAGGCCCTCGAAGTGGTGGATCGGATCTGGAAGCTGATGCCCGAGCGATACAAGCACAACCATCTGAAGCAGCGTTTCGAAGCCAGCTATCCGTCGGAAGGCAACGACGGGCTTTCCGCGCCGGCGCAGGATCTCTTGCCGGTACTGATGAAATCCTTTCATTTCGAAGTCTTCATCGCGTTCGGAAACCTGATCGACCTGTTCATCGATTCGGCGTTTGGCCCGAACTTCGATCCCAACAACGAGCGCGACCGCCGTTTCATCGATCAGGTTTCGGAAATGGACGATGCCAAGATCGAAGCCGGCGCCATCAAGCCCACCCACATGGTGGCCGCATTGCGCATGGAGTCGGTGGAGAAACCGATCTCATTCCGCGGTTGGAGTCCGGAATTCTGCGTGCGACCGCCGACGGCGGAGGGCGACGGGAAAGGTTGATTCGGTGAGTGCGATCCTGGAATCGACACCCGAGCAATTGGCTGCGCGCTTGCTCGCGGAAGGCAGCGGCCGTGCGTTCTTCCGCTGGGATTCGGATCAGCAACGGGTGGTGGCGTCCGCGCCGTGGCTCGAGGATGCCGCAGCGGAGCTCGAGTCCGGGAACCACGGATACCGCCAGCACGAGGCCGTCTTCCTGGCGGTTGGGCCCCGTACGGGATCGCTCTTCGGAGCGTTTCTTCACAATACTTCGCGCGGCCAGGGACAGGGCGGCCTACGCCTTTGGTCCTATGCAAAAACCCAGGACTTCCTCTGGGACGGCCTGCGCCTCTCGCTCGGGATGGGGCGCAAGTGCGCTCTGGCGGGGGTCTGGTGGGGCGGTGGCAAGGGCGTGATTGCAAAGATGCCCGGAGCCCCGTACCGCGATGCATCCTACCGTCGCAATCTCTATCGGGAATTCGGGGAGTTCGTCACCAGCCTGCGTGGCGCCTACGTGACGGCCGAAGACGTCGGCACATCGCCTCAGGACATGGCCGAAGTGTTTCAGACCACCCGTTTCGTCACCTGCGTGCCGCCGGAGCTCGGCGGTTCAGGGAATCCGTCGCTCGCCACCGCAGCCGGTGTGGTTTGCGCCATGGAGGCGGCGATCGATTGGAACGGCGCCGGTGATCTGCAGGGCAAACGCATCGCCATGCAGGGTTGTGGAAACGTGGGTTCGGCCATGATCGAGGAATTGTTGGCCCGACGCGTCGAGCACATCCGCATCGCGGAAATCTCGAGTGAAATGCGCGGCGCGTTGCTCGACCGCTTCGGCGGTGAACCCGTCGACGTCCAACTGGTGCGTCCGGGCGATCTCGACATTCTCGGTTCTGACTGCGACGTGCTGGTTCCCAACGCGCTGGGGGGTGTCCTCAACCCCAAAACGATTCCGAGTCTCCAGACTCCGATCGTGTGCGGCGCCGCGAACAACCAGCTCGCGGATGACGAACGCGACGCCGCCGCGATCGCCGCGCGGGGCATTCTCTTCGTCCCCGACTTCTTGTGCAACCGCATGGGGATCGTCCAGTGCGGCAATGAACAATACGGGCACGTACACGATGACCCGGCGGTGGAACGCCATTTGGGCCGAGTGTGGGAGGGCTCGATCTTCTGCACGACCCAGCGGGTTCTCACGCGGGCGCGCGAGGAAGGCGTCACCCCGGTCACCGCTGCCAACCGCGTGGCGGACGAACGGGTGCAGGAATCGCATCCCATCTGGGGGCACCGAGCCCGGGCCATCATCGATTCGCTCGTCTCCGAAGGCTGGGATCGCTAGGGGTCAAAGGCGGGTTGGGCCATGGTATGGTTTTGCCCGTGGCGCCCGAGAAACATCCTTGGAATCTGGATTTTTCCTGGCAGGTCCCGTCTGGGCCCTTTCGCGGGATCCGCGCCGAGCAGGCGCGCCAATACGACGAACAGGGCTATTTCCTGTTGGAAGGTGCCTTTGATTCCGAGACCGTGGCCAACGTCATCGGCGTCATCGATCCCTTCGAGGCCAACGTCACTTCGTTCCTGCGTACGCAGAAGGATGGAAGTCTCTTCATCGCCCAGGCGGACGCGATCACGTTCAGCCCCAATCTCGTGCTGCAATCCGACACCCTACGGAGCTTCTGTCGTCACCGGGTGTTTCAAGATCTAGCCAGCGATCTGATCGGTCCCAACGTGCGGCTCTATTGGGAACAAGCGGTCTACAAGAAACCCGAACCGGACCGCGTTTTCCCGTGGCATCAAGACAACGGCTACACCTACGTGGAGCCCCAGCAATATCTCACGTGCTGGGTGGCGCTGACGGACGCGACCGTGGAAAACGGATGTCCTTGGGTGGTGCCGGGCGCGCACCGCGAGGGAACCCTGAAACACTGGATGACGGACGTCGGTTGGCAGTGTCTGAAGGACGCGCCGGGAGCCGTGCCGGTTCCCGTGCCCGCGGGAGGGATCGCGGTGTTCTCCTCCCTGACACCCCATCGCACGGGGCCGAACGAAACCGACGCGGTTCGCAAGTCGTATATCGTTCAGTTCGCGCCCGACGGGGCCCATGTACTGCGCGAAGATCCCACGGGACAGATCACTCGCGATCCCCAGGGCGATAGCGCGCGCCAATTTCCGATCTTGATCGACGGGAATCCTCCGTCCTCCAACGCCGAATGATCGAGGTTCCGAGTGGAGTGCTTCCGCCGCCGGGTCGGCGCGCCATGCCGGCGCCGATCCCGCTGCGCGCCATGCTGGGGCCCAGCATCATTCTCGCCGGGCTCTCGATCGGAAGCGGAGAATTCGTGCTCTGGCCGCGCATCACGGCAGAATGGGGCTTCGCGGTGTTTTGGGCGTGCTGGGTGGGGGTCACGATCCAGTTCTTCCTGAACATGGAAATCGAACGCTGGACCCTGGCGACCGGGGAAAGCGCGGTGACCGGGTTCTTCCGTTTGGGTCGCGTGTTCGGTTTCGTGTTTCTTCTGGGTGGCAGTCTGCCCTGGATCTGGCCCGGCTGGGCAACCGGAGCCGGGCAGCTGATCGTTTGGGAAGTTGGGGGCAACGTCACATTCTACGCGGTCGCTGGGTTGGTGTTGTGCGGTGTGATCCTGTCCGCGAGTCCTGTGGTCTACCGCACGGTCGAGCGATTGCAGTTCGTCCTCGTCGGCGGGATTTTCATCTCCTTGGTCATTCTCGTCGCCCTGGTGGTGCGCGCAGACGCGCTCACGGCTTTGTTCGCCGGAGCCTTGGCGGTGGGGCAGATCCCGGAGGGTATCCACCTTCCGACCCTCCTGGGTGCGCTCGCGTTCGCGGGCGCAGGCGGTACGGTGAACCTCGCTCAATCGAATTACATCAAGGACAAAGGCTACGGAATGGGAGCGTGGATCGGCCGGATCACGAGTCCCTTTACGGGACGCTACGAGGCGGCCGAGAACACCGGATTCGTATTCGAGGCCACCGAAGAAAATCTCGCGCGCTGGCGGATCTGGTGGCGCCGCACGAATCTCGAACACTTCTTTTCCTTCTACGTTTTGTGCGTGCTCTCCTTGGCGCTGTGTTGCCTGCTCACCTACTCGCTGCTCGAACCCGGAGCCAGCGTTTCCCCCGGACTGGGCTTCATCGAAGATCAGGCACTCCGGCTCGAGGCGCGCTTTGGTTCGGCGGGTCGACACCTGTTTCTGGGCGCCGGCATCGCGGTCTTGTTCTCGACGGAGCTGGCATTGCTGGACGCCGTGTCTCGCGTGTTGGCGGATCTCGTCAAAGTCAGTTTGTTTCGCGATCGGGAGATCGGGCTCTCGCGCATCTATTTCGGAATCTTGTGGCTCATGATCGGTTTTGGCATCGCGGTGCTCGCGATTGGACTCGACCAACCCTGGCTCCTCCTGGTCATCTCCGCCGCCCTCAATGGGTTCGTGATGTTCGTGTACGCGGGATTGTTGCTGTGGTTGAATCTGCGGACCTTCCGCGGCGAACTCCGCCCGGGCTTCGTGCGCTGTGGGGCGCTGGTGACGGCGGTTTTGTTTTTCGGGTACTTCAGCGTGCAGGCGCTGCGCGACCAGCTGTCTCGCCTGTAGGAGAATACGTCCGCCATGCTCGATTGGATTCGGGATTTCGGAAGCGCGTTGTCGCGCGTGACGGAGCGCTGGGTTCCGGATTCCTGGGTAATCTGCATGATCTTGACGGCGAGTGCGCTGTTGCTCGCGATCCTGGGGGCCGGTGCGGGTATCGAACAGTCGATCCTGGCATGGGGTTCGGGGGTTTGGAACCTGCTCGCCCTGGCGATGCAATTCACCATCGCGATGGTGGCCGCCCATGCGTGTGTGAGCTCGCGACCGGTCTTTCGCTTGCTCGATCGCCTGGCCGGAATTCCCGATCCCGAAAAACCGGCGGGGGCGGTGATCCTCGCCGGCGTCTTTTCCATGGTCACCGCCTATCTCAATTGGGCGCTGTGTCTGGTGGGCTGCGCGCTTTTCGTTCCGTTCTTGTTGCGGCGAAACCCGCGGGTCGACGTTCGGGTTGCGATTGCGTCCGCGTATCTGGGCCTGGGAACCGTGTGGCATTGTGGCCTTTCCGGTTCGGCGCCGCTGATCGTCGCCACGCCCGGGAATCCGTTGCTGTCACCGGCCTCGGGGCCCGCGGTGTTGGACCGATTGATTCCCGTGACCGAGAGTCTGTTTGCACCGTTCAACCTGATCTACATGATCGTAATCGCATGCGTGGGTCTCGGCGCGGCGGTGTTGCTGCATCCGCGCCGGGACGTCGTCACCCTCACACCGGAGCAGATCGACGCCATCCTGCCGGAGCCCCCGGCAGAGCCCGAAGCGGCCACGACGCCCGGCGGCCACATCGACAATTTCCGCGGTTGGGTGTGGCTCGCGGTGGTATTGCTCGCCTATCCGTTGGGACATTCCATCGCCACGCGCGGGTTTGGAACGAGCTGGACCATCAACGCGTACAACGTCGTGTTTCTCGTGATGGCATTGGTGCTGCACGGAAATCCGCTCTCCTTCGTACGCGCTTGTCGCCAGGGGGTCGATGCGGCGTGGGGGATCATTCTGCAGTTTCCCTTCTACGCGGGAATCTTCGGTCTGATGACGCAGACCGCCCTGGGCACCTGGCTCGGGGACCTGTTCGCGCGGATTTCGACCACCGGGACGTTTCCCCTGCTCGTGTATGTGTACTCGGGGCTGATGAATCTCTTCGTACCTTCGGCGGGATCGAAATGGCTGATCGAGGCGCCATTCCTGATTCCCGCCGGCGAGCAGCTCGAGGTGTCGGTTACCACCGTATTGCTCGCCTACGCGTACGGCGATTCCACGACGAACCTGATCCAGCCGTTCTTTGCGATTCCGATTCTCGCGGTCACGAGACTGCGTTTCGGCGACATCGTGGGCTATACGTTCTTGATCGCCACGCTGTGTTTTGGCGCCAGTGTGCTCGCGATGCTGTTGATCCCCGCCGATCTATAGGCGTCGCGAGGTTGGTGATGGGCCGCTTGGAATTGCGTACTCTCCCGCCCCGGGGGACTTCATGAACATCGTAATCGTTGGCGGCGGGCTGGTGGGCTCGACCCTCGCGGGCAAGCTTGCGCGCGACGGTCACGATGTGACCCTGGTCGAGTCCGACGCCGCCATGGTTCGCGAGCTTTCGGAAGCCCATGACATCCAGGTGATCCACGGTAACGGTGCCACGGCGCCGGTACTCCGCCGCGCCGGCATCGAGCGCGCGGAGATGGTGGTCGCCGTGACCCATTCCGATGAGGCCAATATGGTGGTGGGCCTGCTGGGATCCACGCTGTTTCGCGTGGAGCACATTCTGGTTCGCCTGCGATCGGCGGACCACGCCGAGGGGTTCACGTTGATCGGTCGCGATCATCCGGCCGAGCACGTCTGCATCAATCCGGACGCCGCGGCCGTCGAGCGCATCGCGTCGCTGCTCGAAGTGCCCGGGGCCATCGACGTGGTTCATTTCATGAATCGGCAACTCGTGGTGGCTGGGTTTCGCATCGCACCCGGATCGGATTTCGCCCATCAGCCCGTTTCCTTCATGGGGCTCGCGTTCGCCGATACACCGACCAACGTGGTTGCGATTGCGCGCAACGAAGATTGGATCATTCCGCACGGCGACGAGGAAATCCGCCCCGGTGACCTGGTGTACTTCGCCATTGCACGGGATGAATTGAGTTCCGTGGTGTCCCTGGTGGGGGCACCGGACGAGCAACGGCGCCACATCATGGTGGCGGGCGCGGGATGGATCGGGCTCGAGTTGGCGCGTCGCCTCGAGGGGAGCGAGCGCCGTGTGATCCTGGTGGAGGAAGATCCCCAGCTCGCCAGCGCGGCCAACGAAGTACTCAAACACACCCTGGTCGTGCAGGGCAATGTCACGGATCAAACGCTGCTCGAAGAGGAAGACATCGACCGCGTCGCCGCCTTCGTCGCGTTGACGGACAATCATGAAACCAACCTCGTCGCGTGCTTGCTGGCGAAACGCCTGGGTGCCGGGCGCGTATTCGCGCTGGTGGACAATCCGGCTCTCGTGCATTTGATTGGAGACGTCGGGATCGACTCCGTGATCAGTCCCCGTTCGCTGGCGATCGACCAAGCCCTGCAACACATTCGCGGTCACGGCGTTCGCGCTGTGGCGGAGCTGCTGACGGATCAGATCGAGGTCGTCGAGCTCGAGGCGAGCAAGGGAAGTCGGATCGTATCCGCGCCCCTCGCCCAGGCGGGGTTGCCGCGCGGCGTGTTGGTCGCCGCCCTGCGGCGGGGCGAGAGTCTGGTCTTGCCGCGCGGGGATGACCAGGTGCAACCCGGCGACGAGGTGCTTCTCATTACGACCACCGCGAACGCATCCAAGATCGCGGAGTATCTTTCCGGTTGAGCCCCGAACGCGATCCCGCGTCGGACGCCCAGGATCCATACGACACTCCGTCGGGTCTCTTGCAACGCGTCGAGGGGTCGAAGGAGCCCGACGCGATTCTCGACCGGTTCGTCGAGTGGGTGCGCGAGAGCGGTCTCGAACCGTATCCCGCCCAGCAGCAGGCGCTACTCGAGTTGATGTCCGATCACCATGTCGTGCTTTCGACGCCAACCGGGTCGGGAAAATCCCTGGTCGCCCTGGCGCTCCACTTCAAAGGGCTTTGCGAGGGGCGGCGCTCGTTCTACACCGCACCCACCAAGGCGCTGGTCAACGAAAAATTCTTCTCCCTGTGCGACATCTTCGGAGCCCGATCCGTTGGAATGCTCACCGGCGACGCGAGCATCAATTGGGGGGCTCCCATCATTTGTTGCACGGCCGAAGTGTTGGCCAACATGGCACTGCGCTCGGGTGAAGCGGTGGATGCCCCCTACGTGGTCGCCGATGAGTTTCACTATTACGGGGATCGAAGTCGCGGCGTCGCGTGGCAAATTCCGTTGATCGCCTTGCCGCGGACGACTTTCTTGCTGCTGTCCGCCACCCTCGGAAACACGGCGCGGATCGAAGAGCGACTTCGCGATTTCACCGGGCGTCCGGTGGCGCACGTATTCTCCGAGGACCGGCCGGTCCCGTTGGATTTCGAGTACGCCGAAACGCCCGTGCGCGAGACCGTGGAAGGGCTTCTGGAAGCGGGGAAATCGCCGATCTACGTCGTCAACTTCACCCAGCGAGAATGTGCGGCCCAGGCGCAGGGGCTCACCAGTGCCCGGGTGTTGAATCGGTCGGAGCGCGATCAGGTGGCGGAACAGTTGGCGGGTTTTCGATTCGATAGCCCCTATGGTCGCGATATCCGTCGTTTCCTCCGCAACGGAATCGGCATCCACCACGCAGGGCTCTTGCCCAAGTATCGGCTGCTGGTGGAACAGCTCTCCCAACGCGGGCTCCTCAAGGTGATCTGCGGAACCGACACCTTGGGGGTCGGGGTCAACATTCCGATTCGGACCGTGTTGTTCACCAAGCTCTGCAAGTACGACGGAGAGCAGGTCAGCATTCTGAAGGTTCGCGAATTCAAGCAGATCGGGGGTCGCGCAGGCCGCAAGGGATTCGACGATCGCGGCAGTGTGGTGTGTCAGGCTCCCGAGCACCTGATTGAAAAACGCAGCGCGAAAACCAAGGCCGGCCAGAACCGGCGCAGACCCCCGAAGCCGCGACGCCCCCCGCGCGGCATGATTCCCTGGGATGCGAAGACCTTCGAACGTTTGATCAAGCGCCCGCCGGAACCGTTGGAGTCGCACTTTCGGGTGGGTCACGGAATGGTGGTGAGCGTGCTGCAGCGCGATGAATCCGCGGGCGAACAAGGCTATCGCGCCCTGGCGGGCTTGATCGATCGCTGCGATGAAGGTCACGCCTCTCGTCGGCGCCTGCGACGCCAGGCCGCGGTGGTATTTCGTTCGCTTCGCAACGCGGGCATCGTTCGATTGGAGCGGCAGCCGGGTCGGCGCGGCTCCCTCGTGTCGATTCAGGAAGACCTTCAGCAAGAATTCTCCCTGCACCAAACCCTGAGTCTATACCTCGTGGAGGTGTTGCCGGCGCTCGATCCGGAATCGCCGACCTATGCCCTGGATCTGCTCACGGCCGTGGAATCCGTCTTGGAGGACCCGCGTATCATCCTCATGCAGCAGGTCCGCGTGATGAAGGGCAAACTCCTCGAACAGCTGAAATCCCGGCGCGTTCCCTATGAAGAACGCCTGTCGAAGCTCGATGCGGTCTCCCATCCCAAACCTGACGCCCCGTTTTTGTATCAGACTTTTTTGGATTTTTCGGAAAAGCACCCCTGGGTGGGCCGCGAGAATCTTCGCCCGAAATCCATCGCGCGGGAGATGTACGAAGGGTACGAGAGCTTTCACAACTTCGTGCGCCGCTACCAGCTGGCGCGAAGCGAAGGCGTGCTTCTGCGCTACCTGGGGCAGGTGTACAGCACCCTCGTGCACAGCATTCCGGAAAGCGCTTCCACGGATGCGGTGCAGGATCTGATCGCGTTCTTTCGGGTGATGCTGGGGGATGTCGATTCGAGTTTGCTCCACGAGTGGGAAGGGCGCGTACACCCGAGGGTGCAGACCCGGGTCGTCGTTGCGCCGCAAGCCCCCACCCTGAGCCGGGCGGCGTTCCGCGCCCGGGTCCGGGCGGAGATGCACCGCTTGGTGGCGGCGATTGCCGTGCGGGATTGGGAAGCGGCCAGTCGCTGTGTTGCGGAAGTGGAGGGCGATGCCTGGGACGCCCCGCGATTCGAGGCGGCCTTCGCGCCGTTCTTCGACGAATATGCGGAAGTGGTCTTCGACCCCCAGGCGCGTCGAGCGGACCGAACGCAGATTCGCGAGGAGGGGCCGGGTTGCTGGCGGGTTCAGCAGGTTCTTTGCGATCCCGAGGGCGACGACGTCTGGTCGATTCAGGCGGAGATCCGACAAGCGACAATCGATGCGGACGACGGCCCTTGGATCGAGATTCAGCGCATCGGGATCTAACGCGGCTCGCTTCGCGTCGAAGCGCCCCGGTGTTGCGACCGACGTACGGGAATCGCGGCGAGCTGTTCCAGGTACGCGTCGGGCAAGCCATGGACGCGGGCGCCGCGCAGCATGAGTTCTTTGTACCAGTCGAAGGGCGTCGGATCGTCGGTCAACGTTTCGGCGACGTAGGTTTGGGCGGTCAAGGGCGAACCGCCGTCGAGGGCGATCTCTACGTCCGCGCGGCGATAGCCTTGCTCGAATTCGTCGAGCCGCGCCAGGTTGGCGCTCGGCAACGCATAGGCGACGCCCCAGACTTCCTCCCCCGCGGCGACCACGATGTTGGCTTTCCCTGATCCGTCGCGTCCGCGTTTGTTGCAGGACAGACGCATGTCGAGCAGCACGCCGCGCCCCACCACGCGCGCGGTCCCGACGCGCGCGTTCATACGGTCCGGGTCCATGTTCGAGCCGTAGGCGAAATAGTGAATCACGGTCCGACCGGGGCCTTGAGGGCGCTTCTCTCCTTCAATACCCGCAGCGCATCGTGGGCATCCGCACGCTCGGCTTCGAGGAAATGCTCGACTCCGGAACGCAGGCGCGTGTCGGTCAGATAGTGGGCACTGAAGGTGGGTGCGGCGTCGAAGCCGCGGAGTTGTTTGTACTGTCCCCCGGCTCCGGGTTCGAAAGTCCGAATCTTCTGCGCGATGCTGTGCTCGACCCCTGCGTAGTAGCAGACGTTGAAATGCAGATAGCGAAGCTCCCGAATGCAACCCCAGTAGCGACCGAAGAGGCCGTCGCCCTTTTGGACATTGAAGGCGCCGCCGACGATTTCACCGCGTTCGCGTGCGATCACCACACACAATCGGTGACGGAAACGCTGGGCGAGCAGGTCGAAGAAGCGTCGATTCAAGTATTGGCGACCCCAGGGGTACTTCTCGATCGTCGACAGATAAAGAGTGAAGAGGGGGTCGAAGAGATCGTCGGGGATCGCCGATCCCACCAGGGTGTCGAGGGTGATTCCCTGGTCCGCCATGGCACGCCGCTCGCGCTGGATCTGGTTGCGGCGCTTGCTGCGGAACTGGCTCAGGTAATCGGCAAAATCGCCGTAGCTGCGGTTGGCCCAGTGATATTGCACACCGACCCGCGGTGCGAAACCGGCTTCTTCGAGCGGTGCGATTTCATCGGGGCGGCAGAAGTTCACGTGAACGCTGGAGAACCCGTGTTCCTCGCAGACCTGTTGAAGGATCTCGCCAATCTGTCGGATGTACAAGGAACGATCGAGCCCTTGCGCGATCAAGAAGCGACTTCCGGTCACGGGGGTGAAGGGAACTCCGACCAGAAGCTTCGGGTAGTAGCGGATGCCGGCGCGGTAGGCGGCGTCCGCCCAGGCGTAGTCGAAGACGAATTCGCCTTCGCTGTGTCCCTTGATGTAGACCGGGCAGGCCGCCACCAGGCGCCCGTTCTCCCGCGCGACCAGCGGGCGGGGAAGCCAGCCGGTGTCTTCTCCGACCGCCCCCGCATCTTCCATGGAGGCCAGCCATTCCCATTCGAGGAACGGAGATTCATCGCCCACGAGATCGTTCCATTCTTTGGGATCGATCTCGCGCACGCCCGAAATCAGCGAAAACTCGGCCATTCGGGGGATTCTAGCGGCGCTGGGGCGGACTGCGTCGAAGGGCAAGTCGGCTTCGCCTATCCTCTTCGCATGAGCGATCCCGGGAAAAACGGAGGCGGCCGGGGAACCCGCCGCGACGAGGAGCGCGAAGGCGGTGTCGCGACCAAAACCCGCAGTCGAACCGCGCGTCCTCCTCGATTCAAGGTAATTCTCTACAACGACGACTACACTCCCATGGAGTTCGTGGTGGAGATCCTCGAAGACCTGTTCCGGAAGAGTCCCGCGGAGGCGACCCAGCTGATGCTACAGATCCATCAATCCGGTCTCGGAATTGCGGGCGTCTACATCCTCGAGATTGCCGAAACCAAGGTGGTGAACGTCCACCGGCGCGCAGAGGAACGGGGCTATCCCCTGCGGGCCGCGGCGGAGGCCGAATGAGCGAGATCGGTCGAGAGCTTCAACTCACCCTCCAGGCTGCGGTTCGCGAAGCCAGCGAACACGGTCACGCCTACCTCACGGTGGAACATCTGCTGTTCGCCGTTCTCCACGACACACGGGGGACGGAAATCCTGCGCGGCTGCGGGGCCAACATCGATCGCCTGAAGGATGCGCTCGCGCGCTTCTTCGCCGACGAGATCGAAGTGCGCGGTAGCGACGAACCCGTCGAGACCCGCCAGACCCTGGCGTTTCACCGCGTGCTTCAGAATGCCTTGTCCCATGTGGAAAGCGCCGAGCGCGAAGAGGCGGATGCAGGGGATCTGTTGGCCGCCATCTTCCAGGAGCCGGATTCCCATGCGGTCGCTCTCCTCCGGGCCCAGGAGATTACGCGCCTCGACGTGTTGCGCTTCATCTCCCACGGTACGCCCAAGGTCCCGGCGTCGGATCGCAACGGACGCGGGAGTGGACCGCGCGAAGCTCAGGAACTCGACGCGGATTCGGAAGAATTGCCCGTAGATCCCCTGGCCGCGTTTACCGTCGACCTTACCGCTCAGGCGGAAGCGGGCAATTTGGATCCGCTCGTGGGGCGGGATGCGGAAATCGAGCGCACGCTCCACATCCTCGCGCGGCGCCGCAAGAACAACCCGTTGTTCGTCGGCGAGACCGGCGTCGGGAAGACCGCCATCGCCGAGGGTTTGGCACTCAAGATTCGTGCGGGCGAGGTGCCGGAGGATCTCGCGGCGTGTGAGATTTTCTCCCTCGACCTCGGTTCCCTGTTGGCGGGCACGCGCTACCGAGGCGACTTCGAAGAGCGCTTCAAAGCGTTGACCACCGCCTTGGCGGAACGCGAGAGCCCCATTCTCTTCATCGACGAGATCCACACGATTCTGGGGGCGGGTTCCGCCCAGGGGGGAACCGTCGATGCATCGAATCTCCTGAAGCCTCTCTTGGCTGCGGGCAGCGTGCGGGCCATGGGGTCCACCACCTATGCGGAGTTCCGCCACTTCGAGCGCGATCGCGCGCTTTCGCGTCGCTTCCAGCGCGTGGACATCAAGGAACCCAGTGTCGCGGAGACCGTCAAGATTCTTCAGGGCCTGGCGCCGAAATACGAAGCACACCACGGAGTGCGCTACACGACCGGCGCACTCAAAGCCGCGGCCGACCTGTCTTCGCGGTACATCCAGGATCGATTCCTGCCCGACAAAGCGATCGACGTGATGGATGAAGTGGGTGCTGCCCAGCGATTGCGGCCCGCGGACAAGCGCCGCAAGACGGTCAGTGTGCGGGAGATCGAAGCGGTCGTGGCCCGTATGGCCCAGATTCCCGTGAGTCAGACCTCCACTTCGGATCGCGCGCGGCTCGAACGCCTCGGCGAAGACCTGCGTGAGGTCGTCTTCGGTCAGGACGCCGCGATCGAGACCGTGGTTCAGGCGGTTCGCCGAACGCGGGCGGGGTTGGGCGGGCGGAATCGACCCATCGGGAGTTTTCTCTTCACGGGCCCCACCGGTGTCGGGAAGACCGAGCTCGCAAAGCAATTGGCCCATACGCTCGGAGTGCCGTTCCTGCGTTTCGACATGAGCGAATACATGGAGAAGCACGCGGTTGCCCGGTTGATCGGTGCGCCCCCGGGCTACGTGGGATACGACCAGGGGGGGCAACTCGTGGAGCAGATTCGCAATCAGCCCTACGCGGTGCTCTTGCTCGACGAGATCGAGAAAGCACACCCGGACCTGTTCTCGATCCTGCTGCAAGTCATGGACCACGCGACGCTGACGGACAACATGGGTCGCTCGGCGGATTTTCGACACGTGACGCTCATCATGACCTCCAACGTGGGCGCACGTGAGATGAATGCCCAAGCCATCGGGTTCTCGGGCGGCCGGAAGGGCGACGGGAAAAAGTCCGTCGAGAAACTCTTCAGCCCCGAATTTCGCAACCGCCTCGACGAGATTGTCCAATTTCGGTCGCTGGAGCCGGAAGTCATGGGTCAGATCGTCGACAAGTTTTTGCGCGAGATGGAGGCGCAGCTCAAGGAAAAGAACGTCACGCTTTCACTCACCGAAGCGGCGCGCGCCTGGCTGGCGGAAAAAGGCTTCGATCCCGATTTCGGTGCGCGTCCCCTGGGACGCGTCATGCAGACGGCGATTTCGGACCGCCTGGCAGACGAGCTTCTGTTCGGAAGCCTCGCCAAGGGGGGCCACGTCGAAGTCGATGTCGGGGATGGCGAGTTGGTGTTCCGTCCCCAAGCCAAGCATTGAGAAAGCGCTAATCACGACGGGCGAGGGCCTGATTGCGCCAGCGCCCACGATGAAATGCCCAGGCGTGCCAAATGGCGCGCGAAAAGTGATCCGTCACCAGTGCGCACCACACCCAGACCACATCCAAATGCCAGACGTACGCGGCCGCCCAGGCGATGGGCACGCGCAGCCCCCAGTTCGAGACACTGGCGGCCAGAAACGGCGTCAGCGTATCGCCGGCGCCGCGTAGGGATCCGCCGAGTGTGAAGTGCAAGCCCATGAAGGGTTGAGCGAGGGCGAGGATCAGCATGAAGGGCATGAGGGCTTCGATTACGGCCGCGTCGGTGGTGAAGGCGCGCGCCAGCGGTTCGCGCCCGAAGGCGTAGAGCGCGCCGAGCACCGAGGAGACGTACAACCCGAGGCGCGCTGCGCGCCACCCGGCGCGTTCGGCGGCCTGCACGTCGTTGGTTCCGAGGCTTTGACCCACCATGGTGGCGGCGGCCACCGAAAACCCGGTTCCCGGGATCCAGGAAAACGATAGAAGTCGTACCCCGATCGTGTAGGCCGCCAATGCGGGAGTTCCGTAGACGCCGAGCAATGCGAAGTAGGCCATCATGGCGGCGTTCATCACGAGGCGTTCACCAATGGCGGGCAACGACACGCGAACGACTTCGGCCATGCGCGCGCGCGGGATGGCGAAGTGCTGGAGTCGAAGCCGCAGAGGGGACGCGCGCGGAACGCGGACGACCGCCACCCCAAAAGCCGCGAGAGCGACGATCTCCGCCAGGAAAGTCGCCCAACCCGCCCCCGCCAATCCCAATCGCGGTGCACCGAACATTCCGAAGATGAGGAGGAAGTTGAGCGCGGTCTTCGTGAGCGTGACCAGGACCGCGATCACCATGGGGGTCACGGTGTTCTTGTCTGCCCGGTAGGCGCTTTCGAGCACCAGGCAAACCGAAAGCGGCAACATCGCGGCGAGCGTCAACCGGAAGTAGGGGATACCGAGGGCGATGATGCTTTCCTGGGCGCCCAACAAGGCCATCAGAGGGCCGGGAAACAGGACCGTGACGACGGAAATCCCCAGCGCGATGGCGAGGCTCACGACCTGCGTGGCGGCGTGGGCGCTGCGCGCTTCGGCGAGGTTGCCCCCGCCGATGGCCCGGGACATCAACGCCACGCAGGCGATCCCCACGGCGAACAGGACCGAATGCGTGAGCCAGACGTATTGCGTCGTGTACCCGACCGCGGCCACGGCTTCCGCGTCGAGCCGACCCACCATCGCCACGTCGATCAGCGAAACGGCGCTGACCAGGACCTGGGAGAGGATGACGGGCCAGGCGAGTTGCCAGATCTCGCGATCCGTTCGCGAACGCAAACCGCGTCGTTGCGAAGCGGAAGCGGGTTGCGAGGCGGCGGTCGCGATGGCGGCCGAGGGCAGGGTGGGCGAAAGCTCCGGATCGCCCAGTTCATCGATCTTTTCGCGAATTCCCTCGTTTACCGTCTCGGACGGATCTTCGGGCCCTCTCCCCTTCGAATCCATCTATGCGTGGGAAGGGTTGCGCAGCTCCGGGGGAAGCTGGAAGGTGACGCCCTCATCCACGGCCGGCATGGATTCCACGTGGACGTCGCCGGTTGCGAGGGATCGAATGCGCTCGATGACCTCGGTCACGAGGACTTCCGGAGCCGAGGCGCCGGCGGTGACGCCCACGCAGGCCGTGTCCGAAAGCCAGGACGGGTCGATGTCGTCCGCGTTCTCGACCAAATACGAGCGCGATCCCTCTTTGGCGGCGAGCTCGACCAGACGGTTGCTGTTCGACGACTCCGGTGCACCGACCACGAGGATCAGGTCGGCTTCCCGTGCCAGCTGCTTCACCGCGTTCTGTCGGTTCTGCGTCGCGTAGCAGATGTCGTCCTTTCGCGGCGTGCGGATCTCTGGATAGCGCTCGCGGAGCGCGTCGACGATGTCTTTGGTGTCGTCCACGGACAGGGTCGTCTGCGTGAGACAGGCCAGGCGCTCGGGGTGGGGGATCTCGAGCCGCTGCACGTCTTCGACGGATTCCACCAGGTGCATGCGATCCGGCGCATGCCCCATGGTGCCTTCGACTTCGACGTGTCCCGCATGCCCGGCCAACACGATGTGGAAATCTTCGCGAGCAAAACGCTCGGCTTCCACGTGAACCTTGGTGACGAGGGGGCAGGTGGCATCGATGGTCCGGAGCTCGGCCTGTTCCGCGGCTTGGCGGACGGATGGCGCGACGCCGTGGGCGCTGTAGATCAGCAGAGATCCGGCCGGAACATCCGCCGGGTCCTCGATGAAGATCGCGCCCTTGGCGCGCAGGCCTTCGACCACGTGGCGGTTGTGGACGATCTCGTGGCGGACGTAAACCGGGGGTCCGAACCGCTCGAGTGCGTGCTCGACGATCTCGATCGCGCGGTCGACTCCGGCGCAGAATCCGCGGGGGCTGGCGAGAAGGACGCGCATCTTACGACGGTAGCAGGCCGCGCACGGCTTTCCCGGGGCAGCTGCTAGAATCGCCGCATGTCGAATCTAGACTCCTTTCGCGAAGAAACCCGTCAATGGCTCGAGCAGAATGCGCCGCCTGCATTTCTGGGCCGGGGCGGAGGCGGGGAACTCGAGGGCCCCTGGGGCGGTCGTCGCTGGAAGTTTTCGAGCGACGCCGAAAAACAATGGTTGGACGTCATGGGCGAGCGCGGTTGGACCGCCCCCACGTGGCCGTCCGAATACGGCGGTGGCGGGTTGTCGCCCGCGGAAGCCAAGGTTCTCGCCCAGCTCTTGCGCGAGCTCAAGCTGCCGCGTCCCCTGATCGGATTCGGTCTCACGATGATCGGCCCGACCCTGCTGCAATTCGGAAACGAGGAACAGAAGCGCTTGCATCTGCCGCGAATCGTCCGCGGCGAAATTCGTTGGTGCCAGGGATACTCGGAACCGAATGCGGGCTCCGACCTGGCTTCCCTACAGGCGCGGGGAGTGGTCGACGGCGATCACATGACCGTCTCGGGAACCAAGGTCTGGACCTCCTACGCGGACGAGTGCGACTGGATCTTTGCCCTCGTCCGAACCAAGCCCGAAGCGACCAAGAAGCAAGACGGCATCAGCTTCGTCTTGATCGACATGGAAGATCCCGGCGTTTCCGTGAAGCCCATCAAGTTGATCAGCGGTTCTTCGCCTTTCTGCGAAACCCACTTCACGGATGTCAAAGTTCCGCTTGCGAACGTCGTCAACGGGCTCCACAACGGTTGGACGGTCGCCAAGGCACTGTTGGGCCACGAGCGCAGCATGATCGCCGATGCCTTCGGGGGCGTCGTGAGCAGCGACCGGGCCCGCGGCGGGGGTTTGCAAGACATGGCGCGCCGCTATCTGGGCGGCGGGGACGGCCCGCTCGAAGATGCCGTCACCCGGGACGCCATTGCCCAGGTCGAGATGGATACGCGCGCCTTCACCCTCACGGTTCAGCGCACGCGCGATGCCGCCAAGGCGGGCCACAAGCCCGGCCCCGAGAGTTCGATCTTCAAATTGTATGGCACCGAGCTGAACAAGCGGCGATACGAACTCCAGATCAAGATTGCCGGCCCCCAATCGCTGGGATGGGAGGGGCCCGGTTACGAAGACGCCGAATTGCAGCGCACGCGAGATTGGTTGCGATCGCGGGGCAATTCGATCGAGGGTGGGACCTCGGAAATTCAGCTCAACGTCATCGCCAAACGCGTCCTCGGCCTTCCGGACTGAGCGCGGAGAGAACATGCAAATCGTACTTACCGAAGATCAGGAACTGCTCGCGAAGACGGCTGCCGATTTTGCGGCCGAACATTCGCCCATCAAACGCGTTCGCGACCTGCGCGATTCCAACGACCCGCTGGGCTACTCGCGCGCCTTGTGGAAGCAGATGGCCGAACTCGGTTGGGTCGGAATTCCCTTTCCGGAAGCGGTGGGCGGTGCCGGGATGGGGCTGGCAGAACTGGCGGTCGTCCTCGAGGCCCTGGGGCGTTCCCTGGTCCCGGAGCCCTTTCTCTCCACGGTGTTGTTGGCCGGTGAAGCGATCTCGCGCCACGGCGACGATGCCGTGCGAGCCGAATGGCTGCCGCGCATCGTTCGCGGCGAAGCGGTGATGGCCTGTGCGTACCCCGAAACGACCAGCCGGTACGCGCTTTCCCAGGTGGCCACGCGTTGTGAGGCGGCGGGGTCGGGCTTCCGCATCACCGGTGAGAAGTCGCACGTCTTGGATGCGGCGGGATGCGATGGATTCCTGGTGAGCGCCCGGAGCGCGGGTGCGGACAACGACCCGCAGGGAATCGAGCTGTTCGCCGTGTCCGCGGACGCACCCGGCGTCGAGATCGTGGGGCAAACGCGCGTGGATCACCGCAATTGCGCCATCGTGCGTTTGCAAGGCGTGGAGGTAGCCGGGGATGCGCGCGTGGGGGCTCCCGGCCGCGGTCACACGGTGCTCGAAGACGTGGTGGATCGTGCAACCGTGGGCCTGTGTGCCGAAATGCTCGGTGGCATGAGTCGCGCCTTCGAGATGACCCTCGCGCACTTGAAGGAACGCGAGCAGTTCGGCGCGCCGATCGGGAGCTTTCAGGCACTCAAGCACCGAGCGGCGGAATTGTTCGTCGAGATCGAATTGGTTCGCTCGTGTGTGATGGCAGCGGCGCGCGCGGTGGACGCCGAGGCGAGCGATGCCCGAAAACTCGTTTCCTTGGCCAAAGCGCGTTGTTCGGATGCCTTCGTGCTCGCGGGGAACGAAGGCGTGCAGATGTTCGGCGGCGTAGGGATGACCGATGAATACGACATCGGGTTCTATCTGAAACGCGCGCGCGTGGCGGAAATGACCTTTGGCGATGCCGCCTACCACCGCAGTCGCTGGGCGCAGTTGTCCGGGTACTGATTCGCGATGAAACTGACACCCCAGGAGCGAATGCTGCGCGCTTGTCGCGGCGAAAGCGTGGACCGGCCGCCCGTTTGGTTGATGCGCCAGGCCGGTCGCTATCTCCCGGAATATCGCGCGGTGCGCGCGAAGTATTCCTTCCTCGAAATGTGCCAGACGCCGGACGCAGCGGTGGAAGTTTCGCTGCAACCCATCGACCTACTCGGCAGCGAAGCCTGCATTCTGTTCTCGGACATCTTCGTGCCGATTCTCGGCCTGGGAATCGACGTGGATTTCCGACCCGGTCCGCATGTCGACCCGCCACTTCGAAGCCAAGCCGACGTCGACGCTCTCGCGAAACCCGACATTCGCGAGGCGGTTCCCTACGTGTTCGACATCCTGCGCCAATTGCGTCGCGAAGTGGATTCGCGCGGCGTTCCGCTGTTGGGTTTTGCGGGGGCGCCCTTCACTCTGGCCGCCTACCTGGTCGAAGGTAGCGGCTCTTCCCATTTTGCGGCCCTGAAGACGCTGCTCCACCGCGAGCCGAAAGTGCTGCGTTCTCTGCTCGATCGCCTGGTCGAGCTGACCGTCGACTACCTCAATGCCCAGATCGAAGCCGGCGCCCAGGTGGTTCAGCTGTTCGACACCTGGGCGGGATTGCTCGATGCGGCGGAGTACCGCGAATGGGTGCTCCCCACCCATCGCGCCATCGCGTCTCGGGTCAACCGCGCTGCGGCACCGCTGATTCTCTACGTCAACAATGGCTCCCACTTGCTCGATTCCATGTTGGATTCCGGTGCCGACGTCATGTCGCTCGATTGGCGGGTGGATCTCGCGGATGCGGCGAGGCGTGTCGGTTCCCGGGCCAGCATCCAGGGAAACCTCGACCCCTGCGGGCTGCACGCACCCGGGGCCGAGATCGCCAAACGGGTGCGCGACATGGCGGAGGCCGGGCGCGCAGCGCGCGGCCATATCCTGAATCTGGGTCACGGCTGTCTACCCGGTACGCCGGTCGAAGGGGTTCGGGCCTTCATCGAAGCCGCTCGCGCGCTCTCCGCCGACTAACGCCCGCGAATCCAGCCCGCCAGGGTCTCGACCCAGCGCGGGTGGTCGTTCAATGACGGAACCAGGTGGATCGCGTCACCGCCGACTTCCTTCCATTGGTCGCGCGCGCGGATTCCGATTTCCTCGATGGTTTCGAGGCAATCCGCCGTAAAGGCCGGGCACAGGACGGCCAGGCGCCGCACACCGTTTTGGGCCAGTACCGGCAAGACATGATCCGTATACGGGCGAATCCACGGCGTCCTTCCCAATCGCGATTGGAAGCTCGTCGTGTACTCGCCCTCGACGAGGCCGAGCGCGCCCACGATCCCGCGGGTGGTGGCGAAACAATGGGCGCGGTAGCAGCGGCGGTTGGCGGCAACGATTTTGGAGCAGCAGCTCTCCGTCGCGAGACAATGGCTTCCGCTTTCATCGGTTCGCTGTACCTGTCGCTCCGGGAGCCCGTGGTAGGACAGAAGAACGTGGTCCGGCGAAAAGGCATCGAGTTCCGGTCGTGCCACGGCGGCCCAGGACGCGATGAATCCCGGCTCGTCGTAGAAATCTTCGACCGTGTCGAGCTTTGCGACGAACCCGTGGGCGGCGTTTTCTTCGCGAACCTTCGCCAGGGCGGATCCGGTTGCGGCTTCGGAATACTGGGGAAACAGCGGAAACACCTGCGCGCGTTGCACGCCCGCCTGGGAGAGTCGTTCGAGTGCGTTCGCGATGCTCGGGGAGCCGTACCGCATACCGAGTTCCACCGCGTAGTCGTCGCCGAGTTCCTTCGCCAAGCGGTCGCGGAGCGCCCGGGACGCGACCAGCAGCGGCGACCCTTCGCGAGTCCAGACCGAAGCGTATTGCGCTGCCGATCGCTTGGGGCGGAACGGAAGGATGACGGCGTTCAGGAGTAGCCAGCGCGCGGGGGCGGGGATGTCGATGACGCGCGGGTCACTCAGAAATTCCCGCAGGTATCGACGGACATCGCGGGTCGTCGGCGAATCCGGAGTTCCCAGGTTGATGAGCAGAACGCCTTTCGGCCCGTCGGGATCCATGGCGGCCAAGGATGCCACACCCGGTCGTGCCCCGGCGATCCCCACGGACGCGGGGGTTAGATCTGCTTCTTGCGAACGGACCAGATGAATCCGTCGTACCAGAAATGCAGGATCGAAATCACCAGGATGAGCGCCCAGGCCCAGACGATTTCCGTCGGAACCATTTCCGCCGCGACGCCGTAGGCAACGGGCAGGGCGATGAACAGAGCGAAAGCAGCGGGTTTTCCCCAAGTCGTGTTGGGCAGGCGAAACGCGCGCTGAATGTGGCTCTTTTCCGACCACCAGACCAAACCGAAATACTGAAGTGCGTGGAAGAAGTTCATCACGAAGAAGGCTTCGCCAAACGAGTTGAAGCCCCAGCACACGAGAGAGCAGGCACCGGTGGTGCTCAGTAGGAAAACTTTTTGAAAAGGAACCTGATAGCCCTGCGTGCGCAGGCGCGCGTAGGCGCCCACGTAGAACGCAAGGTAGGCGCTGCCGAGTCCGAGCAGCCCCCAGGTGAAGTAGGCCTGGTGGCTTTCCATCTGGGCCGGAATCCGCGTGAAGAAATCCGCGCCCACCCACTCGTAATATTCGAACACACTGAAGTGGCCCAGCATGGTGGCGCCGCCCACCATCGGACCCGCATACAGGAGCAGGTTCAACCACCAGTCGAGTCGCCGACCGACCTGGGGGTCGTTTCCGGCCTGGCGATCGTAGAGTCGTGCGAAACCGAAGGTCTGCAGGCTCGAGTGATACACATCCCAGAACACGACCAACACCAGGACACTCACGAAAACCCAGGTCCACTGCAGCATCGCTCCCCAGAGCAGGAGCGGAACGAGCGTGAAGCGAAGGGGGAATTCGCGAAAGATGTTCGGGTTCCCGTGGCTGCGGAAAAACACGAGCACCAGGTGGGCATAGGTAAAGATTTGTATGAGGAAATGTGAGGGCTTGGCCTCGTACTGCCAGAGTTGCAGCGTCCCCTGAGTGAGCCACGTGTTCGATATCGCTAGACCCAGGAGCAGTGCGACGCTTGGGGGGAGTAGGAAAAAGATCCAATCGTACGCTGGGTTTACGATGTAAGGCGCGTGTACCTCGCGCGCCTTTGCGCGGCGTTGTGCCGCGCGTTCGCGCGCTCTGCGTTTCGACAAGAATGAATCCTCACGAGGGAGGATTGTACAACGCGCGCTCGCTTCGAAACCAGCGGCCCAGCCAAGCCGAGATTCCGAGGTAATAGATGGGATACACGACACTCCATTCGACGACGTGGTAGGGGCGGAGTGTTTGCGGGAAGAGAATCGCGGCCACCACGCACGCAATCCACAGCAGACTCGCGACCAGGGTCGTCTTCTTCAAACGTTTCAATTTGCTCGGGTAGACGTATTTGAGGGGAACGAATACTGCGATGGACAGCCCACACACCAGCAGGGTCGACAGCACGGGAGAAAGGTCGAGCAGCCAAAGGTAGAGGGCCAATACGTTCCAATAGGACGGAAACCCCAGGAAGAAATCGTCCTCGGTCTTGGCTTCGGCTTGGGCGAACCCGTAGGCGCTTGCAAGAACCGGAAGCGCGCCCCAATGCCAAGCCGTGAGCTTGCCTGCGGCCAGCAGGAAGACCACCGGCACGATCGCGTAGTTGAGAAAGTCCACGATGTCGTCGAGGCGTCGGCCATCGATTTCCGGGAGCACTTCCGACACGCGAAACGCGCGGGCCAGCGTTCCGTCCGCCGAATCGATGAACAGGGCGGCGAGCATGCAGAGGGAGGCGGTGGCGAGATCCCCCTGCAGCAGGGCGACCAGGGCCCAAAGTGCGAGCACCGCGCCGCTGGCCGTGAAGGCGTGGATCCCCCATGCGATGAGGACTCGAGCGCGCGTCGGCGTAGACCGATCCATCTCAACAGCGAACCATATCAGAGCCGCTATATTGATCGACGAGGGGTGATCCATGGCCGAATCCGAAAAACCGACGCGCGCCCAGCAGGCCTACGAGTTCCTGCGCCAAGGGGGCGATTCCTTTCAGACCACGCGACTCGACGCGGTACTGAACTGGAGTCGGAAATACTCGATGTTCATGTATCCCTTCGTCACCGCCTGCTGTGGCATGGAATTCATGTCCGTGGCGGGGCCGCGCTACGACCTGGATCGTTTCGGCTGTGCGCTGCCGCGTTTCTCCCCCCGTCAGGCGGATCTGCTCTGGGTCGTGGGGACCATCAGCCACCGCCAGGCCCCAATCCTGAAAACCGTCTACGACCAGATGGCAGAACCGAAATGGGTCATCGCCTTCGGTGCCTGTACCTGCTCGGGCGGGCCCTACAACAACTATGCGACGGTGCAGGGCATCGACACCATCGTACCGGTGGATATCTACATCCCCGGCTGTCCGCCGCGGCCGGAAGCGGTACTCGACGGACTCATGAAGCTTCAAGAACGCGTGCAGCTCGAGAAGGTTCCCGATGACGGACGCCATCAGGACATCGACGAACTGGACCCGCCGGTGATTACGCGACCCGTCGCCTGAGGATTCCATCCCCATAGGGCCGGGTTGGCCAGGGGGAAAAACGCCCAATTCCTGTGGGTTTGCCCAAGGTTTCCTTCGTCGTCTCTGTTTGGGGCCGAATGGACCCATGGGCGAGTGGGCTTTCAGGCGGCGGCAGGGAATCGGGCTAGTCTTTTGTTTCTACTTCAAGAAGTGACATCGAGGATCCGATCCAATGGAGATCCAGGAGCGATTTGGAGGGGCGCGTGGCGCAAGCGGAAACCTATGACCTAGCGGTAGTGGGATCGGGCCCGGGAGGCTACGTGGCGGCGATTCGCGCGGCCCAGCTCGGCCGGCGCGTCGCCGTCATCGAAGCGGATCGACCCGGCGGCGTGTGCCTCAACTGGGGCTGCATTCCCTCCAAGGCCTTGCTCACGGGCGCCGAGCTGGTGGAGAACCTCAAATCCCACGGACCGACCTTTGGCGTGACGGCCGGCGGTCTGACACTGGATTACTCCAAGGTCGTCGATCACAGTCGCAAGACTGCGGATCGCCTGTGCAAAGGCGTCCAGTCCCTCTTCAAGAAGAACAAGATCACGCTGATCGAGGGGCGCGGCCGGTTGACCGGGCCCAAGCGTGTGGCGGTCGAAGGCGCTGCGTCCCAGGAAATCGAGGCCAACGAGATCCTGCTCGCAACGGGCTCGACGGAATGGGTGCCGCCGGGCGTCGACGTCGACGGCGTCCGCGTAATGAGTTCCCGCGAAGCCCTCGAGTCGCGCACGGTACCGGACCGCCTGATCGTGATTGGAGCCGGCGCCGTCGGGGTCGAGTTCGCGTACGTGTACGCCATGTACGGAGCCGAAGTGACGATTCTCGAAATGGCGGATCAGATGTTGCCCGGCGCGGACCCGGATGTCGCCGCGGTGTTGCAGCGGGAGTTTCGGCGCAAACGAATCGACGTGCGCCTGGAAACGCGTTTCGAAGAGTTGAAGGTGACGGATTCCGGCGTTCGCGTGAACGTGCGCAAGGGCGATGCCGAGGAGGTGCTCGACGCCGACCAGGTGCTCGTGGCCATCGGGCGCAAAGCCCTGTCCGCCGATCTCGGACTCGAGTCCCTGGGCGTCGCTACGGACGCCAAGGGCTTCGTCACGGTGGACGAGCGCTTCGCCACCAATGTGCCGGGGATTCGCGCCATCGGCGACTTGATCGGTGGCCCGCTGCTCGCCCATAAGGCGAGCGAAGAGGGAATCGCGGCGGCCGAATACATGGCGGGTGTCGAGCGACAACCGCTCGATCACCGCACGATCCCGGGTTGCATCTACGCGCAACCCCAAGTGGCGTGGGTGGGGCTGACGGAAGCGCAGGCGCGCGCCGAGTACGGCGAGGATCTGCGCGTTGGGAAGTTTCCCTTTTCCGCTTCGGGAAAAGCGCTGGCGTCCGCACACTCGGCGGGATTCGCGAAGATCCTCGCGGAGCCCCGTTACGGAGAGATCGTCGGCGCACACATCGTGGGCGCCGGTGCGACGGAGTTGATTGCAGAAATCGGACTTGCGATGACGCTCGAGGCAACGACGGCGGAAATCGCAGCCACATGCCACGCCCATCCGACGCTCTCCGAGGCGCTGCTCGAGGCAGCCCTGGCGGCGGAAGGACGCAGCATCAATTTCTAGAGGAGTGGGATCGATGGCGGTGGCGGTAGAGCTCCCGGAGCTCGGCGAAAGCGTGACCGAAGGGACCGTGGCGCAATGGCTGGTCAAGGCCGGCGAGCGCGTCGAGGTCGACCAGCCTTTGGTCGAAGTGACGACCGACAAGGTCGACGCGGAAATTCCCGCGCCCGTAGCGGGCGTGGTGGAAAAAATATTGGTGGCCGAGGGCGAGACGATTCCGGTGGGCACGCCGTTGCTGATGATTTCCGAGGGGGCGACAGCGGACACCGCGCGTCCCGCTGCGGCGGCGCCAGCGGCCAAGGCAGCCGAACGCAAGGCGCCCCCGACGCCAAGGGCGACTCCCGTTGCAAAGCGTATGGCGGAGGACCGTGGAGTCGACGTTTCGAAACTCGCGGGCAGCGGTATCGCGGGCCGCGTGACCAAGCGCGACCTCGAAGAATCCGCCGCGCCTTCCCCCTCTCCCGCCGCCAAGGGGGCCGCTAGGCCGCGTCCCGCCGAGCCTGCCGAGCGTCCCGGTTATCTCACCTACGAATTGCAACCGAACGACCGCGTGATTCAGATGACGCCGCTGCGTCGCATCGTGGCCGAGCACATGGTGCTCTCCAAACGCGTCAGCCCGCACGTGGGAACCGTGGCGGAGATCGATTTCGGCGGCGTCGTTCGCGTTCGTAACGAGCACAAACGCGCGTTCGCCGAATCGAACGGATTCAATCTGACGTTCCTTCCGTTCATCGTTCACGCAGCAGTGCGGGCACTGCGCGAGTATCCGCGGTTGAACGCCTCGGTGGTGGAAGACGCCATCGTGGAAAAGAAAGACGTCCACGTGGGGATCGCGGTCGAGACGGAGAAGGGCCTGGTCGTCCCGGTGGTACGGAACGCGGATCGCTTGTCCCTGGCCGGTCTGGCCGAGGCGGTAGAGGATCTGTCGAGCCGCGCGCGCAGCAAGCGCCTGTCCGCGGACGAACTCAAGGGTGGAACGTTTACGATTTCGAATCCCGGTCGACATGGGAACCTCTACGGTTTCGCCATCATCAACCAGCCCCAGGTGGGAATCTTGCGAATGGGCGAGATCGTGAAACGTCCGGTCGTTCGCGACATCGAAGGGCAGGACGCAATCGTGATTCGTCCCATCATGCACTTGGCACTTTCATACGATCATCGTGCAGTGGATGGCGCCCCCGCCAACGCCTTCCTGCACCGCGTGCGATCACTCATCGAAGAGGCCGAATTCGATCTCTAGCGGGGGAGGGGGAAGAGAATGCTTCAGTCGAGGGAAATGCTGCGGCTCTATCGCCAGATGTTGCTCATCCGGCGCATGGAAGAACGCGTGGCGGAAAGCTACGGCGAAGGGAAGATCGGCGGATTTACCCATCTCTACATCGGTCAGGAAGCCGTTGCCGTCGGAGCCATCAGCGCGCTTAATTTCGACGATTACGTGATCGACACCTATCGCGATCACGGGCACTTCCTCGCTCGCGGCGGGGATCCGAAGAAATTCATGGCCGAACTGTTCGGCAAACAAACCGGGATCTGCAAGGGCAAGGGCGGCTCCATGCACATGGCGGACGTCGAGCGCTACTTCTTCGGCGGAACCGGCATCGTGGGCGGCTCGATCCCCATTGCGGCGGGTCTCGGGCTAGCGTGCAACTACCGCGAAGACGACCGGATTGTCATGTCGTTCTTCGGCGACGGCGCCACCAATCAGGGCGTTTGGCACGAGGGTCTCAACTTCGCGAAGCTCTGGAACCTGCCGGTCATCTTCATCTGCGAAAATAATTTCTACGGCATCGGAACCGGCGTCCAGTTTTCCTCGTCCTTGACGGAAGTTCACAAGAAGGCGTCGGGCTACGGGATGCCGGGTTACCGCGTCAACGGCATGGACGTGCTCGAAGTGCGTCGCGTTTGCGAGGAAGTCGTCAAGTTGGTTCGCGGCGGCGCCGGGCCCGCTTTGATCGAAGCGCGCTGCTATCGCTACCAGGGGCATTCGATGACGGACCCCGGGCGCTACCGGGCGCGGGCGGAAGAAGAACTGTGGCGCAAGCGCGATCCGATTCCGCGGCTGGCGAAGGATTTGATCGACGGGGGCTTCGCGACCGAAGAATCCCTGCTCGAACTCGATCGAGAGATCGAAGCCCTGGCGGAAGAAGCCGTCCAATATGCGGACGAGAGCCCCGATCCCGCGCCGGAAGCGCTCTACGAGGACATGTTCGCGGTTCGCTACCCGAGTGATCCCCATGCCTGAGATGCGTTACTACGAAGCACTGATCGAGGCCATGGCGGAAGAGATGCGGCGCGACGAGTCGGTCTTCTTGATGGGCGAAGACATCGGGCTCTTCGGCGGAACGTTCCGTGCGACCGAAGGGTTGATGGCGGAATTCGGCTCGCGACGCGTGCGCGACACGCCGATCGCCGAAGCGGGCATCGTGGGTTTGGCGGTGGGGGCCGCCATGGCGGGGCTGCGGCCGGTCCCCGAACTCATGACCATGAATTTCGCCATCGTGGCCATGGACCAGATCATCAACCACGCCGCGAAGATGCGATACATGTTCGGCGGACAATTGAATCTCCCCATCACGATTCGCGCGCCTGGCGGAGGGGGCACCCAGAAGGGCGCCCAGCATTCCCACTCCATCGAGTCGTGGTTCGTGAATTCGCCCGGGATCCGGGTGGTGATTCCCAGCACGCCCGCGGATGCCAAGGGTCTGCTCAAGACGTCGATTCGGAGTGAAGACGTGGTGCTCTTCGTCGAGCACGAGATGCTGTATTCGAGCAAAGGGCAGGTACCCGACGAGGAAGTGTTGATTCCCTTTGGCCGGGCCGACATCAAGCGTCCCGGAACGGATCTCACCATCGTGGCCTGGTCGAAAATGGTTCACGAAGCCTTGCACGCGGCGGAAGCACTGGCCGCCGAAGGGATCGACGCGGAAGTGCTCGATCCGCGAACCCTCGATCCCTTCGATTGGGATGGAGTTTTCGAATCCGTGGCTCGGACGCGTCGCTGCGTGGTGGCCGAAGAGGGCTGGAGAAGCGTGAGCGTGGGGGCCGAGATCGCCGCCCGCATTCAGGAAACGCTCTTTCACGAACTCGATGCGCCGGTGGCGCGGGTGGCAGCGGTGGAAGTCCCGACCCCCTATGCGAGGAAACTCGAGCAAAAAGCACTCCCCAACGCCGATGACATTGTGCGCGCCGCGCTCAAGATCGCGGTTTAGGAGCGTTCGTCATGCCGCGTGAAGTCAAGATGCCGAAGCTGTCGGACACCATGGAGGAGGGCACCCTCAACGTCTGGCGCAAACAGGAAGGCGAGGCCATCGCCAAGGGCGACATCCTGCTCGAAATCGAAACCGACAAAGCGGATATGGAATTCGAAGCCTACATGTCCGGTCAGCTCGCGCGAATTCTGGTTCCCGCCGGCGAGACGGTTGCGGTCGGGACGCCGATTGCCATTGTGCGGCTCGAAGCCGATAGCGACGAGGACGTCGAGCGTTTCCTGTCCGAGCACGGGCAGGCCGCTCCGGCCGCGGCGTCGGCGCCTCCGCCGTCCGCCCCCTCGGAACCGAGCGCTCCCGCTCCCGCTGCAGCAGCGTCGCAAGCGGCGCCGACCCCGGCTCCCGAAGCGCCGGCTCCCACGGCGCCGCGTACCGCGACCCCGTTGGCATCGGTGGTCCCCACTTCTTCGATCCCGTTCTTCATGCCGGATCCCGACCGCGTGCGGGCGACGCCGCGGGCCCGGGGCCTCGCCCAGGAACGCAACGTCGATTTATCCGAAATCGCTGGCAGCGGACCGGACGGGGCCGTCCTCGTCTCGGATGTCGAGCGCTACGAGGAAGCGCTGCGCAGCGACGACACGCCGCTGATGGAGGGAGACGTTCACGCCACACCCGTCGCGGTGCGGATCGCAGAAGAAATGGGCATCGACCTCTCGCGTGTGAAGGGGACCGGCCCGAGTGGCCGCGTGACCAAGCGGGACCTGCGTTCCCACGTCGAACGCCAGGCGAAGGAAGGCACATCCGGCTCCGATTCTTCACTCTATGGTGAGGAGATCAAGCTCTCCCAGAAGCGAAAGTTCCTGATTCGCAACATGGTCGAGAGCAAGCAGACCACACCCCATTTCTATATTTCCATGGACATCGACGCCGGGCCCATGCGCGCGCTGCGCGCTGCGCGCAAGGAGCAAGGGCAGCGTGTCACCTTTACGCATTTGATCTTGAAGGCCAGCGCATTGGCATTGGAACGCTTTCCCGAGGTGAACGCCACGTTCCGAGAAGATCGCATCGTGCGCTTCAATCCGGTCAATGTCGCGATCGCGGTGGACGTGCAGGGGGAATTGCTCGCGCCGGTGGTGAAGAATTGCCACGGGCGCGCGCTCGAGGACCTGGCAGAAATCAGTGACGCGTTGATCGAGAAGGCCCGGGAGCGAAAGCTCTCGCCCGAGGACTACGCGGACGGGACGTTCACGATCTCGAATCTCGGTATGTTTGGCGTCGATCAGTTCTACGCCATCATCACTCCGCCCATGAGCACGGTCTTGTCCGTGGGGTCCCTGCGCACGGTGCCGGTTCCGGCGGACGATGGTGCGCGTTTCGAACCCGGCCTGCGCATGAACTTCGGCTTGGCGGTGGATCACCGCGTGATCGATGGTGTGCGGGCCGCCCAGTTCCTGGCAGAAATCCGCCGCTTGCTCGAGCAACCCAGCGAGCTCGTGGAGGCCCAAGAACAGGGTGGGGACTAGGCTCGCGACACGCTGGCTGGGTCGAGTTCCCTACGCCGAGGCCCTCGAACTTCAGAACAAGTGTGTCGAGGCGAGGCGGTCGGGGGCTTCGGGCGATGTCCTGCTTCTGCTCGAGCACCCGTCGGTCATCACCCTGGGGCGACGCGGCGATGAGACCCATCTGCTGCGGCCGGCCGCGGAACTCGCACGGGACGGGATCGAGGTTCACCGGGTTACGCGAGGAGGGGACGTCACCTTTCACGGTCCCGGTCAGTTGGTCGGGTACCTGATCCTGGACCTCGAGGAGCGCGGCACGCCGGATGTTCACGCCTACTTGCGCGAGATCGAGGCCGGCTTGATCGAATCCCTCGACGCGCTGGGTGTCGCCGCCGCCGCACGACCGGGATTGACCGGCGTCTTCATGCAGAACTCGCTTCCGCCGCGAAAAATCGCATCGATCGGGGTGGGCTTGAGGGGTTGGGTGTCGTTTCACGGATTTGCGCTCAACGTCAGTCTCGATCCCGCCGACTTCGCCCCGATCGTCCCCTGTGGCTTGCGCGGCATCGCGATGACTTCCGTGGCCCGGGAGCTGGGAGAGGGCTCGGGGGCCGACCTGGACGCGCGGGTGCGCTCCTGTGTCGCGGAGACCTTCGCGCGGAGACTCGCGTGAGCGCCCCGAACGCCGTGGAAAAGCCCGACTGGCTCAAGGTTCGCCTGCGACTGACGCCCGAATTCGAGCAAGTTCGAGAAACCGTCGAGAGCCACAAATTACACACGGTTTGTTTCTCCGCCGCCTGTCCGAATCTGGGCGAATGCTGGTCTCGGGGCACCGCGACCTTCATGATCGGCGGCAACCACTGCACCCGACGCTGTGGCTTCTGCGACGTCACGACCGGACGCGGGATGGCGCTCGACCCGCGTGAGCCCGAACAGGTCGCCCAGGCGGTATCCGAGCTCGGATTGGCGTTTGCGGTCGTGACGGCCGTGGCGCGCGACGATCTCGAGGACGGCGGGTCGGGCCAGATGGCCGCGACCGTGCGCGCAATTCGCCGGATTTCGCCCGGAACCGGCGTCGAAGTGCTGATTCCCGACTACAAGGGACGCGAAACGGACCTTCGGGCGGTTCTCGATTCCTCGCCCGATGTACTGAACCACAACCTGGAGACCGTCGAGCGGTTGCAGCGCGCCGTGCGGCCAGCCGCCCGTTACGAGCGCTCTCTGGCGCTGCTGGCCCGCGCGGCCGAGCTTCGGCCCGACATCCCCACCAAGAGTGGGATCATGTTGGGGCTCGGAGAGCGGGAAGCGGAGATCCTGGCCACCCTGCGCGATCTACGTGCCTCCGGTGTCCGGCTGCTCACGATCGGGCAGTACCTTCGGCCTTCGTCCGAGCACCTCGCGGTCGAGCGCTATGCGCCGCCCGCGGAGTTCGACGCCTGGGGAGAACGCGCGCGCGAGCTCGGATTCGAGGATGTTGCATCGGGTCCGCTGGTTCGAAGCTCCTATCACGCCGAACGGCTCGCCGGGCATCTCGCCTGATGCGAACCCATTTCCTATAGTCCGCGCCATGCCGGGCAAGGTCGTAACAGTCAAGCGGCGTGCGAAGCTGGGTTGGCTCGAACGCACCTACATCCCCATGGTGGTGAAGAGCCTCGTCACCACCAGCCGCCATTTCTTCCGCAATATGCGGGGCTTTCTGACCGGCAAGAACCTGACGTTCGTCGTTCAATACCCCGAACAGACCCTCGACTATGCGGACGCATTCCGCGGAATGCCGGTCTTGGTGGGCCTCGACAACGGGAACCCCAAGTGCGTCGCCTGCGGACTGTGCGAATTCGCCTGCCCCACGGACTGCATCTCCATCGTGCCGGGTGAGCTGGAGAGTGCGGGCATCGAGCGCTACCCGGAAGTCTTCGATATCGACATGTCGCGCTGCATGTTCTGTGGATTGTGCGAAGAAGCTTGTCCCGAAGAGGCGATCGTCATGAGTCGCGAAACCGAGATCGCCGGCTTCGACCGTAAATCGCTGATGTTCCACAAGGAGGATCTGCTCGTTCCCGACACACTCCTCAAACGGCGCCTCGAGTTCCTGCGCAGCGAATACGATCGCGAGCACGCTCCCCGGGCGTCCAAATCATGAAAGCGCGGTCCTGATGGAAGACTTCGGTTCGACGGCGCTGCGTCGTCTGCTGGAAGTGCACGGCTCGTCGGTTCGCCACACCCACGCCAACCTGGGCGACGCCACGGTGGTGGTCGATCCGACCCACATCGTCGAAGTGCTTCGGTTCCTGCGCGACGATGGGGAGCTCGAATTCGAGATGCTGATGGACGTGACGGCGGTGGACTACGTGGAGGAGGAGCCGCGCTTCGAGGTCGTCTACCACCTCTACTCTCTGGCGCGGAATCACCGCGTGCGCGTGAAGGCTCGCGTCCCGGAGGCGTCCCCCGTGATCGATAGCGCGGTGGACATCTGGCCGTCGGCGAATTGGATGGAGCGGGAAGTCTTCGATCTGTATGGCGTTCGCTTCGAGGGCCACCCGGACCTGCGTCGCATTCTCTTGTACGACGAATTCGAAGGACACCCGTTGCGGAAGGACTATCCCAAGGAACGGCGACAGCCCCTGGTGGGGCCGAGGAACTGACATGGTGGAAGACATCCGCCTCACCCAACGCCGCACGGATACGACCGAAGACGATTCGGAACGCGACCTCCACACCGAACATCAGATCCTCAACATGGGGCCGTCGCATCCGGCGACGCACGGCACGGTCAAATTCCTGATCGAACTCGACGGCGAATCCATCGTCGATCTGGACATCCAGGTCGGGTACCTGCACCGGGGATTCGAGAAGGAATGCGAGAGCGGTACCTGGTATCAGGCGATTCCCTATACCGATCGTCTCAACTACAACTCCGCGATCCTCGCCAATCTCGGCTATTGCCTCGCCGTAGAAAAACTTCTGGATCTGGAGACCCCCGAGCGCTGCCAATGGCTGCGGGTTCTCGGAGGCGAGTTGTCTCGGCTGGGAGACCATCTCACGCGCTGCGGCGCCGCCTGCCTCGAAATGCAGGCCATGACGCCGTTTCTCTACGGCATCCAGGCGCGCGAGCTGTGTTGGGATCTCCAGGAAGAGCTTTGCGGGGCACGGGTCACGTCCAACTACGTCCGCATCGGTGGCGTCAAACACGACCTTCCGCCTTCCTTTCCGGCCCTGTATCGCGAGAACGCCGCGCGGATTCGCACGCTGCTGGCGGACTTCGACGACGTGGTGACGAGCAACCGCATCTTCGTGGATCGCGTGCGCGGAACCGGGATCCTCTCCAAGGAAGATTGCATCCGCTACAGCGTCACCGGCCCGTTGTTGCGGGCCGCGGGCGTGCCCTACGACATTCGCAAGGCGGAGCCGTACTTGGTCTACGACCAAATCGATTTCGACGTGCCGATCGGTGAGGTCGGGGACAACTACGACCGCTACCTGGTGTGCGTGGAAGAGATGCACCAGAGCCTGAAGATCGCCGATCAATGCGTCGAGAAATTGGAAGCCCTCGGGCCGGGGCCGGTCAACGTCGACGATCCGCGCGTTCGCTGGCCCGCCAAGAACCGCGTATTCAACCGCATGGAAGAACTGATTCAGCAGTTCAAATCCGTCACCGAAGGGCCGCGTGTTCCCGCCGGCGAAGCCTACACGGCCGTCGAGTCCGCCAACGGCGAACTCGGCTTCTACGTCGTTTCCGACGGGAGTGCGGTTCCGTACAAGGTGCGCTGTCGTCCTCCCAGCTTCATCAACCTTCAGCCGATGCCGAAAATGGTGAAGGGCGACTTGTTGGCGGACATCATTCCGACCTTCGACTTCATCAACATGATCGGTGGCGAGTGCGACCGATGACGCCCCAGCGCGCCGAACTCTGGGAGAGGCTCGGTGCGCCCACGGACCAGGTGGGCAGTGTCAACGACCCGCGCACCCAGGAAGAATTCGGGGTGAAGTGGAACGAGAAATGGGTCTACGTGCCCGAACACGGCTCGAGTGAGCAACGCGTCGTGCTTTGGAACCGTTACGACTTTCTCGGGATCTTCCGCGTGGCCCCGGACGGGACCGCGACTCCCGAGCCGCTCCCGGAAGATTGATCCCGCCGGGACCGCCTCCGCTCCGACCCTTCGGCCTCGTACTGCACCGGGATGGTTCTTGGACCCACGAGGGGTTTCCAATCTTGAATCAGCGTTTGCGCGCGTTGTTCGACCGCTCGGTCCGATACCTCCCGCAAGAGCAGAAATTCATCGTTCAGGTCGCCCAGTTTCGGGGCCAGATCGAAGTGGAGGAAGCGGCGTTTTTCGTGCGCAGCATCGATCTCGAGAGTGGCCGGGTCAGGCTCTCGGATGGCAGTGGGGAGGCGCTGGATATGGCGTCCCTACGGGTGTCGCGCGACGGCGCGCTGCTGTGCCGGGTGAAGCGCGACCTGTCGCCGGGGGGCTTGCTGGCGCGCTTTCGCCAGAGCGCACAGGCGGAAATGCTGCTGGCGGTGGACGAAGGGCCGGAAGGCCCTGTGCTTCGACTCGGGGGGAAGCGCCAGCGCTTGCCCGATTTCTGAATCACGGCCTCAATTTGACTGGACCCCGGGTGCGCGTTACCCAGTCCCCGCATTGGATGGCGCCGTGGCCAAGTGGTAAGGCAGAGGACTGCAAATCCTTTATCCCCGGTTCGAATCCGGGCGGCGCCTCCAAACTCCCTCCATCGCACATGTCGCAAACGCGCGCAGTGTATACTCGGCGCGGGTCGAGGGCGCTGTGACGAAGAACTCGGACGGTCTTGAGCGGCGAGCCGGCTGGTTTGGGCTGGTCGCGGTGCTGTTGTTTGGCAGTGCAACCGACGCGTTCGCGTCGAAGCAGGTTCTTTTCGGCGACCTTCACGTTCACACCACGTATTCGATTGATTCCTACGTGTTCGCGCTGCCGCTGTTCGGAGGCGAAGGCGCGCACCCGCCTGCAGACGCATGCGACTTCGCGCGCCATTGCGCGGGGCTCGATTTCTTTTCCCTGAACGATCACGCCGAGGGCCTTACGCCCGAGCGCTGGCGCGACACCAAAGACGCCGTGCGTCAGTGCAACGCCCTGTCCGGAGATGCCGAGGACCCGGAGATGGTCGCGTTCACGGGTTGGGAATGGACCCAGGTCGGGACGGGTCCGGAGAATCACTACGGCCACAAGAATGTGATTTTCCCCGGGACCGCCGACAGCGAACTCCCACTGCGTCCCATTTCGTCGCTCGCCGACGACGTGATGGATCGCGCTCCCAGCGCCTGGGTGCTGGGCGGAGCCCAGGCGGTGGTGGGGCTGTTTTCGGAACCCTACGGAAATTTCCTCGGCTGGATCGAGCGTCTGGCCGAGATCCCGAACTGCGAAAAGGGCGTGCATTCCCGGGAGTTGCCGGAGGAGTGCCGAGAGAATGCCGCGACACCCGGTGAGCTGTTTCGAAAGCTCGACGAATGGGCACTCCCTTCACTGGTGATTCCGCACGGGACCGCCTGGGGGGTTCACACGCCGCGCGGGACGGACATCGCGGTGCAGCTCTCGGCGCGAGACCACGACCCGGAACGTCAACGCTTGTTCGAGGTCTATTCCGGTCACGGGAACTCCGAGGAATTTCGGAGTTTCGGTGCGGCTACGCGGGACGGCGAGTTCACCTGTCCGGAGACGACGGCGGAGTTCTACCCGTGTTGTCAGCGTGCAGGCGAACTCATGCGCGCGCGCTGTGGTGATCTGCCCGAGGACGAGTGTCGAGCGCGCGTGGAGGAGGCGAAGCGATTCGCCGCCGCAGCGCCCGTGAAACCCCAATGGGTGTTTCCCGATACCCGGCCCGAGGATTGGTTGGATTGCGACCAGTGTCGCGATTGCTTCAAACCCGCCATGTCCCTGCGGCCGCGTCAATCCGCCCAATACAGTTTGGCACTAACGAACTTCGAGCCAGGCGACGCGCCCCGACGTTTCCGTTTCGGCCTCATGGCTTCGAGTGACAACCACACGGCCCGACCGGGTACGGGTTACAAGCAGGTGGCGCGACGGGAAATGACGGATTCCCGAGGCGCGCGTTCGTCCTTCATCGAGCGCGGGCTCGCGCGCTACGTCAACGGAGAGCAGCTCGACGACCGCCGCGCCCAGGAAGTGCCTGTGGGGCCCATCGGCTTTCGGGGCCTTCTGAGCGTGGAGCGCGTGGCGAGCTTCATGTATCCCGGCGGGTTGGTGGGCGTCCACGCGGAGGGGCGCGATCGCCACTCCATCTGGGACAGTCTGGTTCGGCGGGAAGTGTTCGGAACGAGCGGGCCACGCATCCTGCTCTGGTTCGACCTGACGAACGGACCCCAGGGCGTGGCCCCGATGGGCAGTGCCGTGGAGATGGATCGGTCGCCGGTGTTTCGCGTCCGCGCGGTGGGGGCCCCAGTGCAGATTGCCGGGTGTCCGGCGCAGTCGCAGCGCGGGCTCGGTGCGGATCGGGTCGAGAAACTGTGTCGCGGTGAATGCTACCGGCCCAGCAACACGCGCCACCGCATCGAGGCGATCGAGATCGTTCGCATTCGTCCCCAGGTCGAAGCCGGGGAACCCGTGGCGGATCTGATCGAGGATCCCTGGCGCCGGATTCTCTGCGAACCGGATCCAAGTGGCTGTGCGATCGAATTCGTAGACGAGTCGTTTACGCGCGGCACCCGCGATGCGGTCTACTACGTGCGCGCGATCCAAGAAGAAACGCCCGCCATCAATGCGGCGAACCTCCGGACCGAGTTCGACGCGAAGGGTCGGGCCACGCGTGTCACGCCGTGCCACGGTGGCTACCGCACGAGCGCCGACGATGACTGCCTCGCAGCGACGCGCGAACGCGCGTGGTCGTCACCGATTTTCGTCGACTACGACGGACGCGCGCAGGCCGACGTGGCGCAGCTCGAGGCCCTACGTCGTCGCGCGTTCGTGGATCGGGATCTCGCGGTGTTGGGCAGATTGCTCCACGAACGCCTGGTCTACATCCATTCCAACGGAAACCCCGATTCCAAGCAGAGTCTGATGGAGGGCCTGCGCAGCGGGAAGGTCCGCTATCTCGCCTTCAAAGGGGAGGAGCCGCGGGTCGAAGTGGCGGGCGACGCTGCGAAAGTTGTGGGACGTGTGCGGATGACGGTTCAGGCGGGGAGCGAAACGCTCGACCTGGACAGCACCTATTACGCGATCTACGACCGCAGCGAAGGCCCCTGGCAGCTCGTCGCCTACCAGTCGCAACCCGCGCAAGCGGGTCGCCCCTAGAAAACGCCGAGGCGCTTCATCGCGGAACCGAGGATGGAGTTGGACCTAAACGTCCGGGAGATCGAAGGCGTGCCGCGGAGGGCGTTCGGCGCCCTCGTCGCGCAAGCGCAGGGCGAGGTCGAGGCGTGCGGCGGCTTGAATCAATCCGAGGTGGCTGAACGCTTGGGGGAAGTTTCCGAGGGGCTGGCCGGTGTTGGGGCACACTTCCTCCGAGTGTAGGCCCACGTGGTTCGCCGCATCGAGGTGGTTGTGGAAGACTTCGAGGGCCTCGTCCACGCAACCCGCCAACGCAAGCGCCTCGGCGAGCCAGAAACCACAAAGCACGAAGGCGCCCTCGTCTGCATCGATTCCGTCGTACGCCTGGTAGCGGCGCAGGAACTTCCCGGCGCCCAGGTCTTTCACGACGCGCGCACGGGTACGTTCGACCCGAGGGTCGGTTGCGGGAAGAAATCCGTAGATGGGGAACAACAGCAACGTGGCGTCTACGGAGTTGCCCCCGTATTCGCCAACGAAGGTGCCGGATTGGGAATCGTATCCGTGCTCGAGGATTTCACGGCGCAGGGCGTCGCGTGAACTGGACCAATGGTTGAGGGCGCCGTTTTCACCGAAGCGAGGTGCCAGGCGCACGGCTCGATCCAGCGCGACCCAGTTCATGAGTTTCGAGTGAACGTGATGGGTGGGATCGGCGCGGGGTTCCCAAATGCCGTGGTCGGGCTCGTTGGCGTGCTGGGTCGAGTCGTGGACCAATTCGCGAATCTTGCGCCATAGATTCAGGGAAAGTGTTCCCCCGGATTTTTCGTGGAGGAAAGCGGCGTCGAGTACGGCGCCGGTGACGTCGAATTGCTTCTGGTCGCGGGCCGCGTTGCCGATCCGGACCGGCGCCGCCCCGCCGTGTCCCGACAAGTGGGTGAGAAGCGTTTCTTCGGGGACATCGGTGCCGTCGATTTGAACCATCAGGTCGAGTCGGCCGCGCTGGTCGACGTTGTCCCGCACGAAATGGAAGTACCCGCGCGCTTCGTCTGCGAATCCCATCAGGTTCATGGCGCGGATCGCCATGGCGCTATCGCGGGTCCAGGAGAATCGGTAGTCCCAATTGCGGTTGCCGTGTCCGTTGATGGGGAGGCTGGTCGTCGCGGCGGCCACCATGGCACCCGTGGGTGCGTATTGCATGAGCTTCAGCACCAATGCGGACCGCATGACGTCGTGGCGCCAGGGACCGTCGTAGCGCAAGCGCGATGCCCATGAACGCCAGAAACGACGCGTGGTCCGCAAGTGTTCGAAAGGCCGATAGGCGGTGACGGGCTCCGGTTGTCCGGCCTGCCAACTGAGAATGGCCCACAGGCGCTGTCCCGGGCGCAGGGTGAAGCGCGCGATTGCACCGCCTTCCGGGCGGGACGCGAAGCGAAATCCGCAACCCAGCGCGATCGACAGACACTCGCCGTTGGGACCCTCGGCAACGGCGCCGTGCTCCGTCACTTCGACACGGGTCTTGTGGCGCGCGTAGTCGAAACGGGGGTCGAAAACGACCTCGATTTCGAGCGCACCCTCGCGCACTTCGAGCAACCGATGCAGCTCGTGGATCGAGGATCTTGGATCGTCGGTCCAGGGCATGTAGTCGGTCAGGCAGGCGACGCCGCGATCGGGCACGCGGAACAGGGTCTGGAGCACATTGGTGTCGGAGTCGTACCCCTGGATGGAATCGAAGGGCAGGCTGGTCGGTCGAATGCGAAACGTCCCGCCCTTTTCGGGGTCGAGAATCGAACCGAATACACTGGGCGAATCGAATCGCGGCAGGCACAGCCAATCCACGGATCCGTCCACGCCGATCAACGCGGCGGTGAACCCGTCGCCGATCACGCCGTGTTGCCCTAGTTCGACGGGTTTCCCGTCGATCTCGAAGGAGCGCGCGATGCGCCCCGCGGCTGTGTAGAGGTCCACGCTGCCTCGCCCAAAGTCGCCCGAATTCCCTCGATTCGTGCGACGCTGCTGACCCTCTCCGTGCAAAACCCTAGGGTTACGGATTCATCGGCCCATCCCTCGAAGGGCTGTAGCGGGTGTATACCGTTTCGATGTGGAGGCGCGTAGGGATCGGATGCAGTTTCGAGGCGGAATTCCTGGAGTTTGGGGCGCAATCTTGCTGGCCTGCGCTTGCGCTGGCACAGCGGGTCCGCCGATCGACCTCGAACAGGCCTGGATTCACCTCCGCGATGTGGCGGCAGAGGATCCGGATTTCGCATTGGTGGAAGGGGGGGTCTCGGTCCAAGCCCTGCAATACGAATGGCGGGAGCGCTGGGAACATTCGCCGCCCATGCTGGGCCTCGAACCCGATTTGGGCAGGGAGGATACGACGGGGCCGCGCCTGATTCGCGAGCGGATCCTGGTCGGGCGGGCACCGCAGTACGTTGCCTTCGCCGGCGTGGCGGGGGCCACGCCGCTCCGCTGGCTGTCGGGAGCCGGGGTCGAAGTGGAATTGATCGGAATCGAACAGAGCGTGGTATTTCGATTGGCGAATTTCGATCGGGCCAAGCGCGTTGCGGCGGCCTTGGATGCCATCGCACGCCGGCGCGGTGAGGCTAGGTAGCGTCCGCGGCTGCGGGCAATACCGAGACGTGTTCGGGTTCCGAGCCCGGGTCGAGCCGTCGACCTTCCGCGTCGAAGATCGGGTACGAGGCGAGGCCGCGCTTCTGGAGAAAGAACTGGGTCGCGGTCTGAAGCACGCCGAGTCCGTAGCGAACCGAGCGCCGAAAGTTGATCGAAGACGCTTCTTCGAAGTAGGCCGCCGGGCAGCTGATTTCACCAATCGAGAATCCCGAAAAAAGAATCTGCGCCAGCATCTGATTGTCGAACACGAAATCGTCGGAGTTTTCGAGCAGCGGAAGTGTTTCCAATATCCGACGCGAAAACGCGCGGTAGCCCGTGTGGTATTCCGACAGCTTGGCGTCACACAAGGCATTCTGGGCCGCGGTCAGCCCGCGATTGGCGACGTATTTATACAGGGGCATCCCTCCCTGGCGAGCACTGCCGCCCAGAATGCGGGAGCCCAGGACCGCATCGAAGGGGCCGTCGGTAATCATGGTGATCATCGCCGGGATCAGCCGCGGGGAGTACTGATAATCGGGATGGAGCATGACGGTGACGTCGGCGCCCAGGCGGAGGGCTTCCGTGTAGCAAGTTTTCTGATTTCCCCCGTAGCCCCGATTCTGTTTGTGTACGAGGGTTCGAAGCCCGAGTTTTCGCGCGATGTCGACGGTCTCGTCGCGGCTGGCGTCGTCGGTCACCACGATCTCGTCGACCAGGTCGAGGGGAATTTCCGCCGTGGTTTGCTCGATGGTCTTGGCCGCGTTGTAGGCGGGCATTACGACGACGATCTTGTTTCCGTGGAACACCTTGAGTCGCTATCCTCGAGCCGCGCAGGCCCATGCCCGGGTGGCGGAATCGGTAGACGCGGGCGACTTAAAATCGCTTGGCCCAGGCCATGCAGGTTCGAGTCCTGCCCCGGGCACCCGCGCCGAGTCAGATCTTAGAGCATGGACGCCCGGACGCGCGCGCGAATGTCGTCGACCTCCAAGAGCTCTTCCAGTGCTTCGCGATCCAACAATACCGTGCGGTGGTACGACAAACCCGGAACGTCGAGTTCGAGGCGGAACAGTTCGCAGGGATCGTCGAAGATGCGTCGGACCCGGATGCTGCACTCCTGGTCGCCGTCGAGGATTTCCGCCCGCAAGGATTGAAGGATTCGCTGCACGCGGCGTTCGCCGCGAACGACCGGCTCGAGAAAATCCTCGAACGCTCGATTGGCACTCGCCACCTTGAAGGTTCCCGGGGGTCTCATGCTCGTTGAAGGATACCCGGAACGCGCGCATCGATTCAAGACAACGAATCGTTTGGTTGCGCTATCCTCCGCCGGCGAGGGAGAACCGTGGAAACCGCATCCGACGACGCGCAGCAGGGTTGGGTCGCGCCGTTCGAAAGCGACCCTCGAACCCATCTCGCCGTTGCCCTCGACGTTCCTACGTTGCAAGCGGCGACGGAATTGATTCGCCGTTTGAGTGGTGCCGTGGGCTGGTTCAAGGTGGGGGCCGAACTCTTCACCGTCGTGGGTCCGGAAGCGATTCACGTTGCCAAGCAACACGCGCGCGTTTTCCTCGACACCAAGTACCACGATATTCCGACCACGGTGGCGCGTTCGGTCTCTGCAGCCACGCGCCTCGGTGTAGACCTGATGACCGTGCACGCGGGCGGGGGCCGCAACATGTTGCGGGCAGCCGTGGAAGCGGCCGGAGAAGCCGCAGCCGCCGCGGGGCGTCCCGCACCCCTGATCGCGGCCGTGACGGTGTTGACCAGTCTCGGGGATACGGACCTGAAGGAAGTCGGCGTTGCGGGAAGCGCGGCCGACCATGTGGCGCGCCTGGTCGATCTGGCGCTTGCGGCCGGTGTACCCGCCGTGGTGACGTCTCCGCGCGAAGTTGCGCTGGTTCGCCAGCGCTCGGCGGGAAAGCTCCGCATTGTGACCCCGGGGGTTCGCGGTGGCGCGATTGGTGCCGCCGCGCCGGGGGACGACCAGAAGCGCAGCGCGACCGCAGCGGATGCGATCCGCGCCGGGTCCGATCTCATCGTTTGTGGGCGTCCCATCACCCAGGCAGCCGATCCGGCGTCTGCCGCCCAAGAGCTCGTGCGTGAAATCGGCCAGGCCCAGTCGGGCATCGACGCCTAAGGCCGGGGGGGCCACCCCGAGTCAGTTTCTCTATGGCGTTCGTCCGGTGATCGAGGCGATCCGTTCCAAGCGTCGATCGCTGGGTGAACTCTGGCTGGTTCGCGATCCGCGAAGTCCCCGCATCGCAGAAGTCGTCGCCCTCGCGGAGGCGGCCGGAGTTCCAGTCCGGACCGTCGACCCCCAGGCACTCGAAAGTGCGGTCGGGGAGGGGGCGTCGACGCAAGGCGTCGCATTAAAGGTAGGGGGGATTCCGGAAGTCGAGCTGGAATCACTCCTCGCAGAGCCCTCTCCGCGTCAACTCGTTGCGTTGGATGGGGTCGAGGACCCTCAGAACCTCGGAACCATCCTCCGGGTGTCCGAGGCGGCCGGAGTGCAGGGGCTCCTGCTCACCCGGCGGCGCTCTCCGCCCCTGAGTCCCGCCGTGGCCCGAGCGAGCGCCGGTGCCCTCGAGCACGTGCCGGTGGCGCGGGTCGGGAATTTGCGAACGACCTTCAAGTCTTTGAAAAAGAAGGGTTTTTGGGTCATTGGCGCGGATAGCCACCAGGGCGAAGATCTATTCGATGCGCCGAGCCGCGTTTACGAGGGGGACCTGATCTGGTTGTTCGGCGCGGAGGGGAGTGGGATTCGCGCCGGGCTCGCAGACGCGGTCGATCACTGGGTTCGAATTCCCATGCAGGCGTCCATCGGCTCCCTCAACGTGGGAACCGCTGCCGCGGTATTACTGTTCGAGGGCGTGCGTCGGAGGCGGAATCGCGATCCGTAAGGTCGCGTTTCCCTGCGGGGATGATCGGGGAACTGAGCGATTTTCCTCGGAGAACCGGCGATTCGCCATTGATGCTTGCGAAATACATGCCTATATTCGTCCGCCGATCCCGGAACATCTAACTACAAGATACGTTTGCAAAAAATACGGTTTACGGAAGTACGTTTCACAGAACTTTTCGTTGAGGAAAGCGTCTTCGGCGAATGTTCTTAGAAGTCAGGCTGGCGTAGCTCAATTGGTAGAGCAGCTGATTTGTAATCAGCAGGTTATGGGTTCAAGTCCCTTCGCCAGCTCCGGAGCGAACGAGGTCGCTGCACCCAAACGATTGCGAAGTAAAGCTTTGTCGGGCGCACGTTTCACCAACAGCCCCGGGCTTGAGCAGCTCATCTTGCGGATTGCGAAGGATTTGGGCGCCGGCCCTGTTTACGCGGGTGAAAAGAGTTCAGGATTCGCACGGTTCGAAAAAGTTTGATTGGAGTTTCGAAGTTCGGGAGGCGGAGGTTTCAGAGTTCGAGAGCGGAGAGGTACCGAAGCGGTCAAACGGGGCAGACTGTAAATCTGCTGGCTTAGCCTTCGGAGGTTCAAATCCTCCCCTCTCCACCACTCGTTGCTTTGCGTCGTCGCGAATGGGAAGGAACGAAAAGCTTTACGCGCGGGAATAGCTCAGCTGGCTAGAGCACGAGCCTTCCAAGCTCGGGGTCGCGGGTTCGAATCCCGTTTCCCGCTCCAATGCATGCGCTGTGCGTGCGCCGCGAGGCGAGTTCGGCGTAGAAGAACGAAGTAGAGAGATTTCGCCGCAAGGCAAGTGAGGGAAGAAATAGAGGGGCACGGTGGGGAAGAGACGCGAATCGCGCGCAGCGCGACTCGCAACGTTTTTGACCGCTGGCGCTGTTTATGCCCACGTAGCTCAGTTGGCAGAGCACGTCCTTGGTAAGGACGAGGTCAGCGGTTCAAATCCGCTCGTGGGCTCCAGCTGACGACGTATCGACGATCGAACTCGAACGAGTTCGAGTGAGGAAGGACAGGGAGTCATGGCCAAGGAGAAGTTCGAACGCACGAAACCGCACGTGAACGTGGGGACCATTGGTCACGTGGATCACGGGAAGACGACATTGACGGCGGCGATCACGCAACGCCAGGCCCACAAGGGATTAGCGGACTTCACCCC